>CAKSIG010000015.1 GCA_934463035.1 uncultured Eubacteriales bacterium | reverse complement strand
ATATCCGCCTGTGGCGCAGCTGGATAACGCAGCAGATTCCGATTCTGAAGAACGGGGGTTCGAATCCCTTCGGGCGGGCCAGAAAAAAGCACTTGCAATGCAAGTGCTTTTTTTAATGAAATTCGTTTCACCAAACTTACTGCAATGAATAAAATATTATATAAAGAAGGTGCTTTATGAACTTACTATGTAATATTTTAAACAGGCGCGCATGCGCAGTTGCAAACGTCAAAGGAAGCGAGAAATATCCCGACATTCGCGGAAAAGTATCGTTTTATAGTGTAAATGACGGTGTTTTGGTGCGTGCAGAGATAACAGGCTTGCCTATAAACAACCGCAAATGCCAAAATCCGATTTTTGCATTTCATATCCACAGCGGTTCGGAATGCTCCGGAACAGCGGAAGACCCGTTTTCAAATGCAGGTATGCATTATAATCCTGATGACTGTGAGCATCCGTATCACGCAGGCGATATGCCTCCCTTGCTTGGCGCAAACGGAAAATCGTTTATGATATTTTTAACCGATAGATTTACAATAAATGAAATCATCGGCAGAACCGTCATTATCCACGCAAAACCCGACGACTTCGCGACGCAGCCCTCGGGCAATTCGGGCGAGAAAATCGCGTGCGGTACTATTATGAAGATATCGGCGTAACGGGTTCGGATTTATTACCGCTTGCCTAAACAAAAAATCCTGTCAAAAGACAGGATTTTTTTAATTTACTTATTATTCTCCGATTGCTTTTCCTCGGGAAGTTCAACATCGTCAGGCGAAACCTTACGATAAATACCGCGGGTGATAATCTGACTGTCTGAAACCAATTTACATATTTGTTTTGATTTATTTGCCATAAAATATGTATAACGCTTGATTTTTGAAAGGGTTGAAATCAGCCAAATAAGCGCCACGAGCTTAATTACCGCAACAATTCCTATAACAATCGAAATTACAACTATTGAAGTAGTGGAAAGACCGATATTCATTGTCAAACCTCCGAAAATATTAAAATTTTACCATTACTAACAAAAGTATCATACCACATAGAATTGTTTAATGCAAGGACTAATTAAACTTATAAGAAAAGAAAAAACGGAAGCTGTCAGTTTAATGAAATCTTTTTTACGCAAAGTTTCATAACAGAAATAATATGCTCAATGCTGTCTTCACAATTGCCTTTTAGCCATTCATTAATAATTGCAATCAAACCGCTAATGTAAAATTGCATTACATACCCTTGATAGTCGGGCGGCACTTCAAAGCGGTTTAAAATCGGAGTAAGCACATGACGGTTAAGCGCTTTATATGCGTCATTCATTTGCAAAACAGACGCCTGTTCAACAGTTGCCTTAAAAATTCGGCGATGTTCTTTGATATAATTCAGGTAGGGGGTCAAATAATCCGATGTGATAAGATACATCTCATCAAGCGGACAATCCTGTATCTTTTTTAAAAACTCCGCCGTATCATATGGCATATATGCTGCAAATTCATCAATAATATACTGTGCGCTTTCTGCCAAAAGATCACTGACAGTTTCATAGTGCAAATAAAAAGTCGAACGGTTAACACCCGCCTTTTCGCAAATTTCTTTAACCGTGATATAGGCAAAATCCTTTTTCTCAATCAATTCCAAAAACGCCTTATCCATACGCTCGGCGGTAGCAAAATATTTACTCTCAGATTTGTTCAACGAATTTCACCTCATATTTCATTTTTCGGCTTCGGTACAGCATATAAACGGCAACTAATACCACGGTCAGCCAGATAACTCCGCCGACAATTGCATTCATCTTCCTACGGAGGTTGTCGCTTTCCGCTGAAAACTGTGCAATCATCGCCGTCTGCAAGCCAAGGACGGACATTAGGGCGGAAATGAAATTTAACACCTTTGCCGCAGACAATATCGGACTGCCTAGCTTGCGAAACCTTACAAGATTGATAACCGAACTAATCATCGTATAAAATGTGTATATTGCCGAAAGATATATAACATAATCAGGATAATAATAGCCGGAGTTTGTCATCACCATCAGGATAATCATAGCGCCCATAGGAATGTTGAGCAAAAACAATAACCTCGCTGTCCGACGGTAACAGCGCAGCTCGTCAATAACGGCTCTGTTGCGACAGCTCAAAATCAGCGAAAGGCGAAGAACACCCAACACAAAATAGTAAGCTGCCATTAAAATGAACCATACAGATGCATACCGTATACCTACAACAATGCGAAAAAGCACATAGAGAAAGTTTGCAATCATACCTTGATAAATACTGACGCTGCCCCGAAACGCAAGATCGTTTATATATCTGCCGCCCAATACCGTACCGTTTATCCTCCGCATAATATTTGTTTTTGTATTTCTTATCAGCCTTGGAAACGGTAGAATTATTATCGTCAGACAATATGAAGACAGAAAGTAGATAAGATAAGCCGCCGTATTGTTATTTTGCTTGGTGATAAAAATATAAATAAGAACGGAAAAAACCAAAGGCGGAATCGAAATCAGCACCCATTTTGGAGGGCGCAGGAGTTTGTTTAAAATTGCAAACGCCTTTTTCACGGTTTATTTCTCACTAATCTCTTTGGCAAGCTCAATAATTTCAAAGGCATATTTCTTTTTGCCGTTATCAAGGATACGCTTGTAAATCGGATAGTTGACACCCATACCTACCATACCGACAATACCGATAATAACGCCCGATACAAAAGAACCGACCGTACCGTTGCCAATCTGCCCCATTGCAAGGCACATTCCCGTACCGAAAACAAGTGCGGAAACCACGCCGAGCGTATAGGTGAAAACATTTGCCGGCAGTTTTGCTTTTGCGTCGAGTTTGCGAAGGGCAACGACCTTTGAAGCGTCCTTCGGCGCGTATTCGTTTGCAAGTTATTCAGCATAAATTTTATCAGTGTTCATAGCTTATAGCCTCCTTTATTTAATGGCTTTATGTTATCACCAAAGATAAAAAAACAGAACAACACGAATTGCGATTTATGTTGATTTAAAAAATAATACGGAGTTTTTTGCTCGTGACAAAAAATCGAGCGTTCATAAGTCAAATCCGTTATGAACACTCGATATGGTACGGGTGACAGGACTTGAACCTGCACATCGAAGACACCAGCTCCTAAGGCTGGCGCGTCTGCCAATTCCGCCACACCCGCATATTTGATTTTTTTAAGCAGCCGCGCCCACGCGTGACTCTTGGGGTCCCCGAAA
>CAKSIG010000014.1 GCA_934463035.1 uncultured Eubacteriales bacterium | reverse complement strand
AGAAATGGCAAAGCCAACGCTTTCCCGTGAACAAATTATTTTTTGGTTTCATCGGTTCAGAAAGCTTAATACCAAGAAGATTGACCACCGTCGCAGGCTGATTGACAGCTTTGTCAATGCAATTTTCCTTTATGACGACAGGATTACGTTTACATTCAATTACAAAGACGGCACTAAAACAATCAATTTCACCGAGCTTGAAAAATCGGGCTTGGGTTCGGATATTACTGCACTCGCTGCACCAAAAAGAAACGGCAATTTTCTGTAAGAAAATTGCCGTTTCTTTGTTTTCCGAAATAAAAGTTGTTATGTGCAGATCGGCATACACAGCTGAAAAATTCAATCTTTTTAAAAAATGTCGGTGAATGTCGTTTTTGTTTTATGTATAATACTCTTGAAAAACAAAAGGAAAAGGAGTATTATAAAATGAACTTTTTACAAGAATGGTTTTCTGCCGGGGTGTGGGGTAAGAAAACACCTATGGCACCGCAATGGAAAAAATGGATACATCGAAATTTAAGCGAAAATCATTGTCCCGAATGTCTCAAATTACATGAATGTTGGTTTTTAAAGGAGAAAGCTCCCGGATGGCCGCATCATCCATTTTGTCATTGTCTATTAGAAGATATTCCGTATAATGATGTTTTAACAAAATGTTCGTGCAAATGCCCGTATGAAAAGTTTGATCCATATTTATTCGATCCTGAAAACTTTTATAAACATGGTAAAAGCGCAATGTTGGAAAGTTGGGGATACTCTGTACGCGATTCATCTTATTTGAAAGAAGAAATTGAAAAACAAGGTTTGGAAAAGTATAAAAACGGAAATTACACAATAGGTTTATTAAATGAATATGGACAAAGAATAAGCATTAGGGTTGAGTTGCCGCGAAAAAACGGTGATGGTACCGTCTCTTTTATTACAGGTTGGATGGTAAATCCCAACGGACTAATAAAATTAAATACACCGTTTGGAAGGAAATAATATGAAATATCTTGATTGTGTCGAAGTTATTGTTGAAAAAGAAAAATATGCAAAATACGGAGTACACAAAGGTATGCAGGGCGTTATTTGGTTAGAAGAATCAATTGACGGAACGTGGGATGTTTTTTTTGACTTATTAGGTGAGCATGCTCCAATTGGTGATATTGCCATTAAGGAGGAAGATTTGAAACCTATTCCTAAAATTGATGTGAGACTTAACGAACAAATAAAAGCTGAATTCGGTGATTAAAATTTTGTGTATTTGAATTTATTTTATTACAATCATATATTATAATATAGGTAGGCGTTCAAATCCTTACAAAAAAAGTTTTCACATCTTTTTTGTAGTCTCTTGATATTGCTCAAAGCCCTCAATTTCGGGTTTTGAGCATATTTTTTGCCTCTAATTTAAAAAGCGTTGTAAAGGGAATTTGATCTTTCCTACGACGCTTTTTTTGGTGAATAACGCATTTGAGAAAACAATTTTTGTTTTTGTGACTTTCGGGTAAAATATTAAAAAACACTCGGAGGGGAAAAAGAATGAAAGGACCATTTATTACGGCAAAAGCAATTGCCGAATTTAAGGAACATCTAATTTTAGAGGAAAGGAGCGAAATGACTATTGAAAAATATATACGTGATGTAAAAGCGTTTACTGTATATACGCAAAATGCTGACATTACAAAAGAAACCGTAATTGCATATAAAAAGCATTTGCAGGAAAATTACGCCGTGCGGAGCGTAAATTCAATGCTTGCAAGTATCAACAGTTTATTTTCATTTTTAGGCTGGCACGATTTAAAGGTGAAATCACTTAAACTGCAACAGCAAGTATTCTGTCCCGAAGAAAAAGAGTTGACAAAAGCAGAATACACACGGCTTTGCAGAGCAGCGGAGCGCAAACACAACGAACGGCTTAACCTTATTTTACAAACGATTTGCGGTACGGGTATTAGAGTCAGCGAGTTGCAATTTATTACCATTGAGGCGGTAAAGAACGGCGAGGCAGTTGTAAACTGCAAAGCAAAAACACGATCGGTATTTATCGTAAAAGAGTTAAAACAAAAATTGCTCCGCTACGCGGCAGAGCAAAACATTAAAAGCGGTATGATTTTTGTAACAAGGACAGGCAAGCCGATAAGCCGTACTAACATCTGGCGGGAAATGAAAGCCTTGTGTGATGAGGCAAATGTTAATCCCGGAAAGGTGTTCCCGCATAATTTGCGCCATCTGTTCGCAAGGGTGTTTTATGGTATTGAAAAGGACATTGCCAAGCTCGCGGATATTCTCGGTCATTCAAGCATAAACACCACAAGAATTTATATCATCTCCACCGGCACAGAACACCGTCAGCGTATGGAAAATATGCGGCTCATAATATGAAAAAAGCCACCGAAATCGGCGGCAGAAACATAATCTTCATTATGTTGTGTTTAAACGGTTCGCAAATTCAGCAAACACATTTTTACATAATGCATTTTACCATATCAGAGCTTAAATGTAAAGTATTTTGATTAAGAAAATGTATGAAAACAAGAAATTGATCAAAAATGAGCATTACAATAAAGCCTTTTTTCTAATCAGTTTTTTTCAAATGAAAAAAGGCTTGGATTTTTATATCCAATTCGTGTTTTTGAAATTTTCAACGTAATATTCGGCGCGTAGACTGCAACATAATGAAGATTATGTTGCAATCTATAATTTGGAGGATGTTATATGAAAAAACGATTAACAGCAGTAGTGATTACCGTTATGATGCTGTTCGGCACGGCTTTTCTCACATCTTGCGGTGAGAAAGACGTTAAGCCGACTTCCGGGTCGTCAAACGGGAAATCGGCTTATGACCTTGCGGTAGAAAACGGTTATAAGGGAACAGTAAAGGAATGGCTTGCATCTCTTGCGGGAGAGAACGGCGAAGTCGGCGAAAAGGGTGAACGCGGTGAATCCGCCTATGAATTAGCCGTTAAAAACGGCTATAAAGGCACCGAAAAGCAATGGCTCGCTTCGCTGATTGAACAGGGCAAAAGCGGCGCCGACGGCAAAAACGGCACTAACGGAAAATCCGCATACGAGCTTGCCGTAGCTAACGGATACACTGGAACAGAATCAGAATGGTTGAAATCTTTTGCAGGTTCACAGGGTGAAAAAGGAGCAAAGGGTGATACGGGCGACAACGGCAAGTCGGCGTATGAATTGGCTGTTGAAAACGGCTATACGGGAACCCTTAGTGAATGGATAGACTCGCTTTCTCACGGACCTAAGGGCGACAAAGGCGACAGCGGAGCCGCAGGAAAGACTGCCTATGAGCTTGCTTGCGACAACGGGTTTGTCGGGACGCTTTCACAATGGCTGACCTCGCTTGTCGGCGCACAAGGTGAAAAAGGAACCGAAGGTGCCAAGGGTGCCGACGGCAAATCTGCGTATGACCTTGCAAAAGATACAGGATATACCGGTTCGTTGACCGAGTGGCTTGCTACTCTTGTGGGCGCAAAGGGCGATGACGGCGACGCGGGAAAATCCGCTTATGAGTTGGCTTGCGACAACGGCGAAACCAGAACGCTTCAAGAATGGTTAAAATCGCTTGTAGGAAAAGACGCTTACGGCGTTGCCGTTGCAAACGGATATACGGGAACGGTTGAAGAATGGCTGTTTTCACTCAGAGGTGCCGACGGTGTGAGCATAACCTCGGTTGCATTGGACGCAAACGGTCACTTGCTTGTATTCCTCTCCGACAGAGCAACAGCGTTGGATGTCGGTAAGGTCGTCGGTGAAAAGGGAGAAAACGGAACAGACGGTAACGACGGCGTAGGAATTGTCGGCGCAAGCATTACGGACGGTTCGCTCTATCTCAACCTTTCAAACAACACTAAAATTTGTGCAGGCGCATTGCCCAAAGGCGAAAAGGGAGATACAGGCGTAGGAATTGCAAACGCAGTAATAGATTCAAACGGCCATTTAATTCTTACATTGACCGACGGTTCAACAAAGGACGCAGGTAAAGTCACCGCGGACGGCGGTTCAACCGCGCCTACAACCTTTACTGTTACTTTCAAGGATTGGGACGGAACGGTATTAAAAACTCAAAAAGTAAACGCAGGCAGCTCGGCGACTGCACCTGCCGATCCTACAAGAAACGGATATACGTTCAGCGGTTGGGACAAAAAGTTTAACAATATAACCGCAGATACGGTAATTACGGCTACATACACAGAAATAACCGATCCGACAATTATCGTAGAAAGCTGTACTGCCGAATCGGGCGGGGTTGTGAATATGACGGTCAGAATTAAAAACAATCCGGGTATTGCAGGAGCTATTTTGACTCTGTCGTATAATTCAAAACTGACGTTGAACTCCGCTACCTCCGGTGAGGCTTTTTCATCTTTTGTGTACACAAGGCCCGGACAATTAGCAAATCCGTGCAATTTTTCGTGGGATTCCGAAAGCGGAATGATAACGGACGACGGAGTAATCTTAAATCTTCAATTCAGCGTTTCGTCAAGCGCACAGCAGGGCGAGAATTTGAATGTTTCGCTCTCATATATTAACGGAAATATATATGATGAAAATCTGAATGATGTGAACATCAATATTGTAAACGGCAATATTAAAATAAAGTAAGAGGTGAGATTTTTGAATAAAAAACTGCTATCATTGATTTTATCGGTGCTGTTTGTGTTCACCGCTTTACCTATTTCGGCTTTTGCCGAGCTTGCTGACAGCACAATAATAAGTGTGGAAAACGTTTACGCCGCGCCTGATTCAACGGTAGAAGTCAGCATAAATATTGATAATAATCAGGGAATTGCAGGCGCTACATTTACACTAACATACGATGAAAAACTAACGCTGCTGGATATTCAAAAGGGCGATGCGTTTGATATGCTCGATTTTACCGCGCCCGGTCTGTTTTCAAGCCCGTGTAATTTCGCTTGGGACTCAGAAAGCGCAGTTTCTGCCAAAAACGGCAAAGTGCTTATATTATCCTTTAAAGTTTCGGATAAAGCGGCTAAGAATGAGGAACTGCCCGTAAAACTGTCTTACCGATACGGGGATATTTACGACGCAAATCTTGATTCTATTCCGGTTACGTTTGAAAACGGAAAAATTACGGTTATCAATTATAAACCTGGCGATGTGAACGGCGACGGCATTGTAAACGGTAAGGACGTAACGCTTATAAGACGGTATAACGCTGGCGGATACGGTGTTTCTATAAATGAAGAAGCAGCCGATGTAAATGCCGACGGAGTAATTAACGGCAAAGACGTTACGCTGATCCGACGTGTTAACGCGGGCGGTTATCTTGATTCCGATGGAAAACCGTTATCCTTGAAGCCCGCAAAGCAAAAATGCGACCATAGCCTTGAAAAGACCGAAGCCAAAGCGGCTACCTGCACAGAAGACGGAAATACCGCCTATTGGCATTGTACTAAGTGCGATGAATATTACTCCGACGCCGCCGCTTCAAACGTTATCACTTTTGAAAGCACAATAGTAAAAGCAAGCCATAACGAGATCGTTAAGGACGCTATTCCTGCGACAACTACTTCCGAAGGATACACAGAGGGAGTATGGTGCGACAAGTGCAACACGTGGATCAGCGGTCACGAAAGAATAGAGCCGATAAAGCCGAATACCAGATCAATTACATATAACATTGTAAACGAGGCTAAGCATCCGTATCTTAAAACATTGCAAATAGATACGAGCGCGTTGGATTTTTCATATACGCCGGGCGAAAAAAAGGTTCTCAAAAACCTTGACCTTGGAAGATACGGATATACGTTTGACGGGTGGTACGACGGATTTGGAGACGGTGCTACGCAGATAAAAGAAATATCCGAGACGGCTAACGAGAATATAGAGCTGTATGCACACGTAACGGAGACGGTTTACGATATTACATACAATATGTATCAGACCCCTGTTTCGTCCGCTCCCGTTGAAGGTCAGCAGCACTATACTGTCAGCAAAGGAAATTCAAATCTATACAATCCTGAAATAAACAATTATAAGTTCCTCGGTTGGTATGATAATAACGGCATTGAGTACAAAACCATTCCGATAGGAACCACAGGTCATATTACGCTTAACGCATATTACACAAGCCTGCGTAATCTTGCTGTAAGCAAAGAGGATAACAATCCGATAATTCTTGAAGATCAGAACACGAACGTTGTTTATTTCACATACGAAATCGGCGAAATCCGTAATATTCCGTTAAACGGAGATAATCCGTTCTGGGAAATTCAAAGTGTAGCGGGATTGTCACAGCAGGTATCCGAAACGTATACGACAGCTATTACAAATTCAGAAGCCGAGAGCGTTTCCAAGACAATTTCCGATATAACGACCAATTCTTCTACCTGGTCGCTTTCCGAGAGCTGGAACAACGTAACTACCGTTAACGAAACTTGGGCAAAATCTGTCGGAAAAACAACGGAACAATGCAGAACCGACGCTACAACCTCGTCTAATACGTTAAGCATTTCGGCACAAAACGGGGGTTCAAGCTATCATAAGACCGAAGACGGTTCAACGGTATACGACTACAATTCAAAAACCAAGACCGAGGATAAGGGGCATCAGTTCAATGCAAGCCTGAACGGTAGTTACACAAACAAGGTGGAAGCAAATCTGGGCGCTTCAACCGAGTATGGCGCAACAAACTCTTACGGATATACCAATAAATCCAAGAATAATGAATACAACCATACCGCCTCCGGCTCGGACAAAGACGTTTTGTCCTCGGGAATAAAATGCGAAAACGGACTTGAAGCTAATCTCGGACTAAGCTACGGCTATCACAATAATACCACCACC
Source organism: uncultured Eubacteriales bacterium (assembly GCA_934463035.1). Taxonomy (GTDB): domain Bacteria; phylum Bacillota; class Clostridia; order Oscillospirales; family Acutalibacteraceae; genus UBA737. The sequence continues at coordinate 5,606 of CAKSIG010000014.1, read as the reverse complement.
GTCACTAAGACAGGCACAGATAAAGTGACGACCAACTCAAAAATTGATGAAAACACAAGTAATTGGAACAATTCAAGCGCGTTTTCAGCTACACAGCAGCACAGTTCGAGTCAATCAGTCAGAAACGCCCTGTCAGACGTCGTTACTACCACTAAGGGATACGGCAACAGCTATTCCAAAGGCGGAACGGATTCAAAAACACAGGGGTTCAGTTCCACCGCAAGCAATACTACCGGCACGACTTCCTCTGTTACTTACAGTAAACTTGAAAGTAAAACAACAACAACAACCTATAATGTTGACGGCAAAATAGAGGGAAAATACAGGAGTATATTGGTCGGTAAAGCGCATGTGTTTGCGGTTGTAGGTTACGACTATGCTACAAAATCATTCTTTACATACACATTCAGCGTAATGGATGATAAGGTTGAAGAATTTTTGGATTATACCCCTAAGGGCGGCAATTTTGACGACTGTGAATACAGCTGCTTGCCGTTTGAAGTTCCGTATTATGTTTTTGAGTATGTCAACGGAAAAACCTCTAAGACAACAGGAATACAGTATATTACCGATTCTTTAAACGGTACGGCTAAAATTACGGGTTATGTTGGCGAATCTGCCGATGTTATCATTCCATCTTATGTTTCCGACGGAAAGCAGGCGTACAAGGTAACTGAAATTACGGGGAAAGCATTTGCGGGTAAGTCGATTCGTTCCGTTGTGTTAGGCGAGTTTATCAAAACTATTCCCGACGGCGCCTTTAAGAATTGCACAGGTCTTGAAGAAGTAATCGGCAGCTTTACCGAAATCGGGGACGAGGCTTTTGCAGGATGCGCAAACCTCACGAATATGAATATTCCGTCCAACGTTGTGAAGATCGGCACAAACGCGTTTGCAGGCGCTAAGAGCATAAGTGTCAGAGCTATTAACTCGTTGTCATCATATACCGAAGCTGTGAAACTGTTACCGGACGGTGCAGACGAACAAATAAACGAAAAGCAAAAAGAAATTACTCAGGAATTTATTAAGTCAATTCTTGAATGCGGCGCTGAAAATATCGTTCTTGACATTTCGTATATTGTAGACGGCACGCCGCTGTCGCTTACGATTCCTGAAATAGAGTCGGTCGAAATTAACGGCGGAGCGAAAACATATCAGGATTTCTATGTTGATTCTTCCGCTAAAAATACCCATTTAAGCGAAATGACAATCAACAGTCACGGAACGCCCATAAAGGTTGATTCCGATAAGCTCACATTACATAAGGTTTTTGTAAACGGAAGCTCTACTGCGCTAATTCTTAAAAAGGACGGTGCGGTGTTATCGCTCGTTCAGGACAGCGCAATTAAAACAAGTGCCGACTACGCGGTAATAGGAAAGAACATTGTTATTGAATCGCAGTTTACAACCGACGGTGCCGCAGGGTATCTTAATGTTACAAAGAACTTCGGATATGTAAACTCTGTCGACGGCGAGGATTATGTCAACATTACAGACGGAAAACTGATAAAAATATCCGAGGACGAATTTGAAAAGTATATTTTAGGTCAAAGCACCGTAACCTTTGACGCAAATGAGGGACTTCTTGACAGCTCCGAAACGTCAAACACCGTTTTCTATGGCGACAAATTCGGAGCATTGCCCACACCGACAAGGGAATACCATAATTTCTTAGGTTGGTTTACCGAGAAGGACGGCGGAACCGAAGTTACCGAAAACACCGAAGTAAACAGCACGGAGAATATTACCCTTTATGCTCATTGGGAATTGAAACCGCTTTCCGGTTGGGTAAAGGCTTCGGAAATGCCGACGGACGCAAAAGCGGTAAATACAAAATGGAATTATAAGTACACCTCAACCAGCGCGTTGAGCGGTTCGGGCAACTATACCGTTTTGGATAAATCCTCTTATTGGAGCAGCTACGGCTCGTGGAGCGGCTGGTCAAAGAATTCGGCGTCGGGCTCCGATTCAAGACAGGTCGAAACAAAGACCGTAACAGATAGAAACGCATATACGAATTATAAGTATTATATTTACAGAACGAGCGACGGTTACGGTTACGGCACAAAGGGTTATCAAACATCTTCTCACGGTGCTTGTACGAAATATGACGAAATAAATCTGACCTATGCATTACCGTTGTACAACTCCGGATTAGGGTTATACGGTCCTTATAACAGCAGTATGTTTTCTCACGGATATGACTGCTATTGGTTCTCCGGCGGAAGTTCTTATGTTCCGGCAGTAACGCATACGGAATATCGTTACCGTGACAGGCATATGATTTATAGTTACACTCTTGAATCGTCAGCAAATCCGAACGGTCAGTCCGGTGTTTCTGACATAGTTATGTACGTGCAATACCGAGAAAAATAATATTTTGGCTAAACGGTAATTTTTCTTAGTTAAAACGGGGAACGCGGTTTATATGAGCCGCGTTCCCCGTTGAACAAAAATGCTGTTGCATTTTACGAAGGATTAGGGTATAATATTTACAGCAGAAAGGGCGGTGGCTTTTATGCCGAATATTAAACCCGTGTCGGATTTAAGAAATTATAATGAGGTCTTGCGTGATATTTCCGTCGGCGAGCCCGTGTTTCTCACCAAAAACGGCAGAGGGAAATACGCTATTGTGGATATGGAAGAATACGAAAAAACACAAGCCGTATTAAAGCTAATGAGCGAATTGGCACGCGGCGAGCAATCAGGGAAAGATAAGGGCTGGGCAGATATTGCAGAGGTTGAAAGTCTTTTAGGTGCGTCTGATGGCTGAAATAAAATTTTCACCCGAAGCCGTAAAGGATTTACAACAAACCAAAGCCTATATCACAGATGAGCTTTTAAGCGAGCAGGCGGGATTTTATGCGAATTTTGTTCGGAATTCAACAAAACGAATTATGAATCGACTGTTTTATCTGTATTTTAATCTTAAAACGGCAAGCGTTTGACGCTTGCCGTTTTTCACTGAAATTATTTGTCAGGAAGAGTATTGCCGCACTTTTGTGCCGTGCGGCGTTTAACGTTAGACGCCGTGTGCCTGAACGGTTTTAACAAATTTTACAACGTCGGGGTCGGCGTTAAGACCGTAAAGCAGACCGTAGGGTATTGAATAATCCCAATTGACGGGGATTGACACAAGCCCGGGGTGAACGTCTTTCCAACATTCTATTGTGAGCAGTACGTTGCCCGTTTCGGCACATCGGTTGAAGACCGACATATCGTAAAACTGCGGCGTGTCCTCAATCTTTATCTGCGAATGATTTTTTTCAAGGTCGTTGCGCAAAAAATCGTTCACGCCCGAATCTCCCTTGCTTACCATCATAAGTGTTTCACCGTATAGATCTTCAATGTCTATACGGTCTTTTTTTGCGAGCCGATGCTCGCGCGATACGGCGATCATTTTTTTGTATCTTCCGAGCGGTAAAAAGTTGCAGAGCGAGAGCCACGCCTTCGAGTCGCACACTCCGACCAAAAAATCAAACTTCTCGCCGAGCTTGCCTATCTCGCTCAAAATACCCTCGTGGTTATCTTCAAAGGGGACAAGGTGAAGACGGTAATCGGGAAAGCTCTGGTTTACTTTGTACCATAGGTCCATAAACGGCTTTGCGGGATTTAAAAGCGAAGTGCCGACGCAGAACGTGGTGTCCCGCCTATGCTCGGCGGCGTGCGCCGCCGCAACGGATTTTTCCGAGCAGTCTATTATAAACTTTGCGTCGCGGTATATTATCCCGCCGGACGCGGTGAGCCTTATGCCCGACGGGGTGCGTTCAGTCAATTTTAGGTTCAAATGGTTTTCAAGTGCGTTTATTTGCTTCATAACCGCAGTAGGCGAAATATACAGCTTTTCAGCCGCTTTTGTAAAGCTGCCGCAGTCAATTACCGTTAAAAAAGTATCTAACAACGGATTATACATACCACACCTCTATAAACTTTTAGTTTATACAATAATAACATATCGGCTATTCCCTGTCAAGACGGAAAGAACTATAATAATTACAGAAAGGCAAGGTGGACGATATGTCAAAGGAACTTATTGCTTTCTATTCGAGAGCGGACGAAAACTATGTAAACGGGCAAATGAAAATGCTTGATGTGGGCAACACCGAGGTTGCCGCGGGAATTATAAAGGAGCTTAACGGTGCGGATACCTTTAAGATCGAGCAGGCAAAGCCGTACTCAAAGGGCTATAACGACTGCATTAATGAGGCGAAAGCCGACCAACAGCGCGGCGCGCGCCCCGAGCTTACAAATTACCCTGAGTCGATTGACGGATACGACGTGATATATCTCGGATTTCCGAATTATTGGGGCACAATGCCTATGGCGGTGTTCACATTTTTAGAGTATTTCGATTTTTCAGGCAAGACGATAAAGCCGTTCTGCACGCACGAGGGCAGCGGTATGGGCAGCAGCGTTGCCGATATTAAAAGGCTCTGCCCCACAGCCAAGGTGGAAAACGGTCTTGCGATACACGGCGGCAGCGTTAAAAAATCTGCCGACGCTATAAAGAAGTGGGTGTTGTAAATATGGAAGAAATGAGCGTTTTTAAAACGGGCGAACCAAACGACGCCTTTAAAGATTACTTTGTCGGTCAAAGCTATTTGAATATGCTCACAACCGAGCAGGTAAAAGTGGCGAACGTGACCTTTGAGGCAGGTTGCCGCAATAATTGGCATATTCATCATGCCGACAAGGGCGGCGGACAAATACTGCTTGTTACCGCGGGAAAGGGCTGGTATCAGGAATACGGCAAACCCGCAAGGCAGTTAACCCCGGGCGACGCGGTCAATATACCCGCAGGGGTCAAGCATTGGCACGGCGCGGCGGCAGAGTCGGCTTTTCAGCACCTCGCCGTTGAGGTGCCCGGCAAAAACACCGAAACCGAGTGGTGCGAGAAGGTAACCGACGAAGAATATAAGAAATTAAAATGAGGTGCAGATATGAAAAAAGTAACCGCAGGCAGAGACGCACTCGGGGAATTTGCCCCGAAATTTGCAGAGCTTAGTGTGACAGGACTCGAAACTGCCGCGGTTTCACTTGACGTCTTTTACCGCCTTGCTTGCGCTTATTTTTGTAAGGCGACAGCCTTACTGCAAATCTCACGCTTCGCCTTTCGGAAAAAGGCGGCTGAGAGAAACTCTTTGACCTCACAAATAAATAATTTTTTGTAAGGGCGAAGTCGAAGAACGCGGTAATACTGTCGTATTACAAGTGATGAGACAAGAAAAGGCGAAAAATTATTATTTGTAGGCGTGACAGGTTCGGGTTCTGCCACACTAACGACGATATTTTATTCGGCGAGGTATGGTCAAGAGAAGACAAACTGCCTTTACGCGACAGAAGCATTGTGACCGTAACCGCACTTATGGCGAGCGGAATTACCGACAGTTCGCTTGAATTTCATCTTAAAAGCGCAAAAGAAAACGGCGTGACAAAGGAAGAAATCGCCGAAATAATCACCCACGCCGCGTTCTATGCCGGCTGGCCTAAGGCGTGGGCGGCTTTCAGATACGCAAAAGAAATTTGGAAATAAGGAGGCATGATAAAAAGTTAAGTGGTAATAAATCCGAGGACTCTGTTATGTGTTAAGATAAAGATAACAGGAA
>CAKSIG010000013.1 GCA_934463035.1 uncultured Eubacteriales bacterium | reverse complement strand
CCAATTGCTCCGACAGCAATTAAACCTATTCCTAACGGTATATTAACGCCCGAAAAAGCGAGGATTACACCAAGAACCAATGCCGCCCCCGAAGCAATCATCATCAACAAGGTTAATTCGCTGTCTATTTCCCCGTTCAATGCACTGAAATCGGTTGCGGAACCTCCGCTGTCAGAAGAACCCGATGCGCTCGAACCCGACGAAGTGTCAATCGTTTGTAGAGTGTCAAATCCCGCTGTGGCTTTCTTTGCTTCTTCGCCCGTTTTTTTTGTTTCTTTTGCAAGGCTCTTCATCTGATTTATGTTTTTTCCGAGTATTTTTGCAATACCATTTGCAAGAAGACTTGTTATTTTCACAAGTGCAGATAAGATCCATTCTATTGCGGGTCGCACGCTCTCATAAATCGTTCTTCCCAATACCGCAAGGTTAGATCTCAACTGCGTTACAAGGGTAGCGGTCTTTGTGCCCTGCTCTGTTATCAGCTTGCCAAACTCATTTCTTAAAGCGGTAAATGCTTTGGTTACAAGTGAGAAAAACATCGCCGACATTATAAGGTTTTTTATTCTTTTGCTGAATCTTGCGGCGGTTTTTTCGCTCTTTTCAAAGGCTTTACCGAATTTATTTTGTTTTTTTGAGTTGACGGCTATTTCATTTCCTATGTCTTTTGTATGGTGTATTTGTTTTTCAAGCGAAAAATCCTGTTTTCTTAATGTGCGCTCCAACTGTTTTTGGTGAGTTTCCTCTTTTGTAAGGTTATTCATTATTGACTGATTTCGCTTTACCTCAGATTGTATCTGCTTATCGGTCAAATCTAATTGTCCTTTATAATAGGCGTCCAATTTAGCCGATGAATTGTCCAACTCGGCGGTCAATTGTTTTTGCTTTTGTTTAGATTGTTCTATGCAGTCCGTTGTTTGTTGCACGGATTTTTTAATATCCTCAATCTTTCTTTTGCTAAGTTCAAATTCCGAATTTAATTTTTTCTGCTTAGCTTCCGCCTTTGTAATGTTAAAATCAACATCAAGAATCAGATCTTCTGCCATTTAATCACCCCACAACTCGTCTTCAATCTTTTGATTTGCTTTATTTTTTAAAATTATTTCATCCCGATTTTCACGTAGCATTTCTTTTTCGTAAGGTTCCAATTTCTTGCCCTTGTTCAATTTATCTCGAATATCCGTTATAGTAGAAAATTGGCACTCGCCTCGCTCGCTGAAATAGCCCAAAAATGTCCACCAATGCATATATTCGAGTTCGCGGACATCAAATGTATTTATATTCTTATTCACTGACGCTACAATAAGGTTGTAATCCTGTTCCCAATCCATTAAACGCGGCGAGCTTTCATCTGTTTCTTTGTATTCCTTGCCCCAATCGATGAACCATATCGCCTGCTTTACTGCTTCTTGTATATCAAAAAAGGTATTCCAATCATCAACATAAAGAAGATCCAGCATTATCCGCAGCTTCTCATTTTTACTTAATTGGGTATCGTTAAAGCTGTTGCATATAAGAATTATATTGCGAAAATCCGTGTATATTGGCTTTTCTTCGCCGTCCACAGTAAGCGTATACGGTAATTCTGTAAACATTATTTCTTTAATGCCGGGTGAGCGGGATATTTGCCTTTTTGGTCTGTATATTTCTTGATACGTTCATTGGTGGCATTAATCCTCACTTTATACTCACGCTCTACAAGAGGTAAAATTGAATTTAAAAAGCTGTCGAAATAATATTCGCCTTTCCGCGTTACAGAAATGCTGCTTGCAATTCCGAAAACGTCTTGACTTACATCGTATCCAAACATATCATTTAGCCGATCCTTAATGTATCTGTCTGTTTCCAGGGAAACCTTAATCACTTTTTCTATTTCTTCAAGACTGTAATTTTCGGTTTTGATGTCGTCTATATTCTCGACGCCGAGTTCTTCCCTCTTACTTTCGAGGAATCTTCCTATTTCTTGTCTGCCCCTTAAAAGCCGATTCGGAAAGTCTACATCTCCGAAATCCATATAGAAACAACGATTGCTCTTGCCAAGCCTGATTTTTGTCCTCTCGGCAAAATCGTCTATGATTATTTCTCTTTCGCTTTCAGCTTCGCGTGTTGCATTCTCAGTATTTACATTCATTTTTATTACCTCCCGTTTTATATTTTCATCATAACACGCCATTTAAAAAGTCAAGGGCAGAACAGATATTTTGCATTTAAACGCAAAAAGCGCCCGCATAAGCGGACGCTTGACAAATCTAATCGTAATTGTTATAATATGAACAAGAGAACGGCTCACTTGGTCGGTGCAGGTCGTTCCCGAATCAAGTTTAAAGCTTGCGAGAAACGCCGTTGCCGCTTAGGTGACGGTTATTTCTTTATGTATTCAAGAATACCAAAGATGATAGTTGCAATCAATGTAAGAAGTGCTATCGCTTCTAAAATTGTCACAGCTAATCACCCCCTTTTAAAGGGGAACAACCTTACCGCTCTCTTGCCAGCCTTGCAAAATGCTTGGCATTAAAAACTATATCACATCTTTCGACAAAAATCAAGCAAAGTCCCCTCTGCTCTACTCCAAAAGCAGAGGAATTTTTATGTAGGTGTATGCTCGGTAAAAGTCGGAACCGAAACTATTTCAGGTACGCTGCCGTATGTCTTTATTCCCGAAAGAGAAATGTTTACATCCTGAGTAGTGTAACCTTGACCGCCGAGGTTGTCAAGAATAACCGTACAATTGGTTTCTTCCGTTGCAAGACAGTTACCCTCTGTATCGCGCAAAAAGCCATATACAATAAGTACTGTGTAATCTTGCATTTCGTCCTCTTGGTCGCTGATTTTGAGTTTGATTGCTTCTTCAAGAAATTTCGTTTTCTTGGGGTTAATGTGATATTCCGACATTTCGATTTTCTCGTTTTTGCCTTTGAAGTCGGTATAGCTGAAACCGTTTACATCGTTAATATCGGAAGTGTCGTTGTTGGAAGCTACCGACATACTTTCCTGGCGATAACCCAACAGTTCGTATGCGCTATTGCTTTCCGACGCTTTTTTGATATATACCGCAAGCATTTTTCGCTTTATATCCGCCGAACCGACATCTGTGACATTGCCCGTTGACGAAAGTTTAAAACCTGCAAGGAATGTATTAAGCTGTTCTTTTGTCATTTGTTTTTCTCCTTATTTCATTGATAAAATATAATTTTTGATTTCCTTAGATATGGCGTCGCCCTCTAAATCCGCGGTAACCTTGCCCCATTCAGCGCAAGCAAGCGGGTGTTGTTCTTTTGAATATCTCAGGCTTTTGTTAGCAGGCACTTTTCTTTCGTGTTTTTTTGCCCACGACGAGCCTGTTTTTGGCGATACCATAAGTATACCTTTATACAGATAATGAGCCTGTGGACTTTTAAAGTGTATCCCGTCGTCTTCGATACTCACATTATCCGCAAGTAAACCGCTTCCAAACGGTATTCGTTTATACATTCGTGCGTAATATGACGCAAGGGCGAATTTCTTTACTTCTGGCGAATAAAATTTTTGCAATTTGTGTTCCAGAAATACAGAAACAGTTATCTTCCCCATTATCTTATCGCCTCCGTATAATCCATAACGTAACACGCGATTGGAATACTGTATTTTGCCACTTCGGGCGTTGCGGTGTTGTCGATAGCGGGTGTGGACGGTGTGAGATAGGTGGTTTCCAGCTTTATCACCTCATAATCGCTGCCGAAATCAGGGTATTTTTTTTGTTTTTCCTGTTCAGATAACCAGTCTATCAGCGACTGCACTTCAAGCAAGCTCTCTATGTTCTTGTTCTTTTTGAGCATAGATTTAACTATTGCGTTAAACGATATACTTTTAAAATCAAAAACAGTGAATATTACCTTATGCAATACAGAACCATCAACATATTCTTTATCCTGGGCGCGGTCGATTTGTGAAGTTACAAGCTGTTTTGCTCCATCTTGGGCATTAGCAATAGAATTTATAAAGAGTTTATTCTTTTTAACAGAATCACACTGCAATATGTATTCGGTAAAAGGCGTTATAAAATCCATTAAACCCCCACCACCTTATAATGAGCCAATGTGCCGAAATCGTTTATTGAATATGCTTCAACCGTTATACAACCAACAGATTTATATTTGTTTATCAGATTGTCTGATCGTTTTCCGCTTTCGTATTCATCAATATCATCGGGCACATTACCCATAACGATTATATCGCCGTTTTGAATGGTAAAGCCGTTATTTCTCTTGTTTTCATCGGTCAACCATTCTGCGACGGACACATAATTCCTTGAATTGCGTATCCTTATGGTTGTTTGCGGTTTTTCTTTGCCCGTATCGCCAGACACAATAAGCGCCGACGCAGTTTTAACAAAACACCCAGATAAAACCGTTCTGCGATATTTAACAACGCCGTCAGCATCCTCAAAGCGATTATAAAGGGTGACGGTTTTATTCCACCAAGTCGGATAACCCATTATGTCACCCCGCCATACAATAAATCCGTATCAGAAAGATACGTGTAAATTATATCAAATATCTCGTCGAGCGCCTTTTTGTTCTCATACGCAACAGAGTATCCGTCATTGCTTTCCGAAACCTTACTACCGACGGAGCCGTTTGCAAAATTCACGGAGATATATTCCGTAAGTTCAAATACGCATCGCTTTACTTTCTCGGGAATATCGCTGTATTCCCTTCCTGAAAGATTTGAAAACGTGTATCTTTCCACGATACGCTCTGCGCGGTACGAAAAGCGGTCAAATGCCGCTTTTTCGAGATTTCCGCCGAAAGACACATAATCCGAAAAATCAAGATACATTTAACCGCCTCCGTTTCATCAAGCCTTTTTCTTCTCAGGCTTGGGTTCTTTCTTTTCTGCGCCCTTTTCCTTTTCTGAGCTTGCTTCGTCAGGAAATACAAGTCCTATTGTTTTCATTGTATTTCCTCCTTATGCTTTGTGATGCAGATAAATACCGGCAACCTTATTCTTGTATACGTCCGCGAGGCCGTAAGCACGGTACGGGAATTTCCACGCATCGGCCGTCTGGTTTTCCTCGGGAGATATAACCTTGGTTACTTTATGTTTTGTGTACTGCAAAACGGCAGGCTTGTGGACGATCATAAAGTTAATATCCTTACCTGCACTTGCCTTTACATAACCACCGGGCTTTTGATTCACACCGCTGTCCTGCGAGCTAGTATCGGTCTTACCGTCGTAAAGTGTGATAGCGGTATAGAAACGGCTCTGAGGAACGAGAGTAATATCGGCAAAACGGCTCATAACCTCGCGGCTCTTTGTGGTATCCATATCCTGAACAAGACCGTATAACGTGGGCGTTATAAACAGATGCCTATCCTCTGCGGGAACCTCGTCTTCATCCATTTCGGTAGTGCCTGCACGAAGCGCCGCAATAACATCGGCGCCTGTTGAAAGTGTTGCACCCGCCGCGACCTTTGATATTCCTGTGGTACCTGCATACTTTGCAAAGCGAAATGCGTCCAGCTCAGGAACGGCTTTTGTGCGAACGAACTCGCTCGCAAGTTTACCGAACGCTACACCCGCAGTTTCTTCGTTATCCATAGCGTCAACCGTGAAAGCTCTGCCGCGTTCATAGTTGAACTCTACTGTTTCGTTGGTTACAGTTGTATCGCCGTCAACGTAACCCCCGTTACGCGAATAATCGCCAAGACCATCCATAGATATTTTCGGTATAACTATTTCGTGGGCGTTTGAACCAGCCTGAACAAGGCTGTCGTCGCCGTCGAGTATAGCGGTTTTTGCGCTTTCCTTGTAAACATCGTCAATCTGATCGATGTACTTTTTAAACGTTGTTATTGAATTAGCCATATTTAATCTCCTTTATTGATTTTTAGCCCCATTACAGCCCTTGCTTTTGCAATATCATCTGCTTCGGGGTCCGTTCTTCCGCCTACGGGCGGGTTTATAAATTTTTCTTTCGGTTTGTAAATATCCTTATTTTTGACTATTGCTGCATAAATGTCCGCATCGGACTTTCCTGCATTTGCTTTGTCGGCAAGAGCGGTCTTGAAATTTTCATAGGTTTCCTTTTCGGCGTACTCGTTAAAAAACTCGTGTTCACCTTTTAGAGGGGCAAAACGTTCACGCATCGTTCTTTCCAGCTCGGCCGCCTGCTGTTCCTCTTTGCGCTTTGCTTCTGCCGTTTCAAATTCAGCAACTTTCCTTTGCAACTCTTCCAGCTGGGTTTTATTTCCGTCAAAAGTTTTTATTTTTTCTGACATTTCTCCGTTTTGCTTTTCAAGTTCCAAAATGCGGTTCTTTTTCTTTTCGATTTCTTCAACACCGCGGTAACTTTCGTTTACGGCTTTTGAGATTGCTGTCTTCTGCTCCTCCGTTATTTCAAGTCCTGCTGCACTTAAAATATCAAGAATATTTTTCATTGTTTTGTCTCCTAATCATAATTTATTATCCGCGATGTCCGCGGAATGAAAACAAACGGGCTATACCCTATTCACATCATAACACGCTATTACATTTGTCAAGGGCAAAATAAGAAATAATTTAAGTGCAAAAAAAGACTGCCATAAAAGGCAGTCTAATTCACATAAATAATAATATAATACAGTCGCTGTCAGTCTGACATTTTTCCTCCAAAGTATATTATTTAACTTTTTCGATTGATTTAATATCAGATTTAAAATAACCCCACGCACTAACGGAAGATTTAGAGGGATATATTTCAATACTCCATCCGCCTTCGGGATTGTTCAAGGCGTTTGTATAATCCATAAAATAGCCAATACGTTGCTCACCATCTACATCAATAACCTTTACTTTTTTCCCTAAAAGATGAATAATATCCTTCAAATTCATTAAATATCCCTTTTATTGTGTGGTACCGCATGAGTTCTGTATTTAGAAAGCAGTTTACACATATTGTTCACCTTTTCTTAAAAATACGGAACACAATCCAGAATCCTTTTAATGAACAATAAAAGAATTAAGCTCACGAATTGTCATATCGAGCGGTTCTATTCCCTTTTCTTTGCAATATTTGCTAATAGCACGATAATTGTAATGAGGTTCGTCTTCTATATCAGCGTTCAATGCTACATATCCTCCTGCTTTTTCTGCCATATCGTCAAGTTCAGCAAACTTTTCTATAAATGCTATACGCTCCTTTTCGGACATTTTCATTTTTCCTCCAATGTATAAGTTTTCAATATTTTTATTGCATCATCCTCGTCAATAAACATTCGATAAGGATGAGCACCGCCTATGTGAGTTGCTTTAAGCGTTTTTTGATAGTAATCAACCAAATCAATATTTTTGGCATCCATAAACACAAAGCCGCCATAGCCGCGTTCTACCGATTTTTTAATAGCTATTGCAAATAAATGACCACCAACGCCTTCAAACATTTTGGTTTTTCCAATGTTATTAGGCGCACTTTCAACAAGTTTAATGTAAACAGCGTTATCCTTTTTAAAATCATTTAACGCTATCAACCCTTGAACGGTATTATCTCCTTTGAGGGTCAATTTATAAATTTCGGATTCTTTCAAAGCATTGTCAGACCAATTAAAATTCCAATCATCTGTTTTTAAGTCAGATTGAGACGCTAATGAATATTCGGTTTCAACTATTTTCCCGCTTTTTGCTTCAACCAAACAAGGCGTAAATTTGTCTATCTCAACCGAAATTCCCATTTTCTCACCTACTGTATTTATTATATCATTTTTCAAAACTTTGTCAACCGTCGATATTCTCCTATACCCGTTGACATCTGTTCGATTATATTTAGGTGTTAAACCGTTATTTTTGCAATACTTATCATATTCTTTAAGTGCGGCATTCAGTTCTCTTTGGGTGCGTTTTGCATCTAATTCATTACCTGACGCAGAAAAAGCCATACGGCGGTCTTTGAAACGTCTTATTTCGGCTTCTCTTTTTCTCATTTCCTGTGTTAATCCGTATTTTTCGCGACTGTTGTTACGAAGATCTTCAAGCTGCTCTTCGGAATAATTAGGCTCAGATACACCTACGATAATCGGAAAAGCAAAATGCTTACAGTTCCATTCGCCTATTGGACGCTCAAATCCATTATATTCACGTCCATTTACATCGACGCACGGTTTTCCCTCCTGCATTTTGTTAAACTCTTCGTTGGAAAATTGATGTCCCTGAACATACACGTGGTCGGGCGCGGATATTGCGTGGGCGGACAATTCTATCCCGTCAGCTCCAAACCTTTCGCCGTTATAAATCAACATTTCTTGACTTAAACGCCGCACTCCGTCGAGTATGTTCATTTTTACCGCTGTATCTGCCCGCCTACTTATTCCGCTTTCCCAGTCGACAGTCCTTATCCCACTGTCAGCAAGTTTTTTAACACTTTGCCGCAACGCGGTGTTATAATCAGTTATTCCTGTTTGAACTTCGTAGATGGCTTTATCGATTATCTGTGAATATGCTCTGTGCAACGTCATAGGCTTTTGGCCAGAGAACTTAAAACCGTAAGTATCCGAAAGGTTTTCAAACCGTTTCACTGTGCTTTGTGAGATGGCCGAATATAAATCGTGAAGATATTCATTATTATCGTGAGTTTGAGGTGCAAGTCCTCTGTATTCGTAGTATTGTTTTGCGAAATCGTCATTCTCTTTCGCGGCTTCTTCAAATATTTTTTTGATTTCAGTCTTATTAAGACTTGTATACCTTTGAATAATCCTGTTTATGGTCTTAATATCCGCCCCTGCAAATGCGACAGAATTTGTAAGTCTATTAATTTCGGTAGGTCTTAAATCGCCAAAATACTTAATCCTTTCGCATATCGCTTTTATAACTTCTGCGTTTTGTTTGGCAAGATTGTCAGTTACGTTCTTGGGTAGGGATTCCAGCCATTTTTCATCAATCAGACTGCTCATTTGAATTTGCTTCTGCTTCCTGTTTTAATTCTGATATATACATTTCTGCGGTTTTATCATCAATTCCCAAAACCCACGACGCCAGGTCTTTATCTTTAAGCACACCTGCTGCGTGAGCTTGCAGGAGCTGATTGAATTTCTCGGCGGTTTGCTCTATATAATCGTAGCTCCAATCGTGACGAATTTCCCAATCACCGACAGGCGCGATTCCGTTAAGGCTCATTATAATATCAATGGCACGAAAAAGCGCTTTATTTCCCGATTCAATAAACTTTCGGAATCTCTTTACAAAAGCAAAAGTTTTTTTAAGGCTGTTTTTCATTTCGGTTGCGGTTGCAAAAGCGGTTTCAGGTGAAGTAAACACTCCCCTTGAAAAGCCGCAACACATTTCGAGCACCGAAAGGTTGAGATCAAAACCCGCTTTAAATTCAACTTCGCGGATATCGGGAGAATAATCCTTGATAACGCTGTCAAGGCTTGCGCCGTTTAAATCGCCTTTGACGGTCATATATTCTTTGCTGTTTCTAACAAGTTTACGAGTTCCGTCTTCGCCGCGTTCGTTTTTAAACAATGAACGGTCCGCAAAAATTATTGTTCCCTTGCGGGTTATTTCGTCGTTGTATTCCTTGTATTTTTTGCAGACGTTTTCTACAATACTTTCGCTTCCGAATGTAATAGGCACTCCGTTTGCAGAGTTATAATTATCACGGTTTAGTGTAGGACATTTGTAACGTCCGAGCAATAGTTGTTCAGCAGCAATACATTCTTCGGACTTTATATCCTTCCATTGTGTGTGGGAAACATCAATTTCTTGACCGTTTTTAAAGGCAAAACGCCGTATAAACACCGCTTTTCCATCCTCGATGTTTCGGAGCAGTTGGCTTTCAAACAGTCTGTAAACGTTATTGTCGATTTTATATTCGTCAATTTTAAGTATCACGCCTTTAAGTATGCCGCCAATACTTTCTGTAACAATAAAATCGTTGCCGCCTATTATATTTAATCCGATGTTTTCGCCGTCAGAAAACGGTCTTACAAGACAATCGCCTGTCGCAAGCGCAACCTCAGCTGCGGCGGTTTCAATTTCGTTTTGAAAATAGTCGCGCATTTTACACATTGATTTTGCTCTGTCGTTTTCGCCCTCGATAATAATATCGCTATCGTCTATGGCGATATTAGCTATAATTCCTGCGCCTATTGCAGTGAGATCTAACCCATCTAATTGTGATTTGTCGGATTTATCCTGCAATTTAAGTCCCATTTTATTTGCAATATAAAGAAAAGTGTTTTTAAGCGCATCTTTAATCATTTTCTTCTTCCTCCTCGTTATCAAGACTTTCATCAACATAAAGGTCTTCGCGTCTGCTCTCTCTAATAACGCGATTAAGAGCATAAATTAACGCCATCACGCAATCTTCTCCAAGTTTTGGATATTCGCTTGAAAAAGTGCCGTCCTTTAACAACTCAAATTCGAGCTTTGTCATTTCGTCTGCCAGGTGCGGCGTTCTTGCACGGTCAATTACTATTTTGTTACATTGCCTAAGCCATTCCCAACAGTAATCGCGCCCCTTATTGCTTCCCCAACGTTTTACGGCTCCAACAACATCGAATCCCCAATCGTTCATATCCGATATGTTATCGGGACGGGCGCTGTCAGCTATAATCTCAACGTTTTTGTATTTGCGTATTTTATTTGCGAAAGTTGAATTTTTGCAACGTCTTGAAAATACTTCCTCTATTGGGTACAAAAAGTCCGTTTCATAGTCATAATAACATTTTATAAATGCCTGCGGGTGTTCGTATCCAAAATCAAGTCCGTAATAAAAATACGACATAGCATTAATTTCATCATCTGTTATTTTACGCAATTCAAGATTTTCAAATATTGCCCCGCCCGTGCCCGTAACTTCGCCCAGGTAGTTATTAGCATAATATTTCGGTTTGTGCTCTTTAAACCACTCTGCGCGCTCGAAAAAGCGTTTTCCGAGCCACTCCTCGGGAACGTTATAATAAAAACTGTGTGATATGTAAGTGAGTTCATCGTCCGACTTTGAAGCAGTATATTCGTTCATAAAGTTATTTGCAGATTTAGGCGGATTAAAAACCTTTATATTGAGCGCTGGCGCGTCAGCTCTTATGAAAGTATCATAAATATTATCAAGCTGTTCTATGCCTGCCATTTCGTCACACTCTTCGTTTATAAGCAGTTTTATATATCCGAACGGCAAATTATAAGATTTGAGACTTATAGGCTTATCTGCGCCGACAAACAGAACGCATTGCCCTGTTTTTTTATACTTAGCCATAAGCGGAGAAGACGTGAACTCCCAATCGTCAAGTTTGTTGTGACGTGTTATCGTTTTTATAAGTTGCGAATAAACCGAATTACGCAAGTCGGTTTTATAACGTCGTGTGACAACACAGTGCGCCATAGGGTCGTTCCTTATAGTTTCCTCAACAACAGCGCTCCAAAAATTTGATTTTATAGACCCGCGCCCGCCTTTAAGAATTATTTCCTGCACCCTGCTTTTGCCTTCAAAAACCTTGTGTATCAGTCGATAAGTTTCGAGAAAATCAACAGTAATATCGGTAATCGGCATTGTATAATTTATATCGCTGTCATCATCCTTTTCGGCTCTTGACTGATAGCTTTGCAAACATTCAAAAGCCTTAACGTTTCCTGCCATAGCCGACCTAATTTGCCCTGCAACCACAAGAGCGTTTACTGTCATATCTTCTTCGCTGACTTCTTCGCTCACGCTTTTAAGGCGATCTATATCTTCGCCTTTTAATTTGCTGTTAAGCAAAAGATTAACCAGCTCGGCGGTATCGCGCTTTTTTCGGCGAGATCTACCGCTTGCAACTCCGCCCTTTTCACAAATTTTTCTTCGTTCGCTCTCGGTTCGTTCGCTAAGTGGTATTAAGTTTTTTTCATTAGCCATTCTCACCCACCTCTAAATGTACTGTTATTTCAAGTCAATGATAACCTATAAAACTAACTTGTAAAGGGCGAAACCTAAATTTTACCCATTTCTTTCAAACACTTAAATTTGCCATACGAATAATTAGTGCCGTGTATTAAATTGTATTGTTCTATTTCAGCTAATTCCTTTTTTAATCCTGCATTTTTCGTGTATTTTCTGTATGGACTGTTGGTGTTTAGCCTTTCGCGTTTTGATCTTTCTCGCTTTAAGCAGGCGTTACATTTTAAAACGCGTTTTTTCCCCGTGCTTTGTATTTCTGCTCCGCAAATCTCACAATTATACTTATACATTTTTTACCTCCGATATTTTTTGGCATAAAAAAATCAGCGCCCTTGCGAGCACTGATTAACCGATATATCTTACCGTCTTCGGCATTATATATTATACTGAATTAAAATGTGACATTTGTGACAAGTTTTATTTCAAAGCAAAAAACGCCCGCATAAGCGGACGCTTGACAAACTTAATCGTAATTGTTATAATAATGGTGGATAAGGCAAACCGATAGACGGTTAGCCCCAACGCTTGGTTTAAAGAAATAAACCGCACTTTTTGGAGAGAGGGCGGTTTATTTCTTTTTTATCGTCAATATGTAACCCGTAGCAAAAATAATGATTAGAATTATATATGCCGCTTGTTCCATTGGCAACACCCCCTTGCAGGGGCAAGACTTAACCGCCTATCCGTTATTGGTTTACCTTATCACGAAGCATATTATAACAGTCCTCGACAGATTTTGCAACTGCTTTCTGCCGAGGACTTTGTTTTATGCGCTTATATCCTGCTCGATGACAGGCAATATCCCGTAGGATTTCAAAAGATTGTATATAAACAGTCTTCCTTTTTGTGTCCACTTTGTATTCATAACCGTATCGGTTCTGCCGTCGGAGTGTGTTATTGTCACGGTTTCAGAGTGCGTAAAGCCGTTGTTATGGTACTTTGAATATAATAGCCATTGCCTGCTCTGTTTATACTGCACCCCGTAACGTCGGAGCATTTCGTTCATTGCCGACCCGCTCATACCGTAGTCTTTTGCTATCTGTGTAATTGTAACAAGGCTTTTGCTTTGCAGAATTATGTCCGTATAGTCCGCCTTGGGCTTTAATTCACCTATAATCTGTTTTTGCTTGTTACACTCAAATTGTAATAGCTCTCTTTGCTTGCGCTCCTCTTTGAGCGCCTGAAACGCCGCTATCGCTATATCGGGGTTTGCTATAAGCTCGTCGGTAGCATACATTCCGTGTTTGCGTATCGAAGGCAATACTTCACTCGTAACCCAACGCTTGAATTTCTTTGCGGTCGGCAGCTTACTTGAAAGGATAAGACTGTATAAACCACTTTCGTTTATGACGGTCACATTTCTATTCTGACCTGCCGTCGCGATTTGCGACGTTAGCTTATCCTCAGTGTCGATATGTTTGCTAAGTGCATCGCGTGTATTACCGTAACCGAGAATATCTGCAACGTCTTTCCCTACAAAGTACGGCTCGCTGTTAATTTCGACCGTGCGAATTTTGCCGAACTCTTTATTTTCAAATACTTGTAATTGGTTCATCGTGCAAGCTCCTTTCTTGTAGCCTTAGAGCCCTGCGCATAGCCGAAAATGAACGCATTATACATAACGTCAAATAATTCATTACTCGCTTCCCGAATAGCACGCATATCCGAAGCGCACATTTCGTATCTCGGATTTATCTGTCTCTTGTATTTGTTTACTGTTCTTATTGTATCTATTGGCATAAGTAAAACCTCTTTCAAATTTAATTTGACAGAAGCTAATAACACGGTGTATAATATTTATGCTAACAGCTTCTGTTGGCGTGTAGAACACTCGTTTTCTTTGGTTGGATGGCGGGTGTTCTTCTTTTACTTTATATCAGACTTTAATCTTGCAATTCCAATACGAACAGCCTCGGCTTTTTCGACATTCTTTTTTTTACAATACTCGTTTAATGTTTTCGAGCTTTCTATGTCAAGCCGCACCGTTATTCTTTCTGTTTTCGGATTGTCGATTTTTGGTCTGCCTGTGCGTGGGGACATTATATCACCTCTCTTTTTTTGTCTGCCACAAAATGCATTATAATTTATGTCTGCCAAAAAGTCAAGTAATAATTCTTTACTTTTTTATTTTAATGTGTTATTTTTGTTGTCAAGGAGTGAAATTATATGAAAAGAAAAAGATTTAAATGCAAAAAATGCGGTCGTCCGGTATTCAGTAAAGAAAAATTAGATAACGAAGGATTCTGTTGCGACTGCACAGAAGATCTTTCTTTCAAAGCAAGATGCCACGTGATTTCTTATAAAGAAATAGAAGATAATGAAAAAGAAAACAAATTTTTGGAAACCATAGAAAACACAGAAAATAATGACGATAATAATTACGATTTTATAACAGAGACCGTGAGCTTTGTAATAGTAGCAGCAACATATTTATTTTACTCAAAAAAACAACTTATCGCATTTGGAAGATTATCATTTTTAGGAGCGTTTATATCTGCTCTATTTATTATAGTGCCTTTTTCCTTGGTACTTATTTTTTTCGTTGGGCTTGGAAAGGAATTAATAAAACCCCTTTGGCTTTCAATTGTCAAAAAAATCGGCACCAGAAGAGGAGCAATTATTTTTAGCTTACTTTTCTTTATCGGAATATCAATCATATCAGCTCTAATTATTGCAATTAAATCCAGATTTTAATATAAACTTAATGTTTCTTGATATACCTATACGCCGCTTTTTTCACTGAATACTCCGTAGCTGACATTCCTATGTTCGCCGCCACCTGCTGCCACGGCAGTCCGTTTATAAATCTGTATTCAAGTATCAGCCTTACAAAACTGTCGTCGCACTTTGATATGTATTCGTTCAGCTTTATAAGTATAAAACGGCACAGTAAGATCCGTTCATCGAGAACCGCCTTGTAATAGGCAATCTCGGTGCCTATTCTTCCTGTTTTATCGCTTATACCGCCGCCCTTTGGCATACCTGTTATGTTGTTGGCGGTGTTTGCCGCCTGCGCTTCAAGCTCCGCTATCTTGCTTTTCAGCATATCTATCTCGCGGTTGAGATAGTATAATTGAGACAATTCTTTTAAGGTCATACCGTCCTCCGAATCAAAGATTTGTCACATCTTTCAACGGTACGTGTATAAAGCTGTTTGTTTTGAGACTGTGCAGCACGGCGCGGCTCATCGGGGTGCCGTTTATAAACTCATAGTAAAACGTCACGGGATAGTAAGCAGATTCGCCATACTTCACCCGCAGTGTCTTCGGAACGTTCTCGCGGATATGCAGAACTCCCTCCGGCAGCTTAGATACCTCGCGGCAGAGGTTTAAGAACTCGTTTCTGTCCATTCAATAAATACCTCCGTTCTCGGGTTATCTTTGTCATATAGCACCCTGCTGCCGTCGTGACTTTGTATAACGCGGTAATTGTCGTCCTCTATCAGACCGCACTTTACCATTACGTCGTCGATAGCCTCCAACATATTCGTAAGGTCGCATAACCTGCGCGTCGGCATATAGAACAGACACTTGACGTTTACGGGACCTTTTATCGGTTTCGGCATACGCGGCACATATAAAGCGGCAGATTTCTCATATTCGGAAAACTTTGCCGAGGGTATTATGTACTGCCTGTTTGTATATTTGTTTTTCACAAACCTCTGACTGTTCTTTTTGCTTACAGGGGTTAAGGGTATCACAAAATCCATAGGCTACTCCTTTTCGTTTAACATACGTTCGAAATCGTCAAGGTCATACGCTGCAAAGGATGTTTCCTCTTTGTCAGGTTTCTCAGTTGCATTCCATTCAAGCAGCTTAGATCTCCAATCGCTTATACCGCCCCAGCCTTTGGCACGGTAGTAATAAAAGAACTTTTCACCGTTGACTTTGAGGTTTTTGTCCTTTACGAAATCTTTAATTTCTTCGAGCGCGGGGGGAGCCCCTCTCCCTTCCATTCCATTGCTTCCATTCCTTCCTTCCTTCCTTGTTGAATTAATGTCAACATTTTTGCGATTTATGTTAACATTAATCCCGCTTATGTAAACATTTTCGGGCAATTCGGGTATGCTTAACAAGAGGTAGTCGTTTTCAACGTCTACCCGCTTTCTTCTTTCGGCAACTTCAAAGTATCTCCGCTGCACTCCTTTTGAAGTCAAAACACCGTACTTTTGATATATTTCCTTATCGTAAAAACCGTATTTGACAATTTCGGAAACTACTTCCTGAACGTCTTTTTTGGTTATAGGATACTTAACGCAGCTCCATTGCGCCGCCTTAATAGTTGCGACAAGTTCATCAAACGAACAGTAATATCCGTTCCCACCGTATGTCATTTGCCATAGTTTAATAATTATGGCGTATCCTATTAAACCGTATTTGGCTTCTATGATCTGAAATTCAATAAGATTATCGGTGTTTGTGTCAAGCAAGAAACTCTCGAGCCCGTTCTTAAATGAACGACCCAATTATATTCCTCCTTAATACGGCAGACTTTCGTCATACTCGCAGTTTTCCGCCGAGCCGTTCTTCTTCGGTTCAACGAAATCGACCTCGTCGGCAACCACCTCAAACACCGTGCGGTTGTTGCCGTTCTTATCGGCGTATTTGCGCGTCTGTATCGAACCGCGCACGGCTATCATACTGCCTTTGCTGAAATACCTTGTAATAAATTCCGCTGTTTGCCGCCAAGCGACTATGTTGATAAAATCCGTTTGTTGCTCCTCGTCTGAGCGGTATTTTCTCGCCACGGCGATACTGAACGACGTAACGGATATGCCGCTTTGCGTGGTTTTCAGTTCAGGGTCGGCTGTCAGCCTGCCCGTAAGTATTGCAAAATTCAACATTTTATCACCCCCACTTCGTATACGTTAGTTTTATGCTTTCCCAATTAGGGTATTTAAGCCGTAAATAGTCTTCTATGCGCTTTTTGATTTCGGTGTGATATTTGCCGTTGTCATACTCGTAATGCTCGCTTAGCGTAAGGCAGACAAGATTTTCGGGTATTCCAAGCCCCAATCTTGCACGGGATATGTAGTGCGCTATCTGTATGTTTTCACGCGAACCGCTTAGAATACTTGCGTAGCCGTCGCGCCGTAGCACCGCTTTACGTACTGACGGCGAAATATCACACGCCCTTGAAATTTTACTCATACGCCGTCACCGTATATCAAGGAGAGCTCCCGCGGCGTTTCCGTTTCGATACCGTTGTTTTTACACTCGGTTATAACAAGTTCTATAAGCCGAGACATCTGCGCGGAATCGTAGGAGGAAGAACCGAAATAGTTTATAACGTTCGTGTATCCCTCAAATTTACTTTTTCCCACGACCTCGCAAACCCAGCCTATTCCTCGACTTTCCCAGTTTGCTATCCACGCTTCGACGGCGTCGTCCGTTATCGGCGTTACCTGAAAGTTTCCTCCGACCTCTTTTACAAGTATTCTGTAAATATCCCTCGGTGAGATCTTCAACTTAGCCGCTAGCTCGCCGCACAGCTCCCAAAAATAATTGTTCGCGTCAAGACTGCGCTTGTTTCGCCATAGACAAAGCTTTATTCTGAGGTCCTTATCTGCCATACTGTCATAGACGTTAAAAAACTCTTTCGGGACCGTGAGGGTAAGAACACAGTCGCCGTTCAAGGCTCTTGCTATATCCTTTATTCTGCATTTTTTATCAAACACAGTATCTCCCCCTTCCAGGTCTTCCAGCATATACAGCAGTTTGCTCCGTACCAATCCATTGCGGTTGTGGCATACTCGGGAGCCAATAAACGTATCTGTAAACGGCTTATAGGTCGCTCGGGCGGTTTTTCAAATTCGCCTATCCACACGGCTGCCCTGTCGGCGCATAACGCAAAATCTCCCGTTATGCCCTTTTTCAAGGTCACCTTGTTTCCGAAGAACACCGTATAGTTATCTTTGTTTGGAACTATAAGACAATCCCTCTCGGCACCACAGGCGGCAAATACAATTCCGAGTTCGCTGTCAAGCACTGTTTCAAAACCGCCAGGCGGACTGTACGGGGTGAATTGCTTTTGTTCTGACTGCGTATATTCCTGCGTGTTCTTTTCTTTAATCTCTCTGAAAAAGTCCTTGCTTTCAAGCGTTTCGCCTTTCGGCTTTTTAACAATGCCGTCAAGGTTCACATCGGTCTCAACGCCCTCGGGATAAAGTCCGATGTTTCCGCCGAAGTCGATAACGGTGCAGCTCGTTTTGTTCGGCGCTGTCCTTAATACCCTGCCGACCTTTTGTACCCACTGCCCGTGTGTACCGTTGGTATCAAAGTCTACTATGTTTCTAAGCTCGGGATAGTCATATCCTTCGGTACATATATCCACGTTTATAAGCTCGTCGCAGTCGCCTTTTTCAAACCTTTCAAGTTCTTCCTTTCGGGTCTGCTCGTCTATGCCCGGGGACAAATACGCGGGGTTCCTGCCGAGCTTTTTAAGCTCCTCGCATATAACCTTGCAAAATTCGTGGGACGGTGCAAATATTATCGTTTTCCCGTCCTCTTTTAAACTGAGATATTCTCGGCACAGCTTTGAAATAAGCTCCATACCGAAAACGTCAAACTTAACGTTTTTTGAGAGGTGTCCCTTTTCATCTCCGTCCTTCGTTTTGAAGACGGGTGAAAAATCAACGAATCTCGGTCTTACAAGATAGTGGCTGTCAATTAAAAATCTCGAAGTTATCTGATTGTAGTTGTCAAACAGATGAACAAGCGGCAGCTTGTCTCCCCTGTTGGGCGTTGCGGTAACTCCTAACAACGCGGCGTTCGGTCTGCCCTGCTTATTCCAATTAATTATGCTTTCGTAGGTCGACGCGGCGGAGTGATGCGCTTCGTCAATAACTATAAGGTCAAAATAACTCTTTGCCGCCGCAAAATCTTCAAGCAGATTAACAACGGTCTGAACCATACCGAAATGAACGTATCCGTGTAAACTTTTGCGCGTTGACGTTATTTCGCTTGTTGCAAGCTCGGGACACACACCTGCAAACTTCGTGCGGTTCTGCTCGTGTATTTCGGTCCTGTGGACCAAAACAAGCACGTGCGGGCGCTTTTTGTTTACGGAGTAAAACCCGTTCCAAAACCTGCCTATCGCCGCCGCCATCATAATTGTTTTGCCTGCGCCCGTTCCTGCAACTATGAGCGAATTTCCTCGCTCAAAAAGCATTTGAACGGCGTTTTCTACCGCGTTTTCCTGATAGGGTCTTAATTTGAATTCTTTCATACCGACACCTTCACAAGAAACGCACCCGAAGCCGAAAACGAACCCGTTGCCCCGTCAGACGACCTGAAACGGCTTGTGTTCTCTTTTTTGGCTGTCTCGGTAATCTTTTGCAATTCTGCTTTGCGCAGGCTTTCCGCCTCGTCTGCGGCGCTTTTGGCGGCTATATAACCGCTTAGGTCATAGTCCGTTACGCCGTCCTTGCTGTAAGCCGAGTTAATACGTATGCTTTCGATAATGTTACGCTGTGAATCGTTCACTATAAACGGCGTCGGTTCTCTCTTTTCGTCCACGTCGGCAAAAAAACGGTCTAAACACGCTTTTATAAGTGCGGCAAGGTGTTCGTTGTTGGCGAAATACACGTGCGTTACGCTCATAACCTTGTCAAGATATTCACAGCGCTTTTTAAGCGACATCTGCGTTATCTTTCCCCGCTCAAACACCGTATCGTCCCGCAAGACCATTATTTGAAGAATATAGAAATCTGCGCCCGTCATAGCAAGCTGATACTGCGCCTGGATAATATATTTAAACGGGATACCGTTCTTAACCACCTTCGGCATCATACTTTTTTGCTCGCAAACAAACTTCCTGCCCTGCTTTACCCTGCCTGCACCGTAGTTAAACGGTCGTTCGTCAATAATTTCGCTGTAACCGCTTATGTCAAGGCTCGCTATAAGCCTGTCCGAAGCATAAACTGCACCCGGTTTAAGTTTCAGCTTCCGTCCGCGTTGCAGTACCGACAGTCCGTAGGGTTCCACTGCGTGTCCGTACTCGGCAAATTCAGGGGCAAGCTCCGCTCTTTGATATATACCGTCGTTAAGTACTTTGTGGTACAGCGCCCAGGCTGTTGTGTACGGCTTTTCTGCTTTGAACGCTTCGGCGTTTATTCCGCAGTTGTTAAGCTCCTCGTCGGTAGCGTAATACCGCACTATATCAAACACCTCGCTGCCGCCTATTCGCGTTGCTCTTGCCTTTTCCCAATCAAGCGTACCCTGTTTAAGTTTGGTCTTTTTCATTTGCGCTGCCTCCTTTGAGTATGGCTCCGAACCACTTTTCAATTATCGGGAACACTTTTTTGCTCCGCGCTATGTTGTAGATACTTGCGTATTTGTTGTTGATAACGTTTTGAAGATCCTCGCCGTTTTCAAGCAGACGTTTTATCTCGTTCGCCTCGTCCTCCGCGAGCTTCGGATTAGCCTTGAAAAGTTTTAACGTCTCGGTTATATCCTCTTTTTGCTCGGCGGTAAGGTTGTGAAGATCTACATTAACGGTTTCAAGGGGTATTTCAATTTCAACCGCGTTCTGCTGTTCTTCGGCCGAAGGTATTGCTTCGTCGTTATCAAACGCATATATTGTCTCTTTAAGCTCGGGCAAGACCTCGCGCACACGCTTTAACGCGCGGCGGATTATTGTTTTCTTTATCATTTCGCCCGTCCATTTATACCAGAACGAATCGGTGTTGAGTTCGTTTGTAAAAACCTTGCGTTTGGCGGTATAGCCATTCGGCTTTTTGTATTCCTCCCAGCGCGCTTTGTAAAGCCCCTGCTCGCTTGCTTTGGAAATTTCAATCAGCTCGTCGTTCGACAGCTCGCATTCGGTCATAAATCTGCTCTTGTCTTCGACGTTTACCACAACCAAGCGGCAGATATATTTTGCGAAATACCCGCCGACAACCCTTTCGGCGTTTATTTTTCTGTCAGGCTTTACGCGCCTGTCTTCAAGCACGTAAACAAGCTCGCCGTCCGCAAATTCTTCCTTGAAATATGTTGTGTCTGCGTCCTCCTTCGGAACAGCGACAATGGTGTCGGTTATGCGATAGCCTTTGCGCGCCGCCGCCCTCAAAAATGCTTCAACCCTTGCAGATATGGTAATAGCTTTGCCGCGCTTAACAAAATCTATCTTGTCGTAGTCTTCGGCGGTAATGCCGCCCTGGTTAAGCGTTTGCAAATTTGCAAGAAAAACATTCGCCGCGTTTGTAGATTCGCGCTCGGTTTTAATATCCAAAGTTTTCAGCGCCTCCATTGCCTTAACGGCAAAAGGCAAACAGTCGGTTTTTAATCCTATCTCACGCTTTAAAACGCCGAATAAATCGCTCGGCGAACGCGTCAGCTGGTTATATACAGATAGTTTATTCATCGTCCCAAGCCTCCTCGTCTTCTTCGTTATACTCATCGGCTTCGTCAAAGTTCGTTGACGAACAGCACGGGCATACGGAAAATCTCTCAAAGCCTATCGGCCGCGGATCGTACATTGTATCGGGTTCTTCAAACTCCGCGCCGCAATCCTCACATACAAGCATTATGCGTCCTTCCTTTCTGCTTCCGAATCTTCCTCGGTTTCGCGCAAGTTGCTCATAAACTGCACTTTGTATGAACGCTCTGCCTCGGCTTTAAGTTCAAGATAGTCGCTCCAACGTTTTTCCCGATAGAGCTTTTCCTCCAACTCTTTTATATGGTCCTGACCGTCTGCAACGTAATATATGCATATAAGCATTACAATGGTCATTAGAAGCACCGCAACCGCTACGATTGCTGCTAACGGATAATCAATAAACATCTTTTTCGTTCCTTTCTATTGACTTTTTATTAAAATGTGATATATTATAAGTGTCACATCTTTTGTGCGGCCGCTTCCCTTCTTAAACATCTTTGGGGAGCGGTTGTTTTTTATGCCTACGGTAACATTTCGGACGCAAGCTGAACAACAGAAATTTTCCCGTCCTTAAATTTAAACCGTTTTGCAACGTTGTGCCTGTCCATTTTCAGCCATCTTCCGACCTCACTTGCATTAAGTAACTGCTTTCCGCCGAACGCTTCGTTAATGACTGCAAGCTGCTCTCGGAAGTTTTCTTTTTCTCTCGGCATATTCTCACTATCCTTCCTTTTTAACGAGCGTCCAATCGCCCGATTGATAAATGGTTTTCGTTTGACGATCTTTAAACGTGGCATTCTCGGCAAGTATTAAAGTATCTTTTTTATTCCAACCGTATTCACTGCCGATAATTACCGACATTCCTTTTGCGTTCGTAACCGTTGCACTACCGCAGATATTCTCGACCGTTGCATTGCCGTAGATATACTTGACCGTTGCATTGCCGTCGATATACTCGACCGTTGCATTGCCGCAGATATACTTGACCGTTGCATTGCCGTAGATATACTTGACCGTTGCATTGCCGTCGATATACTCGACCGTTGCATTGCCGCAGATATACTTGACCGTTGCATTGCCGTAGATATACTTGACCGTTGCATTGCCGTCGATAT
>CAKSIG010000012.1 GCA_934463035.1 uncultured Eubacteriales bacterium | reverse complement strand
GGAATTAGAAAAACACGGTGAACTGTCTGCTGTCAGAGGCAGTTTTCTAAAAAATATATAATATAAAATCTTAGGAGTATATAGTTATGTTCAGAGAAATTCGCAGGAAGAAAAAAGAAATCGACTCCAATGCGGCGGAAGCCCTCCTTAATAGCAGTCGGCGCGGTGTATTGGCGGTGAACGGTGATAACGGATACCCGTATGCAATTCCTATCAATTACTTATACGACAGCAGCTTGAAAAAGATCTATTTTCACGGAGCGCGCACAGGTCATAAAGCAGACTCCATACGTGCGTGTGAAAAGGTATGCTTCACAGTTTACGGAAATGAAACTATCAGAAATGAAACTTGGGCGCCGTTTTTGCAGAGCGTCGTTGTTTTCGGCAGATGCCGTTTGGTGGAAGACGAGGTAAAGTCAATAGAACTGTTAAAAAGATTGGCAATGAAATATTATCCTGATGAAAATACGGTCATTGAGGAAATCTCACGCTCGGGAAAGGCGGTACAGCTATTTGAAATAACAGTTGAGCATTTCAGCGGTAAAGAAGTACAGGAGCGGTAGTGCGGCATAAACTGCCGGCGCGTTAAAAATGGGGTGAAAAAATGAATAAAGAAACTGCAAAATCGTATTCTGCGATTATTTCTTCTATGATAATTTTCGGAACATTGGGGATATTCCGCAGATACATACCGCTTTCATCAGCTATGCTTGCGTTTTTTCGCGGACTTTTGGGAAGCGCGTTTTTGGTTGTTTTAATTCTTGCGAAGGGAAGAAAACCACAAAAGACGAACGCTAAAAAGTTGCTTTTGCTGACCTTGACGGGCGCAATTATGGGTCTGAATTGGATGTTGCTTTTTGAAGCGTATAATTATACATCGGTTGCGGTAGCGACTATGTGCTACTATATGCAGCCGACTATCGTGATTTTGCTTTCTCCGTTTGTATTTCGCGAAAGGCTGACGTTTAAAAAAATACTGTGCGCACTTACCGCGATAATCGGTATGGTTTTTGTGTCGGGGGTTTTAAACGGAGACGGATTGCAAACGCGGGATATCAAGGGTATCGCCTTTGGCATCGGAGCCGCGGTGCTTTATTCGGCTGTTGTGATCCTAAACAAAAAGGTGGTTTTGGAGAATGTTTATGAAAAGTCCGTTATCCAGCTTGCCGCCGCCGCGATCATTTTGATACCTTATTTACTGTTGACAGAGAATTTGTCTGAAATCGCTTTGAACGGAACGGTAGTCGGCATGGTACTGCTTGTCGGCGTTGTTCATACAGGCATCGCTTACGCATTGTATTTTGGAAGTATGAAAAATCTGAAAGCGCAGTCTGTCGCCGTGATGAGCTATATTGACCCTGTGGTTGCGCTGCTTCTTTCCGCTGTGGTTCTACACGAAAGACTGTCGGTATTCGGGATTGTCGGTGCGGCGCTGATTATCGGCTCTGCCCTTGTCAGCGAAATAACAGGCGAATGAATATAAGTAAACGCTGTACTTAACGCAACTGCCTGTTGCTTGAAATGTTGTTGGGCTTTATGTATAATAGAATCAACAGGGGGTCGAAGTTATGGAAACAAAAGAAGTAATAAATAAGTTGCGCACGAAACAGGGGCTGTCGCAGGACGAGCTTGCAGAGAAGGTCTATGTTACAAGGCAGGCGGTGTCGCGCTGGGAAACAGGCGAGACGGTGCCAAACACCGAAACGCTGAAATTGCTGTCAAAGCTGTTTGATGTGTCGATAAACACATTGCTCGGTTCGCCGAGAAATTTGGTTTGCCAATGCTGCGGAATGCCGCTTGAAGATTTAATGATAAGCAAAGAGCCGGACGGCGAATTTAACGAGGAGTACTGCAAATGGTGCTATACAGACGGGAAATTCACATACACCGATATTAATGATTTAATTGATTTTTGTGTAGAGCATTTTGCCAATGAGAATTGTCCTCCCGAGCAGATGCGCGCATATATGGCGGAGTCGTTGCCGAAACTTAATTATTGGAAAAACAAATAAGCAAATGAGCGTGTCGAATTTTTGACACGCTCATTTGTTTATTTCCGATCTGTCTGTCCGTTCGAGAAGATAATCAACCGAAACATTGAAATAATCGGCTAACGCTATAAGTTCAGCGATTCCGGGCTCGCGTTCGCCCGTTTCGTAGCGGCTTATAGTGTTTTGGTTTGTGTTCAGATCCATCGCGAGTTTTAACTGTGATATGCCCTTTGCTTTTCTGATTTCCTTTAAACGCATAGTGCCACCCCTTGACATTATTATCCCACTATGGTATACTCATAATATCCCAATTCGGTATATTTATGCGCTTTCGCGGAAAGAAAAATTCTAATCTGCGGCTGTGAATATGCACAGCATTTTATAAACTGTGCGGCGTTTTCTTCGCACGTTTGGCTTTGTTCTTTCTTTCGCAGGCAACAGAAAAAGGCTTTTTGAATTGCGCGTGGTGTTTTCGGCACTCTCCGCATTTTCCGTGGCGTTCGCATTTTCGCTTGCGAGGACATTTTTTGTTTTCTGTCATTATGTCACCTCACACTAAGCAATCGGTAATAAATGTTGATTTTATAAGCGGTGTGTTGTACTATATTCTTGTAATAATATTTTGGGGTGATTTTTATGTTTAATACATTTGATATTACCGATTTCGGCGCGGTTGCCGACGGCAAGACCGACTGCACAGCGGCGATACAGAATACGCTTGACGCCGCGTTTTGACGATTAGTTTATAGAATATCGCAGACAGTTTTTAAATTTCTGCTTGCGGTATTTTTTGCCAGATTGACTTTATACGGCAAGAGTGATACAATAAAATCATACCCGATTTTTTGCGTTATGGGGCGTGATATTAATGAGCAAAAATTTGCCGAAGGATTTTGAAGGCGACATTATGATTATGCGGCTTGAAAATCAGGAATACGCATACAGCCATACTCACGATTTTTTGGAGTTTGTGTATATAGAAAAGGGCGACGCGGTTCACGATATAGGCGGCGCGTCGGGACGGCTCAGCGAGGGCGATTATTTCGTTGTGGATTACAACACATCCCACAGCTACTATTCCGAAAAGGGCAATTTAACGGTAATAAACTGCCTTTTTATGCCTGAACTCATCGACAAAACTTTTACGGGTGTAAATAGCTTTAATGAGCTTGCCGAGCGGTATTTTTTGAGCATAACGGGCAGGAAAATAAAAGGCCCG
Source organism: uncultured Eubacteriales bacterium (assembly GCA_934463035.1). Lineage (GTDB taxonomy): Bacteria > Bacillota > Clostridia > Oscillospirales > Acutalibacteraceae > UBA737. The sequence goes on along the minus strand of CAKSIG010000012.1, from coordinate 23,310 downwards.
TCCTCAAATCAGGTGTTTTGCGACGACGGAACGGTGGGTCGGCTGTTCAGCCAGATGGTTGACGAGTTCGCGGATAAAAAAGATGGATACGTCGAGGTTTTAAAACACTGTCTTTGCACCTTGATAATCAAGGCGGTAAGACAGGTAGGTGCCGACAGAGCGGTGAGCGAAATAACCTCTTACATAATTTCTGAGATTAAAAAGAATTATATGAACAACATAACGCTTGAAACGGTCTGCCGCAGCTTGAATTACAGTATTCCGTATATAAGCACAAGATTTCGGCAGGAAACAGGGCTTACCTTTACCGCCTATCTGCAAAACAAGCGGATAGAGGAGAGCTGCGTCCTGCTTTCGGAAAGCAATATCGGCGTATCGGAAATAGCGGAAAGAGTCGGTTACAGCAGTGTAAAGTTCTTTAATAAGGTGTTTCGGCGCATAACAAAAATGTCTCCGCGCGAATATCGCCGCCAAAGTCGCTCAAAACGATAATATAACGCCGAATTTACCGCGTTTTAATTTGACAAAGATTTAGTAAAATGGTATAATAATTCGTATTAGTTTGTTGTGAGGCTTGCACTCATTTCTGTGGGCGCGGCGGGTTCAGTTCCCGTCAGCCTGTTATTTGGTGTTTCACACCTTGAATATAGGTGCATAGGTTTTAAAAAAGTTAATTAGTGGGTTGAAAGAAGTTAAAGATATAGGTGGAAAATAATGGCACATTTTAAGCACAGTTTACTTTTAAGGTTTGTTAAAATATTAGATGTGATCTTGGTTACGGTTCCGTTTGCAATGTGTTGGTATATGTATTATGCGAAACGTATTTGCTCACCGTTTTATTCAAAGGGCAATTTATTGATGGTTGCTCTCTTTGTTTGCCTTTATGTTGTTTTCGGGCGGATTTATGACGCCTTTTCTGTGTCAATGCAGCGTATATCAGAACTTATTTACGGGCAGTTTTTAGCCTCCGCAATGAGCGACGTGGTAATGTATATGGTGATTTGGCTGTTGTCAAAGAAACTGCCTAATATTTTGCCCGGGCTTGCGGCGTTTGCGGGTCAGTTTGTAATAGTGGCGGCGTGGTCGTTTTTATCGCATAAATGGTATTTTTCCACCTTTCCCCCGAGAGACACCGCTGTTATTTATGATACAAGACAGGGTCTTGACAGTTTGATCGGTAAATACGGACTTGATAAAAAATACAATGTGGTTATGACCGCGTCGGCAAAAAGCTGCATTGAGGATCTTTCTATTTTGGACGGGATAGATACCGTTTTTATGAGCGGTATTCACAGCCACGACAGAAACATAATTCTCAAATACTGCATAGCCAACGATATTAATTCATTTGTTATACCCAGAGTCGGGGATACGATTATGGCGGGAGCCCACCGTATGCATATGTTCCATTTGCTTATGCTTAGAGTTGGCAGAAGCGGCGCTTCCCCGGAGTATTTTCTCATAAAACGGATTACGGATATATTGGTGTCCCTTGTGGCTCTGATATTGTTGAGCCCGATTTTTATTGTCACTTCGATTGCTATAAAACTAACCGACCGCGGACCGATATTCTATAAACAGGTGCGCCTTACGAAGGACGGCAGAGCGTTTAATATACTTAAATTCCGCAGTATGCGGGTTGATGCCGAAAAGGACGGAATAGCCCGTCTTTCTACCGGTAAAAACGACAGCAGAGTGACGCCGATAGGCAAAATTATCAGAGCTTGCAGGATTGATGAATTACCGCAAATTTTCAATATTCTCGGCGGTTCAATGACCTTGGTGGGACCGAGAGCTGAGAGACCCGAGATACATAATAAATACTGCGATGAAATGCCCGAGTTTGCGTTGCGTTTGCAGGCAAAGGCGGGACTTACGGGATATGCACAAATCTACGGTAAATATAACACCACACCGTATGATAAACTCATTATGGACTTGATGTATATTGCGCATCCGAGCATATTTGAGGATTTGAAAATTATGCTTGCCACCATAAAGGTCTTATTTATTCCCGAAAGCACCGAAGGCGTTGCGGAGGGTGCGGTTACGGCGGAGGAAAGCAGCACAGTTGCCCCCGAAGAAACTTTGGAAAAAGAGGTTGCTTTAAAGCGCTGATTTTGCTCAATTCAAAACGATTGTGAGAGGTTGAAATGTTAGTAAGTGTGATTATGCCCACGTATAATTGCGGAAAATACATAGCGCAGTCTTTGGATTCTGTAATATCTCAAACCGTCACCGATTGGGAAGTACAGATTGTGGACGATTGCAGTACGGACGATACATATAGCGTTGTCTTGCCGTATTTGGAAAAGTATCCGAACATACATTACTATGTTTTACCCGAAAACGGCGGTCCTGCTGTTGCCCGAACTGAGGCGATAAAGCGCGCTAATGGAAAATATATTGCTTTTTTGGACAGCGATGATCTGTGGGATAGTGAGAAACTTGAAAAGCAGATAGCCTTTATGGAGGAAAGCGGAGCTGATTTCAGCGCAACAGGATACCGCTGGATGGACGAAGACGGCAACGATTTGCATACTGCGTTAATACCTCCGAAAAAAACGGATTACAAAAAAATGATACGGCTGTCAAACCCCATCGGGAATCTTTCTGTTATGTATAATCAGGAAGCACTCGGTAAGTTTGAAGTGCCTCCTATAAAAAAACGGAACGACTTTGCCCTTTGGCTGAAAATTTTGAAAAAAACCGACTGCTGCTATGGTATGGAAGAAATTCTCGGTACATACCGTATGGGGCGTTCGGGCTCGGTTTCAAGCAATAAGCTGAAACAGGCAAAATATCATTGGCAGCTCTATCACGATATTGAAGGTCATAATGTTTTCCGCAGCCTTTATGAAATTGTATGTTGGGCATTTGTCAAAGGCACGGGGATAGGGATAAATAAAACAAAAATGTAATTTTGCATTAACAATTTTAGAATAAAGAGGTATTTGTGTGGGTTATAGAATCAGTGTAATAATTCCAGTATACAATGCAGAAAAATATCTTAAACAATGTCTAAATTCAGTGGTATCTCAAACGATATTTAAGAGTATAGAAGTTGTAGCGGTTAATGATGGGTCTACCGATAACTCTGCAAAAATATTACAACGATACGCTAGTCAATATGATAATATCAAAATAATAACACAGAACAATCAAGGAATAGCGAATGCAAGAAAAAGTGGTTTGGTAAATTCCAGCGGTGATTATATTGCAATGTTGGATAATGATGATTTTGTTGAAAGCAATATGTATGAGAGATTACTAACAGCCGCGGAGGAAAATGATGCAGATTATGTTTATTGCAATTACAGATTTTATCCTAAAAAGGTTTCTTTAAAAGAAAAATGGTTTAAACAATATAAAGGTACAGTTGATTGGCGTTTGATAGAACGAAACACACAGCCCTGGAATAAGTTGATTAGGCGCGATTTAATAGATGAAACAAAAACTGTTGATATTATTTCGGTTTATAGTGACAGCGTTTATGTAAATTTGTTGATGCATGCTAAAAAGATCGTTTGTATAGATGAGGAATTGTATAATTACCGTGTGGGACATTCAAGTGTAAGTGGTAGTTATATAGGTAAACTTGAATACTATAAAGAGGTTTGTGAAAGGGCAAAAAAACAAGGTCAATTTATTCGCGGAACGCAATATGAAAAAACACTTAAAGAATATTTTGAATATAGGTATATTTTTACTTTATTACAGGTTTGCATAGTTGCGGCGGTAAATGACAATAAGTCAGAGTACAAAGAAGCAAGACGGAAATTGTTAAATTTGAAATATAAAAGAAATTTGTACACGAGAACAATATTAAAAGAGAATAACGGCTTTTTAAAAATGGTTGTTATGGTATATATTATACCTAACGAATATCACATAGCGCGATTGATTTGTAGATATATCTTTCGATGATGTTTAAGAGTTTTAAATGATTGGCAGGATTGTGGTCAATAATGAGTAAATTTAAAGTTACAGTTATAGGACATTTTGGTTTTGGTAAAAACTATCTCGACGGTCAAACGGTTAAAACAAAGATAGTGGCAATGGAACTGAAAAGAAAACTTGGTGAAAACGATGTAAAAGAAATTGATACGCATGGCAGGTGGAGTTCATTTCTAAAAGCGCCGCTTAAAACGTTAAGTGCTGTTATAAAATCAAAAAATGTTGTAATGCTGCCTGCTCATAGCGGTTTACGCGTATATACTCCTCTGCTTTTGTTGTGGTCTCGCTTTTCTATAACAAGGCTACATTATGTTGTTATAGGCGGTTGGTTACCGCAGTATTTAGATGATAAAAAGAGTCTGGAAGAAAAACTTAAAAAATTTGACGGCATTTATGTTGAAACAAAGGCAATGAAAACAGCGCTTGAACAAAAAGGTTTTAAAAACATATACATAATGCCTAACTGTAAGCGTTTAAATGTTTTAAGACCTGAGGAGTTAGTTTATAATACCGAAGAACCGTTTAAATTGTGCACTTTTTCAAGGGTAACCGAGAAAAAAGGAATAGGTGATGCTGTTGAGGCGGTACGGCAAATCAACGAGGAAAACGGCAGAACGGTTTACACACTTGATATTTACGGTCAGGTTGATGACGGACAAGAAGAAAGGTTTGAAAATTTAAAAAAAACATTTCCTGAATATGTGCATTATTGCGGATTAGTACCGTTTGATAAAAGCGTCGATGTTTTAAAAAATTATTTTGCTTTATTGTTCCCAACAAAGTTTTACACCGAGGGCATACCGGGAACGATAATTGACGCTTATGCAGCAGGTGTTCCAATCACAAGTTCGCGTTGGGAGAACTTTGACGACATAATTGATGACGGTGTTACAGGTATAGGATATGACTTTGACGATAAATATGGACTTATTAATTGTTTGCTTAAAATATCCAATGGTGCTGATTGGTGGAATGGTCTGAAAATCAATTGCCTAAAATCGTATGAAAATTATTCACCTGAAAATGTCATCAAGGTTTTAGTTCAACATTTAACGTAGTTTTATATTTAGGAGTGCAAAATGGTTATTGCGCAAATTATTCCGGCGTTCGGACTCGCCGGTGCCGAAGTTATGTGTGAAAATCTAATCTATGAATTATTAAATAAGAGTAACAGGATTATTGTTATCAGTATGTATGACTGTCATTCGCCGATAACCGAAAGGTTGGAATCAACAGGTGTTGATGTCAGATATTTAGGAAAAAAGTACGGCGCAGACTTCTCTATGATTTCTAAACTAAAAAAAATATTCAAAAACGAAAAAGTTGAAGTTGTGCATACACATTTATATAGCGTGCATTATGCAATGCCGGCTGCAATATTGGCAGGTATAAAGTGCAAGGTGCATACTGTCCATAATGTTGCGAAAAAGGAATGCGGCAGGGTATCGCGCATTATTAACAGGTTCTTGTTTAAAATTTTCGGGGTTATTCCCGTGGCTTTGAGTGGTATTGTGAAAAAAACGATTTGTGAGGAATATCATATAAAATCGGAAAAGGTTCCTGTAATTTATAACGGAATAGACCTCTCGAAGTGTATTTCCAAAACGGATTATTTTATAAGGGATAAATTCAAAATATTGCACATAGGACGGTTTTCACCGCAAAAAAACCATATAGGGTTGATTACGGCTTTTAAAACTTTTCACAGTGAGGTTCCAAACAGTGTTTTACAGCTGATAGGCGACGGAGAATTAAAGAGCAAAATGGAAAATTATGTCAATGAATACGGTCTGGATGATTGTGTTGAGTTTTTGGGTGCACAGTCGAATGTATATCCTTTTTTAAATAATGCGGATATGTTTGTTTTGCCGTCGAACTATGAAGGTATGCCGATGACTCTTATAGAGGCAATGGGAACAGGATTGCCCATATCTGCCGCAGCGGTTGGCGGTGTACCCGATATGCTTGATGCTAACTGTGCTATACTGACAGGTTTAGACAGTAATGAAATCGCTGATTCATTCAGAAGGTATTATTATAATGCTGATTTACGTAAGCAGTACGGCATAAATGCAAAAATAAGGTCAGAAGAATTTTCCTCTAAAAAAATGGCGGAGGAATATATAAAGATATATGGTAGGTGATGTTGGTGTATTCAAACTTTGCTAGGAAATGTATTCCGCAAGAAAATGCGGTTGAGGGCGATTTTAGAAAAGAATATAGGGGTACAATGATTTTTTGCATTGCAATGTCATTTGTATTGGTTTTAAACTATTTTCTCTCAAATGATTATTTAGCGTTGTCTTGCACCATAGTTGCAAGTGCCAAACTATTCATTTGTAGAGAAAAAGAGTTACTACCGTTATCGATATATTTTTCTTATTTAGCATATTTATTTCGGTTTCAAAAGTATAACATATATGTTTTCGTTTGTCTGGCATTTATAGTTCGTGTTACATTTTTGAAGAAAGACAACTTTTTATTCACAATTATAGGAATACCCCTGTATTTTATTGTACATTTATTTTCAAGCACAAATGTTGAGTTCACAATAGGGGATTTAATACCTCTTTTTTCTGTAATGATATTGATGTACGCATGCGGCGTGTACAACGAAAAATATAGAGATGTATGTATCTATTTTTTTATAGTTGGTCATGTTGTAACCAGTGTTTTAGGTCTACTTAGAAATATTAGCAGGTTAAATATAATTCTTAATACGACATTTGTGTCGGTTCATTCGTTTCGTGATTCTTTGCGTTTTTCCGGCCTGTCTTATGATCCTAATTTTTATACTGTAACCGCAGCAATCACATTGTGTATTTTACTGTTGGGCTTTGGTTATAGAATTAAGACTTTGAAGTGGTTTGTTGCGACTACAATAACTATTTCTTTTGGCTTAATAACATATTCAAAATCAATGATTTTTTGCTTTATAACAATAATAGCTTTTTCACTGTTTAAGGCTGAGCATAAAACCAGATTAAGAATCTTAAAAATGTTGCCGATATTTATAATTTTATGTTTGATTTTCCGAAGACAGTTGTTCGGTATATATGAGACTTTGATGGTAAGGCTTGACGGTGCCGATACGGCGGAATCATTGACTACGGGACGTACTAATCTTTGGAAAATGTATTATAACGATATCTTTAAGTCAACTAAATCTTTCCTAATAGGTAATGGTATAGTTCAGTATTTTACAAGTGCGGCACATAATACTTATTTGGAAATTCTGCATAAATTCGGATTCATAGGTGCGATAACCGAAGTAATCTATTTATGGGGCTGCAACAGGCGAATAGGTTACAGGTTTACACTTTCCCTTAATTCCCTTTTTATCATATTGATATTGGCAGCACTTTTGTTTTGTTTGAGCGCATACACTTTTTATGGTTTGTGGTCATGTTTATTTATAGTAATGATTTTAGTAAGAAAAGAGAATCAATATGCAGAGAATTTCGATAATAATCCCCGTTTATAATGTGCAAAAATATTTGAATGAGTGTATAGAGTCCGTTGTCGGTCAAACCCTTACGGATATTGAAATTATACTCGTTGATGACGGTTCTACGGATAATTCGGGTAATATGTGTGAAGAATGGGCAAAAAAGGATAATCGCATAACCGTTTATCACAAGGAAAACGGCGGATTAATGTCTGCCTGGAAGTATGGCGTCAAGCACGCAAACGGTGAGTATATCGGTTTTGTTGACTCAGATGATTGGGTCGACAGTAATATGTTTGAAATGCTGTTGGATACAGCAGTTTCAAACGATGTTGACCTTGTTTGTTGTGGTTTTATTCAGGAGTTCCCAAATGGCAAACGTAAGTTTGAGAAAATAAATTTTAATAGTAAGAAGTATTCAAAAAGTCAAATTGAGAATGACATTTTTCCGATAATGCTCTATAACAGACAAAGCCACGGCAGAATGTTGTCACCCAACAGATTTACTAAGCTGTTCAAGCGTGATATCCTACTTTCAGTTTTGGATATGTGCAATGACGCTGTGTCGATCGGCGAGGATCTTTTGACGACCTTTGCATACATAAATAAAACAAAATCATTGATATTTATGCCGGATTTTCACCCGTATCATTACAGAATTAATCCTGATTCTATGATACATAAATATTCTTCTGATAAATACAAAAAAATCACGAAATTAAAACAGTGCCTTATGATTGCAAATGCCAATACAAAATATGATTTTATATATCAAATTAATGCCGATTATATTCAATTGATGCTCGGTCAGCTTGAATGTGAAATTCTTTTCTCAGGTGAGTCGGCTCGTGAATTAAAACGCAGTATGCGAAAGATTTATCTTTCAGATGAGTTCAGTTCATCAGTTAAATCCGTTGACATTAAAACTCTGCCACCAAAGCACAGAATGTATTTGACTCTTCTGAAATATAAAATGTATTGTTTGTTAATTTTTATACGCAAATGCAAGAGATAAGGGACCGTAAGTGCCTGAAAATAAGGGGAAAGATACTTTAATGAAAAACAAGTTTTATATTTTAGTACCGATTTATAATGTGGAAAGGTATATTGAGAGCTGTATAAAGTCAGTTTTATCACAAACATATCAAAATTTTAGGCTTATACTTGTTGATGACGGATCACCTGATAATTGCGGAAAAATATGTGACGAATATGCCGAAAACGATTCCAGAATATATGTTATACATAAGAGAAACGAAGGATTGATTTCTGCAAGAAGAGCTGCAATTAATTATGTGAAAGAAAGTTTTGATTGTGATGAATCATTTTTTGTTTTTCTTGATTCTGATGATAGCTTAAAGGCAACGGCATTGGAGGTTTTAAATAGCACTATATTGCATAATAAATGTGATATGGTAGTGTATAGTTTTGATAGGATCCGTTTTGGGAAAAAACTCGAAGATTCAATTGCAAAGAATGTTTATTTCGGCAATGTTGAGGATAAACGAGAATTATATAAAATAGTGTTTTTAAATCAATATAATAACTTGTGGCGAAAGTGTGTCAAAGGGTCTTTGCTTGACTGTTTGGATTACAGCCAATTTTATAATATCGGTATGGGTGAAGATTTGTTGCAAAGCATACCGATATATAAGAATTGCACAAAAGCCACTTTTATATCCGATTCATTATATAATTATACGTTCAATGAAAATTCGATAACCAACAACAATGATTACCGAAAATTCGAATCGGAGTCAGCTGTAAGAAAAGAAGTATGGAACTTCTTAAAAGAAGAAAATGTATGGACAGCAGATGATTTTGCAGAATATATCAAATATATTAAAGTTAGAATCAATGAAATGATAAAGCGAATTATATATTTTGATTGCGGCTACAATACTACGAGAAATATGCTCAGTGAACTGTCGTCTGATGATTTCTATTCTATGTTTATTGATGAATCGTCAAGTAATGACGGGGACATATATAGGTTGAAAAATGGACATATAGTTCAGTTGTTCGCAAAAAACAAGTTGAGAAAGTTTCTTTCAAAAATATATCACACTTTTAAGACGGAGAAGACAGTATGAGCGATATAATGGTAAGTGTTGTTTGTACAGCGTACAATCATGAAAAATATATTCGCGACGCGTTAGAGGGGTTTGTGAATCAGAAAACAAACTTTAAATTTGAGGTTTTGATAAATGATGACGCATCTACCGACGGCACCGCTGATATAATCAGGGAATATGAGAAAAAATATCCTGAAATTATAAAACCAATATATCAAACCGAAAATCAATACTCTAAGGGAATAAGGTTAGTGAGAAAATTTATATTCCCTATGGTGCAGGGTAAATATGTCGCCTATTGTGAGGGTGACGATTATTGGTGTGACGAAAACAAACTGCAAATGCAGGTAGACTATTTAGAAAATCACCCCGAATGTTCTGCTTGTGCACATAACACCTTGTTAAAAAATGTGTCTGACGGCACCGAAAAGGTCATGTACTGTGAAACCGATCGCAATATAAGTATTGAGGAATGTATTAAATTCGGTGCGGGCGGATACCAAACGTCTTCCCTGATGTACAGAAAAGAGTATATTAATGATAATCCCGAATTTATGACTTCAATAAAAGATGTCGGCGACTATCCGCGAGCAATTTATTTGGCTTTATCAGGCAATATATATTATTTCGGTAAAGTTATGTCGGTTTACAGATTCGGAACGCCCGGTTCTTGGACAGTTAGAGTTTATCGTAATACGGATAAACGGATTAAAAACCTATTTGCTATAATTCAAATGCTTGAAATGGCAAATGAATATTCTGAATATAAATATGATGAATATTTTAAGAGTGCAATAAAAAGGAATGAGTTTGATTTAGCGGTTCTTGAAAAACGTTATAAGGATATTATCGGCAAGGAATACCGCGACGTTTACAGCACGCTCCCGAAAAGTGAAAAGATAAAATACTTTATACTGTCATTCATGCCGTTTTTATCGGGTATAAGAGGTAAAATAGGAAAGATAGTTAAAAATGAGTCAAGATAACCAATCAAAAATAACAGCAAAAAGCACAACAAGCAACTTTTTGTGGCGGTTTATGGAGCGTTGCGGCGCGCAGGGCGTTACGTTTATTGTTTCGATAGTTTTAGCACGTCTGCTCGACCCCAAGGTTTACGGAACGGTGGCGCTTGTCACCGTGTTTACCGCTATATTACAGGTGTTTGTTGACAGCGGCTTCGGCAACGCGCTTGTGCAGAAGAAAAACGCTGATAATATTGATTTTTCAACCGTGTTTTTCTTTAACATAACCGTATGCACGGCGCTTTACCTTATAATGTTTTTTTGCGCGCCGTTTATTGCGTCTTTCTATAAAATGCCTGAGCTTACTCCTGTTGTGCGGGTTATGAGTTTAACTCTTATTATTTCGGGCGTTAAAAATATACAACAGTCCTACGTTTCAAAAAATCTTTTGTTTAAAAAGTTTTTCTTTGCAACTCTGGGCGGAACGATTGGCGCCGCTTTTATAGGTATAGGTATGGCGTATGCGGGGTTTGGCGTTTGGGCGATAGTCGCGCAAAACCTGTTTAATCAGCTTGTTGATACAATAATCCTCTGGGTTACGGTAAAATGGCGCCCGCAGCTTGTATTTTCCTTTAAAAGGCTGAAAGGATTATTTTCTTACGGGTGGAAACTGCTTGTTTCTTCTCTGCTTGATACGGGTTACAACAATTTACGTCAGCTTATTATAGGAAAATTGTATACAGCCAAGGATCTATCGTTTTTTAATAAAGGACAGTCGTTTCCAAATATGATAGTGACAAATATCAATTCGTCGATAGACAGTGTGCTTTTGCCGACAATGTCAGCCGAGCAGGACGATAAAAGCAGAGTGCGCGCTATGACGCGGCGTGCGATAAAGACAAGCACATATATTATGATGCCGCTTATGATGGGACTCGCAGTTTGCGCCGAACCGTTGGTGTCTCTTATATTAACGGACAAGTGGTTGCCCTGTGTTCCGTTTTTAAGAATATTCTGCTTTACTTATGCTTTCTATCCGATACATACAGCTAACCTTAACGCTATAAAAGCAATGGGAAGAAGCGATATGTTTTTAAAGCTCGAAATAGCAAAAAAAGCGTTTGGTTTGGTTGTTTTGATTTCTACTATGTGGTTTGGGGTCATTTGGATGGCATACAGTCTCCTTTTAACATCACTTTTCAGCCAAATTATAAATTCGTTCCCAAACAAAAAATTGTTAGAATATGGGTACATACAACAGTTAAAGGATATGCTGCCGCAGATTGCTTTAAGCTGCGCAATGGGCTTTTGTGTTTATCTTTTGAACTATGTGGGATTGCCCGTTATAGTTACTTTGATTTTACAGGTAGCTGTCGGAGCGGTGTTGTATATAATTCTTTCAAAGGTATTTAAAATAGAGTGCTTTAAATATGTGCTTAATATGTTGAAGAAATACGTTAAAAAACCGAGAAAGACGGTGGCATAATGAAAAAAATATTGTTGCTCGGCGGGTCGGCTCAGCAGGTCGTGGCTATAAAAAAAGCCAAAGAGCTTGGATACTATACCGTGCTGTGTGATTTTTTGCCCGATAATCCGGGACAATATGAAGCAGATAAATTTTATCTTGTAAGTACAACCGACAAAGCAGCTGTACTAAAAGTAGCTGAGGACGAGGGTGTTTCAGGTGTGCTGGCGTATGCATCGGATCCTGCGGCACCTACGGCAGCATATGTAGCGGAAAAAATGGGGTTGCCAGGTAATCCGTATAATTCGGTGGAAATCCTATGCAATAAAGACAAGTTCAGAGAGTTTTTAGCTAATAACGGGTTTAATACGCCAAAGGCGAGAGGTTATACAGATGCTGAAATGGCAATTAATGACCTTAAAAACGGCGTTTTTCAATTTCCTGTAATAGTAAAGCCTGTTGATTCTTCGGGGAGCAAAGGAGCAACCGTATTAAAAAGTATAGACGGTATACAAGATGCTGTAAAAAAAGCGTTTTCGTTTTCGCGCGGCGAAAGAATTGTTGTAGAAGATTTCATAGAAAAAAAACACAAATATCTCGTCGGCGGCGATATTTTTGTTGTTGACGGCGAGGTTATACTGTGGGGATTGATGAATTGCCATAGGGACAATGATGTTAATCCGTTGGTGCCTGCCGGAAAAAGCTATCCACTCGAATTATGCGACTCTGACATTGAAAACGTCAAAAAAGTTTTAAAAAATATCGTTGCGCGGTTAGCTATTCGCAACGGTGCTATGAATGTTGAACTGATTATTGATAAAAACGACAGAGTTTGGCTGATAGATGTGGGACCGCGCAGCGGGGGAAATATGATACCCGACTTGTTGGGAGATATATTTGATGTTGATATAGCAGCAATGTCCGTAAAGGCGGCTATGGGAATAAAAATTTCAGAACGCCCCGTTTACCAAGACGGATGCTATGCAACTTATAATTTACACAGCCAATCAAACGGAATATATAAAAATATAACCTTTTCGCCTGAATTACAATCACATATTTACCGCACGTGCATTTACAAAAAAATCGGTGACAAAGTCGAAAGGTTTACAGATGCATCAAAGTGCTTGGGTATTATTTTTCTTAGATTTCAAAGTAAGGCAGAAATGATCAGGGTATTGGCTAATATAAACGAATCTATTGATATAGGGTTACAGTGAGGAGAATGGAAATGCAAAAGTCGGAGGACGCGCTTAGAAAAGATTTTTGGACAAAAGATGCCCAAAACGGCGGGATAATTTACAACCAGTATAATGAAATTAAATCTGTTTTAAAAAGCAATGATATGAATTGGGTCGAGGAAAGATTTGCAGAACTGAAACTTCACGCAATTAATCATACAGCGTTTTATAAAAATTACAGTGTAGATGACGAATTTCCTGTTGTTAACAAAATGATTTTGAATGACAACAGACAAACAATAACGGCTGACGGCGGCTATTTAAAACCAACTCATATATCTTCGACGAGTGGCAGCACAGGCACACCATTTAGTGTTGTATAAGATTATAAAAAACGTAATAGAACCATTGCGGATTTAAAAGTATTTGGTGAGTTTTGCGATTATCCTTCTCATGAAAGAATGGTGTTTTTTAGAGTTTTAAGCGATAAAATACATAGAACACCGGAACAGGAGGACAACGAAAATATATATTATGTTGATTCATCGGATTTGAGCGAGGATCATTTATCAGAAATGCTTAATATAATTGTCGAAAAAGATCCGCGTATAGTTTTCAGTTATCCTTCAACTCTTGTTGAATTGGCAAAATATGCAAAAAAATCAGGGTGTGATAAACTCAAAATAAAGTCATTATTATGTGCAGGCGAAGGCATTTCGGAAAGTAATCGGCAACTACTTGAAAAGGTGTTTGGCTGTACGGTTTATCGGAGATATTCTGATATGGAATTGGGCATTTTGGGACAAGATATGGGAAACGGAGGTTTTTACAGACTCAATTGGGGTAGCTATTATTTTGAGTGCTTGAAAATAGACAGTGACGAACCAACTGATAACGGCGAAGTGGGCAGAATAGTTGTTACAGATTTGTTTAATTATGCATTTCCAATGATAAGATATGATACAGGAGATTTGGGCATTATGGAGTATTTTGATGATGGCAAATTTCCAATATTAAAAGAAATATACGGACGGGCAAGAGATTGTATTTATACGACATCAGATGCACTGGTTTCACCTGCAAAAATATCTGTAAGTATGTGGGGGGCAGATAATATAAAGCAATGGCAGTTTATACAGGACGATAGATGTGTTTATACCTTAAAGTTAAATTGCGACGGACCGATTGACGAAAAGCGTTATATAGATAAATTTAAAAACTTATTAGGAACAGATGCAAAAATAAGGATAGAATTTGTAAAAGAAATTCCGGTTACGTCATCAAACAAACGAAGAGCCGTAATTTGTAATTATAAAAAGAATTAATATAAGGAAAATTTATTGATTAAAATTAACAGTTTTATAAATTTAGAATTGGGGTGAAAAGATGAAAGAAATCGGCGGATATATTGAATTTGAACACAGTAACGGTGATGAATACTATCCTGATTTGATTGCGTTAAATTGCGGAAGAAATTGTCTTGCCTACATCATAAAAGCAAAATCTATCAAAAAAATATATTTGCCGTATTTTTTGTGTAGTTCGGTCAGTGATATTTGTAAAAAGCACGGTGCCGAAATAGAGTACTACCATATTAATGAGAGATTTTTACCTGAGTTTAAAGGGTGCGTATCACAAAATGAGGCATTATATATTGTAAATTATTACGGACAGTTATCTGATAAGGAGATAATGATGTATAAAGAAAACTATAACAATGTTATAGTTGATAATTCGCAGGCATTTTTCAGCAAGCCGATAGATGATGTGGATACTCTTTATACCTGCCGCAAGTATTTCGGTGTTGCGGACGGGGCATATTTAAAGACCGACAGAGAACTAAAAGAAAAATTGGATACAGATATATCTTATAGCAGAATGAACTTTTTGTTGGGCAGATATGAAGTCGGAGCGGAAAAATTTTATAATGAATACGTCGAGAACAATAAGTTTTTCATAAATGAACCAATAAAATATATGTCGAAACTAACTCACAACATAATGCGTTCAATAGATTATGATTTTATTGCAAAAAGGCGGAATGAAAATTTTGAAGTTTTAAATTCTGCTTTTTCAAAGTTCAACAAACTGAACTTAATTGTTATGGACGGAGCTTTTATGTATCCGCTTTATTTGAAAAACGGTTCCAAAATCAGAAAAGAACTCATAGATAAAAAGATTTTTACACCCACGCTGTGGCCGAATGTTTTCAATCTGTGTGAAAAAAATAGCTTAGAATATGATATGGCAGATAACATTTTGCCAATCCCCGTGGACCAAAGATATACCAACAGAGATATGAAGTATTTAATTACAGAGGTGGAAAAATGTATAGATTAAGGGAATTAGAACGAAAAGACCTTAGGGAAATAAACAAATGGCGTAATGACAAGGATTTAATTGACTGCCTGGGAGCGACATTTAGGTTTATTAATAATGAAGTAGATGAAAAATGGTTCGACAATTATATGTCCGGCAGGAATACACAGGTTCGGTGTTCTATTGTCGATGAAAGCGATAATATTTTAGGATTAGTAAGTTTGGTTAAGATAGATAATATAAACCAAAGTGCCGAACTCCATATTATGATAGGCGGATTGAATAACAGAGGTAAAGGAATCGGAACATTTGCCGTTAAGGGAGTTTTAAATCATGCGTTCTTTAATTTGAATTTAAACCGTATAGAACTCACTGTTTTGTCTAATAACGAACGTGCAATAGCTTTATATGAAAAGATTGGCTTTAAAAGAGAGGGAATAAAGAGAAAAGCAAGATATAAAAACGGTAAGTTTGTTGATATGATTTTATACTCACTATTGAAAGATGAGTATTATGAGTGTTAAAAACAAGTGTCTTGGGAGTTTTAATATGTCAGTAATTAATGTTACTCGCTCCTCTATGCCTACGTTTGAGGAGTATTGCGAAGAAATAAAGGATATTTGGGACAGTCATTGGCTAACAAACATGGGTGTGAAGCACAAGCAGTTAGAGGCAGACCTGCAAAAATACTTGGGTGCCGAAAACGTTACGCTTTACACAAACGGCCACTTGGCGCTCGAAAACATAATAGCCGCTATGGGGTTTGAAAAGGGCTCGGAGGTTATAACTACGCCGTTCACCTTTGCTTCAACCACACACGCCATTGTGCGCAATGGGTTGATTCCCGTGTTCTGCGACATCAATCCTGATGATTATACGGTTGATGTCAATGATATTGAAAATTTGATAACGGACAAAACGGCGGCGATAATCCCCGTTCACGTTTACGGAAACTTGTGTGATGTTGAGGGAATAAAACGAATAGCCGATAAGCATAACTTAAAGGTCATATACGACGCGGCTCACGCCTTCGGCGTTACATATAACGGCGTTAGCTCTGCTAACTTCGGCGACGCCGCGATGTTCAGTTTTCACGCGACAAAGGTTTTCAACACCATTGAGGGCGGAGCTGTTTGTTATTCGGACAGCAAATTGAAACAAATTCTTAACGATATGAAAAACTTCGGAATACGCGGTCCCGAGTCGGTTGAGTTTGTCGGCGGAAACGCTAAAATGAACGAGTTTTCTGCCGCAATGGGAATATGTAATATCCGCCATCTTGATGAAGAAATCGCAAAACGCCAAAAAGTGGTTGAGCATTACCGCGAACGGCTTAGCGGCATAAACGGCATAAAGCTCTGTGCGGAACAGAAAGGTGTTAAATCAAATTACGCCTATTTCCCCGTTGTTTTTGACGGATATAAATATGACCGAAATGCGGTTTTTGAGCGGCTTAAAGAGCATAATATAGTTGCAAGGAAGTATTTTTATCCGCTTACAAACAGTTTTCATTGCTATGAAGGCAAGAC
This sequence comes from uncultured Eubacteriales bacterium, assembly GCA_934463035.1. Taxonomy (GTDB): domain Bacteria; phylum Bacillota; class Clostridia; order Oscillospirales; family Acutalibacteraceae; genus UBA737. The sequence continues at coordinate 6,374 of CAKSIG010000012.1, read as the reverse complement.
TGGCTTTGACCCGAAAAAAACTCCGATTGCCGCCTATGTTGCGGACAGGATTCTAACCTTACCACTTTATGCCGACCTTACAGAATCCGAAATAGATATGATATGTGACATTATCATTGAATAGAAAACATAGAAAGGAGATGCGCTGATTGACTCCGTTTCAAAAGGATATAATATCAATTATACGCTCGGCATTTACGAGCAAAATCCCGAATCTCTCCGACGGGGTTGATTATTCGCGCATTTACAATTTTGCGGTAAAGCACCAGATAGTTTGTATTCTGTATGAAGGGCTTGTCGGCAGGGAGGATTTTAAGGCTGACGGAATATATCAAAAGTTCTATATGACTGCATGCGGATTTTTGTCGCTCAATATGAGACAGCAGCACGAGCTTTCGGTTGTTAAGTCTGAATTTGAAAAAAACGGTATTGATTATGCTCCGATCAAAGGTTCGGTGGTAAGAGAATATTATCCCCGCCCCGAGCTTAGAACTATGGGCGACGCAGATGTGCTTATAAAAGAAAAACAGCGTGGTAAGATTGAACAAGTAATGAACGCTTGCGGTTTTGTTCCAAACGAAGAAGACAGTCACACTACTGTTTGGGACAAGAAAAACAGACTCCATCTTGAACTTCACAAACACCTCCTGCCGCCGGAATCGGATTTGTTCGGGTATTATAAAAACCGAGAATGGAGCTTAATGAAAAACATAACCGAACACGGTTACGGTATGAGCCACGAAGATATGTTTATTTACATTATGCTGCATTTTGTAAAGCATTTTAGATTTTCGGGCGCAGGGGTAAGAAATATCATAGACTTTTACGTATATTTTGAACATTTCAAAGACCTTGATGAAAAATATATTTACGGCGAATTTGAAAAGCTCGGTCTATGCAGATTTTACGATAATATAAAGTTGCTTATAAAAAATTGGTTTTACGGCGGCGAGGAAACCGAAATAACAAATAAACTCACCGAAATGCTGTTTACAAGCGGTATTTACGGTAATATGGCAACAAATGAAAAATCGTCCGCCGCACTGTATTCTAAAAAATACAAGCACGGTCGGCTTGTGCGTTTAAGGGAAATGATTTTTCCGAATGTCGATACAATGAAAAGATATTATCCCGTAACCGAACGGGCGCCTATTTTACTGCCGTTTATGTATGTTGCGCGTTGGTTTGCAATTATTTTCAAAAGACCTGGAAACATAAAACGTGCGGCAAAAACGATCGGCGATATGACCGATGAGATGGCAAGACAGCGCAATGCCGAGCTTGAAAGCGTAGGATTAAAGATATATTTTAAACAGGATTAATTGATTTTTAGGTGAGATAAGAATGAAAATTGCAGTAGCAGGAACGGGATATGTCGGACTGTCGATGGCGGTGCTTTTAGCACAGCATAATGAGGTTACGGCGGTTGACATAATACCTGAAAAGGTTGAAATGATCAATAATAAAAAGTCGCCTATCGTTGATAAGGAAATAGAGGAATATTTGGCTGAAAAAGATCTGAATTTGACCGCAACGCTTGACGGTGACAGCGCTTATAGGGACGCCGATTTTATAATAATAGCGGCTCCTACAAATTATGATCCCGACAAAAATTATTTTAACACATCGGCGGTAGAAAGCGTTATTGAGCAGGTAATCGGCGCGAATAAAAACGCGATAATGATAATAAAGTCTACCGTGCCTGTGGGATATACAAAGAGTGTAAGAGAGAAATACAATAACGATAATATACTGTTCAGCCCCGAATTTCTGCGCGAGGGCAGGGCGCTTTATGATAATTTGTATCCGAGCCGTATAATAGTCGGCAGACCTGTCGGCAGCGAACGTCTTGAAAAAGCGGCTGAAACCTTTGCCGACCTGTTAAAACAAGGCGCAATCAAGGAGGATATAGCCACGCTTTTCACCGACCTTACCGAAGCCGAGGCTATAAAGCTCTTTGCCAATACATATCTTGCGCTGCGTGTGGCTTATTTCAACGAGCTTGATACCTACGCTGCAACCAAAGGTCTGGATACAAAATCCATCATCGCGGGTGTATCGCTTGACCCCAGAATAGGCGACTATTACAATAACCCCTCCTTCGGATACGGCGGATATTGCCTGCCGAAGGATACAAAACAGCTTCGCGCAAACTATGCCGACGTGCCGCAAAATCTTATCTCTGCCATTGTTGAAGCAAATCACACGAGAAAGGATTTCATTGCCGACCAAATAATTGCGAAAAAGCCGAATACGGTAGGCATTTACCGCCTTACAATGAAGGCAAACAGCGATAATTTCCGTCAGTCCTCCATTCAGGGCGTTATGAAACGTATTAAGACAAAGGGAATTGAGGTTGTTATATACGAACCGACTATGAAGGAGGATAAGTTCTTCAACAGCCGTGTTATACGCGATTTTGATGAATTTAAAGAAACGGCAGACGTCATAATCGCAAATCGCAACAGCAAGGATCTTGACGATGTAGCGGACAAGGTTTATACAAGGGATTTGTATTTCAGAGATTAGGCAAAGTCCGACACAATTAACGGTTCTTTTTTTGAAATGGGGTTACAGTCAGTATGCAAAAATCTACCGAGCTTTTGTTAGAGCTTGTAGGAAATGAGATATGCGGAAATCCGCTTGATAAAGCCAAACTTGAACAGTTCGACGAAACCGATTATTCAAAGGCGCTGCGCCTTGCAAATGTGCATGATATTGCAAATATCGCATCTCTCGCAATCAAGGATAACGGCATAGAAATAAGCGATAAGCTCGCCGAAAAGGTGAGATTACACATTATCAATTCCGTTTGGAGATATGAAAACATCAAATACGAATTTGTACGTATCTGCGATGTGCTTGAAAAGGCGGAAATACCGTTTATTCCGCTTAAAGGCTCCGTAATAAGAAAATACTATCCGAGTCCCGCTATGAGGACAAGCTGTGATATTGATATTTTGGTACACGTAGAGGACCTTGAAAACGCCGCGGAACACGTAATAAAAGAGCTTGATTATACAAGCAATATGAAGGATATGCATAATATATCCCTCTTTTCTCAAACGGGTGTTCATTTTGAGTTGCACTTTGACCTTATCGAAAAGGGCAGACTTTCCTGTGCCGATGAGGTTTTAAAAAATGTCTGGGATTATACATACAAGCCTGACGAGAATAAGTCTATGTACTTGATGAAGGACGAAATGCTGTATTTTCATCATATAGCGCATATGGCGATGCATATGCTTTGCGGCGGTTGCGGTATGAGGTCGTTTTTAGATGTGTGGGTGCTTAACCACAGAAAGGAATTTGATTTCGGACGTAGGGCAGAGCTTCTTAATAAGGGCGGAATATCAAAGTTCGCGTCCGAGTCGGAACGGTTATCCGAAGTGTGGTTCGGCAATTCCGTACATAACGAAACCACCGAAATTATGGAAGACTATGTCCTTAAAGGCGGAATATACGGCAGTGTTTCAAACGCCGCCGCTATAAAAACAGACAGCGGTGCGCGGTGCAAAGCGTCTAATTCTGTTGCAAACAAGATTTGGAAGCCTTACGATACACTTAAATATTGGTATCCTAAGCTCTACGGCAGAAAGTATTTGTTGCCTTTTTATGAGGTCAAACGCTGGTTTAAATTAGTTTTCGGCGGCGCTGTGACCCAGAACGCAAAAATGAATAAATACAGAAAAAAGGTTGATGCCGAATACACCGAATCGGCAGAAAAAATGATTGAAAATTTAGAATTAAATAAATGATTACAGCGCCTTTTCCTGAATTATTGGGAAAGGCGTTCTGTTTTAGCGGTTACTTTACCTAAATAAAGAGATAAAGCGAATAGGCTTTTGTGAAAGTGTTACAAAGATGAAAAAATTATAAAAAAACACTTTACAACTTCATCTTGATGAAGTATAATAAGGACAACAAATAAAACAGACGAAGGACGGCAGATATACAGTCCGTCTGAGAAAAGGGGAAATTAAAAATGAAAAAACTTATAGCATTGTTTACGGCACTTGTAATGGTTGCGGCTTTCGCGGGCTGCGGCAAGAGCGGCAAAACGACCTCCGACCTTGACTATGTTAAGGACAAAGGAACGCTCGTTGTGGGAATTACCGATTTTGAGCCGATGGATTATCAGGACGAAAACGGCAAGTGGATCGGATTTGATGCCGATATGGCTACAAAGTTTGCGGAGTATATCGGTGTTGACGTTAAGTTTGTTGAGATTGATTGGGACAACAAGACAATGGAGCTTGACGGCAAATCAATCGACTGCGTTTGGAACGGTATGACCCTTACAGACGACGTAAAAGCCGCAATGTCAACATCAAACGCTTACTGCAACAACGCACAGATAGTTATAGTTCCTGCCGACAAGGCTGATAAGTATAAGACAGCCGAGGATTGCAAGGGTCTTAAATTTGCCGTAGAGGCAGGCTCAGCTGGCAAAGATATGGCGGAGGAAAACGGTTTCACCTATACTGAGGTTAAGGATCAGGCTACCGCCGTTATGGAGGTTGCGTCGGGCACAAGCGAAGCGGCTATAATCGACTCTCTTATGGCTGCCGCAATGGTAGGCGAAGGCACCAGCTACGAAAACCTTGCTTATACCGTATCGCTCAACAGCGAGGAATACGGCGTGGGCTTCCGCAAGGACTCCGACCTTACCGCAAAGTTAAACGAATTCTTTAATAAGTGCAAGGAAGACGGAACGCTTGAAACGGTTGCCGAGACCTATAAAGTTCAGGCTTCGCTCATTAAATAATAAAAAAACGAATACCTTGCAGAGAGCGCTTGCGGGCGCCCTCTGCTTTCGGCGTGTTAAAGTAAAGGATTGTTGTAATTGGATTTTTTTGAAATGCTGCCCATAGTAATTTCCTCTTTAAATACGGGCTTTCTTCAAACCTTAAAGCTGTTTGGCATAACGCTTGTCGGAGCGCTGCCGTTGGGACTGATAATAGCCTTCGGTTCAATGTCGAGGTTCAAACCGCTCTCGGCGCTTATAAAGGTTATAGTTTGGGTGTTTCGCGGTTCCCCGCTTATGATACAGCTTTTAATAGTCTACTATTTTCCGGGTCTTGTTCTGCATAACCCCGTTTGGGGCAGCGGAGAGCAGGGCAGATTTGTTGCGGCAAGCGTCGCGTTTATACTTAACTATGCCTGCTATTTTTCCGAAATATACCGCGGCGGTATTCAGGGCGTGCCTTACGGACAACAGGAGGCAGGTCAGGTTTTGGGTCTTTCCAAAAGTCAGATATTCTTTAAAATAACCCTTTTGCAGATGATAAAGCGCATAGTTCCGCCAATGTCAAACGAGATAATAACACTGGTAAAGGATACGTCGCTTGCCCGTATTATAGCTTTGCAGGAGGTAATTTGGGCAGGACAGGCGTTTATGAAGGGCTCGCAGGGAATAGCGGGTCAGATTTGGCCGCTGTTCTTTACCGCGATATACTACCTTGTGTTCAACGGCTTGCTTACCGTTCTTTTCGGTAAGCTCGAAAGCAAGCTCGGATATTTTAAATAAGGGGGTGCCGTTATGGAAATGCTTAATGTGAAAAATCTGACCAAAAAATTCGGAAATACCGAGGTCCTTAAAGGAATAAGTTTTTCGCTTGAAAAGGGCGAAGTGCTTGCGGTAATCGGCTCCTCGGGCGGCGGAAAAACCACGCTTTTAAGGTGCCTTAACTTCCTTGAAACCGCTGACAGCGGCACTATTTCCGTAAATTCCGAAATTATATTCGACGGCGATAGTGTTAAAAAACAAAGTGATGAGGAAATACGAAAGAACCGTCTGCATTTCGGACTTGTGTTTCAGCAGTTCAATCTGTTTCCGCAGTATAATGTGCTTAAAAACATAACTCTTGCGCCGACGCTTCTGAAACTCGGCACAAATGATGAAATTGAAAAAAGCGCGGTTGAGCTTGTAAAAAAGGTCGGTCTTGAAGATAAAATGCAGAACTATCCGTGCGAGCTTTCGGGCGGTCAGCAACAGCGCGTAGCAATAGCGAGGGCGCTTGCGCTTAATCCTGATATACTCTGCTTTGACGAGCCGACGTCGGCGCTTGACCCCGAGCTTACGGGCGAGGTATTAAAGGTAATAAAGGGACTTAAAGACAATAACAGCACTATGATAGTCGTGACCCACGAAATGGAGTTTGCGCGAAACGTTGCCGATAAGGTCATATTTATGGCGGACGGGGTCATTGAAGAAATGGGAACTCCCGAACAAATATTTAAAAATCCCCAATCGGAAAAAACAAAGAATTTTTTAAATAAATCTTTGGAGAATATATAAGGAGGCATGATAAAAAGTTAAGTGGTAATAAATCCGAGGACTCTGTTATGTGTTAAGATAAAGATAACAGGAA
>CAKSIG010000011.1 GCA_934463035.1 uncultured Eubacteriales bacterium | reverse complement strand
CTTCCTGTTATCTTTATCTTAACACATAACAGAGTCCTCGGATTTATTACCACTTAACTTTTTATCATGCCTCCTTAGCAATATCAGATCGAGGTAGTATGAGCTATATCATACATCTCATAATCAAATTCTTTCTTCATATTGAGGGCTTCATAGATGTCATAATCCACAATGTTGCCGTTCTGCATTGCGACTACCCTGTTGCCTATTCCCTTTTCAAGGAGTTTTACAGCGGCGTAACCCATATGAGTAGCCATTACACGGTCGCGAACGGTAGGACTGCCGCCGCGCTGAACGTGTCCAAGAACCGTAGCACGGGATTCGATACCTGTTTTTTCTTCTATTGTTTCGGCAATTTTTTCAACGCCGCCGACGCCTTCGGCAACAACCACAATAAAGTGCTTTTTGCCTGTCTTCTGTGTAGCGATTATCTTATTTACAACATCGTCTATCGGCGTTTCGATCTCGGGAACGAGAATAGCAGTCGCGCCTACCGCAATACCTGTCTGCAAAGCGATATAACCCGCGCGTCTTCCCATAACCTCAACAACGCTGCAACGGTCGTGCGACTGTGCGGTATCGCGAATTTTGTCAACCATTTCCATAGCGGTATTCATAGCCGTATCAAAGCCTATCGTATACTGTGTAGACGAAATATCGTTATCAATCGTACCCGGAACGCCTACGCACGGTATGCCGTGCAAAGAAAGGTCGCGCGCGCCCCTGTAAGAGCCGTCGCCGCCGATTACAACAATACCTTCTATTCCGAATTTTTTACAGTTGTTTATAGCCTCGTTCATACCCTCTTCGGTTTTGAACTTAGGACTTCTTGCGGTATAAAGCACCGTGCCGCCTCTGTGGATAATATCCGATACGGAGCGCACGTCAAGATCAATTATATCGCCTTCTATTAAACCGTTATATCCGCGGCGTATTCCCTTAACGGTCATACCGTTTGCTATTGCGGTTCTAACCACCGCGCGCACCGCGGCGTTCATACCGGGGGCGTCTCCCCCGCTTGTAAGCACACCTATTGTTTTCATCACACATCATCTCCAAATAAATGCTAAATTCAAGTATAACTTATAAATGTTAATTTTTCAACAATATTTTTATCATTTAATTAATTTTACGTTTTCTTCGCCCAATATACCGCAAAGCCGCCGCAAAAGTTCGGGGTCGGGAGATATATTAAGCGACTGCGGAGCAGATAGCTTTCTTCCGTTTGACGTACAGTAGATATAAACGGGCATACCGCCGTGAAATTCGGAAAGCGTTTTCTTTACTGACTCAAATTCACCCGACTGCAAGCTCTCTACCTTTAAATATAAACCGTTTTTATAGGTTTTAGCCGTGGAAATATTTTTCGCGGTTTCGGGTATAAGCTCTGCGCGCTCGCATATTATTTCAGGATCCCTATCCTCCATTTCCGACACCTTGCCCGTTAAAACTATCGGTTTGCCTGAGCTTAACACCGATTTATACATAGCAAGAGCGTTTGAAAACACCGTAACATCGACAGAGCCGCTTAAATCTTCAAGCAGCGCGGAACCGATAACGTTATTGTTTTTCAGTTGGCGAACCTTTAATCCCGTTACTATTCCCGCAATTTTTACACGCTTGCCGTCGTTTATTTTTCTTGATATAATATCAGCCGTTTTGGTCATTCCCGACGACAGAATAAAGCCCTTATATTCGTCCATCGGGTGTCCCGACATATAAAGACCCGTCGCCTCTTTCTCCATTGCAAGCAGCATTTCGCGCGGCATTTCCTCGGATTTTTCGAGCTTATAGTCAAAATCGGCTTCCATTTCTCCGAACAAATTCATTTGTCCCTCTGAGGAAAAACGGCGTTCGTTTTCCGCCGCCGCCATTACGGGGTCTATGGAAAACAGCATTTGTCTTCGGTTGTCTTCAAGACCGTCAAGCGCTCCGCTCTTAATTAATCCCTCAATTGCACGGCGGTTGAGTTCCCTGCTTTGATTTCGCTTACAAAAATCGTACATCGAGGTGTATTCGCCCTCGCGGCGGTTTTCTATCAGCTTTTCAATTACTCCCTTGCCGAGATTTTTGACAGCCATAAGTCCGAAGCGGATATTCCCGCCGTCGGGAGTAAAGCCTGCGCGGCTCTTATTAACGCTCGGCGGTAAAACCTTTATACCGAGCCTGCGGCACTCGGCGGTATAAAGCGCAACCTTGCCTACGCTGTCCATCATACTTGTCATCAGCGCCGAAAAATACTGCGACGGATAATGGCATTTAAGATACGCCGTTTGGTAAGCGACCACCGCATACGAAGCGGCGTGCGCCTTATTAAAGGCATAGGAGCTGAACGCCGACATATCATCGAATATTTTTTGCGCGGTTTGCTCGCTTACTCCTCGGTTTACCGCGCCTTCGCAGAGAACATTTCCGTTTTCGTCCTTTTCGCCGTAGATAAAGAATTGTCTTTCCCTCTCCATAACGGCGTGTTTCTTCTTTGCCATTGCGCGTCTTACTATATCCGCCCTGCCGAGCGAATATCCCGCAAGGGTGCGGAACACCTGCATAACCTGCTCCTGATAGACTATGCAGCCGTAGGTAACGTCAAGTATCGGCTTTAACAGCGGCGTATCGTAGGTTACGTCCTGCGGATGATGGCGGTTATGGATATATTTCGGTATCGAATCCATAGGACCCGGTCGGTAGAGAGAAAGGATTGCCGTGAGATCCTCAATGCTCTCGGGAACGAACTGCCTTAAAACGTTCTTCATACCCTCGGACTCAAATTGAAATACGCCGTCGGTCAATCCCTTTGACATCATTTCATAAGTCGCTTTATCGTCAAGACTTATTTTTTCTATTGAAAAATCAGGGTCGTTTTCTCTTATAAAGTTCTCGGTATCCGCTATAACGGTAAGGTTTCTAAGCCCCAAGAAGTCCATTTTCAAAAGGCCTATTTCTTCAAGCGCCGTCATAGTATACTGCGTGACTACCGCCTCGTCATTAACGGCAAGCGGAACATAATCCCACACGGGACGGTCGGCTATAACCACACCCGCGGCGTGGGTAGACGCGTGCCTCGGCATACCCTCCAATTTAAGGGACATATCTATTAGTTCTCTTATTTGGGTGTCGTTATTATAAAGCTCGCGCAGTTCCGAAGAGCCCTCCATAGCGCGGCTTATTGTTATTCCCACCGATTGCGGAATCAGCTTTGCAACACGGTCGCAAACGGCATAAGGCACATCAAGCGCACGTCCGACGTCGCGAACAGCGGCGCGCGCCGCCATAGTTCCGAATGTAACTATTTGGGAAACGCGGTCGCTGCCGTATTTTTCAACAACGTAATCAATCACCTTTTGGCGGTTCACATAGCAAAAATCTATATCGAAATCGGGCATAGATACCCTTTCGGGATTTAAAAAGCGCTCAAAATAAAGATCGTATTTCAGCGGGTCTATTCCCGTTATGCCTATGCAATACGCCGCAAGGCTCGCCGCGCCCGAACCTCGCCCCGGTCCCACGGGTATATTGTGCGTTTTAGCATAATTTACAAAATCGGCGACTATCAGGTAATAATCAACATATCCCATTTCGCCGATTACGGAAAGCTCATATTCAAGCCTGTCCGTAACCTTTTTTTCAGGCTCCGCACCGTATATTCGGTGCAATCCCTCATAGCATTTTTCTTTGAAATACTCAAAATGATCCCTGTCGCCTATATCAAAACTCGGCAGTTTTATTTTGCCGAATTCAAACTCAACGTTGCATTTTTCGGCTATTTTTTCGGTGTTTTCTATTGCCGACGGGGCATACTCGAACAGCGAAGCCATTTCTTGCTCCGATTTAAGATAAAACTCATTGGTTTTAAACTCAATAGGATTTTCTTCGTTTATTTTTTTGCCCGTCTGTATACAAAGCAGAACCTTGTGCATAAGATAATCGCCGTGGCTTATATAATGCACGTCGTTTGTGGCAACAAGCGGTATTCCCGTCTCTTTTGAAATGCGCAAGAGCTGCATATTGACAGTCTGCTGTTCGCTTATACCGTGATCCTGCAATTCAAGGTAAAAATTATCCCTGCCGAAAACGCGGTCATACCATTCGGCAGACCGTTTAGCCGCGTCATAATCGCCTTTTGTAATGAGCTTGGGTATTTCTCCCGCAAGGCAAGCCGAAAGCGCAATAAGTCCGCCGTGGTATTTTTCAAGTATTTCCTTGTCTATCCTCGGTTTAGAATAAAAACCCTCGGTAAAGCCCATAGAAACGAGTTTTATAAGATTTTGGTAGCCCTGATTGTCTTTGCAGAGCAAAACCAAATGCGAATACTCGCTGTCAAGCGCCTTTTGCTTATCAAAACGGGTTCTGGGCGCAACATAAACCTCGCACCCGATTATAGGCTTTATTCCCTTTGCCTTCGCCGCCTTGTAAAACTCAATAACGCCGTACATAACGCCGTGGTCGGTTATGGCTATGCTTTTTTGTCCCAATTCCTTTGCGGCGTCAATCAAATTTTCTATACGGCAGCAACCGTCAAGCAGACTGTACTGAGTATGAACGTGAAGATGTGTAAAACTCATACCGCCGCACCTGCCTTTTTATCCTTTTCATACAGTTCTATTATCTTTTGCAGTCTGTGATTAAGTCCCGACACAGTTATAGGCTCGTCGGATATTCTGCAAAGCTCTTTAAGAGTTGCTTCGGGATTATTCTTTCTGAGCAAAGCCGCCTGCAACAACTCCTGCGGCAGACTTTGCAGTCTGTCGTTTTTTTCAAAATACTCTATTGCCCTGCGTTGCATAATAGACGCTTCCACCGTCTTTGAAATGTTTGCGCTGTCGCAATTTCTTGCTCGGTTGATATTATTTTTTACGCTTTTCATTATTTTAGTATCCATAATTTCAAGACTGCGGTGAGCGGCGCCTATAAGGGTTAGAAAATCCTCGATCGTACTGCTGTCGCGCATATACAGGATACTGTACTTGCCGCGCTTGCCGATATTCACGGTTATTTCGTATTCGTTTAAAAGTTCGCTGAGCGAAAGCGCCAATGCCTCGTCCTTTACCGAAAATTCAGCGCGGTAATCCTTATCGGGGTCGTTTATATTTCCGCAGGCAAGAAACGCGCCGCGTATAAACGCAACGGCGCAACACTCGCGGCGGAACACGCCGCGGTTTATGGGAGCGTCGGTCATACCGTAATCGACAGAAGCCAATATCCTGAGCCTGTCCGACTGCGAGGAAACCTCCGCCTTATATGTTACGCGTTTGTCGCCTCCGCTCGTAAGCGAAACATCGGCTTTATACGCCTGTTTCACAATATCCCGATAACCTTCGGCAACACAGCTGTTTGCGGTTTGGATAGATATTTTTTTATATGAAAACGAACGCCCGAAAAGCATAAGACCGTAGGCAAGCGACGGTCTGCAACAGGCGGGCGTTTTTAAACGGATAAGTTCTTTTTTTAAATCGGCACAAAAAGACATACAATCATCCTTAAATCGGGAAACTAACTCTTGTAAATATCCCTATGATTTATAATGCAGTCATAATTCTTGCTTTGCAGATGCTTTCCTATAAGCTCCGCGAACGTAACGGAGCGGTGTTTGCCGCCCGTACAGCCTATTGCTATTATAAGCTGGCTCTTTCCCTCTTTGGCATAAAGGGGAACGGCACAGTCGATAAAAGCAATCAACTTGTCCAAAAATTCCCTGCTGTCGTCACTGTTCATAACATAGTCCTGAACCTCTTTATCAAGTCCCGTTTTATTTTTCAATTCCTCAACATAAAAGGGATTGGGCAGGCATCTTACATCAAACACAAGATCGGCTTCGGTATCGGAGCCGTATTTAAAGCCGAACGACTTGCTCTGTATTTTAAGAACATTGCTCACGTTTCCGAAAAATATAGCCGAAAGCTGAGATTTAAGCTGTGATATTGAAATATAGCTTGTATCTATAACGTAATCCGCCATAAACCTGAGTTTTTTAAGCATCTGGCGTTCGGTCTTAACGGCGTCGTTTATCGACATATCGCCGTCGCCCACAAGCGGATGTTTTCTTCTGTTTTCCTTAAATCTGCGTATAAGTACCTCGTCAGCCGCGTCCAAAAACAGCACCTTATAATTAACATTGTTGTTTTTCAGATTATTAAGTACGTCGTTAATGCTCTTGAACATATCGCCGCCGCGAACATCGGTTACTATTGCAATTTTGTTAAGTGATTCGCCGCTGCGTTCCGAGAGATTTACAAACGCCTGTATAATTTCGGGAGGAATATTGTCAACGCAGTAATACCCCATATCTTCAAGCGCGTTAGCCGCCTGAGATTTTCCCGCTCCCGACATTCCTGTTACTATTAAAAGTTCCATTTTATCAATTCCTTTGCTGTTTTCTGCCTATAAATATAACTTCGGGTTCAAGATTTACGCCTTTTTCGCTGAATACCCTGCCGCGCACATTTTCTATAAGGTTCAAAACATCGTTGCAGGTAGCGTTTCCTCGATTGATTACAAAACCCGCGTGCTTTTCGCTTACCGCGGCGCCGCCGTACGAAGCGCCTTTGAGCCCGCATTCCTCTATAAGCCTGCCCGCAAAATAACCTTCGGGGCGTTTAAAAGTACTGCCTGCGCTCGGATATTCAAGGGGTTGTTTTTCCTTGCGCCGTCCGATAAGTTCATTCATTTTGTCCTCTATTGCCTTTCGGTCGCCCTTTTTAAGTTCAAACGTGACCTGCGTTATTATCATATCCGAATTTGCGAACACGCTTTTTCTGTAACCGAGGTTCATTTCTTCAACAAACACCGTGCCGCTCTCGCCGTTTGCTTTTACATATTCGGCCGATTTTACGACCTGCGACATTTCGCCGCCGTAGGCGCCTGCGTTCATATAAAGCCCTCCGCCTACGCTGCCGGGTATTCCGTAAGCAAATTCAAGTCCTGCAAGCGAGTTTTCACAGGCGGCACGGCAAACAGACGAAAGGGTTGCCCCTGCGCCTGCGGTTATACGGTTACCGTCAACCTTTACATCGCACATTCCGCACGTGTCAATGACCGCGCCCTCTATTCCCGTATCTGAAACCAAGATATTGGTGCCTTTTCCGAGTATAAAAAACGGCATACCGAACGCCTTGACGCCGAGCAACACTTTTTTAAGAGCCTCGGCTGATGTCACGCGGACATAATAATCCGCATTGCCGCCTATTTTAAAGCTCGTATGGCGGCTCATGGGTTCGTCCGCGCAAAACTCTATTCCGTTGTCTTTTAAAAAACATTCAAACTGTTCGGACAAAATACTATCCCCCGAAAATTATTTATAGAGATCGCAAAGGAAAGCGGCACCTATAAGTCCCGCGTCATTACCGAGCGCGGCGGTTCTTATAACGGTTTTCTTTTTAATATTTCTCGCAAAGTTTTCACCGTTTACATATTCTTTTATAGGGTCGATAAGAGTTGCTCCCTCTTTGGAAATGCCGCCGCCGATACATATTACATCAGGTTGGAATATGTTGATATTGTTTGATATTCCGACCGCTATATAGTTTATATATCTGTCAACAACAGCCTTGCCCGCCGTATCGCCGGCGCGCATAGCGTCAAACGCCGTACGTCCGTTTACGCGGTTAATATCGTTTTCGCACAGCTTCCACATAACGCTTTCAGGATACCTTATCATCGCCTGCTTTGTCTGGCGTATAAGCGCCGTGGCAGAAGCGTATGCTTCCCAGCAGCCACGCCGTCCGCAGGTACAGCTTTCGCCGTCCATACATATTACGGTATGTCCAAGCTCAGCACCCGCATAGTTAGAGCCTGAATATATCTTGCCGTCTATTATTATTCCTCCGCCCACACCTGTTCCGAGGGTTATTGCGATAAAATTATCCGTTCCTTTTCCTGCGCCTGCGATATACTCGCCGTATGCCGCGGAATTGGCGTCGTTCTCTATATAAAAATCAACGCCTACGCGGTCTTTCAGCATTTTGCAAAGCGGCACGTCCACAAAACCGAGATTGCCTGCAAAGCAGACCGTGCCGCTTGTCGGATCAACCGCGCCGGGCGAGCCTATACCCATAGACTCAATTTCATCTTTTTTGACTCCTGCGTCTTCTATCGCAAGCTCAACGGCTTTTGCAATATCGTCGGCTATTTCTTCGGCGGGTCGCACGGCGTTTGTTTTCAGCTTGCCCGTGCCTAAAATTTTATAGCTATTATCAACGACCCCCGCGACAATATTGGTTCCGCCGAGGTCAACACCCAATTTATACATAAACAATTTCTCCTATTAAAACGGATCAACGGCTTTCCCCGTATTATCCTGATCCACATCGTCAGCCATACCGAGTTTTTTAAGCAGATCCTCAGCCGCATTGTAGCCGAGTTTTTTCTGACGGCTGTTCATAGCCGCAACCTCAATAATTACCGCAAGGTTACGTCCGGGCTTAACGGGTATCGTAAGCGAGGGTATTTCAAGTTCAAGTATCTCGGTAGTCTGATTTTCAAGTCCCATTCTGTCATAGACCTTGTTCATATCCCACTGTTCAAGATTTATTATAAGGTCGATTTTTTCGGTCAGCTTAACAGCGCCCGCGCCGAAAATACGGCTGGCGTTTATAATGCCGATACCTCTAAGTTCTATAAAATGTCTGATATTATCGGGAGCGGTGCCCACAAGCGACTTATTAGACACACGGCGGATCTCAACTGCGTCGTCCGCTATCAGTCGGTGGCCGCGCTTTATAAGCTCAATTGCAGTCTCGCTCTTACCTACCCCGCTCTCACCGAGCAAGAGTATACCTTCGCCGTAAACCTCAACCAAAACGCCGTGCCTTGTAACACGGGGGGCAAGGTGCAGATTAAGAAAAGCTATCAGCGCCGACGTAAAATCAGATGTTGATTCGCCCGTGCGCAAAAGCGGAACGCCGTATTCCTTTGCGACGTTTATATAAACGTCGCCTACGTCAAGATTACGCGCAATCACAACCGCCGTCGGTTTTCTCTTGAAAAATTCACGAAGACGTTCCTCCGCCTTTTCACCCGTAAATCTCAACAGGAAGCTCTCCTCGCTCTTGCCGATTATCTGAATACGTTCGGGAGCGAAAAACTCAAAATATCCCGCCATTTGAAGACCGGGACGGTTTACTTCGGGCGTTGCGACGGGAATTTTCGACGGATCGTCAGGCATATTAAGCACTTCAAGTGAAAATTCCTTAATAATTCGTTCAAGCGGTACCGTAAAATTTGTTTTCATTTAAAGCTCTCCCCAAATAATATTATATTCCAATATTGATTATAATATAAACATCGTAAAAAGGCAAAGATTTTCGGAAAATATTTCAATATTTTTTCTTGATAATAGTCCGATAAGGTTATATAATTAGAATATTAAAGTAAAAAGGACGAAGAATTATGAAACTCGGAATGGTCGGACTGCCCAATGTCGGCAAGTCAACCTTATTTAATGCGATAACGAACGCAGGCGCTCAATCGGCAAATTACCCGTTTTGCACAATAGAACCCAATGTGGGTATGGTAAGCGTTCCCGATGAACGTCTTGAAAAATTGGCGGAGATATATGATCCCGATAAATTCACCCCCGCAGTTATTGAATTTGTAGATATTGCGGGTCTTGTAAAAGGCGCTTCAAAGGGTGAGGGTCTTGGCAACAAATTCCTTGCCGACATACGCGAGGTTGACGCGGTGGTTCACGTTGTCCGCTGCTTTGAGGACGACAATATAATCCATGTTGACGGTTCGGTTGATCCGAAGCGCGATATAGAAACCATTAATCTTGAACTTATTTTTTCGGATATTGACATAGTAAACCGCCGTTTGGACAGAGCTAACAAAGCGCTTAAAGGCGATAAATCCATGATTGCCGAGGTTGAGTTTTTAAAACGCCTCCTTGAACATCTTGAAAACGGTCTGCCGGCACGCTCTGTCGACATTAACAGCGACACCGAGGCCGAGGTTTTAAACACAACCGCTCTGCTCTCGGCAAAGCCCGTTATATATGCCTGCAATATGAGCGAAAGCGATTTTACGGGCGGAATAGACTCAAACAAAAATTACAACACCGTAAAGGAAATAGCCGAGCGCGAAAAGGCTGAGATACTCCCTATCTGCGCCGCGCTTGAAGCTGAAATGTCGGGACTTGAAGCCGATGAAAAAGCAATGTTTTTAGAGGAGCTGGGTCTTGAACGTTCGGGTCTTGACCGAATGATTCAAAAATGTTACAGCCTTTTGGGTCTTATATCTTACCTGACCGCGGGCAAACCCGAGGTCAGAGCGTGGACAATTAAAAAAGGCACAAAAGCGCCTCAGGCGGCAGGAAAAATTCACACGGATTTTGAGCGCGGATTTATCCGTGCCGAAGTCATCAGCTTTGACGACTTTATGAGTTGCGGCGGAAATATGGTTACCGCAAAAGAAAAAGGTCTTGTAAGAAGCGAAGGAAAAGACTACGTTATGAACGACGGCGACATTGTTCTTTTCAGATTTAACGTTTAATTTACATACAGTACGTATATTTATAAAAATACAGTGTTAATATTAATGTGAGGTGAAAATTTTGGACAATTTTTATTATTACGGTATTGACTCGCTATATATTTATCTTGTTTTGCCCGCGATTATAATTGCTATATGGTCGCAGATCAAGGTAAAAACCACATTTTCAAAGTATTCGCGCAAAAACTGTGCTTTAAGCGGTGCAGACGCCGCAAGGCGCGTGCTTGAACTCAACGGCGTCGGCGGCGTTCGTATAGAACGCGTTTCAGGTAATCTCACCGACCATTACGACCCGCGTTCAAACACAATAAGACTTTCCGACAATGTATATGATTCGTACAGCATATCCGCCGTCGGAGTCGCGGCGCACGAAGCAGGTCATGCGGTGCAGTATGCCAAGGGTTACAGCCCTATAAAGATACGTTCCTTTATACTCCCCGTGTGCCAGATAGGCTCACAGCTTTCTATGCCGCTTTTAATAGTCGGTCTTATTTTCAACTTTTATTTTCTCGTAAAGCTCGGCGTTATATTCTTCTTCGCGGCGTTTTTGTTTCAGCTTATAACTCTGCCCGTTGAATTCAATGCTTCGGGACGGGCTATAAAATGCATAAGAGAAAACGGAATTTTGACCGACAGGGACGATATAACAGGCGTAAAACGTGTTCTGAGCGCCGCCGCAATGACCTATGTAGCGGCCTTGCTCGTATCGCTTACTCAGCTTATCCGTCTGCTTGCAATAACAGGAAGAAGGAAATAGATTTTTAATATTGTGAAATTTCGTGTGAGGCTGTGTGAAATGTTATTTCATTTTTTAGGACTTTTGTTTTAAATGTAATCACTTGAAAACCCCATAGCCTTGCATAAATAAAGAAAGCCGCTTAAAAAGCGGCTTTCTTTATTGGAGCGGACAATGGGAGTCGAACCCACCTATTCAGCTTGGGAAGCTAATGTTCTACCGATAAACTATGTCCGCAAAACTGCGATATAATTCTAACACAAACGCACAGCATTTTCAAGTGTTTTACAAAACTATATTTTTGCCGTGCTATGCTGTCAACAGTTATTTTAGAGTATCGGTTTTTACTTTATTTTTTCAATATCGTAAGGTGTGGTTTGATATACAAAATAATTCAACCAGTTTGAATACAGCAGATTGGCGTGCGCACGCCAAGTCACTACTGGTCTTCTTTTCGGATCGTTATCAGGGAAATAGTTTTTAGGTATTTCGATAGGCTTGCCCTCATTCAGATCTCTGAAATATTCATTTGCAAGAGTAATATCATCATACTCGGAATGTCCCGTAATAAATATCTGCTTGCCGTTTTCGGTTGAAACAGCATATACGCCCGCTTCCTGCGATGTGGCTAAAATTTTGAGTTCTTTAACCGCCCGAATATCGTCCTCGCTCACAGTTGTGTGGCGCGATTGCGGCACCATAAATCTATCGTCAAATCCGCGGAAAAGTATCGACCTCTTATAATCAACGCGGTGTTCAAATACACCGAACAGTTTTTTATCAAGCGGTCTCTTTTTTATTCCGTAGTGATAATACAATCCCGCCTGCGCGCCCCAGCATATATGGAAAGTGCTGTGAACGTGAGTTTTGGTCCACTCCATTATCTCGCAAAGCTCGTCCCAATACTCAACCTCTTCAAACTCCAAATGCTCCACGGGGGCGCCCGTTATTATCATTCCGTCAAAGGTCATGTCCTTTATGTCGTCAAAGGTCTTGTAAAACGCCAAAAGATGCTCCTTTGAGGTGTTTTTGGATTGATGGCTCTTGGTGTGAATAAGCTCTAAATCCACCTGCAACGGAGAGTTTCCGAGCAGCCTTGAAAGCTGGGTCTCGGTTTCCACTTTTTTAGGCATAAGATTTAAAAGCAGTATTTTAAGCGGACGTATATCCTGAGTTATTGCCCTTGTTTCGGTCATAACAAAGATATTTTCGTCGTTTAAGGTTCTTACCGCAGGTAGATCGTTAGGTATTCTAATCGGCATTAAATCAGCCCTTTAAATCAAATTTTATCAAGCGCCTGCTTGATGTCGGCAATCAGATCTTCCGACGATTCAAGTCCGCAGGAAAGACGGACTAAATCTGAGGGTACTCCCGCCGCCTCTAACTCCTCCTCGTTCATCTGTCTGTGAGTAGAGCTTGCAGGGTGCAGACAGCAGGAACGTGCGTCGGCAACGTGGGTCTCAATAGCGGCTATCTTCAAATTCTTCATAAACTCCTCTGCCGCTTTTCTTCCGCCCTTTACCCCGAAGCTGACAACGCCGCAGGAACCGTTCGGAAGATATTTTTTCGCAAGAGCGTGATATTTATTCGTTTCAAGGCCCGGGTAATTGACCCAACCTATTCTGTCATCAGCTTCAAGCGCTTTTGCAACTGCCATAGCATTTTCACAGTGACGTGCCATTCTTACGTGCAGACTTTCAAGCCCGAGGTTTAATATAAATGCGCTTTGCGGCGACTGTACCGAGCCGAGGTCACGCATAAGCTGAGCGGTAGCCTTGGTAATATACGCGCCGCCCAAGCCGAAACGCTCGGTATACGTCACGCCGTGATAACTCTCATCAGGCGTGCAAAGGCAGGCGAATTTATCGGGATAACGGGTCCAGTCGAACTTTCCCGAATCAACTATGCAACCGCCTACCGCGGCACCATGCCCATCCATATACTTAGTGGTTGAATGGGTTACAATATCCGCTCCCCACTCAAACGGGCGGCAGTTTATCGGGGTGGCAAACGTGTTATCGACAATAAGCGGTACCCCGTGTTTATGAGCGGCATTCGCAAACTTTTCTATATCAAGCACGGTAAGCGCGGGGTTAGCAATGGTCTCGCCGAATACCGCCTTTGTGTTGGGACGGAACGCCGCGTCAAGCTCCTCGGCGGTGCAATCGGGTGAAACGAAGGTGAAATCTATACCCATACGTTTCATAGTCACGGCAAACAAATTATAAGTTCCGCCGTAAATTGAAGACGACGAAACAACGTGATCGCCGCACGAAGCTATATTGAACACCGAATAAAACGACGCCGCCTGACCCGAACCTGTCAGCATAGCAGCCGTTCCGCCTTCAAGCTCGCAGATCTTTGCCGCAACCGTGTCGCAGGTCGGGTTTTGCAGTCTTGAATAGAAATATCCTGACGCTTCAAGATCAAACAACTTGCCCATATCGCCGCTGGTAGCATATTTAAAGGTTGTGCTTTGAATTATCGGAACCTGCCTCGGCTCGCCGTTCTCGGGCGTGTAGCCGCCCTGAACACACTTTGTATCTATGTTGTAATTTGACATAAATTTAAAACTCCTATTTCACGGGGCGGATCCAACCGTGCTTGTCTTCGCATTTGCCCCACTGTATCCCTGTCAGCGTATCATAAAGGTGTTGTGTAACATCGCCTATAACGCCGTTATTTACCGTGAACTTTTTATCCTTGTAGCAAAGCTCGCCGATAGGTGAAACAACGGCCGCGGTGCCGCAGCCCCAAGCCTCTTTAAGCCTGCCTTCCTCCAAAGCGCTTAAAAGCTCGTCTACGCTTAAAAGCCGTTCGCTGACCTTGTAGCCCTCGTCTTTCAGTATTTCAATACAGGATTTGCGCGTGATTCCGGGAAGTATCGAGCCTGTGAGCATCGGGGTTACTATTTCGTCGTCTATTTTAAACATAACGTTCATAGCGCCGACTTCCTCAATATACTTGCGTTCAACACCGTCAAGCCACAATACCTGAGAATATCCCAACTGCTCCGCGTGTTCGCCCGCACGGTTGCTGGCAGCATAGTTTCCGCCGCATTTAGCGTAGCCTGTACCGCCTCTTACGGCACGGACATCTCTATCCTCAATCATTATCTTAACGGGGCTTATACCCTCTTTATAATAGCTTCCGACAGGTGACGCTATAATGACAAACTTTGCGTGATGTACGGCGTGTACGCCGAGACTCTCGTCATTTCCGAACATAAACGGTCTCAAATACAGCGAGGTTCCCTCTTTATCGGGCGTCCAATCCTTTTCAAGGGATACGAACGTATCCAATATCTGCAAGGCGTCTTCCTCAGGTATCTGCGGCAGGCACAGCCTTTCAGCCGAATTGTTCAAGCGTTTTACATTTTCTATCGGACGGAACATCTGAACCTTGCCGTCGGCGCGTCTGTAAGCCTTTAATCCCTCAAAAATTTCCGAGCCGTAATGCAAAACGGTAGAAGCAGGGTGAATGGAAAGGTTTGCAAACGGAACTATCCGTGCGTCGTGCCAACCGATATCGGAAGACCAATCCATAATAAACATATGATCGGTAAATACTTTTCCGAAACCGAGCTGAGAACTGTTCGGCTTGTCCTTTGGGTGTAATGTTCTTAATACTTTAATTTCCATTTTTAACACTCCTTCATCTTAAAAAACGGCACCCGCCACAAGGCAAGCCTTGGGACGGGTACGATTAAAATTATAATTAATGCCGCCTCATAAAGCCGCGCCGCAAATGAACAAACGCAACTTTAAAGCTCGGTATGAGTATATCACCGCAGAGTGCCTTTGTCAAGCCTTTTGCGACATATAAACTATTCTCCTTTATATTTTCTTCTGGTAGCCATACCGCCCCTTATGTGCCGTTCCTGTTTGTTCTTTTCGAGAACAAGTTTTACCTTTTTATACAACTGCGGATCATCGTGTTTGAGCCGCTCGGTCACATCCTTATGTACGGTTGATTTGCTTATTTTAAAAACCTTTGCGGCGGCGCGAACGGTGGCGCCTGTATCAAGTATATACTCACCGATTATTACCGCCCTGTCCTGTGTTGCTTCTCTCATACGAATCAACTCCTAAAAGAGTACTGATTAATTGTATGAAAGAATATGGTTTATTATGATTAATTAAGCGAGCCGCGCATTTTTTGCAGGTTTTTCACATACCGTTTTGAACGATACATCAACGATTTGGTTTGCAAAATATATTTGTCTTGGATTAGTATTTACATTGCCGAGATACTTTAAAAAGGTCGTCTTTGCCGCAACATTGTTCGCAAAGCGTGGTCGCTCCGCTGTTTATCTAAT
This sequence comes from uncultured Eubacteriales bacterium, assembly GCA_934463035.1. Lineage (GTDB taxonomy): Bacteria > Bacillota > Clostridia > Oscillospirales > Acutalibacteraceae > UBA737. The sequence goes on along the minus strand of CAKSIG010000011.1, from coordinate 20,730 downwards.
TTGCGAAGTCCGAATATTCGGGATTTAAAAACAATCCAATGACCAATCTGCGGCATCGAAATCGGAAAGCACCTCAATAAAATGCGTTATTCCGAAAATTTCCGCGCCCAAAGGTTTTTTATCTTTTATTCCAGCTTTAAAATCAGTTACAGGAAAGTTGCGGCAAAACATTTTTACCTACATAGCTTTTTTATTAAATCTTCTTTCAAAGCTGTATTGTGAATAAAATACACATAATCACAAAGCAAGGTCGGCTCAGGCAAACAATAGTAACCTTTATAATCAGGCAGGCGCGTATTTATAATTTTCGTCTTCATAAAACGCTCTGCGTCATTCAAAAGCCATGCAACCGCAGTTACGTCCCAAATAACTCGAGTCCACGGTTTCCCCGCAGCATATAATTCCGCTTCCGTTATAGTATTTTTAGCAAGATAATCGGTCAAGCTGTTTTTTCCGACAAACCAATGTTCAAGCTCCGGACGGGAAAAAGTAAAAGAACTTACAACACCTTGGCAGGGCAACTGAACAAAAGGTACTCCGCACCCCATTACAATTCTCGCAGCGGCAATATCCTGATACATATTGAATTCCTTTGTATCGCAATAGTGATGTGCATGACCGCCAAGCCAAACCACTACGGTATTCTCCGCGGTTTCAGGATTAAGCAAAATTGCTGAAGCGACATTTGTAATTGCTCCGATAGCTACCACATAAAGCGGATTTTCAGGAGAATACTGTTTTACACGCTCTGCAAGATCTTTAGCAGCAGGTGATATAATCGGAGTATCTTCATCCTTTAAATAGCTTTCAGATCCTTTAAACATCGGAATATTGCTGTCAAGCAGTTTCTGCAATTTTTTTATTTCCGCATAACTTTTCTCCATACCGTCGGCAGGACCCGAAGATTTTGCATTATAAAAAGGCGCGGCATAAATAGCTTTTGTATTCAGTTTTTCAGTAGAGCGAATTAAATACGATATTGCAAACTGATCATCGATTTCATTAAACGCATCTGTATCCAATACTACATCAATTTTTCTTTGGGGAACCGATAAATTCTTAATATACTGTTCTTTTGTCATTTCCCATTACTTCCTTTTTTCATTCGATACCGTTTCGGTGAATCTTTATATCTTTCCTTGAATTTTCTGCGGAAAAAACTTTCATTTTCATATCCTACGGTGTTTGAAATTTCATACACCGAAAGTGAAGTTTCCGTTAAAAGCCGCGATGCTTCGCTTAATCTTTTTGTTTGCAAATACTCTGTAAACGGCATACCTGTGAGTTTCCTAACCAAATTACCTGCAAAGCTATATGAATAATTCAGTTCATATGCCAATTGCTGTAATGTTGCCTGCTTTAAATTTTTTTCAATATATTTCTCTATAGCTTTAAGTTGTTCGGATGATTTTTTATCATTTTTGCGTTCAGTCATTGTTGGCAAAAACTCGCAAACTTCATCAAATGACGGTATTGAGGCTGATGCCCCGTTTCGTGATACAGAAATTGCGGCTGCGGCAGCAGCCTGTTTTAAAATTTTTTCAGTAGATTCACCTTTAAACAAACCTGCCACAAAATAACCTGTAAAAGAATCCCCCGCCCCGGTTGTATCAACCGCTTTTACTTCATACGCTGCCTGAAAAATTTGGTTTTCACCGTCTAAGTAAACTGCTCCCTTATTTCCTAATGTTATTACAACTTTTGTATTCGGCAGTTCTTTTTCGGCTTTCGACAGACATTTTTCCGCATTTTCTTCGCCAAGAATTTCTAACGCCTCATGTTCATTCATAATTAAACAATAGAGCTTACTTAAATCAATATTTTTAAGGTTTTCGCGCACGGGAGACGGATTTAATATTATCTCCATTCCGATTTCGTAAGCCTTGCTAATTATATATTCAAGCTCACTTACTTCATTTTGCAAAACAAGAAAATCTCCTCTGCTGAAATGCGAAAGAACCTCATCCACATAATCCTTGTCTATCAAATGATTTGTGCCGGGATAAACGATAATGGCGTTTTCACCATATTTATTAACCTGAATTATTGCGTGACCATTTTTCTCGTCCACAAATTTTGAAAGAGAAACATCCACTCCGCTTTTCATTAGCACATCGGAAAGAAAAGCGCCGTCACTTCCGAGTACAGCCGCATGAAATACCGGCACGCCGGCACGCGCGATAGCGACAGACATATTAAGTCCTTTCCCTCCGGGATAAATATTAAGCTGACGGCTATGTTCTGTCTCGCCGCCGTTTACAACATGGTCAATCTGATATACATAGTCTATATTACAGGAACCGAAATTCAGCAATCTCATAATCTCACCTCGCAGTTTTAGTATATCACGACCTATCCAACAATAAAAGGATCGTTTAAATCAAAAAAAGGTCCTTTTAATCTTTTTTTGCAATATACTTCTATTTAATTTCTGCATATATTACGGTATAACAATAAACACCAACGAAGATTTTTATTATGATTAATTAAACAATCCGCGCATTTTTTGCAGGTTTTTCACGCACACTTTTTCTGCAAACCGCAGTTTATTTACTGATGCTGTAAATACAGATTTGACAGTATCATAAATATTTCAATTCAAAAGGGTTGTTTTTTAAATTTAATTAACTTTTTTAAACTCAACCGTTCGCTCTTTTAGTGATATTTTGCCGACCTGATAACCATATCCGATAATATCCTTTTTATAATTGAGAAAAGAGTGGTCTATCGTAGTTCCCGTAATATTTTGTATTTCTTCAAATGTCATTTTTAATGATTGTTTTTCGCTTCCCTGCACATATTCCCACAAAGAATTATACTTACTCATTTCTTATTCCTCACAAGCCCGCAATTACTGTTATAAATTAATCCAAAAGCGCTTAACGAAAACGTTTTCATCTGAAAAATACCGTCTGTCCTCAAAAACGCCGCAGTTTTTTAAAATAACTTTTTCGGAGGCGCGGTTATCATCGTCGCAAATGCATAGAACACGGTCGAAACCAAACTCCTTTGCAAGTTCCAAGCCCTGCTTCAACATCTGGGTCGCAAGACCGCGATTACGTTGGGAGGGACGAACGGCATACCCGATATGGCCGCCGTAATCAAGCAAAAATTTCGTCAATTCAAACTTTAAACTGAATACTCCGATCAAGCGGTCTTTTTCATAGCAAAGGTAAAAATTCTCACGCACATAACCCTCGGGCAGGTCTTCCCCCGTGTGTCGGTTTTGCATATTTTTGAGCCATAAATCATAGTTTTTATAATTTGCAATACCTATGCATTCACCGCCGTTGTTCTCAATTTCCCCGTAAAACGACAGCACTTCGATTTCGTTTTGTTCGGTCGGTAAAATAAATTTCAACATAAATTCTCTCCGAATTATCCTTCAAAGTTTTATAAGCGTTCCCATTCTTCCCTTGAAACAGCAAAAACCTTTGTGATTCCATTTTCGTCATCCAGAAATTCCTCAACCTGTTTGCAGCCCCAAGAAACAGCGGTTTTATATGACGGGACATTTGTATGCTTCATATACGAATATATAACATTAAAAGGCGTGTTATTAAAGGTCCAATCCCTTACTGCGGCCGCGGCTTCCTTTGCATACCGCTTTCCTTGCCGATCTTTTCTTATATGATAACCTATTTCCGGTCTGATTTGTCCGTTAATAAGCTGCATTGTTAATCCGCAATCTCCTATCAGCTCGCCCGTTTCTTTCAGGCAGACCGCCCATAGACCGAAACCGAATATCTGATACCTTTCTATATTTTTATTTATCCAATTTCTAACTCTGGCTTCATCAAAGGTATACGGATAGTGCTGCATTATATCCGAATCCGCCAAGACCTTATAAAGTGCGTCAAAATCATCTGACGTCATATCTCTTAATATTAATCGCTCAGTTTCAAGTACCATTCTTTTCACCTGCAAAATTCCAATCTGACAAGCAGATTTTATCATAATTCTTATATCTTTTCAACGCGCAAAAATCCCCCTGCCCTATGGCAGAGGGATTTTTATTAATTATATATCCTTCAATATTAAAACTGACAATTCCAGTGTTTGAAGAATTACTTGCTCTTCTGATCCTTAATTGCTGCCTGTGCTGCTGCAAGACGTGCAATCGGAACGCGGAACGGAGAGCAGGATACATAGTCAAGACCGATCTTGTGGCAGAACTCAACAGAAGACGGGTCGCCGCCGTGCTCACCGCAGATACCGCAGTGGAGGTCGCTTCTTACGCCCTTGCCGAGCTTAACAGCCATTTCCATCAGCTTGCCCACGCCGTTCTGGTCGAGCTTAGCAAACGGATCGTTCTCAAATATCTTAGCGTCATAGTAAGCGTCGAGGAACTTACCTGCGTCATCACGGCTGAAACCGTATGTCATCTGAGTGAGGTCGTTGGTGCCGAAGCAGAAGAACTCAGCTTCCTTAGCAATCTCATCAGCTGTGAGAGCGGCACGCGGGATCTCGATCATTGTGCCGACTTCATATTTGAGGTCGATTCCTGCGGCGGCTATTTCAGCGTCAGCAGTCTCAACAACGGTCTTCTTAACATATTTAAGCTCCTTAACGTCGCCAACGAGCGGAATCATAATTTCGGGAACTATGTTCCAATCGGCGTGAGCCTTCTTAACGTTAATAGCGGCGCGGATAACAGCGGTTGTCTGCATCTTTGCGATTTCAGGATAGGTAACCGCAAGACGGCAGCCGCGGTGGCCCATCATCGGGTTAGCCTCGTGCAGAGAAGCGATTATAGCCTTGATGTCCTCAACGCTCTTGCCCTGTGCGTCTGCAAGTTTCTTAATGTCTGATTCCTCAGTAGGAACAAACTCGTGAAGCGGAGGATCCAGGAAACGGATAGTAACAGGCTTGCCCTCGAGAGCCTCGTAGAGCTTTTCAAAGTCGCCCTGCTGGAACGGAATAATGTTTTCAAGAGCCTTTTCTCTTTCTTCAACGGTAGATGAGCAGATCATCTGGCGGAAGTAGTCGATACGGTTGCCCTCAAAGAACATATGCTCAGTACGGCAAAGTCCGATACCCTCAGCGCCGAGTTCGGCAGCTTTCTTAGCGTCTCTCGGAGTATCCGCATTGGTGCGAACGCCGAGCTTGCGGTACTTGTCAGCCCAAGCCATAATTCTGCCGAATTCGCCTGCGATAGAAGCGTCAACGGTCGGGATTATGCCGTCATAAATGTTACCGGTAGAACCGTCAAGCGAGAGATAATCGCCCTCGTGATAGGTTTTGCCTGAAAGTGTGAACTGCTTGTTGTCCTCGTCCATATTGATTGCGGTGCAGCCGGATACACAGCAGGTACCCATACCGCGGGCAACAACAGCGGCGTGTGAAGTCATACCGCCGCGAACGGTCAGTATACCCTGAGCAGCCTTCATACCTTCAATGTCCTCAGGTGAGGTTTCAAGACGGACGAGAACGACCTTCTCGCCGCGAGCGCCCCAAGCCTTTGCATCGTCAGCAGAGAACACTATCTTACCGCAAGCGGCACCGGGAGAAGCAGGAAGAGCCTTGCCAACAGGTGTAGCCGCTTTGAGAGCCTTAGCGTCAAACTGCGGATGAAGAAGTGTGTCAAGGTTACGGGGATCTATCATAAGAACTGCTTCTTCGTCAGTAATCATTCCCTCGTCAACGAGGTCGCAAGCGATTTTGAGAGCAGCCTGAGCGGTTCTCTTACCGTTACGTGTTTGGAGCATAAAGAGCTTGCCGTGTTCAACGGTAAATTCCATATCCTGCATATCGCGGTAGTGATTTTCGAGCTTTTCGCAAACAGCTTTAAACTGCTTGAATGCTTCGGGGAACTTCTGCTCCATCTCGGAGATGTGCATAGGAGTACGAACGCCTGCAACAACGTCCTCACCCTGAGCATTGGTAAGGAACTCACCGAAAAGTCCCTTAGCACCGGTAGCCGGATCGCGGGTAAAGGCAACGCCTGTACCGCAGTCATCACCCATATTACCGAAAGCCATCATCTGTACGTTAACAGCGGTACCCCAAGAATAAGGAATATCATTGTCTCGGCGGTAAACGTTTGCACGGGGGTTGTCCCACGAACGGAAAACAGCCTTTATAGCGCCCATCAACTGTTCCTTAGGATCAGTCGGGAAATCAGCACCGATCTTCTGCTTGTATTCTGCCTTGAACTGAGAAGCAAGTTCTTTAAGATCGTCAGCGGTAAGCTCAACGTCCTGAGTAACGCCTCTCTTAGCCTTCATCTCGTCAATAAGCTGTTCAAAGTACTTTTTACCGACTTCCATAACAACGTCGGAATACATCTGAATAAATCTTCTGTAACAGTCCCAAGCCCAACGGGGATTGCCTGATTTTTCTGCGATAACATCAACAACCTCTTCGTTAAGACCGAGGTTGAGGATAGTATCCATCATACCCGGCATAGACGCACGGGCACCCGAACGAACGGAAACGAGAAGCGGATTTTCCTTATCGCCGAACTTTTTGCCGGTGATAGTCTCCATCTTCTCAATGTATTCCATGATTTGAGCCTGAATTTCGTCATTGATCTTCTGACCGTCCTCATAGTACTGTGTGCAAGCCTCTGTCGAAATGGTGAAGCCCTGCGGAACGGGAAGACCGAGACCGGTCATCTCTGCAAGGTTTGCGCCTTTGCCGCCGAGAAGCTCACGCATTTTTGCGTTGCCTTCGCTGAAAAGGTAAACGTACTTGTGACTCATTAAGAATCAACCTCCTAAAAAATTTTATGGAATAATCTCCCACAATTTACATTTTTGTACTCATATTTATATGAGTATCCAATCCATTATATCAGGTATAATCTGAAAAATAAAGAGTTTTTTTGAAAATTGTCATATTTTATAAAATAATATGTGTTCAAAGTCGTGCAACTGCTTTTATAACACGAAAAACAGCGGGCGAAAGCACCGCGTTGACCGCAAGTTCTATCAAAAAGTTGACGCCTATAAGTCCCGTTAAAACATAAAGTACAACATTTGTACCCCCTGCCCAGGAGTTAAGAACATCGCTGAAAGCCGCAAACATCATAATAACGAAAATTCCCGTATTCACAACAGGTGCGACAACGGCAGGTATTACTACTCTTAAAATCCCGCCGCTGTTTTTAAGAGCGTTAGCCGCCGCGCCGCACGCAAGTCCGCAAACGGTTGATTTGAGCATACAGGTAAGCACCGTGAGCAGGGGCGACGCTGTAAACAGTATATATCCGCCCGAATCAAGCCCCGTAACACACCCTATGACCGTAACAACGCCGAAAACCGCGCCGAGATAGGTACTGTAACCGACGCCGTACAGACAGGCAGTTACCACAATAGGTATGAGAACAAGCGACAGGTTGAATGTGCCTATTTTCACCGTGTAACTGAGCAATTGCAGTACGACGGTTACCGCTGTGAAGATTCCGAGAACGGCGATCTTCGTTGATCTGGATTTTTTTTCTGACATAAAATTACCTCCGATACTGTCTCTTAGGCAAACTCGGATTATTACTGCTTGCCTCTGAGTACAGTTCATATATTTATTGCAAACCGTTTTGAAAACGGAAATTGCCATCAGTTGTTTTTTTCGTATATTTCCTTTAATCCGTCCAAAAGCAGATTTTCGTTATATATTATGTTCCTTTTGCAGTGAGTTATTATTTCCTTTGAAAGTCCGCCTGTGGCGACAACGGTCGCCTTTTCGCCGAGCTCGTCCTCTATCCTGTTAAGCAATCCGTCTATCATAGCGGCGGTACCGAACACAAGACCCGACTTCATAGAGTCAACAGTATTACTGCCTATGACCGAAGACGGTGCGGAAATATGAATTGCGGGCAGCTGCGATGTATTCTCGCAGAGTGCTTTAAGAGTAAGCCTCACCCCTGCCGCGATAACTCCGCCCAAGAAACAGCCGTTCCTGTCTATAACGCTTACGGTCGAGGCGGTGCCCATATCAATTATTATACAGGGCAGTGTGTATTCGGCAAGAGCACCGACAGCGCCTGCGACAAGGTCGGCGCCGAGCTGAGCGGGATCGTCTATTTTTATATTAAGCCCCGTTTTCACACCCGGTCCCACGGTAAGCGGAACTATATGGCAAAGTCTTGAAACCGCCTCGCTTACCGCCGTGGATACCGACGGTACGACAGACGAAATGATACAATCCTCAATATCGGAAAAATTAAGTCCGTAAAGTCCCAAAATTTCCTTTATTTCCACCGCATACTGATCCCCTGTGCGGAGAGGGTCGGTATCAAGCCGCGCAGTAAACGAAAGAACATCGTCACAGTACGCGCCGAGGGTTACGTTTGTATTTCCTATATCAACAGCAAGAAGCATAATTAATACCTCCGTTTATATTGTTACCGCGTACATTATAATATATAAAGCGGCTAAAAGCAATAAAATTGTTGACAAGCGGTAAAAGTGCTGATATAATTGATGTGCTAAATGGGACGATATGCCTTTTAGCTCCTTGTTCCGCTCTGTGAAGCGGGACCAAAAGTCCAGAAGGAGGTGCAACGAGAATGACAAACAAGTATGAGGCTGCTCTTATTTTTTCCGTAAAGAACGGTGACGAGGCTGTTACCGCTTTAAAGGAAAAATTTAATGACCTTATAGCAAAGAACGGTACCGTTGAAAACGTTGACGATTGGGGTAAACGCCGTCTTGCTTATGAGATTGCAGACGAGACAGAGGGTTACTACGTATTCTTCACATTTGCAAGCGAACCGAGTTTCCCCGCTGAGCTTGAACGTATTGCGAAGATTACCGACGGTATACTCCGCGTAATGGTCATCAAAAAGTAACGGAGGTATAAAAAATGTTTAATTTGGTAGTTTTAACCGGACGTCTTACTGCCGATCCGGAGCTTAAAACAACACCGAACGGCTATTCGGTGACAACGTTCTCCATTGCCGTCAACCGCCGTTACCGCGCAGGTGAAGAATCTCAGGCTGATTTCATCAACATTGTTGCTTGGCGTCAGACCGCGGAATTCGTCACAAGGTATTTCAAAAAAGGCAGTATGATCGGAATTGAGGGTTCTATACAGACCCGCAAATATACCGATAAAAACGGCAACAACCGCACAGCATTTGAGGTAGTAGCAAACAACGTTCAGTTTGTTGAGTCTAAGCGCGATGCCGCTCCCGCTCAGGATAGCGACAATGCGGTTTCTTTCAGCAACGCAGGCGCGAATGATTTTACCGACCTCGGCGATGCTTCGGACGACGATCTGCCGTTCTGATCTAAACGATTATAATTCTAATATAGGAGGGGCTTTTCGTGGAAAAGGAAAGAAATGAAAGACCGGCTCGCAGAAAGATGCATAAGAAAGTTTGCCACTTCTGCGTTGACCGCGTTGAAACCATTGATTATAAGGATGTAGCCCGTCTTCGTAAGTTTGTTTCTGAGCGTGCGAAGATTTTACCGCGCCGTGCGACAGGCACTTGTGCCAAGCACCAGCGCGAACTGACAACCGCTATCAAGCGCGCCCGTCAGGTTGCTCTGCTCCCTTACGTTAATGACTGATTTTTAAGAATTTGCCGCCTTGGACTTTTCCAAGACGGCATTTTTTTACTTTTCTTCTTTTTCGAGCAACGCCTTAATATCTTGAAGTACCGAAAGTTCGGTAACGGCGGGAACTTCGGGCTCCGCGTTTTCTTCCTTGCCTTTCATATTTTCAAAACGTTCGCGCGTTTTGGTTATAATGCGTATCATAAGGAATATTGAAAGAGCGATTATAAAGAAATCAATAACAGTCTGTATAAATGTTCCGTATGTAAGTGCGGTTTCGGGTGTGACCACCTTCCCTGCCGCGTCGTATACCGCAGGCTGTATCACCCACTTTAAATCGGAAAGCATTACCTTGCCTGTGAGAATACTGATTATCGGTGTTATAATATCGTTTACAAGCGAAGACACAATTTTGCTGAACGCACCGCCGATTATAATACCTATTGCCATATCCATTACATTTCCCTTTAAAGCAAAGGCTTTAAAATCGTTAAAAAACTTTTTCATTTTTATCATCCTTTCTTTATGTATAAATTATAATTTATATAACCCATTTTTACAAGGAGTAAATTGTATGAAGGACGAAATAAGGTGTAAACTTCTGTCATTGCAGGACGCCGAATATAAAGCGTTTAATCAAAAACTGATACCTACCGTACCCGAAAACAGAGTAATAGGCATACGTATGCCTGTACTGAGGAAATATGCAAAAGAGCTTGATTTTAAAGACTGCGGCGATTTTCTGCGCGATCTGCCCCACGTTTATTTTGAGGAAAACACGCTCCACGCGCTTATTTTGGAACAGGTAAAGGATTTTGACCTTTTAATACGCGAGCTTGACATTTTTTTACCGTATGTGGATAATTGGTCCACCTGCGACACGTTTTCGCCGAGCATTTTTAAGAGAGAAAGCGAAAAACTTATTAAAAAGATACCTGATTGGCTTAAAAGCGAATATACATACGAGGTACGTTTCGGAATAAATATGCTTATGAAGCACTATTTGGACGATAGGTTTGACAAAAAATATCTGACCCTTGTATTGAATATACACAGCGAAGAATACTACATAAATATGATGCGCGCGTGGTATTTTGCGACCGCGCTTGCAAAACAGTACGGCGATACCGTTTTAATTATCGAACAATATAAACTTGATTTATGGACGCACAATAAAACCATACAAAAAGCGTGCGAGAGCCGACGTCTTACAGACGGACAAAAGCAATATCTGCGGCAGTTTAAGTTAAGCAAATAAAAATGCTAAAAATTAACAGGCAGTTAAAGAAATAAAAAGAAAAAAATGCTAAAATAGAAACAATATTTAAGAAAGGAAGGCTTTAATTTGAGCGAGAGAAATTATTCGGAAATAACACCCGAAATTAAAAAACTTTCTGAACTGTGTATGAGCGACTGTAAAATAGAGCCGCAGTTATATATTGAAAACAAGGTAAACAGAGGTCTGCGCGACCTCAACGGCAAAGGCGTTCTTACGGGACTTACCGAAATTTCGGAGATAGTTTCAAAGAAAAGCGTAAACGGCGAGGATATTCCCTGCCCGGGCAAGCTGTACTACCGCGGATACGATGTTGAGGACCTTGTTTCGGGATTTATAAAGGATAACCGATTCGGTTTTGAGGAGGTAACCTATCTCCTGCTTTTCGGCAATCTGCCGACGAAGGAACAACTTAAAGAATTTAAAGGCATTATTGCGGACTACCGTTCGCTGCCCCACTCGTTTGTGCGTGATATAATAATGAAAGCGCCGTCAAGCGATATGATGAATTCGCTTGCAAGGAGTGTGCTGACGCTCTATTCGTATGACAAAAATCCTAACGACACAAGCATACCGAATGTGTTAAGGCAATGCTTGCAGCTTATTTCCACATTCCCGCTGCTTTCTATTTACGGATACCGCGCCTACGACTATTACATTAAAAACAGCAGTTGTTTCTTTATTCACGAGCCTGATCCGAATTTGTCGACAGCGGAAAATATACTTCACATGCTGCGTATTGACAGTAAATATACACCGCTTGAAGCGCGTATTCTCGATCTTGCGCTGGTACTTCACGCGGAGCACGGCGGAGGAAACAACTCCACCTTTACGACCCATGTTGTATCGTCGTCGGGCACCGACACATATTCGGCGATAGCCGCGGCTCTCGGTTCGCTTAAAGGTCCGAAGCACGGCGGTGCAAACATAAAGGTTTGCAGTATGTTTGACGATATAAAGCAAAACGTTAAGGATTGGGAGGACGAGGAGGAAATAACCGAATACCTCTTAAAAATACTCCACAAAGAAGCGTTTGACCGCACGGGACTTATTTACGGTATCGGTCACGCCGTTTATTCAGTATCCGACCCGCGTGCAACCATATTCCGCTCGTTCGTCAAGAGCCTTTCGGACGAAAAGGGACTGCAAAAAGAATACGGTCTGTATTCAAAGGTTGAGCGCATAGCTCCGCAGATAATAGCCGAGGAGCGCAAAATGTATAAGGGCGTCAGCGCCAACGTTGACTTTTACAGCGGATTTGTTTACGATATGCTTGATCTGCCGCACGAGCTTTATACGCCGATATTTGCGATAGCCCGTATATCGGGTTGGAGCGCTCACAGAATTGAGGAACTTATCAACGCAGGCAAGATTATACGTCCAGCATATATGGCGGTTCAGCCGCGCAGAGATTATATTTCAATAGAAAACCGATAAAAAAGCACCTCACGGTAATACTAATCCGTGAGGTGTTGCTTTTTGAACGGCGATTTATTCGGAAAAATGTTTGCAAGAAGAACGGCATACTGTTTTTTTGTCATAATGGCTCTGTTGTTTTCCTGTATACTCAGGGTCGCGGTGACCGCGACGGGGAGCTACGCCGCCGTGCAGAAAAGCCAAACAAGTTATAAACTGAAAGCAGGTAACATTCGCGGCACCATATACGATTGCAACCGCATACCGATCACAAATAACAAGGCGGAGCTCATTGCCGCCGCCGCGCCGACGCCGCGGGGCGTTTCGGGTATATGCCATTTACTCTCAGGCGAGGAACGCGAGGACGCACTTGATAGGCTAAAATCGGGCAAGCCGATAACATTCAAGACAGAAGAAAAAACAGATTACGACGGAATAAGCTATACCACCGTTTACCGCCACAATTCTGCCGATATGCCCGCCGTACACATAATAGGATATACCGACAGCGACGGCCACGGCGTAACGGGTCTTGAAGCCGCTTATGACGATATACTGTACTGTCAAGACGAAGCAGCGTTTGTTTACACCCTTGACGGTTCCGGTGAAATTATAGACGGAATAGAACCCGAAATTCAAAACAACTCCTCGGCGGTAGCGGCGGGAGTTGTAAGCACTATTGATATTAACATTCAAAACATAGCGGAAAACGCGGCAAATTCATTGGAAAAAGGCGCTGTGGTGATATGCGAGCCCGAAAGCGGCAAAATAAGAGCTATGGTAAGCCGACCTGATTTCGACTGCACCGCCGTTTACAACTATTTAAAAGCCGACAATTCTCCATTGCTTAACCGAGCGTTGTCCGCCTACAATGTAGGTTCGGTCTTTAAGCCCTGCGTTGCGGCGGCAGGAATAGAATCGGGTCACGGCGGCTTCTGCTATACCTGCACGGGCAGCTGCCAAATAGTTGACCGAATGTTTAACTGCCACAAAAGAAGCGGTCACGGGGATATGAACCTCGAAAGTGCGGTAGCATATTCCTGCAACACATTCTTTTATAATTTTTCCGCCTTAACGGGCGCAAAGGCAATTTACAATATGGCGTCTTCCCTTGGTTTTTCGGGCAAGCAAAAGCTGTGTCAGGGAATTTATACCGATTCTCCCACCCTGCCTACGCTTGACGCACTTGAAAATCCCGCCAATCTTGCAAACCTAAGTATAGGTCAGGGGCGGTTATTGCTCTCCCCTGTTTCAATACTTACTCTCTACTGCGCGGCAGCGTCGGACGGAACGTACCGCCGCCCGTCAATTATTGAAGGCACCGTTGCCGAAGGAACGTTTACGCCTTATGACGCGGGGAAACAGACGAGAGTTATGTCGCCAGATACGGCAAAAACATTGCGCGAATGTCTGCTTAATGTCACGACCGAAGGAACGGGAACCGCCGCTATGCCGGAAACCGTAACCGCGGCAGGAAAAACAGCCACCGCGCAAACGGGGCATTACGCCGAGAACGGAACCGAAATTTGCGAGGGTTGGTTTTGCGGATACTTTCCCGCTGAAAACCCCCGATATACGGTTGCGGTATTTTCGGAAGACATATCAAAGCAATCAAAAACCTGTGCCGAAATTTTTGCCGATATAGCCGACGCCGTTGCGGAATACAAGCAAATTAACGGATAATATCAGTCATAAGACAGTTCTTTGCCGTAAAAGTTTTCGTATGTTTTCTTCCATTCCTCAAAATTCTTATCTTTAAGATATGCCGCTTTTTCCTTTGAAGAAAGATTTTCAGGGGCGTAGATAGGCTTACCTATATTAAGCGTAAAATCGTTGTTTTCTATTCCTTCGCCGTCATAAGTCCCGTTGCCCGTAAAGGTTATAAAACACGGTATCAGAGGAACGTTGTTTTTAACGGCAAAGTGGAATGCGCCGTCCTTTAACGGGCGCGGTTTACGGTACATCCACCACATTGCCTGCTCGGGATAAAACAAAACCTTTTTGCCGTCACAAAGTCTGCGGTTGACGGCGCTTATAAAACTTTTCATACCGCTTTTGTCATCGCTCATCGGCATCATACCGCCCGCACGCATCATTTCGCCGAGAAATCCTTTTTGGTTGTTAAACGGGGCGGCGGTTATAAAAAGATCCTCGCCAACCGCTCCCTTTACCACAAGGCAGTCAAACATATAAACGTGGTTGCAGGTCAGCACAGCGGCGCCTACTCCCTTTAAATTCTCCTTGCCTATAACCTTGGTATGGCATTTGCACCTGTTTATCCAACAGGTATACGGCTTTACAATAAAAATGTTTTCAAGCGCGTATTTTACCCGTTCAAAACCTTTTTTATAATAATGGTAGTCCTTATCAACCTTTATAACAATGTCATAGTTGACAGGGTCAACGTGTTTATCAAATTCATGGTTTTTCTCACAGCGCGATATTTCCTTTACTACCTGTTTCCTGTTCATTTGCGTCACCCTCCATATCGGCAAAATCCATTCTGTCTATTACTTCCCAGCCTTTGTTTGAACGGCAGAACAACGCCCTTGCTATTATCGGGATATAACCCATATAGAACATAGGGTGAACAAGCAGAACCAAAACCTTTTTGCCGAAACTGAGTTTTATATTTTTCCGATCGGTTATAAGGCAGGCAAGCGAGAGAATGAAAAATGCGGCGTATACCGTGAGAAAACACTCGGCGGCAAGCGCAAAAGCCGTTTTCCAAAGGTGATTTCCGCAGACAAGCATAAGCGCTGAAAGCGGCAAATTAACACAGAAAACCGCTGAAAGAAAACCGATAAACCAATAAACGCGCGACAGCGCGGTAGTATAGTAATAATTGACCGCTCCCTTAGGGGAATTGAGCTTCGATCTTATTCTCGAACCGTATATCCGCTTGCTGTCGACAACCCCCGTAAGCCATCTTGTTCGGCGCTTGTTTGTAACATTTAAGCTGGTTGACTCCTCAACATATATGACCGCAGGCGAATAATAAAACGTTTTGACATCGCGGTACATACAGTCGTACATAAGCTCTATGTCCTCGGTGAGCGTTTCACGGTAGGACCAACCGCCGAGTTCCTTTATAAAATCGGCTTTCAGCATAAGTCCTGTGCCTATTGTCATAATCGTTATGCCGTGATCGGATTTATACCTGTTTCCGAGATCGTCTATCATAGACCATATAAGCCCGTTGCATGCGCTCCATACAGAGTTTGCGTTGTCGGATTCGCTTAAATAGTTTTTAACGATCTTTTTAGCGCAGACCACTTTTGCTCCGCTTGCGAGCGAGTTGTTCATTTCCTCTAAAAAGCGTTCGTCAAGCACGCAGTCGGCGTCAACCACTATAAAAGCGTCATATTTATCGGGAGTTTCTTTCAGTATTCGCCTTATTGATATATCAAGCGCGTCGCCCTTGCATTTTTGTTCGGGTATTACGTGTGCCGTGCCTCCCGCCTTTTCGGTCATTTTAACGGTCGGGTCGTCGGGCTCTTTTACAGGCACAAAAAAATCAAAATATTCACGTGGATACGTTTGTTTTTCTATGCTTGCAAAAAGCGGAGCAATAGCCTTGCTTTCATTCCTTGCAGGAATTATAATCGCAAGCCTGTTCTTTTTTTTAGAATATATCCGTTTCTGTTTTTTAAGCGGCTGTAACCAGCACCTTAGCCGCGGCATATACAATACTGCAAAAGCGACCGTTACAAAGAGAATTAAAAACTGTGTTAAAGAAAATAATTTTTCCAAATCAATACATTCCTTTCTTATAGCCTTGGTACTCCGCAAAAACACCGTCAAGCGCTGTTATTTTCAGAACACTGTGCACTTCATTTATTTGCCATGGTTTAACATTCACCGTATGGTAAAACGGGAACCACCTTATAGACTTGCAAAAATGCCTTATTACCGTGTTGCTTTTAAGCCACCGCTGCGAATTGTACCGCTCGGGCAGCATAAGCACATAACGCATTTCTGCATTAATTGCGTCCTGATCGGGGAACCAGCTTTTTCGGCTTTTGCAACGCTGTCTTGTTCGCTCAAACAGTCCCGTTTCACGTATTTTTTTAACGTTCATCAATAAAACGCCCGAATTTATGTATCCTATGTGCTTAAACCACCGTCCGAGGTAATCTTCAACGGCGCCGAGTTCATAATCGGTCATATCCGTGTTATACAGCTCCGATATATTTTTAAACGCCACCGTGTCGGTGTCGAGATACAAAACCTTATCGGGCATATCGGGAACAAGATCGGCTACGAGCCTCAGCATACAGTAAGGCGTATAAAACGACTCCATATTCGGATTGTCCTTTTCAACGTTATTTTTGAAAAGCTCGGTGCAATCTATCACCGAAACCGTGCCGCCGTTTTTCTTATCGCTTAAAATACTTTGGAGGGTTCTTTTCTGCCCGTCCGTTATAGGCGTATGCGACGGATCCCGTTCGCTTAGATCCATAGTAAGTATAATAACGTTTATATTTTCCTCGGTGTGATTTGTTACGGACAGCAGACTTATCATTATTCCGTCAAATCCGTTACTGTTCGAGCAATACAGCAGGTTCATTTCTATCAGCCTTCGTATACTTAATAAATTCACAGGTGTTTTCACCGCGGTGGCTGAGCATAGCGCCGCGCACCGCCTGTTCTAAAAGCCTTTCGTTTTCTTTCGGACTTAGTTTTTCATCGGGATAAAAGGGACCGTCAACAAAGACCGTTATTTTCGGTGTTTTCCTATATCTTCGCTTTTGATATGTAACCGTAAACCCGAAAAGCGGAACTCCGAATTTTACGGGATATTTAAACGACCCGTTTTTAAACGGTCTTATTCCCGTATAGTAAGGCCAGATATGCGCTTCGGGATAAATCACGACAGCATTTCCGTTATCGCAGTAATATTTAACAGCGGACAAAAATCCCCTGTATCCCGACGCTTCGTTAGGAAGCGGAACCGCCCCTAACATTTGCATTATGTTCTTTGTCCCTTTAAGGGATACGTTATCGGGGTGGACGATAAAATAAGGTTTTTGAGGGAATGTAAGCATATTTGCAATAAAAGCGTCGCCCGGAATTTGTGTGTGATTTCCGTAAAGAAAATATCCGCGCTTTTTGAATGGTCTTAATTTTTCCGCGCCCTTAAAACGTATGCCGAACTTAAAAAGACAGTAAGCCGCCGCAAACGGACGCATTATTACGTTGTAAACAAAGAACTCGGCAAGATGCCAAAAGGGATTATCGGTACGGTACCTAAAATCCGAACCGACCGAAATTGTTTCGCGTTTGACCCCTGCAAAATCGTCGTTGCTTTCATCAGAATAAAACATTTCCTTTTTTATCTTGACCGCCCCCTTTCTTACATCACAAGGGAAATTATAGTACCGCCGCATCAGGTTTACAATCTATAAAAAATTTCACGGCTATAATTAAAAAAATATTGCGGTAGAGCAGTTCGGAAATTCTCCACCCGCAATAGAATTGCCTTTATTACTGCAAGTCCGAATTGACTATTTGCATTTTGTATGCTATAATTCAAATATGGATAATTTGAATTTTGTTGTTGCAAAAAATCTTGCGGAACTACGCAAAAAAAACAAACTTACACAGCTTGAACTTGCTGAAAAACTCAATTATTCCGATAAGGCGGTGTCAAAATGGGAGCAGGGTGAGTCCCTGCCCGGAATCGAGGTTTTGTATAAGATCAGCAAGCTGTACGGCGTAAGTCTTGATTATCTTGTAGGTGAAGATCACAAGAAAGCTCCTAAAATTAACGACAAACAATCAGGCCGTAAGCATTTTATAATTTCATTGCTTTCGGTCCTTGTCGTCTGGCTTACGGCAACGGTATTCTACATAGCTTTCAGTATTTTCGGCGGAAAGAGCTTTTGGATATTCTATTGTTGGGCGCTGCCCGCCTCCTTTATAGTATCAATAGTTTTCAACGCAATATGGGGCAAAAAAATGCTTACATTTGTCTTCGTTTCTCTGTTGTTTTGGTCGATACTCCTGTGCTTTTGCATACAATTTATGCAGTTTAATATATGGGTGCTTATGCTGGCGGGTATACCGCTTCAAATCGCCACGCTGCTGTGGGCGCGGCTTGTGAAATAAACGGGGGATATTATGGTTGATTTAGGGAATGATTGGGATACGATTCTCGCCGACGAATGGCAAAAGCCTTATTACCGCCAACTACACGATTTTTTAAAGTCGGAATACTCCTCAAAGCGCATATACCCGAATATGTATGATATTTTTAACGCGCTTAAATACACGTCTTTCGCAGATACCAAGGTCGTTATAATCGGTCAGGACCCTTATCACGGCGCAGGTCAAGCGCACGGTCTTTGCTTTTCGGTAAAAAAAGGCGTTGCCGTTCCGCCGTCACTGCGGAACATCTATAAAGAGCTGCACGACGACGTCGGGTTTATAATACCGCCTCACGGCGAGCTTACCACTTGGGCAAAGCAGGGTATACTTCTGCTAAACACCGTGCTTACCGTGCGTGAAGGCTGTCCCAACAGCCACAAAGGTAAGGGATGGGAGATATTTACCGACAGGGTCATATCCGAACTCAACAACAAGCAGACCCCTGTTGTATTCCTTTTGTGGGGAGCAAACGCCGAGCAAAAAGGCAGGCTTATCACAAATCCCATACATAAAAAACTTATAACGGTACACCCAAGCCCCCTATCAGCGAGCCGCGGTTTTATCGGTTGCCGACACTTTTCCAAGACAAATAAATTGCTTGCAGAAGCAGGTTTAACTCCCATTAATTGGCAAATTGATTGATTTTTAACTATCTTTGTGTGATTTTTTACGCATTTAATTTACAAATATTTACTTTTTTTAACGTTTTTATTATAATAATTCCAGCAAAGCCCTATTTAACATCAAAATCAATAAGGAGGTAGATTTGTATGAAATCAACCGGTATGGTAAGGGCAGTTGACAAAATGGGACGTGTGGTAATACCGAAAGAAATACGGAAGCAGTTACAGGTTGAGAATGACATTGACAGCTTTGAAATTTATATGGACGGCGATGAGGTCATTCTAAAAAAATACAGACCTACCTGCATTTTTTGCGACTCTTTAACCGACAGCGTTGAGTATAACGGTTACACAGTATGCTCAGAATGTATCGACAAGCTGAACGCTATGAGAGATACAGCAGAATAGTTTTTGATTTTTTTAAAAAATGTAGGTTTGTCAATGATGTGTTACAGATTTAGGAAAGTAAATAAGACCTGTTTAGGCGAGTGCCAGTTAAGAGGACGCATAGGGAAATTGTTATAGCTGCGCTGATGAACGGCTAACTGTTTTTGAAAATCCTCGAATGAGTAAAACTTGTGGGTAGCATAAAAGTACTCGTTGTCCTTGCGGTGACTGCGTTCGACTTTGCCGTTATGTCTCGGCGTGAATGCCCGAATTTTCTTGTACCGTATATTTAGCTGAGCCAGTGTCTTTTCAAACATGGTCAACGGTTTCTTTCGACTGTTTCCCATTTCGTTGGTAAACTCAAAGCCATTGTCGGTTTGCACGCATTCAATCGCATAAGGAAACTTCTCTATGACATGCAGGAGAAACTGTGTTGAGGAGTAAGTGCTGTGTTCTTTGAAAGCCTCTAAATAGCGAAAACGGCTATACTCATCGATGAAGGTGTATTGATAGAACTTTTCTTCTGCTGCATCTCCCACCAGACAAGCGCTCGGAACAAACTTCACATCAATCTGAACGCGTTGACCGGGATATTGCATCTGTTTGTATGGCTTGGGTATATATTTCGGATTAGGCAGTTTAACCGGCTTGCCGTCGATTCGGAGTAACAGCTTGTACAGTCCCGAAATGGAGCGTGTATAGCCTCGTTGGCGCAATTTCACCCAAAGCACAACCAAACCCGCATGCGGGTTTCGGCGGCGCATATTTTTCACTAACGAAATTTCTTCCTCTGTATGCTGCTTCGGGTGGCTGTGGGGACGATGTGAGCCGTTTGCCAGAGAACGAACTGTTCCGTCATACTTTTTCCGCCATCGGTAGATATTTTGTCGGCTGGTTTTGTAGCGAATAGCCGCATTTGTTACTCCATGTTTAAAGGAATATTCAATTACTGCTTGCTTAAACCGCATGTCTTGTGTTATTTTATTCATAGCGAATAGGGTCACCTGTCTTTCGGTTTTGTCTAGGCAACTCTACCTTAACACAGGTTCGCTCTATTCGCTACTTCTATTTTTTACTTTTTGTCACACATCATTGTAACACATACAAATAGTTTTTGATTTTTTTAAAAAAACACTTGCAAATAACTCTGTTTTAGTGTATAATAATAAGGCACCGAAAAAACGGTGCCTTAAATATCGCGGAGTGGAGCAGCCTGGTAGCTCGTCGGGCTCATAACCCGAAGGTCGTTGGTTCAAATCCAGCCTCCGCAACCAAAAAGCCATTCTTTTTAAGAGTGGCTTTTTTATTTTTGCTGTTCCCGACCGAGGGGTATGAGCCCGCGGGCGAATAAACCGAAGGGTGAGGCGGTAGTGAATGA
>CAKSIG010000010.1 GCA_934463035.1 uncultured Eubacteriales bacterium | reverse complement strand
TGCCCTCAACGGATAACCATACAGGTTATCAAAAAATACAGCAAGTTAGTGAAAACTACTTGACTTTTTATAGGAGGAATTATAAACATGCGTTATACTGAAAAAGATTTAGAATTCTTTATTCAATCAGCAGATCAAGTCGCACAAAAACTTCTTGGGAGCCTTTTGTGCAGAAAAATGCCTAACGGTGAAATACGTAAGATGATAATTATGGAGACAGAAGCATATCCATCTGACGACAGCACCTGTTATGGGTATGGCTATGAAGGAAACCATGGGAAAAAGCAAAAAACAATAGCCAACTCTCCTTTATTTGAAAGAGGCGGAATATGTTGCGTTTACGGCGGAATGATTTTGTTGGTTTGCGGAGAAAAAGGGAAACCTGATAACGTTCTTGTGCGTTCGGGTATTTATAACGATGATTACTATGACGGTCCCTGCAAGTTAGCAAAGGCACTCTGTGTCGACAAAAAATTCCACGGTACAGATATACTTGCAAAAGATTCGGAACTATGGATTGAGAAAAAATCGTGTGATGAATTTGTTGCAATCAAAAGAAAAGGATTGGTTCATTCAGAATTTGAAAACAAAGATGATAATAATAACAAACTTAGATTCTTTGCCTTGTAATTAACAGAAATTATAGGAGGTTATAAAATGGAGTGGTTTATTTGTTCAAAAGACGGGGATATACAAAAATTAAACGAAGAAGTCCTTATCTATAAAATCGAAAACAATGAAATTTCCCCTCAAACATTAGTTATAAATGAAAATATGCAAGAATGGACAAAATTAGAAAATTTGGAGATTTACAAAAACAGGGTTAAAGTTCTTGAAAGCAGAACAAAACAAGAGGAGTCAAAAGGCGGACATAAAAGCGTAGGAAATGGTTTGGTAATCACTTCGTTCCTTTTCGCACTTGCGGACTTTTTTATAGTTATGTTTATAAGTCGAGCGAAACAATATGAACTTAGCGGAGTGGTTATAGCTACATATAAATTTTGGTATGTAACTGCTATAATACTCGCATTATCTGCAATCGCATTAATAATAATATGGTTTTGCAGTGTTGACGATTATGAACGCTACCCCGATTATAGCATTAACACTTGGAAATACCTAAACGGGCGAAAATTAGCCATAATTACAATTATATTAATTTGTTTTGAAATTGTATATTATATTTTGGTGGTAAATTGGATGTTTGAACCCCTGTTTTTCAGCGAACATTTTTTTAGAGAGTTAGAAGTTGTTAGCGAAAACAGTTATTATTGATATTATAAAGGAGATATTGTTAAAATGGATTGGTACATTGCAATTAGTAATGAGGCAAGAAAAATACCTGAGAATGTTTTGATATATAAAATTAGGAATCATGAAGTATTTCCTAACACACTCGTTGTCAATGAAAAAATCAAAAATTGGACCGAATTAAAAAATACTGAAATTTGGAGGATATATTCAAACGGCAACACAACAGATCAATTTAGCAATTCAAATTTATATAGTAAAACAGGCGGTTACAACGAAAATTACGAGCATATAGCGGCAACGAACACACCGCAAGAACGTTGTCTCGGCTTGGCGATAACAGGTTTTGTTTTTTCGCTCGTAGGTCTTTTTATACTTCCTATTATATTCAGCGTGCTCGGATTTATTTTCGGAATTATTGCAGTTGCGTCAAATTCAAGCGAAAACAATGAAG
Source organism: uncultured Eubacteriales bacterium (assembly GCA_934463035.1). Taxonomy (GTDB): domain Bacteria; phylum Bacillota; class Clostridia; order Oscillospirales; family Acutalibacteraceae; genus UBA737. The sequence goes on along the minus strand of CAKSIG010000010.1, from coordinate 35,592 downwards.
TGTTTAAGCCAGTTGCGAAATTTAAAAACAAGGCTCGGGGATTTGGTTTATCCGCATTAGTCATTGGCGCAATAGGTATTGTATTAATGATTTTTAATATGTTAAACTTCGGAGGCTATTTTCAATGACAGACGAAAACAAAAACGGGGAATTTGAATTGCCGCCGTTGCCTGAGAGCAAAAACGAATTTGTTCCTCCAAAGTTAAACAGATACTCAAAAAGCGAGCCTTTATTTATAATCGTAGGCAGCACTTTATTAGTTATTTTACTAGTTGGTTTGTTAGTTGTTCTAACGTTTGCACTTGTATCAAAAACCACGGACAGTTCGGAGGACAAAGAGGGCAAGGAGAACAACGGAAATTACGAAACATCTCGCGAGTTGAGAGAGGGAGAGATTTGGTTAAGGGACAAAAACGGCAGCGAATATATAGGGGAAATTGATATGGATTATTATGCGAACCTCGGTGATGATACATCTAGTTCAAGCAGCAAATCTTCATATTCCTATTCGGAAAACAACAATGCCTATACTCAAAGCAATTATAGATATGACGACTATTCATCAAGCAACACAACCACGAATACTCAAACAAATAGCAAATATGGGGCTTCAAGTTCCACCAATAAGAATGAATTTAAGGTAGGAGACATTATAAAGTTCGGAAATAACAATTGTAAGATTTTAGATATTAAAGATAATACTGCATTAATAATTACCGAATATATAATTTGCAATATGCAATATAACAGAGCCCTTGAAGAAACAACGTGGGAAAACTGTTCTCTCCGCCAATACTTAAACAATGAATTTTATAACAGCTTTTCAGAGAGCGACAGAGAAAGAATTGTCGAAGTAACCAATTTGAATCTTGACAATCCGCAATATGGTACAACGGGCGGAAATCCAACGGTAGACAAAGTATTTTTGTTAAGCGTCGAAGAAGCAAACAAGTATGATATAGTAATACCCAGATATGTAAACCTTAATATTGCTTGGTGGCTGCGATCACCGGGAGATGAGAAAATGGGTGCTTCCGGTGTATATGGCGCCGGTTCTGTTAATACCGAGGGATACTATGTTGACGGCTATGTCGGTGTCAGACCGACTATGTGGATAAGAATAGATTAAGGTGATAAAATATGGAAAACATCAAAACTCATAGATGGCAGTGTATGAATTGCGGAGAAATGGCAGATTCATATATTTGCCGTCACTGCGGAAAAGAGAGCTACGTAAAAACGGATAGTGACGTGAAAGTTGAAAATTCTGAGAAAAAATTTAAAACGAAATCCGTAAAAAACGATAAAAAGACCCTCGGCGAGTCCACTCAAATATATTTAGCCGAGGTAAATTCCCTTAAAATATCACTAAGCAATCTTATTTACGAAGAATTTAAAAAATTAAAGTGCTATGCATTGGGCTTGTTTGCAGTTATTGTTGGATTAAGTATTATAACCACTGTCTTATGCAGTAATATTAAAACCAGAACAGATACTATCGAAAAAAATAATGAAAAATTAGTTGATACGATAAAGTATCAAACTGAAAAAATTGAAGTCTTAGAAAAACAAATAGAAAATTTTGATAAAAATGATATAACGTATATCGTACATACTGTAAACGCAGGAGAAACTCTTGAAACTATATGTGAAAAATACGGTATAAATTATTCATCTGACAAAAATATCATAATTTCAATAAACGGTATTGAAAGCCCCAATATTTTAACGGTTGGACAAACGATTATACTCCCTCAAATCAAATAAAAAATTTTGCGGTGTGCATTAACTTTTCGGTTTATAAAAACAGAAACAAACAATCGCTATTTTGGGGAGGAAACACTGGAATGTCAAAAAATTATAATATTAACAATCCTTTTTTCAACGAAAAAAAGGAAATTACAAAATCTAACTTGCTGCTCATAATCAATGTTTTTGCAATTGTGTTAATCGTGCTTATAGCTCTGATTTTTAATAATAGAGAAAAATTTATTAAAAAGCAGGTTCAAGATATAAACTTAGGTCCTATTGGAAATAAAATTACTGTCGGCGAAACAGTTGCTTATGTGGTAGGCGAAAACGAAATATTAGTTCCGTACGATTTTTACGGGAGTTTTGAAAAATGCAACAAGGAAGCATACGAAAAAGAACTTAAAGGCTGTAAAAATGCCAGATTGCCGTCTTTTGAAACAGATGATTTGCCAGAGGAAGTCACAAAAGAAATTATTGCTTTTTATGGGGAAACAGGCGGATTTTGGACACACGAAAGAGCCGAACGATTAAGTATTGAAGCGGTTGGTCAACAAACTCAACCACTTCATTATGCTGGCGTGATGAGGAACTATTTTACCGTGGGTCACGATGGAGTAGCAACCGCAACATACGGATATTGTTTAGAGGCTGTTGGAGATAAGAAAAATATGGGACTTTTGGTGGCTTACGATATTATCGAAGAAGAATTTGAGTTTGAAGATATAGAGGATACGGCAAACACCGAATAAAATAATAACAATTTGTAATCTATCGTATTTCTTATATATGCTTTAACAACTACGGCTTTGCTCTTTAATCAGAGCAAAGCCGTAGTTGCATTAAAAGGTAGTTTGTGCAATCGTAACCCCGACAGCCGTTATGAAATACCGCGGTGTTTTTTTATTCAAAATAGTCGTTCTTTTCAAGCTCGTCGTTATTTTTGAATATGTTGAGCGTTCCCGACATATCAAGCACGCCCAAAAACACCTCTTTCGGGCTTTTTACGCCCTGCGTTTTAAGCTCGTTTCGCAGCCAATTTATATCCTTGCCCGTGCTTTTCAGGTTTTCTTCAAGCACCTTGCCGTCCATAATGACGTTGAAAAATATATCGTCGTTCACGGGCACGGTTTTAAGGTCCTCCGCCGTGACGGGTCGCTTGCTCGGGAAGGGCATAAAGCTGATTTTTCCGCTCGGCTCTAAGACGGCGGTGTTTATTGCCGATATATCGAAATATCCGTTTGAGCGGCACTGAACAAGAAACTCGTTAAGGTCGAGATGTCCTTTTTTCAGGTTTTTGCGGAATATCTTGCCGTTGCGCATAAGAATTATTGATTTTCCGAATATAACGCGCCTTACTTTAAGCGATTTTGAGGTGGCTATTGAGATGAAATAGGAAGCGACGGCATACACCACCATAGCCGTCAGCGGGCGCAGGGGTTTTTCAAGCTCGGTTGCCATTTCGGCGGCTATCGAGCCTATCGTTATGCTGTTTATATAGTCGAACATCGTTATTTCCGACATCTGCTTGTTGCCGACCAGCTTTGTCAGCACAAACAGCGCCGCCAGCGAAAAAAGAGAAGTTAAAACAATAGTTAAATAATCCATTTTTATCCCCGTTTCATACAATCTGATTGCATATATTATTTGCAGAATATTATTATTTATTAGGAAAGCGCTAATAAATCAGAACCTGCCGCACTAAATTGTCACCTTTTTTAATTTCCGTGTGTTGTATAAGTATAGGCAAGCGGTACTTTTTTGTCATTTTTGTCTCATCACTTGTAATATTTTGAAACTTTATTCGGGTGATAGATTGTAGTATAATTATGTCGGTATAAATTTCTATGCGAGGTGGACATACGTGAACGCAAAGAGAATTTCGGTATTTATTACGGCGGTAATGCTTATTATCGGCTGTGTTGTTTCGGTTGTATCGCAGGTTCAGGCGGCGGACCGACGCATTATAATCACCCTCGACCCGGGCCACGGCGGCGAGGACCCCGGTTCGGGAACAAATAATCCTATGTGCGAAAGAGATTTAAACCTTAAAATCGCTCAATACTGCAAGGAAGAGCTTGAAACCTACGATAACGTTACGGTTTATATGACAAGGTATGACAACACCGATACGAGTCTCGGCACGAAAAGCGCCAGCCTGCGCAAGAGGGCGGAGATTGCAAGCAACTATCATTCCGACATTTTGGTAAGCCTGCATTGCAACGCAGGCGGCGGCAGGGGCGCCGAGGTATGGTATCCTAACGCAAGTACATATTATCAGGAATTTAACAGCTGGGGCGGTTACATAGCCGACCTTATTTTAAATCAGCTCTCGGCGCTCGGATTAAGAAACAGGGGCAAAAAAATCAGGGACTGCACCGACAACGAACGCTATCCCGACGGAAGCCTTGCGGATTATTACACCGTTATGAACGCCGCCAGAAGATACGGTGTGCTGTGCTTAATCGTCGAGCACGCCTTTGTTGACACCGACGACTATGACAACTTTTTAAACACCGACGAAAAACTAAAAAATCTCGGCGTGGCGGACGCAACCGCGCTCGCGCAGAATTTTGCGTTGCAGAAAAAGGTTCCCCCTTACACGGCGGGCGACCTTAATTATGACGGCGAGATAGACGTGCGCGACTTGATAGCACTTGAAAAACAGGTGGCAAGCGGTACCGTGCTGACGCAAAAGGGTCCTGCCGACGTGAACGGCGACGGCGTTCTTGACCAAAACGACATTGTCGCTTTAAAGAAAATTCTTATAGGAGTATAAAAAAATATGCATCTCAAAAGGTGTCCGACTTTTGAGATGCATATCACTTTAAGCGGCAGGCTTAGTATTTAATAAATCAATTCAAAAATGTGACGTGTTTGAGTCCTGCCGCAGCAATCGACAAGGTCTTCAAGACAAAGTGCTTTTTACGGCAATAAATTTACTGAGCATTTATAAAATATTCTTTATACCAAACAAGGAACGTGTAAACCGTCCAGATCTTACGGCTTACGTCCTCCTTGCCCGATCTGTGCCTGTCAAGCAGGGCGACAAGGCGGTCGGTGTTGAAATATTTTGCGGCATAGTCGGAGGTAAACGCCTCTTTTACCGTGTTATAATACTTATCCTCTTTAAGCCATACCCTTATCGGCACGGGGAAGCCCAGCTTGTCCTTATCGGCAGTTCTGCGCGGCAGGGTCTTTTCAGCCGCTTTTCTAAGCGCGAGCTTTGTCGTGCGGGTGTTTACGCGGCATTTGAGCGGTATCGTTTCGGCAAGCTCCATAACCTTGCGGTCGAGGAACGGAACCCTGAGTTCAAGCGAATTTGCCATACTTGTCTTGTCCGCTTTTAAGAGAATATCGCCCATAAGCCACATATTTATGTCGAGGTACTGCATTTTCGTGATGTCGTCCTTATCCTTTACCTCGCTGTAAAATTTATCGCACAGAACTTGGGGCGCGGGGGCGGATTTTGCCTTTTCGCTGTTCAAGATTTTGTTTCTTTCCTTAACGCTGAATATGTTTGCGTTGCCTATAAAACGTTCTTCAATAGTTTTGCCGCGGCGCACAAGGTAGTTTATGCCGTGCTTCTGCGGTAAAACGGAACAGATCTTACCTATCACCCTGCGTATCGGGAACGGTATTTTATCGTAGGCGGTAAGGGTTATCGGCTCCTGATAAATGCGATAGCCGCCGAAAAGCTCGTCGGCGCCCTCTCCCGACATTACAACCTTTACGTACTTGCTTGCAAGCCGGCTTACAAAGAAAAGCGCGATAGCGGCAGGGTCGGCAAGCGGTTCGTCCATATGATACTGAATGTGCGCGAACTCGCCCCAATATTCCTCGGGCGTTATCACCTTGGAAATGTTCTCAACGCCTATCGTTTCCGCAAAATCCTTTGCAAAATGTATCTCGTTGTAACGGTCGCCGTCAGGGCTTTCAAAGCCTACCGTAAATGTCTTGTCAACGTTTGCGGCTTCGGCGATATAGCTTGAATCTATACCGCTTGAAAGGAACGAGCCCACCTCAACGTCGGCTATTTTGTGAGCCGCAACCGACTCTCTCACAGCCGAATCCGCAAGGTCGGCGTAGTATTCAAGCACTCCGTCCTTCGCGTCGAAATTCGGCTTGAAATAACGCACCTTTTTCATAACGCCGTTTTTGTATGTGAAATAGTGCGCAGGCGGCAGCTTATATACGTTTTTGAAAAAAGTTTCCTCGCAGGGGGAGTATTGGAACGACAGATAGTTGCCGAGAGCCTCCTCGTTAAGCTCCTTTTTAAAATCGGGGTGCGGCAGGAAGGCTTTTATTTCCGAACCGAAAATAAAGCTGTCGCCCATAAAGGTGTAATAGAACGGCTTTATGCCGAACATATCGCGCGCGGCGAAAACAGAGCGGTCGCGGCGGTCGAATATAACGAACGCAAACATACCCCTGAGCCGTCCGACAAGCTCCTCTCCCCATTGCTCGTAGCCGTGAAGCAGAACCTCGCTGTCCGAGTTGTTGGCAAAGGTATGACCCTCCTTTAAAAGCTCGCTTTTAAGCTGTTTGAAGTTATATATCTCGCCGTTGAACACCAAAACCAACGACTTGTCCTCGTTGAACATAGGCTGATCGCCGTCGGCAAGGTCGATAATGCTGAGACGCCTGAATCCCAGCGCTATATCCCCGTCAACAAACTGTCCTGCGGAATCGGGACCGCGGTGAATGATTTTGTTCATCATTTTTTCGAGAACCGTTCCGTCGTCCTTTATAGAATTTGTAAAACCGACAAATCCGCACATAAAGAAAACTCCTTTGGAAAATTACTTTAAAACTACTTTAAAATATTATTATACACTAAAATTTGTTATTTGTCTTTATTTTTTTAAAAATAACCGAAGAAATCAGTCCAACGGCAAGACCGCTCGCCGCTCCGCACAGCATAAGCACGGGGAGATAGTACCAAACGCCGCTGCCCATAACCGCCGCCGCAACCGCCGTTTGCAGGACGTTGTGAACCGTGCCGCCGATTATGCTGAAACCCGTTATGCTTATTTTTTTACACCGCGACACCGCCGACATAACCGCAACCGAGCCGAGCCCCGCGCTCAACGAAAAAATCAGCGCAAAAGGCGAACCGAACAACAGGTTTGAAATCAGTATGCGGACGGTGTTTACGCAAAAAGCGCCCTTAATATCGCCCTTTGCGATAAACAAAAGCGCAACCGCGTTTGAAAGTCCGAGCTTTACCCCGGGCGCTATGAACGACAGCGAAAACAGGCTTTCAACATACGAAAGAACAAGGCAGACGGCGGCGGAGATCCCGTAAATGCATATCTTTTTTGCCATTACCGCACCTCCGCGACCACGCCGTTCGGCAGGCAGACTATGCTTTCTCCGCGCTTTGACACAGGCTTGTGGTTCACGCATATCTGATTTTTACAGTCGGCTTCCGACACGAAAACCCTGCCGTTTTTTATAACTACCGTGTTTCCGTCAAGCCTTATTGTTCGGTTTTCGTAAAGCGAAACGCTGTATAATTCCTTACCGTTTTCGGTTATTACCACGGTACTTCCGTTCCCGTGGAAACAGAATTTTATTATCAAAAAGGCGGCAAGCGCCGCAAGCAACACCGAAAAAAGTATCAAAAAATCGTGTTTTTTCAAAGCGCGCCTCCTTTTTTATTTTTAATTCTAACATACCTTTACAAAAATTAAAAGAGCCTGTATAATATTCATTATGAAAAAAACCGTTTCACTTTCTATGATAATGCTGCTTCTTCTGCTCTGCGGCTGCAAAGCGGACGGGGTTAATACGGAAACACGGGTTTTGCTTGATACCGTGGTTAAGCTGACCGCCGATTGCGATGAGGATACGCTGTCCGGCGCTTTCGACCTATGCTCGCAGTACGAAGACAGGCTAAGCCGCACCAAAAGCGGAAGCGACGTTTCTCTGCTTAACGGCAGCGGCGGCGCGGTAACGGTGTCCGACTGCACGGTTGAAATCATTAAAAAGGCGGTTTATTATTCAGACGTGACGAACGGACTTTTCGATATAACCGTCTGCCCCGTGAGCGAGCTGTGGGATTTTAAAAATCAGGTCATACCGAGCCGCGACGAGATAGCGGAGGCGCTCAAAAACGTTGATTACCACAGCATAGAGATAAACGGCAATTCGGTTGACCTTAACGGCAAGAAAATCGACCTCGGCGGAATAGCCAAGGGCTACATAGCCGACAGAATAAAGGAATACCTAACCGAAAACGGCGCTTCGAGCGGAATTATAAATCTCGGCGGCAACGTAGTCGTTTTCGGCGATAAATACAAGGTGGGGATACAAAAACCGTTCTCTGACGGCATTGCCGCGACGGTCGAGCTTTGCGATAAATCCGCCGTCACCTCGGGTGTGTATCAGAGGTATATTGAGAAAGACGGCGAGATATATCACCACGTAATCGACCCGCGCACGGGATACGGCGTTAAGAACGGTCTTTATTCGGTTACGGTGCTGGGCGACAGCTCGTTTGACTGCGACGCGCTTTCCACCTCCTGTCTGCTTTTGGGACTTGACGGCGGTATGGCGCTTATCGAAAAGACCCCGAACACCGAGGCGGTCTTTATAGACGAAAACGGAAAAATGCACGTATCGTCGGGACTTTACATTAAGGGAAAACGAATTGCTTATAAATAAGTACTTTATTTATTAAAAAAAGTGTTGTATAATAATATTTAACAGTTTTCTGAATGGAGATTATTTATGGGTTTACTTAAAGCAATTTTCGGTAATTACAGCGAAAAGGAAATAAAGAGGATAATGCCTTTACAGCAGAAGGTACTGTCCTACGAAGATGAGTATAAAAAACTCAGCGACAGCGATTTAAGAAATAAAACGCAGGAGTTTAAGGAGCGGCTGACGAACGGCGCCGCGCTTGACGATATTCTGCCCGAAGCGTTTGCCGCTTGCAGAGAAGCCGCCGACCGTGTTCTCGGTATGCGCCACTTCCCCGTGCAGATACTCGGCGGTATAGTTCTTCATCAGGGACGTATCGCGGAAATGAAAACGGGCGAAGGCAAAACCCTTGTCGCCACCCTGCCCGCATATCTCAACGCGCTTTCGGGCAAGGGTGTTCACATTGTTACGGTGAACGATTACCTTGCAAAGCGTGACTCGGAGTGGATGGGCAAGCTCTACCGCTTTATGGGACTCAGTGTGGGTCTTATCGTTCACGGTATGGACAACGACGCCAAAAAGGAAGCCTACAACGCCGACATAACCTACTGTACCAACAACGAACTCGGCTTTGACTATCTTCGCGACAATATGGTTATCTACAAGGAACAAAAGGTTCAAAGGGGTCACAACTTTGCGATAGTCGACGAGGTTGACTCGATTCTTATAGACGAGGCGAGAACACCGCTTATAATTTCGGGTCAGAGCGACAAATCCACCGACCTCTACACCGCCGCAAACCGCTTTGCGCACACCCTTAAAATGGTCAAGGTCAAGGAAATGGACGACAAGCAGAGCGACGAGGACGCGGCGTATGACGGCGATTATGTTGTTGACGAAAAAGCACGCACCGCGACCCTTACCCCGTCGGGCGTTAAAAAGGCTGAGGAATACTTTAACATTGAAAACCTCAACGACACCGAAAACATTGCGATAGCGCACCACATCAATCAGGCTATACGCGCGCTCGGCATTATGAAGCGCGATGTTGACTATGTCGTTAAGGACGGCGAGGTAATAATTGTCGATGAATTTACGGGACGTCTTATGTACGGCAGACGTTACAACGAGGGTCTGCACCAAGCGATAGAAGCAAAAGAGGGCGTTAAGGTCGCGCGCGAATCAAAAACGCTTGCTACGATCACGTTCCAAAACTTCTTCCGTCTTTACAGCAAGCTCTCGGGTATGACGGGTACCGCTATGACCGAGGAAGCCGAGTTTCAGGAGATATACAAGCTCGATGTTATCGAAATACCGACCAACAAACCGCTTGCCCGTGTTGACGACAACGACGTTGTATACAAAACCGAAAAGGCGAAGTTCAACGCGGTTATAGAAAAGATAATCGCCTGCCACGAAAAGGGGCAGCCCGTGCTTGTGGGTACGGTGACTATCGAAAAATCGGAAATTCTTTCGGCTATGCTCAAAAAACGCGGTATTAAACACAACGTGTTAAACGCAAAGCACCACGAAAAAGAGGCTGAAATTATCGCTCAGGCAGGCAAATTCGGCGCCGTTACAATAGCCACAAATATGGCGGGACGCGGTACCGATATTATGCTCGGCGGTAACGCCGAATACCTTGCGAAAGCGCAGTTAAGGCACGACGGACTTTCAGAAGAAATGATAAGCGAGGCAACGGGCTTTGCCGAGACCGACGACGCCGAAATAATCTCCGCGCGCGAGCTTTACAAGCAGTATTACGACAAATTCAGAGCCGAAATAGCCCCCGAAGCCGACAAGGTAAGAGAGGCCGGCGGACTTTGCATTATAGGCACCGAGCGCCACGATTCACGCCGTATAGACAACCAGTTGAGAGGACGTGCGGGACGTCAGGGCGACCCGGGCTACACCCAATTCTTTGTCTCGCTTGAAGACGATCTTATGCGTCTTTTCGGCGGCGAGCGTATTTCGGGAATTATGGAGCGTTTAAACGTTGAGGAGGATACTCCGCTTGAAAGCGGTATGCTTTCGCGCACCATTGAGGGCGCGCAGAAGAAGAAGGAAGGTATGAACTTCGCTATCCGTAAGAACGTGCTCCAATACGACGACGTTATGAACAAACAGCGTGAGCTTATTTACGAACAGCGCAACAAGGTGCTTGACGGCGCCGACATTAAGGACACTATCCTTAAAATGATTGACGAAACCATCGAATCGTACTGCAAGATATACCTCAGCGACGACGCAGTTCACGACAATTGGGACGTAAACGGTTTAAGGGATTACTTTATGGGTTGGATAACCACGCCCGAAGACCTGCATTTCACCCCCGAGGAGCTTGGCAACACCACCTGCGAGGAGGTTGCGCAGTCGCTTATAGAAAAGGCGCACAAGCGTTATGAGGAGCGCGAAGCCGAGTTCGGCAGCGAGATAATGCGCGAGATGGAGCGCGTAATGCTCCTGCGCTCGGTCGATACGAACTGGATGGATCATATCGACAATATGGATCAGCTCCGTCAGGGAATCGGCTTGCGCGCATACGGTCAGCACGACCCTGTTGTTGAATACAGAAACGACAGCTACGATATGTTCTCGGCTATGACCGACACTATCCGCGAGCAGACCGCAAAGCTCGTTCTCACCGTTCGCATTAAAAAGAACGAGGAAGTAAAACGCGAAAAGGTTGCCGAAGAAACCTCGACAGGCGACAAGCCCCTGACCGTCAGAGGTAAGGGCGTAGTAAGCAAAAACGCCCCCTGCCCCTGCGGAAGCGGCAAAAAATATAAGCGCTGCTGCGGAAAAGATTTAGATTAGTAAAACAAATCAAAGTTTGCAGTAAAGGAACAGCATCTAATAGAAACACTCCGCTCTTTTAACAGAGCGGAGTGTTTTTTATAACGTTAAACCGATATTTTTAATTGCGAATTACTTTCATATCCCGTCATAAAGACCTTTATCGGTCATCTCGGCAAGGGCGGCGGCGACGTCGTCCTTGTCCTCTTTATAGGTAACGCCGTACCATTTATCCTCGGCGACCAGCATTTTAACGCGTTTTTCGCCTTTTTCTATAAGCTCCGAAACCACGCTCGGCAGATAGTATTCCGCTTTTGGTTCGTTTATTTTTTCGTCTAAGAACCTCTTAAAACCGTTTTCTATGTAGCCGAAAAGGTCGGGGGTAAAGCCCCACATATTCATCGACACAACGGTGTCGGGCGACATAGCCGTCCAGCTCTTGCCGTCGTCCTCGGTGTACTTGCAGTCTATTATTTTTGTGCGCTCGGTAACGCTTTTAAGCTCGCCGTTCTCAGTCTCGCAAACGCCGCGCGACACATATCCGTTATCGGTGAGGGTGTTTTTCAGACGGAAGCCGACCATACAGTAATCGTCAGGCTCCTGCTTTAAAAATTCGGCAACGTGCTTAAAAGCGCTCTTGCCGTAATAATCGTCCGCATTGACAACGGCAAACGGCTCGTTTACAAGCTCCCTGCAACAAAGTATTGCGTGCGCGGTGCCCCAAGGCTTTGCACGCTCGGCGGGACACACGTATCCGTCGGGTAGCTTGTCCGTCTCCTGAAAGGCGTATTCAACCTGCACCTTACCCTCAATATGCTTCGCAACCATTTTACGGAAATCTTCTTCTATTGCGTGCTTTATAACGAAAACTACCTTGTTAAAGCCTGCCTGAACGGCGTCATAAACCGTAAAATCAAGCAGAGCCTCGCCGTTCTTGCCGACGGGAGCTATCTGCTTTAAACCCCCGAAACGGCTGCCCATTCCCGCAGCCATTACAATAAGCGTAATATCCTTTGACATTCAAACACCCTCCGTAATTTACTACCTATTAATTATATTACGCAGAGGTTATTTTTTCAACATTTATTTCAAAATCAAGTATTCTCAAAACGCCGCCGTCAAACGACACCGCTTTTTTGTATTCGCCCGTGCTGTTCTTAACGGTGTTCTCATACGCCTTTGCGGTGCCGAAAAGCATTATGAAAACGCAGATAATTAATGTGCCGCTCAATATAAACGACCTTAAAAATATATTTACTTTCTTTTTCATTTCTTCTCTCTTTTCTTTCGGTTTTATGTTAACCTATTCAATAAATCGGCAAGTGCGTTCCCCACCATTTCGGCGGAGTATGTTGCCTCGTCAATACTGTTTACATCGGTGCCGAATTCTATTAAAAGCGAACCGTTTGTCAGGCTCTCGTTATAGTTTTTCGGCATAAGGGAGAGCGGCCGCGCAAGGGTGGGATACATCTTTTCAAATGTCTGCTGTAATTTGAGCGCGAGCTTTAAATTTTCCTGCCAATTCGGGAAATTCGTAACGCTTCCGCTTTGCGAGCCCATAACCAGCATAACCTGTGCCGCTGGTTTTCCGTTTATCTCGGTCACGAGCTTGACGCGGTCGCTTTCTCCCGATGAAACGGCGTCTCGGTGCAGGTCCAGCACAATTTTTATGCTCTTGTTTTTCTCGGTGTATGAGCAAATAGTTTTGGCGGCGCGCGAGTAGCTGCCCGTGTATTCGGGATAATCGTGACGGGTCTTATCGTGAATTGTTTTAATACCTGCCTCGTTTAGTTTTTCCGCCACAATATTGCCTATTCGCACCATATTCATATTTTCTTCAAGCGTTCTTGCGTTGTGCGCGTCGGTATATACGTCGGAATCGGTCTTCATATAGCTTTCGGTCGTGTGGGTATGCATTATAAGCACCTGAGGTTGATCGTTTTTGCTGATTTTAAAGGATAACGGAGCGTCTATAAACGATTTTATGTCAACCGTAAGGTCGGTATTGTTTTTCATATACGCCCCGTCGTAGGAAAGCGGAGCGGAATAAGGCGAAATATATTTTTTTATCACCTTTCCTTTTACCACCCCGTCCGACGCGGCGGTAACGTTGCTTTGGGTCTGCTCCGAGCCTGTTTGCTGCGTTTCGGATTGGGTTTCTTTCTTTTCTTCGGTCTTTTGCTCTTTCGTTTCGGCGGACGGCGTATCTGAGGAGCTTGTTTCTTCGGTTTTCGGCGTTTGCGCGGTTATTACATAAGGAATTTCCAAAATGAGCGAATAAAACCCGTAAAAAAGTGTTACCGCGCATATTATACACACCGATACAAACCGTGCTATACTGCCCCTGTTACCCATTTGTCTGCACTCCCATCTTGTTTGATTATATGCAGATTTTCAGTTTATTAGACTTAAAATGACCTCCCTTTCCAAGCCGGGTTGTAAAAAGACGTTTATTGCGCGTGCAAGCAACGCGCTCATACGCCCGCACAGCAGGTCTATATCCTTTGGGGTGACTATCATATCGCTTTTTATTTTTACGCTTTCTCCCGTAAGTTCTCCTGCGAGGGTTCCCGCATCTACAACGGTTGGCACGCCGACGGCTATTACGGGAACGCCGAGGGTTTTTTCGCTTATTTCCTTTCTTGCGTTTTTAACGCCCGAACCCGGTGATATTCCGCTGTCGCACAGCTGAACCGTTGAAAAAAGTCTTCCTATACTGCCCGAAGCCAGCGCGTCTACCGCTATCACGGCGGACGGCTTTATTCTGTCAACCGTTCCCTTTATAATTTCAGCCGCCTCTATTCCCGTTTTTCCAAGCACGTTAGGCGCCACGGCGGCAACGCTTTTAAGACCTTTAAGACCTATTTGCTCGGCAAATTCTTTTGTTATATGCCGTGTTGCAAGTATTTTTGACGCCGTATCGGGTCCTACCGCGTCGGGCGTTATTTCCCTGTTACCCAGACCCACAACAAGCACGGTATCCCTGATTTCGGGCAACAGCTCATTAAGCGCGTCCGTTATTGCCTTTTCGGTTTGATCATCGTCAGCCGACTCGCCGATAAAAGGAAATTCAACCGTTATATAGCTTCCTATCGGTTTTTTCATTCTTTCCGCCGCCGATTCGTCTATAACCTTTATATGCGTGGTCTTAATATCTCCCGACACTTTTTCGTATTTTTCGATTCCTTCGGCGTTATTTGTTCTTTCGGCTGTTTCCAACGCAAGGTCTGTTCTGAAATTCATAATTATTGCTCCTTTTTATTATGTTTTTCCGATATTGAGCCGATTTATTCACCGAGGTTGCGCCGAACACTTGAAAATGTATTTATAATATGATATAATCTATATATCTATTATATAATAATATATTAAGGGTGGTTTAGTAATGCCGTTTGGATCTCTTGACGATATTTGGAACGCGGTCAGCGAGGAGATTAAAAGCAAAATATCCGACGTTGCCTTTGACTGCTTTCTGAAAGATCTCAAACCTGTGTCTATTGAATCCGGGGAGTTTATAGTTTCGATAAACAACATCTATATGCAGGAGGTTGTTGAAAAGAATTATATTCCGCTTATAAAAAATTCGATTAAAAAAGTAATGGGTATAGATATGGAGCTTACCCTCATTCTCGAAGAAGACGAGCAGAAAATTCTCGACGCGGAAAAATACAGCGCGGGTCTTACCTTTGAAGACTTTTTTACCTTTGATAATTTCATAGTCGGTTCCACCAACCGCTTTGCACACGCGGCGTCTTTCGCGGTGGCGGACAATCCGAATATTATCTACAATCCGCTAGTTATCTACGGCAACTCGGGCGTGGGAAAAACGCACCTGCTGCTTGCCATTAAAAATCACATAAAGAAAAAATTTCCGAACAAGAAAATTCAGTACATACGAAGCGAGGATTTTACAAATCAGCTTATAGCCTCTATTCAGGACGGTAAGCTGGGACTCGGCACGTTGGACGATTTCCGCAACAAGTTTCGCAATGTTGACGTGTTGCTGATAGACGATATTCAGTTTATAGCGGGCAAGGAACAGACCCAAGAGGAATTCTTCAACACGTTTAACACCCTTTTCCAAAACAACAAACAGATAGTGGCAACGCTCGACCGTCCGCCTAAGGAGGTCAAAACGCTGGACGACCGTATCCGCTCGCGGCTTGAATGCGGTCTGTTTGCCGATATTACCCCGCCTGACTTTGAAACGCGGGTCGGAATAATAAACAAAAAGGCAGAGCAGATGGGCATAACGATAGAAGAAAATCTTGTTTTCTATATTGCCGAGCATATAAAGGTCAATACCCGTCAGCTTGAAGGCGTTGTTAAAAAATTGCAAGCGTTTATAACCATTCAAAAGCGCATACCGAACATAACGGTTGTTCAGGGCTTTATAAGAGACATTATAAACGATTCAAAGCCCGAGCCCATAAAGATAGAAAAAATCATTTCCGAGGTTGCAAGGACTTATAACGTTTCCGAAAGCGATATTCTTTCAAACCGCCGTACCGCGTCGTTGGCGCTGGCACGTCAGGTTGCGATGTATATAGCGAGGGAAACTACCTCTCTTTCCTACAAGGCGATAGGCGAGAGTTTCGGAAAGGACCATACCACCGTTCTTTACAACGTAAACCGCATAGAGGAATTTTTGAAGGACAAGCCCTATGAAAAAGAGCTTGTTGACGATATAATCAAAAATCTTACGGGTGAAAACAGGTCTTGATTTTCTTAAAAGTTATTAACACTTTCAACTTTAATTAACCGCAAAGTTATTAAACGGGGTGTTGAAAACCGAAAAGTTGAAAAGTTATCAAGTTTTTGTCCACTTTTGTTTTAACAGCCTGTCTTGGCTTTTTAAAAGGGACAATCGGGGTTTTCAACCGTTTTAACACCCCTTACTACTACTGTTATTTTTATATTGTTTTTTAGGAGGAAAAATATGATTTTTTCAGTTGAACGCTCGGCTCTGCTTGACGCGGTAACACATCTTCAAAGAATAGTCGGAGCAAAAACCTCAATGCCCGTTTTGGAGGGAATTTTGATTTCCGCTGAACAGGGTAAAATCACCCTTATTTCATACAACCTTGAAATGGGAATGAAAAAAGAAATATACGCTAAATGCGACGAGGAGGGCGACATTGTTATCAGCGCGCGTCTGCTTGCGGACATTCTTCGCCGTATGAACGGTATACAGGTTGAAATAAGCGCCGACGAACGCCTTAACTGCCACATAAAGAGCGGCGAAGCCACCTTTGACATAATGGGTATGGCGGCAACCGATTTTCCCGAAATGCCTTCGGTAAACGAGGGAACACAGATTGCTTTATCCTCCGACCTTTTTTCGGAAATGGTCAAGGGAACCTGCTTTGCGGCGGCTCAGAACGAGGGTGCGAAACCTATCTTAACGGGTATCAATATTTCAATTGAAAACGGCGTTATCCAGTTTGTCGGAATTGACGGATACCGTCTTGCAATCCGCCGCGAAAAGACCGAGGTTTACGAAAATATTTCGTTTACAATAGCAAATCGTTCTCTCGGCGAGGTAGTAAAGTTGATAGACGAGGAAACCGATAAGGTTGAAATGTATATTGCTCCGCGTCTTATCTGCTTTAATATAAACGGATATACCTTTATTTCACGCCTTTTAGAGGGTGAATTTGTAAACTACAAAAAAACCATTCCGTCCGAGCATACTCAATCGGTAACGGTTAATACGCGCGATCTTATAAACACAATTGAGCGTGTTTCGCTGCTTATAAGCGAGTCTTTTTCAACGCCCGTGCGCTGCTATTTCAATGAACACAGCGCAGTTTTCACAAGTGCGACATCTATGGGACGCGCAACCGAAACCTTTAATACCGAGCTTGACGGCGCCGCTTTTGAAATAGGTCTTAACAGCCGTTATCTGCTTGAAGCGTTAAAGGCAACCGATACCGAAAAGATAAAAATTCTGTTCAACGGCTCAAATGCGGGCGTGGTTATACTTCCTGTTGATTCTGATGAATTTACATATATGATAATGCCTATGAGGTTGAAATAATGGAATATAAAAAAATTAAGATACGGGAAGATTTTATCCGTCTTGATTCCGCTATGAAGCTCGCCGATATGGTCGTCACGGGCGGCCACGCGAAGATAGTCATTCAGGATGGGGAGGTTAAGCTCAACGGCGAGGTCTGCACAATGCGCGGCAAAAAACTGCACAGCGGCGACAGGGTTGAGTTTGACGGACGCGGATTTGAAGTGGAATGAGAGTTAAAACCTTAAAATGTACCGATTTTCGGAACATTGAGAGTTCTTTTATTTCTCCGTGTGAGGAAATGAATGTTATCTGCGGCGAAAATGCTCAGGGAAAGACCAATCTTATTGAGGCTGTATGGCTCTTTACGGGTGCCAAAAGTTTCAGGAGCGGCAAGGACAGCGAATTTATAAAATTCGGCGGTGAAAGCGCAAAAAACGAACTTTGCTTTTATTCAGGCGGCATTGAAAACGACGCCGTTATGGAATTCGGCGAACGCAGAAAGGCAATATTAAACGAAAATGCTCTTTCAAGTCCGTCAAAGCTGGCAGGCGTTTTCAGAGCGGTCGTTTTTTCACCGAACGACCTTTCAATTGTTAAGGACGGACCGAGTGTGCGGCGCAAATTTATTGACACCGCGATAGGGCAGTTATATCCGAATTATATAGCGTTTTTAAGAAACTACCGCCGCGCGCTTGAACAGAGAAATAAAACTATAAAAGAATACAGATTTGACGGCAGTCTTTCGGTTATGCTTGACGTTTTTGAAAATGAAATAGCCGAGTACGGAAAAAAGATAGTGCAATACCGAAAAAGATTTTTAGAGGTAATGAGCGGTTTTCTTCCGAGCATATACGAGGGTATTTCGGGCGGCAAGGAAAAACTTGAAACGGTTTATTTGCCATGCTGTGACGGCGATCTTATAGAGGAACTTAAAACAGCGCGGAAAGAGGATATGTTTACGGGAACGACCTCGGCAGGACCGCACAGAGACGATATAGATTTTAAAATAAACGGCGTTTCGGCGCGCCCCTACGGTTCGCAGGGTCAGCAGAGGAGTATAGCAATATCCTTAAAGCTCGCCGAAGCGGAGGTTATTAACAGCGTATCGGAAGAATATCCCGTATTTTTGCTTGACGATGTTATGAGCGAGCTTGACCCGAGCCGTCAGGACTATATTTTAAACCGCATAAAGGGTATGCAGACATTTTTGACCTGCTGCGACCCGACAAATATAAAAAATCTTGAAAGCGGAAAGATTTTCAGGGTCAAAAACGGGAGGGTGGAAAGCTGATGTATATACATTTAGGTCAGGAGACCGTTATTCCGTCCGACGATATTGTGGGAATTTTCGACCTTGACAGTTCTACCGTTTCAAAGCATACGCGGAAATTTCTAACGGTGAGCGAAAAATCGGGCAGGGTTGTGAACGTTTCCTACGAGCTGCCGAAATCCTTTGCGGTGTGCTGTGACAAAAATAAAAAAACCACGGTTTACATATCTCAAATTTCTACCGCAACATTGCTTAAAAGAAAAGATTTTCTGTCTTCAATAAATAAAAAAGAGGAGTAATATAATGAGTAACGACATTAACACACCTGTTACGGAAAGCTATGATGAAAATTCCATACAGGTACTTGAAGGCCTCGAAGCTGTAAGAAAGCGTCCCGGAATGTATATAGGTTCCACGGGTGAACGCGGTCTTCACCATCTTGTTTATGAAATTGTGGATAACTCTATCGACGAAGCGCTTGCAGGCTATTGCGACAAAATACTTGTTGAGCTTTTGGACGACGGCGTTATCAGGGTTTCGGATAACGGACGCGGTATTCCTGTCGGAATACATCCGCAGAAAGGCATACCGACGGTAAGCGTTGTATTTACAATTCTTCACGCAGGCGGTAAATTCGGCGGAAGCGGATATAAGGTATCGGGCGGTCTTCACGGCGTTGGCGCTTCGGTAGTAAACGCACTTTCAAGCTGGCTTGAAGTTGAAGTTAAGGACGGCAAGAACGTTTATAAACAGCGCTATGAAAAGGGTAATATAAAGACCGAGCTTGAAGTTATAGGCACGACCGACGAATCGGGAACCGTTGTTACCTTTAAGCCCGACCCGACAATTTTTACCGACACCACACGTTACGATTACGATACTCTGCTTTTAAGACTGAGAGAACAGGCATTTCTTAACGGCGGTATAAGAATAGTTCTTAAAGATATGAGAACCGACGCCGATATTCCCGAGCGTGAGGACGATCTTCACTTTGAGGGCGGTATTCGCTCTTACGTTGAATATCTGCTTGAAAAGAGCAAAAAGGATCGCCTTAATAACAAGGTTATCTACATTTCGGGCAGCGATAAGGACTCTATGGCGGAAATCGCGCTTATTTGGAGCACAAGCTACGATACAAAGATAATGTCCTTTGCCAACACCATTCACACGGTGGACGGCGGTACTCACGAAAGCTCCTTTAAAACGAGCCTTGCAAGGGTAGTTAATAAATACGGCAGAAATTTCAAATTTTTAAAGGATAACGATTCAAACCTTAAATCAGACGATATTAACGAGGGTCTTATAGCGGTTGTAAGCGTTAAGCTGACCGACGCGCAGTTTGAATCGCAGACAAAGGCAAAGCTCGGCAACACCTCTATCGGTACGCTTGTCAACAATATAATGGCTGAAAAGATGTATCAGTTCTTGGAGGATAATCCCGCCGAGGCAAAAATCATACTTGATAAATCAATTGCTTCTTCAAACGCGCGCGAAGCGGCTCAGAAAGCAAGAGATTTACAGCGTAATAAGTCGGGCATAGGCGGAAAAACAAGAATGCCCGAAAAATTAAAGGACTGCATTTCAAACGATCCGACCAAAACCGAGATTTATATAGTCGAGGGAGACAGTGCGGGCGGTTCGGCAATAGAGGGCAGAAACAGCACCTATCAGGCGATACTTCCGCTTTGGGGTAAAATGCTCAACGTTGAAAAAGCAAGGGTGGATAAGGTATTCGGAAACGAAAAGCTGACCCCTGTTGTAGTAGCGCTCGGAACGGGTATTGCCGAAAACTTTGATATTTCAAAGCTGCGTTACGACAAGATAGTTATTATGGCGGATGCCGATGTCGACGGTTCTCACATCAGAACGCTTCTTTTAACGTTCTTTTTCCGCTATATGCCCGAGCTTATAGAAACGGGTCATATCTATCTTGCACAGCCGCCGCTTTTCCGCGTTTCAAAGGGTAAACAGCATTATGACGCTTTTACCGACGAGGAAAAGGCTGAATATATTGAAAAACTCGGCGGAAATGCCGACGTTCAGCGTTATAAAGGTCTTGGTGAAATGGATCCCGAACAGCTTTGGGAAACCACCCTTGACCCTGAAAGAAGAACGTTTTTGCGCGTTACTATGGACGACGCCGCCCTTGCCGACAGCACGTTTACAATGCTTATGGGCGAGGAAGTTGAACCGCGCCGTCAGTTCATAGAAGAAAACGCTATCTACGCTACTGATCTTGATATTTAAGGGGGAAATGTAAAATGTCTAAACACGAGAGCGTAAGCTGGCCGAAGGACGAAGAAACAAACATTGTCCCCGTTGAAATAGTTGACGAGGTAAGAACCAGCTTTTTGCAGTATTCAATGTCGGTTATAGTAAGCCGTGCTTTGCCCGACGTAAGGGACGGTCTTAAACCCGTTCACAGAAGAATACTTTACACAATGTATGAAAACGGATTAACACCTGACAAGGCGTACCGTAAGTGCGCCGATACCGTCGGTGCCGTTTTGGGACGTTATCATCCGCACGGCGACGCCAGCGTTTATGACGCAATGGTAAGAATGGCGCAGGACTTCTCTTTGCGCTATCCTATGATAGACGGTCACGGAAACTTCGGTAATATCGACGGTTTCCCAGCGGCTGCCTACCGTTATACCGAATCGAAAATGAGCAAGCTCGCTATGCATATGCTGGACGATATTGATAAAGAAACCGTTCAGTTTATGCCGAACTATGACGACCGTTTGAAAGAGCCTACCGTTCTTCCCGCCCGTTTTCCGAGCCTTTTGGTAAACGGCTCCTCGGGTATTGCGGTCGGTATGGCTACAAATATTCCGCCGCACAATTTGGGCGAGGTTATCGACGGTATGTGCTGTCTTATCGACAATCCCGACGCCGAGCTTGCCGACATCTGCCAATATATAAAGGGACCCGACTTCCCGACAGGCGGCATAATTATGGGTCACGCGGGAATAAGGGCGGCTTACGCTACGGGCAAGGGCAAAATAACCGTAAGAGGTAAGACCGAAATAGAAGAACGTCAGGGCGGACGGTTCAGGATAGTTATAACCGAAATTCCCTATGTTGTAAGAAAACAGGACCTTGTTAAAAATATTTACGATTTAGCGGCTGAAAAGCGCGTTGAGGGAATAGAGGACGTTGTTGACTACTCCTCAAAGCGCGACGGTGGTATTAAAATTATCGTAGACATCAAGCGTGACGCAAATCCGCAGGTCGTTCTTAACAAGCTGTTTGCTTATACGCAGTTGCAGACTACATTCGGCGTGAATATGCTGGCTCTTGTAAACGGCGAGCCGAAAATTCTCACCCTTAAAGAAATGCTGCAAAATTATATCGACTTCCAGTGCGAGATAGTTGAAAACCGCACGAGATTCGATATGCGCAAGGCGCAGGAAAGGGCGCATATTTTAGAGGGCTTAAAGGTAGCGCTTGACTTTATTGACGAGGTTATTAAAATTATCCGCGCAAGCAAGACCATTCCCGAAAGCAAGGCGGCTCTTTCCGACCGTTTCGGACTTGACGATATACAGACCACCGCTATCGTTCAGATGCAGTTAGGTAAGCTGTCGGGTCTTGAAAAACAGAAAATTCTTGACGAATTAAAGGAAAAGCTCGACTTTATAAAGGAATGTCAGGAAATACTTGCTTCCCACACGCGTATACTTGATATAGTTAAGACCGAGGCGCTCAATCTGCGCGACAAGTTTGCGGACGACCGCCGCACCGAGATAACCGCCGTTTCGGGCGAGGTTGACATTGAAGACCTCATTCCCGAGGAAGAATGTGTTATCACCAAGACCGAAAACGGATATATCAAGCGTTTGCCGTCCGACACGTATAATGTTCAGCACCGCGGCGGCAGAGGAATTACGGGTATGACCACAAGGGAAGACGACATTGTTGAAAATATGTTTGTCTGCTCGTCG
The DNA here is from genome assembly GCA_934463035.1 of uncultured Eubacteriales bacterium. Taxonomy (GTDB): domain Bacteria; phylum Bacillota; class Clostridia; order Oscillospirales; family Acutalibacteraceae; genus UBA737. The sequence goes on along the minus strand of CAKSIG010000010.1, from coordinate 13,160 downwards.
CACGACTATATAATGATGTTCTCAAACCTCGGACGTATGTATAGAATTAAGGCTTATGAGATACCCGAGGGCAGCAGAACTTCAAAGGGTATGAATATAGTAAATATTCTGCCGCTTATGCCCGACGAGAAGATAAATATTATACTTCCCGCCTCCGAGCTTGACGAAGAAAAGCTGATTTGTATGGTTACCAAAAAGGGTATTATCAAGCGCACGCGTTTGTCGGAATTCAGGAACACCCGCAAGAGCGGTATTATAGCTATTTCGATAGACGAGGACGACGAGCTTACCTTTGTTAAGCTGACCGACGGCAATTCAAACCTGCTTATTGCCACCAAAAAGGGTATGGCAATACAGTTTAACGAGAATGACGTCCGCGCTATGGGCAGAAACGCCCGCGGCGTTAAGGCGATAACTATGAAGGATGGCGACTATGTTGTCGCTATGGAAATGACCGATGAAAACACGCGTCTTCTCACCGTTACCGAAACGGGATTCGGCAGAATCAGTCCTATCTCGGATTACAGAGTGCAGTCAAGAGGCGGCAGAGGTCTTATAAACTACCGTGTTGAGAAATACGGTGACGTTGCGGCGGTTCTCTCGGTAACCGATGACGACGATATTATAATGATAGCCTCAAACGGCATTATAATCCGCATTTACAGCGGCGATATATCCGAGTTTGCAAGACCTGCAAAGGGCGTTAAGATAATGCGCGTTGCCGAGGGCGAGCGCATACTTTCGGTTGCTTCCGCGGAACACGATGAAAACGAAGTGAACGACGCACCCGAGGCGGCGGACGCCGATTCGGGCGACGTAGGCGAACCCGAACCAGAAAACGCTGATGAATCGGCAGACGGGCAGGAGCCTGAAAATGCAAATAATGAGGAATAAAAAGCGGTAATAAACTCAGAAAGGCGGAAAAAGCGGAGAACGGAAACTTATTCTCCGCTTTGTACCTATGGAAGAATACAATCCTCAGTTTGACGGTGAAAATCCTCAAAAACAGTATGTGACCTATATTCCGTTCGGAATGTCGCCCGAGGAATACGAAAATAAGAAAAAAATAAAGCGGTCCGCGCTTTGCGCAGGTATTTGCTTTACCTTTATCACCCTTTTTTCGGTCATTTGGGCGCTTTGCTATTACTTTGTTATGGGCAAATTGGGTTATACCTCGCAAAAGGCGTATGAAATAATATCCGAGCCTGCCGTTTTGCAGGTTGTTCAGGTCGTTTTGTCCTCTTTTATGTTCACAGTGCCGTTTATATTCGTTTATAAAGCGGGCGGCGAGAGGATAAGCGATATTGTTGCCCTTAAAAAACCCGAAAAGGGAATGTTTTTACCCTATTTTCTGATAGGGGCGGCGGTTTGCGTTTTTGCAAACCTTTCGGTTTCATCGGCAGGGCAAATTTTTGAGCGTTTCGGAATAAACTATTCGGTAGACGACGGCGGCGACCCGAAAGGAATTTTCGGTTTTTTGCTTATGCTTATTTCAACCGCAATAGTCCCACCGCTTGTTGAAGAATTTGCGTGCAGGGGAGTTCTGCTCGGCAGTCTTAAAAAATACGGCGAGAGCTTTGCGATTATAGTTTCGGCTCTGCTTTTCGGCACGGTACACGGCAATTTCGACCAGATACCGTTTGCGTTTATCGTCGGACTGATACTCGGCTTTATAACCGTTAAAACGGGAACTATCGCCGTGTCGATAGCCGTCCACTCGTTCAATAATCTGATTTCAGTGGTTTACAGCTATCTTAACCTTTCAAACGATTTACGCGGAATGCTTTTAATGTTGCTGTATTCGGCTGTGCTTATTTGCGGCGCGGTGGGCGTTTTCCTGCTTTGCAGGCGTGATGAAAATGCTTTCAGCCTTAAAAGCGACAGCTCGGGAGTCGCCGAAAAACTGAAATATAAGTGGTTTTTCACTTCTCCCGCGATAATCGTTTTTATAGTTATTTGTTTAATAAATGCCGTGAGGTATTTCAATTAAAATTATATTGGGGGAAATATTATGTACGCAAATCCTTTCATTGATTTTGCCGAAAATATAGATTTCGGCGGATTGTCAGCGGCGCTTAACGCAATTCTCATTTTCCTTTCGTTCTATTTTCTTTTTGTATTTGCAGCCATTGCAGCGGGAGTTGTGCTTTATTATCTCAACGCCGTTGGAATTTATAAAATGTCGGTCTCGGCAGGTATTAAAAACCCGTGGTACAGCTTTATCCCGTTTTTTGACGCGATTGCTCTCGGCAGACTTGCCGAAAAATATCAAAAGAAAAACGGCGCAAAGTCCGCCAAATTCAGTATCATTCTGTTGGTATTAAAAATTGCATACGAGCTGACCGCTGTTGTTATGGTATTCCTTATGATGTTCAGCGTGGGCAACACCATTGTTATCGCGGCGCGCGGCGTAGTAACGAACGACGCGTCGGCGGCAATTTCGGGTCTTGCGGCATTGCTTCCTTTCCTTGCGGCTACATTTGTGTTCTGCGCGGTAGGAATTGCTTATAAGGTCTTCTGCTATGTAGCTTTATGGCGTGTGTTCGGAATATTCGACAGCAAGAACGCCACCGCATATACCGTGTTTTCGGTATTCTTCTCATTTTTGGCTCCTATCTTCGTGTTTGTTCTGCGCAATAAAAAACCGCAGTACACCTATGCGGAGCGTATTCAGATCCGCACTATGAATAATTTTCATACCGTTTACAGCGAGCCTGCGCCTGCCGTTGATGAAAACGCTGCCAAAAATACCGAAAATACTGAAAATACCGATCAAGGCGAGTAACGGGGTGTTTTCTTGGACAGAAAATTTATGGACCGCGCGCTGACCCTCGCTTTCGAGGCGGCGGAAAAGGGCGAAGTCCCCGTCGGTGCGGTCATAGTTAAGAACGGCGAAATTATAGCCGAGGGCAGAAACAGGCGCGAGGAAAAGCAAAATGCCCTGTCCCACGCCGAAATAGAGGCTATAAACGCCGCCTGTAAAAAACTAAAAAGCTGGCGGCTTGACGGGTGCGATATGTACGTCACCCTTGAACCCTGCCCTATGTGTACGGGCGCTATAATAAACGCGCGCATAAAAACCGTGGTTTTCGGCGCGTACGACAGCAAGGCAGGGAGTATGGACAGCGTTATAAATCTGTGCGACTATCCCTATAACCACAAGCCCGAAATATACGGCGGTATTTGCGAGGACGAATGTATAGCCGTTATGCAAAGGTTTTTTAAGGGTTTAAGAAAAGAGCAATAAAATTGCAATGCTTGGGCAAGCGGGGGAAATATGAAAAAATATAATAAAGGAAATATTTCTCGCGCAAGAGTATTAAGGAAAAATATGACCCCTTGGGAAAGAAAACTGTGGTATGAATTTTTAAGAAATTATCCGATAAGATTTCAACGGCAGAAAGCCATAGGAAACTATATTGCGGATTTTTACTGTGCAAAAGCAAAACTTGTTTTGGAACTTGACGGCAGTGAGCATTATAAACCCGAAAAAGCAGAAACGGATAGAATAAGAACCCGAGATTTAGAAAATATGGATTTATCGGTTTTAAGATTTTGCAATTTAGATATTGATAATAATTTCAAAGGAGTATGTGAACATATAGATTTTATTGTTAAAAATTCTCTCCCTCAGTCAACTGCGTTGACAGCTCCCTCGTCAGAGGGAGCCGAGGAAATTAACGGTAAAAACGCTACTGCCTCCCTCTGACGAGGGAGGTGGATTTTTGCGTAAGCAAAAAGACGGAGGGAGAGAAAAATTCTAAAAACCGATAATTTGAAAAAACGTAGGATTTCAATATATGAAATCCTACGTTTTTATAATCTATTTTTTTGCAAGGCGGCGGATATTGCTTATAATAAGCATCATATCGTCGTCGTCGAGTTTTTTCAGTTCGTCTATCGCACTTTGAAGCAATGCGGGGTTTTCGATAGTTTCGTCAAAAAATTGCGTCGGAGTTATCCCGAAATAGTTGCAGATTTCAAGAAATTCTGCCATAGGCGGCAATGATTTACCCGACGAAATATTATATACGTAACTTCGGCTGTGACCTAAATCATAGCTCATTTTGTATTCGGAAACGCCCTTTTTAAGGCGAAGCTCGGTAATCCTGTTTCTAACAAAATCTTTTTCCATAGCTTATTGTTCACTTGATATTATTTATTAAATATTTTTTCCGGATATTCAGCGTAGTTTAGAAGGTCGCCCGCATTGACGTCAAGCGCGTCGGACAGGGCGTATAACACTTCCAACGAAAAGGAGCGGGTAGTACCGGGTGCTTCAATAACGCTCAAAAAAGTACGGCTTATGCCAGCCTTTTCGGAAAGCTGTTCTTGGGTTAAATCTCTCATTCTTCTCAAAGTCGCGATAGCAATGCCCAATTGATTTATTTTATCGCGGTAATCAAATTTTTTGTTTTTCATATTATACACCTCAAATCATACTAATTATATTTTTAAATAAATAGAAATACCGCAACCAAAAAGTTTGCTATTGACTTATATTGTCTGCAAGTGTATAATTAGTATAGCATTTGCTAAGCATTTTATACAAATGCAAACTAAGATTCCCTGTGACGGGGGAGTTTTTAAATATCAGACTGGCTTCTTTTCTATGTGTGCTCATTATTTACAGTCTGTGCTTAAAAACTCTCTCATCAGAGGGAATCTGTTTATTATTATTAATTTTATTTTATTACATTTAATATATCGTCTTTTGAGATACAGCCGAATAGGAACAACAGCATTATGTATACGGGTATGCAAACGGCGCACAAAAGTATTATGTAAACCAATATCGGCAGAGCAAAAAGGTTGGCGGTAACCGAATTAAAGGTTAAAACGACAGCCAGAGCCGAAAACAGCGGTAAAACAATGTTTCCGATGATTTTGAACCCGGCGCCGCTCACCTTTAACAGTCTTCCGACGTTCATAACGCAGGTCAAAAGGTTTGAAAAATACATTATCGCGATGAATCCGTCAAGTCCGTATTTTGGGAGCGCCAGCAGAATAAGGATTATCCGCAACGAGGAGTCGCACACGGCGGTGCGAAACGTAAAGGTCTGTTGGTCAAGACCCTTTAAAATGCCGTCGGAAACGCTGTCGAGGTACATAAGCGGAACAATAGGCGACAGCGCGCGCAAAAGGTAGCCGACCTGACGGCTGTTGTAGATAAGAACACCTATATCCTCGCCTGCAACGAAGAAGACCGCCGCGAAAATATATGACATTAAGGCGGTCAGCCTTAAAATGTTTTCGACGGCAGACTTAACAAGTTCGCGTCTGCCGCAGGCGGCGGCTTCCGACATTTCGGGTATAAGCAAGGTAGAGAGCGAGTTTAAAAGGGTTGACGGGAAAAACAGTATCGGCAAAGCCATTCCCTTTATCATACCGAATTGGGATAATGCATTTTCGCCCGAACGGGGGCATTTTGAAAGGCATTTCGGAACGAGAACGTTCTCGGCTGTTCTTAACGCGGTGTTTAGGTAACGCCCGGCGGTTATGGGAACCGAAATATGCAGAATTTGTTTCACTATCGCATAAGGAGGGCGCGCTCTGCCCGAAAGCCCGTTTAAAGAGCGTTTATCGCGGAAATAGACAATCGCTAATATCGTGCAGGAGGCGGCTTCGGCAACCGTATCGCCTGCCAGCACCGCTCCGCAGCAGTAGGCAAGACCGTAGGGCATATATTTTTTTACAAGCAGAACGACCAAAAGTATGCGTATTCCCTGTTCCGCAATCTGTGTAAGCGAACCGGGGGAGGCTTTTCGCCGCGCTATAAAATATCCGCGCAGGCAGGACGAAACGCCCATAAACGGCAGAGAGAAAGAGAGGATTTTCATAGCGGGCACGGCGCGCATATCGCCGAGAAATCGGCTTGCTATAAAGGGCGCGCCGAAAAATATCAGCGCCACCGATACAAACGCTATTAAAAGCGTGAGTTCGATACTTCTTTTAAGTATCTTTACCGTGCCTTTGCGGCTTCCGAGCGCCAATTCATCTGCCGCAAGGCGTGTGACGGCGGTGCATATACCCGACGTCGCAAAGGTTGAGGCAAGAACGTATACCGAAAAAACAAGCTGATAAAGTCCCACACCCTCGGAGCCTATCCCGGCGGCAAGCCAAACCTTAAAAATAATACCGACAAATCGCAAAATAAGCGAAGAAACCGTCATAATTGCGGCATTTTTTATGAAAACGGTCTTTTTCATATCTATATACTTCCCCCGTTTAGTGTGACAGTAATAATTACAGTAATATGTATGCAAAAGGCGGTATTTTAATGTATTGAAAAATACGCGCCGAGCGACTATAATATAATTATGAAATCGGGCGAAGGGAAGAATGAATATGAACACTCCGCTTGCCGACAGACTGCGCCCTACCTCTGTTGACGAGGTTGCGGGTCAGCGGCATCTGCTTGCAAAGGGCAGGGTTTTAAGAAAAATAATAGAATCGGGCGAGATCCCCAACCTGATATTTTACGGACCGTCAGGCGTGGGGAAGACTACCGTTGCGCGCATTATAGCCAACAGCAGCGGAAAAAAGCTGTGCTATCTGAACGCTACGACCGCCTCAACCGCCGATATAAAGGATATTGTCGCTTCTATCGGTACTATTGAGTGCAGCGGCGGAATACTGCTTTATCTTGATGAAATACAGTACTTTAACAAAAAGCAACAGCAGATTTTGCTGTCGTATATAGAAAACGGCGACATAACGCTGATAGCCTCCACCACCGAGAACCCCTATTTTTACGTTTATAACGCTATTTTAAGCCGTTCCACCGTGTTTGAATTTAAAACGCTTGACGTGCAGGACATTGCTTCGGTCTTAAAGCGCGCGGTTGAGCTTGAAAGCCGCGAAACGGGGAAAACTATTGAAATCAGCGATGAAATCATATCAAAAATGGCAAGAGCGGCGGCGGGCGACGTCAGGCGTTCTCTAAATATGCTTGAACTCTGCCTGCTCACCGCCGAGCAGGGCGACAAAACGGTTATCGGCGACGATATTACCGAGCAGATATTGGCTGGCAACGCCGTAAGATACGACCGCGAGGGCGACGAGCATTACGATATAGTATCGGCGTATCAGAAATCTATGCGCGGTTCCGATCCCGACGCGGCTATATATTACCTTGCGCGCCTACTTGCCGCGGGAGATCTGCCGAGCGCCTGCCGAAGACTGCTCGTTTGTGCCAATGAGGACGTCGGTCTTGCGTATCCGCAGGTAATACCGATAGTAAAGGCAGCGGTGGACACGGCTATGACGGTGGGTCTGCCCGAAGCGCGCATACCGCTTGCAAACGCGGTTATTTTGGTTGCGACCTCGCCGAAATCAAACTCCTCCTGCTGTGCGATAGACGAGGCTTTGGCAGATGTCGAAAAAGGGAATACGGGCAACATCCCGCGCCACCTGCAAAACAAGCACTTTGACGGGGAGGACGCTGAAATAAAGGGTCAGCACTACAAATATCCCCACAGCTATCCCCGACATTATGTAAACCAACAGTATCTCCCGAACGAGCTTAAAAACAGAAAATACTACGAGTTCGGCGACAATAAGAGCGAACAGCGTTTTAAGGAATATTGGGACATAATAAAGAAGAACGGAGATAATGTATGAAATACGGTCTGCCGAAAAAAACTCAATATTTGTGGCAGATGCGCGTCGGTATGGCTGCGGTGGTTCTGCTTGCGGCTATATCCTTTCTCTGCTTTGCGTCGCCTTGGTTTTTACTGCTCACCGCGGTATTTGCCCTTATCTTCGGGGTTCTGATATTCTGGTATATACCAAAATACCTGAAAAGCTACCTGATAGAACTGCCCGAAGGCTCAATTATAATCAACCGCGGCGTTTTTATCAAGGTTAGCCACATAATGCCTTATTCAAGGCTTGTATACTGCGAGAGCTTTTCAACCCCGCTTGCAAAGGTATTCGGGCTTTCGGCGGTCACCCTTAAAGCGGCGCGCAGTCTGCTTGTGATACCCGAACTGCCGAAAACGGAAATAGAACGGCTTATAGGCTCGATAACGGAGGGCGATTAAGTGAAGAAAACCTACCGTGCGCACCCCTTGATGATACTTATGCTTTTAAAGCCGTTTTTGTTTGTGCTGATTATCCCCGTTTTAAAGGGCGTGGTGCAATATATCGTGAGCCGCAGAATAAGCGGAATAATAAGCCTTGAAGTGCTGGCGTTTTCGGTGATACTCGCTATCGCCGCTTTAAAATGCCGCGCTTTCCGCCTTACCGTTTCGGGCGATGTACTGACGGTTAAAAGCGGGCTTTTCTTTGTCCGCAAAGCGGTTATAAACGTTTCCCGTCTTTCGAGCGTTCAAACCCTAAAAGACCCGATAGATACGCTTTTCGGCTCGGTCACATACCGTGTAAACACCGAGGCCGGCGCAAAGGGGAAGGCAGATTTTGAATTTAAGCTGAAAACGGCGGACAGCGAGGAGCTTTCCCGCCTTTTATACGGCGAAAAGGCGCAGACCACCCTTAAATTCCCCGTTTGGAAGCTGGCGGTTATGGCGGCTACTACCTCGTCGGCGCTTTCGGGAATAATTTTCAGCGTTCCTATAATCAACAAAACGGGCAAACTGCTCGGCGTTGCGCTCAGCAGTATGCTGTTTGACGAGATAAACACCGTTTCCGAACAGGTAGAAACCTTTTTTCCGCCTGTTGTAAACGCCGCAACCCTGATTTTTCTTTTGGGATATGCGGTTGCGTTTATTCGTTCGTTTATCAAGTTTATCAACTTCCGAATTTTTCTCAAAGACGATAAATTAGAGATACGTTCGGGATTTATAGTAAGGCGGCGTACCGAATTCCGCAAAAAATCGGTAAACGACGTAAGGATAGAGCAGACCGCAATAATGCGTATGATAAACCGCTTTTCTATGAAGGTAAGCGTAGGAGGATATGAGGACTCCAAAAACGAGGAAGCAATACTCGTACCGTGCGGTCGCCACGGCGATATTAAACGCCAATTTTCACTGTATTTTCCGTTTCTTGTGCAGGACGGGCGGATAATACACGCAAAGCGCGGCAAAAAAACCCGTTCGCGATTTTTATATCTGCCTGTTCTCTACACCGTGATAACGGTGCTTGTCTGCGCGGCGCTCATACTGCTTTTCCCATATTTTGAACGGCTGGTTTTGTTTCTGGGTGCGGTTGCGTTGGCGGTTATCGCATACTACGCCGACCTGTGCCTGTATAACTATCGGTTCGGCAAAATAAAGCTCGGCACCGAAAACGTCTTTGCTCAAAGCTCCAAGCTAATGCGAACCTGTGAAATATGCTGCTCAAAGGATAAAATAGGGCAGATAAAACTGATACGCTACAAGGCGGACGTCAAAAACAACACCTGCAAAGTGGTAATAACAATACGTTCCGAGAGCGCCGACAGTATACGCGTGCGGCATCTTGACTATGACACGGTCAAGAGCGAGATATTCGGCTGTTTCGGAATAAAACAATAAAATCCGCACATACTACCGTTGAATGTTTCACGTGAAACATAAATATTAAAGACGGTGATATGTGTGGATTTGTTTATAGATTGCTTAAAAGCCTTTTTTGTGGGAGGATTTATTTGTCTTGTCGGTCAGATACTGATAGATTTCACCAAGCTCACCCCCGCAAGAATACTTGTGAGTTACGTTGTCGCGGGCGTGGTACTCACGGCGATAGGCATTTATCAGCCTTTGGTCGATTTTGCGGGAGCGGGTGCGACCGTTCCGCTGACGGGCTTTGGATACAGCCTTGCGACAGGAGTTAAGGAAGCGGTTGAAAAATACGGTATTGTTGGTGCGCTTGCGGGCGGACTCACCGCAACTTCGGCGGGAATAGCGGCTTCGGTCTTCTTCGGCTATATTATGGCGTTGCTTTTTAAACCGGGCGACAAAACCTAACAATTTAAAAATAGACAATTATGCATTTTCGTTATCTGCATAATTGTCTATTTACTTTTTATGCGTATGCTGATATAATGATTAGGCGTGACAGGTAAAGCCTTGCCGCGCCTAATCAAGTTTTAAAATGTTTCACGTGAAACATTCCCTATATATTTATATTATATATAATATATATTAATATATCATATTATACAGGAGGCTCTGTAAATGGGTAAGATAATTTCTATCGTCAACCAAAAGGGCGGCGTAGGAAAAACCACCACCGCAATAAATCTCACGGCGGCAATAGGTATGGCGGGCAAAAAAGTTCTGCTTGTCGACGCTGATCCGCAGGGAAATTCAACAAGCGGCTTCGGAATAAGCAAAAAGGACGTTAAAGCAACCCTTTACGAACTGCTTGTCGGCGGCGGAAAGGCGGAGGACGCTATAATCAAGACGGAATTTAAAAACGTTTCCGTTATCCCCTCGTCTATGGACCTTGCCGCGGCGGAGGTAGACCTTATCAATATGGAACACCGAGAGGCTCAGCTTAAAATGGTTTTGGCTGGTCAGCGCGAGAATTACGATTACATATTTATCGACTGCCCTCCGTCGCTCGGACTGATAACTATAAACTCACTAAACGCAAGCGACACCGTGCTTGTGCCGATTCAGTGCGAATATTTCGCGTTGGAGGGACTTTCTCAGCTTATGGCGTCGGTAAGGCAGGTCAAAAGGCTCTACAACCCGACGGTTGAGATTGAGGGAATAGTACTGACAATGTATGACGGCAGGCTTAATCTTACGGGTCAGGTCGTTTCGGAAATAAAGAAATACTTTGCGGACAAGCTCTACAAAACGGTAATACCGCGCGCCGTAAGGCTTTCCGAGGCTCCGAGCTACGGTATGCCGATACAGTATTACGACAAACGTTCAAAGGGCAGCGACGCATACAACAGCCTTGCGAAGGAATTTTTAAAGCGCAATAAAAGAGGGGGATTTTAAAAAATGGCAGTAAAAAAAGGCGGTCTCGGCAGGGGACTTGAATCACTCTTTAATGAAAATGCTACCGAAAGTAACGGTACGGTGACCGTAAAGCTCAATGATATAGAGCCAAACAGGGAACAGCCGCGTAAAAACTTTGACGACGAAACGCTTTCCGAGCTTGCGGACAGCATTTCAAAGCACGGTCTTTTACAGCCGATAATCGTAAGACCGCTTGCGAACGGCAGATATAAAATAATCGCTGGCGAACGCCGCTGGCGCGCCTGCCGCATAGCCGAGCTTAACGAGGTTCCCGTAATCGTCAAGGAAATGGACGATTTGGAGCTTATGGAGGTGGCGCTCATAGAGAATTTACAGCGCGAAGACCTCAATTCCGTTGAAGAAGCGCTCGGATATAAGTCGCTTATAGACAATTTCGGGCTGACCCAAGAAAAGGTTGCCGAGCGTATGGGAAAATCGCGCAGTGCGGTAACCAACGCGCTCCGTCTGCTCAATCTTGACGACGCCGAGCTTGAAGCACTCAGAATAGGAAGCATATCGGCAGGGCACGCGCGCGCTTTGCTTTCCTGCGACGATCGCGAAAAACGTCAGCGTATGCTTATGGCGGCGGTAAACGGTGCCTCTGTGCGCGAGCTTGAAAAAATGGCTCAGCAAAAGAAATCGGAAAAGCCGAAGAAGGCGCCTGTCAAAAATAATTTTTACAGCGAAGTGGAGCTTTCGCTCAAAAACGAACTGCACCGCAGAATACGTATAAACCCAAGCGGCAAGGGCAAAGGAACAATAACGATTGAATTTTTCAGCGATGAAGAATTAAAGGACTTTGCCGAAAGGCTTGCAGAAAAAAATTAAAGTGCGCAGTGCAAGCTGCCGCACTGTGGGAGAAAAATAAATGTGGTTTATACTTTCGTTAATAACAATAATGTTTTGGGGCGGTTCCGACCTCTTTTCTAAAATCGGTTCAAATTCGGACGATAAATACAGTCATTGGAAAATAGTCGTCGCCGTCGGCACGGTTATGGGCATACACGCGACCGTCGAACTGCTCACAGGCACAAAATTCGACCCTATGGACTTTATTAGGTACTCGCCCGCTATAATCTGCTACGTTTCGTCGATGATACTCGGATATGTCGGATTGCGATACATAATGCTGTCGGTCTCGTCGCCGATATGCAATTCCTCGGGCGCCGTTGCGTGCATACTCTGCCTCTTGTTCCTGCGCCAGATGCCCGATGCGCTGAGCTGGCTCGGAATAATTCTTGTCTGCGTGGGCGTTGTCGGACTTGCTTTTGTCGAAAAGAAATATGATACAGAAGCCGCCGAGCTTGCCGCAAAAGCGGAAAACAAGCGTTTTAAATCAGGCTTTATCGCCGTATTCTTCCCGATATTCTACTGTATTCTGGACGGACTCGGCACATTCGCCGACGCTATTCTGCTTGACCGAGAATATGTGAACGAGGACTCAGCAAACATTGCATACGAGTATACATTTTTGGCAATGGCGGTAATATCGTTTATATATGTATACATAATAAAAAAGCAGAAGCCATGCTTTAAAAAAGATTTTCCGAAATGGCTCGGTGCGGGCTGTGAAACCGCGGGTCAGTTCGCCTACATTTACGCAATAGGCGACAATCCCACCGTTGCGGCTCCTATGATATCGTCTTACTGTGTATTTTCGGTTCTGCTTTCGCGCATTTTCTTAAAGGAAAAGTTAAGGTTTAAGCACTACCTTATAATTTTTACGGTCTTCGCGGGAATAATCCTTATGGGCGTTTCCGAGGGACTTGCGGAATAAAACAAAATCGGCTCTCATCGCTTTTGGTGGGAGCCGATTGCTGTTACGAACGGTTGCTTTTGGGATATGGTTGGGTTACATCGGTCAACCCGAGAAGATAATCAACGCTTACCATGTAATATTTCGCGAGCTTTATCAGTACGTCAGCCGTCAGAGACAACTTGCCTATCTCATAACTTGAATAGGTCGTTTGGTGAACACCTAAAACGTCGGCTAATTCCTTTTGGTTTAAATCATTATCCTCGCGAAGATCTTTTAAACGGTTTTTCATTATATCATCTCACATTAATCAAACTTTTCAAATCCATTATACAATATATTGATGCGTTTTTCTACAACATATTGTGTATGGCGGCAGACTTCGACAACAAGCCGAAAAAAATTCTCAAAAACGCGAAAAAAAGTGTTGACAACGGGGGATAGGTGTGGTATTATAATCAGGCGCCTTTGAGAGAGGGTAGCGG
>CAKSIG010000009.1 GCA_934463035.1 uncultured Eubacteriales bacterium | reverse complement strand
GACCGTTGCATTGCCGTAGATATACTTGACCGTTGCATTGCCGTCGATATACTCGACCGTTGCATTGCCGCAGATATTCTTGACCGTTGCATTGCCGCAGATATACTTGACCGTTGCATTGCCGCAGATATTCTTGACCGTTGCATTGCCGTAGATATACTTGACCGTTGCATTGCCGCAGATATACTTGACCGTTGCATTGCCGTAGATATACTTGACCGTTGCATTGCCGTCGATATACTCGACCGTTGCATTGCCGCAGATATTCTTGACCGTTGCATTGCCGCAGATATACTTGACCGTTGCATTGCCGCAGATATTCTTGACCGTTGCATTGCCGTAGATATACTTGACCGTTGCATTGCCGCAGATATACTTGACCGTTGCATTGCCGTAGATATACTTGACCGTTGCATTGCCGTCGATATCAACATCTTTGCAGTCCTTGATATAATGATTACTTCCTGTACTGATTTTCAAATTGTCAACACCAATATGAATATGGTTATTTGCCCACGTCTTGACCGCTTCTACAACCTGCGGTTTATATATATCTTCGTCATACCATTCGGGCATAATGTCTTGGTCTACATTCAATTCCCAAGTATCAATATCCGAAAAAACATCACCGTTAGCAGGTGAAAGTTCCACCCTTACAAATGTTTTGCTTGCGTTGAGGTAATCGTCCTTAATACCAAGTTCCTCTAACATTTCGGTATGACTGTCATATTCGGGTACGAACACCCTGTTTTTTAATATAAGTCCTGATTTTAATCGACACATCTTTGTCACCTTTCTTTTGTTGAATATTAGCGGTAGATATTTCCGAAACCGAATAACTAACCGCCTAAACACAGGCTCTTGCTTTTACCAACTCGGCAAGAGCTTTTGTTATTTCGGCAATCCCGCACAGGTCCGATTGACCTGCCCCTTTCGTGTTTTCCGTTATTAGGTCACATAACGAATTGATAGTATTGCAGATTTTCTTTTCGTTATTATCTTTCATTTATTTCACCACCTCTAAAACATCACGTGCCATAGCAAGAAAACTGTCAGCTGATACGCAAACGGTTTTTTGTCCGCCTGTTGTGGCATAAAGAATATGAACATATTCTTCACCGTTTTCGCATAACTCGTATTCCGCCCGTTCAATATCTCTGTCGACCGCCCTCAGAAGCTGCGTTAATTCTCGTTCGCAAAACGTTCTTTTTACTAACTCTACTGATTTTGCATTAAACATCTTATCGCCTCCTTGTTCAGTGTTTTTAAAATAAGGTTTAATTAAGAATGAAACTCACTTCCGAAAACATCTGATGACAATGTTGAGCATTTTTTATCGCACATAAAGCCGACTTTTTGCGGAAAGCTCTGTTTTGTTAAAATAATGCGGCAAAGAAAGGACGGTCATTGTGACCGATATATTGAATATTACGCATTTGCGGAAAACATAAGCCCTCAAACACCCAAATTGTCACCAGATGTTTTCGGAAGTTCAATCTAATAGTCTTAATTGTTGAATAAAACTTAATGTTCTGTTATAATTGCCACTGAAAGGCGGTGAACAATTATGCGCTTTAATTCGGAATGTGTACGCGATATATTACTTGAATGTGAACGGTGTATCGGACCGTATGAGGAATTATATATTGAAGAAACAGACATTCCTCTTTCGTTAAGCAAATATTCTTGGGATGAACTTTTATATCATTTGAAACAATGCGAATCTGCCAATCTTTTTAATAACAAGTCGCATGAAGATGTGCTTGGAGCTTATGTTGTCAATGATATTACCCCTAAAGCACATGATTTGCTTGAAAAAATCAGAAATAACAAAGTTTGGAAAAAGATATTAAGCAAAAGTGTTTCTTCCATACCCACATTGATTACTGTTGCAATGGAAATTGCAGGCAATGTTATCTCTTAATTTTTTTGGCCGTATCTTGCTTTGCGTAAGGTGCGGCTTTTTTCTTTGCCTTTGAGATTGTAAATTGTGCTGAACTCAATAGGTCGGTCAATCAAAACTTTAAATTCCCATTCTGGCGGACTACATATAATCTCTAAAAATCGACAGCCTTTGCCGAACTCTTCACCGTTAATTTTGAAAATTTTCTTTTCAATATCAATTTCAAGAGTTTTCAACTCATGTGGTGTCATAATTAACCTATTTTCTATTTTTTCCATTCCCTCACCCCCCTCTATGTAGTATGGTTTAGATTGGTTCGCAACGGGATTACGTTTTTTTAAAACAGTATTTGTCCCAGGAACTGTTTTATTATGCGCAAATTCCATTTTAAGCGTAATTAGTGGGCAAAAAAATAATGTCGTCGTACTCAACGCCGTAAACACGTTCTATATCTCTTATTTTTATAGCGTCAGGAAAACTTTTTGCAGTTTCCCAATTAGATATAGTATCTCTCGATACATTGAGTTTTTTCGCGGCTTCGGCCTGTGTAAGACCGACGTTTGAGCGCGCAGCTCTTAATGTGATTTTTTTCAATGCTTTTACCCTCCTTTTCGATAGAATAAAATTATTGTTTTTGCTATAATCACCTCGCAATTCCACTTTTAGTGTAATGTCAGTATAGCACATATTTTTTACCCTGTCAACACTTAAAATGGAATTTTTTTATTTTTTTGTTGACTATATTCCTCTTTGCGTGTATAATTTACTTAACACGGAGGTGTTTGACGAATGAGCGAACTCGGAAATAAACAAGTTTTTGCGAACAATTTGCAAAAATATATGGATTTACAAAATATCGACAGATATAAATTATGTAAAGATTTAGAATTTAAGTATTCTACCGTATCGGAATGGTTGGCGGCTAAAAAATACCCTCGCATTGATAAGATAGAAATGTTGGCCAATTATTTCGGAATTTTAAAATCGGACTTAATTGAAAGACGCGAGGCTTCTGGCAGCATTTATTCTTACGACAATATACTTCCGCTCCCAGAAATGAAAAAAGTCCCTTTGGTAGGAACTATACCGTGCGGCGAACCTATCTTGGCAGTTGAAAATATTGAATGCGATGTCGATATGCCCGAAAACATAAAAGCCGATTTTGCACTTCGGTGCAAAGGCGACAGTATGATTGATGCACACATTTACGACGGCGATATTGTCTACATAAATCAACAGCCTATCGTAGAGAATGGTGAAATCGCCGCCGTCCTCGTCGGCGAAGAAGCTACACTTAAACGTTTTTACCGAAATGATGATACCGTAACACTTATGCCTTGTAATCCCCGCTATACTCCCTTTGTGTATACGGGCGAGCAACTTAACAACATCCGTATATTAGGCAAAGCAGTGGGATTTACAAGCACAAATATATAATTTAAGGGGAAGTATAGAGGGAGTAAAATGGATTTTAAAAAATTAAAGATGTATACAATAATTGGCACTGTTTTGATAATTGTTTTGGAAACAATTATTTTTTTCTGAAATATCCTTTGGTAATGATATTAAGCAAGCCGATTTGTATTACCACTCTGGTGAATTCTCAAAATCTGTTTCGTTATATTTGGATTTAATAAACCGCGACACAAATAAAAAGGCTGATCTATACGTTATGTGTGCCGATTCATATATAGCTGCTAACGATTATAACTCTGCCATTGATTTGTTGAAAACAGCTTTGAAAAACGTTTCCGATAAAGAAATGATTCAAAATAAGCTCGGACAAATCCAGCCTTCTGAAAACCCTCAGACATTAAAACTAACAAATGAATTTAAGTTGTCATTTGAAGAACACATAGTTGAATATATGGTAATATTCGCTTTAACGATAGCTGTTTGTCCTATATTTATCGAGATTTTCAAAAAGAAAACGAAAAAACCTTTATCAAGCTTTACAAACAATCCAGTATTAACCAACAAAAACGACTTTCCTTTCGTCGAATCAAACCCAATAAACAAGCATACTGATTCTGTCCTTAAATATAAGAAGGCAACAACGCCCTTGTCAATAAATGCAAAAGTGCCAAAAAGAAAGCCCAGGAAAATGAGCGCCGAAGAACTTGAAGTATACATAGCTAAATGTAACAAATATGTCGAAGACAAGGATTACAAGGAAAAGGCATATAATCCCGCAAATAATAGCGAAATTCTAAATCAAGCGAATCAGCAATTATCTGTAAATGATGTTTTGGCGATAATCGATAATATGTCCTCAGATGGACTGAAATTTGAAAAATTCACTGCAAATCTGCTCTTGAAAAATGGGTTTTCAAAAACAGAAGTTACATCTTCCTCTAACGACTACGGCGTGGATGTCATTGCAACAAACGAATTAGGTGTTAAATATGCTATACAATGCAAATGTTATTCACAAAAATTAAACAACGATTCTGTTCAAGAGGTTGTTGCAGGACAAAAAATATATAATTGTCAGGTAGCAGTCGTTTTTACCAACAATTATTTTACCGACAATGCAATAAAGATTGCAAAGGCAAATAACGTTTTTCTATGGGATAGGAAACATCTAATAAGACTTATAAACAATACAATCAACGACATTTCATCTATCCTACCTGAATAACGAAACCCTATATTAAAACTAATAATTCACTCAAAGGAGCATTCCTAATGTATACCGAAGAACCCACCGTTTTTATTTTAACGCACAAAGAACAAGAAATGTTGCGCCAGCTCCGCACGCTTTCCGATGAAGACCGCAAGGAAGTCGAAGAAGAAGTTGCAAAAATCGCAGCTGAGTATATGGAATAAAAAGTTTGCCTTTATCGAACAAATGTTTTATAATGGTATAGGGTGATAATATGAACAACGACCTTATAAAAAGTGAATCCGCACTCCAATTCCATTTGGACGGAGACAGTCAGATAGACGCGAAACTGCTATCCAAGATTATAAACGATTTCGCCGAACTGACCCGATTCGCGGCAAAGGACGTCAACAAAGAAGCATATTTAAAAATGAATGTAACCGCATTTGAAAACGGTTCGTTCAACATATCGTTTTCCGCTGTGTGCGAATTGGCGAGAAATCTTTTCACCACAGAAAACGTCTCGCTTGCCGCCGATATTTTGGGGATAGTTTTAGGATATTTCGATATTAAAAAATTCCTTAAAGGAAAACATCCGAAAGACGTTAGAAAGAAATCTAATAATAAAGTTGAAATCATTAACGCCGACGGAAGTAAAATTATTGCAGAAAAAGAAGCCGTAAACATAATTTACAATACCCATATCGACGACCTGACGGTGAACATTGCAAATTCGGTATCGGAGCATAATCCCACGGGTGGATTTTCTATCATAACGAAGAAACATTCCTCCGTGTTTGAAAAAGAGGACATTTCAAACATCGAAAAAACCGTTGCTGTAGAAGAAAGCAACTGCAAGCGCATTTTGATCGAAACCGCTTTAATAATCAAAAAGCCTGATTTTATTGCTACTTCTGCTTGGGATTTTCTATTGAACGGTAAAAGCATACACGCCAAAATTTCCGACGTAGCATTTGTAAAAAGAATTCACGACGGCGAAATAACCCTCAAATCTTCCGATTACATAAACGCTTTGCTCGAAATCCTCGTTGATTTAGACGAAAACGGTCAACCGATTGACAGCACCGCGAAATATAACGTCGTCGAAGTAAAGGGCGATGTCCAACACAGCGACTTTAATTTTTCGCAAACCAAAATTGAAATATAAAAAATAAAACTCCCCTACTCTGCGCCAACAGAATAGAGGAGCCGTATCGGACGGACCGATACAAAAAGTCTTCTCCAAGACACTAATATTGTATCATAACCGTCCGAAAAATGCAAGAAATTTGAAAGGACGGTCTATTTTGAAAAAACGCAAAGACGGAAGATACGTAAAACGGGTAACCTTAAAAAACGGTGATTTTAGAGATTTTTACGGTGATTCTGAAAAAGAAGTATTTAAAAAAATACTTGAATACGAAACCGCCGAAGAAAAAGGCGTAAAATTTAAAACTGCCGCCGAAGAATGGCGCGCGTGGTCTGAATCCTACCTCACCTATAATACGTACGAATGTTACAGGAAACCGCTCTCAGACATTTTAGAACGGTTTGGCGACAGATACATAAAGGAAATACAGCCATACGAAATAAACGCTTATATGCTATTCCTTGCGGAAAGGGCGTTCGCACGTCAGACGGTTAAATTGCGTCTCATTGTCCTTAACCGTATCTTTAAATATTCCATAGGAGCAGGTTATTTGACGCTCAACCCTGCTGCGGACATTACGGTACCAAAAGCGTTAAAGAAATCTCGCCGCGAATTACCGATCGACGAAGATATAAAAAAGGTTGATCAACTGCCAAAAAATATTTTTGAACTTTTTGCCTACTTTATACTTTACACGGGTTGCCGACGCGGCGAAGCTCTTGCTGTTACGTGGGAGGACGTTGATTTTGAAAACAATGCTATATATATCAATAAGCAGATTCAATTTCACTCCAATAAACCGATAACAGAGAACTTCACAAAATCAAAAGCAGGCATAAGGACCGTACCGATACTTCAAAACCTCAAAAACGCCTTGGAGCCCTTTAAGAAAAAGACAGGCTTGATATTTTCAAATAACGGACAACCATATACAAGCAAGGAATTTAGAGACGGGTGGAAAAGTCTCGGATTATCTTCTACCCCACATCAGTTTAGGCACGCCTACGCGACAATACTATATAAAGCCGACATAGACGCAAAAACGGCTCAAAATCTTCTTGGTCATAGTTCAGTCTCCGTCACGTTAGATGTGTATACCCATATTTCAAACAGCATAATCGGCGGAGCTCAAAAGAAACTTGACAATTATGTTTTACAGTCAAAAATCAGTCAAGTTTAGCCAAACGCCTTTAATACGCTGTTTTTTCGTGATTGGAAATCGTGTAACGGCTAATACCCGTTCAGGGGTTCGAATCCCCTTCTCTCCGCCAATTTGAACAGCAGACTTTTAGCAGTTTGCTGTTCTTTATTTTTATATGCGATTTCGGGGGATTCGAACAAGGCGTAAAAAAACAGTCCGGCGGACTGTTTTTTAGCCGCGGCAACGAGCGAAAGCGAGGCGATAGGCACGGCAGTGCCGAGACAAAATCCCCTTCTCTCCGCCAAGGAAAAAGGACTTAGCGTATGCTAAGTCCTTTTTTCAATGAAATTCGTTCCTGCGGAACGAGTGAAATATCTTTGATATGAAATATTTAGCTTCACAAAATATGAAATATGCCTACGGCATATTAAAGAACGAATTTTATTTCACATTTTGCCGCAAGGCAAAATATTTTATAATCCGTCAGGATTATTTCATATTGCACAGCAATATTTCATTATACATAATAAAAATTCTCCGACTCAGGGTAAAACTTGCATCGGAGAATTTTTTTGAATTGTTAATTACAAGCTCGGTATTTTAGAGGACTGAAAGGCTTGCGCTGTTACCAGTTGCCGCCTATCCAGCTTCCTGATGAGCTTGAGTCGCCGCCGATAATGACGGTGCTTGAATTTCCCCCTGATGAGGAGCCGCCCGAAGACGAGCCGCCGGAGGAAGAACCTGATGAAGATGAACCGCCAGAGGAGCTGCCTCCTGATGACGTTCCTCCTGAGGAACTGCCGCCCGACGAGGTACCGCCCGATGATGTTCCTCCTGACGAAGTATCACCCGAGGAAGTTCCGCCCGAAGACGTATCCTCCGATGATGAATCGCTTGAAGAATCGTCGGAATAATCGGGAGGATTATATGAGGACGAGTCAACGTCAACATTTTCAAGCGACGGAATTAATCCGAGAACATACTTGCGAATTGTTGTGGCGTCCTTCATATCTACGTGAACCGTGCCCCTGTCCTTGTAGACGTCGGCAACGGCAAGATGGTCGTCGTCAAGCTCGACCAATCCCAACACGTAATACTTGATAAGCGTTGCGTCTTTGAGGGTTACAACACCGTCAAAGTTTACGTCGCCCGCAATGCGGTTGGTAAGCGTGGTCCCCAAAATCATAAGGCGCTTTGAGCCCTGCCTGTTGAAGCCGTTTGTAACGGTTGTCGAATAGCCGTTATCACATTCATAGAACATATTGTTGCTGTAAATAACGCCGTTAACCGACTTTGAGTTAGGCACAGCGCAGGCACTGCGTCCGACAACGTTTTTAAAAGTGTTGTCCTGAATAATTGTATCCTTTAAAGACTGAGTAGTAGGCTGATCTATCTGGAATACATATCCGTCAAAGCTGTTGTCCCTTACAACGGAACCGCGGTGACCGTCAACGCCCGAGCAATAGAAATACAGCGAGTTCTTGCCCGTTTGGTCGCCAAAGCCGACCGTGTGGTAAGCCTTGGGATCGTGGAAGTTGCCGTTCGTTACGCTCAAATACCATATAACCATACTGTTGCGCGCCCAGAAAGCGCAGTCAATCATTTCATCGTATTCATTGTTGTCGTGAATAATATCCATACCGTTTCCGAAGAACGCAATCGGAGAGGACGCGTCGTGGAAATAGTTTTCGGTGACGAAATAATTTTTTCTGCCCGCTATGATTATATTGGAGTTTGCCGTAGGCGAAACTTCAAACGCGTTATCCACCTGAATAACGTTGCCCTCGTTGTAGACGATTTTTCTCGTTTGACCGAGACCCTTTCCCGCGACAACATCAATAGAAGCACCGACAAGCACTCCGCGGTTGAAATTCTTGTTGATAGTAAAATATCTGCCTGTTGAGTCGCCCTCAAACGGGGTTATAACACCGCTGAGATCGGCGCCGTAGGTGAGTCCCTCATCAGCAACGGAAATTTCGTGGTTGTTGTTCGGCATATTTCCGAAGCTGTTGTGCGAATAGTAAACATTGTCGCCGTTTGCCGACTGACCGACGCTGTTGTATTCATTATTGGAATAAATGAAATTACTGCCCGTCATTGAGAAGAATGACGAACCAGCAACTTCTATTTTGGAATTCATAATTCCGCCGTTGCGAAGACCGCCGTAATAAGCGGGGGTTGAAAGATTAACAGGGCCAACCGAATAAATATCCAATCCGTCGGCACGCCAGTTGTCAATCTTCACAAATTTATTGTAGTAGAAGAATCCGCTTTGGCAGGTACGCTGTTCCGAAACGAGCATTGCGTATACTTCGTTTGCGGTGTAGCCGTAAAGCAATGTACCCGAACCGTCAGCCGCGCTTGTCGGCGCGCCTGTGAAGGTCCACTTCTGATAGCGGATATTCTTCCAATGCACGTTTTCGGTGTCCTTTGTTGCGTAACAGCCGAAAACTCTGCCCGCGCGGGAGCCGAGGATCGAAAATTCCTCAAAGCTGACATTGCCCGTATACGCAAAGTGGTACATAGGCAGTTCGCCCAAATCATAATGAAGCGGAATTATTACTATATAAGTTCTTTCCATTCCAGCACCCTTTACGGTGACGTTTTCGGGTATTACGAGCGAATGCATCAGCTTGAAATAGCCCGCAGGAATGTAAAGCGTTCCGCCGCCGTGCTCGGCAAGCAATGTAAGAGCCGTTACAAAATACGGAGTAGCGTTTTGGTTTTGATCGCCCGTAGCGCCGAGGTCGGCAACATTAACGGTGTAATCAGGCCACGAAGCCTTTGGCGAATCGCCTATTGTTACCTTTAACGGTTCGGAAATACAGGTTGAGTCACCGTATCCGTTATAGACGGTCAATTCATAATCGCCCTTTTTGATACTGTTGGGAAGATTTATTATTACCGAATATTTGCTGTCAACGGTAACGCGTTTATCACCGTTCGGCGTGTCACCTTCTTGCGGATAATAGGTATATGTGCCGCCCTTGCCACGCAGCTGGACATACATCTTTTCGCTGTTAAGAACGGTTGCCTTGCCTATTATTTGAAGCTGTCCGCCCGGCGTGGCGGTTGTGCCCTCGTCGCCGACATAGTAATCCAAATCGGCGTTGTTGAGATAGAGTATTATATCCTCATTGTAGCTGTTTCTTCCGCAGAGCCTTACGGCATATACGCCGCGCTCAAATTCGGACGGAACGGCAAAATTCAGAGAATTTTCGGTGTATTGGAGGATAGACGTATCCTTCCAATCCCAACCCGCGGTTGAGGACATATAGTTGCCGCTTAAATTGTTGTCAAGCGCCGTGTAATAGCTGAATTGGTAATCGGCAACGTCGGAACGCCTTGAACCCTTGTCATAATGGGTTTCGCTGAGATATGACGTACCGTTTACGTTTACCTGATCGGGTACTCTTGCAATTTTAACGGCAGAGACGGTGTTATAAAGGTCCTCGCCTATAACCGATACTATATCGCCGCCGTCAACCTCGGTGTTGCCCGTGTAATAGGCGGTAATCTTGGTGTTTACGCCGTCGGGTACATAACTGCTCTTTTCAAGCGTCATATTAAGGTCGGCGTAATAAATTGCCGCATCCTTGTTGTACCAAATAGTCTTACCCGTATCGGGGTCGGTCTTTGCGGCAGGCACATCGCCCTTACAGCCGCCAAAGGCGAACGCCGCGCGGGTAGACGGCAAAGAATAACCGAAGGTGCAGGGGTCTTCAACGCCCTCCTGCGAGAAGTTTATTATAACGTTGTTGCCGTTGACGGCAATGCTTACGTCATACCACTTCCTTGGGTCTATCGCTGTTTTCAATGCCATATGACCCGTGGCGGTGATCTGCGTGCCGTCCTTTACCGAGCGGTAGAGCCGTCTTATCGTTCCGTCTTTTGCAACGGTGAAATAAAGGGACGCGTAGTTGTTAGAGTCAACGTACCACGGATAAAATGTCCACCCGTTGTTGAGGTCTTGGAACTCACCCTCTATTTTGGTCTTAAAGGTTACAACGTTTGACTGCCAATTGTAAGGCACCGCATAGGTTTTAGGAACATAGGTCGCGGTTGAGCGAACCTTTATAACGTTCTTGCCCAGCTCGTCGTCATAAACCGTTTCAAGCCTTGTCGGGTTTGATTCGCTGCCTACGTTGTAAAAGCGGCGGTAGCCTGTTGAAGACAGATCGTCGCTCAGCGAGGCATAATTGTTTTCCGCGCGGACAAGCTCGTTATCAAGCTGACCCGCCGCTTCGTATTCGTCAATCTTTTTAAGGAAATCCTGCCATTTAAGGTACATTCTCTTAAAAAGTCCCTTTTCCCTTACGGGTAAGGTTTCATATTTGGCGACAGCCGCCTCTATAAACGACTTATCCTGATAAGAAAGTGTGCTTTCTTCAAGATTGAGCGCCATTTTAAAGCTGTCCTTGAACTCGGTTTCCTGATCATAGCCGTCGTCAAAGCCTATATCGAGCTTTTCAACATAGGCATCGAACTTATCTTTGTCCCTGTTAAGCGTTGAACAGCTCATAGCAAAGGTACGCTCTGTAAGATTGACAAACGGCTTTGCGTGTATTGAAGCCGTGTTCGGCGTATACTTTGCGTTCTCAATAGTTTCCTTGCCGTCAGCGTCAATTCCGCCCGCATAAACGCAGACCTGATAAACGCCGTCGTCATAGTTGAATATATAAGAGATATAAACGTGGATTTTTTCGCCCGTTACCGCGGCAACCCTTTCGTTGGTTGACTGCGTGTAGGTGCCTGTTTCGGGATTCAGCTTACAGCTATACATAGAATAGCCCGTTTTGTCACGTCCTATCCTCGCGCCGATAAGCTCGCCCGATTCGTTTTTGCCGTACCACACGTAAAACGCGGAACGGAAAAAAGCGTTTACCATATTTTCCGAACTGCTTTCATAGGGCAGATACGGAACGTTGACTACCATATCAATGGCGTCTATATCGCCCGCAACGTAGTCGCTTCTCAGCGAATACTGCATTTTGGCATTTGATTTTATATCATCGTTGCTGAGTGTTGAGCCTTGATTGAAGTTGTAGTAGTTAAAAAGTCTTAATCCGCCGCTTGTGAGCGAAACGTTTCTTTTAAACTTGTCACAGCTTTCATCATAAAAGGCATTGTTCTCAACAAGCAGCTTGTTGACGGTTTCATCGGTAACGGTGCCCGATGTAAAATCGAGTTCAACAAGATTGTCGGAAGCAATCTTGCTTTTAAGTGCGGTATCGACCGTGCTGCCGTCGTCCTCGCTGCCGACAATATAATCAGCAGACGGCACGCTTCTTTGCGCGGGCGTATCTGCCGCATAGTTGGGAACAAAAGCGGCTGAAATAACTAATATCGCACTAAGCAGTAAGCCTGCGTACCGTAAGCCTTTTTTATGCATTAACGATGCCCTCCTTTTTTAGGGAAATATGCGCTTTCGTGCGGCGGGATAAACCCGCCGCCCAAAACGCCCGAATAGCGGGATTAATCCGTATATCCGTAATCTTCATTAGTTACGCCGCTTACGTCTATGGTAACTATTTCGTCTTCATCGTTGCATATACGGTTCGTGTTGCACCTTTCCGTATATTCCAACATAGGGCTGAGATATTCTTTCTTCATTTTCTATATCCTCCCTTAATTAATTGCCTTTGATAATTCCGGCGTTTTCGGAAGTGAATGACAGCAGAATAGTTCCGTTGTCAAGCTCCGTTCCGACAGTCTGTTTTTCGGTTGACTTAGCGCCTGCAATTATGTTTGTAATAGCTGTTTCAAACGCCGTCTCGTTACCTTCGCCTAATGAAGCGTAGGTTGCGCTGCCTGACGACTTAACGTAGTTTGCGATAGCCTTCGCGGTTGAATAAACGCTGCGAACGTGCTGACCGTTTTCCATAAGTCCCTCGGCGCGGTTGGTTGAGTAAACGTACTTTACGTCCCCGCTTGCGCTATTGACGTATTTTACATATACTCTTACGCGGTACTGCAAGCCTATGCCGCCCTTAACGGCTGCGGAATTGCCGAGTACAACGCCCAGACTTGACGGAACTGTATTCGCTTCCTTTTCGTACTTGAATGCTTTACCTGCGCCCAACGCCTCAGCGGCTTCTACCGTAAGCTCGGAGAGGTTTGCGTTTTGGAACAGACCTTCAACTGCGGCAACCGCGCCGTAGCCTGCAACGGTGTAGCCCTCGTTTTTAAGATAATCGCTCTCGCTTAAAGTAGCGTTGAATCTAAGGTCCTGTTTGCTCGGTGTGCTGTTATTAAGTATTGTAGCGCCTGTTACAGCGTTTGCGCCGTTGCCCTGAACGTAAATATCGTCAAGAACAAGCTCCTGCTTGGTTGCAGCTGCGTTTTCTGTTTTAAGACTGAAAGCAACACCGTATATATCGGTTACAAATATATTTGCGTTCCATCTTCTTCCGTTATTATCGTCATAAGCCCACGGATACTTATAAGGAGTGCCTACGAGCTTATTGCCTGCGCCGTCTACCATAGTATAGGTGGGAACATAGCACGAGGTGGTAGCATAAACGTTTTTGCTGGTAGTGAAAGTATACGGAGCAAACGAAATTTCAAGATTGAATTTACCGCTTGAAACGTCAACGGTCTTAGTTGAGAAATCGCCGGGTTTTGTGACGTTTGTATTTGCAACAGCGCTGTTTCCCGTGCTGATTATGCCGTTGTTTCCGCCATAATTCGTTACTATGTGATTTAAGCGAACGCTTGAATCATACTTAGAGGTTTCAAACGTATAATAAGCAACGCCGAAGGTAACGTTACCGTCCTTATCTATATTAACGGCTGTTCCGAATACAGGAGCGTCGGTATAATTCCTGATTGTTTCGGCATTATTTACTGTAAAGTTCCTGTTCATACCGTAGAGAATTATATATTCCTTAGAAGTAACGGTATCGCCAAGGTCGGATATATCAGCTGTGAAGGATATTTTATTAATATCGTTCGGGAGATAATCGTTATTAACGGTTGTGAGGATAGAGCGCTCAACGTTTCGTTTATGATCGCTCATACTTGTTTCGCTTTTAATGTTGTTTATAAGCTGGGTTGCTTTGCCGTCCTTAACCGTTACCTTTGAAGACGGTGAAGCATAGCCGTTAGCGGCGGTTGCGTCGGGGATAAAACCTGAAATCCAAAAGTTTGTATTATTTTGGTTAGCATTAGCGTAAATAACAGACTTTGTAATTCCGTCCTCTGCGCCCTCTTCAAAGGTTTTGTTAAGGAAGTAGGTAGAAAGAGCGGCGTTGCTGCCTGTGTTGTCCTCAAAATCAGCATAGAAGGTTCCGCTTTCCTTGCGCTCAACATAACCGTTGTATGCGTTTTCAAGGGAAACTAACTGCGCTAACTTTTCAGACGGAATGTATTTGATTATATCAGCCGAGAGCTTGTTATACTCAGCACGGCAGGCGTCAACATCTGCCTTTACGGCGGCAAGCTCGTCAAAGGTCATTGATGCCGCGTCAAGGTCCTTTATCTTGTCATAAGCCGCATTGAAAGCGTCCGCCTTGTCGCCGACATAATAAACATAGTCAACTGCTTCAAGTGTATTCATCTTAGCTTCATCGGCATAAGTCTTTAAAAACGCATTGAGCGCGTTATACTCTGCCCAAACGGGTGCAACATAGGTGTTGTAATCACTTTCGGTTATAGATGTGCTTTCGGCGGTTATGCCGGCTTCTGTCATAGCTGTATATGCCGCGTTGAAATCGGCAAGATAATATGTCGGGTCCTCGGTATACTCAATAGAAGCATTTTTGAGGTACATATTATTCTGTGCATCGTTTGTCTTGCCTATTTTTTTAGAATATGTCGGGAGCTGAACTTTAAGAGAGGTTCCTATTTCCTGTTTGCCTGTATAGCTTACCGTATAAGGGGCAGCTTTTCCGTTGAAATACAGCCTTGCTTTTCCGTTTAATCCCTTATAGGGAGCAAAGCCGCAAAGGTCGTCTACTGTAAGCTCAACCTTTGTTGCGTACCATACGCCCTCTTCCTTAGTGAAAGTAAGACTTGCCTTAACGTTCATACCGCCGAGGTTGTGTAGCCACACATTTGCAAGATCCATATTGGCAAACTGACAAATTTTATCGTTTGAATCCTGCACCGGAATGTGCAAACTATAATAGGTATTACCGTCGTTAAAATAGTTGGTTGCCGCCGTGTTTTTAACAACAACGGCATGTTTACCCGTTCCGTAATAATCCTTAACAACATTTTTGGTACCAAGTTCAGATGTGCCTGCGTTGTTATAAACCGTTTCTTCGGATATTTCGCTGTCAGCAAACGGTACAACGTAATAAGCAATGGCACTTCTCAGACTGCCTACTGTCGTAGGGCGCAATCCTAAAAGCTGTTCGCCGCCTGTTGTCGTTGCGCCTGGTTTAAATTCAACCACGGATTTGCCGTTTGCGTCAATTTTAAAATCGCTGTAACCGTTAGCCGCTGTTAAAAACTCAGTCGTGTACTTAACGGTTTGGAGGTTGCTTTCGTCAACACCTGTGAAGTAACCGTTATTGCCTGCCGAGGTTACAGCGGCGGTATAGCCGTTGTCCTTCCAATAATAATTGGATGTTTCGCCGTCAACATAATAAAGGTTATCTACACCTTCAAGCTGTGCCTGAACGCCGTCGGCATAGCTGAAATTATTTTTGAAATCGTCAAGCGTATTGATTTCTAACTTGCCCGCTAAATCTTCGGCGCTTTCGGGCTGATTTGTAGGCACGGCATTTGCGGAAAATCCGCCCAAAACAGTGCAAGAAAGAGAAGTGACCGCAACTGTCAATGCCAATGCTGCTGATAAAAGTTTTTTCATTTTTTATTGACCTACCTTTCTATCTTCTGTCATCAAAGCCTGCCCATATACCCTTATTTTCATTAGTGAACGGGTAATACGGAACGCCCTGTTCGGCGATATATTCAGGCTCTTTTTGATCCCAAAGACCGCATACGTAATTGTCATAATCCCCGCCCAGCTCGTCGTGGAGCTTGGTGACCTTTATATTGTCGATATACATTGAGGTATTAAGGGTTTCAAAACCGATGTTGCCGAACGAGTTTGTTACCGCGTTCGTATCGGTGTATTCAAGAGCCTTTATACCGTCAATACGGAGGGTTATGACGTTATCGAAGCTGTCAACGGAAATGTTGTGGAAACCGCCTTCTGTTATCCAGTCGCCGTCAATATAGTAATATCCCGTATTGCCGACGGGCTTTGACGGTATGGCGGTAAGCGCAGAACGCTCGCGCCGCGAAATATACGCGCGCAGCTTGCGTATCGGGTTGCCCGCCGTGTCATACTTCAAGGTGCCGTTTTCGGCGTAATGGTATGACTCTATAACCACGCTGTAATCCGCCGCACCGTACATTACGTACTCCCTATGGCGGACATACAGGACGAACTTATTATCAAGCTGTGGATTTGCGAGGCTTGAAAAGGCTATATCGACGCTGGTATTATAGTCGGACCAGTTTTTATCGCCTATAAAATCGTGCGAATCGACATAGTTTTTGTACCACACGCGGTTTCCGTTTGAAAGCTCGGTAAGCTCGCCCGTCGGGTTTTTCCATATCGGGTTTGACACCGATTCGGGACCTTTAACGCGCGAACCGTCCGAAAAGTTTTCATAAAGCAGAACATCGGGTTCCTTTTCGGGGTCGAACGGCACGTCTTCGGGGGCGGGACCCGGGAGCTGTTCCTCAGAACTTGTATCCGACCCTGAGCTTGAACCGCTTGAAGTATCATCATCGCCCGTGCCGCTGTACGTTCCCTCGCCCTTTGCGGTAAAGCCGTTATATGTACTCTTTACGAAAACCTCCTCCTGACAGGAGTGAGAGCAAAGACCTGCATAGGTCGGGCCCTTAAAGAGCGCAGAGATAGTTGCAACCTTACGCCAAGCGGAATCGTTAGCGCACATATAGTAACCTGTGAACACCTTACCCTCGCGAACGAGTTTGAGTTTCAAAGGGTACACGGGCTTTGAAGGCGAATACTCAACCTTCATTTCCTGACCCTTTGACATACGGTAAACTATTGTTACAGCTTCGCCGCGCGCGTGGAGGTATATATTTGCGGCGTCGGCATTAAGTCCGTCGCGCATCATAATACCCGCGGAAGCGTTCACGTGAAGCTCGGAGATACCGTCGGTATCGGGAACGTGCGACGTAACGGTGGTCTCAACGGTCAGGTTATCCTTAGTTGAGTCGCCTATATCGTATTTCTTATAGGCATAGGCAATATCGTCCTCCTGATACCACGTAACGTAAGAGTTGGTGCGTATAACGTAGTTACCGTCGGTCGGGGCAACGCCCGCGCCGGGCGACAGGGTGCCTTGGGATTTTGTGCCGTTATAATACGTACCGTTAGTGATAACCGTAAAATCAAGCGCAGGAGACGAGTCGTCATAAGTGTTTTTTGCCTGTGCCGTAAACATACTCACCGAGACAACCGAAGCTATCAGCACGGCAATCGTAAGGCACAGAGTAAAGATACGTTTATGAGACTTGATTATTTTCAGCATACGTAGTTTCATCCTCCCTTCGATTGAATTTTTTAAGCAATATCATACAAACTGCAAGGCAGATTGCAAACACGAATGCAGTAACTGCGGAACCGATTATTGCGGTTTTTACAAGTTTTACACCGCCGCCGAGACCTAAGGAGAGCAGACCTCCCGCAACGCTTTTATTGAACTGATACATACCCTTACCGGGGACGTAAACGGTTTCTTTACCGCCCGATATTACCGAGATTACCTCCTGAATTACGGTATTTTCGATAATTTCGGGTTCGGCGCCGTCACTGTCGCCGCTGCTGTCAAGTTCGAGAGCGCCGATTGCGGTCACCATAGCGTTTATCTTATCAACAATATCCTGACCGAGCTCATTGAGTTCGTCCGCAGACATCATACCGATAAGGTAGTACGCCTGCATTATCTCATCGCGGTCGAGCAATGTTATCGTTTCGGGTGTTTTCTTCTTTAAATCCTTGAAATCGGAATTAAATCGGGTAACGTTGGGATATTTACTGCTTCTTCCCGCAATTTTATCAAGAGTATTCTTGATGTTGGATATTTTATCGAACAGCTCCTGATAAAGATACTCATAACCCTCGTCGATCATCATTTGGGTATTAAGATCTTCATACGCCGCGTTGACGACCTTCATAATTTCCTCGTTAAACGCGTTTTCTTCGTTCAGGTCGCTGTCGGTAAAATCGAGTATTCCCTCATAAGCCTTTTTATAAGCGGGAATAGTCTCCTCTAAAATTCTCTTGATGATTGAAGGAGAATCGTCCGATTCAAGCGCTTCTATTCGGCTTAACAGGCGCTTTAAAAGGTTTATTTCGTTATGAAGCAAAACCTTTGCGGCATAGGACGAATTATTATAGCCGTCAATAGCTGCCTGAACCGCCGCTTTATCGGAAATTTGCACCGTTTCCTGAGTTTTTGAAAGTATTGCGGAATGTTGTGCCTTGTAATTATTCACTTCGGACTCGGAATCGAATATTTCGATCTCACGCTTACAGTCCCTATACAGCTTGATAACGTTGACCAAGGTCTGATAGGAGTCCGACACGGTCAGCTTTTCGGACGGGGTCAACGCGTTGTATGCGGTTTCTGCCGCCGATATCAGCTCGCCGAACTTGGTGTAATCACAGCCCGAAGGGTCCTGCATAAGAATGGACCTTGCGTTAAGCGCCGCTATTCTCTTTTGCGTATTGCCTATGTCGGCGTTATATTCCGCCCTTGCGGCTGAAAGAGCCGCGAGCTTGCCGTTCATCTCATCATAGACAGCCGCCGCCGCGTTTATCTTTTCAACAGCGGCATTAACGTTGGCTGACGTTGATTTAATGGTACAGGTTGCCTTATCGTAGGTATAAGGTATCGTTTTCATCGAACCCGTTGCCTCGTAACAGCTGTCAATATACAGCTTAAAGGTATATGTACCCTTGGCGTCGGGCGACGACGCAAACTTAACGCTGAACAGCTCGCCCGACAGATTAACGTTTGAAGCGGAATCCCAAGCGAAATAGACGGTTTTCTTAGCGGTATTACAATTCACTTGAAGCTCGTCAAGGCCGGCGTTAATTATCTTCAAGGAAGATTTAACGTAGGAGAACGCCGCGCTGTCGAAAACTATTCTTCCCGAAAAACCGCCGACATTATTTACGGGGTTTACCTTTAAGGTCAGCGTGACGTTCTCGCCTGCTGAGCAAGAGACATCGGCAATACGGAAATCGGCACTGTTATCCGCTCTTGAAGCTATCGGAACCATTGCGGCAATCAAAACCGTAATCAGCAACAAAGTAGCTGTGAACTTCTTTAAAACGGAATACACTGTCATACCTCCTTATTTTGCTTTCGCCTGTTCTGTAAGTTCAGTCTTGACCTTTTCAAGACCGTTATCTTTAAGTTCTTTCATCATAGTATCGTATTTCTTCTTCCAATTATTACCCTCGACGCCGTTTGCAAGGTATCCGCTATGCTCGCCGATAACCGTGTTGCAGTTCTGATACTCAATCGTGAGGCTCTTGGTCTGCGGCTGGAAGTTATAATACTTTGTTTTATGAAGCGTAGGACGGATATTGTTGATATAATCAAGGCAGAATTCCTTTTGTCCGTCAAGAATATTGGGTGTGCGGTAGCATCTGTAAACGTTGCCTATCTCCCAATGCGGAATACCGTAAAGGCTGTCGCGTTCGGGCTGAATGGTGTAATCAACGCCGTATGCAACGTCATCGTTAAACTCGTCACAGTGCTTTAACGTGTAGTGACGTCCCTCAATACCGTAAACTATTGCGTTAAAGAGGTCTGTTCCCTCATCGGTCTTTAAGAGGTTGATGAGCTTAATAGCGCGTTCGGGGTTACGGCAGGTGTGCGGCAGGCAGGTATATGTACTATACGAGCCGAACGAATTTGTGCCGACGAATTTCTGATCAAGCGAGTCGGTAAGAACGTGAATTTCGGTTACCTTGCCGTCTGTGTCCTTTATTTCCTTTACGTGGTCGTTACCCTCAACGGTATTAAAGGGTATTTCGTTTGAATATCCGAAAAGCACCTGCTTGCGTGAATCGGAGTTATTATTCATCATTACATCGTCGGGAACATAGCCCTTTTCTTTCCACTTAGCGGCATATTCGCACATCAGTTTGTATTCATCAGTCTCGAAGAACGAAACTATCTTTGCGTCATCGTCAAACGCGTCATAGCACATCCAGAGGTCGCCCATAGCGGTTCCTACCCAATCGTATCCGCGCGTAGCGATGTATTGGAACAGCGAGCTGATACCCGCGGTCTTTGAAACGGTATCGGTATCTATCTTGCCCGAAGCAAACGCTTTATCAAAGTATTGATCGATTACGTCAAGCATACCCTTATTGAGCTTTGTGCTTGATTTGCAGGCGGCAACGAACGTATCGGTATCAAAATACTCATAAAGCTCGGGCGGTATTGCAATATAGGGCGACAGAGCCATAATGGGTTGGAGGTTGGGTATAGCGTAGGTCGTTCCCTGATATTTACCCGTTTCATACTCTACGTTAAACTCCTTGGCCTCAGCCTTGATAGCGTCGCCGTATTCATCAATAAGGTCGTCAAGCGGAAGATATGAGTCAGCCTCAACCTCGGTCTGCATTGATACCATATATCCTGTCCAGGAAATATCAATCGCCTCGTCGGAAGCCATCCACATAGACCACTTAGCCGCAAAACCGGGGTCCTCAACTATTTTAAGGGTGGTGTTGGGCATCACCTTTGCGAGTTCTTCATTTATGTAGTCGTTAGCACGTCTCAGTTCTGACTGCTCGCCTATAAAGGTGTACCAGATAAGCTCAACGTTCTTGTTGTCGTCGCCGCCCTTGCCGCAGCCGGCAAGAACGCCTAACAGCATAAAGACTGCCATAAAAATCGCGAGTGTTCTTTTTAACATATTAAATCTCCTATCTGCCGCTTAGTTCATATACGGGCGGTATGCCTTCTGAGCGGCGTCAAAAGGCATAGTTTAATCCCCTTATATGTTTTATCCTTTTACGGAGCCTACGTTTATACCCTTTGCGAAATATTTCTGAATCATCGGGAATATTACCAAAACGGGTATAACCGCGATAACCGCCATTGCATAGCGCATTGTTTCAAGCGGCAGCTCCTTTCCTGCAAAAGCAGGGTTTTGTCTGTATATCTCTTTTAACTCGCTTCCGTATTGAAGCATCATCTGCATAAAATACTGAATTGTCCACAAGCTCTTTTTGGTTACATACAGAAGCGAGGTTGCCCAGTTATTCCAGCCGTCAACAACGTTCTGGAAGACCTGCATAAATATTATCGGTCTCGACATAGGCACGACCACGCTTGCAAGAACGCGAAGCTCGGTAGCGCCGTCTATCTTCGCCGCCTCATAAAGCGATTCGGGAACGCTTCTGAAAAACGTTCGGTAGAGTATTATTGACCAAGCCGAAACGTAAGGTATCAAATAAATAAACGGCGTGTTATTCAAATGCAGATACCTTGTATTGAGTATGTAAAGCGGTATCGTTCCGCCCGAAAACAGCATTGTGAAAATAAGCAGTTTATTTACGGGACCTTTGAACTTACAGTTCGGTCGGGAAAGCGGATACGCGATAAGCGCGCTGAAAAGGTTCATTAAAACCGCCGCTCCGAACGAAACCATAATTGTGAACAGCGCCGCCCACGCCATTGTGCCTATCTCGGCGAACAGGGTTCTGTAAGCCTCGGTGCTGAACGTTCTCGGAATGAGTGCAAAGCCGTAACGCGTTACATCGGCTTCGCTTGAAAACGAAATGGAAACCATCAGCAAAAACGGAACTATCCACGACGCGGTTGCGATTATGAAGAACAGATGTAAAAACACCCTCGGAATTTTTTTAATAGGATTATGCATCTTCACAGTATTTTTACACCCCCTTAGAAAATTGCTTTATCTTTATCAACTTTGCGTATTATGGTATTTGACACTATAATAAGTATCATACCGACAACCGAGTTGAAAAGACCGAGCGCCGCTGTGGTTGAGAAGTTGCCCGCCTGTATACCGCGGTAAACGTAGGTCGAGAACACCTCGGTAACGCTTCTCAGCTTTTGCTGATTCATAGGAACCTGATAGAAAAGACCCATATCGCCGCCGAGAAGACTGCCGCATCTTAAAATGAGAATGGTGCAGACCATCGGCATCATTTCGGGAATTGATATATACCATGTCTCTTGGAACTTATTTGCGCCGTCCAGCTTTGCCGCCTCGTAAAGACTGCTGTCTATTGCGAGCAGTGAGGCATAGAAGTAAAGCGAAGCCATACCGATGTCGCGCCAAAGATCCGTAAAGAAAAGTATAAACGGCCAATACTTAGGCTCCTCGTACCATTGAATAGCAACTTCCTTACCCGTAATGCTCGAAAGTGCGGTGTTTAAAAATCCGTAAGACGGGTTAAGAAGCGTATATACTATATAAGCTATAATTACATAGGATATAAACGACGGCAATATCATCGCGGTATGATAAATCTTTGTTGCTACCTTACTTTTCACCTGATAAAGCAGTATCGCCATTATTACTGCCAGCGTAGTTGAAATAAGGAGCAAAAACGTTATATTGTAACCCAAGGTGTTACGCATGAGCATTGCGAAATCCTTGTTTTTCAAGTAGACCTCAAAGTTTTTAAAGCCTACCCAATCACTGCCTAAAATACCTTTTACATAGCTGTAATCCTTAAAGGCTATGACTATTCCGAACATCGGAATTATCTTCCATATAAGCAGTGACAGCAGCGCGGGAATTGCCATAATGAAATAGATTATATTATCCGTTCTGTCCGAGCCTTTAAGACCTTTTGTTTTTACTTTTTTCACTGCCTGTCACCTGCCGTAATATCGTCTTCTATATCGTCCTGTTTTTTTCTTGTCTTTTTAACGGTGTATACAATAATGAACACCATTCCGCCGAGCAGGAGAACGTTGAGCGCTCCGCAGAAAACCAATACCCAAACCGTCAGAGAGTTCATCTCATTGCCCGAATTTACAAGCATACCCGACAGTCCGAGTTTTTCAAGACCGTCGCACAGCTTCTTGTAGAGCTTTGAATCAAGATTTGCCTTGCTTGCCGGAACCATAAGCTGATACATCTCAGCAATACTGCTCAATTCTTCGGCGTTGGCGGAGGTCATATTTTTAACCTCCGGCAATTTTTCAAGACGTTTTGTAATATCCTTTAAAACTTCCTTTGAAACGACCTTGCCGATTTCCTCAATGCCCGTCACCTGTTCATCGGTGAGCTGTTCCTTTAAATCGGAAGGCATTACCGTATAAGCCCAATATATATCAAGGTATTTTTTAGCGTCTTTCAGCTCTATCTCATAAGCGTCGGGCAGTTCGGATAACGCAGTCATTATATCTATACCATTCACATAAACGGCGCTTTCGCCGCCTGCTTCACCCGTAACGGTGTCGCCGCCCTCGGTTGCCGCATCTGTTCCGCCTGCCGAGGTGCTGCCTTGTCCCGACTGTCCTCCGTTTGAAGCGGAGCCTGACGCCTTGACAGCAAACACAGGGTGGTCGCCGCTGCAATCCCAGCCGCTCAGCGATGCATAAGCCGCTTTAATTTCGGCAAGCGTAGCCATTGCTACGTTTTCTGAATATCCGCCCGTTACAACAAAACTGTTGTTAAACTTTTCTGCCGCGCCTCTGGTCGCGCCGTCGGTACGCGTGCCGAGCGAATAACAGTTATATATGTATTTGCTTGCCTGTTTTGTAGCTATAAGCGTATCGCCGCTGTTAATAGTTCCCTCTGCGTAGCAGTTGCGGAAGGTAGTGTTGGAAGATGTCGCAAGCAATGCGGGACCGTTTGAAACGGTATTAACATTTGCGTTTACGTGACAGTTTGTAACGCCGTTCTTTCCGCAGTCCTCAGCCACTCCTATAAGACCGCCTACGCACCACAGACCCGTGCCGTTTATTGTAACGGTTGCGTCACAGCCGCTGATACTGCTCTTTGACGCTGTGCCTATAAGTCCGCCGACACCGTTAGTAGCGCTCTCAACCGAGCCTTCGACTATACAGCCTTTAATCGTCGAACCGTATATCTTAGCGGCAAGTATAGCGGCGCCCATCTGGCTTGAACAGGGAATTATCGCCGAGGTTCCCTCATTTGTCATCTGATTTTGACCCAGCACCGTATTTTTTATCTTTGCGCCGGTTATCTTAATATTGGAAATAGTGGCGTTTCTTATCGTGCCGAAAAGTCCCGCTTCCCAATAACACTCACCGTCTTTTGCGTCGGAATACGATTTGTATTTATTCATCGTATGTCCGTAGATCTGACCCGCTAAATTTGTTACGGTTAAATTCTTAATTTGGTAGAGCGGTTTGCCGTCAGCACCCGTATCGCAGGTAAACGAGCCTGAAAAGCTCTTGCTGTCGCCGTAAACGCCTATCGGAACCCAGCCGCCGCCGTAATTTCCCTTAGGCGTGGGGTCGGCTGATTTATATCCCGCAAGGTCTATATCAGCCGCAAGTTTATAGTGCGCCTTCAAATTATTTCTCATTCCGTCAAGCTGCTGCGCAGTCTTAACCAGGTACGGGGAACTCTTGGTTCCGTCGCCCTCATAAGAAGCGTCCGCGCTTACCGCATTGCCTGTTGCAACAACCGACAGCAATATTCCGAACGACATTGCCGCCGCAGCTATTTTTCGTGCATATTTTTTTGTGCATTTCATATAAGCCTACTCCTTGCAAGTTTTATATTTTGTTAATAAAATTTTAACCTTTTTTGTCCATATTTTAAAGTTATAAAAAACAACAAAACACCATATAAATCAACAAACTTTCAAAAAATGACGAAATTCAGGCATGTTTTATGGTGCTGTTGTACAATCCCTTGGTTAAATTTCAGAAGAATTGGAAAACATTGCAAATCCTCAAAAACCCACTCAAAACAACTATCTTTTTAATAATTGTTGACACGATATTAAGTTTAATATAAAATATTTTTATAGATTATACACAATTAAGCGGAGGTTATTATATGAGCTTTAAGATTGCCATTGCAGACGACGATCATATAATATGCGAAGGCATAAAAGCTATCATTGGCAGTTCCTGCCCTTCGACCGAAATTGCGGGTGTTTTTTACAACGGTTCCGACCTGATGAATTATATAAAGCAGAACCACGTTGACATTGTAATTACCGATATTCAGATGAGCGGTTTTACGGGACTTGAAATAGCCGAACACATCAACAAGCACTACTTCGGCACAAACGTTATACTTATAACAGGCCACAAATTATTTGAATACGCAAAGGGAGCTATTGACAACAAGGTTTGCTATTTTCTTATAAAACCGTACGACCCCGACGAGCTTATAAAAGCGGTAAATCAAATAGTTTCCTCGCTTAAAAGCTCGCTTGCCGAGGGGAACATAAATACGAATATATATTTCAACAATTGGCATCACACAAAGAAAAAGATAATTGAACTTTACGAAGCTGACGAACCGTGTGACATTCTCACGCACGAAATGTTCTGCACGAACACAAAAACTGCTGACGAACTGAAAGCGCGCGTCGCCGTTTTTCGCTGTAACAACGAAAAAATCGCCTCCGAAATAGGCGATTTTGACTCTATACATTTATCATCA
The DNA here is from genome assembly GCA_934463035.1 of uncultured Eubacteriales bacterium. Taxonomy (GTDB): domain Bacteria; phylum Bacillota; class Clostridia; order Oscillospirales; family Acutalibacteraceae; genus UBA737. Next base: position 15,710 of record CAKSIG010000009.1, on the reverse strand, counting down.
TTCGCGGTAAAGCAGTCAAAGGGCGAATTTACGCTTGTTATGCTGTACGACAGCACGGACGCAGCCGACGCGTTTATGGACGACATTAAAAAGCACGCCGAGCTTGTATCAAGCAAAATATCGCTCGTAAATATGTTTGATTATAATAACTTTTTTGAGCTTACGGCGGATAAAAACAGGAAATACTACGGCTCGGACGATATAGTAAGCCTTGCGATAGATTACATCAACCGCAACTATCAGGATCCCGACATTTCTCTTGAAAAGATTGCCCACAGCCTTCATATAAGCAAAAACTACCTCGGCACCCTGTTAAAAAAGCGCACAGGAGTGCGCTACAACAGATATCTTATGGAGGTAAGGGTTAAAAAAGCCAAAGAGTTGCTGTCCAAAAGCGATATTTCCGTAAATCGAATATGCAACGAAATAGGCTTATCAAATATTGATTATTTCAGAAACAATTTTAAGGAACTGACAGGAATAACACCCAGCGAATACCGAAGAAAAAGCAAGAGGAACAACTGAAAATGAGTTTTTTTAAGGTAAGACCTTTAAGCAACTTAAAGAAGACTATAATACAGAACATAGCGTTTATGATAGCTATCGGAATAGTTGTTTTTTTGATAATTTACACCTTTATGTCGCATTATCTTAAAGACAGCATTGAAACTGAGGAAAACAACGTTTCCGCCAAGGCGGCAACGCAGTTTTCCGATTACTTTTCGCAGATTTCTTCCTATTCGTTTAATCTTTCAAATACATATACCATACCGAATTCTTCGCTTTCAGACTATCAACCCTCGGTAAATTCGTCAATTATACAGAACAACATACTCTCACATATTGTATCCTCTAAATTTATGAGCGCGGTAAAAATATCCGACCGAAACGGCATAAGCTATTCATCAGGCACCCTGCCGCAGCTTTCAAACTACAACACCCATATCGGGCAGTATATTAACTGCGACATATATCTGAATACAGATAAATACACCGAAGGCATTATGTTTAAATACCTGTCCGACAGCGCTAAATTCAACGAGGTAAACATAATATTAAAAAGCTCGTATCTCAGCGATCTTTTGCTTAAAGACAATATGTATGTTGTCAACGATCAGGGCAAGATAATTCTCTGCACAGACAATGACACATACAGCCGCGACATTACCGACATTTACGGTATTGAAAAAGAATTTTCTCCGCAGGATTTCGGAAAAAACGAGAGCAAATACCACATTTCGCTCGCACATATAGAAAAGAGCAATTTATATGTTGTGCTGGTCATACCTATTGCGAAATACTACAACCGTTTTGCTCAGATATTGTTTACAAGCCTTTCCCTTTCATTGATTATTATGGCTGTATCGGTATTCATACTTCTGCAATCGTGGCGCAAAGTATACAATAAGGTAAATACCATTGTAGAAACTCTGAAATACCACTATCCCAACGACAGTATAAATATAGACGAGCTTGCTTACATCAATTCAAGTATCCAAAAAACGCTCGAACAAAATCAAAAGTCGCAAGCCGAGCTTTCAACCGCAGTCTTAAAACTGAGAACATCGCAGGCAATGGCGGTTTATTCCCAAATCAGTCCTCATTTTATATCGAACACACTTGAAAACATTAAAAGTCAGTCTATAATTGCGCTTGGTATAAAAAACAACATATCAAGGAGCATTGTACTTTTAAACCGAATAATTTCGGAGTACATTAACCAACAGGATATGTTCACCTCGCTTAAAAACGAGATTGAAATAACTAAAACATACGTTGAACTTTCAAACCTTAAATTCAAAATTCCGTTCTCGGCGGAGTATGACATTGAAAGCGGTGCAGAAAACGCACTTATTATTAAGCTGACAATTCAGCCGTTTATAGAAAATACCGTTATTCATTCTTTCCTTGCCGACAAACCCGATCAGCACATATCTATAAGAGCGTATTTTACAGATGATAAAAATAAATTGCGTTTGGAAATATCCGATAACGGTCCCGGAATACCGAAAGAAAAGCTCGAACATATATGGTCCGTTCTTAAAAGCCCCGATCTTCCCGAAAGCCATATCGGTATGAAGAACGTCGATATACGCTACAAGCTGCTCTACGGCGACGACTACGGAATAACCGATATAATAAGCAGTACCAAAGGCACAACAATTTTATTCACACTTCCGGCCGAAAAACATACCGACTATACCCCGATTCAAAGAGAATCAGAAAATAACAACGCAAGGAATGATTAACTATGCAAAGAGAAGCTCTAAAATGGATAAACGAGCAGCGAGATTATGTGGAGCGGCGCGTTAATTACGGAATAGAGGAATACCGCAAGTCGACCGCTATGCTCACATTCACCGATAAGGACGGAAAGCCTATAAAAGACATCTCGTTTCACGCGCGGTTAAAAAATCACGCGTTCGACTTCGGCTGCAATCTATTTTTGCTTGACGAATTTGAAAACGAGGAAAGAAACTCTGAATACCGCCGTTTATTTAAGAGCGTATTCAATTATGCTACTATTCCGTTTTATTGGAAGGATTTAGAACCGATAAAGGACAAACCGCGTTTTGAAAAGGACAGTCCGAAAATATACCGTCGGCCTGCCCCCGACCTGTGCGTTGAATTTTGCCGCGAAAACAATATAAGAATGAAAGGTCACTGCCTTTCTTATGACGGCTTTTCGCCGAGTTGGATTTCAAAAGACCGCAATACATACATAAAGGAGCTTGAACACCGCTTTGAGGAGATCTCGGAACGTTATGCAGACGTTATAAACGATTGGGACATAACAAACGAAACATTCAACTGGCACCCGAGTTACAGCGTAACGCCGCTGTACCGCGATCCCGATTATATGAAGATATGTTACGGACTTGCCGAAAAATATTTCGGCAGGAACAAAAAAATAGCAAATGAGTGTACGGGAATATGGTATTCCGACGGATTTAATTATTGCAATTCGCGGTTCTTCCTTCAACTTGAAAATATGCTTCTCAAAGGAATAAATTTTGACGCTATGGGATTTCAGCTGCACCAATTTGTTACGAAAGACAACGAGCCGACCTACGCAAGATCCAAATACAACCCCAAATATGTTTACGATGTGCTTGACACTTTTGCAAGGCTTAACAAATCAATTCAGCTGTCCGAGGTGACAATAGCCTCTTACACTCACGATGAGGACGATATGCAAATGCAGGCGGAAATTGCCCGCGAGATGTATAGGATATGGTTCAGCCACCCTGCCGTTACCTCAATTATTTATTGGAATATGGCAGACGGATACACCTACAATCCGAACGGTCCCGGCGTATGCGATATGAGTACGGGTGAAAATGTTTATGCAGGAGGACTTTTAAAGCCTGACCTATCCCCTAAACCGATTTTTAATGTTCTTAAAAAGCTGATAAAGGAAGAATGGCACACCGAAGGCGATTTTAAGACAATAAACGGCACAGGCAACGCAAAATTCAGGGGCTTTAAGGGAACCTATGAACTTGAATTTGATTATAACGGAAAGCATTATGTGAAAGAGTTTGAGCTTTTAAACCCCGACTTCGACGATTTTGTCTGCGATTCCACCGTAAAAATAGTTGTTGATTAAAATATGATAAAAAAATAAAGAAAAAACCGCTCGAAGCGGTTTTTTTCTTATTTACATTTCTATAATTATTTGATTTTCTTTTTCAAGGTCGGTTTCTCTTATCAGAACACCGTCTGTTTTTTTGCCGTTTACAGTAACCGATTTTACTCCGCTTTCGGCGCCGTTTTGATTGTTTACAGTCACGTTAAGCACCTTTCCTCTGAAAATCTTTCTTATTTCAAAGGTCTTCCAATCGGACGGTATGCAAGGACTTATAACAATCCCCTCGGCACAGGGTTTTATACCCAAAATGCCCTCAACGGTTGCAACCATTACGGTAGACGCCGTTCCCGTCAGCCAATGAACGTGGCTTCTGCCCGCAAACGGACTGCCCGCAGCCTCGGTAAACTGACCGTGAACATACGGTTCCAAAACACGCAGTTCCGCTCTCTCATTATAAGATGACGGCGATATTGCGTTCCAATACTCATAAGCCTGATTGCCGTGGCCGAGCATTGTTTCGGCAAGTATCAGCCAGCCCTGAGGCTGTGAGAATATACCGGCGTTTTCCTTAACATAATTGTTATAATAGTAAATTCCCGTGGCTCCCTCAAACGGGTGCTTGTCATAAGGCGGGTCAAAGAGTTTTGCTCCGTAAGGCGTAGCCAGCTTTTCTTTGACGCTGTTCATTGCGAGTTCTGCCTGTTTTTCATCTGCAAAGCCCGATATTACCGACCACGACTGCGGATTTAGCCACATAGACGCCTCGGGCGAATCGTGCCTGCCTATCGTCTGCCCGTCCTCGCTGTATCCGCGTATCCAACGGTCGCCGTCCCAACAGTCGTTTAACAGACCGCCCATTTTTTTGCCGAGTTCATCAAGATATTTAATATAATCGGTATCATCTTTTTGTTCGGCATATTTTTTGATTATGCTTATGGCATACATAAGCTGAAAAGCAACAAAGGTGGACTCACCGCGTTTGCCGAGACGCAGACCGTCGTTCCAATCGGCGTGAAGTCCCGCAGGCATGCCGTGATTTCCGAGATTGTTCACAGAAAAATCAATCGCGCGCTTTAAATGCTCATAAACGGAGGCCGTTTCTTCCTTTTCGGCAAAGACTATCTGCTTGTCGAGGAACGCCGTGTTTCCGCTCTCTGAAATATACTTATATACCGTCGGGAAAAGCCACAAAGCGTCGTCCGAACGGTAGCTCGGATGTCCCGTTGCGGTGACGTAGGATTCGTCGTCGGGCGTATCTTCGTGACCTGCATTGTGGTCGAACTTAACAAGCGGCAATCCCGCACCGCTCGTCACCTGAGCCGAAAGCATAAATTCTATCTTTTCCCTTGCCGCCTCGGGATCGAGGTGTATCACGCCCTGTATGTCCTGAACGGTGTCGCGGTAGCCGTATCCGTTACGCAGACCGCAATAAACAAATGACGCCGCCCTTGACCAGGTAAATGTCATAAAGCAGTTGTAAGCGTTCCAAACATTTACCATATTATTGAATTTTTCATCGGGGGTGTTGACCGTAAGGTTATTAAGGCGGCTGTGCCAATATTCTTTAAGCCCGTTTATTTCCGTTTCTACACGGCTTTTGTCGCTGTATGCGGCTATAATACGCTCTGCGTCCTCAGGGGTTCTCTGACCGAGGAGATATGTAAGCTCTGCCGACTCCCCCGCCTGCAATTCGATATGCGTTTCAAGCGCGCCGCAGGAGTTCATATTATAGTTAAGCTGACCCTTTAAACCGTTTTCTATTCCGACGGGGTTTTCATATCCGTGATATGCGCCGATAAATGCGTCTCGGTCGCCGCAGTATGCATCGACATTACCTCCCGCAACACCGAAAAATCTTTCGGCTTTGGGGGCGCCCGGTTCATACCTATGCGACTGGTATATATAATTCCCCCTGAACTGTGTGCTTGTCAGAAACAGTGAATTCTGTAAATCCACCAAATCGGACATAAACTTGCTGTGGTTTACAAATTCGCAATACCCCGTAACCGCAATTTTCCTTGCAGACGGACTATTATTCGTTACACGGCAATGCCATACCTCGTATCCCGTGCCGAGCGGCACATAGTATGATGTTTGGGTTCTGATTCCGTCATATTCCGATGAAATTACGGTGTATCCCGTGCCGTGTCTGCATTCGCTTTTGTAGCTTTCAAGCGGCTTGCAAACAGGCGCCCAAGAACCCGACCAATAATCGCCCGAATGCAGATCCTTTAAATAGATGTATCTGCCGGGCGCGTCGTTCGACATAGAATTAAATCTATGACGGATAATCCTGCCGTTTGCTCCCGATTTTGCAAAGCTGTAACCCGTCGCGTTGTTTGAAATTATAGCTCCGTATTCAGGCGAACCGAGGTAATTCACCCAAGGCGCGGGCGTATCGGGTCTTGTTATAACGTATTCCTTGTTTTTAAGATCAAAATGCCCATATTGCATACTTTACTCTCCTAAATATTTACTGTAAATCAAGTATACATTTTATAACTTGTTGTGTCAATATTGAAATAAAGCCAAACCGTATGGTTTTATGATTAAAGTGCAGTCTTTAAACGTTGCCGAGTGTGAAATCAGCATACCGTCCTAAGCGTCAGGAACGGACGCTTCGCTTGCAAATTAAGCCCGTATTCAATAATCTTAACGCTTTTATAAAATTATCTAAGTTTGACGCGCCGCCTTATATCAGCATTACAATCAAACCGACAATCGGCGCAAATACAAGTCCGATTATCATTCCTCTCACACTGGCTTTGAAATGAAACCAAACGGCTGACTTTTCAAATGGGCTGACCTTCGCCATCTTATAGAATTTATCAAACGGTGCCAACAGGATATCCACCACCAAAAAATCGTACCAATCCACTACCAGCCACAAAAGATATGCGGTCACAGCGGCATTCAGGAATGTCGTAATACCGTTGACAAATCGCAGAACAACGGCAAACAAAACCGCATAAATAATGACAGCTATCAGCTTACGGATTATATCGCTCTTTTTCGTCGGCGGCTTTTCGCTGACAATGTTTAGACTGCGCAGCTTATCCGTCACAACGGGAGGATAATCGTTTGTAAAGATCTCCCTCCGCTTTGCACATAATATCTCCAACATAGCAGTAAACAACGCACACGCCACGATACATTCAATCAAAAAAACCATAAGTAAACCTCCCCTGCTTTAACGAACTGCAAATTTATGAAATACTGTTTCCAAGCTCATACGCTTCCTTTGCGCCGCGGGCAAATTCATTGCTCAAAATTGCGGAGTTTCCGTTGCGGCGAGGGCTTCCCTCTAAAATCAATACTCTTTTCATCGTTACACCTTCCCGTTTGTAATGCCGAGGCTTTCGTTTGCACCCGGGGTTTTGTCTTTTATCATATCTGCCATGCACTGTGCAATAGCGGCACGGTCCACCGTCCAACAGGTCGGCTTCTCGCCCTCCTTTGTCAGCGAATAGATTTCATTTTCGCCATCATGTTTTTGCCGAGATCGGGCATATCCTTCATAAATTCGAGATAATACTTTTCGGCTTTTGCAAAGATCTGTTCAGCCTCATCCGGGCAGACCTCCCGACAGTAATGCTCATACGGCTTGGCATACTGCGATTTGGCATAAGCTCTTTTCATATAGATCTCCTCCCTCGCCGATTAATCCCAACTCAATGGCTCGGTCCTGCACCTCCTTGGGATAAAAGTACAGTCCCTTGACAGCACCGCCGATTACGGCGAGTCTCACCATTGCGGTGAACAGCAGACAATAAAGCAGCAATTGCAGTACGATCATCGCTTTTTCCTCCTCAGTCTGTGCGCCAGTCGTGTATAGGAAGTGCCGAGACAGGTACACATCACCGCGTAGACGGCAAGCAACACACACAAAATCCAGAACCACGGGCTGATCTTGATGGCGAGCAGTGAAACAGCAAGAACAGCGAACCAACTGAGCACGCTGCCCGCAAGCATGGGGCGGCGTATTTTTTCGATGATTTCCCGTTCTTCCTCCGGCGTGTAAAGCACAAAATCGTGTTCGCTGCGGAAAATCGCCCAGAAGGAATAGCGGGAGACAAATTCGATCCCATTTGCCGCAAGACTGCGCTTCAGTTTTTCTGCTTCGGCATTGTTCTTGCCGCGCAGATAGCATACGCGGAAGGTATATTGGTCAGGTTTGCAGGGCTCAAATGTCCAGATGCCCTCCACAAGGCTCACGGCAGCCCAGCCTTCATGGCACATTTTCGCCATATAGGCTTCGTCCGCCTTGTGGTTCATTGTGTAATTAAATTTCTTCATTGGTTCTTCTCCTATGTATGGTTCAAAGTGCCGTGACAATCAGAGCTGTCAGTGCAGCGATCACGGCAAACAAAGGAATACCGCGCCAAAACGATTCGATATGCTTTTTCGGATTTCGATAGTATTTCTTTTCCGACAGGAAGGAGAAGCGAGTGCGCTTTGTATTGCGCCACCAGAGCAGATCGATCACAAGGAGATCAAACAGCCCCAGCCCTTCGCCGAGCGCAAGGAAGTACCGGAACGCCGACAGGTAACCGTCCAGCTTCAGCTCACTTTTCAGCGCAAGTCCCAAAACAGAGAACACGACTGTAAAAAGTAAAAGATTGCTGAGCAAAACGGCAGCGGTGGATTTCTCCTTCGGAACAGCCTTCCCAAGCTGAGGGTCGCTCCTCACACGGTTTTGAACTTCCTCCGGATAGGAACGCAGCCCGAGGAGATTTTTCTTGTCGGTTCCGGTTCCGAGGAAGCATATCCCCCAATACAGAAAATAAAAAATAGCGGCAATGATGATTCTCATATTTTCCTCCTTTACGCAGGCAGCAAGACGTATTTTTCGCGCAATGTCTTTACACCGCGCACAATATCAATGAACGGGTTTCAACGGTTCGAATTCTTCAAGCCATTCCCCTATCGCCCGATTCAAGCGGCGGTCAATATCCTCACGGGTTTTCTTACATTCCTTCGGGTATTCTTTTGCGCCGCGGAATGCGCGGCTTACGAGAAAATCCGAAAATACGGGAATGATCTGCCGAAGCATGGATTCCGGAAAGGCGAAATGCGTACCATGATCATAGATCAGCGCATCATAGCGGCACTCGTGTGCGCGGGCTTTCAGCCGCTCGTCCATCCGGCGGATATAATGTGCCGTTTCCCAAAGAGAGTCGTCCTCGCAGCCAATCAGCACAAGCCTTCCGCGAATGTTTTCCACCGGTATCATTACGGCATCCGTCAGTTCTGCTTTATCCTCTGTATCGCGGAAGATACGCCGCGATGACAGCAAATTGCCGGAGCCCTTTGTTTCCTCCTGCACCACCTGCCAATATCTCGGGTGCCGGTAGGCATACGGAACATATGGCAGCGGCTCACCGCGCCATGTCAGCATGGATTCTCCCTCCACGGGCCACTCCGCGCAGCCGTCCCGTTTTTCCTTTGAGAAGCCCTGCAGCACAAAATCGCAGGGTGTGACGGCAATTGTCAGAGTGATTTCCGGGAAGCGCGCGGCGGAAACCAGCGCGGGAATCGTTGTTATGGAAGCACCGAGGATCCCGATTTTACGGTTGCCTTGGTCTTTCAGAAATTGAATCGCATCTTCCGTGTGTTCCAGCGGGAAGCTGTGATAGCCCAAGCCGTCCTCCGGTCCGATGCACAAAGCGCTTACACCCTTTTTCACAAACCACTTCGCAACGCGCTTTGTCAGCATATTGCTCCCGCCGCTGCCCAGCAGCAGGATCACTGCCGCATCGGACGGCCCCGCGCGATAATAGTTTTTCATAAGCTCCATATTGCTTCTCCTTACAAGTTGTTTTCCGGCAAGTATTGTTTCCCCGCGCTATCTGCGCCCGGATATTTTATCAAGTCATACAGCACGCCGTATTCGCCGAAGCGGCGCGTTCCGGCAAGCTCCATTCCGAGATGTATGTATTTGTCGCACTTGGATTTTGCATCGGTATCGAGGATGACCGGCACTCCGAGCCGCTCTCCTTCCGCAAACGCAAGCTCCATGACTTTGCGCATATAGCCCTGCCCCTGAAACTGCTCGCGCACGCAGACAAGACCGACATAGATATAAGGCTTTTTTGCTTTATCGAGCTGTTTTCCGAGACCCGAACTGCCCTTTGACATGATCCGCGCAAAACGAACGCTCTCTCTTATCTTCATAGCGCCGAGAAAACCCTTGACCAAAGGCAGCGCGGCTTTCAGACCGACTTTCTGTCCGGGAAGCCTGTAAGCGATAAATCCCTCGCCGGCTTCGCTTGTGGCATACAACATTCCGCTTTGAAACGCCATTTTCACATATCCGCTGATGAACGACGCCACTGCATCACGGCTCGGAAATGCGTCGATCAGTCCATGCTCCGTGCTGTAATCATAGTAGCCGAAGGCATGACCGATATCCTCCGCAATGCTCTCACTTAGTGTCTTGACCTTCATAAAATCCTGTCCTTTTCGTGGGCTGAATCAGCCTCGGCGTCAGTGCCGCATATAAGGAGCCAATCACGCCTGCCCCCGTAGATTAAAATTTTCATTACTGATATTTCAATGTTTTATGATACTTTTTACGAGCGCCGCCCATTGCTCTGGGTAACAGGCGAGCAATTCCTCATGCTGCAGATTCTGCTCGTGAATTATCGGATGTGCAAAGTGCTGTTCATAACGAGTACGGTACTTTTCACCCATTTTAAGGGCATAGAAAATATGAATTTTCGTGCCCGGCACATCGATTTTGTCCGGCAGCGGCGTGATAAGGTCGGAGTAAAACTGATTTTTGCAGCTTTGCTTTGTGACATAAGGGCGCGCGCCGCCGAACATCTCCATAAATGCTTTCACATAATCCCCCATCTGTGCCGTGCGTTTTTCCATCCGCTTTTGCAGAAAACGGCCTTTGAACCGACCGTCGCGTATCAGCGGATAAATGAGGGGCAGCACCAAATCGGTCTGGAGCTTTGCGGCAAACTTCGATGCCTGATCGAGGTCGGAGCTGCCCAAAATGCCATAGTCCATGTGAATGCGTTTCCTTGCAGCCAGCAGCCCCACGAAGGAACCGCCGAGCGAACAGCCGTAAGCAGCGCAGATCTGCCCGCCGCAGTGCTTTTGTATGTAATCCTCGATTTTTGCGGTTTCTTCGGTCATCGTCGGGAATTCCGTCCGTTCGGTCTCGTCAAAACCGTCGTAGCTGACGCAGAGCACACGGAAATCCGTTTCAAGCAGCGGGATCACATGTCCGAAGTTGCTCTTCCAGTGGCAACAGGTGCCCGGCAGCAGTAAAATGATCGGTGCATTCTCTTTCCCAAATGTATATATCTTTATCGTCCCACACCTTTCAAAAAACCGCCTTTTGCATTTTGTTCGGTGTCGTCCGACTCGTCGTAGGCGTCATAGGGCGCTGACGGATCATGTACCCGTTTCTTAAACGGCGAGCAGAGCTGATCCTTGTGTGCAAAAGCAAATGCAAAGTTATCCGTCCAGCCGGTATGACCGGTGATGAACAAGGGGTGTACGCCCATCTTTTTCAGTTTTGCTTCAAGAATAGCGAGTGACCTTACAGCGAGCCTGTTGTTCTCTGCAAGCGTGGAAATAAAGCTGTAACCGCCGTCCGCACCGAACCACAACGTGTCGCCGGTGAACAGATATTTTTCGTCAATGAGATAAACCATGTGTCCCCATGTATGGCCGGGAACAAGAAAGCATTTAATCTTGATGTCTCCGATACGCAGGGTTTCGCCGTCTTTCAGCAGCTGCTTGCGATTATTTATTGTCACCTGCGGCAGCTTGTAGAGATGATAAATGACTTTCCGGCGAACCTCGCCTGTCAGATAGCGGTTCTCGACCTCGCCGATGTACAGCTTTGCCTTTTTGAACAGTCCTGGGCTGTCCGCCTCCACCGCGCCGACATGGTCGGTATCCTGATGGGTGATGAAAATGTGCCGGATGGACTTCGGATCAATGCCGAGCCAACCCATTTTCTCTGTGAGGCGGTCATAATTGTAACCTGCGTCAATCATAATCGTGGTGTCGCCTTTGCGGTAAAAGAAAATGTTCGCCACCCATTCGCGCACACAGGCAACGTTTTCATTGATCCAGCCGGTGTTCAGCGGTTTGAATATTTCCTTGCCGCGATACATTTTGCTCATTTCTTTTTTCTGAAATTCAGTTGCCTTCTTCGACATCTCTATTCCTCCTTCAACATCTTTCGTTTTGAGTGCAGATGTGCCGCCTGAACTTCTTGTAAAAACGCTTCCGGATGTTCTCCGGCAAGACCGCCATGACCCAGATCCGTAAAGATCTTTGTTTCAAACGGATATCCGGTTTTCTTCAGGGTTTCAAGCCCCGCCGACAGCTTTTTGTCCACACTTCCCCTGATCCCGTACCATAGGTACATATCAGTTCTTTCAAACAAGGAATAGTCGGTTTTTTTGCCGATCAGATCGTAGTCCTGATTCTTCCAACTGCGCCATGTCGCCTTGACGTAAAGGATACGGTCGGCTTCTTCAAGCGTCCGCCCGGTGACCTTCGCGAGAAACCTCTTTCTCTTCGGTCCCGGATGACCCATAATCGCGTAAAAGAGGCCCGTGAAGAAAAAGCAATAAACATCCCTGCCCCACTTGCTCCTGATGTTGGGATAATCCCGAAGCCCCATGCCGTCGGCGATCGTTGTCGTGATTGTCAGACGCTCGTCAGCGAGGACTTCCATCAGCACACGGCATCCGTAGGAAATGCCGTAGAGAATGTCGATCCTGCCGCCGTAATGAGCTACGATATAATCGCCGAGCCGTTTGGCTTCGTCCATAGGCGATACGAACTCCGTTTCCGGCTCGTCGGGGTTGAAGCCATCATAAGCAACAAGCACCACATGATAGATCTTCGCCATTTCTTTCGCTGTCGGCAGCATACCGAGATAGCTTGTGCCGCCGCCGTGTAGCATGACCATAAGTTCCGTGTTCTCCGTGCCGAATTCAAAATATTTCATAGCATTGTTCCAATCTCATTTTTTCAAAATTTCCGTTATACGGGCAAAGTCCTCCCTTGCCTCTTTAAAGTACGGCAGCATACAGTAGCAGTGAACCATCTTCGGTCTGGCAAAGGCGGTATACGGAACATTCGCACGCTTGCAGGCTTCCTCAAAATCCGGTAATGCGCCGTAAAGCACCTCGTCGCTGCTGTAAAAGAAATGAATATCACCCACGCCGGAGAAATTGCCCCGTGAGCCGGAGATCATATAATCCGGTACATTTTCCTGCCCATGTCGCATAAACTTTTCGACCGTTACCATAAAGGCGTAGTCAATAGCAACGTCCCTCGCATTCAGCGCCCGCATCCGCGCTTTTTCTGCATCGCTCCACGGCACTTCGCCGGGCGAAACGGCAACAATATGCCTCGGCTGCGGCTGCGGCAGAGGCACAGCCTGCGCATTGTTATGCGCCGCAATGCCGAGTGCCAGCGCGCCGCCGGAGGAAAAGCCGCAGGTGCTGACATTTCCGCCACCGTAAATTCCGATCATTCTGCGATAGCATTCGTACACCATCGCGTAGGTGTCAGTTATGCAATGCTCCATGCAGAGCGGATAAAACGGGAACCACACATCGCAGCCGGTGTCCCGCATCAGCTTGCGCATCACAGGCAGGTCGCCCTTGTCGGGACCGATGACCATGCCGCCGCCGAAAAAGTAGAGGATCGCACGCTCAGAAGGCTCCGATTTTTCACGGACGATCAAACAAGGAAAGCCGTTTACATCAATCGTCTCATAATGCGCTTTGCGGTCAGTCGGCGTAAACACACCGCGATTGCGGTTCTGCTTTTCGATGACCTTTGCGATTTCGTCCTCAGGCAGTCCGAACGCCTTTTTCGCACCGGAAATCTTATATATCCCGCGCAGTAAATGAGCAACAGCACTGATATGCTTGTTCTCTGCGACAACAACACTGTTTTCCTTCATTTTATCCATGTCAGTTCATCTTTCCTTCTATCACTTCGGTTAGGATATGCTAACCGAAGTGCCTTTGAAAAGCCGCCTTGCGGCAGCTTTTTCCTTTTTATGAAAATAATTCCGTGCAGGCACCATTAACCAATATATCTAACACCTGCGGGTACAGTTCACCAATCTGTTTCTTATGGGAAATTGTTAAAATCAATCCACGCACAGTAGCGGTCGCCAGTTCTGCACCGCCTTTGGGACTGAGTGAATTCGATTCGAGCAAATTGCGGATATGCGTTTCATCATCGTGATAATGCTCTGCCTTAATATTTTCGGGAAGCCTTTGTAGCAGCGCGGCCACATCGTTCTCAATAAAGATCATTACGCCTGTGTCTGACATACGCTCACAGACAGCAAGAACGGCCTTCGCCGCACGTTCTGCCGGCGGCAATCCGATATTCTCGCGGAGCACTCCATCGGCAACATCGTAGAGTTCGGTATGGATATCTTCAAGAACTGTGAAAAACAGCATCTCTTTGGACTCAAAAAATCTGTAAAAAGAGCCCTTTGAAATTCCAACGGCCTGCGTCAACTGGTCAACCGAAGTTTTCCGCATTCCAAGCGTAACCGCACAACGCCGTGTTTCTGTGAGCAAAGCCTTGTGAATCTGCTCGGTTTCAAAATCGGAAAAAGCCAAATTCTCATCTCCTAAAAATATGACCGTAATCGTTAATTAGGTCATATTATAGCACATCAGACCGAGTTTTGCAATACAGATCTGAATTATTAACCAAAAAGACAGGCAAAGCCGCCTGATTTTTTCTAAACTCGGTGGCTGCTGTTTTAATCTCATCAAGCTAATATTGCGTGTTGGAAATAAAGGAAAACTTATTTTCTGCTTTCAAAATCCTTTTTGATATCGCTGCTCCATTCTGAAGAAATCGGTGCGGAAGCACGCATATTGCATACAGTCTCCGAGACAGCATCATATAGAAACGCCGTTCCTTTTCTGTCTGCGTGATAGTCTACGGCTCTGTCCGCATCTATTCCAAAATGCTTTGCGGTTTCAACTGCGTCTATCTTCGCCCCGATAAACAGGAACTCCCAACCGTGCTTTTTCTTCTGATTTTCAATCATAGCCTTAACTCGGCCACTGTCATAGCGATGGCTTGCGTTTTCATAACCGTCGGTGATGATAACAAACATTGTATGCTTCGGAACATCCTCGGGACGGGCGTACTTATGAATGTTGCCGATATGATGAATAGCGCCGCCGATGGCGTCGATCAACGCCGTTGCTCCGCGTGTGAAATAATCTCTTTCGGTCATTTTCGGGATATCCGAAAGCCTTACTCTGTCGTGCAGGACTTCGCTGGCATTATCGAACAAAACCGTAGAGACAAAGCATTCTCCGCACTGCTTTTTTATAAGCAAATTAAAGCTGCCTATCGTATCGCTTTCAAGTCCTGTTATACCGAGAAAACCGCAAATTGTTTGCCCTGAAAAGTGAATTTAGAAAGATGAGCAAAAAACACTGAAACCCCTTGAAAATCAAGGGGTTTCAAAGTGTGTTCCACATCGTGGAGTAATGATGGCGCCTATTGTAGGACTCGAACCTACGACCCTGCGGTTAACAGCCGCATGCTCTACCGACTGAGCTAAATAGGCAAATTAAATTGTAAAGCAACAAAATTTGATAGCGAAACTTACGAATAAATTCATAAATTCCGCGACCAAACTGTTACTGTGTTGGCATCTACTTATCTTCCCGGGCAGCTTCCCGCCAAGTATTTTCAGCGCAAGTGAGCTTAACTTCCGTGTTCGGAATGGGAACGGGTGGACCCTCACCGCAATCAACACCAACTGAAACGTATCCGAAGATACTATATATTAAACAGCAAAAGCTGTTTAATACTAAATGGTGACCCGTAGCGGATTCGAACCGCTGTTGCCGGCGTGAGAGGCCGGAGTCTTAGGCCACTTGACCAACGGGCCGCATAAAAGCATTAAAAGCTCGGTAGCAATTAAAATGGTGCACCATCAGGGATTCGAACCCGGGACACCCTGATTAAGAGTCAGGTGCTCTACCAACTGAGCTAATGGTGCAGATAGAGCTCACACCCTGAAAACTGAACAAGTAAGGGAAGACGAAGAGGAACGAAAAAATAGGTCAAGCCCTCGGTCTATTAG
>CAKSIG010000008.1 GCA_934463035.1 uncultured Eubacteriales bacterium | reverse complement strand
CTTCCTGTTATCTTTATCTTAACACATAACAGAGTCCTCGGATTTATTACCACTTAACTTTTTATCATGCCTCCTAATCAAAATTAAGTTTTCTTATTTCTTCGGGTTTAACATCTCTTAAATTTATATTCTTTTTTACTGCAATGGCTGCCGCCGCACCGCACGCCTCGCCTATTCCGACGCATATCGGCATTGCCCTGAAACTTGAATGAGCCATGTGCGTTCCCGAAATGTTTCTGCCTGTAAGGAGCAGTCCGTCCGTTTTCGTCGGTACCATACAACCGTATGGTATGGAATAACCGTTTTGCTGTTTGAAATTCTTTTGCACACCTGTTTTATCAAGACTTGCACCCGAAATATTATGAACGTCGAAATTAAACCACGCACCTTGTACTACCCTGTCTTCAAACTGTCGGGCTTCGATTATATCCTTTTCTGTTATCTGCTTTAAACCGATAAAATGTCTGGTTTCGCGAATACCTATAAGCGATGCCGCACTTATTATATAACAGTTTTCGTATCCGGGAGCATATTTCCTTAAAAACCTTGTAATCGGTATCATTTGTGAGCGGCAGACGATCTCTGCTTTTGTCATATCTTCTGCCTTTGTTCCGTCTATATCAATACAATTAGTCATATTGCAGGTGACAACGCCCGGAATAGTGGAAGAATACAACAGCACGTGCCCTGCGGGAAACGGCAGCTCGCTTTTTGCGAGCGATTGCAATTCTCCCTTTTCGGTTTCAACCGTCGTTTCAAACGACGGCGGTAATACCGCACGCGACATATCCACTCCGCCGACCTTAAACATAAGCGTAGCAGGCTGCATTTTTCCGTCGCCCTCGCGACCCTTGAAATATTCGGCTCCTGCAAAAAAGGCAATGTCGCCGTCGCCCGTTCCGTCAATCACGACTTTTGTAAGAAAAGCCTTTCTGCCGCCTTTCCCCTCGGTTATAACGCCGCATACCCTGCTATCTTTCTTGACGACATCGCAAACAAATGTATAAAGGAGTATATCAACGCCCGCCTCTGTCAGCATTTCAAGATATGTATTTTTTAAAAGCTCGGGATCTATCTTTGTTTTATCGCAGCACTCAAACAGATCGTTTTTATGCGCACGTTCAAGAATTTCGCTGTAAATACGACTTTCTACCCTGCCGGTAAAATGGCTCATAAGACCGCTTGTCGAAACGCCGCCTATGCTTGACTGCGCCTCTATAATCAAAGTTTTTGCTCCGTTGCGCGCTGCGGTTACCGCCGCCGCAAAGCCCGAAGGACCCGAACCCGCCACTATTACATCATATTCACCCGCTATTTCGGTTTTCTTCTCGAATTCGGTTATATAATTATCCATTTAAACCACCTCAAAATCAAAAACATTAAACGTTTCCGAACCGTAGGTCGAAATCGGCAAAAATTTCACGCCTACAACACTGCGGTTTATACTAATATTTAAAAGCCTTGTGTGAATGTTGCGGTAATTCAGCGTTTCTTCCCGTCCGTCTTCATAGTCAAGTATAATATCAAAATCCTTTATAAGGGTTTTCGGAAGTTTAAATCGGTCCTCGTTAAGTTTAATACAGCAGGGCATATTCTGATAGTCTCGGTTTAGGTCGCTGTCAAAAACAAGCCTTATTCCCGACAACGCAAACGGTTTATCCGACCTATATTCAAGAAAATCACCCTTTTTGCCGACCCATTTGTTTTCGTCTCCGCGATCCTTGCCGTTTCTCACGGTTTCGCTGTTGCAATACAGATTTTTTGACAGACTTGATACCCTGCGCTGTTTTTCGGGCAAAAAACAGTCGTCCGCCATAAGTGCGTCTTGCAGTTTTTCTATATTTATACTGTCGGTGTTTTCGCCGCCGCGCACCATCTGCGCCGCCGCCGTTCCCACCGCCTGACCGAGAACGGCGCAGGTCGCCATAACGCGCGAGGAAGACAGCGCCGCGTGTGTAACGCTGATATTTCTGCCCGCAAATAAAAGATTTTCGATATTTTCAGAGCAAAGCGCCCTGAACGGTATCCCCCAAGGGGACGGCGCGGGGTGGAAAACCGTTGGATACGACGATTTGTGGTTAAATCCCGCAGGAAAATGGTCGTCCATAGACCAACCGCCGTAGGCAACGGTATCATCAAACCGCCCCCCGCTTTCAACGTCTTTCTGACTGACGGTATATTTCCCGACATAGCGGCGGCTCTCGCGCTTTCCCGGCAGCAGACCCACCCAATCAAGAACATAATTTTCGGCGCCGTGATCTCCGTGGTTTTTAATATGATCCCATACGCCGTATGCGATTTTTAAAAGCTCGTCGCGGCATTTGTCGGTATCGTGTATACAGTCGCCGTCGCCGCCAAGCTCTATCCACCAAAAATTTGAAGACAGATCGTGTTCCCTGAACGGCAGATCCTTGTCCTCAGGATATTTATACGCCCATTCGGGCGGCGTAAACCTTTGCGGACGCTCGGTCTCGCGAACCTGGAAAAGACAGCTCATACCCATTGTCCTTTTGTCCGCTGTTTCAGGCTCAATGCTCTCGCCGAATTCTGACGCCGCTTCCCTGCCGTAACGGTAGCTTGCGTTTGTCAGCGGAGCCAATATGCTGTCGCCCGAGCAGTCGGCGAAAAACGCCGCCTCCACCGTGTGCATTGTTTCGCAGGGCGACTGCCACGCTTTTATGCTCAATATCCGTCCGTTTTCACACAAAGCATCAAGACAGCTGCAATTAAGAAGCAGGGTCAAATTTTCCTGCATAGAAACCTTTTGAAACAATACCTGATCCCAAAGCGGATAACTTAACTGCGGGTTTTGGTAAAAATTTTCAAGCATTATTTCCTCTATAATTCCCGTTTCTCTGTTATCCCTGCCGTGCGCGCCGCATATCCACATACGTATCTCGCTTGAAGCGTTGCCGCCGAGAACGCCCCTGTCCTGAACAAGCACCGTTTTTATTCCGCGCCTTGCGGCGGCGATTGCCGCGCAAACGCCTGCCATTCCGCCGCCCACAACGCAAAAATCGGCTGCGTGCCGTAAATTTTTCATATAGTTCACTACCCTTTGACTTAATGCTTTAAATGTATTATAATTCAATAAAACAGATAAATCTTTTATTTTTAAAGCGATTTTTTATAAAATCGTGCAAGGGGTGTTGGTTTTGGAAGTATCTCTTAAAGACATAAGCTCATATGTCGACTTTTTGATTACAAAAAACGGTCTATACGTTACTTTGCACGGTGCGTTCGTCTGCGTCCCCGAGCTTGTAAAGTATAACTGTCATTTCAATCCGTACTGCTGTTTTGTAAAAACGGCAACCTCAAATTGGGATACCTGTATTAAAAATCAGGAAAAGGTATTAAAAAAGTGCGAAGCGGGCGAATTTTTCGGCACGTGCCACGCAGGCGTTAGTGAATTTGTTTATCCGATAAGCACGGACGGCAAAGTTTTAGGCTTTATTTCGGTAAGCGGATACAGAAACGGCGATACCACTAAACAGAAGTCCCTGCATTTTGCCCGCAAAAACGGCATTGACCGTGAAACGGCGGACAATATGCGCAGCCGATATTTAAACGGCGTTATTCCGAGCAAGGAAAGTCTTGACGCCGTTATACGCCCGCTTTTGTTTATGCTTGTATCCTATCTGAAAAAGAGCGAACGCTTTTCCGCCAACGCCGAACACGACCTTTATACAAGACTTTTCAACTACATAACCGCATACCACAACACGCGGATTACAATGAAGGAGCTAAGCGGAAAATTCAATTGCAGCGTTTCCTCTCTCAGCCACCTTTTTAAAAAGCGGTCGGGAATGAGCATATCGGAATATATAGAAAAACTGCGCCTTGACGAAGCGAAATGGCTTTTAAGTCAGTCGCGGTACACCGTCACCGAGGTGTCGGACTGCTTGGGATTTTGCAATTCGGGGTATTTTTCTTCCGTGTTCAAAAGGAAGTTCGGTATATCCCCTAAGGACTACCGAAAAAATTTTTAAAACCTGTTGCATTTATTTTTATTTGGTATTATAATATGTGCGAAGCAAGGTGCCGCATTTTTGCGGCATTTAAAAAGCGTTTCGGTTAGCCCTTGCTAACCGCCGTATGCTTTTTATTTTGCGGGTTGGTTAGTCCTTGCTAACCGACGGATATTTTAATGTATACAGGAGGAGTCAGTTTTGAAAAAGAAATCCAATCTGTCGCGGCTTATGGATTACGCAGGCAAGCATAAAATTCTAACCTATGCTTCTTGGGTGTTGTCAGCCGTAAGCGCGCTGGTCGCGCTGGTACCGTTTTGGTACATCTGGAAAATCGTCAAGGCGGTGCTTGACGCCGCGCCGAACTATTCGCAGGCAAAAGGGCTTGTGGGTTACGGCGTTTCTGCAATGATTTTTGCCGTTTTATCGTTCCTTATCTACATAGGCGCGCTTATGTGTTCCCACCTCGCGGCATTCAGAGTCGCGACAAATATGCGAATTGACCTTACAGAGCATATAGCAAAACTTCCGCTCGGGTTTACGGACAAATTCGGAAGCGGAAAGCTGCGTAAAATAATAAACGACAGCACGGGCGCAACCGAAACCTTTCTTGCGCACCAACTGCCCGATAAATACGCCGCAATAGCAACGCCGATAGGTCTGCTCGTGCTTCTTTTCGCCTTTGATTTGCGTTTGGGTATTTTGAGCCTTGTTCCCGTGTTTCTCGGTTTCTTCATAATGTCGGCTATGACGGGAAAACGAATGGAAGAAAAAATGCGGCAGTACAACAACGCACTTGCCTCAATGTCCAACGAGGCGGTTGAATATGTAAGAGGTATCCCCGTTGTAAAGACCTTCGGTCAGTCGGTATTTTCGTTCAAGAAATTCAAGGGCACAATTGACGAATACGAAAAATGGGTCATAGCCTACACAAAGCAAATGCGGACTCCGATGATGCTTTACACCGCCGCCGTGAACGGCGTGTTCGCATTTCTTATAGCGGGCGCGCTGTGGTTTACCAAGGACGGCGTTACGAGTGAATTTTTGCTTAATCTTATCTTCTACATAATTATAACCCCCGTTATTGCGCTGACCCTTACCAAAATAATGTATATGAGCGAAAACAATATGATAGTTGCCGACGCCATTGAGAGGGTAGATTCGGTATTGAACGCCGAGCCTATGAGCGTTGCCGAAAAGCCGAAGCACCCCAAGGACGCGTCGGTGGAGCTGTCGGACGTTCATTTCAGCTATGACGGCAAAAACGATGTTATCCGCGGAGTATCTATGAAGATAAAAAGCGGCGAAACGGTGGCTTTTGTCGGTCCCTCGGGTGGCGGAAAATCCACCCTTGCAAGCCTTATTTCACGCTTCTTCGACGTGAACGGCGGAAGTATCAAGATCGGCGGCGCCGACGTCCGCGACATACCGAAGGACGAGCTGATGAACACGGTCTCATTTGTGTTCCAGAACTCAAAGCTAATAAAGGCGTCCATTTTTGACAATGTGGCAATGGGCAGGCCGAACGCCGACAGAGCCGAGGTTCTGAGCGCCCTCAAAGCGGCGCAATGCACCGATATTATCGAAAAATTTCCCGACGGCGTTGACACCGTTATAGGAACCGACGGCGTTTATCTTTCGGGCGGCGAGCAGCAGCGTATCGCCATTGCGCGCGCCGTGCTGAAAAACGCGCCGATAATAATTCTCGACGAGGCGACCGCCTTTGCCGACCCCGACAACGAAGCAAAGGTTCAGGCGGCGTTTGCCGAGCTTGCTAAGGGTAAAACCGTTATTATGATAGCGCACAGGCTTTCCACCGTTGCAGACGCCGACTGCGTTTATGTAATAGAGGACGGCAAAATTGCCGAAAGCGGCAAGCGCGCCGAGCTTTGCGAAAAGCAGGGTCTGTTCGCGAAGATGTGGGCTGACTATCAGCAGTCGGTTCAGTGGAAGGTTGCAAAGGAGGGTTAATTATGATTAAAATGATTCAAAGGGCAACCGCCTGCTCAAAAGAGGGCGCAGTAGGTCTTATAAAGGGAATAATCGCCTGCGCTTTTCAGAATATCGCTTTTATGCTCCCCGTCTCACTCCTCTATTTTCTCGTTTCCGACCTGATGGACGGCAATATAAAGAGCGCAAGAGCGGCGTTTTATATTGTCGGCTGTCTTCTGTGCTTTGCGGCGATACTGATTACAACGTGGTTTCAGTACAACAACACATTTTTCACCACCTATGAGGAAAGCGGCAAGAGAAGATTAAATCTTGCCGAGCGCCTGCGCCGTCTGCCGTTGTCTTTCTTCGGCAAAAAAGACCTTGCGGATCTTACCAGCACGATAATGGCGGACTGCGAAGTGCTTGAAAAAACCTGTTCGCATTTTATACCCGGGCTGTTCGGTTCGCTTATTTCCACCGTTATCATATCGCTCGGAATGTTCTTTTTTGAACCGCGTATGGCACTGGCGGCTTTGTGGGTGATACCCGTGTCCGCCGTTATAGTGCTTTGCAGTTATAAGGTTCAGGATAAGGTGCAGTCCAAAAATATGGCGGCGAAAATGGCGTGCGCGGACGGTATACAGGAATACATCGAAACCGTGCGCGACCTTAAAGCCAACAACGCGGAGGATAATTACCTTGTCGGTCTGTCACGCAAGATAAAAGGGGTTGAAAAGCAGTCGATAAAAGCCGAGCTTACCACCTCGGTATTCGTGACCTCGGCAGGAATGGTGTTAAAGCTCGGTATAGCCTCGGTTGCGCTGGTCGGCGCCGTTTTGCTTACGAACGGCAGTATTGACGTATTGACGCTGTTTATGTTCCTGCTTGTTGCGTCCCGTCTTTACGACCCGATGCAGAGCGCCCTGCAAAATCTGGCGGCAATCATCGCTATGCGTACCAACGTTGCGAGAATGAACGAAATTCTCGACCACCCGATACAAACGGGCAGCGAAGTTCTTACAAACAAGGGGTGTGATATTGTTTTCGATCACGTGGGATTTTCCTACGACGGCGGCGAAACCGTGCTGAAAGACGTTTCTTTCACCGCAAAGCAGGGCGAGGTTACGGCGCTTGTCGGTCCGTCGGGAGGCGGAAAAACCACGGTATCGCGCCTTGCGGCACGCTTCTGGGATAACCAAAAGGGCACCGTTACCGTCGGCGGTATGGACGTATCGAAAATTGACCCCGAACAGCTTATGAAGCTGTATTCAATAGTATTTCAGGACGTCACTCTCTTTGATAACACCATAATGGAAAATATCAGATTGGGCAAAAAGGACGCCACCGATGAGGAGGTATTGGCGGCGGCACGCCTTGCAAACTGCGAGGAATTTGCCGAAAAGCTCCCCGATAAATGGAATACCGATATAGGCGAAAACGGCTGTGCGCTGTCGGGCGGCGAACGCCAGCGAATTTCAATCGCCCGCGCATTTTTGAAGGACGCGCCGATAATCCTGCTGGACGAGGCGACCGCAAGCCTTGACGTTGAAAACGAAACGCTTATACAATCGGCTCTCTCGCGTCTTATCAAGAATAAGACCGTGCTGGTCATAGCTCACCGTATGCGAACTGTTCAGGGCGCGGATAAAATCGTCGTTCTGTCGGGCGGCGTTGTGGCGGAGCAGGGCTCTCCCGACGAGCTTTACAAGCAAAACGGAATTTACACCCACATGGCTGATTTGCAAAAGGATACTCAGCGCTGGGCTATCAGCTGATACAAAACAAAGCAGTTTTTGTCTTAGACAGAAACTGCTTTATTTTATTGTTGGAAAATGTCATTTTCTGTGGTATACTGTTTAGGCGAGTTCGGATTATTACCGCTCGCCTATTAACCTGTCACACTGAGGTGATAACAATGAGAATGAGAAAAAAGAAAAATCTTGAACAGCGCCTTGCCGCCGTTTCGGATATTCTTTATATAAGCGACAGCGAGGACAGGAATTTCAACACCTCGATAAAAAACAAGGAGTATATCGAACTTGCCGAATTTTTCGGGAGCGATAAACCCCTCTATCTCGAAATCGGGTGCGGCAAGGGCAGATTTGCCGCCGAATTTGCCAAGCGCAATCCCGATATAAACCTGCTTGCGGTGGAAAAGAACGCGAACGTCATTGTTGAAGCGTGCGAAACCGCAAAGAGAGAGGGAGTAAAAAATCTGCGCTTTTTAAAATGCGGCGCGGAATACCTTGAACGCCACCTGAAACCGAACAGCGTTTCAAGAATATTCCTCAACTTTTCCTGCCCGTTTCCCAAAAACAGCTACGCCTCGCACCGCCTGACCCACGCGCGTTTTCTTGAAATCTACAAGCGGTTAATGGCAAGCGGCGCCGAAATACACCAAAAAACCGACAATATGCACTTTTTTGAATTTTCGCTTGAACAGCTGAGCGGTTCGGGCTTTGCGCTTAAAAACGTATCCCTCGACCTGCACGCAAGCGGTTTTGAGGGCAACATAGTGACAGAATACGAGCAGAAGTTTTCCTCGCTCGGAATGCCGATATATCGGCTTGAAGCATATATAAAGGACGGGTGTGTAAATGATTGATTTTCATATTGAGCGGCTTTCTCCGCTGTGCGCCGAGTTCGGTCTTGAAATAAACAAGGAAATTACCGACCGCCTTAACGCCTACGGCAACCTTTTGCTTGAATGGAACGAAAAGATAAACCTCACCGCCATAACCGAGCCCGAGGAAATTTTATATAAGCATTTTTATGACAGCCTGCTTTTCCTGAAAAACGCCGAAATACCGCAAGGCGGCACGGTTATTGACGTAGGAACGGGCGCGGGTTTCCCGGGCGTTGTGCTTAAAACGGCGCGCCCCGACATAAAAATAACCCTTCTTGACGGGCTTAATAAACGAATAATGTTTTTAACACAGCTTTGCGGGAGCTTGGGACTTGACGGTGTGACCGCTCTGCACAGCCGAGCCGAGGAGGCGGCGCAATCTGCGGAGCATAGGGAAAAATACGACGTTGTCTGCGCGCGCGCGGTTGCGGCTATGCCCGTTTTGCTTGAATACTGCCTGCCGTTTGCCAAAATAGGCGGAGCCTTTACCGCGATGAAAGGCCCGTCAGCCGAAGAAGAATTAAAGCTCTGCGCTAAGGCGATACCCCTGCTCGGAGGGGACAAACCGAATATTATATGCGAAACACTGCCCAATAATGACAGCCGAACCTTTGTAACCTTTAAAAAAATATCGCATACTCCGCCAAAATATCCCAGAAACCCCGCAAAAATACGAAAACAACCGCTTTAAAACGGTTGTTTTTGTTGTTTTAGGGCGAATTTGCCCGATGTGTTTTTCTTTACAAATTTAAAATTATCTGCCATAATTTAGATACAGTTTCCAAGGAGGCGCCGTATGCACACAATCGCAGAGAAAAAACTGCTTATGCTTAAACCGAGTGAAATACGTCCATCGCTGAACCGTCCCAGACGGGAGTTTGACGAATACGAGTTGCAGGCGCTTGCCGACAGCATTTCGGAAAACGGAATTATACAGCCGATTTCGGTGCGCCGCACCCGTGAAGGGCATTATGAGCTTATTTCGGGCGAACGCCGACTGCGCGCCGCCGCTATGGCGGGACTTCGGCGCGTGCCGTGCATACTGCACAAGGTTGACGACTGCACCGCCGCCGTATACGCCGTTGTTGAAAATATGCAGCGCAGTAGGCTGGGCTTTTTTGAGGAGGCGCAGTCGCTTGACCGAATAATCGACCTGTACGGGCTCTCCCAAAGCGAGGCGGCCGTGCGTTTCGGAATGTCGCGCACCGCGATTTCAAGCAAACTGCGGCTTTTAAGACTGAGCCGCGACCAACGCAAGCGTATAACCGACGCCGGACTTACGGAAAGGCACGCGCGTTCGCTGTTGCGGCTTCCCGATTATAAGCGCGATGAGGCGCTTGACCGTATGATAAAATGCGATATGGCGCCCGACGAGGCGGACGAGCTTGTTTTCAACATTCTCAACCCCGAATATACGCAAGAAACAAGACCCCAGCCCGAACGCACGGTATGCGAAGAAAAACCCGAGCCTGTGCGCAAGGTCGTTATCGGCGATGTACGGCTGTTTTCAAACAGTCTTACCAAGCTGGTCGATACCCTGCAAAGCGCGGGAATAAACGCAAGCGCGCGCAAATATGAAAACGAACGCTATATCGAATACAAGGTTCGCATCGGAAAAGAATCCCCCGAAAGCGGACGCTTTAAACAGTTAAAAATCTGTTAGACCTTTTAAAACGGAATTGTCCGCGCCTCCCCCTGCGCGTTCACTTCCGCGGTACTAACGGTTTTTAAATATCCATATTCATCCCCATAAAGCAAAGTGCCGAGTTTTCCGCTCGGCATTTTGCTTTGTAAAACTTTTTTCTTTTAATATTTTTTGAAATAAAACATTGACATTTGCTCTGCGATTATATATAATTAATAGGCTGTATTAATGTATAGCATTACAGTCACAGTTAAGGTTTGACGTTATATAGCGCGGTTGCTTTAAGTATATCGCTCTTTGGACACATCAATCAATATAACTTAAAATTTAATATTTATACAACGAGATGTGGCTCAGTTTGGTAGCTTTGAGTTCGACCGCCGCCTGCGGCGGATACAGGGAGAACGAAAAGGCGCAGAAACACGAGCAGAGCGACGCGCTCCAAGCGAGCTATGCGAGATTGTTTCAAGTGGGCTGACGAGTGTTGAACCCGTCACGCCTACAAATAATAATTTTTCGTCTTTTCTTGTCTCATCACTTGTAATACGATAGTATTACTGCGTTCTTCGACTTCACCCTTACAAAAAATTATTTATTTGTGAGGTCAAGGAGTTTCTCTCAGCCGCCTTTTTCCGAAAGGCGAAGCGTGAGATTTGCAGTAAGGCTGTCGCCTTACAAAAATAAGCGCAAGCAAGGCGGTAAAAGGCGGCAAGTGAAACCGTAACGTGTTCAGCACTCGCCAGCCCAAGCTGCGTAGCAGCGCTCTTTTGACACATCAATCAATACAACTTTAAAATTTAATATTTATACAACGAGATGTGGCTCAGTTTGGTAGAGCGCTGCGTTCGGGACGCAGAGGCCGCAGGTTCGAATCCTGTCATCTCGACCAAAAATCGACAAACCCCTATTGGGATCTGTCGATTTTATTTTTTCAGACTGCACGTCACGCGAGGTACGCCATGAACAAACAGGAAATATATGAGCTTTTAAAGAAAGAAAACGTAAAATATGAGATTACCGAGCATAAGGCGGTCTTCAATATGGAGGAGCTTTCGCAAATTGAAATCCCCTACCCCGAATATGACGCAAAAAACCTTTTTGTGCGCGACGATAAGAAAAGAAATTACTATCTGATTACCGTCAAGGGCGATAAACGGGTCGATTTAAAAGCTTTCCGAAAGGCTAACGGACTGCGCAGCCTGACCTTTGCATCACCCGAAGACCTGAACGCCATTATGGGCCTTATACCCGGCGCCGTAACACCGTTCGGTCTTTTGAACGACCGTGAGCATAGAGTTATTTTCTATCTGGACGCCGATTTTACAGGCACGCCGATAGGCGTACACCCCAACGACAATACCGCTACCGTGTGGCTTAAATCCGACGATTTAACCGCTATCCTCAAAAAGCACGGCTGCGGCGTAAATATTGTAAACATATAAAAACGTCCTCGCTAACGAGGACGTTTTTACTATTCAAGAATATAAATTTCAACATTGCGGACGCCGAACGCCGTGCAGGCGCTCTTGGTAGCCATAAACAGGTCTACGCCCGTAGGGTGCTTTTTGATAAATCCGCCTGTATCGGCAGCAACCGCATATCCGTAGATATAACTGCCGTCTGCTGTTTTTATATACATCTTTGTGCCGTAGGGTATTACGTTGGGGTTCACCGCAATATAACCCGGCTGCGGCGCAACGCCCGTTGCGCAGTTGTGACCTGTGTAGGTGTACGCAGTAGCGCGCGATACCATCTTCGACTTGTAGTTTACGGGGTTGCCGTTAGCGTCAAGCTGAATGTCTATCGACGGTGTAAGCGTTGACACCGACTTAACCTGCGAGCTTGATTTAACGGGCAGACTTACCGCCTTTGTGCCGACGGTCTTGATACCGTTTACAGCCTGACTTAAAACGTCAACCTGCGTTATGGTCGTTTCCACCGCCGTGCCGTTCACCAGCTTAGAGGTGTAGCTTACGTTCTGCAAGCCGTTTGTTCCCTCGCTTACTGTCGTGGTTCCCGCGGCATAGCTGTCCGAATAAACAACGTCAAGCGAATAAGGTATAGTCTCCGAATAGGTGCCCGAAACATATTCGACATCAACGTAATCTATATATACCGTATCTGATATTACGGTATCGAGCGAAGGCTCTACCATATCGTTCTCATCGGGTTCTATTCCGACAGCGCCCAATGCGTCCTTTACTGTTCCGCCTGCAAACTCAATTGTTTTGGTTTCGCTGCCCATGGTGATATACACAGGAAACGTGTATTCAATTCTGAGCATCTTGACGCCGTTTTTGACCCCGGCGTCTATAATATTATAACTGTCCGACTTCAATTTAAGCCCCGATACAACCGAGGCTATATTCGAGCCAACCGTATGAACCGTATATGTCAACTCTCCGTCGGAGACAATTATTGTCTTGGTAGAACAGCTAAGCAAAGTAACTACCGCGATAGTCAGTGCAGTTAAAACAGCCGCACACGCCACGCGCATTTTCCTGCCGCATACCGCGCAGGTAAAATGATACTTTAATTTCTCTATCATCCAATAACTCCTTTTAGGCTGACGAAGGTTAAATCCGCCGCGCCTACTTGAATTTCCTCAAGCCGTTGCACATTATAATCCATAGTTTTAACGATGTCAAAGTCATTTTTACCCCTATGTTTTGTGCGTTTTGACGAATAAATTTCAAATAAATCAAATTGTTACAAAGTTGTAACAATTTATAATGTCGAGAATTGTCATTTATTGTCAATAAGATTGTGCATTCCTACAAAACTTGCATAGTGTGGTGGACGGCACCCCTGTCACACCTATAATATAGGCAGAAAGTGGGTAATTTATTCATAATTTTTACCTTATATAGTATACAGCCGATTTTGCATAGACATATTTAGGTGTCAGATTTTTATATTAAAAAATTTGCGCACCCATAATAATTTGTAAATTTAGACGTTAGATGTTAGACGTTAGATATTAGAAGGCTCACCTCTATGAAAAAAGGCGAGCCTGTTTATTCCGCTAAACTTTAATTTATATTATTTTTTTCTGTTAAGTTCTTTTGTTCTTTTTTCTATTTCTCTTGATAAATTTATTCCTGCAATAAATCCCATTTGAAAATATGTTTCTCTCATAACTGTTTCACGGTCTGCTATTGCAGCAAAAACTTCGTCACGCTCTTTCATACTTTCAAAATGCTCCTCCAAAAAGTCGTCGGTTTGCTTTTCCGCTTTTTTTACAGCCGTTTCAAAATCTAAATCTTCTCTCTCTATAACCAGCTCACCTCCGCCGATAAGAAAATTACTTAACTCAGACAACTTACACCTTTTAATCATATTTGAAAATTCCATACTTTTTCACTTCTCCTTACAGTATTTTGCGCAAAAGGTAACTAAGTGTTACCTTTTAAAAATTATACATCACATAGTTGCTGTTTGCAAGAACAAAGTATATTTCTCATAAAATTTCGTTGGTGGTAACAAGGTGTTATCTTGAAATTTATTCAAAATACACTATAATGGTAACGAGGTGGTAGTGTGACAACGAAAATTCAAATTAATCTAAGACTCGACCAAGAAACATTGAAAAAATTAGAAAAAAAGGCTATTCAGGAAAATAGAACGAGAAATAATTTGATAGAACACATAATAAAGGAATATTTAAAAAAATAAATCAGCGTTTATCGGGCAAAAATAGGCTCCCTTCTTTCACAGAAGGGAGCCTTCTAATATCTAACTTCTAACATCTAATATCTAATCAGAACATAGAACAGTATTGTAAAGTAGTGGAACACACTGCCGGCGACGACAAATATATGGAATACGGAATGCATATATCTGTGGACGCTCTTACCAGCTATGCCGTAAAGCACCGCGCCGACGGTATAGCATATTCCGCCCGCAAGCAAAAGCCAAAATCCGTTTGCGCCGATAGCGGTTACCGCCGTTTTGCCCGTCAGGACTATGCACCAACCGAGCGCAAGGTAGCATATAACCGAAAACACGTTATACTTTTTAAGGTCGATAGCATTAAGCGTTATTCCGAGCGCCGAAACGCCCCAGACTATTCCGAACACCGTCCACCCGAGGGCGGTGTTCGCGCGCCGCAGAGAGCAGAGCGCTATTGGGGTGTAGGTTCCCGCTATCAGAATGAAAACGGTGCAATGGTCTATTATCTGCATAACCTTTTTCGCCGTTTCGGGTATAAGCCCGTGGTATACGCTTGACATTGTATACAGCAGTACCATTGAAAACCCGAAGATAAACGCGCTGACGATCTGATAAGCGTCGCCGTTTAAAAACGCCTTTACCACACAGGTGGCAAGCGCCGCCACACCGAACGCGCCGCCCACAATGTGCGTTACCATATTGAATATTTCTTCGCCCCGTGTATAATCGGGCAGTTTTCTGTCTTTCAGCTTTGTCCTTTTCATATTTTTGCTCCCTACATATATATAATATATACAATCGTAAATCTCCGAAATCCGCACCGTTTTGAGCGCACGCAAAATATGTTAACATCACACAAAAAAATCTTCTTTTTTCGGCAGTATTTTTTTGTCGAAAACGGTCGAAATGATTAACATAAATTTTTTATTCATTTTACGGAGAAAATTCCTATTATTCCACTTACTAACACAGTTATCCACCGTTTTGACCCCTGAAAACCGCTTTTTTGGGAGGTTTTACCCCTTTATTTGTTGATATGTCGGTGGATAAGTTGGATAATTAATATGGTTGTCCGAGTTTACATAACAACAAAATTTGCAATGTTAATGCATTTTTTTGACGGCGATTTTGCCGTTTTAAAGCAGGTGAATTTTATTATAAAATTCGGTCGGTTTCAGGTGTTTTTGTAATACTCCACAGCCTTGGTCATAAACTCGTCGGTAACGTCGAAATATTCCGCAAGCGAGTGTATATCCGTATAGCCGTTTCTCAGCGCGCGGCGGTATTTGTTTTCGGGTATCAGCCGCTGTATCGCCCAGCGGTTTGCGTGGTTTTCGTGCTTGGCGCGAATGTCCGCAGGGGAATATATATTGTAAAAGCTCAGAGTTTCGCAATGCCCCAGCTCGTGAGCCAGACACACCCTTTCCTCCGCGCGGGTGTTTATGCCGCTGTCAAGCGCTATAAAAAGCCTGTTATTGTGCCAAACCGACACCGAACCGCATTTGGGCAGCCCAAAGCGATCCACCGTTATGTTATGCCTTTCGGCTATATCATACAGCTTAGTTGTTTCCATTTTCACGTTCCTTTACATATTGTGCGTATCTTTTAACCTCTGTCCACATTTCATCGGTAACTTCGGTCTCGCCGCCGAAAAGCGCCGCTTTAAGCTCGGTTTCATCGGCAGGCGATGATGACCGTCCGCCGTATATATAATCGACGCTTACCGAAAAATATTCCGCTATTTTGGAAAGCACCGACGCCGACAGGGTCTTTATTCTGCCCATTTTAAAATCAGTAAGCGTTGCCCGCGGAATACCGCACTCGCGGCAGAGCTGTGTGATATTTACCGACCTCTTTCGACATAATTCTTCAATCCGCTCATAAATTTCGGGCATTTTGATTACTCCTTTTTGTGCATACATACAAATTACGTAAATTCGTAAAATTGTGTATTGACATTTACTAAATTACGTAATATGATATATACGCAGATACGTGATTACGTAATATTTAACCTGACAGTTAGATTGTATTACATAATTCAGTAAATGTCAAGAACAATATAAAGGAAGTATGTTTAATGTACCGTTGTTTGGACTGCGGATTTGAATTTGAGACTGCCGCCGTATGCGAGGAAAGGCACGGGCTTGATTCACCCCCGTACGAAAAAATCTATTTGTGTCCCTACTGCGGCGGACGCAAATTCAATGAAATAGAAGTCCGCTACTGCCGCTGCTGCGGCTCCCGCCTGCCCGAGGGTAAGCGAAATTACTGCAATGACAGTTGCCGTTTGACAGGCGAAAGGCTTTGGGCAAAGGAGATAGCGCGGCGAAAAGGCGCGCTCACCGACCCGATAGCGAAAATCATTCAGGACACAAACGAATACAACCGAAAAAACAACAAAAATTACAGCTACGGGCAGTATGTCGCTTACATAATGCCGTATCTTAAAAAGGACGGGCAGAAATGACCGACGACGAAAAGATAGAGACCCTGAAAAAATACCGATTACAGACGGCAAGAATCAGACGGCTCAACCTGATGATGGTGGAGGACCCCGAAAGCAAGGAGAGATACGCCGTTCTTATTAAAAGCGCGCGGCAGTTTCGGTTTGACGTAGAACAGGCGATAGAAAATATCGACGGTTCAATTCTAAGCGAAATTCTTTCCCAGCGCTATATATGCGGCAGATCCTTTGAAGACGTCGGCTACGAGCTGAATTACAGCCGCCGGCAAATCGAGCGGCTGCACCGCAAGGCGTTAAAAAGGTTGAAATTTCCGTCTTTACATTCCCTTTAAAATGTATTATACTATATAAAAGAACATTTGTTTGTCGAAAAAGGTCAGATAAAAAATATTTTTTAGAAAGGCTGGTTAATATGGGAGACAGAATAATACTTCACTGCGATCTGAACAATTTTTTCGCGTCGGTATCGCTCCTTTTTAACCCGACTCTTTACGACGTGCCGATAGCGGTCTGCGGCAGCAAGGAACAGCGGCACGGCATAGTGCTTGCAAAAAACGAGCTTGCAAAATCCTACGGCGTTAAAACCGCCGAAGCGATATTTGAGGCACAGGCGAAATGCCCCGACCTTGTGATACTTCCGCCTATTATGGACAAATATAAAGAATACTCCCGTTTAGCGCACGAAATTTACTGCCGATACACCGATATGGTAGAGCCGTTCGGAATAGACGAATGTTGGCTTGACGTAACGGGAAGCACTATGCTTTTCGGGAGCGGCGAGCAGATAGCGAACCGAATCAGGAACGACATTAAAAGGGAGCTGGGAATTACCGTATCGGTCGGGGTCAGCTTTAACAAGGTATTTGCGAAATTGGGTTCGGATATGAAAAAGCCCGACGCGGTGACGGTCATATCACGGGAAAATTTCAAGGAAAAGGTTTGGCGGCTGCCCGCTTCCGACCTTCTTTACGTCGGCAAGCGCACGGCAGAGCGGCTTCGTTCATCGGGGATAGTGACGATAGGCGATATTTGTCTTTGCAGTGATAATATGCTGAAAAGAATGCTCGGCAAAAGCGGCGTTGAGCTTAAAAAATACGCTATGGGCGAGGACGATTCGCCCGTCGCCTCAACCGAAGACGAGTATATCCCGAAAAGCATAGGGCGTTCGGTGACCTACGCCAAGGATTTTGAGACCGAAGAAGAGGTTGAAAAAACATTTTTCGAGCTTGCGGAAAACATATCGGACAATTTGCGGAAATACGGACTTTACGCAGGCGGTATACAGGTGCATATCCGCTATACCTCGCTTGCGGTAAAGGAATTCAGCCGAGCGCTCAAATGTCCCACCAACTCGGCTTTATTGCTGGCGCGCGGCGGAATGGAATTATTCAGGCAAAACTGCAATATGACCCAGCCGCTCCGCTCTGTGGGGATACGAGCGATAAATTTGAAGGACGATAACACCGCCGTTCAGCAGGACATTTTCGGCGAAACGGAAAACGACGCGAAAATCGAGCAGATAGAAGACTCTATGTATAAATTGAGAAAGAAATTCGGCAACGACAGCATAAAGCGCGGCAGAACGATAGAAAATAAGTAACGCGCAATTAAAAGCGTTTCAAGCTATATAAAGAACGCGGTCCGCAGGAAACCTACGGACCGCTGCTTTTTTAACTATGATTGCGAACTGAAAATTATTTAAACATTGTCTGCACGCCGTCAACAAATTCGCCGACAGCCTTAACGAGCTTGGTAGAACCCTTAGCCACGTTGTGGCGGTCATTCATCATAATTTTTCCTACTACCATAGCGGTTGCGCCTGCGACCATTCCCGTGCCGAGACCTTTCATAAAAGACATTGAACTGTTTTGCATAACTAAAACCTCCCTTTCGGATATATCTTTTCCGAAAAGGAGGTTTTTATTTTTGTTAATTATTAGAAATTCTGTTTCCCACAAGCGGATGCTCGAAAAATGCGGCGCAGATAACGCCGGGACCCGTATGCGTTCCGACGACGCTGCCTATTGACATTATTCGGCTGTTTTTCGGTCTTCCGACAGCCTTTATAAGTTTTTCAAGACCCGTTTCGTTATCGGCGTGGGCAAAAATTATCTCCTCGCGGCGGTCTATCTTCATACGAAAACGCAGCATTTCATCAAGCTGTTTTACTGCATTGTCGATACCTCTGGGCTTGCCGATATTTATTATATCGCCGTTTTTGATAAGCAGCATCGGCTTGATTCCGAGCAGTCCGCCCACCGTTCCCGAAATGGCGGACAGTCTGCCGCCCTTGACGAGATATTTAAGCGTATCGACCACACCGACTATGCGCAGGCGCGCGACGTATTTTTTAAGTGTGGCGTAAAGCTCTTTTGCAGAAAGGCTGTCCTTCAATTCAAGCGCTTTATCGACGATAAGCGCCGTTCCGAGCGAGGCGGAGCCGCTGTCCACAACAAAAATATTGTCCCTGCCGCTTATTTCCCTTGCCACCATAGCCGCCTGATACGTTCCGCTCAGCTTGCTTGACAGGGTTATTACTATAATATCGTCGTCGGGAATGTTTTCATAAGCCTCCAAAAACTCGCCCGCACTTACAAGCGCGGTGGACGGAAGCTCCTTTGAAAGAACCAGCTTTTTGTAAAATTCTTCATTTGTTATTGTCCGTTTATCGAGAAACTCCTCGTCCCCGAACCGAACGTGGAGCGACAGCATTGTGAGTCCCGCCTTTTCGGCTTCCTCCAAGCTGAAATCGCACGTGCTGTCCACTATTATCTTTGTCATTTATATCACCTATCATACTAATGCGGCAGTACTTAACCCTGTCACGCTAGGCAAGTGGTAATAATCCGAACCCGCCTAACAATAATTACGTTTTATTATGCCCTTTAATGTCAATATATAAAATAAACTGCGGTCGAATGTCCGGCCGCAGTTTATCTCATTTCTTATTTTTTACTTTTTACTTTTTTATCGCTGTTGGCACGGACCTTTTCCTTATGCCTTATCCAGAGAACCCAAAGCGGACCTGAAACCGCAAGCGATGAAATACAACCCGAAATTACGCCGAACGCCATCGGTATCGCGAACGTGCGAAGGCTTGTAAGTCCGTAAATCTCGGCAACCACAACTATTGTGATTATCGCAAGGAAGGTTGTAAGCGACGTAACGATATTTCTCATCATACAAGCATTTATACTCTTGTTGACAAGCTCGCCTGTTTCAAGCTCGGGGTAGAAGCGTTTGTTTTCCCTTATCCTGTCGTATATAACTATCGTATCGTTAAGCGAATAACCCAATATCGTAAGAACGACCGCGATATAGTTTGAATCTATCTGCAAACGGAAGAATACGCAGGTGAAGAAGGTAATGAAAATGTCAAGAACGAGCGCGGCAAGCGCGGTCACAGCCGCCGAAACGCCGCCTATTCGTTTAAATCTTATTCCTACATATATAATAACCAAAATTGCCGTTATGGCAACCGCAACCAAGCTCTTTGCGAAGAAAGTTCCCGCAATGGTAGGACTTACTGAGTTTGAATCGTAAATTTCAATCTTGTTGTCTTCAAACTTTTCTTCAAGAGCGGAAGTAAGCGAAGCCTGAGTTTCAGCCGACATAGAGGACTTGCCCGCAAGGCTTATTACAAAGGTCTTTGTGTCGCCCGCAAACGAAGTGCTTTGGCTCACTGTAAAGGAATCCTTGATAACTCCCTTTACGGTGCTTTCAATATCCGAATCGGAAATTTCGCCCGTAAACGAATAGGTAATTCTTGTACCGCCGCTGAAATTTATGTCAAGATTGACGCCGAACACGGCGGCAACGATTATTCCCGCAATGAAAATTGCGGCGTAGACTATAAGAATCTTTTTAAGCGATTTGTTGAAGTCGATATTAAATACTCTCTTAGCCATTTTTCTTACCTCCGTAAAGCTGAGGCTTTCTCAGGAATTTAAGCTGAGAAATACTCTTTATCATATACTTGGAAGCAAGCACTCCCATTATAAGGTTGAATACAACGCCTATAAGCAGAGTGTATCCGAAAGAGTAGATAGAGCCTGTTATAGAGGTTCCGAGCAGAGACATTATCGGTGAGAATATTTTTGCAACAAAGCTGTCGGGTGTGCCGAACGCGCCCATAAGAACCACCGAAACTATAACTATCGTAACGTTACCGTCAATAATAGCGCTCAGACTGTTCTTATAACCGCTGTCTATCGCGCCGTCAATGGTCTTGCCCTTTTCAAACTCGTCGCGTATGCGCTCGGATGCGATAACGTTACAGTCAACGCCGACGCCTATTGAAAGGATTATACCCGCAATACCCGGTATTGTGAGCGTAAAGCTCGAAAGGTTCGGGAAGAAGCCCGAAATGCAGGCTATTGTAGCCGCCAACTGACCCAAAAGCGAGATAGAAGCAACAACGCCGTTTACACGGTATCTCAATATCATTATAAGGCAGATAACGCCGAACGCTATTGAACCGGCTATTACCATTACGTTAAGCGCGTCCGAACCGAGGGTCGGAGAGATTATCTGCAACTTGCTGTCGTCAACCGTCAAGGCGAACGGAAGCGAGCCTGCGTTTATTTTATCGGCGAGAGCCTTTGCCTCGTCCGAGCCTGACATACCGTTTATGTAAGCGGTGCCCGTTGTTATAGCCTCGTTTACCGTGGGAGCCTGAATTTCGGTTTCGTCCATCCAAATGGAGATCTTCTGACCGACAAGCTCTGCCGTTGCGGCGGAGAACTTAGCGGTTCCCGCGTCGGTGAAATAGAGGTAAACAACATAATTGCCGTTCTCGTCAACACCCGCCTGCGCGCGGTCAATATCCTCTGAACCGCTGAGAATAACATCATCTTTATCCTCGTTGCGGCAGAAGGTAAGCAGCGCTGTTGCGCCAAGCTCCTGTACCGCCGCGGTAGCGTCAAAATCGCTCTCGTCGGCAGCCCACGGGAAACGCACGATTATCTGATGATTGTCGTTATCGCTGTAAACCTCGTAGTCGGTTATATTGTTGTTGACCAAACGGGTCTCGATTATTTCCTTTGCGGCGTCCATATCGTCGTCGGTTATCTTGACATCTTCCTTGTCGGGAGAAAAGACGGCTTCAACGCCGCCGCGTATATCAATACCCCAACGTATATCGTTAGCGCCTTTAAGGTAAACTTTTCTGGTGTCGCCGTAGTAATCGTCAATGCCGAAAAAGGCTGTGTATGTAAGAGCCAAAATCAACACTAAAATCACGAAAAATACCGGCTTGCCTACTCTTTTGGACTTCATTGGCAAATCCTCCGCTTATTTGTAATTATTATGATTATACATAAAAAATTCGGTAAAGTCAATCACTCTGTCAGGCATTATCCGACAAGAGCTTTTCCAGCGCGGCATATTTGACCGCCGTGCAGAGTACCTTTGACGCCTTTTCTATCTCCTCAACAGAGGGATAGGACGGCGCTATTCTTATGTTTGAATCCTCGCTGTCGTACCCGTACGGGAACGGCGCGCCCGCAGGAGTGAGTATCATACCCGCGTTCGCACAAAGCTGAACCACCCTTTTCGCACAGCCGTTAAGCACCCAAAGACTTATGAAATAGCCGCCCTTCGGCGTGGTCCAACGCGCAATGCCGCTGTCTTTAAGCTCTTTTTCAAGCTCGTTTAACACGCTTTCAAACTTGGGTCTTAATATTTCGGCGTGGCGCTCCATATGCTTCTTTACATCTTCCGCCGTGCGGAACATACGCGCGTGTCTCAGCTGATTGAGCTTGTCAGGACCTATCGTCTGATATTTCATACGTCCTTTAAGCATAGCTACGTTGTTAGGGCTTGCCGCCTCCACCGCAACGCCTGCGCCGGGGAACGTAATTTTAGATGTAGACGCGAAAATTATCGGCAGATCGGGGTTGCCAGCCTTAACGCACTCGGTATAAAGGTTCAAGAGCCTGTCGCCCTCATCATACAGGTCGTGGACAACATAGGCGTTGTCCCAAAAAATTCGGAAATCCTGCGCCGCGGGTTTTAAGTGAGCCATACGCTTTACAACCTCGTCGGAATATGTAATTCCCTCGGGGTTTGAGTATTTCGGCACGCACCAGATACCCTTAACGCTGCTGTCCTTGATAAGTTCCTCAACAGCGTCCATATCGGGACCGTTTTCGTCCATCGCGACAGGTATCATTTTAAATCCGAAATATTCGGTTATGGCAAAATGCCTGTCATACCCGGGAACGGGGCACAAAAACTTTCTGTCCTTACACTCAAACCAAGGCTCCGCGCCCATACCGTGGGTCATAGCCTGCGCTATCGTATCGAACATCATATTAAGCGACGAATTTCCGCCGACTATTATCTGATCGGGTTCAAGTTCGAGTATCTCGCCGAAAAGGGTCTTCAATTCGTAAAGCCCGTCAAGTCCGCCGTAATTGCGGCAGTCGATACCGCTGATGTTCTTGTATCCCGTATCGTTCCCGACGAGATCGAACATATCCACGCTGAGATCCATATTATCAAAGCCGGGCTTGCCCCTCGACATATCAAGCGAGAGGTGCATCGACCTTAAATGCTCGTATTCCGATTTTATATCCTTAAATTTTTTTAAAAGCTCGTCCTTCGACATACTTAAATAATCTGACATTAAAATGCCTCCGTTCAAATCCTGTCACGTTGTCAGTCCTCAGACCTATATAATATAATACATTTCCGTCTATTTTTCAAGGGTTATATCAATATATTAAACACCGCGAGCCGTTTTTCGTTAATTTTTTGTCGTTCGGCTATTGAGTTTTTTTGAGTTTGCTGATATAATGTGTATGTGCAGTCGAATTTTGTAAATACGGCTGGAATACCGAAAGGAGTACATATATGATTTATTCAAAAGAAGTAGAAAATATGTGTCCTGTCGCCAAGGGTCCGCATCACGGTCCCGCTCCTATTCCCGAGGAGGGCAAATGGATACAGGCGAAAGAGATCAAAGACATCTCCGCTTACACTCACGGCGTAGGCTGGTGCGCACCGCAGCAGGGTGCCTGCAAGCTGTCGCTCAATGTTAAGGACGGTATAATCGAGGAAGCGTTGGTTGAGACCGTCGGCTGTTCGGGTATGACCCACTCCGCTGCTATGGCTGCCGAAATTCTCCCCGGAAAGACCGTTTTGGAGGCTCTTAACACCGACCTCGTTTGCGACGCTATAAACACCGCTATGCGCGAGCTTTTCTTGCAGATAGTTTACGGACGCAGCCAGTCTGCTTTCTCAGAAGGCGGTCTTGTTATCGGCGCGGGTATGGAAGACCTCGGCAAAGGCGCGCGTTCAATGGTCGGCACTATGTACGGCACAAAGGCAAAGGGCGTAAGATATCTCGAAATGACCGAGGGCTACTGCACGAGAATGGCTCTTGACGAGAATGACGAGGTTATCGGTTACGAGTTCGTTTCTCTCGGCAAGATGACCGACCTTATTAAAAAGGGTGTTGAGCCGAACGAGGCTTACAAGCAGTCTATGGGTCATTACGGACGCTTTAATAAAGAAGACGGCGCGGTCAAATATATTGACCCGCGTGAAGAATAAGGAGGTAAGATACAATGGCACAGTTTGAAGGTTATGAGAGACGCGAGGCTAAGGTTCTCGACGTTCTTAAAAATTACGGTATCTCCTCTATTGACGAGTGCAAGGATATATGCTCAAAATACGGCATTGACCCTTATACCACCGTTCAGGAAACACAGCCTATCTGCTTTGAAAATGCGAAGTGGGCTTACACCGTAGGTTCGGCTATCGCTTTGAAAGAGGCTGAGCGCACAGGCGACAAGTCTGCCGCCGCCGCTGCCGCAAATATCGGCGTCGGTCTTCAATCCTTCTGCATTCCGGGTTCGGTTGCTGAAAACCGCAAGGTCGGTCTCGGTCACGGCAACCTCGGAAAAATGCTCCTTTCGGAAGAGACCGAGTGCTTCTGCTTCCTCGCAGGCCACGAATCATTCGCGGCGGCTGAGGGCGCTATCAAAATCGCTCTTAACGCAAACAAGGTAAGAACAAACCCCCTGCGCGTTATCCTCAACGGTCTCGGCAAGGACGCCGCTTATATCATTTCACGTATCAACGGCTTTACTTATGTTGAGACTGAGTTTGACCCCTACGCCGAGGAAGTTAAGGTTGTTTACGAAAAGCCTTTCTCAAAGGGTCCGCGTGCCGATGTTAAGTGCTACGGCGCGGATAACGTTCCCGAGGGCGTTGCTATTATGAAGCTCGAAAAGGTCGGCGTTTCCATCACAGGTAACTCCACCAACCCGACCCGTTTCCAGCACCCCGTTGCAGGAACCTATAAAAAATGGTGCGTTGAAAACGGCGTAAACTACTTCTCAGTTGCTTCGGGCGGCGGTACGGGACGTACCCTCCACCCCGACAATATGGCAGCCGGTCCTTCTTCCTACGGTATGACCGATACTATGGGACGTATGCATTCCGACGCGCAGTTTGCAGGTTCTTCTTCTGTTCCCGCTCACGTTGAAATGATGGGTCTTATCGGTATGGGCAACAACCCGATGGTTGGCGCTACCGTTGCCTGCGCAGTTGCGGTTGAAGAAGCTCTTAAAAAATAAATCTATCTAAAATCAAACGGATATGCTTATCAAAGCATATCCGTTTTTGTTATACAATAAGCCCCAAAGACTTTCGTCCTTGGGGCTTTGGCGTTCCCGAGAGGATTCGAACCTCCGACCTACCGCTTAGGAGGCGGTCGCTCTATCCAACTGAGCTACGGAAACATATACAATATATTACACCACAATCGGCGTCCTGTCAATCAAAAAATACCTGCGCAAATAAAATCAAGCAAAAGCCCTTGGAGTATGGTACAATAAATAGGCAAAAGGGGAAGATGTCATGACAGAATGGTTGAAAAACGTGCAGAACTTGGTTTTTAAAATCGACGAATGTATAAAGAAGAACAACGACGAAGAACTCACGCTGAAACACCTTGCCGAGGCTCTCGGGTATTCCGAATACTATGTTTCGAGGAAATTCAGCGAGATTTCGGGTATGCCGCTCAGGGATTATATGCGTTACCGCAGACTTGCTTTTGCGCTTAAAGAGGTGCGCGATACCGAGGTCGGCATACTTGATATTGCTCTGCGTTACGGATTTTCGTCCAACGAGGCTTTTACAAGGGCGTTTTGCGAGGCATACGGCGTTACGCCGAGCGCATACCGCAAAAATCCTTCGCCCGTTGTTCTTCGCACCACGATAAGACCCTTTGATTGCTATTTATTGGAAACAGGAGGAACAGAAATGTCAACCGAAAACTCAGAAATTAAAACCTATTTTGTCACCATACCCGCGCATAAATTCTTGCATATAAGAAACTACGAAAGTATAGGATACTTTGACTTTTGGCAAAAGCAGAGCCAAATTGAGGGTCAGGACTGCGAAACCGTTTGCGGACTGCTCGACAGCATTAAGGGCAAGCTCGACGACGTCGGCGGGAGCGAGTCGGACAGCGGCAGCGGACAGGTTATGGCATTTATAAACGCGCCCACGGGTAGAATTTGCAGTTGGGGTATTCCGCTTGCCGAGGCATACGGCGTGCGTTTGCCCGCCGATTATGACGGCGAGATACCGCCGCAAATGCAAATAATGGACGTGCCAGAGGGCGAATATCTTGTTTTTGAACACGGACCGTTCGATTTTGAAACCGAAAACAGTGCCGTTGAACAGAAAATGGAACAGGCTATGAAGGATTTTGATTACGAAGGCTCGGGCTGCGAGCTTGACCTCACCGAAAACAGGGTGTTCTATTTCTTTCACGACTGTAAACGGTTTTGGAAGTATATAAGACCGATTAGTGTGACAGTGTGATTTGCACCTATAATAATTCGTAATTAACAGTATCCGTTTAATTGGTTAAAATCAGAGTTTAGCAGAATAAAATTAAAAAACAGCGACTTCCCTCTGCTTAGTGTGACAGGACTCGAACCTGTCACGGTTTCGCTCGCCGCCTTTTAGATTGCGGCTTTGCGTTTATTTTTGCAAGGCGTCAGCCTTGCTGCAAATTTCTCGCTTCGCCGAATAAAAAATTCGGCGGCAGAAACTTTTAACCTACCGAAACTGAAAATTTTGTTATAAGACGAAGCCGATAAAACGCAGGAATACTTCCGTATTTCAAGTTTTGAGGCAATGTATTATGCAAAATTTTGTTTCGTAGGCGCGACGGGTTCAAATCCTGTCACACCAAAGACGGGGGTTGCTGTTTTCTAATATCTAAAATCTAAATGCCGAGAAAATATATTCATTTAAAAAATTTTTGAAAAAAGTTTATTATTCTATTGACAACGTGTACACGATATGTTATAATCGACATACCGCTTAAAATGCGGGCAATAGGGTCCCATTCACATTGACAAACAACCGCTTTAATGATACAATAAACGTATCATATAATAAGGCGGTGAACGGTATACCAAGAAAAAAAAATCCTGATACCGTTGCAAGAAATACGGCATACCGTAATGAGTATCAGCGGCAACATTATGACCGATTAAATATTATAATGCCCAAAGGTGCAAAAAAGGTTATACAAGACGCCGCAAAATCAAGAGGCGAAACTATTTCGTCTTATATTGTTAAAGCTCTTGAATGGTACGATAATTTAGATTTATCAGGGAATAAAAAGTTATAAAGCGGAAATTTCCGCTTTAAACTTTTATATACTGTACAGTATATAAAACAACAAAACAAATCCCCTTTGAGCCAATCAGTACAACAACCAATTAACCCAAAGGGGAAATATCCTAAACTATTTGTTTATATCCGTATTATCTATTCTACCTAACAAATAATCAACCGAAACATTAAGGTAGTCAGCAATACGGGCGATAGTAATAACAGAGGGCGCACGACCGTGTAACATATGTGACATTGTGTTTTTTCCTAAATTCAATACTTCTAACATATCTTTTGCGGTTATACCCTTGTTTTTACAACTTTTATTAATGTTTTGTGCAATGTCAACAGCATTATATATTATTTTTTCGTTGTCTATTGTGCAAACCTCCAAAATCCCCAAAAACGGGGAAAAATACTTGACATCTCCAAGAATAGGGACTATAATTTAACCAATCCAAAAGGCAAGCGCCCGACACTTCCGCAGGGCGGACAGAACACGCAAGCGCTAATTCCTTTTAGATTATAACACGGCTTGCCGCCACCGTCAAGAGTGGCACAACAAAATAATTTATAGTCCTTGTGACTCTAAACAGGAGTAGATTATGACAAACACAATCAACAAAAACACCGCTTATCTTACAAGCCGTATCCGCAAAGCGAGGTAAAAATATGGAATTTTCAAATATGATTAAAAGGTGTAAGCTGTTAGAGAT
This sequence comes from uncultured Eubacteriales bacterium, assembly GCA_934463035.1. Classification (GTDB taxonomy): domain Bacteria; phylum Bacillota; class Clostridia; order Oscillospirales; family Acutalibacteraceae; genus UBA737. Next base: position 30,500 of record CAKSIG010000008.1, on the reverse strand, counting down.
AAGCAATTATCTTATCGGATACGGTGAATCGGCGGTGGAAAGTAAGGATTTGGATTTTGCCACCGCTATAATGGATATGGAAAGACACACAAGTAAATTTTTAGACGAACATTTTGAAGATGAAAAGGAACGCGACGCTGTTTCCTACGAAATGGCAATCCGAGAAAAAACTACAAGCGAAACATATTTTCAAATGGGTCTTATCGCAGGAATAAATATATCAAGAGAAATAGAAAGAAAAACGAAAGAACTTAACAGAAAAAAATAATATAAATTAAAGTTTAGCGGAATAAATAGGCTCACCTCTATAAAAAGAGGTGAGCCTTCTAATATCTAATGTCTACCATCTAACATCTAAACAGGGCGAGAAAAAACCGTGTTTTTATAAGGTTTGCCGGCTTTCATATAATTATGTATAGAAATTTGAGCCTCGAAACATTTAAAAACTAATTTTATGATATGATTTTATATATAAAATTGGGAGTTTCATTATGAACGTCATCAAATACTTTCAACATAATTTTGCATTCTTCCCGCAGTATCTCATCTAATGAATTTAAGTTATGCACTTCAACAATATATTTTTCATCATCAAATAAATATCGGAGACAATCCCAAAGAGCGTCCCAATTTTCCCCGTAATATTCGGGCAAGCCAAATTTTTCTTTAAGCATTAAATGAATTTCACCCAAATATTTGCATTTAGAAAAATCTAATATTATAGGGTTTTCGGTTATTTCCTTAAAGGAGCAATAATCATTGTAATTCAAATTTTTTACCTCCTATACAATTTCAAAAAAAGTTTTGTAGTGGTCGTAAGTCACAAATATTAACCCGTCGTTTGATTATATCATTAACAAAGAGGTTCTAAAAGATTAATTTTCGGAATTTTATAAAAAAGCGAAACATTATTTAATGAAATATCGCTGCGCGATATGAAATAATTTACTGCGTAAATTATGAAATTTTCTGCTGCACAGAAAGTGAAATAAAATTCGTTCCTTAATATGCCGCAGGCATATTTCATATTTGGTGAAACCAAATATTTCATATCGAAGATATTTCACTCGTTCCGTAAGGAACGAATTTCATTGAAAAAAGCACTTGCAAACGCAAGTGCTTTTTTCTGGCTGGGGAATAGGGATTCGAACCCCAACAAACAGAGTCAGAGTCTGTCGTGCTACCGTTACACAATTCCCCAAAATAGGCAACAAGATTATTATAACCGATTTTGCGTGCTTGTCAAGGATTTTTTGCAAATTTTACATCGGCGCGCCTATAAAAGTATATATACAAGGGCGAACAGCAGAAGTTTATCCGCCTTTTCGCTGAAAAGTATCAGCAAAAGACCGAGAATAAGCGTGGTATCGGAATCCTTGCCGAGAGAGTTTAAAAACGGTATTCCGAGCAGGGAATTGCTGTTGCTTTGCGGCGCGGCGTTTTGCCGCGGTTTTTGGGCGCGGTCTTCGGCGTTCGGGCGTTGCTCGGCTTGGCGGTTGTTCGGAATTTTCACAAAGGGCGGAACGGGCGGCATACGGTGCGAACCGCTGTCCTGAAATTTTGAGCGCGCGTTCATCTCGCGCATACGCTCTACCGCCTCGCGGCTGTCTCTCATAAAATCGTTTTGCTGCATATCTGCCACCCATAACACCCTCTGACTGTTCAAAGCATAAAGTTAAGAAGTCCGCTTTCCTTTATATACGGCAGAATTTCTATCAGCCGCATTATTTTGATTGCCGTATCGACCTTTTCGCGCCGAGGCTCGCTGAGATGCGGTCTGAGCGCATTGAGGAGCTGAGCCCTTGCGTCGGTTTTTGTGTCTTTCAGCATTGACATTACGCTCATTATGGTTTTTATCTCGTCGCCCGACGGCATCATACCTCCGTCTTCGGGCTGCGGCGGCTGCTCCTGCTGTTCCGAGCCGAGAAGGCTTTCCGCCATTTGGCGCACGCGGTTCATACTTTCGGGGTCGTTGAGAATATCGGCTAATTTTTCACTCAGGTCGTCCATTTTGCATAGTTCCTTTCTCTTTTGATTTCTTTGCTACTTGCTTTTTTTGGAAAATGAATCTATAATTGACTTGGTTTTTTCATTACTGAGGAGTGCGGATAAACCTTTTTTGTCCGAGAGCGCGCTTAACAGCTTTTTTCTGTCCTCCTCAGGCAGAGCGCCGATCAGCGCGGACACATCTCCGCTTTGCGCGGCGTTGCCCAGCTTTTTTTCGTCTACCTTGCCGCCGTATGATGAGGCGATTGCGTTTAACAGCTTTTGTTTATCTATATTTGCCATAAAAATACCCCCTGTAAATTATATGACAAAAAAACCGTTTATAGAAGAAAAGGTGAAACTTATGCGAATACTTGTTGTGTCGGATTCCCACCGCAATACGTCGGTGCTGAGAAAAATAATAAACAGCCAGCCCGAAGCCGAGAACGTTATTTTCTTAGGCGACAACACGGGGGACATAGACGAAGTGAAGACGGATTTCCCCGACAGAAAATTTCACATAGTTTGCGGCAACTGCGACTTTTTTTCGGAGTATCCTGCCGCCGACCTTGCCGAGATAGGCGGAAAAAAGATATTTTTCTGCCACGGTCACACTTTAAGCGTTAAATTCAGTATGTCGCCGCTCAAATCCGCCGCAAAGAGCCGAGAGTGCGACATTGCGCTTTACGGTCATACGCACGTCTCAAATATATTATATGAAGACGGACTTTATATAGTGAATCCGGGCTCCTGCTCACAGCCGCGCGACGGCAAGCCGTCCTATGCGGTTATAGACATAACCGAAAACGGCATAATGCCCATAATAATTAGGCTTTGACAACGGCATATAAATAGTATATAATCAACTTAGAACATCAGGCAATTCACTTGTCTAAGTTCACATTTTTTCAGGAGGGGTTTATATGGTAGAAAGAGCACAATTAAAGGCGCAAGCCAAACAGAGCTTGCAGGGAAAATGGGGAATTGCCATAGGCACGTTGCTTGTAAATTCGATTATACTCGGCGCGGCAGGCGTTACTTATGTCGGACCGCTTATACTTACGGGCGTTCTTGAAGTAGGTCTTGCTATTGTTTTCCTTGAAATCATAAGGAATTGGCAATGCGAATTCGGCGATATGTTCAAGGGCTTCAACAATTTCGGCACCACCTGCCTTGCAGGAATACTTAAAAGTGTTTTCACAACTCTTTGGAGTCTTCTTTTCGTAATTCCCGGCATTGTTAAGGCTTATTCGTATTCTATGACAGGTTACATTTTGGCGGATCACCCCGAAATGTCTCCGAATGATGCTATCACAGCAAGCCGTCAGATGATGGACGGTCACAAGGCTGATCTGTTCGTGCTTGACCTGAGCTTTATTCCGTGGTATCTGCTTTGCGGAATTACCTTCGGTCTTGCAGGTTTTTACGTAATTCCTTACGTAACCGCTACCAAGGCGGCGTTTTATGAAGCGCTGAAAGCGGAAAACGCGCCCGCATACGAAGAAACGCCCGCTGACGGCGATACAACCGTTCTCTGATAATACGGGTTGGACTTATTACTTCGTTATACAATTTAATTCGGCGCCTGTCTTTCAAGACAGGCGCCGATGTTTTTTACTGATTAAATTCTTTCTGTGTCGGTCGGCGCACAGGAAAATTTTGCTTTATACGCGCGGTAAAATGCCGAATAATCGTTAAACCCGCATTTTGTGTAAACAACGGTGGGCTTTTCACCGCTTGCAATCATATCGCGGGCGCACATCAGCCTTTTAAGCGTAATATATTCCCAAACCGTGGTTCCCGTCGCCTTTTTGAAAACGCGGCATAACTGCGGTTTGCTTATATAGTAACGGTCGCATATCTCGTCTAATGAGATATTTTCCGTCAGGTGTTTGTTTATATGTCGTATTATGCGGTATTCGACCGTCTCGCTCTCCGAATACGGCTCGGTGTCCCTGCTGTAAAACGCCGTGTGTATTTCGTTCAAAAGCGGCAACAGGTTAGACACCGCCTCAAACCGCGAAATTTTACGCCTGCCGCCCAAATTTTTTATGTATTCAAGGTAACGCTCCGATTTGAAATCCGCCTTCTCAAAAAGATTTAATTTTCCCGGTTTTCTTTGTGTAAACGGCTTTGTCAGCTCGTCCGACAATAAAAGCGAGTCAAACATATTGAGCCTGAAATTAATTACGGTTCTCTCATAAGCGCGGCTTTGGTCTATCTCTATATAATGCGTTTCAAGAGGGCGCATTATAAGCAGATCGCCGCTTTTAAGCGGATACTCGCTGCCCTCTATGTGATAGATACCCTTTCCGCGCATAAAAAAGAAAATTTCGGCTGTGGAGTGCGTGTGTATTTTAAACTCCTCAGGGCGAGGATTTTGCTGAATCGTATGCGCGGTGCATATATCGCCGTCGGCAAACGGTGTAAAACTGCTCATATTAAACCCCTCCTCCTTTATAATAACACGGCGTGATAATATTTGCAATATATTATGTTAATATCAACAATATTATTGCAATCATTTTTATTGTAAAATGTAGATAAATCCGAATTAAAAGAAATTACAAAGCGGAGGTAAAGCTATGAAACTTACATTCAGGTGGTACGGGGATTCCGATCCCGTAACCCTTGAAAAAATCAGCCAGATACCGACGATGACGGGTATCGTTTCGGCGGTTTACGACGTTAAACCGGGCGGAATTTGGAGCAATGAAAGCATCGAAAAAATAAAGGCGGACGCGGCGGCTCACGGACTTGAATTTGAGGTAGTTGAGAGCGTTCCCGTGCCCGAGGATATTAAACTCGGCAGAGCAAACGCCCCCGAGCTTATCGAGAACTATTGCGAAAACGTAAGACGGCTCGGAAAAGCGGGCGTTAAATGCATTTGCTACAACTTTATGCCCGTGTTCGATTGGCTGAGGAGCGAGCTTGAACACAAGCAGGCGGACGGTGCGAACGCGCTCGCCTATGACGAGCAGACCGTTCTTTCTATGAACCCGTTAAGCAGCGATCTGTCGCTTCCGGGGTGGGACGCAAGCTACACCAAGGACGAGCTTGTGGGACTGCTCAAAGAATATGAAGAACTCGGCGAAGAAGGACTTTGGAAGAACCTTGAAACCTTTTTAAAGGCGGTAATCCCCGTAGCGGAGGAAAGCGGCGTTAATATGGCGATACACCCCGACGATCCGCCTTGGGGCATATTCGGTCTGCCGAGAATAATCACCTGCAAGGAAAATTTACAGCGTTTTCTCGACATTGTGCCGATTAAAAACAACGGTATCACACTCTGCACGGGTTCGCTCGGCGCAAATCCCGACAACGACCTTGCCGATATGGCAAAAGCCTTTGCGGGCAGGATACATTTCGTGCATCTTCGCAACATAAAGCACACGGGAATACGTCAGTTTGAAGAAGTCGGCCACCCGACCGAGTGCGGCTCGCTTGATATGTACGGCATTGCAAAAGCGCTTGTAGAAAGCGGTTTTGACGGATATGTAAGACCCGACCACGGACGTATGATATGGGGCGAAAAGGGACGTTACGGATACGGACTTTTCGACCGCGCCTTGGGTGCGACATACATAGCGGGGCTTTTTGAAGCCATAGAAAAGGAGAAAAAATAATGGATAAGGTAGTTGTAATCACAGGTGCAGGCGGAGTTCTTTGCTCCGGATTTTCGGAATTTTTGGCGGCAAAGGGCGCAAAGGTCGCATTGCTCGACCTCAATGAGGAAGCCGCAAAGAAAGCGGCTGATAAAATAACCGCCGCGGGCGGCACGGCGCGCGCATACAAGTGCAACGTGCTTGACAGGGAGAATATTGAGCAGGTTCATAAGCAGATATTGTCGGATCTCGGTCCGTGCGACGTTCTGATAAACGGCGCAGGCGGCAACAACCCTAAATGCACCACCCTGCACGAGGAATATGAGAGCGGCGACGAGTCGGCACAGGATTTTCTCACGTTCTTCAATATAGACGAAAAGGGATTCGACTTTGTTTTTGACCTCAACCTCAAAGGCGTACTTCTTCCGAGTCAGGTGTTTATGCCCGATATGCTCGGCAGAAAGGGCTGCTCGGTTCTGAATATTTCATCAATGAACGCTTACCGTCCGCTTACCAAAATACCTGCTTATTCGGCGGCAAAGGCGGCGGTTTCCAACTTCACATCTTGGCTTGCCGTTCACTTTGCAAAGGAAGGCATACGCGTAAACGCGATAGCTCCGGGATTTTTCGTAACCAACCAAAACCGCGGTCTGCTCTTTAATGAAGACGGCACACCCACCGCCAGAACCGAAAAAATACTCCGTTCGACACCTATGGGACGTTTCGGCGAAGCGAGCGAGCTTAACGGCGCGGTCGAATGGCTGCTTGACGAAGAAAAAGCGGGATTTGTAACGGGAATCACCCTGCCTATCGACGGCGGATTTTCGGCATATTCGGGAGTTTAATTATGAAAAGCATAAATATTAACGCCTTTGCGGACGAGGCAAGTCCGCTTATAGACGGGCAGATAAAAGCTATGCTTGAAAACGGCGTTTCGGGACTTGAAATGCGAAACGTTGACGATATAAACGTTTCGGATATATCGCCCGAAAAAGCAAAAGAAGTAAGACAAAAGCTGGACGGCGCGGGTCTTATAACCTGGTCGATAGGCTCGCCGATAGGAAAAATCGACATTGAAAAGGACGATTTCGGTGCCGAAAAGGAAAAATTAAAGCGCACGCTTGAAACAGCTGATATTTTAGGCGCGAAAAACATTCGCCTTTTCTCATTCTACATACCCGACGGCAAAAGCACCGACGGTTATAAGAACGAGGTCATTTCCCGTCTCGGCGAATTTCTTGACATTGCAAAGGACAGCGGCATAGACCTCTGCCACGAGAACGAAAAGGGAATTTACGGTGCAAAGGCAAAGGAATGTCTTGAAATACACCGCGCTCTGCCCGAAATGAAAGGGATTTTCGACCCTGCAAACTTTGTTCAGTGCGGACAGGACACGCTTGAAGCGTGGGATATGCTCGGAAAATACATTAAGTATATGCACATAAAAGACGCCCTTTGGGACGGCAGGGTTGTTCCCGCCGGCAAGGGCGACGGCAACGTTGAGAAAATTGTTTCAAAGTTTATTTCAAACGGAGGACGCGACTTTACAATTGAGCCGCACCTCACGGTGTTTGACGGTCTTGCAGGTCTTGAAAAGGACGGCAATACCTCCGAGGTCGGCACGCTTTACAGCTATCCCACCAAGGAAGCCGCGTTCAAGGCGGCGGTAGACGCATTTAAAAGCCTGATTTAAGGAGTTTTTAAAATGGAAATAGGTGCGCAGTTATTCACGGTAAGGGATTTTTGCAAGGATACAGAGTCGCTTTCCGAATCACTCAAAAAAGTAGCGGACATAGGCTATAAAAACGTTCAGGTTTCGGGCGTTTGCGCTTACGAGCCCGAATGGCTTAAAGAACAGCTTGACAAAAACGGGCTTAAATGCGTTTTGAACCACGTGCCGCTTGAAAGATTGAGGGACGAGGCGGAAAAGGTGTCCCGCGAGCATGACGTGCTTGACTGCACGTATATCGGACTTGGGTATTACGGCTTCGGCAACGAGAAGGGCAACTGCTATGAAGACTTTGTAAAGGATTTAAAGCCTGCCGCGAAAGCCTTAAAGGAAAACGGCAAATACTTTATGTTCCACAATCACGATAACGAGTTTAAGCACATAAACGGCAAGGTAATATACGGTATGCTTGCCGACGAGTTCTCGCCCGACGAAATGGGATTTACGCTTGATACGTTTTGGGTGCAGGCGGGCGGCGGCGACCCAGCCTATTGGCTTGAACGGCTGTCGGGCAGAGTGCCGTGTATCCACCTTAAAGACTTCGCATACGGCAGAAAAATGGCGGTGCTGGGCGAGGGAAACATAAATTTTGACCGTGTTTTTGAAAAGGCGGAAAGCTCGGGAACAAAATATATGCTTGTCGAGCAGGACGACTGCGGCGGCGAAGACCCGTTTGACTGCCTTAAACGCAGTTACGACTACCTCCGCTCGCGCGGATTTTAAAAGGAGCATTTTTTATGGACAAGAAAATTCGTCTCGGTATAATCGGTATAGGAAATATGGGCTCTGCCCACGCAAAAAACGTAGCCGAGGGCAAATGCCCCGATTTTGAGCTTGCCGCGGTTGCGGATATAAACCCCGACCGTCTTGAATGGGCAAAGGAAAATCTGCCCGAGGGCGTTCTGCTTTATCCCACGGCGGAAGAAATGCTTTCAAGCGGCAAAATCGACGCCTGCATTGTATCGGTTCCGCATTACGACCACCCGAAATATGCGATAATGTGTATGGAAAATGGTATCCACGTTATGGCTGAAAAGCCTGCTGGGGTTTACACAAAGCAGGTGCGCGAAATGAACGCAGCCGCCGAAAAAAGTAACGTTGTGTTCGGTATGATGTTCAATCAGCGCACCAACTGCATATACCGCAAAATGCGCGAGCTTGTGCAGTCGGGCAAATACGGTCAGATAAGAAGAACCAATTGGCTGATAACTAACTGGTACCGTCCGCAGGCATACTACGATTCGGGCGCGTGGCGCGCCACCTGGTCCGGCGAGGGCGGCGGAGTTCTGCTCAACCAATGTCCGCATCAGCTTGATTTGTGGCAGTGGATATGCGGTATGCCGAAAAAGGTCGAAGCACACCTGCAATACGGCAAATGGCATGATATAGAGGTAGAGGACGACGTTACCGCCTATGTTGAGTACGAAAACGGCGCAACGGGCGTGTTTATCACCTCAACGGGCGACGCAAAAGGCACCAACCGTTTTGAAATACAGATGGACGGCGCAAAAATAGTGGCAGAGGACGAAAAACTTACCGTTTTGGAATTTGAAATGAGCGAGCCTGAGTTTACGGCAACCAATAAAGAGTCGTTCGGCTGTCCCGCGGCGCACGAGCTTGAAATAGAGACCGACGGCAAGAACGAACAGCATATCGGCGTACTCAACGCTTGGGGCGGCGCGATATTAAGGGGAACCCCGCTTGTAGCGAACGGAAAAGAGGGCATAAACGGACTCACCCTTTCAAACGCAATGCACCTTTCATCGTGGCTCGGCAAAACGGTTGAAATTCCGTTTGACGAGGAGCTTTACTACAACGAGCTTATGAAACGCGTTGCCACCTCGCGCAGAAAAAAGGAAACAAAAACGGTTTATGCCGATACTTCGGCAACCTATGGCGGAGATAAATAATGAACGCTTTGAGAACTGCAATAATAGGCGTCGGCTATATGGGTACGGCGCACGCAATTTGCATAAACGGCGGCGAAATAAAGGGACTTACACTCTCGGCTTTGTGCGACAGTTCAGCCGAGAGGTGTGATTTCCTGCGCGAAAAATTCCCCGAAACTCCGATATTTACGGATTTCGGGGATATTTTGAATGACAAAAACATCGACGCGGTGATAATCGCAACTCCGCACCCGAGCCACGCGAAAATAGCCGAAGCGGCGTTAAACGCGGGCAAGCATGTTTTGGTTGAAAAGCCTGTTGATATAAGCGTATCTTCGGCGCAAAGGCTTAATAAAACCGCCGAAAAAAGCGGAAAAGTATTTGCGATAATGTTTAATCAGCGCACCAACGGTATATACCGCAGGGCAAGGGAGATAGTAAAGGGCGGCGAGCTTGGCGAACTGAAACGCACCGTTTGGATAGTAACAAACTGGTACCGCACGCAAAGCTATTACGATTCGGGTAAATGGCGCGCTACCTGGGCAGGCGAGGGCGGCGGAGTTCTGCTCAATCAGGCGCCTCACAACCTTGATTTATGGCAATGGATATGCGGTATGCCCTGTGCCGTAACCGCCTTTTGCGATGTCGGAAAATACCACAACATAGAGGTCGAGGACGACGTTACCATACATACCCGTTACAAAAACGGCGCAACGGGTGTATTTATCACCTCGACGGGCGAATATCCGGGAACAAACCGCCTTGAAATATCGGGCGACAGGGGCAAATGCATAATAGAAAACGGGGTTTTAAAGCTGTGGCAGCTTAAAAAATCGGAACGCGAGCTGTGCTTCACTTCAAATCAGCGCACCTTTGATTGCGAAATTGAATACAGCGAATATACTCCGCGGTTCCCCGAGACCGCGCACAAGGGCATACTTTCAAACTTTGCGAACGCCGTGCTGAACGGCGAACCGCTTATCTCGAACGGCACAGAAGGCATTAACGAACTGACCCTCTCCAACGCCGCATACCTTTCCTCTTGGTGCGGCTCAAAAGAGATTGAACTGCCGCTTGATACCGACCTCTTTGATAAAATGCTCGGCGAGCGCATCGCCGCGTCTAAGTATAAGGACGGCGAAAACAACCCGAACGATACATTCGGCGGATATAAGGAACGTTGGAGCGTTAAATGGTGATTTAGATGTTAGATGTTAGATATTAGATATTAGAAGGCTCACATCTTTTAAAAAAGATGTGAGCCTTTTAATATCAGAAAATTATTTTTTAAGAATTACAAAGCCTTGCGCGGGGATAAGAAGTCTGTCCGCACCGTCATATTCGCCGAACAGCGCCTTTGCTGTTCTGAAACGGTCGGGTATATCGGCGTAGGTAGGCTCGCACCAGCGGTTTACCGCGACAAGCACTGAGCTTGCGCCTTTTTTGCGCTCATAGATAACGCTGCCGAACGAGGCATATACGGGAATAAACTCGCCGTTGTCAAACGCCCTGTTGCTCCTGCGCATTTTGCCGAGCTTTTTATAAAACTCAACAAGCGCGGCGTTTTCCTTGCCCCAAGGGTAGGTACCGCGGCAAAACGGATCGCCGTAGCCCGCAAGACCCGCTTCATCGCCGTAGTAGAGCGACGGCACGCCCGGCAGAGTGTATTGCAGAACGGCGGCGATCATTAACAGTCTTACGCCCTTTGAGTATTCGTCATAGGTCATAACGCGCGAAGACTGCCAAGCGCGGTCGCCGACATATCCGTCGTCTATACCGAGACGGGTTATGGCGCGCACGGTGTCGTGCGTTCCGATATGGTTCATAAGGAGCTTTACCGCCTCGGGCGGATAGTTTTCCATAATGTCAAGCACGCTGTCCATAAGCTCGTCAGCGTCGCCGCCCTTTAAGAAAGCGAAGATCGCCTCGCTGAACGGATAGTTCATAACCGAATCGAGCTGACTGCCGCGCAAAAATTTTCTTCTTGCGCCGTAGCTTATTTTATTTGTCGCGTCCTCCCAGACCTCGCCCAAAAGGAATTTATCTGCGCCTTCTGCCTTTACCGCTTTCCTGATGTTATCCAAAAAAGCGTCGGGCAGTTCATCGGCAACGTCAAGCCGCCAACCGCGTATGCCCTTTTTAAGCCAATATCTTATAACGCCGTCTTTTCCCGTTATAAATTCGGTGAAGGACGGGTCTTCCTCATTGGTTTCGGGCAGGGACGGAACGCCCCACCACGCCGAATAGCTGTCGGGATAATTATTGAACTTATACCAGCTGTAATACGGCGACTGCATTGAGTTGTAGGCGCCTACGGTATCATAGCGGTTATAGCGGTTGAAATACCTGCTGTCGTCCCCCGTGTGAGAAAAAACGCCGTCAAACACTATGTAAATGCCGCGTTTTTTTGCCGCGTCTATCAGCGATTGCAGATCCTTTTCATTGCCGAGGAGCGGGTCTAACTTCATATAGTCCGCCGTGTTGTAGCGGTGATTTGAATGTGCCTCAAAAACGGGGTTCATATAGATACAGCTTACGCCGAGATCGCTTAAATAGCCGAGCTTTTGCTCTATTCCCTTAAAATCGCCGCCGTAATAGTCGTTGCCGAGCGAGCAGGGGCCGTTATTCTGTCGGTATTCGGGCTGCTTTGACCAATCGTCGCACAAAAATCTGTCCCTCGGGACATCTTCTTTCTTTTCGCCCGAAGCAAAAAAGCGGTCGGGGAAAATTTGGTAGATTATGCCGCCGCTGAGCCAATCGGGAGTTTTGAAATTACCGTCGTAAACGGTAAGCTGCCAAGCACGGCGCTTCTCGCGCGAAACTATTCCGAGAGAGTGTTTCTCGCGGTTTACATAAAACTCGCCGTACTCGCTTGTATAGCGGAACGAATACCAATATATGCCGTTTTTCGGCGTGACCTCGCAGTCGTAAAAGCGGTAATTTTCAAGCTGTTCGCGTTTTTCGAGCTTTATTTCGCTTGTGTTGCCGAAATCGTCCGAAAACAGCAAAAAAGCCTCATAAACGTGGGCGTCATTATGCAGTAACAGCCGCAGCCGAAGGGTTTCCCCGTCGGCAACGGCTCCGAGTTTACTGCGGTATAAAGAATTTCTTGAATCAAAAGGATAATATTCCATACTCACCATTATTTTACGGGCTTGATGTGCCAGATGTTCTCGGCATAATCCTTTATTGAGCGGTCCGCCGAGAAAATGCCCGATTTAGCAATATTTACAAGGGACATCTTTTCCCAAGTTTCGCGGTCGTTATACAGCTTTGTCGCTCTGCGCTGAGCGTTGCAGTAATCCGCATAGTCGGCAAGCGCCATATAATGGTCAACGTTTTTAAGCGTGTTATAGATATTGTCAAATGTCTGACCGCCTATTCCCTTGCCTATGAAATCAAGCGCGGAGCGGAGCTCGGCATTGTTGTTGTAATACTGTATCGGCGAGTAGCCGTTTTTCTGCAACGAAAGAACCTCGGGCGTTCTCATACCGAAGATGATGATATTGTCATCGCCGACAGCCTGATGAATTTCAACGTTTGCACCGTCCTCGGTTCCGAGGGTGACAGCGCCGTTCATCATCAGTTTCATATTACCCGTTCCGCTCGCCTCGGTCGAAGCAAGAGAAATCTGTTCGCTTATATCGGCGGCAGGAATCATCAGTTCGGCAAGGGTAACGCGGTAGTCTTCAAGGAACAGTACCTTCAACTTGTCGCTTACGGAACGGTCATTGTCGATAACCTCGGACAGACGGTAGATCATCTGTATAATCTCTTTTGCAAAGAGGTATCCGGGAGCCGCCTTTGCGCCGAAGATATAGGTCTTCGGAGTGAAGTCCATATTCGGGTTTTCTTTGAGCTTGATATAATCGGTGATTATATTAAGCGCGTTGAGGTGCTGGCGCTTATACTCGTGCAGTCTCTTAACCTGCATATCGAAGATCGAATCGGGGTTGAGGGTAACGTCATACTGCGCCTTTACATAGTCGGCAAAGCGAGCCTTGTTTGAACGCTTGATCTCGGCAAGACGCGCAAGCACGGTCTTATCGTCCTCAAACTGCGAGAGCTTATCAAGCTGCGAAGCGTCCATAATAAATCCGTCGCCTATAAGCTCGGTAAGATATGCCGTAAGCTCGGGATTTGCCTGACAAAGCCATCTTCTGTGCGCTATACCGTTGGTAACGTTGGTGAACTTGTTGGGGGTCATACCGTAATAATCCTTAAACAGTTCGTCAACAAGTATTTTACTGTGGAGCTTAGAAACGCCGTTTACGGTGTGGCAGGTCGCAACGCAGAGGTTAGCCATTCTGACAACGCCGTTTGCAACAATAGCGGTGCGTTCGGCAAGAGCGTGATCGCCTGTGAGGGTTATAACCTCCTCGCGGAATCTCCTGTCTATTTCCTTAACTATCTGATAGATACGCGGCAGTCTTTCCTTAAACAGGGTCTCCGACCAACATTCCAAAGCCTCCGACATAATGGTGTGGTTGGTGTAAGCGACGGTGCGCTTAACAAGGCTCCACGCCTTATCCCACGAATATCCGCACTCGTCAAGCAGGAAACGCATAAGCTCGGGTATAGAAAGGGTCGGGTGGGTATCGTTAATATGAATGGCAACCTTTTCGGGAAGATTGTCAAGCGTGTTGTATTTTCTTAAATGGCGGTTGAGTATATCCTGAATCGAAGCGGAAACAAGGAAATACTGCTGACGCAGACGCAGGGATTTACCCTCCATGTGATTATCCTCAGGATAAAGAATCTTTGAAATAGACTCCGCCATAGCGCGCTGTTCAAGCGCACGGACATAATCGCCCTGATTGAATGCCGACATATCAAAGTCCTGACACTCGGCGCTCCACAAACGCAGAACGTTTACCGTCTTGCCGTCCTTACCCGCAACCATAAGGTCATAGGGAACTGCGTGAACGCTTGTGTAATCAACGTGCTCCACGTGGTGATAGGCGCCGTCCCACCATTCGTTTATGCGGCCGTCAAACTGTACGTCAACAGCGGAAGTGGGTCTCGGTTCAAGCCAAACGCCGCCGCCGGGGAGCCAAAAATCGGGCATTTCGGTCTGCCAGCCGTCAACCAGCTTCTGACGGAAAATTCCAAGCTCATAGCGTATGCAATATCCCATTGCGGGATAACTGCCTGTTGAAAGACCGTCAAGGAAGCAGGCGGCAAGTCTGCCGAGACCGCCGTTGCCAAGCCCCGCGTCGGGTTCAAAATCATAGAGCTTATCGAGCTTTACCTTAAACTTTGCAAGCGCGCGGCTCATAGTATTGGTAAGGTCAAGATTGTAAAGGGTGTTTTTAAGCGAACGACCCATCAAAAATTCCATACTGAGATAGTAAACGGTTTTTGCTTCCTGTTCGTCGGTCGCCTTTTTGAAGGCGGCGCGGCGCTCGCTCATTATTTCAAGCAGTACCAAAACGCAGGCTTTGTAAAAAAGTTCGTCCGAAGCCTGTTCGGGAGTAACGCCGAAATTGTGAGACAGCTTACGCTCTATCATAGCGGAAAGCTGAGGTGCTGTAAATTTTGTCATTTTTGTTCTCCGTTCTGCCGCTGATGTAAATACTTTAAACTAAATTTCCTTTTAGCGGCTAAAAGGAAACAGAACATTATTATTATCTGCCATTATATAATACAATATTCCGCAAACCTTTTCAAGTAGTATACTGTATTGAAAATTATTTTGTTTTTGTGCAATCTAACTAATCAAAAGTCAATTTACCGTTTTTTTGACAATTTTATTATCAATTAATCACAATAAAACAGCAAATTCAAATTATAACAAAGTAAATTAAGGGCAAAAATAATGCCCTCCCTTGAAAAAATCGGGAGGACAGAATTTTATTCAAAATCGGTATCATCGCATTCAAGATAGTCGCCCTTAATGCGATGTTTGTTTGTAATCGCGTCAAGCACGGCGAGCGCGCCGACAAACACCGCGAAAACCGCGGTAAGCGAAGCGATAAATTTCAAAAAACCTTTCATACGAAAACCACCTTTCATTTATACGGATAAATTATACCAGATTTTAAGTATTATGTCAACTACATAAACGGCGCGAAAAGATGAAGAATTGCCTGTTTAAGCCTTTCGCCTGTCTTGCGTTTGCGCCACTTTGCAAGGGTTATTTCCTTCGACTGCTCCATAACCTCTTTCAAATGGTCTCTTATGTCTATCACGGTGTCGTTGTCGCATATCCACGCGCCGCATTCAAAGTGAAGCGCAAAGCTGCGGTAGTCCATGTTGACCGTGCCGACGGTTGCAACCATATCGTCCGAAACAAAGAGCTTTGAATGAATGAAACCGGGGGTATACTCATATATTCTTATACCCGCTTCAAGCAGTTCAAGATAATTATACCTTGTGACGGGGTGAACGTACCACTTATCGGGTATATACGGGGTTATTATACGCACGTCTATTCCCGACCTTGCCGCCATTTTAAGCGTGTTTATCATACTGTTGTCTATTATCAGATAGGGCGATGCGATATAAACATACTCCTGCGCCGTGTTGAGTATTTGCATATAAATACCCTCGGCGGGATTGCGCTCGTTCAACGGGTCGTCGCAGTACGGCAGGACAAAGCCCTCGCTCTCGGCGGGCGCATTTGCGATATATTTTTCTATATCTATCCTCTTGTCCGTGGTAAATTCCCACATACAGCAGAACATTACAAGAAAGCTCCTAACGGCGTCGCCCTTGATTATGACGGCGCAGTCAAGCCATTTGCCGAAGCGCTCTATTTTATTGATGTATTCGTCGCCGATGTTAAGTCCGCCCGTGACGGCAACCTTGCCGTCTATAACCACTATTTTCCTGTGGTTGCGGTTGTTCATAAATATATTCATTGTGGGGCCTATCGGATTGAAGACCGAAACGCGCATACCCTCCGACCGCAGGCGGACTATAAAATCCTTATGCTGGCGCTTTATGGAACCGAAATCGTCAAATATTATGCGTATTTCCACGCCCTCGGCGGCTTTCCTTTTAAGTATTTCGTGTATCCTGTCCCACATATAGCCTTCGGCAAGGATAAAAAATTCGATAAATATATATTTTTCGGCTTTTTCAAGCTCTTCAAGAAAACGGGGCAAAAACTTTTCCCCGGGGGCTAAAAACTCGGTAGAGGTGTTGTTGTAAAGGGGATAGCCGCTCTCCCCCGCAAGATAATCCGCCTGACGGGAATGAAGAACGTCATAATATCTTAATTTGTTGCGAAGATTTTCGTCCTTGTTGAGATACGGCTTATACCGCCGCTCGCACTTCATCATTTTTTTGCGCTTGTGGGGCATAACCCTGCCGCCGCCCCAAAGCAGATAAACCGATATTCCGAATATCGGGAAGATAAGAATAAAAATTATCCACGTTATTTTATAGCTGGGGTTTCCCCTGCGGTTGACTATATAAATAACCAATATGATACCCGCTATAACCGACGCGGTGTATACCCAAAAATAGCTCTTTGAAAGGCTGTAAACCGCAAAAAACAGGAAGACGATCTGCAACAAAAGGAGCAACGCGGACACAATAATTCTTGTCTGTATTCTTATGCCGCGCTTGTGTTCTACCTTAATATCCAAATTTTCACCGCCCCGATATATCAATATGACAGTATAATAACATAATACCGCCGATTTTGCAAATTTTATTGTGGAATTGCGCGGATTGTTGTGGTATACTTATTATATATAGATTGTTTTATCTATCAAGATTTTGACACGGAGGAATACTATGTCCGGAAAAATCATTAATTTGGCGGACGGCGCCGAGGGGCTGTTTGTCAAAAACGTGCGTTTTAACACCACAAAAATTTCTTTCAACTTCTTTTTGCCGCTCGCGAGCGATACGGCGGCGGAGTATGCCCTGCTGCCCTTTATTCTCACCACGTGCAGTAAAAAATATCCCGATTTTTCGCGCCTTAATTACAAGTTGAACCGTCTTTACGGCGCACAGCTTGAAGCAAGCGTCGAAAAGGCGGGCGACTGCCAGCTTTTGCGTATGGGAATTTCGGTCATAAACGACAGGTTTACGTTTGAAAACGAATCCCTCATAAAGCAGGCGAGCGAGCTTTTGCTCGACCTTATCTTCGACCCCAAGGTCGAGAACGAAGCGTTTTTCACCGAGGATCTTGCCCGTGAAAAGCGCAAGGCGGTGGAGCATATCCGCAGCGAAGTAAGCGAAAAGCGTATCTACGCCAAAAACAGGCTGATAAGCGAAATGTATAAAGGAAAGGCATACGGCGTGCCGAAGTGCGGCACCGAGGACGACGTGCTTACAATAACGGGCTCCAGCCTTTACAGCGCTTGGAAACGTATGCTTTCAAACGCCTACGTCCGAGTAAACGTTATAGGCGCCGCCGTGCCGGACGGATTTTTTGACGTTATCAAGGGTTATTTTTCATCGGCGGAACGCGCCGACATAACCGATTGCTTCAAGTGCGACAAAACCGCGCTCCGACCCGAGCCGCTCGAAATAACCGAGCGTATGGACGTTAGCCAAGGCAAGCTCGTTATGGGCTTTTCTTCCGATATGGCGGGGAATGACAGCGAAACGCTCCCGTTAATGGTTATGTGCGATATTTTCGGCGGCGGACCTTACTCCCGTCTTTTTGAAAATGTGCGTGAAAAAATGAGCCTGTGCTACTACTGCTCGGCGTCCTCCGTCCGCCAGAAGGGACTTTTGACGGTTGAATCGGGCGTTGAGACCGAAAATGCAGAAAAAGCGCAGAACGAAATATTAAATCAGCTTGAAATAATGAAAAAGGGCGAGTTCGGCGATTTTGAATACAGCTCCTCGTTAAAGAGCATTGCCGATTCGCTTAAAACCTATAACGACAGTCAAAATTCACTTGATTTATGGTATGCGTTAAAGGTGTATAACGGCGTGCTCTGCTCGCCTGACGATATTGCGGCAAAAGTTTCCCAAATAACCAGAGACGATGTTATCGCCGCCGCAAACGGCATACATCTCAACACGGTTTACAGGCTTCTTCCGAAGGAGGATGAAAAATGATAAAACAGCGTTTTGACAGCGAGATAGGCGAAAGCTATATAAAAGCGGAGCTTGACTGCGGACTTAAAATATACATTCTCGAAAAACCGCAATACAGCTCGGCGTATGCCGTTTTCGGAACTAAATACGGCTCTATCGACACCTGCTTTACCGCAAACGGCGAAACACTCAACGTTCCCGAGGGAATAGCGCATTTTTTGGAGCATAAGCTGTTTGAAAGCGAGGACGGCGACGCATTCACGCGCTATGCCGAAACGGGCGGATATGCCAACGCTTTTACCTCGTTTGACCGCACCTGCTATCTTTTCTCCTGCTCGGACAGATTTTATGACAATCTTGCAATACTGCTTGACTTTGTTCAGTCGCCCTATTTCACCGAACAGACCGTTCAAAAGGAACAGGGAATTATCGGTCAGGAAATTCGTATGTATGACGACAGCCCGTCCTGGCGGGTTATGTTCAATATGCTCTCGGCAATGTATAAAAACCACCCCGTGCGCATAGACATTGCGGGGACTGTCGATTCGATAGCGCAGATAGACCACAACCTTTTATACAAGTGCTACAACACTTTTTACAACCCCTCGAATATGTTTATATGTATAGCGGGAAACGTAAACAGCGAAAAGGTCTTGAAGCAGATAGAATCGGCTGTGATACCGAACGAGCCTATAAGCATAGAAAGAATACCCGCGGACGAACCCGACGGGGTAACACAGCAATACACCGAGCAGGCGCTTGAAGTGGCAATGCCTATGTTCTGCTTCGGCTATAAAGAGCCTGTTTCGGCGCCCGAAAGAACGCTCAAAGAAAAGGTACACACCGCGATACTGCTTGAAATAATCGCGGGCGATTCCTCACCGCTTTACAAGCGCCTTGTGGAGGAGGGGCTTATAAACGATGAGTTTTCAAGCGAATATTTCACGGGCAACGGCTATGCGGCGGTAATTTTTGACGGCGAATCGTCCAACCCCGAGAGGGTAGCCGAGGAAATCAAAAACGAGGTTGAGCGCCTTAAAACGGAGGGTATCGACAAAAAGCTGTTTTCCGCGGTAAGGTGCGGTATGTACGGCGACGCGATAAGGCGTTTCAACAACGTTGAGGGAATTGCTATGCAGCTTATCGACTGCGCTATGTTCGGCTGCAACCTGTTTGACGAGATAAAATACCTCAAATCGGTAACGGTTGAGGACGTTTACAAGCGGCTGAGTCTGCTTGACGGCGAAAAGACCGTTCTTTCGGTTATAAAACCGAAAAATAAATAAAGGAAGTTTGTTATGACAGGATACGACGTTACTATCTTCGGCATAAAAATGCACCTCAATCCCGTAGCGTTCAGAATACCGCTCGGCGAAAACGGGTGGGACATTTATTGGTACGGAATAATTATCGCCTGCGGGTTTTTGCTGGCGCTTATCTTCGCGGTTAAGAATGCCGAAAGGTTTAATCTTAATACCGACAAGATGCTTGACGTGGTTCTTATCGCCACGCCCGTTTCGATACTCAGCGCACGCACGTACTACGTGATTTTCGACGGGGAAAAGCTAAACGGCATCGGCGACTTTTTCGGATTCAGGGATTCCTCAGGCTTTGCGGGGCTTGCCATTTACGGCGGAGTTATCGGCGCATTTGCCGCGGGATTTATCGCCTGTAAGATACTGAAAATAAACATTCTTGATATGTTTGATATTGCCGTTCTCGGTTTTCTGATAGGACAGGGTATCGGGCGTTGGGGCAACTTCTTTAACCAAGAGGCATACGGAACGTTCACGGGCAGCAGCTGGTGGGGTATGACAAGCTCAAAGGTTGCAAGCGAAATGGGCTCAAACGGACTTGTTCACCCCTGTTTTCTGTATGAGTCAATTTGGTGCATTGCGGGATTTTTCATAATAAATCATTTGAGCAAAAACCGCCGTTTCAGCGGCGAAACCTCGCTTATGTACTGCGTTTGGTACGGCTTTGAGCGCACGTTTTTAGAGCTTATCCGCACCGACAGTCTTATGATAGGCAGATTGCGCGTATCAAGCCTTTTGTCGGCGGTGCTTTGCATAACGGGCGCGGTTTTGCTTGTTGTGTTTGAGAAAAAATACCGCGAAAAAGATGAAACCGCGGAATATGTACCCGTTATAGCAAAGGAAACACAGGAGGAAGAAAATGAGCATGATAATTGACGGCAAGAAGATTTCAGCCGAGGTAAAGGAACGTGTGCGCATAGAAACCGAACAGTTAAAACAAAAAGGCGTTTCGGCAGGACTTGCGGTCATAATCGTGGGCGAGGATCCCGCTTCAAAGGTCTATGTCGCTAACAAGAAAAAGGCTTGCGAGGCTGTCGGCTTTATTTCCGAGGAATACGCTCTGCCAGCCGACACAACCGAAGAAGAGCTTTTGGCGCTTATAGATATGCTCAACAAAAAGCCGAGCATTAACGGCATACTCTGCCAGCTTCCGCTCCCGAAGCACCTTGACGAAAAGCTGATAATAAACTCAATAGACCCGAAAAAGGACGTTGACGCTTTTCACCCCGTTAACGTCGGCAAAATAATGATAGGCGATTATGATTTTGTTCCCTGCACCCCTGCGGGAATAATGGAACTGCTCAAAAGCAGCGGTATTGACCCCGAGGGCAAGCACTGCGTGGTGGTGGGGCGTTCAAACATTGTCGGAAAGCCGATGTCAATGCTATTGTTACATAAAAACGGCACCGTCACAATATGCCATTCAAGGACGAAAAACTTAAAAGAAATATGCCTTACCGCCGACATACTTGTCGCGGCTGTGGGAAAGGCGCGCTTTATAACCGCCGATATGGTTAAGGACGGCACAGTTGTAATCGACGTAGGTATGAACCGAGAAAACGGAAAGCTGTGCGGCGATGTTGACTTTGAAAACGTCAGCAAAAAGGCGGCGGCAATAACCCCCGTACCCGGCGGCGTAGGACCTATGACGATAGCAATGCTTATGCAGAACACACTTACGGCGGCAAAAAGACAAAACGGTATAAACGGGTGAAAAGTATGAAAAAGAAACTGTTGTGCGCGGTTTTGTTTGTTGCGCTGATGTTTACATTCACAGTGTGCGCCAACGCCAAGGCAACTGTGACCGTCGGCTCCGAATTTAAGGACGATACCGCGGACGTTGCCGAAATTCTCGGTATGAGTACGGAAGAATTAAACGGCTACTGCTCCGAAAACGGCATAATATATACCGCCGTGAACGGGAAAAACACAAAGCAGATACGAATAAGCGCGGTAAAAAGCAAATTTTCCGAGAACGTCGGGAATATTTCCCTGCTTGAAGACAGCAGTATCCTCTCCCTTGCGCCCGAAATGACAGGACTTGACAAATCGCAGTGTGAAATTGCCGAAAACGGCGGTCAAAAGTTTATCCGAGCCGAGGAAACCCTTTCGGACAGCGGCGGCGAATACACGCTTATCCGCTACATCACCGTAGCCGACGAACAGGTATACACCCTTGCGTTCTACACCGCAAAGGACGAAAGCACCGATTATACAAAAACCGTTTTTGAAAGCCTGAAATCTCCCGATTTTCTAACCGATACTTCGGAAAATAAGAGCGGTTTTGCGCTCGTGGCGGTGATATGCGTGCTGTCGCTTGCGGCTGTTGCGGTAATTGTAAGTTTTGTTCTTGAAGCCAAATTTAGACGTTAGATTTTAGACGTTAGATATTAGATGCTAGATGTTAGACGTCGGTGTGCTTCGCACGAAATATAAAAAATAAATTAGAGTTTAGCAGTAATAAAATTGAAAAAATCGTTGGCGCCCTCTGACGAGGGAGGCGGGTGTATCAATCTTATTTTTTCTGCTAAACTCTAATTTTCTATTTATTCTTTATTCAATTCCTTGGTTCTTCTTTCTATTTCCCTTGATATATTTATCCCTGCTATAAGACCCAATTGAAAATATATTTCGCTTGTAGTTTTTTCTCGGATTGCCATTTCGTCGGAAACAGCGTCGCGTTCATCTTGGTCTGCAAAACGCTCCTCCAAAAATTTACTTGTGTGTCTTTCCATATCCATTATAGCGGTGGCAAAATCCAAGTCCTTGCTTTCCACCACCGATTCACCGTATCCGATAAGATAATTGCTTATTTCTAATAACTTACACCTTTTAATCATATTTGAAAATTCCATATTTTCACCTCGCTTATTATTTCTATTCCGTGTTTAAAGTATCTTTTACTGTCCAACCGTATCTGACATAACATCACCGCCTCGAACTAATTATATATACATTTTCAATAATTTTCAAGGTCCCACCTTGGGACCTTTTCACAAATTTCGTCTATTGTGATGATAAAACACGAAAAATGAACCCTCTTTTCGTGTATTATTTATGTATAAACAACATTTTAGAAATAATAATTGACGAGTATTTAAAAAATACCAAATAATATTATAATAAATCAGAGTTTAACGGAAGAAACAGGCTCACCTCTATTAAAAGAGGTGAGCCTTCTAACGTCTAATGTCTAATGTCTATCATTTAGCAATATCATCGCAAGCCACTTCTGTGTGTCGGCAATCCACGCGTGGTTGCCTGCATACCGCGGTTCAACATCGTCGCAGGTCTGACTGTCCACCGTTGCGAGTCCGTGCCAGCCGAATGAATAAATGCGCATATCAAACTTTATGTTGTGCTTTGAAAGCGCGGCGGCATAAAGCAGACTGTTTTCAACGGGTACGCAGTTATCCTCCGAGGTGTGCCATATAAACGCGGGCGGAGTTTTGCCGCTCACAAGGCGGTCGCAGGAGAATTTATCAATATCCTCCTGAGTCAGCTCGGTTTTGCCTGTAATGACCTCGAACGAGCCCTTGTGGGAATATTTCGGGTCGGCGGTTATTACGGGATAGCAAAGCACCGACGCCTGAACGGGACGGCTGTTTTTGAACACCGCCCTTACCTCGGGGCAGTCATAAGCGTTTGCATAGTGCGCCGCAAGGTGTCCGCCTGCCGAAAAGCCCATAATCGCAATCTTAGAGGTATCGCAGTTCCATTCGTCGGCGTGAGCATATATAAGCTCCATAACCGCCGCGACCTCGCGAAGCTGGGTAGGAAACTTATTCGGCTTGCAGGAGTATGTAATGACAAAAACGTTATATCCCTCGGGCAGAAAATTCAAAGCTATCGGCTCCGACTCGCGCTGGGAGCAATTGCCGTAACCGCCGCCCGGGCAGACGACCAAGCAGGGGCGTTTTTCGTTCTGCCTGTTCATTTCGGTCATATTGTAGGGCAGATAGGTTTCAACGGTTGGATCGCAGCCGTTTTCGCCCAAAAATGGAAAATGCTCTTTTAAATGAATTTTCTGATATTTCATAACTTCTCCGTTCCTGCGCCGAGAGCGTTCAATTTACCCGCCGAACGCAATCGAGCGTATTTTTTTATTTTTAAACAGTATAGCTGTTCCTATGAGGGTTAAAACCAATTCAGGCAACATATAAAAACCGTTGTATGCAACAGAATAAAGGAAAGGCTTATTAGTGAAAATATTGCCGAAAATGCTGAACTGTTCAAGGTTTCTGAAAATAACGTATCCCGAAATAAAGTGGCTTACAAACCTTAACGCGACCGCCAAAGCCGTGCCGCCGAGAACGCCGCCGTAACCCTTTTTAACGAAAAGACCCGCAAGACCTAACACGGTAAATGCGATTATGTAATCGAACAGCAGGGTTCCGATAAGCATTGCGGGCGTAAGACCCCAGCTTAACACCTTTCCCAAGTCAACAAACAGCTGAATAGCGGCGTAAACAAAAGCAGAGGCAAGACCCCACTTCACGCCGAGCATACACGATACCATAACTATCGGCAGCATACTCAAAAGCGTGACCGAACCGCCGAGGGGCATTTCCCATACCTTAACAAAGCTCAGCGCGGTGCCGAGGGCGACCATAACAGCCGAAAGCGTGATGTTGTAGATTGTTCCTTGTTTTTTCATAAAAATTCTCCATTCTGCCGCATAGGATTTTGCGTGTGCAGAGCGGAAAGCCTTAGAATATTCAATTCTAAAAAAGCCGTAGGCAATACGACCTGCGGCAATACTTTTTTTCGTATTCTTCCTACGGCGGCATTATCCGCATCAGGTCACAGGTCGAAGTCATAGTAAAACGGACTTCCTCTCAGCCTGAGTTTCATCAAGCTCCCTTGTCAGGCTCGGTTTATCACCGCACGCCTGATTGCAACTGAATTATATCACTTGCAAAATCCTATGTCAATACCTTAGGCAATTATTTAACGCGGATACCGCAGGCGGTATCAAATCGGTCTTAATACCGCCAAAGCACATACGGAAGCACCCCGAATTTTCGGATTTTATCAGCCTTATTCCGCATTTTTCAGCCGTTTTGCAAATATCCTCGCTCTTTGCTTTCAGTTTGGTTTTGACCTCCACCGTAAGCGAGGTTTCATACAGATTTAAAGAAGAAAAGCAGTCAAGATTTTTTTCAAGGCTTTCGCACAGCAGCCGGCTTTTGCCGTTATACAGCTTACGCAGTCTGCGAAGATGCTTTTCAAGCGCGCCCGTAACGATATAATCGCACAGCGCCAGCTGCTCCGCCTTGCCGCAGGTCTGGTTGTAGTATTTTTTTCTTTTGTTGTATTCGCTTAAAAGTCTCGGCGGCAAGACCATATACGCAATACGCACGCTCGGCAGTAACAGCTTTGAAAAGCTCCCTATATAAACCGTGTTTTCGGGTTCTTTCCCCTGAAAGGAGGATATACTGCGCGCGGTGTACCGCAATTCACCGTTATAGTCGTCTTCTATTATCAATCGGCTGTCTTCTTCCCGCACCCAGCGCGAAAATTCGGCGCGCCGCCTGTTAATGCCCGACGCGCTGACCTTAGGCAGTGCCGACGGTTGAAGAAACAGCACGTTTACGCCGTTTTCCGCAAGGCTTTTTACTACCGCGCCGTTTCTGTCCGACTCGGGCACGGCGCACGGTATCGAATAATCGCTGAATATCTGCAAAGCCTGCATAAACAGACCGTTTTCCATACCGACAAAGGTATCCTTTTTAAGTATACCGCAAAGTATGTTTAAAAGCGGACCGACGCCCGCGCCTATAACTATCGACTCGGCTGACGCGCGCACTCCCCTTGCCTTATATGAATACTCCGACAGCGCCTTTCTGAGCGTATACTCACCCTGCGGGTCGCCGTATGACACCAGCTGTTCGGAATCATTGAGTATGCGCCTTACCGTTTTGCGCCACAGCGAAATATCGGCGGATTCGGGATCTATTTTCTGTGATGAAAAATCGTACTTATATTCCTCCGTTTTTATATTTCCGCTCTCGGCGGCAGGGGCAAAATCGGTTCTGCATATAAAATATCCCCTTTGCGGACGGCTTTCGGCTATTCCCTCTATGCACAGCCGCATATAGGCGTTTTCAACGGTGGTTCGGCTTACACCCAACTGCGCCGCCGCCTCGCGTATTGAGGGCAGCCTGTCCCCGTTTTTAAGCGCTCCGCTTTTCACCGCGTCAACAAGCTGCGAATATATATCCTTATACATAATTCCGCCGTTTTGGGGATTCATAAAATCCAACAGCATAGCAAGCCCTCCAAACTGTCCTTTAAAAAATAATTGAAATTGTATATTTATTAAAGGACACATTGCTGTTATAATATAGCACATCAAAGTTCAAGTTTCAAGGGGGACTAATAATGAAAACTAAAAAAACCACACATCAAAAACTGCTTGACATAACATTTATCGGCGTTTTCGCGGCGTTGAGCTACATTGTGCTTTCGGTTCTGTTTATACCGTTTGCGGATATGTATATTCACTTCGGAAATATGGTAGTCGTTCTTGCCGCTCTGCTCGTAGGCGGCTGGCAAGGCGGACTTGCAGGCTCGATAGGAATGGGCTTTTACGATATTTTCAACGGCTATGCCGCTTCCTCGCCCAAAACATTTTTGCTTAAATTCCTTATCGGTCTTACGGTAGGTCTTGTGTTCAAGTTCTTGGTTTCGCGCAAGAAATTCCCGTTTGCCGCGCTTTTGACCTCGGGTATCGTGTCGGTCGCAATCAGCGTATCGCTCGTTATATATGTTTTTTCCGCAAACGGCTCATACAAGGGCAAGGGCGCGGTTTTAGCACCTATCTTCCTTTTAATAGGCGTGCTTTGCATAGTATTTGCCCTGCTTAAAAACAAATTTTCGCAGAAGACCGCCTCCGCCATTGTCGGCGCGGTATGCGGTATGGGAGTAAATATCATAGGCGAAACGCTTTGGAAGGTCGTTTCCTACTCTCTCGCGGGCTCAACCGTTTCCGCGGCGTTCACAAGCGCCGTTTTAACGCAGGCTTCAACCCTTATAAACGCAGGAATCGCCATAATCGGCGGCGTAGCGCTTTATGCGGCTCTTGAAAAACCGTTTAATAAAATTTTAAATAAATAAAACCGAAAAACAAATCGGAATTATAAAAACTAAATGTGAATACTTCTCCCTTTATTGCAAAGAATAGTAAAGCACAAAATTTGCAAATAAAGGGAGATTTTATATTATGAAAGCAACGGGAATCGTTAGAAGAATAGATGACCTCGGGAGAGTTGTAATACCCAAAGAAATCCGCCGCACTATGCGTATCCGCGAGGGCGAGCCGCTGGAAATATACACCGACGCGGGCGGCGAGGTCATCTTCAAAAAATATTCGCCGATAGGCGAGCTGTCGGGCTTTGCCACGCAGTATTCCGAGGCGCTTGAATCGGCTACCGACCTTGCGGTGCTGATATGCGACCGCGATCACTGCGTTGCCGCCGCGGGAATTTCCAAAAAAGAGGTTCTTGAACGCAGGGTAACGCCCGAGCTTGAAGACATTATGGAAACGCGCAAAACCGTAATTAACACCGATCAAGGCGGAAAATGCGCCGTTGAGGGCGTTAAAAACCCGATATGCGTCGCGGTGCCGATAGTGTCCGCAGGCGACGTTTGCGGAGCCGTGGTTTTTGCCGAGGGCGAGAGGTCGAAGACAGCCGCCGACTCGGATATTAAGCTGGCAACGGTAGCGGCGTCTTTCCTCGGCAAGCAGATGGAAGGATAAAAAATAATTTTCCCCCTTAAAGTACTTGAAATTTTTCATTATCGGTAGTAGAATAGTGAAAGTAAATTATAATGGGGGAAGATTTGAAAATGAATACAGGATTGACCAATAAACAGGCTGTTGAATTGCTCTTAAAGTATAATAAAGAGCCGTTTCATTTAAGGCACGCCGTTACGGTCGGCAATGTAATGAAAAATCTTGCCGTTAAATACGGATACTCCGACGACGCCGACTTTTGGGGCACTGTCGGGTTTTTGCACGACATTGATTTTGAGCAGTATCCCGACGCCCACTGCATAAAGGCGCCCGAGCTTTTAAAGGGCGCAGGCGCGTCCGACGAGCTGATACACGCCGTATGCTCGCACGGTTACGGAATAACGGTGGACGTTCAACCCGTTCACCAAATGGAAAAACTGCTTTTTGCAACCGACGAGCTTACGGGGCTTATCGGCGCCGCGGCGCTTATGCGCCCGTCCAAGAGCGTTCAGGATATGGAGCTTAAAAGCCTTAAAAAGAAATTTAAGGACAAAAAGTTTGCCGCCGGCTGTTCAAGGGAAATTATCTCAAAGGGCGCCGAAATGCTCGGTATAGAGCTTGACGAGCTGCTTAATATAACGCTTGAAGCAATGCGCGATACCGAGGAAGCGACAGAGCGCGAAACCGCCGATCTGACAGGGAGGGTCAAATAATGAGAAAAACAAAAATAGTATGTACGATAGGTCCCGCCTGTTCAGACGAGAAGACAATAACCGAAATGTGCAAAGCAGGTATGAACGTTGCCCGTATGAACTTCTCGCACAGCACGTATGAGGAGCATAAGTCAAGGATTGAAATAATAAAAAAGGTCCGCAAAAAACTGAATTTGCCTATCGCTATCCTGCTTGACACAAAGGGTCCCGAATACAGGATCAAGACGTTTAAGGACGGCAAGGTATTCTTAAAAGAGGGCGACACGTTCACTTTCACCGCTGAAGACGTTGTCGGCGATGAAACAAGAGTATCGGTGAACTACAAGGATCTGTCGCACGATCTGCAAAAGGGCGACAGGGTTCTGCTCAATAACGGACTGCTGATTTTCGAGGTTGAGGAGCTTACCGAGACCGACACCGTCTGCAAGGTAATAATCGGCGGCGAGCTTTCCGACCGCAAGAGTATGAGCTTTCCGAACAAAACGCTTAAACAGGTGTATTTAAGCGAACAGGACAAAAAGGATATTCTTTTCGGAATAGAAAACGACGTTGACTATATCGCTTGTTCGTTCGTTTCCTGCCGTCAGGATCTTGTGGATATTAAGGAATTTTTAAAGGCGAACGGCGGCGACGGTATCGAGCTTATCGCCAAGATCGAAAACCGTTCGGGCGTTGATAATATCGAGGAAATATGCGCCGAGTGCGACGGTATTATGGTGGCGCGCGGCGATATGGGCGTTGAAATTCCGTTCGAGGAGCTTCCCGCAATTCAGAAGCATATAATAACCACCTGCCGCCTGCTCGGGAAGCGCGCGATAACCGCAACCGAAATGCTTGAATCTATGATTCATAACCCCAGACCCACAAGAGCGGAGATTTCCGACGTTGCCAACGCCGTTTACGACGGCACAAGCGCAATTATGCTTTCTGGTGAGACCGCCGCGGGGCAGTACCCCGTGCTTTCGGTTGAAACTATGGCGAGAATTGCCGAATGTACCGAAAATAAGATACATTATTCCACGCGCTTTTTGTCGGCAAAATTCAAGATAAGAAACACGCTTGACGCAATTTCCCACGCAACCTGCGGTATGGCGATAGATATTGACGCAAAGGCGATAGCCGTCTGCTCGCTTTCGGGAATGACGGCGCGAATGGTATCGCGTTTCCGTCCGCCGACAGACATTATCGGTCTTACCACCAACGAAAAAACTTGGCGCAAGCTGGCTCTTTCGTGGGGAGTAATACCCGTTATGTGCGAAAACTTCAATTCCACCGAGGTGCTTTTCTACACGGCGCTTAACATCACAAAATCTATGCTCGGACTTAAAAAGGACGATAAAATAGTGATAACAGGCGGCGTGACAAACGGCAAATCGGGAAACACCAACCTTATCAAGGTTGAAACGGTTTCATAATCAAAAAATCAAAGAACAGCAAACCGCCGGAAGTTTGCTGTTCTTTTTTGGTATGCAAAAGTGCCCGATTTAAGGCATAATTATTTTCATAATTCCGAGGGATATGAAAAAGCAGACAACGCCTATGAGTGCGCCTGCCAAAAGCTGACCCTTGGTGTGGCGCTTCATTTTAAGCGACGCTGAGATTATCGGCACAAACGCCAAGGCTCCCAAAACAAACCACGGCGAAACGTAATAACAGAGAATGGCAATAGGTCCGCTTATTCCGCAGGTGTGTCCGCTTGCCTTTTTCTTTATCACGAACGAGCTTAGCGCTATCGCGCAGCCCGAGAGCAGATACGACAGATAAACGGTGGTCTCGCACCTTGCGCCGTGACCGAAAATCGCAAAAAGAAGCCCTGCGGCGTAGCCCGCGACCGAGAATATTATAGCAAGCGAGCGTTGCTTTGAGCGGCGTTCGCTTTTTTGCCACACAAGGCTGATAGGATATGGCAACAGCGGAAACGCGGTCAGAAACACAAGCATCATTATGTAGTGTAAAAGATTTTTATAACCGCCGTCGGTGCAGAAATATAACACACTCGACATTATTGCCGCCCATACGGGGGCGACGGTTATAACGCGAATGATTTTTGAAAAAATTTTGTTGTTCATACTGAAATCGACCTCCGCTGATATTGTATTCCAAACAGCCCTAAAATTCACCCTACCGCAACCGCTTTCAACTATAAAGCAAAAAACGGCAACTCCACAATCGGTAGAATTGCCTTAAAATAAACAAAATAGAGGATATTTGTATTGTAATTCAGCGAATAAATGCTCACTCCGAATGAAACTTAAATCCGACCGAAATTAATAAAAGGAGTTCAAAAAGTATACTTTTTGGTGTTGACATAAATTGTCAAATAAATTTCACACTCTCTGCAAAAAAAGGATAAATATGGAAAAAACGGTTGAAATGTGAATAAATATATGGTAAAATCAACTTAACGGTTAAGGAGTTCAAAAAGTATACTTTATGAGATTTAAGGAGGCATGATAAAAAGTTAAGTGGTAATAAATCCGAGGACTCTGTTATGTGTTAAGATAAAGATAACAGGAAG
>CAKSIG010000007.1 GCA_934463035.1 uncultured Eubacteriales bacterium | reverse complement strand
CTAATAGACCGAGGGCTTGACCTATTTTTTCGTTCCTCTTCGTCTTCCCTTACTTGTTCAGTTTTCAGGGTGTGAGCAACACCGAAATCAAAGCAACCGCAAACGCGGTTGCTTTTTTGGTTTTTGCTGATTTTCAGCCGACGGTTTAGTCGGTTTAGTCGGTCTCAAAATCAATATACATTATTATATATTGTGCAAATGCACTTTATATATCGGCAGGATAAAAACGCAATGTGCGCCGTCGGGCGCATTAGAGTCGGTAGGTAGCCCGACCGTCCGAATTTTGTATTTGGGTAAGTAACCTTCCCCTCCGGGTTGTCCGTTCCTGTAAATTTTATTTTCAGGAGGGTTTCGTTATGGACGAAAGCAAAGCACAGCTGACGGTATATTTTGAGAATCCGTTTTGGGTCGGTGTTTTTGAGCGTATAACAGACAATAAGCTGTCTGTTTGCAAAATTACATTCGGGACAGAACCAAAGGACTGCGAAGTGTGGAAATTTATTCTTAAAGAATGCTGTCGGTTGAAATTCAGTCCGTCTGTTGACGCGGTTGTGAAGAATATCGCCAAAAATCCCAAGCGTTTGCAACGGGAACTGCGGAAACAGCTCGCAAGCGTCGGTATAGGTACAAAATCCCAACAGGCATTGCAGCTGCAACGGGAAGAAAGCAAGCTGATTTGCAAAACAATCGGCAGGGAACGGCGCAACGCAGAAAAAGAACGGCGTTTCACACTAAGACAACAGAAACGAAAAGAAAAACACAGGGGCAGATGACCCCGACAAAAGGCACCGAAAACATTTGGCTTTCGGCGCCTTTTGTGCTTTTATAAGATAACTAATTCGTCACAGTGAAAGATGATTTATATAGCGCACGATTATTTTGATAGTGTATTTGGACGGAGACTTTAAAAAATTCTCTCCCTCAGTCTTTTGCTGCGCAAAATCCAGCTTCCTCGTCAGAGGGCGCCAAGGGTTTGGCAATTCGGTACTCGTTTGCAAACGGCGGGCGAGCAAAATCGCAATACGCTCAAATCTCGTCAGCCTAAATATACACCTTCGTGTAAAATGTAAAAAACGGAGGTTGAAAATATGAGAGTTTACGGATACGTGCGGGTTTCAAGCATTGACCAGAACGAGGACAGACAAATAATTGAAATGGCGCAACGCAAAGTCCCGAAGGGCAACGTTTATGTCGATAAGCAGTCGGGCAAGGATTTTGAACGGCCGCAGTATAAGAAAATGATGAAAAGACTGAAAAGCGGCGACCTGCTCTACATACTAAGCATTGACCGCTTGGGCAGGAACTATGAGGACGTTCAGAAACAGTGGCGGATACTGACAAAGGAAATAGGCGTCGATATTTGCGTTATTGATATGCCGCTTTTGGACACCCGCAACGGCAAGGACCTTATGGGCACTTTTATAGCGGACTTGGTTTTGCAAATTCTTTCCTTTGTGGCGCAAAGCGAGCGCGAGAATATTAAAAAACGTCAGGCGCAGGGCATTGCCGCCGCCAAGTCAAACGGAGTGAAATTCGGCAGACCCGAAAAAGAACTGCCGAAAGATTTTAAAGAAGTGGTTAGGCAGTGGGAAAATAAGACAATTACCACCGATACGGCGCTTAAACGGTGCGGTTTCGGCAAAAGCACGTTCTACCGCCGCCGAATGGAACTGAAATCCAAGCAAAAATAATAAAAGGAGTTCAAAAAG
Organism: uncultured Eubacteriales bacterium; assembly: GCA_934463035.1. Lineage (GTDB taxonomy): Bacteria > Bacillota > Clostridia > Oscillospirales > Acutalibacteraceae > UBA737. Next base: position 57,632 of record CAKSIG010000007.1, on the reverse strand, counting down.
TGTACTTTTTGAACTCCTTAATCGTTAAGTTGATTTTACCATATATTTATGCACATTTCAACCGCTTTTTTCCATTTTTATCCTTTTCCATCAAAATCAAAAAAATTATTTGACAATTTATGCCAATGTCAAAAAGTACACATTTTGAAATTAAAAGGGGAATAAAAATGAAACAAAGAATATTAAAAACAATATCATTACTTCTTGCGGCAATAAATATTTTAGCCATTGTATGCGGTTGCGGCAAAAAGACCGTTTCGACAGCGGCAAAAGGGGAACTAGACAGACTTAAATGGATAGAAATGCTGTCGGATAGTTTTTATATACAAGACAGTAAAACAGAAAAGCCGTATTTTACCGATATTTCAAAAGAAAACGAGCTTTTCGGTAAAATTCAGCAATGTGTTGATTTGGGAATAATTTCTGCCGAAAAAAAGTTTAATCCGAATGCTTCGGTTTCTTTTAAGGAGGCGGCGCTTAATTGTATAAGCGCGATAGGGAAAAGCACGGTTTCCGACTATTTAAAAACAGAAAAGGAGCTTAGCGAAAAGGAACTCTTAAAGTTTGCAAAAGAAAAGATACTGACAGGAATTTCAAATGAAAAAAATCTTACGCAGTCAGACGCCGAAAAGGCGTTGCAAAATTCAGCAAATTTGATTTTAAATAAGCCGTTATTTGAAAAAGAAAAAATTAAACTTGCAAAAGGCGTCATAGATTTACGAAATTCTAAGATAGAATACACCGCCACAACGGCAAATCTGCCCGATGTTAAAAATATTAAAAAGGGTTCAGTTATAATACTTCCGCCGAGTTCAGAATATCCCGCAGGTCTCGCAAGAAAAGTGGTTGCACTTTCAGGCAACACAGCGGAACTCGGTGAAACAGAAATAAACGAAGTTTTTGATGAATTTCGCGTATCAAAAACAACTGAGCTTCAAAGCAGTGATTTTACAGCCGCAGACGGCGTTACGATTGAGGAATATGCGCCCATTGAAGATTTGAGCCGTACGGAAGACTGCAATTTAACGCCTATGGTGTTAAATCAAAATAACGCGGCTTCTTATACCGCGTTGGGCTCAGGTCCAAAAGCCGCATTTAATGTCAACCTTAATCTTACAAAGGGCAGATTGTCGGTAGATGAAAAGTGGGGATCGCTTCAAGGCACATATTCAGGCGCAAAATCACCCGAAAGTGCTGACGCTTTTAAATTTGACGGCAAAAACCTTTATACAGAAAAGTATAATGCAGGATATGAAATCAAGGGTAAGATAAGCCTTTCCGATATAACCTTGAATAATGATGTGGATTACAAAAAAATAGCAGGCGTTAAAGTAGGAGTAAACCGTTGCGAAACAAAGGTAAATTTTAAGGCAAGTTTTAGTTTTTCTATAAAAGGAAAGTTGGACGAAGATATTGACATTCTTACCGCAAATATTCCGATAGGAACAACAGGACTTTCGGTTAAATGTGTGTTTATGCTGTCGGTAGGCGCAAACGGCGAAATAACCGTAAAGAGTGAAATCAAAAATACAACATCTTATATATTTGAAAAAGGTTTGAAGCAGGTCAACAACACAGATGTAAAAAACAAAGCGACCTTAACGGGCAATTTGACCGCCAAAGTAGGACCCAAAGCCGTTATAGCCGTTTTGGGATTGGATTTCTTTGATTTTCAGGCTTTGATAGGAATGGGGGCAAAAGCAAAAATAAGCGCCGAGCAGGGCAGCACCGAAATACCCTGCGTTGATGTTCAGGCGTACGCACCGATTGTTACTCTTAAATTTGCGGGCGACAAAAAGACATTGCTTAACGCATTAGGCTTTTCCGCCGAATGGAAAGTATATGATATTGAAAACGGCTGGAAAAAGTCGAGCGTAGTCAGCACATATCATTGGGAAGCAAGAAACGGTTGGGTAGATAAATGCACGCACCCGACAGACGAAGTCAACAGTCAGGGAAATAACAACAGTAATCAGAGCAATAATACAGCGTCTAACAGTTCAAAAACAGAAGTGGCAGGGAATAACACAAACTCATCTGATGTTCCAAACGATAATTTGCCAAGTGTTCTAAGTTTAAGTCAAGATGATAAGAATACCATTGTAGAATTTCATAATATAGGTTTATCTCCGACAGAACTAACCTATATAGTGTATCAAAATCCAACGACCAAATACGAAATAAAAAATATAAAAGTTGCAAGCATTACAGTAGATGGAACAAATGCTGAGTTTCGCCAAGCGACTTGTAATAGCGAATTCAATAGTGAACATCACGAAGATTATTGGTCAGGCTATGGAAATTTTGACAGTTATAATTCAATATTAGACTATTATGAAATAAATTCTAGCAAGGCAACAAATACATTTACACTTAAATGCCCCAATAGCATTAGAATGAAAAGAGACTGTGTTCGCAATAATGAAATGTGTTTTGACGGTTCATGTGCAGCAACTGTTATTATAAAATTAGAAATAATTGTTGCAGGGTATTCCGGTAAGTTGCCGTATACATATAGTATTAATGATTGGGTTTTATGTTCAGGATATGGAGGTCAATTAATATCATTTGAATCATACAAATAAAGAATATTTTTGAGGACAAGAAAATGAAATGCAATATAGAAATGATACTTTCCGCCACGGCTATTATAATATCAATAATAGGTTTTATCGCAGGCAGATTTCTTGATTCTTTTCTATACGGACCGAGGTGCAGGGTAGCCGTGTTTTCTGCCGACGGCGGACGGGGAATTGAAATTCAATTTGAAAATGTCGGTTCGAGGATCATGCACGTTAAGCGTATTTCTTATACCATAGAGCAAAAGCCTCAAAAGTTAAAAAGAGACAAGCGTATTTATCGCACCAATCTTTCTGAATTTTTTTACGGTATTCCCTGTGATACGCGTTCAGAGTCGAGAATTGCGGAACCTGAATATTTATTTCCGAATTCAAAACATCGGCTGATAAGGACAACTTTCGGTTCGCAGGAGGATTTATTGCGGGCTTGGGAAATTATACATAAGATGACCGTAAAGGTTGAATACTGCGGTTTGCTGCGTCAGTTTGTTCCAACAAAAACAGAATTGAAGATTAATTATGATATTTTTATGGACGCGCTGAAAAACGGCGACGGGACATTAAGAACGTTAAAAGCGTTCAAATAATGCAAATGTTCAAGGTAAATACGGCGAAAACCACGGCGTTTATAATCATAAAGAAAAAGGGAAAAACAGCATAAAATCCACCCCGACGGTTTTAACAACTGTCGGGGTGAAATTTTAGAGTGATATTATCTTATTTATAAATTCCGTTATCATATCGGCGAAGATGTATCTGCCGTTTTCGTCCTGTTTATCGAGGTATTCGCAATGGCCTGAATTTTCAACGCATTTGTAAAATACGCGGTTCATATCGGCTCCGCAATGTTTGAGGGTCGATACCAGCAGTCTTGTCTGTTCGTATCGGTTCGGCATATCGTTATCGCTTACTATAATTTCCATCGGCGCGTAGCTTCTGCCGCTTTCCACGTAGTAAAGCGGTGCGGTTTGGTCGATAATCACGCGGTTCGGCGCCAATCCGCGCTCGCGCAGGACGTTGAAATGCGAAGTCGGCTGCCCCGCGTCCATAAAATATCCCGATATTTTATCTGAGTCTATTCCGTGAATATCGAGATATTTTTTATCAAAGCAGAGCAGTTGGGTTATGTAACCGCCCGCCGAGCTTCCGCCCACAAAAAGGTCGGTGCAGTTGCCGTAGCCTGAAATGTTATTATGCACCCAAGCGACTGCCGCCGCGGCGTCTCTTACAAAATCGGGGAATACGGCGTAAGGGTAGAGCCGATAGTTTGCGCAGGCAACGGCTATCCCGCCGCTTACGACGTCGCCGATAAACCTCTGCTCATCCTTACTGCCTGATGTTATTCCGCCGCCGTGAAAATAAACAAACACGGGAAAGTTGTCGGCTTTTTCGGGCAGATATAGGTCTAAGGTTTGGCGTTCGTTGTCGGTCTTACAGTACGGTATATTTTCAATCTTTTTCATTAGAGAGAGCCTCCGTTTTTTCGCGTTTTTTGTTTATGAAATAAAGTATAAGGTCCGCTCCTACCATTATAAGGTTTAATATGTAGAACATCAATACATACCACTTAAAGGATTCGGCGGTGAGTTTTGAAATTATACCGCAGATATATCCCGTGAAGATAAGAACCAAAAACAACAGGCTTTTACCCTTTGTCGAGCGGGTTTTTACCGATTTAAGAACGTTTGCGGGCCACGAGATCCCGAACAGCACTATCATAAATATTTCCAAGGTTTCAGACATTTTTATTTTCCTCCGATTTATATTTTTCCCCGTTTACGGTTAGGCTCTCATCAGCTGGGCAAGCAGAAACGCCGTCCTCACATTCGACCGAAACGTCACCGTTTTTAATATGAACGTTGAGTTTTTTGCCCTTCCAAAGCAATTTGAATGAAAGCGACTTCCATTTTTTCGGCAAATGCGGCGATATATCAAGCGTATTATCATCATAACTGACCCCTGCAAAACCGAATATTGCGGTACTCCAAGAGCCGCCGTTTGCCGCCGGGTGCGTGCCGCCGATATAAAGCGTGCCGAGGTACTGTCTTGTGTCGCCTGTTAAGTCCACCGTCGCCGTTTTCATAAAATATTTATAAGCCCATTCGGTGTTCCCGATATTTGCCGCGACTATCGCATAGGCGCAGGCGCTCAGGCTTGAACCGCCCTCGGTATACGGCTCATAGAACCGCCAATTTGCCTCTAAGACCTCTTTTGAATATTCTCTGCGGAACACATTAAGCATCATCAGAACGTCGGCTTGCTTTATCACTCTTGCGGTTGCCGCTATGCCCTGTCCGCACCCCCAATATTCGTTGGGATCTATTACGCGCTTTTTTATTTCGTTCAGGTCAATGTCTTCGAGCTTGAAATACCCGTCAAACTGCTCTATAATTCCGTTTTTGTCGGGAGCAGGGACATATAGAGCATCGCCGAAGTCTTTTATCCAATCTAAGCTGTGATTTTTTTCAAACTGTTTGTAAAATTCGGGGTATTCCGATTTGGTTTTTTCGAGAGCCGAAATGAGTATATTCACCGCTCTCTTTACAATTTTGTTGGTGTATGCGTTATTGTTTACGCGCTCGTGATACTCGTCGGGTCCCACAACGTCCAAAAGCTCATACCGTTTTCTGAACGGCTTTGTGTAGGCATAGCTGTAAAAGAACCGCACACATTCATATATCATTTCAAGTCCGCCGTCGGCAAGAATTGAATATTCGCCCGAAACGTTGCAGTATTCCCAAAGCCCGTAGACCGTATCGGCGCTTATGTGTATCTGTTTGTCTCGGAAATACGTTCTTATGGGGCGTTTGGTGAATACATCCGTTATATTGAACAGCGTGCAGGCGTCGTCGCCCGTTTCCTGACTTTCCCAAGCGTAAAACGCGCCTTCGTATCCGTATTCCGCGGCTTTACGTCTTGCTCCGTCTATTGTGTTTATGCGGTATTCGGCAAGTTTTTTCGCAACTGCGGGGTTGGTAAATGAGAAAAACGGCTGCATAAACATTTCGGTATCCCAAAACGCGGCGCCCTTGTAGACCTGACCCGAAAGCCCTCTTGCGGGTATTCCGCAGGTTTGATTTCCGCGCGGTGCGATAGAAATAAGCTGATAAAGGCTGTATCTAAGCGCCTTTTGCGCTTCGTCGTCGCCCTCAATCACGACGTCGGACATATCCCATATTTCCTCCCACCTTGACTTGTGATTTTCTAAGAGTCCGTCGTATCCGAGCGCCGTGCTTTTTTTGAAATCGGAACGTCGGTTTTCAAAATCCTTGCCCCAATAAACGCCGAACAGCTTTTTGAAATTATATGGCTTTTCGGGGGATATATCCACGGTCAATCCGTTTTGCGAATTGAGATTTTTGTCGGACAAAAGCGTGCATACCGCAAGTTGCGTTTTGGTTTCAACCGTTTCGCACTCGACTGTAAATATATCTTTTTTTGTTACGGTAAAATGAGGACCGTTAATGTCCCATACGCCGCAGTTTGTGTCTGTTTTCAGAGTGACGGTTATCGGTTTGTCGGCGGATACGGTATAGCTCAGCCCGCCGATATGTTCGTCCGACATACTTAAAAAGCGTTCCGCAGTAACGGTGACCGATGCGCCGCCCTCGTTAAAAGAGGTGGTTCTGCGGTGTATGCCGTTCCGAATATCAAGCGTGCGCGAATATGCGCACGGGCGTCTTGTCAGCAGGCTGACTTCTTCGCCGTTTATATACAGCTTGGTGAAAAACGGGTCGGGCGCATTTACCGACTCACGCCACGAATCGCCGTTTTTGTCAAACAGTCCCGCTAAATTAAGCGCCGCCAGTTCCTCTTTGCCGAACTCCTCAAAGGTTCCCCTGTAACCCATATAGCCGTTCGCTATAAGGTATTTACTGCCGTTTTGCGCCGTGTTGCCGTAATCGTAATTATCTTCGCTTATAATCCATTCGTTGTTTTTCATTCAAAACCGCCCCTTATAATTTCAAGTTTTTTAACGCCGCTGCCGTTTATCACGGCGGTTTTTGTATCGCCGCTCGGTCTTAATACGGTTACCTTGCCGTCAACCAAAATTCCGCCGACGTTTCCCGCTACTGCAAGCACGGCGTGATACGGTATTTCTACATCGCAGACTATTTTTTCCGCGTCCGCCTGAAAGTTCAGTATCTTTGCCGAATTAAACCTAACTATCTGCGGAAAGCTCGGCTTTTTCTCGGTTTTTTCAATCAAAACGGTGTTTTTATCGCGCAGCAGGTCAAAGGGTATACGGTTGGTGCTTTCAAGCTCGGTTCCGTTTACCGTGATCTTCTTTGTATATCTGCCGCCGCCGAATATTTCAACGTCAAATTTACGGTTTAACATAAAGAGATTTTTTACCGACACTTCACGGTATGAATGAGGGAATACCGTAACGCCGAACGCGTCGAAATCAAGTCCGTAAACGCCGCGGACGATCGACTGATAAAATGCGCGGTAGTTGTACTGCTGCCATGCGCCGCAACACATATTCCAATCGTCGAAATCGGGGTCTGCGTTGTCGCAGTAGCAGTCTATCCCCTCGGGGACGGTCAGCCGCTCGCTCCAATAAGATACCCAGCCGACGTATTTTTCCAAAAGCGCTCGGTCGTCGGCGGACTGTATACAGCGGATATAAAAATCGGCGTTGTATACGGGCCACCAACAGTGCATCTGGTTGGCGTCGCCGTCATAGGCGGGGTCGTTTTTGTTAAGGGGTCTTATGCCGTTTTCGCTGACAAAATATTTTTTGAAATACTCTGTCAGCGTTTCATAACGCGGATAAATTATATCGGAAATAAACTCGTTCTCAATACGGGCAAGATAGGGCGAATATATATCCGCTCTGTCCTCTGTTTTGCTGTCAACGGCGGACGAATAATACCCCTCGTTATCATCAAAAAACAGTCGGTCCGCGTTTTCTTCAAACTTCTTCACTATCGGGGTTATGCGCTCGGCGGTTTCGGCGTCGCCCTTTATATAAGCCAACACCTGCATAGAGCGGAGCGCCGTATAGGTCTGAATATTTTCTTTAAACCCGTAAGCGTCGGCGGCGGAGTGGGTCGCGGCAAAAGCGGAGGAATAATCAAACTCCGCAGACATACCCGTTTTGAACATTCCGCTTTTTTCGTCATACGCTTTAAGGGTGTTTTCAAAAATCTTTTTTGCGAAAGCATAGGTGCTGTCTTTAAGGGTGCCGCCGCCCGAAACGTAGCAGTAGAGGTAGGTTATAAAGAAAATATTTGCGCCGATTTTAAATCCGTCGGTCTTATGCAAATTTCTTCCGTCGTTGCCGTAGGCGCAGACAACGGGAATATCGGCGCCTACCGCATAGTCGATTATTTTTCCGCTGTATTCATTGTCACCCCATAACGCGAGCGAATCGGCCTCGGTCACCGAGTCGCTCCCCCAGGCGAAATAGTGCTTTGTGCTGGCGCGCAGAACTCCCGAAAGCTCACGCACTTTGAGCGATTCGTTATAAAGCGGAGCAAGGCTCATAAAATTATCAACGGCTTTATCGCCCGTATTAAATTCGGGAGTCTTTTGAGCGGCGGTCTTATAATCGGCAAGACGTTCGCTTATTATTTCCTTGTAATCGGCGGCGGCTTTTTTGCAGTTTTCCTCTGCCTTGGTTTCGTCGGGCGCAAAGGAAACCGCCCATACATACTCGGTATTCGGACTTATATTTTCAAAGTAAAAATCATATTTTGTATTGCGTTTGGTTATTCTGAGCGCCGAGCGGCGATTAGACGTCATCGCTATGCAGGTATCACAGCCGTTTTCGCAAAAAGACGTTTTATAAACGCCGTTTTCCGAGCGGAAAACGCCCCACACCCTCTCTCCGCCCGAAAGCTGGGGATTTTTAAAATCTTTTTCAAGGTTTTGCGGAATGAAAAATGCGTTTTTCTTTATTTCAAAACAGTATTTGCAGCTTTTTGCCGGCATATCGGGTGTTTTGAGAATAATTATTATGCTGTTGTTCACCGTGTAGAACGAAAAACGGAAGTTACAGCCGTCCGCGTTCCATTCGCCCTCAAATCCCAAGGGCAGCATACGTGTTTTTTTGAGTTCCAGCCCCAAATTTTTGTCTTCGGTTTCAATATAAAATCCCGTTGCTTTGAGAAAATTTTTGCGGAAAACAATATTGCTCCCCGAACCGTTCGGATTAAAATATCTTATCTCACTTACGGCATTGTCGGTTATCTCAGCCATTATCCGCCCGTCGCAAAAAAGTCTCGGCTGCCACGGCAAACCGTTTTCGCATATCACCGCGCCGCTTTCGCGGTCTGCGGTATATTTGTTTGTACTCTGCATTTAAGTTCCCCTTTCAATAATGCGGCCGTATTTTCAACCACATTATATTACGGGTTTTTTCAAAATCAATGCACTATATTATCCAAAAATTACACTATATTAACCGTTTTTTAAGAATTTCGAGGGATATATCAAATTATTTGATGTCGAATATCAAAAAATTTGATATATTGAAATGCGGCGCTTATTGTGGTAATATATTGCTGATATGGGGGATTGGGAAATGACTTTGAAAGAGCTTAAAGTCGGCGAGAGCGCCGTTATTGAAAAGGTTGGCGGCGAGGGGAGCCTGCGCCAGCATTTTTTGGATATGGGCGTGATACCGGGGGCGGAGATAACGCTTGAAAAATTTGCTCCTATGGGCGACCCTATGGAGCTGCGTATTCACAGTTATGAACTGACCCTGCGCCTTGCGGACGCAGGGAAAATTGAGATACAGCCGATAAAATCAGGCTCGCAAAGCAGGGAGGAGCCGCGCTGTATACCGCCGATAATATCCGCCCACCCGGGGCTCGGCGAGGACGGCATATATCACGACAAAAGCGAAGAAAAACCTCTGCCGAAAGGAACGGTTCTTACCTTTGCGCTTGCGGGTAACCAGAACTGCGGCAAGACCACGCTTTTTAATCAGCTTACGGGCGCAAATCAGCACGTAGGCAATTTCCCGGGCGTTACCGTTGACCGCAAGAGCGGTGCGATGAAGGGTCACGAAAACACCCTTGTCACCGACCTGCCGGGTATATATTCGCTGTCGCCCTATACCTCGGAGGAGATAGTTTCAAGGCAGTTCATTCTTGACGAAAAGCCGAAAGGCATTATAAATATAGTTGACGCGACCAATATCGAGCGCAACCTTTATCTAACGTTACAGCTTATGGAGCTTGATACGCCGATGGTGCTGGCACTCAATATGATGGACGAGGTGCGCGCCAACGGCGGCACGGTGCTGATAAACGATATGGAAAAACTGCTCGGAATACCCGTGATTCCCATTTCGGCAAGCAAAAACGAGGGTGTTGACGAGCTTATAAGGCACGCGGTTCACGTGGCGGAGTACGCCGAAAAACCGCGCCGTACAGACTTTTGCCGTGACGGCGGTCCGAGGGGCGCGGTACATAGGGCAATTCACAGCATAATGCACCTGATAGAGGATCACGCCGCACGGGCGGGGATACCTCTGCGTTTTGCGGCAGGCAAGCTGATAGAGGGCGACAGCCGCGTTCTTGAAAGGCTCTGCCTTGATAAAAACGAGGCGGAAACGGTTGAGCATATTATTTTACAGATGGAGCAGGAGCGCGGGCTTGACCGAGCCGCCGCTATGGCGGATATGCGGTTTGCGTTTATAACCGAGCTTTGCGGAAAAACGGTAATAAAACCGAAAGAAAGCCGCGAGCATTTGCGCAGCCGCAAAATAGATATGCTGCTTACGGGCAAATACACGGCGCTCCCGTCATTTGTGCTGATAATGGCGCTTGTGTTTTATCTCACGTTTAACGTCATAGGCTCGTCCCTGCAAAATCTGCTTCAAATCGGAATAGATAAGCTGACCGACGTTGTAAACGGCGCGCTTACCGCAGGCGGCGTCAATGAAATAATACGGTCGCTGATAATCGACGGTGTGTTTACGGGCGTGGGCAGTGTTGTCAGCTTTGTGCCGATAATAGTTGTGCTGTTTTTCTTCCTGTCGCTGCTTGAAGACAGCGGTTATATGGCGCGCGTTGCATTCGTGACCGACAAATTGTTAAGAAAGCTCGGTCTTTCGGGCAGGAGCATTGTGCCTATGCTTATAGGTTTCGGCTGTACCGTGCCCGGCGTTATGGCGAGCAGAACGCTGCCCTCCCAGCGCGACCGAAGAATGACCGTTATTCTCACACCGTTTATGAGCTGTACGGCAAAATTGCCTATTTACGGATTTTTTATTCAGAATTTCTTTCCCGCATACAGCGGAATTATTATGGTAAGCATATATCTCTTGGGTATTGCGGTGGGTATTCTTGTCGCGCTTATATCAAAAAACACCGTGTTCAAGGGCGAGGCGGTGCCGTTTGTAATGGAACTGCCGAACTACCGTATGCCGGGCGCAAAAAACGTTCTGATGTTGCTTTGGGACAAGGCGAAGGACTTTTTAAGCCGTGCTTTTTCAATCATATTTTTGGCGTCGCTAATTGTTTGGTTCTTGCAGACCTTTGATTTCAGGCTTAATATAGTATCCGACTCAAAGGACAGCATACTTGCCGTTCTTGCAGGATTTATTGCACCGATATTCGCCCCGATAGGGCTTAACGATTGGCGGCTCGTAACCGCCCTGACCGCAGGATTTATGGCAAAGGAAAGCGTTGTTTCAACCCTTGAAGTGCTTACTGCGGGAATGGGCATAACCGCGATGATGTCAGCCTCGTCCGCAGTCAGTATGCTTGTATTCTGCCTGCTTTACACACCGTGTATCGCCGCGGTGGCTTCAATAAAGCGCGAGCTTGGCGGAAAATGGGCGGCAATAATAGTCGCCGAACAGTGCGCAATAGCGTGGGTATGCGCCCTGCTCGCCCGCACCGTCTGCATACTTTGCGGAATGTAGTTGTTAGAATTTAGATATTAGAAATTAGACGTTAGAAAGCGCCCCGCTGTGAAAAGCGGGGCGATACACCCGACCAACATTGACAAAAAACCGCTTTTGAATTAACAATAATGTACTAACCGATATGTCAACCGTTACAATATAAATCAGAGTTTAGCTGAATAAATAGGCTCACCTCTTTCCATAGAGGTGAGCCTTCTAATATCTAATATCTAACGTCTAAAATCTAATTTCTAAATTGAGGGCGCCAACGGCATTTTCAATTTTATTATCGCTAAACTCTAATTTTTTATCCCGTCAAACGGGTATTTTAATTACGAATTACGAATTACGAATTACGAATTACGCATTACGAATTATTATAGGCGTGAGACGTACATTCGTCTAATATTCAACCTTTAAATCGTCAAACATAAGTATCGGGAGGTAGCTGAACATATCGTACGGCACAAGTCCCGATTCGCACGGTCCGTCGCAGGATACGGCGGCTTTTTTGCCTATGGGTTTTTCAAATTCAAGTATTAATAAGGCACCCTTTATGCTGTAATCGCACGGCAGTTGTCTGCCGTTTTCATCAGTCAGCGAAAAAGGCAGAAGCTCGGTGGGATTATAGTCGCTGAACAGGCAGGTATAAACATTTTTAAACTCTAACTCTACGGTGTTGGAGCCTGTCTTTACCGCCTTGATTATGTCGGGCGCGTCGCAGACGGTCTGCCTGCCGTAAATATGTGAAAGCGCAAGGTTTGCCGCACGCTGACCTATAACTATATTCGCCATACAGGAATTATGTATCCCGTCGCACACGGGCAGGTCGATACTCGGAACAATGTAAAGATTTTCAATATTGTGCGCCGCTTTTCGCTGTGCCTCGCGCAGTTCATTAAAATGCTTGCGTTCGGAATCAAGGTCTCTGCCCTTGGTGCAGGTGCATTTATTAAGCTGCACCGTGATTATCGGCAGTCCGCCGAGCTCTTTTCTGAAATCCTCGCACACATATTTAAACCGTTCGTAATAGGTTTTTCTCAAAGTATCGTCATAGGTATCGTTACAGCCGTGATACCAGATTATACCCTTTACGCCGCTTCCGCAGTCGTTAAGGACGTTAAGCAGGTGGCTGAAAAATTTGCCGTCCTCCCGTCTGTCCCAGAAAGAGAGCGGTATTCCGCCCTTGGTTGCGGGGATAAGCCCTATCGGATAGCCGAGTTTTCTTGAAAGAACCTTTGCAAAGGTTATCCAGGGGCTGTGACCCGCGGCAACCCTTTCGGCAAATTCGGGGTATTTTGTATCGGTGGTATCGTGGAGCGGGTGCGCCGCAATATCCCAACTGCCGCTGAGGCGGTACATACGCACGTTTTCGTCGCTCGGGTCGTCCGCGCTGTCCTTGCCCACGCCGACGGCGTTGCTCTGACCCGTTATCACGTAATTATCGCCCACGCCGATATGAAAACGCCTGTCGCCGCGCTTTTCGGCGCAGTCGTTAAACCGCAAAAAAGTTTCTATTTTATACGGACCGCCCGTCGGCATTTTAAGGTCGGCGCTCCATTTTCCGTCAACTATTTTTGCAAAGACGGGAGGGGTTATGCGGCTGCCGTTTTTTTCATCGACCGCGCGCAATACCACCGCCGCGTTTTGGGAAAGCACGTCTTCTTCAACGCAGACTCTGCCCTCCAAATGCGCCGCGGCATAGCCGCCCGACTGCTGCAACACCTGCCAATTAACAGGTCCCTTTTCTATAATAACACCATACATATTTTAAAGCCCGTTTTCCTCTGTATATTTGTTCCATACGTCCCTTATGACCGCGTAATCCTCGGCGTTCATAGGGGTGCCGAAGGATTCCGTTACAAAGTACAAATCGGGTACGCCTATCTGCGGCTGAGCCTTTATGTACCTTAAAAAGTCCCTGTGGCTGCCTGTTCCGCCGCTGTCGGTGTCGCAGGTGACGTTGCCGTAGATTGCCCTTGCTATCTTTGCTCTGAACGTCATCACCTCGACCGATGAACGCAGTGCGCCCTGATAATCGTGCAGGCGTATCTGGTCGCACACGTCGGCGGTATACGGGTGGGCGCAGCTTGCATTTATAAGCGCGTCGCTCTTGGCGGCTTTTGCGGAGGTATATACAAGTTCAAGCCATTTTCTTATAAGCTCAACGCCGTAGGATTTTCCGTCATAAGCGCGAAGCAGTTCACCCTTGGGGGTGCAGTTTATGAAGTCTATTTTAAATCCGTCGCAGTCGAAACAACCCTCGTCGCCCGACAGGAGCTTATATACGTTGCGCCTTGTGCGTTCGATAAATGCGGGGTTGGTCGGGTCCTGAGCAACGGGGTTGCAGAGGTTGTCAATACATTCGGTTTTCGGAACGCCCTCGCAGTCCCAGCTTTTTATCCACAAAAGCACCTTAATGCCCTTGGCGTGAAGGCGGTCGACAAAGCCGCGCATATCGTGCCACTTATCAGTATCGACTTCAAGGTTGCCCATTCCCTTTTGCCATTTTGCGTCGATAATTACTATTTTCGGATTTATCCCGTTTTTAAACAGGGTATCCGTCATTTTTTCGTAGTTCTCCTGCGTAGCCATTTCTGCTCCGCGGCTTCCGCATTCTCTGGCTAATTTCTGCTGTTCGCCCCAGCCGCAGAAGATAGGACCTTTCCACCATTTAGGATCTTTCTCATAATCGCTGTGCCTTACCGCAATTCCGCTGTCAAAATACCATTTTGAGTATGCGCTCAGCACCTCGAACGCGTCGGAACCGTAACCGCCCCAGATACCGGGAAGTGTGTATTCGCCGTTTACGTTCAGGCGGTTGTCAAGCGGCAGGGTAAAATTAAAGAATTTTTCGTAAACAAACCTGTCAAAATTATGTTCGCCCCTGTTCGCAAACAGGCCTATACCGAACCAGCCGTCGTGACCCTCGGTATAAAAGGGATACACAAACGGGCAGGGGGCGTAATAATCAAACGAAAGCTGTGAATTTTCAAAAACGTTCCGCATACATTCGCTTTCCTTATACTGTCCTGCGTGGGGAACCATATATCCCGCGAACTCATATTCGGTCTTTGCAAAGTCGGATTTGAAATAGCGTATTTTGCTGACGGTGCCCTCGCCCTTAACGGTTACGGTGTAAGCAAAACCGTTTTCGTCGGCGGTTATTTTATAGCGCTTCTCCGTCCACAGGTTACTGCTCGCGCGGTATTCGGCGGTTGTTTTTCCGTCCTTTTCGGTTATAACGGGCGCGGAAAGCGCGCAATCGGTATCGGCGGCAACCTGACATTCAAGCGGTATAGAACCTGCCTGCCGCATACGAACGTCCTCATACTTATCGACCGCCGAGGAAACGGGCAGGGTAAATAATTTTAATCCGTCCGTATAAACCGAAAATGTGTTTTCATCAAAAGAAATACCGTAGTTTTTGTAGTTTATTTGCATAAAACAAGCTCCTTTGTTTTAATATTGGTTGCGTATATAATATCTTCTCTGCCCGAAAGTTTTTCAAGCAGCCGCCCGAACGACTCAAAATCGCACGGTTCTTCCTTTCGCGTCAGCTCATAGGAATGGCCGTATACATAGAATATTTTGTCGCCGCTGTCGGTGCAGTTTATAAATTCGTCCGCTAAATCCATAATTTCGGGGTCGTCGTATTTGCAGGTCGGGTTCCATTTCAAAAAGTCGCTCGGAACGCCGAAATTATGGGTGCAGTCTATCGTCCGCGAATACTCGATACCGAGTTCCTTTAACCGTTTTACGTGTTCTTCGGTGTAGGCGCCGCCGGGGTACGCCATTCCCTTTACTTCATATCCGCAAAGGTCTGAAAGATATTTGCAGGAGCGCACAACGGAGTCGTCAAGCCCGTCTATCGGCATACTGTGAGCCGACGTGTGCGAAGCCACCTCCATACCCCTATAAGTCTCTTTTATTTCCTCGGGTGAAACGCGCTCAACGACGGTATCCTCGCCGTAGCGGTGAAAATCGCACTTAAACCCGAGCTGGTCGGAAATCAGGAAAAATGTGGCTTTCATACCGTATTTTCTGAACATATCGGCAAGCCGACGGTCGTAAATTTCGCAATCGTCAAACCCGAAGGTCAATATCTTACTCATCATTTCGCTCCTTGACTTATTTTTTTATTATAATATAATAATTTTAAAGAGGTGTGGTTATGGAAAAAGCGAACTCGGTCGTAATTATGGAAACTCATTTTGAAAATTGGCCCAATGGCAATCCCTTTTCTATTCAGCAGGTGATAGAACGCTCGCAAACCTCGCTTAAAGTTGAGCGGAAAAATGCGGAGTGCTACGAAATTATTTACATATTTGAGGGCGAAATAACCGTAATATCGGGCGGTATCCACCGCACGGCGCACAGCGGCGACACCGTTTTGCTCACCAAAAACTCACACCACCATTATTTTTCAAAAAACGCCGTCCACACAATATCGGTCAATTTCTGCGGCGAGCTTGCCGAAAGCATTATAAATTCGCTCGGCGTGTTTCACGAACCGATAAAGAGCTTTAAAAACAGCGGCGAGGCGCTGCGCGACATTGTCTACTACTGCCGCAAGCAACCCGAAATAAAGCCGCGGATAGCCTATTCGCTCGGCAAGATAACGAACATACTCTACTCCCTTTATCAGCTTGAAATAACCATTCCCGAAAAGGGAATACACCAATACGCGGGACAGACAACGCCCGAATTTATCAAGGTGGTAATAGACCGCCATCTTGACCGATTTTACACAAACGAGGAGCTTGCCGAATATATGAAATGCTCCGTTTCAACTATGGTGCGTTCCTTTAAACGCAGGTTCGGGGTAACTCCGCTTAACTACCAGACGAGTGCAAAAATCGAGGAAATAAAGCGCAAACTGCGTGACGGGAGCTGTTCCGTTAAAGAAATCAGCAGTCAGCTCGGCTTTTGTTCGCCCACTTACCTCACAACGTTTTTTGAAAAGCACACGGGGCTTACCCCAAGACAGTATAAGGACAGCGTCAACACCGCGTTACAATAATTTCGTTATCCGCTTTCAGCTTGTGATAGGGCACGGTGCTTACGCTTCCGAGGTTTTCGCCGTTAAGGACGACCGACTTCACGTTTTTACCGCCGCCGCACATTTTTACAGAGAATCTGCGCTTTCCGAAGTGCAGATTTTTTATGCTTATTTCATCTGCCGAGTTCGGATATACGTTAAGTCCCCTGCAATCAAAATCAATGCCGACAATGCCGTGAATTACCGCGTTGTAAAAGCCTCTTATGTTATATCCCTGCCATATTCCCGACATAGCGTTCCAATTATCAAGCGGAACGTTCTCATCGTTGTAATAACAGGAAATGCCTTCGGGGCACATCAGCTTTTCGGTCCAATACTCTATCCAGCCGATATATTTTTCCATAAGGGATACGTCGTCCGCATTGTTTACGGCGCGTATGAAAAATTCGCTCATAACGGGCCACCAGCAGTGAAGCTGGTTTGAGTCGGCGTCGTAGCAGTCGCTCCATTCGGGCAGCGGGCGCAGACCCGCGGAGCTTACCAGATGTTTGCGGTAAAATTCACAGCAATCGTCTAAATGCTCCTTTACCAAATCAAAGCAGTCGTTGCTTTCCCATTTTATAGCGTTGTTAGAGGGGACGTTTCGTTTTTCATATCCGTCAATATCGGCAGAGGAATCGTAGAACCCGAGCTTTTCGTTGAAAAGTGCGCGGTCGAAATTTTCTTTCATACGGTCGCCGAGACCGCGGGCGGTTTTTTCGGTTTCTTTGTCGCCGCACGCCGCCGCCAGCCGTTGCATTGAGCGTATCGCGCAGTACGAAACGGTGTTGTTGAAGGCGCTTATATCCCTGCCTGTTTCGTGAATAAGATCCCTGAAATCGGGGTAGAGCGAGGTTCCCGAGCAAAGACCCGTTTTTTCAACCTCGGTATCGGCTATAAGTCCGAAAATGAACTTTGCAAAATCATAATATTTTTTGTAATCGCCGCCCGACAGCATATAGTTTTCAAGCATTGTGATATACATTCCCTGCGCGGGCGGAGCCGCCTTTCCGCCCGGGCTCATATCGTAACCGAAGGCGTGTTCTATGCCGCTCTCGGTGGAGTATTTCTTCATACATTCAAGCATTTCGCCTATGAAATCGGCATCGCCCCAATAAAAGCAGGCGTTGTTGGAGGTCATACTGTCCCAGCCCCAGACCCAATAGTGCGAGCTTTGCGCGCGCAGAGCGCCCTTAATATCGGTGGTTTTGAGCGATTCGTGGTACATAGGCGCAAGCGCAAAAAAGTTGTCAAGATACTTGTGTCCGCTTTGCAAAACGGGCGCTTTTTCGGCTACATTCGCATATCTTTCAAACTGTGCCAAGATTACGTCCTTATAGTTTTCGTACGTTCTTATTTCCTCGGGACACAGGCAAACGGCACAGCAGGTCTCCTTGCCTGCCGACAGACCGCTCAACGTTACTATGTATTTATCCTTTAACCTTTTAAGCGAAATTTTTTTGTCAGACGAAAATACCACGGCGGTATCGTTTTCATTTTCGGTATATTTAACGGACAAAATATTGTTTTTAAGCTGTAATTCGCCCCATTTTCTCGGTGTTCCCCTATATCTTAGGTCGGGTTTTGAAGAATTGTCGGGTACGAACAGATACTCGTCATAAAACTGTATCTCAAAATCGCAATCGTTTTTCGGGGTGAAAAGGAAATACAGCGAATCGTTTGCAGTATACGCGCAAAACGTGCCGTATTTGCCCTCGCTTTTATAACCGAACGGCAATAATTCGCACTTTTCGGGGCGTATGTAACGCCGCACGCCCTCCGAAACGGAATAAAACCTCATTCCTCCCCAAAAGCGCTTGTGAAACAGCTTATACGACCATTTTGCTTTCGGGTTGAAAAAATCTACGTCGCCGAGTCCCTCGTTATCCGCCTGAAATGCAACTCTTCCGTCACAGAACCAGCGCGGAGCGTGCGGAAGTCCGCTGTCCGAATATATAATGCCTTTATCTACCCTATACATAAAAAAACCGCCTTTCTTACATCTTTATTATATAAGAAAGGCAAGCGAAAAACTTTAAATATTAAGTCAATTTCATTAATTTTTTGAGCAAATGTATTTTTTGAAACTCCGTGCGGTTTATATGCCCTTGTTTCTGTATGCTTTTCGGTATTCGGTAGGGGTAAGACCCGTTCGCTCTTTGAACGCTCGGCAAAAGTGATAAACGCTTGAAAAACCGCATTTATCCGCAATTCCGCCGACCGAAACAGACTGCGAGCAAAGTATATCGCACGCAAGGTTTATCCTCTGTTCCAAAATATATTTTCTGGGACTTTTGCCGTAATTTTCGCTGAAAAGGCGGCGCAGATAACACTCGCTCACGCCTATGTTTTCGGCTATTTCGCGGTTTTTAAGCGCCGCGTCCGAAATGTTTTCGGAAATGTAATTAAACGCCGACGTCAAAACGCTCGGTATATGCCCCTCGCCCGAAAGCCTGTCAAATATGCCGTAAAGTATGCCGAGCATTTTAAGCCTGCCGCGGCCTGTGATATAAAGCTCTTTGAGCCTTTCAAAGTCGGAAAGATAATCCCCGTCATAACCGAGCGGAATTACAATAAATTCGTCGGTAAACGGTGCCGTGCAGGTGAAATCAATCAGCGGAAAATCGCCGCCCGCGTTTTCGTAAAGCGAATAGGTTGCGCCCTGCGGCAGTATTACCGCCGTGCCCTGCTCGGATACGTATTTTTTATCCCCGTGAGTATAGGTGATTTTTCCGCTTTGACAAAAAGAAAGTCCGTAACATTCCCTGTTTTCTATATTGACCCTGCGTCCCGTATAACCGTGTATCGTCACCGCCTCGTCAATGCTTTTTATCACAATATTACCAAATGCACCCATAATCCCACCTCGTTTATATTATATCGTTTTTTATAATAAATTCAATGGATTTTGCAAATAATTGTATCGAAAATGTTAAATCGCGCCTGTTTTTTGTATTGAATGTGCGTGCGTTCGGTAATATAATTTAATTGAAAGTTAAAAACGGAAAGGAACTGACGTTTATGAATTTTACAGGCAAAACCGCAATTTCAACAGGCGCCGCGTCGGGTATGGGTCTTCTGTTCGCGCAGAATTGGGCAAAGCTCGGCGGAAATGTTGTTATGTGCGATGTAAACGGGAAAACGCTTAACGAAAAGGTTGAGGAAATCAATGCCGAGGGCGGCGGAAAAGCGCTCGGCATTGTGTGCGACGTCCGCGATTATGCACAGGTCTGCGGCGCGAGGGACAGGGCGGTTGAAGCCTTCGGCAGTATCGACGTTATGTGCAATTTTGCAGGCGGCACAGCCGTGCGTATGCTTAACGTTGATCCGTCGCTTGAATTTCCCGATATTCCGATAAGCGTTTACGATTGGGGACTCGACGTAAATTTAAAAGGTCAGTTTTATTTTGACCACGCCGTAGCAAAACAAATGCGCAAGCAAAAAAGCGGTCTGATAGTAAATATCGGCTCCATAACGGGAATGGAGGGCGACGGCAGAGGAATGGACTACCCTACGGCAAAAAGCGGCGTTATGTTCGGTCTTACAAAGTCGGTAGCGCAGTTCGGCGCGCCGTACGGAATACGCTGCGTCTGCGTGTCCCCGGGACCCGTTCTTACGCGCGCTAATATGTCGTTTATGAAGACCCTTGAAGGCAGAGTCGCCGAGCCGCAGGAAATAATAGACCTTGTTCTGTTCCTTGCGTCCGACAAGGGGCAGTTTATAAACGGCGAAAATATTATGATAGACGGCGGACGAAACGCTATGATGAGGCCGTAATATGAAGTTTGATTTTAGCGGCAAATCGGTTCTTACCGTAATGCTTCAATGCTCGTCGCCCGAAATTGCGATAGGCAGAATAAGAAACGCAAACGCGCTCGGCGCGGAGGCTTACGGATTGCAGGTTGAAAGCCTTAAAAGAGAATTTCAAACCGATGAAACCTACAAAAGAATAGTGTCCGAAGCAGGCGGAAGACCCGTTTACGCCACCTGTTACCGCTATTGCGAAAACGATGGCAGGAGCGACGGCGAGCTTGCCGAAGAAATATTAAACCTTGCCGACAGCGGTATATCGCTTTGCGACGTTATGGGTGATCTGTTCGACCCAAGACCCGACCAAATGGCAACGGACGAAAGCGCGATAAAACGCCAGACCGAGCTTATAGGCGAGATACACAAAAGGGGTGCCGAGGTTTTAATGTCGGCGCACGTTATGAAATTTCTTAATTCCGACGAGGTCTTGAAAATAGCCCTTGAACAGCGCAGGCGCGGTGCGGACGTTATAAAAATCGTAACTGCGGCAGAAAACGCCGAAGAAGAATTAGAAAACCTTAAAACAACGCTTTTGCTGAAAAAGGAGCTTGACTGTCCCTTCTTATTTTTGAGCGTGGGCGAATGTTCAATCCACAGGCGTATAGGCGGAAAGCTCGGAAACTCCTTAACGCTTTGCGTATACGAGCACGACGCGTTTTCAACCCCGTCACAGCCGTTGCTTAAAATCGCAAAGGCGGTAAGGGACGATATGGGATTTTAGAAAAACAGCAAACACAGCAGAATTTGATTTAAAATGAAAAGTTTGAATTTTGACACCCTTAGGTCGCTGGCTTTTGGCATTGAATATGCCGAAAATCAGAAAGGACAAATAATTTTTTCGCGGTTTTCTAAAAGCGAAAGAGAATCTTTAAGCTACGGCAGGGACAACAGTTTTGCAACGGCGGGGATAAGGCTTGAATTTCTAACCGACAGCCGAATGTTTAAAATATCAGTCGGCGCAAGGAGTTCAAACGAACAGGGAAGAAATTTTTATTCCTTTGACGTTTATTGCAACGGCAAATTTTTCGGAAGCATAAAAAATTTCAACAGCGAACCCGTTTATCCTTATAAAGAATATCGCCTTGCCGACAGGCACAAAACCTATAAACTGCCGAACGGAGTAAATCATATTTCCGTATATTTCCCTTGGTCGGTTCAGGGAGTTATAAAAGATATTGAAATCGACGATAACGCATTTATAAAACCTGTGCCGAAAGGCAAAAAATTGATAATGTACGGCGATTCGATAACGCAGGGTTATGACGCGGCGTTGCCGTCAGCCTCCTATGCTTCAAGGCTTGCCGACCTTCTTTGCACCGACTGTATAAATAAAGGTATCGGCGGTTCGGTATTTATGCCCGAGCTTACAAAGCAAATGCGGCGCCTTCGCCCCGACATTATAACCGTTGCGTACGGTACGAACGATTGGAACATTTCGGAATATGAAGACTTTTCTTCAAGGTGTATGGAATTTTTTGATAACATTTACCGCAATTGCCCGTCAACGCCCGTTTTTGCAATTTCGCCGATTTGGCGCGCCGACTGCAACGGGCAGAGAAAAGCAGGCACTTTTGCCGAAGTATCCGAGTTTATAAAAAATGCGGTATCAAAATACGAAAATATGTTTTTCATAAACGGTTTTGATTTTGTTCCGAAAAAAGAAATATATTTCCGTGACGGGTATCTGCACCCAAACGACAAAGGCTTTGAATTTTACACGAAAGCCATATCAGAACAAATAAATTATTTTACGGAGGAAACCAAATGAAAGCCATACTTGTAAATGACGACAGGAGTTTAATGTAGCAAAAATGAAAAAAATACGGATAGCTTTTATCGGCGTTGAACACGACCACGCTAAATTCAACATATCAAGCGTGTTAAAGCAAAGCGAATTATTTGAACCTGTATGTTACGCATTGCCCGAGGTCGGGAAAGACGATTACAACAAGAGATTAAAGATTTTTGGCAAATTACCGTTAAGAAGCGTTGAAGAAATACTGAATGATAACAGCGTTGAGGCGGTTATGATTGAAACCTTTGAACTGAATTTGACAAAATATGCTCTTATGGCGGCAGAACATAAAAAACATATTTTTATGGACAAACCCGGCGGTGAAGAACTTAAAGAATTCGGTGCTTTAATATCTGCTGTAAAACAAAATAACCTTGTTTTGCAGATTGGATATATGTATAGATTCAATCCTGTAATAAAAAAGGCTCTTAATGATGTCAAATCTGGAAAATACGGTACTGTTATAAGCGTTGAGGCGCAGATGGATTGTTTTCATCCGATTGAAAAACGCCGTTGGTTGGCACATTTCAAAGGGGGAATGATGTTTTATCTCGGTTGTCACTTGGTCGATATTATTCTGCAAATTCAAGGACTGCCTGAAAAAATAATACCGTTTAACAAATGCAGCGACCCACAAAACGGCACATACAAAGACTTCGCCGTGGCTGTCTTTGAATATAAAAACGGTGTTTCTTTTGCAAAAACGGTTGCCTGTGAATTGGGTGGTTTTGCGAGACGTCAGATAGTGATTCACGGAACCGGAGGCACATTAGAAATTAAACCGATTGAAATGTATGCCGAAAATATGCCGAGCGACAGTCTTACGACAAAAAGTTGTGAATACAGATTAGCAAATTGGAATGATTGCGGAATAAAGACGGTTACCGAACCATATAACAGATACGATGATATGACAGCTTATTTTGCCCGCCGAATTACGGGCGATGAAAAGCAGATGTTATCTTACGATTACGAGCTTGAATTATATCAAACTCTGCTTAAATGCTGTAATATTCAAAAGGAGGAAAACAATGAAAGCCATACTTGTAAATGACGACAGGAGTTTAAGGTGGGACGACGTTCCGAACCCCGTTTTGGGCGAGGACGACTGTCTTGTTAAAATTGAGGCGGCGGCGCTTAACCGCGCCGATCTTATGCAGCGCGAGGGCGATTACCCTCCGCCTGAGGGCTGTCCCGAATGGATGGGTCTTGAAATTGCGGGAACAATAGTTGAAATTGCCGACGGCGCAAAGGAAAAATCCGATTGGAAGATAGGCGACAAGGTCTGTGCGCTTTTGGGCGGCGGCGGTTACGCACAGTATGCGAACATAAAATACGATATGCTTATGCCCGTGCCCGAGGGCTGCGCCGTGACAGAAGCGGCGGCTATGCCCGAAGCATTTGCTACCGCTTACTTAAACCTTTTTATTGAGGGCAAGCTGAAAAAGGGCGACACCCTGCTTATGAACGCGGGCGCCAGCGGACTTGCAAGCGTTGTGATACCTATGGCAAAGGCGTTCGGCGCGCGTGTGATAACCACCGTTTTAACAGAGGAAATTGCGAACAGCATAAAACACCTCAACGCCGACAGAGTGGTTGTCACAACAAAGGAAGATATTTCGGCGGTTTTAAAGGAAGAGCTTGAAAACGGCCGCGGAGTCGACGTTGCGATAGACTGTCTGGGCGGTGAGATAATGGGCAAATGCATACATTACCTCACCCACGGCGCGCGCTGGATAATGATTGCGGCGCTCGCGGGTCAGAAGACCGAAATTGACCTTAAAAACATTTATGTCAGAAACGTCCGCATAATCGGAAGCACTTTAAGGTCAAGAACCCCCGCCGTAAAAGCGGAAATTCTTGCCGACTTGGTCCGCGACGTATGGCCGAAGGTGTCTTCGGGTGAAATAAGACCGACTATCTACAAAGTTTTGCCGATAACCGAAGCCGAGGCGGCGCACGACATCCTCTATCGCGGCGAAAACGTCGGAAAAGTTGTGCTTATGGTAGGCTGATGAGAGTCGAACCCGTCACGCCTACAAATAATAATTTTTTGTCTTTTCTTGTCTCATCACTTGTAATACGACAGTATTACTGCGTTCT
This sequence comes from uncultured Eubacteriales bacterium, assembly GCA_934463035.1. Classification (GTDB taxonomy): domain Bacteria; phylum Bacillota; class Clostridia; order Oscillospirales; family Acutalibacteraceae; genus UBA737. The sequence goes on along the minus strand of CAKSIG010000007.1, from coordinate 33,438 downwards.
TCGACTTCGCCCTTACAAAAAATTATTTATTTGTGAGGTCAAAGAGTTTCTCTCAGCCGCCTTTTTCCGAAAGGCGAAGCGTGAGATTTGCAGTAAGGCTGTCGCCTTACAAAAATAAGCGCAAGCAAGGCGGTAAAAGGCGGCAAGTGAAACCGTAACGTGTTCGGCTCTCATCAGCCTAGGCAAGCGGTAATTTTAAGCGTGTCAAGTTTTTTGGCACGCTTTTCTATTTGTTTTTTCCTCCGTTCCGCTGTATAATGAAGAAAAAAGGAGGTTTAATTATGAAAAATGTGATCGTTATATCATCAAGTTTGAGGAAAAAAAGCAATTCCGAAAGTCTTTGTGATTATTTTGCAAAGGGCGCAAAGGACGCGGGAAACGCCGTTGAAATTATAAATCTTAAAGACAAGGAGCTTAGCTTTTGCAAGGGCTGTCTTGCGTGCCAAAGCATAGGAAAGTGCGTTATAAACGACAGCGCAAACGAAATTGCCGACAAGATGGAAAAAGCGGACGTTATCGTCTTTGCAAGTCCCGTTTACTACTATTCGATTTCGGGTCAGCTTAAAACCTTGATAGACAGGGTAAATTGCCTTTATTCAAGAAACTATAAATTCAGGGATATTTATTTCCTCTCAACCGCGGCAGAGGACGAACGAGAGACCTTTGTGGGAGCCGAAAAAGCAATTCAGGGCTGGATAGACTGCTTTGAAAGGGCAGAGCTTAAAGGTTCGGTCTATTGCGGCGGCGTAAACGACGGCGGCGATATTAAAGACAACGCCGCGCTTAAAAAGGCATACGAAATGGGCAAAAGCGTCTGACCCGACGTTATACTTAAATTAAAAAATGTAAGGCACCCTTGTCAGCGTGAGCCTGACAATCTGCCGATTTAACTGTTATCGGTTAATCGAACATCGACGTCACAGTAAATTTATATCAGTATTCCATAAATTTTAATCACTATTCGACATAGTAAAACCGCGGCTGATGTGTATAATGAAGTTAGAATATTTTGAGCGAATTTTCACTTGCCGTCATTGCAAGGCTTTTGGATTAACGGGCGTTTTAACAATGCAATGCGGAAAATCTGCACACTATGCCAAGGGAGAGTTTTATGAATATTACCTTAGAAAAAACAGTCGATATTTATGACGTTATCGTAGCGGGCGGAGGTCCTGCGGGCTGCGCCGCCGCCGTTGCCGCGGCAAGGCAGGGCGTAAAGGTTTTGCTTGTTGAATCAAGCGCCTGCCTCGGCGGTATGAGTACAATAGGAATGGTTCCGTCCTTTGCGCCGTTTACCGATAAGGAGAAGTTAATATCCCGTTCGATTGCCGAGGAAATTATTACCGAATATAAAAAGCGTATCGGCAAAAACGGGGACGAGTGGGATTGGCTTCCCATTTCGTATGAGGATATGAAAATAGTTTATGACGAAATAGTTACCGAAAGCGGTGCGGACGTCATTTTCAACAGCAGCGTTTGCTATGCTCAGACAAACGGGGATAAAATCGAATACATAGTTGTTTCCAACAAGGCGGGGCTTACCGCTTATAAGGCAAAGGTGTTTATCGACTGTACGGGCGACGCCGACATTGCCGCGTTTTCAAAGGTTCCGCTCGTTTACGGGGACGAAAAAGGCACGGTTCAGCCGTCCTCGCTCTGCTTTGCGATAACGGGCATTGACGTTGACGATATGGACTATTGGAGAGTGCACGCGGGGCCGAATTCTATATGGAAAGAAAAGGGCGACAATCCAAAATATCCGCTTATAGATATTGACCACTTTGTGATAAACCGCATAGACAGCCATACCTTAGGCATAAACGCGGGACATCTGGACGTTCGCAACATTGCGGACGTGAAAGAAGTCAGCGAAAACATAATTAAGGGCAGAGAAGCCGCCCGACAGTATTTGGCGGCGCTCAAAGAATATATGCCCGAAACATTCAAGGACGCATATCTCATATCGACCGCGCCTGCGCTCGGCGTTCGCGAATCGAGAAGAATAATCGGCGAATATACCCTAACCGTTGAAGATTATTTGGCGCGCCGCAGTTTTGACGATGAAATTGCAAGGAACTGCTATTTTATTGACTGCCACAGCATAGGCGACGACCGCGATTCAACGGGACACTCCGTTTCCGTTCCGCTGACGGAATACAGCGCGGGCGAAAGCCACGGAATACCGTGGCGGTGCCTTGTTCCGAAAGGAATAGACAATCTTTTGGTTGCGGGACGGACAATATCGACCGACCGCGCGGTTCAGGCTTCCGTCAGAGTTATGCCTGTATGTATGACGATGGGCGAAGCCGCGGGAATAGGCGCCGCAACGGCAGTCAAGTCGGGAACGGGCATACATTCGGTTGACGCAAATGACGTCCGCAAAATTTTGAAAGAGAACGGCGCTTTTATTATGTAACTGCAATCGGCGCATAGGTGGGTTTTCACCTATGCGCCGATTTTAAATTTGTTATACCGTTTCGGTATTGTTAAATTTGCTTATATCCGCCGCGCAGCCGTCAGGCAGGACGGTTTTGACCGTAATGTCCTCAGGGGCGGATATTTTTATATCCACGCCGTTTTCGTTGCGTTCCCAATGAACGCTTATCCTTCCGCTCGGCGTATTGAACCAACCGTCGGCATATTTAAGGGATTTTATAAAATTCGGCTGAATTTTCACGGTCTTATGCAACGCCGAATTTTCGTCTATCCTTATGCCTGCGATATACTTTATAAACCACGCTCCGACATCGCCGAAATAGTGGTGGTTAAGCGAGCCCGGGTTGTCATCTCCGTATCTCCGCTTTATCATTTCGGGGAATGTGGTAAGTCCCTGCTCGACAAAGTAACGGTACGACGGGAAATCCCCGCGCATTATCATACTGTAAGCAAGCTCCGCCTCGCCCATATCGGCAAGAACGTGGAATATGACCCTAAGACCCAGCGCGCCGCAGTTAAAATGCCCGTTATCCCTGTCGATAATTTCAAGCAGCACTTTCCGCGCCGCGGGCAGCTCGTCCTCGTTGAACACGCCGTAGTAAATTCCCATTGCCTGTGCGGTCTGACATTCGGAGCGCACCGTGCAGGTGTTTAAATCGACAAGTTTTTCCCTTATTGCCGAACGCAGCCTGTCGCGGAACTCTCTAACCTCGGTTCTCGGCTCCTCTATGCCGATTATTCCGAGTATTTTATCGGTCTTGTCCGCAAAGTCCATACACATAATGCTGTCGGTAAGCAAGACGGGCGCGTCGGGCTTGTCGCAAATGTGTTCGGGCTGCATCCAATCGCCGAGACCGTATCCTACAAGACCGTTTTCGTTCTGCCTTGTTTTGATAAAATCTATGTATCTTAACAGGGTCGGATATATTTTTTCCATAACGTCGGTTCTGCCCGTAAACTGATATATCCTGCACGGAAGCTCGGCTGTTACCCTGTCCCACGCGGGGCCGTTAAGCCTGCCGTATCCCCAAGATCCTGTCGGAATTATTCCCGGTATCTCGCCCTTTTCGTCCTGTGCTTTTATTATATTGTCAAGCCAGACGCTAAGGCTCTCTTCACAGGCAAAATTCATCAATAAATGCTCTGCCGACGCGCCTGCGTCACCCGTCCAACCGTTTTTTTCGCGGTGGGGGCAGTCGGTCGGGAAGTAGAAAAAGTTTGCAAGGTCGCTGCGAAGCATCATACCGTATAGGGTGTTTGCGGTGCTGTCGGAACACTCAAAACCGCTGCGTTTTTCAAAATCAGAGTTGTAAACAAGCGCGGTTAGCAGATCAGCCGTTGCCTGCTCCTCGGTTATCCCCATTACAACGCAGTACCTGAAACCGTGGTAAGTAAACTGCGGTTCAAAAACCTCTTTGCCGCCCTTGCAGACATAAATGTCCCTCTGCGCGTAGCCGTCGGGATAAAAATATATGTTGTCGTATGTGGGTCTGCCGAGGTCGTCAATGCGTTCGCAAAACTGCATTTCAATGCGCTGATTTTTGTTCCCGCGGATTTTAAGCCGCACCGTTCCCGAAATATTTTCCCCGAAATCGTATAAAAAACCGTCTTTACATTCGGGTTTATATTCGGGTCTTGTGTTGAAAAGTCTTTTGTATTCGGGCACGTCGTAGTTATTAAGCCGATAATCGCCGAGCGTTGCCGCCTTTATTTTGGTTGGCGCAATCTCGCGCTGACAGGTTATGTTTTCAGCGGTGCAAATCCGTTTTTCTCCCTTTGGCGGCTTTGCGGAAATACTCCTGCGCCAGCCGTCAAGCGACTGCGTGTGCAGATCCGCCGTCTCATTGTTGGCGTTGTAAAAACAGCCGCTTCTAAGATCGTCAAACCAAACGGGCGAGTCCTTGCAGTAAACGTTTTCGTCCGCCTCAATTACTTTTTCGCCGTCACGGTTCTTTAATTCAATCGAAAACGCCAGCTTCGGAACGCCGCGGAAATCCGCAATGTCGAAATCCCAGATGATACCGCCCATAGCGTTCTGCATACCGTTCCCGAGCTGAACGACCAAGACGTTGCCGCCGTCGTTCAAATACGGCAGAATATCGTAAGAATCGTAATAGCAAATGTGGTCGGGATTTGAAATATACGGTGCCAAAATTCCCTTTGTAATTTTGCTGCCGTTAATGAAAACGTCATAAAATCCAAGTCCGCATATATTGAGTGTTGCCGCCTCGGCGTTCTCGGCGCGGAACAACCTTTTAAAATACGGCGAGCATACCGATTTTTCGTATGTGCAGTATTCTTTTGAGGCTGATATAAACCTATCGGATAACATATATATCCCTCCTTGGCGATATTATAAATTATCGTATTCGGCTTTTCAACAGATTAAGGCTATTGACAAAAAAGCGGCACCGTTGTATATTAAAATCACATACCATACACCGATGTACGATAGGCTGGCGAGGGAGTGAAAAATATGAATTTTGAAAACGGTAATCTTATGTCAATCGGCGAGGTGTCGCACTCACTTAATATCACGCGCAGAATGATTCTTAATTATGAAAGCAAGGGTCTTATAACCGCCGACGTGAAAGAGGGAGCCACAGGCAACCGATACTACACGACCGACACGCTTACAAGAATACGCACTATCCGCGTTTTTCAGAACTTAGGGCTCTCGCTCGACGATATAAAGGCATACTTTGACGGAGATTCGGGGCTTGTGCCTATGATAGAGCGCCTTGAAAAGATACGCGACGAGCTTAATTTGAACATAGAAAAATTAAGAGAACGGGTCCGAGGGCAGACTGACTTTGAACTGAAAATTATGGACATACCCGCACAGACGGTGTACCGCAAGACGCTGAACGCTCCGACGGTAGAAATACGGAAAACGCATCTGCGCACCATAATTCCCGAAGCCATGCGGCATTACGGGTCGGATACAAGCAAGCGAATGTATTTTATTGAATATCCGCTGTCAGACCCCGAGCTTATATCCTACTGCATAGCCGTGCCGTCCGACTCGCAAGGCGGGAATATATACCGTTTGCCGAAAGAAAAAGCACTCTGTATTTTTTATCACGGCGGCTACGACTCAATACCGAAAATACGGGATCATATGATAGATTATGCCGAGAAGAACGGGCTTAAATTAAAGAGCGTGTGCCGTCATATTTATCTTGAAGGTCCCGCCCAGCACCGCGAGGAAAAGGATTTTATCACACAGGTCGCACTGCCGATAGAAGACAAGGGAGATTGAAAATGAAAAATATAAGCGAATGGGAACTTAGTGTGACAGAACTCGAACCTGCCGCGGTTTCACTTGCCGTCTTTTACCGCCTTGCTTGCGCTTATTTTTGTAAGGCGACAGCCTTACTGCAAATTTCACGCTTCGCCTTTCGGAAAAAGGCGGCTGAGAGAAACTCTTTGACCTCACAAATAAATAATTTTTTGTAAGGGCGAAGTCGAAGAACGCAGTAATACTGTCGTATTACAAGTGATGAGACAAGAAAAGGCGAAAAATTATTATTTGTAGGCGTGACAGGTTCGAGTTCTGTCACACTATGGTCACAGGCAAACTGTATAACCCGTCAGATAAAGATATTGAAAAACGGCACAGAGAGGGTATGTGCCGCTGTGACCGATTTAACAAAATTTCACTAAGACGTAAAAAAGCAAAACAGCGTGCGTTAGAGCGGTTAATTCCCTCTGCCAAAGGCAAGGATTTTGCTGTATTCGCACCGTTTCACTGCGAATACGGCGTTAATATTACGGTGGGGCACGGCTGCTTTGTAAACTATAACTGCACATTTCTCGACGTCTCGCCGATAACCCTCGGAAACGGGGTTTGGATCGGTGCAAACGTAACGCTTGCAACTCCCAACCACCCGTTTATAGCCAAAGAGCGTCTTGTAGCCGAATATCCCGACGGCACACACGATCTTGAATATTCGGAGCCGATAACAATAAAAGACGGCTGCTGGATATGTTCGGGAGTTACGGTCTGCGGCGGCGTAACAATAGGCGAAAACAGTATAGTGGCGGCAGGCGCGGTAGTAACCCGCGATGTTCCGCCGAACAGTATAGCCGCAGGCGTTCCTGCGCGGGTGATCCGTGAAATTGACGACGGCGACCTTATAAATGTTTGGGATACCTACTTAAATAACGAAGTCCCTATCTCCGTAAGAAAAAAGCAAATTAAATAAATGCGCCGAAACAGCGGTCAAGCATTTAATAAAAGGACATTAAATGCTTGACTTTTTTTGTTATTATGATATAATTAATTGAAAATTTAAAATGGAAAATTGAAAATGGTGTTTTATGAGCAATATTATCGAAACAAAAAGTTTTAACTTTTGCGGTAAGAGTTGTGAAACTTCTTATGTGAACAAAGAAGGGAATATATCCTCTCAAAACAGCTCATTCGCTCTGCTACAAGCATAGGGGCAAATATATCCGAAGCTCAACAAGCACAAAGCAGGGCTGATTTCATTTCAAAATTGAGCATTTCATTAAAAGAAACATCAGAAACAAAGTATTGGATAAAGTTGCTCTCAGCTACCGATTATTTGTCATCAAATGAGGCGAGTTCTTTACTTGATGATTGTACTGAGATTGAAAAGCTGTTGGTCGCAATTCTAAAAACGTCCAAAAGCAACTGTTAATAACTTTCAATTTTAAATTTTTCATTTTCAATTTAATATATGCGGATATGGCGGAATAGGCAGACGCGCTAGATTCAGGTGACGCCATCTCGGTGTAAATTCGGTAAAACCGCAGAAATGCGTTTTTATATTTGCGGATCAAGCGAAACGCTCCGCCTCGGATGTCCTCGCCGTGTAAAAATCAGAGGATGAAAACTTAATATGCGGGTATGGCGGAACTGGCAGACGCGTATGATTCAGGTAACGCCACCTTGGTGTAAGTATTAAAAACTGAAATTTTCGGCGCGATTTCATCGCACAATGCAGTGCGACGAAATCGAAAAGTTGACAAAGTCAACTTCTACGATATCGCACTTCTCAACTTTTCAATTTCCTGCATTTTCAATTTTTGAAATTTTTTCGTTCTTACTTTCTTTTTAATTTGAGCTTACACACAGCTTAATTGCTGTTTGTATATATTGCGGATCAAGCGAAACACTCCGCCTCGGTTGTCCTCGCCGTGTAAAATTTAGAGGACAAAAACTTAATATGCGGGTATGGCGGAACTGGCAGACGCGTATGATTCAGGTAACGCCATCTCGGTGTAAATTCGGTAAAACCGCAGAAATGCGTTTTTATAATTGCGGATCAAGCTTAACGCTCCGCCTCGGACATCCTCGCCGTGTAAAATTTAGAGGACGAAAACTTAATATGCGGGTATGGCGGAATAGGCAGACGCGTATGATTCAGGTTCATATTTTCGAAAGGAAGTGCAGGTTCAATTCCTGTTACCCGCACCACCGCTCAAAGCCTTTGTTTATGCGGCTTTGAGCGTTTTTCTTTGCCTAAAATTTTAACTGAAATTACTTGTCACAAGCAAAAAACTGGCGCATAACATAAAGCTGTGCGCCCACCGAGGCTGTTATATTTACAGCACAGAAGAATATTGATATATGATATGGCGGAGGGTTAACCCTCCGCCATACTTTCCCAATTCGGGAAATACCATATTTCGGCGTGCCTGTCGGTTATATCTCCGCTTTCATCGTAGTAGTCGATATGCGTGCGGAATTCTCCGTTAAGCGTTATTTGAATATCCAGCTTTCCGTTCTTTTCATATATAACGATCTCATCTACCAACATCCTGAGGTGTGTATCGCTTATCGCACCATCGGCTATAATACCATCAAGCAGTTCGACGCTTTTCTTCATTTGCTTCTTGCGTTCCTTTACGGTATTTTCAATATCCTTCATTTCCCGAATTCTGTTTTCGATTGTTTTAATATCCGTTTCGCAGGAAACAAGCATTTGGGTATAAACTTCGGCGTGTTCTCTGTCCCGTATTCTTTCAAGCAGTATTTGCTGCTGGTCGTTTTTCCGCTGCGCAAGCTTATTCTTAAGCGCTGTTATCTGCTTTTCGGCGGACGGTCTGTCGGCAAGCCATTTTTTCAGTTCTTTGTCAACCCTTTTAAAGTTTTCGTGAGCCATTATTTTAAGTTCCTCAAGCTCTTTGAGTATCAGCCTGTCGAGAACTTCCTCGCCAATCTTATGCGGCGAACAATTTTCCTTTCCGTAACGGTGGTATCCGTTGCAAACATATTCCATTCTCGGCGGATTATTACGCCAATATCTTGTTTTACAGCTGAATGAGGAACCGCAATCGCCGCATTTTATAAGTCCCGTGTATCGGTGATGCGTATTTCCGCTTGAAGCCCTTACATTTCTTTTCGGCTTTTGCTCAAGTAAAAACTGTGCCTGCTCCCATATCTCTTTCGGTATGATTGCAGGCACGGCGTTTTCATGTTTGAAATGTTCTTCGGGCGGCAGTTCCTTTCGTATATGATTTATTTTGCTTGTATAGGACTTGTGGCAGATAAGATTTCCGATATAAAACTCATTTTGCAATATTCTTTTTACGCCTGTATTTTCCCATAAAAATCTGTGAGCGATTTCGGGTTTGTTATATCCGAGATTTTTACCGAGCAGTTTTTTCTGATAATATCCCGGCGATTTAATGCCTTCCTCATTTAAAATTTTAGATATGGCTTTAAGCCCGTATCCCGATACATACAGATTGAATATCTTACGGACTATTTCGGCGTGTTCCTCAACAACCGTAACCTTGCCTGTGTTTTTATCCTTGAAGTATCCGAGCGGCGGTATCATCACGATACCGCTTTTTTGTTTCTGCTTATATCCCGCACGGATTTTCTTGGATATATCTCTGGCGTACATATCGTTGAATATCCCTTTAAAGCCAACCATCAGATCGTCGTCCTCGTTGCTTGTGTCTATGTTTTCGGTTACCGAAAGCACACGCACATCATTTTCACGAAGATAGTCTATAAACATTGCGGTCTGCGTTCTGTGCCGTCCGAGTCGGGACAGGTCTTTAACGATTACCGCGTCAATGCTTTTATCCTCAACGGCGGCGTATATTTTATTTATCCCTTCACGGTTAAAATGCATTCCGCTGATGTTGTCATCGGCCGACTCACCGATAACGGTGCAGTTATTGTTTGCCGCATATTCCCGCAATATGTTTTGCTGATTGGTAAGTGAATTTAACTCGCTGTCCTCGTCACGGGAGAGCCTTGAATACAGCCATACTCTCATAGCAGTCACCTTTCTTTTTTTCTCGGCAGGCGCGTGATATCCTGTCCACGCAACAACATACCACAACACCTGCCGTAAGTCCAGATAAATTACGCCGATTTACTGTTTTCGCAATCGACCGCCATTTTATCCGTACTGATATATTCTTTTATTGCTGAGCTTAAAAAGCGGTCGAACTTTTCTTCGTCGCCGTTATAGTAAAACTCAACCCGTTCAATGTTGTAATCGTTTTTCTCCATAGATTCCTTTCCGCCGTAAGGCTGTTTTGTATTTTTACATTCCGCCCATAACAGGACCGGAATATTTCTTTTTATGCTCTGATGGGAAGTGCCTTGTGGTGCAATCCTCAACAGGAGCGTCATCGTCAATGATGCCCGTTATATCAGCCGCAAGATAAGCAGCGTCAGATAATACAGCGCCGTTATCGCCGAGGGAATAACCGTAATCCAAAATATCCGGCTCAAATACTTCTCCGCCGTATCCGTCAGCATTGAGAGATTGTTCGAATAAAAGTCGCTGATCCTCCCAACCCGTTTCTCGGTATCCGACACTGCCGTTTTCATCGAGTCGGTAAATTCCGCCGCCGATTTCCTCATTTTGTTCTGAAATTCCGTCACTGCTGCTTGGCACTGTGCGTTGTTCTCGGTCAGAATATTCAGTTGCTCGTTCATATACTCCGTCAGTTCCTCTTTGGTTGTCAGCGTTTCGGTTGCGCTCATCAGCCGTGAGAGAAGTTCTATCTGCGCCTTCTGCGTATCGAGCATCCCTTTCCAGTTCGGCTCGGTCACCGTTACGCAGGGCTTCGCTTCGGCGGCTCTCTGCATACTCTGCCGCGCTCTCGCTTTCAGTTCCTCCGAGGATAATCTTCCGTATTCCGAATTCATATTCCATATTCTCCTTAAGATATTTTTCTTCGTGCAGGCTGCGGTCGCGGCATCGCTTGCCGTCCTGCGTGATATAGGTGATATATTTTCTTTCGTCCGTCCACACCACACCGTAGCCCTCGGCTTCCATCAGCCGAATAAAATCCTGCTTTGACCGAGCTGCCGCCATTGCGTCGTCTATTGCCGCCGCAAGCTGCATTTTATAACTCTCGCCCCGCACAGCCGAGCGGTATTCTTTTGAGGACATTTGCTGTACCTTTTCCTGTTTTATGCTCGGTCTTAAAACCGACAGCCCGTATTCCGTACACAGCTTATCCGAGGCATTCCGCAGCCCCGCTATAAAATCTTTAGGCGGACGGAGCTTATATCCGTTCTCACAGCTTACGCTGTTGATAATAAAATGCGAATGGATATGCGCCTTGTCGGTATGGGTAGCCACCAAGACTTCATATTTGGGGAATTCCTGTTCCGCAAACTTCAAAGCAATTTCGTGTGCGGTTTCGGGAGTAATGTTTTCCTCCGGCGAGAAGGACTGCACCAGATGATAAAACATTCTGCCGTCCGTTTTTCCGTACCGCATTTTGGTTGACAGCATTTCGTGGTATGCGCTTTCGGCAACGCAGTTCACACCGCTGATCAGTTTTTTATCTCCGCACACGGTTTTGCTGTCGCGCTTACAGTAGGAAAGAATAAATTTAAGTCCGGCTTTCGATTGGGAACGCTTGCTCTGTATTAAATTTACCGTTGCCATTACTGCCACCGCTTTCTGTCAAACAGAGAACAAAGAAGTTCATTTAAGTTTGCGTATTCGCTTTTTACTTCGGACAGATCGGCAACCGACACTCTGCCCATATTGCAAAGCAGTGTGAGTCGGTTTAGGTTTTTACCGATCGCTTTTTGCTCTCGGATAATATTTTCAAGCCCGTCCACCACAACGATTTGTTTATTGAGGCAGGAGCGTGTAACATAGTCCGTTACGGACAGATTTGCCGTGTTCGCTTTTCGGTGGATAGCGGCAAGGTCTTGTTCGCTGATGCGGATGCTTAGTTTTTTGTTTTTCATATCGTACTCCGTTTCTAAAAGTGGGTGCAGGGCTTCTGCCCGCCGAGCAGCAGAACGGCGACCAGCCGTCTGCGATGCTCGCACTCTCCCCAAAGGGAGAGTACAAAGGCGTCACCCTGCGGTATTCTGTCTGTTACTACGGCAGAAAAGAAAAAAGGGGGCGCACACGCCGTTTACAGCGCCGTATTTCGCCTTTGTGCGGCTCGGTCGGGTGTTTACTCGGTTTTTCGCTTGCTCGGCGCACAGGGCGTTTTCTGCGGCTGTTTCGGCAGAGGAAGAGTTTGCCGTCTTATTTCTTTATTCTGCTGTAATATATACTCAGTGGGTTTAGTTCTATGGGTATAGTTCTGCAATACCGTTTCTTACACCACCCTGTACGAAAAAATTACACTACCGAAATAACTTGACCGTGTATGCGTTGCTTGTGTTCGATCCGTCCTGCCTGCGGCGCTTTTTCTTTTTTACAAGCCCTGCTTTTTCAAGACTTATAATCGCTGCGTCCGCTGTCTTTTTATCAATACAGCATTCCTCGGCGATCAGCCGCCGTGACGGAAAGCAGACGCCGTTTTTGTCGCAGTGTTTTACAAGGCAACAGTAGACGGCGTAATCTCTCGGCTTTAATCGGTAGTCGCTTATGCTGTTTGAGATGATTGAAAATTTTTCTGTCACTTTTTCCTCCTTGAAATTCTCTTTTTGCACGGTTGCAATCATATCTGCACCAACTCCTTTCGAATGGTTATGTAATTTTGTCCTCTACTTTTTAAGCCAAAAAAACGCAGTAGGTACAACCAAAAAAAATTTATCCCCTCACTTTTCATGCCGATTCAACTACATATGTGACATAATTTTGTCACAATACATATTCACAGCCTGCAATTTGTCCCTCTATTCCTTATTCGGTAAACCACTGATTTTTTGACATAACTTTGACATAATGATTTAGGCGCAAAAAAAGCACCTGCCTTTTCAGCAGATGCTAAATGTATTTGTTATGCTGTTTACTTTTTACTCGGTCGACATACGCCGTCCGAATCGTCCCGAGCTTTCAGCGCTGCCGCAAGCTCGGAAATAAATTTTTTATTGATATAGTCGGCGCTGCCGCGGTTCATTCCGTGTTCTTCCGCATATTTCCGAATTGACATTCCGTTTATATATCTTTTCTTAAAATATGCGGCATAGCTTTTGAGCACGGTTTTAAGACAGTCATTTAAAAAAGTTATATCTTCTTTCAGTATATTAAAATCCGCTTTGCCCGAAACGCCGATATACCGCTTTTGTGTAACGCACAAATTATATTTACGCACATCCGATTTATAGTTTTTGCAGATATCCTTTGCATAATCGGTATATGTTTCGGCACCGCGGTAAGTGCGGTTCTCATAAAGCAGTTCTTCCTCATCCTTTGATTGCTTTTTACGAACGGGACCGGGAAAGCCTGTTTCTTCCAAATTTGAAATATGCGTATCCGTGATTTTCACCTGCGGCTGACGGGTGAACTTGTCTACCCACTCTCCGTTTACCTCTACCTGCTCACAAAAAGATTTTTTCATCATTGTGTAATACTTGCAGCCACAAGCATCGGTTCCGTAATGAAAAATTACGACTTTTTCATCAGTGTCAGCGTCGGGGACAACCGCCACAACATAAATATACCTGCCGTCATACCGTCTGTAAAATCCGGCAAATATTCTCCTGTTCCGTTGCCTGCCCATACGATCACCCCATAAGTTTCTGTGAGAGTATTTTATCATATTTCAACGGGTTTTACAACTTTCCTGAAATTTCAAAAAACAACTTGCAAAATCGTTCTTTCCAAGGTAACATACCACAACCCTTTTGGGACGACAATTTCTGTTTTCATACTTTTCGGGTAAAATATTAAAAAATACTCGGAGGTAAATCAAGATGAAAGGACGAATTATTACGGCGAAAACAATTGCCGAATTTAAGGAACATCTAATCCTAGAGGAAAGGAGCAAAATAACGGTTGAAAAATATATTCGTGATGTTAAAGCATTTTCGGTATATACGCAAAACGCTGACATTACAAAAGAAGTTGTAATTGCATACAAGAATCATTTGCAAGAAATCTACGCCGTGCGGAGCGTTAACTCAATGCTTGCAAGTATCAACAGTTTGTTTGCTTTTTTAGGCTGGCACGATTTAAAGGTGAAATCGCTAAAACTTCAACAGCAAGTATTCTGCACCGAAGAAAAGGAATTGACAAAAGCAGAATACACACGGCTTTGCAGAACAGCGGAGCGTAAACACAACGAAAGACTTAATCTTATTTTGCAGACTATATGCGGCACAGGCATCCGTGTCAGCGAGTTGCAATTTATTACCGTTGAGGGGGTAAAGCAGGGCGAGGCGGTTGTAAACTGCAAAGCAAAAACACGGTCGGTATTTATTGTGAAAGAGCTAAAACAAAAATTGCTCCGCTATGCAGCAGAGCAAAAGATTAAAAGCGGTATGATTTTTGTGACGAGGACAGGCAAGCCGATAAGCCGCACGAACATCTGGCGGGAAATGAAAGCCTTATGCGAAGAAGCAAATGTCAACCCGCAAAAGGTGTTTCCGCATAACCTGCGCCACCTCTTTGCCCGTGTGTTTTACGGCATTGAAAAAGATATTGCAAAACTTGCAGATATTCTCGGTCATTCAAGCATTAACACCACAAGAATTTATATCATTTCCACCGGCACGGAACACCGTAGAAGAATGGAAAATATGCGGCTTATAATATAAAAAAGCCACCAAAATCGGCGGCAGAAACATAATCCATATTATGTTGTATTAAATTTCGCTTTTGGATATAGCAAACGCAATTCTACATATTGTATTATATCATAATACAGATGGTTTGTAAAGCACTTTAACCAAAGAAAGTACAGAAAACTCAAAATTGTCGAAAACCGAACATGACAATAAAGCCTTTTCTTCTTATCTTTTTCGACAATTCTGAGAAGGCTTGCTTTGCTATACTCTTTTTTAATCTGCCCTGTTTGTAGCAGATTTTTTATTACTCTAAATACAACATAATATGGATTATGTACTTTAATAAAAAATCTATTTTATAAGGAGTAAAGTCATGCAAAATAAATTGTTAGAATTTCTGAAAAAATGGCTACAAAATGCGGATGATTGCTGTCCAATAGAAAAATTGAACATTTTTATAATAAATGAATTTAGAGATAAAGATGAACAAAAAGATGCAGAAAACTATATAGGAAAGTTAATTAATGAAAAGATCATTCGTTCAATTGAGCGTAATGGGGCAAATTATATAATGCTTACCAATGTCGGTGTTGACTTTTTAAATGATAAAACATAATCGATTTTTAAATTTCTTCATTGAATATTAATTGAGGTGAGTAAAATAAAAAAACTTGAATGTTCCGGTTGCGGCGGAACACTGCGTGAAGAAGGCAAGTTTTACATATGTGAAAACTGCGGCACAAAATATATGCTCGGTCGAGATGATGCCGGAAATCCGTTTACTTATTGCCCCATTGAAAAGAAGGAAATTCAAAGCGGACAAATGGCAGCAAAGGCGGCGACTATTAAAACGGATATAATTACCGTTAAAGAAATTAAGCTTTCGGATAATATTGACTCAGACGTTCACCGTGAAAGCTCCAATATTGATACTGAACAGAATCTCCAACTGATTTCTCGCTTTTTAGGTGCTAAGGAATGGGAAGCGGCACAAGTCCAAATCAATCAGATTTTATTATCTGACCGTAACAATGCACAGGTGCGGTGGTTTGAAATTATGTGCAGCCGCCACCTTTCTAATGAGAAAGAACTATTAAGGGCATTATCGGCGTTTACCGTAGCTGATGGGAAAATAATCGATGTCATTCTTTCAAATGCTACACCTAAATTTGCACGGCATATTATAGAATTGATTTTTTCAAATGATTATCAATCCGACAGTGCTTTGTTCACAGCCTTAAAAGCCATTTTGCCCTATGCAAAAAATGAAGCTGTTTATTCAAACAGTAAATTCAAAAGCATTACAAACGATGCCATTCTCTATGCAATCAATAAATCTTACGAAAAATCGTTTGATTATTTGATAAGCACAACACTGGAATCGAATGAAGTAGATACATATCTTTCATACATTGAAAAATTCGCAGGCAACTGTTCACCGATAATTGCACAAAAGTATTACAGAAAGTTCCTCGTTACAGACCCGGGCAATATGCGAATTCTTTCGTTATTGTTAAAATGCGATATAAAATCGGATGCCACTACGCAGCAATGCGTTATTGATTTTGAAAACTTGCTTAAATACTCAGATAATGCAGACAAAGAAGTTATTGATGTATTGAACGCAGTAAATTCCGAGAATGTCACAACAGACAGAATCAGTCAATTTGTTTGGAAGTTGATCGGCTATCATTCAGGAGCGCCGGAAGCATTAAGAAACCAAATTCTTTTATATTCCCGTGTTCTTTTACAATCTGCCCTATGGAATCAGGCTCGGACTTTTTTGCAATTGATTTTATCCTTTGACGCACAAAATGCCGACGCATATTGGGGGCTTTGTCTTGTACGGTTGCAAGCAAGAAATGAAAGCGAAATTGAAAACAAAAAAGAAAACCTGATTGATTGTCCCGAATTCAAAAAAGCCTTGGCGTTATATCAAACCTGCGGAGATGAAACCCGCACCGCTGAGTTAATGAGCTATACACAAAAGCAGAAAACCAGACAGAAATCCAAGAAAGTTATAGCGTGTTTAAGTGTCGTTGCGGTTTTTGTTGTAATTGCATTTTTCGCATTTAATTTGATGAAATATAACACCAATGTATATGTTGGATTCAGCAAAGATACACTTTCCGCCAATTGGGTAAGCGAAACCATACCAATGGAATTCAAAAACAAAGGCTTTGTTGATATTTCTTACTTTTCAGGCGTTATGTATTTTTATGACGAGAGCGGGAAAAAGCTCAGCGCAACTAAGTTGGAGCTTTCCAATCTTCCGCACGGAAAAAAACAGGAATTGGATTTAACGCTTGATTCCGATTCTGTTCAAAAGCTGTCAGACTATAGCTTTGCCTCATTGAAAATCACCTTTGCCATCACGCAAATTAACTATTCTGACTATACATTTAAGGATTTTGGGGATGGCAAAGAAAAAACAATAAAATCAAGCACGGAAAGCAATAAGAAAGCACAAAAAGAAAAGAATGAAAAGCTGCAAAAGAGCTTTGATGCGGCAATGAAAGCCTATGACACCGTAGATGTAAACAGTCCGACTTTTGAAACGGATATTGTCAATGCAGTTTCAAAGCTTGATGATATATGGGACGATGTGCTGAAATCAAAAGCATTACTGAAAGATATGTACAATAAAGCTTGTACTTATCAAAAAAACGCAGAGTACGAAAAAGCATATTTTTTATTTGCCCTGTTAGCCAAATATGACTATGAAGACAGCAACTCAAAAGCAAATGACTGTTATTCATATGCCAGCTCGGATTATTACAGATAGAAAGGATGATACTATGGCTAATTTCGTAATAGAATGTCCGGCGTGTAAAAAACCGATACAAGCCGGAACAGGCTTATTTGCCAAAAAGAAAATTAAGTGTTCCTGCGGCTTTGTAGTTGATGTTAACACCGAACGAATGGCTGAGGACACATGCCCCCATTGCGGAAACAAAGTTATCTATGACAGAAGTAAAAGCGCAACTGCCAGCTGCCCGGTCTGTCATACAAGAATCAACTCCGGCAAGGAAACAGTTAAAATCACCTGCCCCGCATGTAAAGTTGCATTAATTGCCGACAAGAGCGCAAAAACCTATACCTGTCCCCAGTGTAAAACCGTAATTGATGTTCAGGCAAGGCTGGCGCAGGAAAAAAGCAGTGGTAAAACGGGTGTAATTAAATGGGATATGGGAATGAATGATATTTTCGTTTACCGCCATCCCGTAGAAAATTTCAATATCGGCTCACAGCTTATCGTGTCGGAAGGACAAAAGGCTCTGTTTTTCCGCAACGGAAAAGGATTGGATGTTTTCGGTCCGGGCCGACATATTCTCGAAACACAAATGCTTCCTCTTTTGGAAGAAGTTTTGAAATTCCCGACCGACGCAGAGCTTACATTTGATTCTAAGATCTATTTTGTTCGAACAAACCGATTAAATGTCAAGTGGGGTGTGCCGGAAATTCGGCTCAGAAATCCCGAAATGGATTTTTATGTTAATATCGGTATCAGCGGTTCGGTTGATTTACAGGTAATCGATGACAACGAGAGCGTTCGCAAGCTGGTTTATATGATTATCGGTACATCTTCGGGAACAGCGCACAACGAACCTATGGGTGCCGGCGAGTCCTATACGGCGGCGTATGTTTCCGAAAAATTCCGTGATGTGATCACAAGCCGTTTATCGGACCTGTTAGCCAATATTATCATTGAAAATCAAATCAATGTTTTAGATATTGAAAGCAAAAAAATTCTGATTTCCGATATTCTGCGAAAAGACTTGAATGCCGTTTTTGATGAGTACGGATTGATCATCCCGACAAATCATTTTAATTTAACTACAATCAAAATCCATAACAGCGAGGATGTAGAGCGCTGGAGAAAGCAAGAAGCGGAGAGAAAGCTGAAAGCCAGAGAAGAAGGCGTGTTGAGAGCCGAAGCCGAAGCTCGTCAAGGAAGAGTCTTGGTTGAGGAACAAACCGAGGCTCAGCGGAAAATTTTGCGCACACAAGGAGAAGGCGAAGCAACCAAAATCTCCGCACAGGCTCATTCCGAGGCTGTCAAATTTGAGGCTCAGGGTTCTGCCGAAGCAACCCGACTGAAAGGGCAATCCACCGCCGAAGCATATTCTGCACAGGCAATGGCAGAAGCGGAAGAAATGCGCGCCAAAGGCTATACATACGGTCAGGAAACCTCTCGTCAGATTGGATTGGAAGCCATGCAAAACGGTTTGCCGGGAACAGGCAACGGCACAGAAAATTCCGCTGCCGGTGGTCTTGGCGGTGCCGTTGGCAATATGGTCGGTCTTGGTGTGGGACTCGGTGCGATGAGCGGCGTTGTAAATATGACAAAGGATATGATGTCCCCTATTATGAATAACGCTGCCGATATGGGAAAGCAGGCTTCGGACAACGCCATTCCCGCTTCAAATAAAACAACAGCGTGGAACTGTTCCTGCGGCAAGACTTGTATAACATCTAAGTTTTGCCCTGAATGCGGTGCTCCGAAACCACAAACTGCGGAAAATTCAAAATGGGACTGTTCTTGCGGATGTAAAGGAATAAGCAGCAACTTCTGTCCCGATTGCGGTGCAAAACGCCCCGAAAAAGCTGAAATCTGGAATTGCCCCAAATGCGGACGCACAAATATCACTTCTAAATTCTGTCCCGACTGCGGACACAGGAAAGGAGAATAGCGATGAAAATGAATAAACCGAAAAAGTCCGCCGTTGCGATTTACGGGATTATTGCCGTTTTATTTATTTTTCTTACGGTGCTCATTCCGTTTCCAAAACCGGCAAGCTCTTGGATACTGTTTGCTTTTTCTATTATTTCCTTGGCTGTCGGAGCGGGTATTAGTTTATACGCCTTTGGCAAACCAAAGGATTTAATGAGCAAGTTTTACGGTTATCCGATTTTCCGAATCGGGTATCTGTATACCGCTGCTCAACTGATAACAACCGTTATTCTCTATGCTGTCGGTGCATTTTTCAATGTTCCTTATTGGATAGGACTTTTGCTATCTCTTATATACACCGGAGCAGCAGGCATCGGCTTTATTGTGGCAGACAATTCAAGAGACTTTATAGAAAATATTGATGTAAACACTGTTGACGCAACAAAAAACATCACAAAGTTTCAGATAGATATTTCGGACATTTTAGATGCTTGCAAAGATGAAAAAGCAAGAGAGCCTTTGCAGAATCTCGCCACTAAGTTCAGGTACAGCGATCCTGTTTCTATTGAGGAAACCAAAGAAATAGAATCAGAAATCACAAAGGAATTAAAGGCTCTTAAAACAAGCGTTTCCGGTAAAAATACGGAGGCAACGCTTGTGCAGATAGAAAAAGTTGTAAATCTTTTAAATTCACGAAATAGGATCTGCGGATCTTATAAATAAAGAAAAAGTGAGGAGAAAACAAATGGGTTTCTTACAGTCACCAATGGCATTGATTCGCATCTTAAAGGATAAAGATGCAGTCGATTCAAGCAGTCTGCAAAAGACCGCACAATGGTTTATGTCGGGTGAAGGGAGGGCGGCATACACAGCTGCCAACACGCTGCTGAAAAAGACGGAGTATTTTTTTGATTATTTGCAGACGGTTGCAAAATCAAAAGAGAATCGCAGTTTCCTTTATAAATTGGCGTTTGTTATGGCAGATGCTATGGATAAATCATCGTTAGAGTTTGCAGGTTATCCAAATATTTTGGATGCAAGCAAAAATCCGTTAGTTGCCTATGTAGCTACAGAGATTATAACCGACGAAAGTAAATATAGGAACATATATATAGCAAGGCTTCTATGCGCATTACATAAGGAAAAGCATCCAAAGGATTATCTTTTCCCAGACAGAAAGCCTATTGAAAAATTAGCCCAACGCAACGCTGATAGTTCTTTTTCCGATATGTATAAAATTGAGCGTGACATTATTTGGGTGTTCAATGCGGATAATACAAACAAATTTTCGGTAGGACCGTTTGCCTATGATATTGTAGGCTTTGAAGATGACGGGGACGATACCGAAGAAGGATTTTTTGCAAGGGAGGGAAACTAAATGTCTGAATTTAATCGTGAAGCAACCATCAAAGAACTGGATAGAATTGCCGAATTATATAATCGCAGAAACGATTTAGAAGAAGAAGTTTCCAAAATATATAACAGTGCAGAAAAAGAGCAGGAAAACCTAAGCACGACCGTTCTCAATGAATTGGAAAGCTATCAGGAATCGGTGAACAAGAATTTCGGTGCAGATATGCCGAAGCCTTCGCCTATAGCACGCAATATACCGCCTTTCAAGCCTGACATCGACAACAAGAAAATGAAGCGTGCTGCAATATGTGGGTTAATATTCATTGCAGCGGTAGCAATCAACATTATAATCGGTAATGTAACAACTACCAATACTATTGGCTTAGCTGGGTTTGGTTTTACATTTCTTCTCATAATTCTTTCAATTGCTACTGCTATCGGGTATTGCTGTTGGAATTCGGAAATTCAAAAATATACCGAATGGGAGAAAAAATACGCTAATTGGAAGAATCAACTTGAAAATATCGGCGCATTTAGTAATGATCATTTCTTTGTGGAATGCGATGACTTTGAAAAAGCACTCGAAAAAAACATCGCAATCTGTGCAGCACATTATGATGAGAAAAACGCACAATTCGAGTCAGATAGCAAAGCAATCACAGAAAAATGGACAGAAAAACTTTCGTCAGTAAATGCCGAACTTGATAATGTCAAAGGTCAATTGGATGCGGTTACCCTAATTCATTCGGATCTGTTCTATAGTGCTTCGCACATTGCAAAACTGCTCAGCACCCAACGTGCCGATACATTGAAAGAAGCTATAAACTTGGCAATTGAGGAAGATCGCAAAGATGCGCAAGAAGCAGAGCGCCGTCGTGAGGCACAGCGTCAGGAAGCCATTTTGGAAGAGCAGGCATTCCAAACCCGTATGCATGAACAAGCTATGGAGCGTTCGGCCCGTGAACACGCTGCACAAATGGAGGCTCAAGCAAAAGCGCAGGTTGCAGAAACTGAACGGTTGAGACGTGCAGTAGAGCAACAAAATCGCAATGCAACAAAACACTGATAATTGCAATAATGCAATTAAATAAATTATTATGGAGGAAACCACAATGGGATTTTTCGACAAGGTCAAAGAAAAGGCACAGCAAATCAAGGAAGAAAACAAAAACTTTATGGCAACAACAGCCAGAATCAACAATCTAAGCACACTTTACGGTCGTGTAAATGCTCCGGATTCTATTACTTTTAAAGTAGATCCGAACGAAGATTTTGCAAAAGGCAGTTACATAAGCATAGAAAACGGCAAAGGTGTTATTTACAGCACTTCACGTGATGATTACTTCTTCACCGGAAGTGATATTAAAAGCATGACCTTTACAGGAGAAACTCCCGATATTTCAATCGGAAGTGATCGCCACAAAGGATTACGTTTTATGATTGAATTCAATGACGGAAAAACCGCAAAGGTTGATATTATTTCTAAAAAGGTCGACCTATTTAAGACGACTTTCGGACTCTAATAGTTGGATTAAAAGACTGGCACGAGTTATATTTCTCGTGCCAGCTTTTTAAATTAAACCATTAATTGACCAATAAAATATAGTTTGATATAATCATACTTAACCAAAAATCATTAAAAGGAAGTGCAGTTATGGAGATTTCCAAACATCCATATAAAGCCTTTATACCAGAGGGCGCAGACAAACTGATAATTGGAAGTATTATGATACGCTCAACACTTATTATTGCTTAAACCCTTGCGAAAAAGCAAAGCACAAGGTAGAGTTAGTCAACGATGCATACAGCAATATTTTAGAGGCTGCTATGACACCGTGGGTTATCTGAAAAAGGCAGGCATTTTATAACCGAGAACGGCGGCATTGCCGAAAAGCTGATGCTGCTGTTACTTAGGCAGGAGTGGAAATATTCAAAGATACATGGTATTATTAAATTAAAATGATACAAAAGTGGGGTTTGATATGAGTTTCATAGAATGGTTTAATACAAATATGTTTTCAAATTGTTTTACACTAATAACGGTTATATTATCAGGAATTATATCTTTGATAATTTCAGCTATTTATTACCACAAAGGAAATAGAAATAATCTTAAAATGTCAGTCATTCATCCAATAATAAGGTTATTGGATGATGCGTATTCAAGAAAGAACTATGATAGGTTAAGTGAGATAGCTAAAGATTATAGCGCCAGATATTTAAAGAAAGTAGAATCTGAAAAGTTAAATTCACTATTACTTGCGTATAAAGAAGTCAGCACATACAACGATGTAATTGTCAATGCGGATATTCTACTTTCCTATTTTGAATATAAGTTAAAGAAAAATGGTATTAACCCTAAGCCAGTTCCTGTTGAGTACGAAGGCGAAATCGTTTATAGTGACTATCCGCCAGATGTGTTTTATTTATCACAGGATTTGGAAAGACTTCTCAGAAGATATGACCCTGTTTTTGAGCCAGACGAATGTGAGAATATGATAGCTTCCCTGTACAAACAATATTGCAAAGATAATTATACATCTGATAACATCAATTATTTTGATGATTATACGCTGGAAGAAGTATTAAAAAAATCAGAAATTAGAGCAAAATGGGACAAAAAATTCGATGAAGCAAAAGCTGCGAAAACACAGTTTTTGAAATTGAAGATTGCCAAATAATATGAAATGTTATCTGCCTTAAATAACTGAAATTGGATTTGATTGTTTTGCTTGCAGTTTCAACTTTCACCGAGGTGGCGTTACCATCAGGTTCTAGTGATAGCAATATCATGCAGGTTCAACTCCTGTTATCCGCACCAAACAGTACAAATCCGAACCCTAAACCAATCGGTGAAGGGTTCGGATTTGTCATTTTCATAGACTATCCGAACTTTAATTCAAAACGCAAAAATTAAATTCGGAGGTTTCTTATTATGAAAACAGAACTTGAAAACATCGGCGCTTGGGGCAGAATGCATTATGATTTTCTTTACCGCAACAATCGAACGGTCATCAATGTTATGCGGCTAAATGAAACTCTAAACAATTACCTTGCCAACATTGACTGTGACGCCTGCGATATGTTTGATTCTTTAGTCCGACAAACGGCTGAAAACGAAGGCGTAACCGAGCAGTTAAAAGTTCCGATTAAATGGAATGGAACAAACGGATGAACAACATTCAAAGCAGAGTACGGGAATTTATCTTGAATGAACTGATCTATCAATAGTGACGAAAAGGCGAGGGCATTCACCCTCGCCTTTAGCTTTATGTTCTTTTCTTCTTATTCTTTTCATATTCCGCTTTCCAAGCGGCAAACTCCTCCTGTCCCTCTTTGGAAAGGAAGAATTCGCGAATATCCGGCAGCATTGTACGGGCAATGGCTTCAAGAATATTATCCGGAACTTCGGTCGATCCGAATTTGTTGCCGAAAATCCTGTATTTAATTCGGACATAAATGCGCTGAAACAGGTTTCCGTATTGAAGATTATAAATGTCTTGCCAATATGGAAGTATATGTTTTCTTAAATCTTTATTATCCATAAGTTTCTCCGTTCAAAGGGTTTTAGGGATTTCCCCTAACAAGGTCGTGTGGACACAGGCGGCGATGCTCGCTAAGCCAAGTGTGGACACAAAGACGATGCTTGCTGAGGTAACGCCGCAGCAGCATCCGAATTTGGATAGCCAAATTCAGTGCTTGCTGAGACAACCCCACATCAAGATAAAATAGCAATTTGCTTCTCAAAAAAAGGCCCAAATCCATCATAATGAAATTCTATTTGATTTTTTGCAAATAAATCACGATACCTTTTTTCAGGAAGAAGATCTTTTAACTTTGACTTTTCAGTTTGATTTGGATCATCATCATGGTATAGAATCACATCTATCTTTGCTTTGTCAGAAATAGATTGATGAAGCAAATAACGAAAATCAAAATCCGCAATTGGTAGAGAATACCCTACGAAATAAACATGATCTGCTTTTAGTAAAACTTCACGTGCACTTGACCAAAGATTTGTATACAACTGACTATTTAATGATTTCATCATTGTAGGAGTAATGATTTGAGATTGTAATAGGAAATCTGTATTTTTTGTTATACGACACGATTTGCAAGTTTCTTGCGATTTATCATCAAACAAATAATTGCCGCAATCCTCACTTTTAACTATGTCGATTCTCCCACAGTTTAGGCAGCGGAACCAGTTGATTGAGCCGTGTATCTTGATTAACTTGATTGTTTTATTTGACTTCGAAGTAACCGTTCCACCTTTCGTGTAATACGCGTCATTCAACGATAAATCATAAACAAGTTTTTGTTTCTCCAAATAAGTCTCCGTCAACACATCCCAATTAGTTGATATGATTGCTGAATTCGGCGCGTACTGCTTTAAATAAGAGAAAAAAGACAGATAGTCGCTTTGTACATATGTATGATTTTTACAACGCTTACTAAAGTAATAAATAAATAAGCGTTTTATAGATTCTTTAATCTCATCAACATATTGAGAAGAATACCTATGAAAATACTCCCTGCTCTGATATGTTTTATCAAAAGAGGTAAAAACATCTTCGAGACTTACATGTATATTGGACTTTTCTAAACTATCCCTGATTTTTTCACGTAGTATCAGCAACTCATTCTTTTCAGTGTCTTCTGACAATACGCTTGCATCCAGCTTGGTGTATTTACTCTTTAATGCTAATTCCTCAAAGCTCTCTTTGTATTCTGCGCAATCAAAAGCGGTATAATTCTGCAAAAGAAATAATCCTACCGTGATGAAAGATTTTAGAAATTTTGTACTCTCAGGCTCTGGCGTATAATTTAGAAATTCATCAGCAGGTTTTTGTATCATTTCTTGCAAAATGCGATCTTGAATTGGCAGCTTGGCTGGAGCAGAAAAGCCAGCACCAAGAACAAAAATAGTGCGTTCCTGCTTATTCATAGATGTTACACCAATCCTGCATATGATTAGACAGCGCCGGACAATACTCTGAATATCCTTTTAACAAATCATTTTTAAGCATGTTAAAGCTTTTACTCTCAACATCATTCCATTCATCAGCTTTTGAAAACATAAAATGCATGGCGGCAATCAATGAGGCATCTGTGGTCGGACGATTGCGTTTAATACCATTTCGCATTGTATAGTCACTTGATTCATTATATTTGCGAAAGTTATCGATATTTTTCCCAATTATATCGCGACATTGTTTGCAAGAACATATATGTTGATAAAAATCTTCACTTGCAACAGCCTTGTCTTTTGAAAAATAACCTTTACTTGATAGGATGGATATAACCTTAGAAAGCGATAAACGAGCGTGTAAAGGCGGAAAATAATATTTATTTACGGGTAGCCCCCCGCCAACAGGAGTTACAGGCCTTGTTTCTCCATAGCCAACAGATTGTGCAACACCATACATCCTATACGGCAAATCCTCGTTGCAAAGAATAATCGAATCATATCCACCGTATGCCATAACTGGCTTAATTCCTAATTCGGTTAATGCGACGAGAATTGATTTGAACTGTTCTTGCTGTGCCTTTGTAGCTTCAAAAAGATTAAAGTCATCAACCCATATAAAGGCGTAATTTACAATAGAATTTTTATAGTATTCCTTGATTTTATTCGCGAAGGTATTATTGTCAAGAATTCTCTTGTCTATCACTATTTGAATTCCCGTATCATATTTTCCGTTAGTTGAATTTAACGAAATAAATCTTTGCGCACACAAAGCATTTAAGTTCAGCCAATCATTGATTTCTTTTTCTGAATACGATGATTTGATCATAAAATATGGGGCTATAACGACTGCGGGAGATGGTCCGATTTTGGCATATTTCAGATATTTATCATACTCCTTGTTTTTGATATATTTGTCAACATAACTGGTCTCGAATGAATACACTCCTTCAATCAATTTGTCAACCGAATCTTTTATATCTTCAGGCGATAGATTTCCTTTTTGTGAATAAAACTTATTTTTCAACTCGGACGGCAATTCTGAAAGGTATTGATCAACCGATTTTTTAACCGAGACTATTCCTTTTTTGTTCATAGCTTGAACTGCCGTAATATCTTGCTGATAAATATGCGTTTGAGGATCTATAATGTATTTGTTCTTGTGTACAGCAACTAAATCAGCAACAGCACTTTTGCTATAAGCAACTATTGTTGCATTAAAAATGACTGCAGAAAAACTATCTTTGAATTTTATTAGGACTTTTTTGTCAGTCCCTGTGTTGTATCTTAACAATTTTAAATTGTCACTCATCTTTGTTTCCCCGCCTTTGTTCTTTTATATAGTTAATCACTTGTCTTTTCTGCACTTTCCAAATATTATCCGCTTCTTTCGGGTTACATTCTTTAATAAAGACATTGTTATCTGCCTCCCATGTAATTAACCCAATGCCAGTTTCTGAACATGCGCTTTTAATGTTACTCAAACATTTTTCTGTTTTTGGCTTTGGCAAACACAGTACCAAATAATCAAAACACGGAGATACTGTAACAAGTTGATTTATCGCTCTTTTCCAATCTTTTATTTTAAACTCAATAGCAGTGATTTTCCCCAAATGGGTGTCGTATTCAACAAGATCAACCGATCTGGAAAAGACAGGAATCTCCTTAAAGATATTTTTCTTTCCTTGTTTTGAGCGGTACTGACAATAATTCTCGCGTAATATGTCCTCAATGTTATTCATCATCCAGCACCTCATTTTTGATTAATGATTTTGTTGTATAATCTGGATATTTAGAATAAACATATTTCAACAACTGCTTAGGATATATAGAAGTAATTTTTTTCTTAAATTTTTCCAATAGTGCTTTTTGCTCATCGTTCACACTTGGTAATATATTATCAACAACAAAATTCTCGCCTGTTTTAAGAAGTGAGTACTTATAATACGTGCCATCTGTTTTTAGCCTGTATCCTTTGCTTGTCATCTGGTTTACAAAAGAAACATCTTCATAAGACATTTCTTCCAAATCATCAACCTCCACCATTTCTTCAGTGGCATTTAAGTCTGTTATCTGAACGAATTTTATTCCTTTGAATAACTCCACCTGTTCATACACATCTTTGGAAAAAGGCCCGTAATTATATGCGATGAACTCTGGCAATTTGTCAGATTCAAGTCCTTTTTCTTTCAATATAGGTGCAATTTCCATATTGAATAGAAACATCATTTTTTCTAATCTGACTGCACCCAAAATGGGTTCTTTATTATTCAAATATAATAACAGTAGCAAGTAATCTGCACCATTCAGTTTTGCCATATCAATTCTCTCCCTAACAAGTATTATTAGCGGTTAATTATCGGATTTCTCACAAATGAATTGTACCACTCAAGCGAATTAAGGTCAGCGTTATATGCCGTTTCAAAAATAGCATACAAATCTCGGTACTTGTATTGGCGCGAAACAACAGATTTCAAGACAGAGGTATCAAGCGGGATAATCTTCATTTTGTTCACGTATTTTGTTGAATCTTGCGGATCATAGAAAAAACTGCTTTTTCGATTTCTAAAATCTGCTATCACATTAAAATCAAGATATGTTGTCACAAAAACGCAATACGAATTCAAATTGTCTGTTCTGATTAAGTGCATACCTAAATGTCGTGAAACCGGTTCCATTTCCATACGACGCTGATTTGTTCTATCAGCCAGCGTTGCTTCAAGAAGCAACGAGTGTTCGGGGTAGTAATCGGTTGCCGGATATTCGTAAACAATATCGGCCTCTCCGCCGGCAGCATGAGTTTTCGGAAGCAAATCCGCGTCTAACGACAATTTCATATAATCAAGGATTTTCCCCTGACGTTCGCTCGTTTTGTACCAAATGATGCCCAATACATATTCAAAAATTGTCGGTATATCTGCGTCATCAGTTACCATTTCTTGAATTTGAACATCATTTCTGTGTTCAAAAAGATCAAGCAGAATAAGAAGTTTTTCGTCTGTGAATTTATCGTCAATCAATTCCTGCAAACGCCTATATCGAATATCCTCAAGCACGCTTTTTGCATCAGCAACTGTTGTAACAGCGGTTCCGAGTTCAGCATTTACGCCATTGATAACTACAGTTTCGTTCTCAACCAAGCAGGACGCGATTTCTTGCATAGAGCAATTATCAAACAGTTTTTCGCTTGCGTTAAACGCTTTAGCATACAAATCTTCAACAACATTACCAAAGAAATGTTTCGGAACGATATCAAGTTTTATGCAGCCATCTTCAAAGATAACAATGTCTGTCGTTTTAATGTATCGTCTGTTTAAGTCCAAATAATCAGAAAGCGTTGCTTTTGCTTTTAGCATGTGCATTACTTTGAAAAATGCTGCTTTGAACGCAGACTCTGTTCTAACTTCATCAAACAAAGTGTGATTCAGACATGAAAATGGATTATCCTCAAGCGCTCTTGTTGAAACGGTATTAAACAAATAGTCCCGCCAACGTCTGCCGATATTTATGTTTCGAGTAGCTTCATAAACGGATACGAATGCAGACGCATTTCCACACACAAAGGCATCATGTAAACTTTCATAAAGCGGATAATACGGACGATCATAAGATCGGCTCTTTCGATTCATACCAATTTCGCAAATCAAATTTTCATCTACTCTATCAGTGAGAAACATGGATAACGCTTCTTGATAATTGTTCATACCCATCAAACGCTCAATAATAACGCTATCAATACTTGTGCGGCTGCCACGAATATCTCTAATCTTCTGGATAATATACTCAGTTGAATTATAATCTATACACAGGGGAAGCAAATATGTGTATTCTTCCATAGTGATAAATTCAAATTCTGATAAGATACGCAACAACACAATAAATGGTCTGACAACAAAACCGTCAATTTCATTGCTTGTTTTTAATAACTGTTTCAAATAGATGAAGCTGTCTTTCGGGATTTGAAAAATGTTATCCGAGCCAAAATCGCCGTTTCTGCTAATTTCCAGTAAAGCGGCACCGGCTTCTGTTAATTTTCTATCATTTGTTATCAAACCTATATCAACCAAACCAGAGGTTTTCTCACGGGCATCTTTGTCTTTTCTGGAAGCAGTGCCGGAAACAAACCCCTTTTCTTTCATAAAATCATAATAACGAATTTGAATGGCCTTATTGTTTCCCCAAGTTTCAACAGAATTATCAGGAATACGCCAAAATTCATCCAACAACCCTAATTGTTCTTCAATTGTCCTATTAAATTGTTTTGTTCTAAAACTTGTTGTTCCCAAGCACCAACAAAAGCTTTTATAAGCAGGCATATCATTTCTCCTCGTAATTTGTTATCAGAACCTCTTCACTTACGGAATCTTTATCTTTGATTTGATAATTTGAATTTGAATAGCTGTAATTTAGATAATTAATTTTATATTTTTGCTTGTTTTTTCCAAGCCATGAAATTAAAATGTTGTTTTCTTTTCCTTTGCTTCTAAGAACATTCGACAAAGCAAATCGTATATGGTTATCGTTTAACTTATCCAAAAAAGCAAGTAAGTCTTTCTCCGTTTCTTCGCTCCAGCCACCTTGTTCGTTATATGTTGCACAAGTAATTAAGTATGGTGGATCGGCATATACAAAATCAGAATTTGACAATTTACTAATATCAAACTCACGAAAATCTTTGCAAGTGAAGGTACAGTCCTGCAACTTAATTCTATCTATGAAAGCCGATAGTTTTTCAGCCATCTTACTGTTAAAATCTCTCTTACCAACCGGTAGATTAAACTCGCCTTTGCTATTAAAACGAATTTGGTTATTAAACGCATAGACGATTATTACATAGAGCATCACATAGTAGTAATAATCTTCGCTTGCCTTAGCGTTGAAATCTGCCCGGAGTCTCATAAACTTATCGCGATTATAGTTACCGACGCCTTTGCCGCTTTCGCACCCATAATACTCATACCCGTATTTGCTCACTTGCGAAAGATCGTACTTTTCAATTATTTGATAAATCCATTCAAAAGTCGATTGTTTATCAAGATTCTTGAAAGTATTGTAAAGATAGAGCAAATGTTCGTCCAGATCGTTATAGATGATTCTTTTGCAGTCAATATTCAGCCCAACATTACATCCGCCGCAGAACAGATCGACAAAAGTATCTATGCTGTTCGGAAACAGGGGTAATATTTGAGGCAGCAATTTGAACTTACCGCCAGTATAGTTTAAAGGAGATTGAAACATAAACTGCTCCTTACGCTTTGCAGACGCAGAGGAAAAGCCTTTCCGCATTATCCTCAATATCTGATTTCCCCGTTGTGAATGCTTTATAGTCCTCCGAAAAAACGCTAACAGTGCCTTTGTTTTTCAATATGCGCACAATGTCATCGTCACTTATCTTGGCGTTGGATCTGTTGTTGCCCTTTTCAGCCATGTTATTATACGAGAGCAAAATGTATTTAGCCTTTATATCGGCGATTAGTTGCTCAAAAGCTTCTGTTGCGCCTTGAGTACAATATCTGCTTTTCAACTCACTACGATCCATTTTTCTTGCCACTCCGTAGACCTTTGGTTTTTGCCATCGCGCAACATTTTCAAGAAGATGATATGCATCGCAATATTGTCTGGAATTATACGGTGGATCAATATAAACTAAGTCAGCATACAAAGATTTAACCAGTTCATTTGCATCCATATTGTAACACTGGTTGTTTTCGTTGTTGTTTTGTTCTGCCAATGGGACGTACAATTCAAGGTTGCTGTTAAACTCTCCCCCCTTGCGATAAGCATCATAATGACCGCAAGTCTTAGCAATTTTATCCATGGCATACAGCAAAGAAGTGATAAGTATAGCACGCTCGCGATTATTAAGATTGCCATTGTTAAAACTGGTTTCAATATCTTCTCTGATAAATCCGATTTTCGCACAATCATCAGCACTAAAATATGTATCAGAGAAGTTTTCTGTCATATAGTTTTCAGAAAACTGACCTTCAGTGTTATATCTGACAACATATTCGACAACCTTTTCGGTGTCATATTTTTCAGCGCCGAACCAAGCAAAGTTGCAAATATAGTTGCTGTACATAAGATCGTTTGTAATGATCTGTTTGTCAGTAAAGGCGGAAGAAAAAGCTCCCGTCCCTGCAAAAATATCAGCAAGGGAGCTAAACTCAAGTTCTTGTTCTTGTACCACCCGTTTAATAAACGGAAGAAGTTTATATTTATTGCCAAGATATCGCCTATTATTAATCAACGATGTTTTATATGTTGAAACAGAATTGCTTTTCATAACGGATACTCCATTTCACGTTTTCGCATTAATTCTACACTATCACATGTCCAATAAAACGGACATTACTCACATTGATCAGAAGTTATCTCTACAACATCTTCAATGTTGCAACCAAGAGTTTCACAAATCTTCTCCAGTGTTTCCAATGGAACAGACTCATCACGGCCCAGCTTTGCCATGGCGTTTGTAGTTATACCTGCCGCCTTGCACAACTGAGTTTTATTGATTTTTTTATCGATCATAAGCTTCCATAATTTATTATAAGAACGAGCCAAATGACCAACCTCCGTAATTATATAATAACCTATAATAATGATACCACAAGTCAACTCTAAAAGCAAGAGGAGATATTGAATTTTTCAAGACAAAATTGAAAATTACACGCAAAGCCTATAGACAAGCCGGTTGAAATATGATATACTTTTTGTTGTGGGGAAAATAATGTGGCACTGTTCCGGTAAGTATTTACTTTGGGCTCCTACATCTGAAGCCCCCTTGCTCGCAGTCCGGCAAGCGAGACATAATAACATTTTTTCGCAGTACTGCCTCGCCCGACGCTTGTTAGGGATGTTCACTAATATCCCCGCGAAGTAATCTTTATGTAAGGAGGCGAAAAAGAAAATGAAAGGCGTAATCTATGCAAGATATTCTTCGGATAATCAGCGTGAAGAATCTATTGAAGGACAGCTTCGCGAATGTAAGGCCTTTGCCGAGAAGAATGACATTCAAATTGTAGAAACCTACATTGACCGTGCGTTGTCGGCAAGAACCGACCGCCGCCCTGACTTTCAGCGTATGATAAAAGACAGTGCAAGCAGAAAATTTGAGATCGTTATTGTTTGGAAACTTGACCGCTTTGCACGGGATAAATACGATTCGGCGCACTACAAACGCATTTTGAAAAATAACGGCGTAAAGGTAGTTTCCGCAACCGAGGCTATCTCAGCCGGTGCAGAGGGCATTCTGCTTGAATCTATGCTTGAGGGTATGGCGGAACATTATTCGGCTGAACTTTCCGAAAAGGTCACGCGCGGACTGACCGAGAATGCACTGAAATGCAAATATAACGGCGGAACATTGCCAATCGGTTATATGATCGACAGCGAGCAGTATTTTCAAATTGATCCGCTTACGGCTCCGGCGGTACTTGACGCATTTAAGCATTATGCAGACGGTGCATCTATGCGTGAAATTACCGACGAAATGAATCTGAAAGGCGTTCGCACCAAACGCGGAGGCAAAATCAGCATAAACAGCGTAACCCGAATGTTGCACAACCGTAAATATATCGGCGAATACAGGTATAACGATATTGTTCACCCAAACGGTATACCGGCAATTGTTCCCGAGGATTTATTCAACCGTGTGCAGGAACGCATGGCAGCAAACAAAAAAGCCCCGGCTAAACATAAAGCCGAGGACGAATACCTGCTGACAACAAAGCTGTTTTTCGGAAAGTGCCAATGCTATATGGTCGGAGAAAGCGGAACAGGCAGGAACAAGGTTCACCGTTATTACAAATGTGCAAACGTAAAAAATCACAAGGGCTGTGACAAGAAAACAGTTAAAAAAGAATGGATTGAAAATCTTGTAATCGAGCAAATCAAAAAGTTGATTTTTGACGATGAGCTGATTGAGAAACTTGCCGATACGGTAATGAAATTGCAAAGCAAGGAAAACACCGCACTGCCGCTGCTCAGAAAGCGTTTTGCCGATACGCAAAAATCCATTGATAATATGCTTGACGCTATTCAGCAAGGTATTTTAACCGTCTCTACAAAAGAACGGCT
>CAKSIG010000006.1 GCA_934463035.1 uncultured Eubacteriales bacterium | reverse complement strand
CCGCTACCCTCTCTCAAAGGCGCCTGATTATAATACCACACCTATCCCCCGTTGTCAACACTTTTTTTCGCGTTTTTTAATAATTTTTTTATGCGGGCTCTTTTTCACAATATATTGTATATAAAGCTGTTCCGTTGCACAAACTAATAACTTTCTATTTCATTATTTCACGCAATTTGCAGAGTATCTTCTTCTCTGAACGGGAGACCTGAACCTGCGTCATTGACAATATTTTCGCGGTTTTGCTCTGCGTCATACCGTCATAGAACCTGTATTTTATGATTTTTTGTTCCACTTCGTCAAGTTTTTTGAATGCCTCATCTATAAAAATACGGTCTGAAATTTGTTCTTCCGCGCTTATTGTAGGCAGATCAATCTGAAATTCCTTATCGCCGTCTTCATACGTCAAGGAAACGGTCGGTTGCGAGGCGCAGACGGCCTCGGTAATTTCCTCGGCGGCGACTCCTAATATTTCGGACAATTCACAAACCGTAGGTTCCCTGCCGAAATCGCGTTCAAAGCGCAACTGTTCTCTGTTTATCCGCATTGCGAGTTCCTTAACCGAACGCGACACCTTAACCGAACCGCCGTCTCTGAATAACCGTTTTATTTCGCCAAGTATAACAGGTACCGCATAGGTAGAAAAGCAAAATCCTCTTTCCTCGTCAAAGGCATCCGCCGCTTTAACAAGACCCATACACCCCGCCTGATAAAGGTCGTCGTACTCAATACCTTTGCCGCAAAATCTTTTACAGAGCGAATGAACAAGTCCGAGATTGTTTTCAATAAAGGAATCGCGCTTTGCTTTATCTTTGACCATCTGTACTGAAACGGCGGCTTATTCTCTTGATCATTACAATTGAGGTTCCTTTGCCGACTGCCGAACGCACCTTTATGCTGTCCATAAAGCTCTGCATAACGGCAAAACCAAGTCCTGCCCGCTCGCCGCCGACGGTGGTATAAAGCGGCTCCATAGCGCGCTCGACATTTTCTATCCCACAGCCCGTATCGCGAATTTTTACCTTTAATATATTGCCTTCGCAAATCTCGCCGGATATGTATATCTTACCGATGTTCTCTTTGTAAGCGTGTACTATGCAGTTGGTGACCGCTTCGGAAACGGCGGTTTTAATATCGCTTATTTCTTCAAGCGTAGGGTCGGTTTGAATTGCGAAAGCCGCAACGCAGGCGCGTGCAAAGCTCTCGTTTGACGAACGCGACATAACCGTCATATTAAATCTGTTAATTACCTTCATTTTTATTTCCTCCGTCCAATTTTGCTAATCGTTCTATACCTGCGAGCTTCATCACCTTATATATTTGTGGCGATGTACCCGTAATATGAAGTTCGGCGCCCGTTTTTACAAGATTTCTGTATCTTCCCATAACAAGCCCTATTCCCGAACTGTCCATAAAACTGATATTTTTGAAATCCAGAACCAGAAGCGTCGGCATATTCAGCTCAACGGCGCTGTCGATCGCTTCGCGCATTTCACGCGCGGTATGATGATCCAGCTCGCCGCCGAGATATGCGGTGACTACCTCTCCCGTAGTATTAATTTCCACTGACATTTTTTATTACCTCCAAAATAAAAACAAGCCTGTATTATATAATACAGGCTTGTCCTTAAAAAAATTGTCAAAAACGGTTGTGAAACACTTTATTTGTAAAATTCTTTCAATTTCCGTCTCAAAGCCGAGGCAAGATACAGCGAACCGAATACAAAAACCGCCCCGCCGTCGGAAAAGATTTTTGCCTTTTTCAAAGCGTCGTCAAAATCGGAAGCCGCTGCGCACGGGCAATACTCCGAGGCAGATTTGCATAGCTCCTCCGCACTCAGCGAGCGTTCCAAACCGTCCACCTTGACGGCAACGGCGTTTTTACAAAACGGCAGGGTGCGTCGCAATATTTCCTTATAATCCTTATCGCGCATAACGCCGATTACAGCGGTTATGTCAGAATTTGTATTTTTCATTATACCCGCCAGCGCCTCGGCACCGTCGGGGTTATGCGCGCCGTCAAGTACAACAAGCGGAGCTTCGGATATAATTTCCGCACGCGCAGGAAAACGGGCTTTTTTCAGCGCAGAAAAAACAGTTTCATAAGGTATTTCAAAACCGATATTTTCGGCACATTCGATAGCGCACAAGGCGTTTTCAACCTGATATTCCCCTAAAAGACTTAGTTCGTATTTCTTTTCCCTATATATAAATGTGCTTTTCGGGATACTGCATTCAACACCTGACAACCTATTTATATCGGGAACTATTAATTTCTCGGCGGTATCTTTTATTACTTTCATAGCTTCTCTCGGCTGACGCGGGTTTGTTATAACGGGGCAATCTTTTATAATACCGCATTTTTCACGTGCTATTTTGCCGTAAGTATCTCCCAATATTGCGGTGTGGTCAAGACCGATTTTGGTTATAACGGCCGACCTTACGTCGGTCAAAGTATTGGTGGCGTCAAGTCTTCCGCCGAGTCCTGTTTCCACTACGGCAATATCGCATTTTTGCTTTGAAAAATACAAAAAAGCGGCGGCTGTTATAAACTCAAACTCGGTCAACTCAATTCCTGTGTTCATTACCTCTGCGCAAACATCTGTCAGGTCATTTTCCGATATAAACCTACCGTCTATCTGTGTTCGTTCGCGAAAATCTATAATGTAAGGCGATATAAAAAGCGCCGTTTTAAGTCCCGCTTCGCGGAAAATGTATGACAGCATACAGGAAACGGAGCCTTTTCCGTTAGTACCCGCTATATGAACGGACGGAAGATTTTTTTGCGGATTGCCGAGTTTTTCAAGCACCGCTTTTATACGTTCGAGTCCGGCGGGTTTTGAAAAATTGCCAAGACTGTGAATATAGCTTAATGTTTCTTGATAATTCATAAAAATCCTTTCATAAAACAATCCATATTTTTACTTGAATTACGCAAGCTCCTACACACATAATACTTGTGGGGTGAATGATATGGAAGAAAAGAAGAAGCAGAAAATTGATACAGTGCCTGAAATATACATGAGCGGTGCTGATAACGTAGGCTTCAACGCTTCTGTGAACCCCGATGGTCAAAACGAAAGTACAACAACCGTCATTCGGGGTGCAGAAGACGCAAAATAAGAATGTACGGACTGAACTTACGTTACAGACCGAAAGGACTGCTCCAAAATCGGAGCAGTCTTTTTTGGCGGGGATGCCGTTCGCAAAAATCAAAGATTTTTGACTGCACTCCTGACTCTTGCGGTACCCAAAGAAAATTTTCGCTTGGAGCGCGAATTTTCTTTGACCACGGCGCCATAACAACCTCTTTTTCTCTGCCACAGGCAGCAATCGGTTGTTATGCCCGCCAATGCCACCCCTGCACCCTTGAAAAATAGCTAACAAGCTATTTTTCGCTTATAAGGTGTTTTTTCGATGCACCTGTCATCGAAAAAACGAAATAATAAAAGTAAAATCCACTTTGAATATAAATTATTATAAAGATTATG
Source organism: uncultured Eubacteriales bacterium (assembly GCA_934463035.1). Classification (GTDB taxonomy): domain Bacteria; phylum Bacillota; class Clostridia; order Oscillospirales; family Acutalibacteraceae; genus UBA737. The sequence goes on along the minus strand of CAKSIG010000006.1, from coordinate 60,800 downwards.
GACTGCTCCAAAATCGGAACAGTCCCTTTTTCATTATTGCATTTTTTCAATATCGGCGATACTGCTTTCAATCATTGCAATTTTATCAAGTACCTTGGCAAGCTGAGTGCGCTGTTGTTCAACAACCGCGGCGGGAGCTTTCGCGACAAATCCCTGATTATTAAGTTTTTTCTCGAAAAATTCTTTATCGGCAACGGCTTTTTTAAGGTCGCTGTTAAGTCTTTCTAACTCAGCCGAAAAATCAACAAGCTCTTTCATCGGCATATAAACAGTTGCCGAATCGGTTATTACGCGAACGGTGCCTTCTGTTTCAAAGCTGTCGCCCGTTACTACCTCAGACGCAAACGCAAGACGGCGTATATAAGCCTCGCCCATTCTGAATATATCGTTATATTGCGAAACTATGCAAACCTGAGCCTTCTTCTTCGGGGATACGTTCATCTCTGCTCTGCGGTTGCGAATCGCCTTGATAACGGTCATTATTCGTTCAAAATCCTGCTCATTTTCGGCAAAATCAAGCTCAGAACTGTTTTTAGGCCATTCGGAAACCATTATCACACCGTCTGTATTCGGCATTGACTGCCAAACAGCCTCGGTAATAAACGGCATAAACGGATGAAGCAATTTAAGCGTATTGGTAAACACATAAAGCAGTACCGAAACTGCCGTATCTGCGGCGTCGGCATCTTCACCGTTTAGGCGCGCTTTGCATATCTCTATATACCAATCGCAGAATACGTCCCAAATAAAGTCATAGAGTTTTTGAACCGCAAGACCGAGTTCATATTTTTCGAGGTTCTCAGTCACTTCCGAAACAAGGCGGTTATACTTTGAGAGTATCCATTTATCTTCAAGCGCGGCCTTAGAAATATCCAAAGGCTTTATCTCTCTGCCCTCGGTATTCATAAGAATAAATCTGGCGGCGTTCCATATCTTGTTGGCAAAGTTACGGCTTGCTTCAACGCGTTCTTCAATATAACGCATATCGTTTCCGGGGCTGTTGCCTGTTGCGAGGGAGAATCTCAGCGCGTCGGCGCCGTATTTGTCTATAACTTCAAGCGGATCTACGCCGTTGCCGAGAGATTTTGACATCTTTCTGCCCTGCGAATCCCTTACAAGTCCGTGTATAAGCACGGTGTCAAACGGAACCTGCCCTGTCTGCTCCAATCCCGAGAACATCATACGCATAACCCAGAACGGAATTATATCATAGCCTGTTACGAGGGTGTTGGTAGGATAATAATGCTTTAAATCATCGGTTTCATCAGGCCAGCCAAGGGTTGAGAAAGGCCACAGAGCCGATGAGAACCATGTATCAAGAGTATCGGGATCCTGCTCGATGTTCTTACTTCCGCAGTGCGCGCAACAGTGAGCGTCTTCCTTGGAAACGGTTATTTCGCCGCAATCCGCGCAGTACCACGCAGGTATGCGGTGACCCCACCAAAGCTGACGGGAAATGCACCAATCCCTTATATTTTCGAGCCAATGGAAATATATCTTTTCAAAACGTTTCGGGACAAACTTAGTGTCGCCGTTCTTAACAGCGTCAATCGCGGGACCTGCAAGCGGTTTCATTTTAACAAACCATTGCTTTGAAACGCGCGGCTCAACGGTCGTGCCGCAACGGTAGCAGGTGCCTACGTTGTGGGTATAGTCCTCCGTTTTTACGAGCGCACCCTCCGCTTCAAGGTCAGCAACGATTGCTTTCCTCGCCTCATAGCGATCCATACCAGCGTATTTCGGATATTCGTCAACTATCTTGGCGTCGTCGGTCAAAACGTTTATTACTTCAAGATTATGGCGCAGTCCTACCTCAAAATCGTTCGGGTCATGAGCAGGGGTTATCTTAACAACGCCCGTTCCGAAATCGGTTTCAACGTAATCGTCCGCTATAACGGGAATTTCACGGTGAACAATAGGCAGTATAAGCGTTTTGCCCACTATATCTTTATATCTTTCGTCATTGGGGTTTACCGCAACCGCAGTATCGCCGAGAAGCGTTTCGGGTCTTGTTGTGGCAAGTTCGAGATAGCCGCTCCCGTCCTTAAACGGATAGCGCAAATGCCAGAAATGCCCTGCCTGTTCTTCATATTCAACCTCTGCGTCGGAAATTGATGTCTTGCAGTGCGGACACCAATTTATCATACGTTCGCCGCGGTATATAAGTCCTTTTTCATACAGCTTTACGAAAACTTCCTTTACGGCGCGGCTGCAACCCTCGTCCATTGTGAAACGCTCTCTGTCCCAATCGCAGGACGAGCCCATTTTTTTAAGCTGTTCGATTATTCTTCCGCCGTACTGCTTTTTCCAAGCCCACGCGCGCTCCAAAAATCCGTCGCGTCCCACATCTTCCTTTGTAAGACCCTCGGAACGCATTTTTTCAACTATTTTTGCTTCGGTAGCTATTGAAGCGTGGTCGGTTCCCGGAACCCAGAGGGTGTCGTAACCCTGCATACGCTTAAAACGGATAAGTATATCCTGCAACGTATTGTCAAGAGCGTGACCCATGTGAAGTTGACCCGTAATGTTCGGGGGCGGTATGACTATTGTGTAAGTCGGCTTGTCCTTTTCGCATTTAGCGTGAAAATATTTACCGTCCAACCATTTTTTATAAATACGGTCCTCAACCTCTTTCGGATCGTACTGCTTGGATAGTTCTTCTGCCATTATTATCACTCCGATTGGAATATATTACATATTATAATTTTTGTATTAAAACAAATAATTCTAATGTCAGCCCGACATTTAAGCGTTTGCATACAAGGCTTGACAGGCCGTCCGAAATTATCGGACGGTTTTTTTATTATACATCAGCAACGCCGATACTTCAACTATAATTCTATCGCGGCTTGCTCTGCCGTTGCGGCAGGCGGTTTACTGCCCGCGGCAGGAAGATTTCTGGTGCGGTATCTATGCTCGCTGTCAAGCGAACCCGCCTTATAAGGCTCGGCAACTGATACGCGCTGACCTTTTTTCTGGGTCATAACGGCAATACCGCTGTTGTCCCTTGTGGTTTTGGTTGAGAGCGCTCCCGTATTCACAAGCAACATTCTGCCGTTTGTGGATTTAAGCAGAATATCAATATCCTCCTTTATATACATAACCGTATGGAGGGTAAATTTGCCGCAATATGCGCCTATCAATTTTTTGCGGTTGGTCTTGGTTTTATACGATGAAAGCGGAACTTTTGAAATTCTGCCGTTATCGAATATAAATATCAAATGTCCGCTGTAATCGGTGGTTTGCACCATATAAACCGCGCTCTCGTCCTCGTCAAATTCGAGCTTTGACGGTATATACTCGCCGAGCAGGCTTGCCTTTGAATCGCCGAAATCGGCGGTCTTCGATTTATACACCTGCGCCTTGCTCGTAAAGAACAACAGATCTGCCGCATTGGTAGACTCCTCGGTTTGCGTTATCTCATCGTCCTCTTTGAGCTTCTGCTCGCCGCTCATTCTCAACGACTGAGGAGTGATTTTCTTAAAATAACCGTCCCTTGTAAAGAACAGGGTTACGGGCGAATCGTCGATCGGTTCGTTTTGCTCGTCTTCAATTTCGGCGGCGGCGGAGATTATGGCAGTCCTGCGGTCTTTGCCGTATTTCTTAATAACCCCTTCAAGCTCGCCGACTATTATTTTAAGCACGCGGCTGCGCGATTTAAGAATTGCCTCCATATCGGCGATTTCATTTTGCAGCTGTTCGATATCGGCTGTGCGCTTTAAAATATACTCACGGTTAAGGTGGCGGAGTTTTATTTCGGCAACGTATTCCGCCTGTATTTCGTCGATACCGAAGCCTATCATAAGGTTCGGCACTACCTGCGATTCTTCATCGGTCTCGCGGACTATTTTTATTGCCTTGTCAATGTCGAGAAGTATTTTTTCAAGACCCTTTAACAGGTGCAGCCTGTCCTTAGCTTTTGAAAGTTTATAATACACACGTCTGCGGACACATTCTTCCCTGAAAGCGACCCACTCCGATATTATTTCCTTAACGCCCATTACGCGCGGCGAGCCTGCTATGAGTATATTGAAATTGCAGGAAAAACTGTCTTGCAGGGTCGTCATCTTAAACAGCTTTTTCATAAGCCGCTCGGGGTCTGCGCCGCGTTTAAGGTCGATAGTGATTTTAAGACCGTTTAAATCGGTTTCGTCACGTATATCGTTGATTTCGGTGACCTTTTTTGCCTTTACAAGCTCTATTATTTTTTCTATTATCGCCTCGGTCGTAGTCGTCGGCGGAATTTCGGTAATGTCAATACAGTTTTGCGATTTATCAAAGCTGTAAACGCTTCTTACTTTAAAGCTGCCCCTGCCCGTTTCGTATATTTTTTCCATATCCTCACGGCTGTAAAGCAGCTGTCCGCCTATCGGAAAATCGGGAGCCAAAAGCGTATCGGCTACGTTTATATCATTATCCTTGATATACGCGACAGCGGTTTCGCAAACCTCGCGAAGATTGAACGGACAAATAGAGCTTGCCATACCTACCGCTATTCCCGTATTTGCGTTCACAAGTACCGACGGGAATGTGACGGGAAGGAGGGTCGGCTCCTTCATAGTCGCATCGTAGTTATCAACAAAATCAACCGTATCCTTGTCAATATCAGCGAATAACTCCGTGGCTATCGGCGCCAATTTTGCCTCGGTGTAACGGGAAGCGGCATACGCCATATCGCGCGAATAAGCCTTACCGAACGAGCCTTTTGAAGCAACGTAGGGGTGCAACAGCGCTTGGTAGCCCTCGGACAAACGCACCATCGTTTCGTAGATAGCCGCGTCGCCGTGAGGGTTCAGCTGCATAGTACGCCCGACTATGTTTGCCGATTTAATTGTTCCGCCCGTCAGCAGTCCCATAGTATACATCATATACAGCAGCTTGCGGTGGGACGGCTTAAATCCGTCGATTTCGGGTATGGCACGGGAAACTATAACGCTCATAGCATACGGCATATAGTTTGTTTCAAGCGTTTCGGTTATGGGCTGTTCAACCGTAAGTCCCGCACCCGCAATATATGCGTTTATTTTAGGCCTTATCTTTTTCGGCTCTGTTTTCTTTTTCGCCACAAAAATTTCCTCTCTTCTTAAAACTAAATGAAAGAGTCTAACGTCTATCGTCTAATATCTAATATCTAAATTATGAAATGTCCGCCTCGTCGATATAGATATAGCCGTTTTCGGCTATAAAGTCTTTTCGTCCCTGCAAATTGTCGCCAAGCAACAGATCGAACATCTGTGAGGTGCGCTCGGCGTCCTGCGGCATAACTTTAACAAGACGGCGGGTTTCGGGGTTCATTGTGGTAAGGTTCATCATATCGGGCTGGTTTTCACCTAGTCCCTTTGAACGCTGTATTTCGTGCTTTGCGCTGCCGATTTTTTGGAGCGATTCCGTCTTTTCTTTTTCGTCATACGCAAAATAGGTCATATCCTTTGTCTTTATCTCATAAAGCGGAGTTTCGGCAATATAGACCTTTCCCGCCGTTATAAGAGTCGGCATAAGACGGTATATCATAGTGAGTATAAGGGTGCGTATCTGAAATCCGTCAACGTCCGCGTCGGTACAGATTATAACCTTGTTCCAACGAAGACCATTTATGTCAAACGTCGCAAGTCCCTTGTTTGCCTTTGATTTGACCTCAACGCCGCAGCCGAGAACCTTTATAAGGTCGGTTATTATATCGTTTTTGAAAATTTTGTCATATTCTGCTTTAAGACAGTTGAGTATCTTTCCCCTGACAGGGATTATCGCCTGAAATTCAGCGTCGCGCGCCAGCTTACATGAGCCGAGAGCCGAGTCACCCTCAACTATAAACAGCTCGCGCTGTTCTATGTCCTTAGTGCGGCAGTCAACAAATTTCTGAACCCTGTCCACCATAGAGTTGTTGGTTTGAAGCGTTTTTTTAAGGTTGATTCGTTCGCGCTCGCTGCGTTCGCGGCTCCGCTTGTTCACAAGCACCTGATCGGCTATTTTGTCAGCCTCAGCCTTGTTTTCAATGAAATATATTTCAAGCTGGTGGCGCAAAAAGTCAACCATTGCCTCATATATAAATTTGTTTGTTATCGCCTTTTTGGTCTGATTTTCATAAGACGTAACGGTTGAGAACGAGGATATAACAAGCACCAAACATTCCTCAACATCGGAAAACGTTATCTTGCTTTCGCCGCTTTTATACTTGTTTGCCTGTTTTATATATGCGTCTATCTGCGCGACAAACGCACTGCGGGTAGCCTTTTCGGGCACACCGCCGTATTCAAGCCAGCTTGAATTGTGATAATACTCTTTAAGCGTATGCAGATTGCTGAAACAAAGAGCGGCGTTTATTTTGACCTTATATTCGGGCTTGTCCTCGCGGTCCCTGCCCTTGCGTTCGGTCTGCCAGAACTGAACCGAAGTCAGCTTTTCCTCGCCCACGGTGTCGTTGACGTAATCCACTATACCGTTTTTATAGACTATCTCCTGCTGCACAAACCGCGCGCCCTGCTGCTCGCGGAACACGAACAACAGCCCGTCGTTTACGATAGCCTGTCTTTTAAGCGTATCTATATAATACTCGGTAGGTATGTTAATATCGGTAAAAACCTCAATATCGGGTTTCCACCTTGTCTTGGTGCCCGTATCTTTTCCCGAATACGGTTCTTTTTTAAGGCCGCCGATATTATATCCCTTTTCAAAATGCAGATTGTATTTGTACCCGTCGCGCTTTATCTCAACGTCCATATATTCCGAGGAATACTGCGTTGAGCAGAGACCCAATCCGTTCAGTCCGACCGAATACTCGTAGTTTGCGCCTTCCTCGGTGTTGTACTTACCGCCCGCATACATTTCGCAGTAGAGAAGCTCCCAGTTAAAGCACTGCTCCTTGTTGTTAAAGTCAACGGGCGCGCCGCGGCCGAAGTCCTGAACCTCAATAGAACCGTCGGCAAACTTTGTAACCGTTATTTTGTTGCCGAAGCCTTCTCTTGCCTCGTCAATTGAGTTGGATATTATTTCAAACACCGAATGTTCGCAACCGTCAAGCCCGTCCGAACCGAATATAACGCCGGGGCGCTTACGCACCCTGTCGGGGCCTTCAAGTTTTTTTATACTGTCATTGCCGTAATCGGCAGTTTTCTTTGGCATTCAAACTGCTCCTTGATAGCTATAAATATAGTTTTTATTCATTTATTATATACTAAATATGGTGTTTTCGTCAAGCCTGTATTGCATTTTATGGAAATCTATAATATAATACATCTGTAATAATCTGATAATAGGTGAAAATGATGTCAAAACAAAGAACTGCAAGACAAAAGGCAATAATAAAAAGAAGAATTTTTCTGTCGGTATGCGCTCTTGCACTTGCCGCAATAATAACGCTTATTGTGTTTATAGTCAACGCGGCTGTTTCACACGGCGGCAAAAAACCGTCGGGAAGCAAATCGAGCGAGCAAAGTTCGTCCTCAGAGCAGGTGAAAAAGGTTTCCTCGGCAACCGTCCTCAGCACGGGCGATATTATGGTGCACAGCACCCAGCTTGACGGGGCGATTGTAAGCTCGGGAACAGGCTCGGCGCAGTACGATTTCAGCGCATTTTTCAAGGAAACCGCGCCATACTATAAAAAAGCGGACCTTGCCGTTGCCAATCTTGAAGTCACGTTCGGCGGGACTGATTCGGGCAAATACAGCGGATACCCCGCGTTTAACACTCCCGACGTGCTTGCTGACAATATAAAGGACGCGGGTATATCGTTATTGCTGACAACTAACAATCACTGCTATGACACGGGATTGTTCGGTCTTAAACGTACGTTGAATGTTCTTAAAGAAAGAAAAATCCCCTATATCGGCACGCGTCTTGCGGCGGCAGACCCAAACTATACCGTAAAGGATGTAAACGGAGTTAAACTCGGAATAACCGCGTTCACCTACGAAACGGCATCGCAGACCGCAGGCAGAAAATCACTAAACGGAAATATAATAGCTGAGGAAGCCAATTCGCTTATAAATTCTTTTTCTTATGAGCATATTGACGATTTCTACAACGAAGCCGCAGAGATGATAGAGTCTATGAGGAGCGACGGCGCAGACCGCATAGTTTTCTATATGCATTGGGGCGAAGAATACCAGCTTACTCAAAATACTTGGCAGAAGACCATAGCGCAAAAGCTGTGCAACCTCGGGGTCGATTTCATAATAGGCAGCCACCCGCACGTTGTTCAGCCTATCGAGCTTCTGCACTCGGAGGACAGCCAGAACACCTCTATATGCCTTTATTCAATGGGCAACGCGGTTTCCAATCAGCGGCAGGAGATTATGAGCCCCGAATGTACCACGGGTCACACCGAGGACGGAGTTATGTTCAGCTTCACGGTGGACAAGTACAGCGACGGTTCAACGATCATATCGTCGGTTGACATAATACCGACTTGGGTTGACAAATACAAGGGCGGAAGCGGTTATCAGTACACGATATATCCCCTAGAAAATGAAACCGACGGTTCTCAGAAGTACGGACTTTCGGGCAGCGCGGCGCAAAAATCAGCCGCGTCATATAACAGAACAAAAGCAATCGTCGGTCAGGGACTGACGGAATGTCAGCAGACCTTAGGCTGCGGAATAAGATTTGGTGGTTAAACAATGAAAGACGGATTTATTAAAACTGTATGCGGTGTACCGTGCGTAACTGTCGCAGACGTCGCCGCCAACACAGCGTCTATATGCGATATAATCGACAAGGCGGATAAAACGGGAGCAGACCTGCTCGTCCTGCCTGAATTGTGCGTTACGGGCTACACCTGCGGTGATTTGTTCTTTTCGGACACTCTGCTATCTGCGGCGGAGGACGCGCTTATTAAAATAGCATCCCATACCCAAGGCAAACGCCCTGTCACGGCTGTCGGCGCACCTCTGAGATACCGTTCAAAGCTGTATAACTGCGCCGCTGTAATACAAAACGGAACGATACTCGGAATAGTGCCGAAAACATACATTCCCAACTACAACGAGTTTTACGAAAAAAGACAGTTTGAATCGGGCGACGAAATAGCCGACGGCAGTATGCTGAATATCAACGGCGCCGCCGTCCCGTTCGGGACTGACCTGCTGTTCCGCCACAGCGAGCTTGAAGACTTCTGTTTAGGGGTTGAAATATGCGAAGACGTTTGGTCGGCTGACCCGCCTTCCGAAAAGCTGTGCCGCAACGGAGCCGTTATAATCGCGAACCTTTCGGCGTCTAACGAGGTTATAGGCAAGGCGGATTACCGCAGAACGCTGGTATCCTCCACCTCGGCGCGCCTTATTTGCGGATACGCTTACACCTCTGCCGGGTGCGGCGAATCAACACAAGACTTAGTCTTTTCGGGACACTGCCTTATATGTGAAAACGGCACGTTTATTGCCGAGAACAAGCCGTTCGCAGGTAATGAACTCACCGTAAGCGAGATTGACGTTAAAAAACTCTCGTCGGAGCGCCACCGCAACACGACATTTGTTACAGCGGATAAATTACGTGAAATACCCTTTACGCAGGACATAGTCAAGACCGAAATAACAAGACATTACGAAAAAAATCCGTTTGTACCGTCAGACGATCTTGCGGTAAGCGAGCGCGCGCAGGCAATTTTGAAAATACAGTCAAACGGTCTTCGCAAACGCCTTGCCCACACCAATTCAAAAACGGCTGTTATCGGAATATCCGGCGGACTTGACAGCACGCTTGCGCTCCTCGTCACAGTCAGGGCGATGAAACTGCTTTCCCGTCCCGTAAGCGATATTTATGCGGTTACTATGCCCTGCTTCGGCACTACCGAACGCACCCACTCAAATTCGGAAAAGCTGTGCCGTTTGCTCGGCGTAACGTTTAAAGAAGTGAATATAACCGAAGCGGTAAAACAGCATTTTAAGGATATATGGCAGGACGAAAACTGCTTTGACGTAACCTACGAAAATTCACAGGCGCGCGAACGGACGCAGATTTTGATGGATATTGCAAACAAAACGGGCGGTATGGTTATCGGAACGGGCGATCTCTCCGAGTTAGCCCTCGGCTGGGCGACCTATAACGGCGACCATATGTCGATGTATGCGGTAAACTCCTCGGTTCCGAAAACGCTTGTGCGCTACATTGTGCGTTATGAAGCAAATAATTGCAGCGACGAGCTTAAAAAGGTTCTGCTTGACATACTTGATACCCCCGTTTCGCCCGAATTACTGCCCGCAACGGCTGACGGCGACATTGCCCAGCGCACCGAAGACCTTGTCGGTCCCTATGAACTGCACGATTTCTTCCTTTACCACATTTTACGTTTCGGCGAATCCCCCGAAAAGATTTACAGGTTGGCGCTCACGGCATTCGGTGGCGACTATACGCCCGACGTTATACTGCATTGGCTGAAAGTGTTTATAAGGCGCTTTTTCTCACAGCAGTTCAAACGCTCCTGCCTGCCGGATGGACCTAAGGTCGGTTCAGTCACACTTTCACCGAGGGGCGATTGGCGTATGCCGTCAGACGCTTCCGCAAAGCTGTGGCTTGACTCAATTGAGAAATTATAATTATAATTGTAAAAACCGATGCTCCTAAATTGGGAGCATCGGTTTTATATACTCTATTATCTTTTCAACGCACTGCTCGGGTGTAAGACCGTTGCAGTCAACCGTCACATCAGCGTATTTTTCATACAGCGGATTTCTTTCGAGGAACAGGCTTTCGATAGTCTGCCCTTTTTCCATAACCACGCCGCGCGTATTTATATTGTCTATACGTCGTTTAATTTCATCGGTATCAAGCCTTAAATAAACCGTTATACCGCCGTTTTTAAGATTTTTCATAGCGGCTTCGCCGTATACCGCGCTGCCGCCTGTCGAAATCACCGTTTTTTCGGCTGAAATTTCTGACAGAATTCGGTTTTCGGTCTTTAAAAACTCGTCTGCCCCCTCTTTGTTTATTATATCGCAAAGAGTTTTTTTGCAGATATTCTGAATTACTATATCGGTATCAATAAAATCGTACAATACGGTTTTTGCAATCAAAACGCCTATTGTGCTTTTCCCCGAGCCCGGCATACCGATAAGAACGATATTGTCAATATTCATAGCCATTAATTTTTAAGGCTCTGCAACGGGGCGGGTATTCTGCCTGCACGGTTGATGAACTTGGCAGGGCTCTTGCTCAAATTAACGTGCATAACGGGACCTGAACCCAAAAGTCCGCCGAATTCAAGCTCGTCACCCTCTTTTTTACCGATAGCGGGAATAACGCGCACGGCGGTGGTCTTTGTGTTGACCATACCGATCGCCGCCTCGTCCGCAATTATCGCGGAAATAACCTCGGCAGGCGTTTCTCCCGGAATAACTATCATATCAAGACCGACGGAGCATACCGCGGTCATCGCTTCGAGCTTTTCTATAATAAGATTACCCGAACGCGCGGCGTCAATCATTCCTGCGTCCTCAGATACGGGAATAAACGCTCCCGAAAGTCCGCCTACGGCGGAAGAAGCCATTACGCCGCCCTTTTTGACCGCGTCGTTAAGCAGGGCAAGCGCGGCGGTGGTGCCGTGTATACCGCAGCTTTCAAGTCCCATTTCTTCAAGTATATGCGCAACCGAATCGCCTACCGCAGGGGTCGGCGCAAGGGACAAATCCACTATTCCGAACGGAACGCCTAAACGGTGCGAAGCCTCTGTTCCGACCAGCTGACCCATTCTCGTTATCTTAAACGCGGTACGCTTAATAACATCGGCAACCTCGTTTAAATCGCCGTCAGGGCATTTTTTAAGAGCCGCTCTTACCACGCCCGGTCCCGAAACACCAACGTGTATCACGCAGTCAGGCTCGCCCACGCCGTGGAAAGCGCCTGCCATAAACGGGTTATCCTCGGGTGCGTTGCAGAACACGACCAGCTTTGCACAGCCTATACAATCCCTGTCCGCCGTTATTTCGGCGGTTTTGCGAACGGTCTGACCCATCAGCTTTACGGCGTCCATATTAATTCCCGCTTTTGTAGAACCTATATTTACCGACGAGCAGACCCTTGTGGTTTCACTCAACGCCTGAGGTATTGCCGCGATAAGCTCGCGGTCGCCCGCCGAAAATCCTTTATGTACCAACGCGGAAAAACCGCCGATAAAGTTTACGCCTGTAACGTCCGCCGCCCTTTCAAGCGTTTTGGCGAACATAACGGGATCTCCGCCCGAAGCGGCGGCTATCATCGCTATCGGCGTTACCGAAATTCGCTTGTTGATTATCGGGATACCGTATTCCTTTTCGATATCGCAACCCGTTTTTACCAGATTGCCCGCAAGGCGCGTAATCTTGTCATAAATTTTGTCGCAGGCGCGCTTTGCGTCGGAATCGGCACAGTCAAGCAGTGAAATTCCCATAGTGATAGTGCGTATGTCAAGATTTTCCGACTCTATCATATTTATGGTTTCCATTATGTCTTTAAGATTAAGCATTAAAAGCAGTCTCCTTATTAAGCGCAGTCACACTAAATTCTGTGCATCGAGTTAAAAATGTCCTCGTGCATAACCCTTATATCGGTGCCTATTTCCTCGCCGAGTTTTTTCATTTTGTCGGAATAATCGCTGAACGAGCAGTTAAGCTCGGAAATTTCCGTCAGCATCACCATTACAAACATATCCTGCAAGACCGACTGTGTTATATCAATTATATTGGCATTACATTCGGCGCAGACGGCGCTGACCTTTGAAATAATGCCCACAGTATCCTTGCCTATAACCGAAATTACAGTTTTCATATACGCTTACCGCCTTTTAAATAATACTATCCCATATTCTAACATAAATAATTGTTAATATCAACACACAAAAAATATAAAATCAGCAGTTGCGTTATATGCGGGCGCAGCTGCTGATTTTATTCTTTCATTTGTTCAAGAATTTCAAAATATTCGTGCCAGCGATGTTGCCTGATAGGCATAAACGGGTGGCGTACATCGTCAAACTCCAACACAAGAGCAGGAGAAATTCCGTTGTGATTCTCCGCAATGTACCACCTTTTGAGTTTTCCTTCCCTGATCAGTTTTTTTGCAACATAATGATAATTAAAATAACTCACATTTTAATTATTGCCGAACAGTTTAAGTGTTATACAGATTTACGCTAAATGAAAATTCGCCGCTCTGCTTAAATGCTGATATTTTGGTGCAGTAAAGGACGTTTTGATTCCACATTCTGCTTATTCGCTCATCATTGACGGGAATTTCCTCAATACAAACCTCATAGTCGGGATTGAATAGGCATTTTACAATATCACCGCCGATTTGAAGGTTCATTTCTCCGCTTGATAACTGCGGTTTCGCCGTTGTCATAAGGTGAAATTCGTATCTGCCGGACTGCTCAAAGCAATAACTGTCGCTTACGGTAAATGCGCCGTCGTTCAACTGCATAATACGCTTTGCAGATTTAATTTTTGCGTCTTCGGGATACGCTCTGCCAAGCTCCATTTCCATACGTCCGCTCGCAAGGTCGGCTTTTACCTCGGTTGCGGCGTAACGTATATCGGGAGAGCCCTGATATCCCGCAACCTGTTCCGTTCCGTTAAGAACGGGTGTGTTATGATAAAGCGAGCTGTAACACCATTGGCGCTTTTCGCTGAATGACGCTGCAGTATATACCTCCACTCCCGGATCTATAAACAGCGGCTCGCCCTTATAGTAGATCTGAAACTCTCCGCAGTCGTTATGACCGTGCGGTTCGTTATTGTTACCGCCCTTGAAAAAAGCGGTACAGCCGCACCTGCGCAGGGTCATTATCTGAACGCTGTCCATATAAATCTCTGTAAGGGCGCCGCCCTTGTCGGCGATTTTATCGCTTACCGACAGGTCGCGTATGCTTCTGTACGCGGTGGTATGGTCGCCGCACGCGAACTCCGTTTCGCCGCCTGCGTCATATACAAGCGCGGCAAGCGTTTTGCTGTTAAGCCTTTTTGCCATTCTTTTAAGAAACCTGACAACGTCGGAATTCATCGTTTCTTTACTGCTTCCGCAGTCGCTCATAGTAAAATACCGTTTGTTGCCCGCGTACATATTGGGCAGGTATTCCATAAGTTTTTTTACATACGGTTCGTCCATAATATTGTATTCGCCGTTTGTAAGCTCTGAGTAAAGCTCCGCAATATCAAAAAAGCTCGCGTTTGCCTTAAAGAAATATGCTTCGCCCTCGACGCAGCTTCCGTCCTCAAAGCAGAAGTTAAGATAGCGGTTTAAATAATCCGCTGAAAACGCCGCGGCTCTGCGCCTTGTTTCGGTATCCTTTTCGGTAAGGACTGTAACCGTCAAAGCATTGTTTACTATCCACGGATTCCAATTGTTTACGTACCAACCCTCCGTGCCTTTCCAGCAATGTAAAGGTGAAAAATCGGACATAAACGGTTCGGTTACCCTGCGGCGCAGTTCATATAAAACGCGCTCGCAAAAGCCTTCGGGCATTTCCTTTTTTATTTCGTCTTTAAGGAAAAAGTATGCTGCGGCAACTACCCCTCCCGTTGCGGCGGAGAATATGTCCAACCATTTACATTCGGGATAGTTTTCGGGTTGCCTGTGCGCGGGAACCACCCAAGTTGTTTCTTCAAGTATGCTCCACAGCACATCCATAGCCTTTTGGAGATATTTGCCTTTAAAACCGTCTGCAACTTCACCCGTAGTGAGCGACAAAAGCATTTTTCGCCTTTGAAAATACTTTTTTTCAAAATTACTGCGGTTGCCGTTTTTCTTAATCTCGCGGTAGTCGGACAGTTTTAAGAGCGGTATTTCTTCACACAGCGCCTTGTCCGCAAGTTCTATGCAGCCTTCCGTATTTTCGGGAGCTATTTTAAAATTGAAAATACTGTCCGCATAATTATCTGTTTCCCCGTACGGCTTTACAGCCGAAACAAGTTTTTCTTTATCAATTTTCAGCATTTTTTACACCCTTTTGATAATGCCAAACGGCGCCATGGCCGTTTGGCATTTGTTTAGAGAATATCGTCGTACCATTCGTCGTCATCTGCGTCGTCGGGTTTTAATATCTCGCCCGTAGCGCAGTAGTGGCGTATTGCAAGAGCGTCTGCAAGGTTTATCTCGCCGTCCGCAAAGAAATCGGCGCGCGCAAGCTGTTCCTCACCAAGGGTAAGCTCGCCCGAAAGATAATATTTAAGCAGGGTCACATCTTTTATGGTTATGGCTCCGTCGCCGTTTATGTCGCCGATCTGGAAGCCGTCCCTATCGCCCGAAACGTAATGAATAATACGCTTACTTCCGACAGAGTTGTTTCCGCTTAACACGTTTGAAAGGAATCTCTCGTTATCGTTAAGAATATTCTTATAGATAAATATTCCGTCGCACGATTCAGCCTTGCCGAGTGTGTTTACGGCGGTAAAGCTGCCGTCCCATTCGTTGTTTTGTATTACCACATCGCGAACGCCCTCGGAATAAGCCGATTTCATATAAAGCTGATAACCGTCAAGGCTGTTTCCGTAAAAACGGACAGACGATGTCGGCGAATACGCCTGGGAGTTCTGCGAAGTGAATATGATAGAGCCGTAATCGGTCTTCCAAGCGCTTGTGCCTATATCGTGGAAATTATACGCCTTAACAAACGTACCGTTTACCATAGAGAGATACCAGTTAAGATCCGAGTTATACGAATCAAAGTAAATATCGGTCACGTGGTTCCAATAGCATTTGTTGTAGATCGTATCCGCAAAGCCGCCGAAATAGCCCGTTGCAAGACCGTTTTCGTAATACATATAACTGAAATACATATTTTCACGCGGCGTTCTCGCAACTACGCGCGAGTTGGAATTAGGCGCTACCGTAAACGGTTCGCTGACCGTCACATAGGTGTTGCGGGTGCCGTCGGGCGCGGTTTTAGTCATATAGCTTGTTGTAAGCCTTGTCTGACCTATGCCCTGACCGTTCCTTACATAAAGCTGAACCATATCGTGCTGTTCGCCCCAACCGCTTATTACGCGGTAAGCGTAGCCGTAGGTATACCCGTAAAGCGCACATTCTTCCTGTGTTGCAAGGGTTATTATCGCATTGGCACTACCGGAGCTTGAAGCTGGCGAGCCGTCCGCAACGAACAGTTCGCGGTTGTTTACTGTTCTGTCATATATCGTGTTGCCGTGATAATAGACATTATCGCCCTGATAACCGAGCGTAGTGCGCGCAAATTCGGTGTATTCAATTATGGCGTTGTTAATGTTGCCGTGCTGCCATTCGTCGGTAATTTTGCACCCGTTTATATGCACGTATTGACCCCATCTGAATATCAGCGGACAGTTGGTCACCGTGCGGTAGACCGTAACGCCGTCCATTTGCAGATTGTAGGGATTTTCAACGAACAATCCGTAGGAGCCTGTTCCCGTACATTCGGCGCGTATAAGGTTTTGAACCTCCGCTTCGCTGCCGATAAGAACGCCTACGCCCGAACCGCCTGTCGCAACGCCCAAAAGCGGCTGGAACTGAATGTTTACGTCTTTAAGATAAACGTTTTCGTTATAGTCGGTTGAGTTCTGGGTGTTTTTGCCGCCGTAGCTGCGCATTATACACTGACCTCTCGTACCGTAGAAGCCTATTCCCTCGATAGCGATATTCTTTTCAAAACCGATAAGGAAGCTCGGGCAGGCGCCTATCTTCCATTGAGTCGGGTCCCAATAAAGTATGGTTTTGTCGCTGCCGTCGCCCACGAGCTGAATTTTCTCGGGGATAACTATGCTGTATATCAGCTTGTATCTTCCTGCGGGTATGCGGATAATACCGCCGTCGGTCTTGTCAAGAGCCATTTGAATAACGTCCATAAGTATGCCCGTTATATCCTGATCGGCGTCTGATGATACCGCGCCGTAGTTGGTTATATCGTAAACGGCGTCGGGCCAGGTTGAACGTATATTTGTGCCTACCGTCATTTTCACGGGAGCCGACCAGCAGCCGCCGTCACCGTAGCCGTTGAACACGGTAACCTCGTAATCGCCGAGGGGAATATCCTTCGGCAAGGACACGGTAAGACCGTTCATACTCTGAATTTCAACGTCGTTGTTTACGGTTGAGAAAACTCGGCTGTATCCGTTGCCTGCAACCTTAACATAGACCTTGTATTTTCCGTCGGCAATAGCCTTGTTGTATTTGGCTATGTCCTCGTCGGAATCCTCAATAAAGTCCTTGCGGTCGATTTCATCATAACCGAGAGCCATATTTTCGCCGATAACGCGGAGCGTTCCGCCCTGCGTCGCGTGGTCGCCGTCATCGCCGTAAACATAGTCTATTTCGGGGTTGTTTATATAGATTATAAGGTCGTCTTTGCCCGAACTGTCGTTTCCGCAGAGTTTAAGGGCATATATTCCCTGCGTTATGCTGTCTCCGTTAGCGTCGACTGTCGGAAGAATGACCTTTACCGAGTTTTTGGACGGCTGTTGTATTTTAAGACGAACTGCCCTTGAAGCGTCCCAATAGGCTTCGTTAGCGGCAAAAATATAATTTCCGCTTTTCTGCTTATCGTGGCTGTAACTTATTTCGGGCAAAAATTTCGTGTCTATACCGCCGAAAGAGCCTGTTCCCGCCGCCGAAAGCAGAGCATTTTTGTAGTCTGCGTCGGGTATCTGAACGAACTCTATACGCGAGATATTGTCGTAGATATTTTCGCCGTATATCGTAAGAACATCGTCGGGTCCGTATTCGGTGTTGCCCGCAAAGTACGGATAAATCGACTCTATGCTCCTGTCTTCCTCCCACTGACCGGGGATATAGGTGATTTCAACGTCGTCATACTGCCAGTTGAAACCGTTTTGTCCCCAAAGTCCGAACCTGCCGTATGAAACGGTGAGAGAGGTGCCGAAGGTATCGGTGTTTTTGCCGTCGGTAAGTTCAACGCTGACGCTGCGTCCCGAAGCACTGTATTTAACGGTAACTTCAAGATAATCGGAATAGAAGTCGATTATCTGACACTTGTTGCCGTTGTGGTAACCGCCCGAATAGGTGCCGTCAACACAGCTTGAAATGCGGTAGGAAGTGCGGTCTGCGCGGCCTGCCGCCCAATTGTATATTTCAAGAACCTGCCAATTGTTTTCGTCAACAAAGCTGAGCATTATTGTAAGCGGCTTGTTTTCGTAGAACTTTTCGGTGCCGTTTAATTTAACCTTAAACTTAACCTCGGAAAGCTGAGCCTTGGCGGGAACGGTGTAACTGCTCGGATAAACAAATCCGTGACTGCCGACTATTAAAGCGGGGTTGCCGTTCATATCGTAAATATAGGGCGACGGGGTTATTGTATTGTTGCCGCCTGTTCCGCTGTTTGCCCATTTGCCTATGCCGTTGTCAAAGCTGTCGGTCCATTTGTAGTATTTGCCCGAAGCGCCGTCAATGTATTCGGGGAGCGCGGTAACGTATTCGCCCGACAGTCCCTCTATTGCGGCGAGCATATTCTTCAAAAGCTGATACTTTTCTTTAAGAACCTCTTTTGAATACGCTTGGAGGTTGTTTTCATAATCGTATATCGCCTTTTCAATATCCGCCTTCATAAGCGCGTTTTTGGTAAACTGCGCCGAAGTGAGATTTAAAAGCTCGGCATAGTTTTTGTTAAACAGCTTTATTTCCTTTTCAAAGGCGGTAAAATCGTCTTCGTCATAAGCGTATGCTTTTACGTTGCTTATCTTTATAGGCGTATTTGCGTAAAGAATAAGATTTCTAAGCTCGCTTGCCGAATTGGCGGTATGGCTGAAAACAGTCCCCTCGGCGGAATTGGTTACCTTGTATATATACTTACCCGACTTTGTAAGATCAATTTCAACATCAAGTTTGCCTTCAATCGACTTCAATTCGTTTGCATAGCCCGTTCCCGTAGATTTTTCGGAACCGTCGGTGCATTTGAAATACTGATTAAAGAAAGCGTCGTGCGTTTTATCGTACCAAATGGTGTTATACGCATAATTGTCGGCGTCGGTATAATCGTAAACAAAGAATATACCCTTTCCGCCGTTGTTGCCCGATGAATACTCGACCGAATAGGTGAATTTTTTAACCACCTGATTTTCGGCGAGATACGAAGCGGGATCAAGTTTAATCATTACGTTTGATGAAAGGGTCATATCCCCGTTTTCGTCAACCGTAAAGTTTGAAGCGTTTACAGTACCCTTTAATACCTGCCAATTGGCAAGATGCGTTGGGTCCTTATCGTCAAACGCGGTACCGTTTTTAAGTGCGTCTATCTTTTCCTTAAATCCGTTAAGGCGCACAATATAGCTGTAATAAGATGTCTGATATGCGGCGCTTAAACGAGAATAGTCGTCAAGAGCGGCATTTACAAGTGTTTCGTCGGAAACGGTTATCTGTTGCAGGCTCTTTGAAAGAACAGCCGAATATTTATCGGTGTACTGCTTTGCAAGATAATCGGAATATCCGCCGAAGTAGAACTTCGCGTTCTTTACATACATAGTCGAGCTTTCGTTGCCGTTCTGACGGTAGTTGCAAAGCATTGCGGGGGTTGATGAAGTTGCAGCCGAAATCGACTTGCTTTCTCCGCCCTGCTTGACCGTAATATTTGCCTTGGAGTCAGCATAGCTTACGCCGACGGTGAACCAATCGGTGAAATCTATGTTTATACTGCCCAAGGACGAGTCAACCGCGCCGACTGAGCTGTCCGTGCTGACGGTTCCGTCCTTAACCGCCCAAAAACGGCGGAAAATGCTATTGTTAAACTCGCCTATTGTAACGAATTTATAGTTATCCTTATCGGTATAATCGTATACTATTTCAAGTCCGCCGTAAAGTGAAGACGGCGCCTTTGAAAACTTTGCCGTAAAGGCAAATTCCTCTACCGTAGCCTGACTTACAACCGAGCTTTTCGGCACTAATGTATACTGCTGACCCTGTTTGCTGTTCTTGTAGTCAAAGGCAAACGCATAAGCCCCGTCAAGCTGTTTCACGGCGTATGTATCCGAGCTGTGCGGTGTTTCCCAATTTGAAAGTGTGCCGTCTGCAAAGTCTTCCTCGAAATAGTATCCGTCTATGCTTGAAGACGCAGACAGTTTAAGGGAGATAAGCGCCGAAGCGGCAGAAAACATAACCGTAATGGCAAGCAATAACGCAACGCCGCTTTTCACGCATTTTTTCATCTTTTAACCTCCGTTCTGAAACAATGGGAAATGGCTGAGAGCCTTTTGAGCCGAGGCTCTCAGCCGAATGAGCTTAATACTCCTCAATTATCGTGTCGTCCCACACCACGCCCGATGGTGTGGTCAGATCACATAAGTCTTTTTCCGTTTCGGAAATAGTGAGGATAACTTCGGGTTTTATATATTTTTTCATTATCCTTACCTCCTTAGCCTAATGCTTTTACGTATGCATCGCAGTTTTCATAAAGGAATTGGAATACAACGTTCTTCTCAGCAGAAGTAGTCGGCTCATTGCCTATCTTGCTTATAATAGCGTCGTAAGATTCCTTAGTGTATCCGTCGGGATATACAGCATATTCACCGAGGACATTGATCATAGCGTTGCTCAGATCCCTTGCGGCGAAGATACCGCACTTTGAAGCCTGACCGTTTGATATATTCTTGTCTGCATCGTCGTTTGAAGCATAAAGCACAAATTCGTTATTATCACCGTCGGTGTATACAATATACGGACGGCAGTCAATCAGCGTACCCGGCTTGCCCTTTGAACCTGTTATTGTTACATAGAACTGTCCTTGATTGTCAACAGGAACTTCAGTTACCTCCTCGTATACGTCAAAGAAGTAATTTTCCATACCCGACTTAACGGCGGTATCCTTTGTAAGCTCGGCGTCCTTGTCTTCAAGCGCCTGATTCAAAACAACTACCGCGCCGTAACCCGCAACTGTGTAATCGGTGTTGTCGTCTGCCGAATAGCCAACCGCAAATCTAAGGTCGGAAGCCGAAGCAGACGTAACCTTTTTAATGTTTATACCTTTCAATTCGGGGCTTGCCTTATTTGCTGCAACATAGGCATACTTTTCTGCGTAGGCTATCTTTGCCGCAACGTCTGCATATTTAGCGTCAATAGCGTTTTTAACCTCTGCGCTTGCACCCTCGTAGGCTGCCTTTAACTCTGCAACGTCGGCGGCAACCTTATCGGCATTAGCTTTGGTAACAATACCGTCAAGACGGTCTATCATACCGTTGCCTGCTTCAAGAACCGCTACGCACCGGTCGGTGATGTCTTCTTCTATCGTGTATTTAACATTGATGTTGCTTATAACCATATCTTTGTTGTTGCTTTGATAACTGCCGCCAGCTATCATTACGAAATCAAGTGCAGCTTCGCTATTATCTTTTATAACTTTTTTCACAGTGCAAACATCATCTGTCTTAGAATAATTACCGTCTGTCAGTGTATATATATCAGTTGCATAAACAGTATAAGTATGCTCACCTTCACCGCTGACGGTGTAAGCTACATTGAATTTAGGAGCGCCTAACCAATAATATTGATAACTGTTGTTATAAATATATCCCGGCAGTCCTAACTTTTCATAATCCCAACTGCTTGTTTCAGAATTGTAGGTTGCTTTTCCCCCGTAATATGCAGTTTTTATGCCCGCAATTCCTATGTTCAAGCCCGTATAACCGTCTGCTTGACTGGTATTGGAAGCCAATCCAAGCACATAAACATCATCACTTTTAATGTAATTCCAAGACTCCAAAAAACCTATTTTAGCTTTATCGGAATCGTCAGCCGTAATAGTATAAGACCACTCTTTTACAGCGACATTGTCGGCTGTCATATCGACGCCGTTAATGTTTGTAATTGCACCTATACCGATAGAATAATTCTGGCTGTTTGTGTATTTTACGGTATTGCCCGAAGAAGTAAACATAGTTTTCGCAGTGGCAGAATTGTTACCGCGAATCTCAACATAATCTTTTGTTTCAAGTGATGTGATTTCATCGGCAGTAACGGTTACTTGCGAATCAGCGGTGAACTTACCGTATGCCGCTCTGTTACATTCCTTTAAAGCGGCGGAAACTTTACTCTCAAAGCTCGGGAAATTGTTATCAAATACAGTCTTTTCATCTTCTTCAAATTCCTTGTACTGTGAAAGAGCTGTGTTAAGCTGTGCTTTTAAGGTATCGGCTGTGTCCTTTGTGGGAGCAAAGGTTCCGTTATAAAGTTTTTCAACTATCGAGTTATCAGTTAAGAACTGCTCGCACTCTGCGGTATAGTCAATATTCTTATTGTATTTTACCGTTATATCGGTAAAATCAACGCTTGAAGCCTTTTTGGAAAAATATCTTCCTGTTCCAAGCAAAACAAGACCTGTATCCTGAGCAGAACCGTCTGTTACATCAAAAGATATTAAAACTTTATCCTCAGCCTTAGTATATACACCATCTGACTTGGTGTAACTATTAACCGCTTTTACGGTATATTTGTGAGATCCGTCACCGTTATTTACATAGCTTACCAAAACTTCGGGAGCACCTTTCCAAAATACACCGTTCGGGGCGTTGTGGTTAGCCCCCACAGTTGTCTTCACTGTTGCATTATCATCCGCTATGGTTATTGCAGAAGTTCTCAAATTTCCGGCCCAACTAAAACCAGAGCCATTTATCTTTAAACATGTATAACCGTATTCATCAAGAAGTACATTTGAAAGTACGGTGCTAAATGTTGTATTCCCGTTTGTTACAGAATATCCTTCGTCAGTTTTAGTTACCGACGAACCAACTTCGGTCCAACCGTTAAGATAACCAAACTGAACGGTATTGTCTGAGATGTCAGCAGGTACTGTGCCAACGATTTTGTAAGACCATTCATCAATCTCAACATCAGACGCTGTTAAATCAACGCCGTCAAGCTCGGTGAGAGCGCCCAAGAAAGAAACATAATCCTGCGTTGCGGTATACTTTACAGACGAACCTTCAACAGTAACATTGCCTGTTCCAGCCAATGCATTATTGCGTACCTCATAAAGCTTTACAGCATTTGCAGACGCGGCATTTTCAATGGTAAACGCCTTTTTCAAAGTGTAGTCCCTGTCAGCCGCAAACGCCGTATGTATGCCTGTCACCAAAAGTGCAAGCGCGCATACAAGCGATGAGGCTTTCAAAAATAATTTGGATTTCATAATTGATTCCTCGCTTTCCTTATTTCGTGATAGCAGCCGTGCTATCATTGTTGAAGTATTTTATTTCGTGGTCGCGGTAGAAGTTATACACGTATTCGGGTATATCCTCGCCAAAGCGGCTGCCGATTATGTTATCAAAATCGCCGCCCAGCTCGTCGTCAACCTTTTCTACGAGTATGTTATCGACCGTGACGTCGACTGCGTTGGTGTAGAACCCGATTCCGCCGCGCAGGTTTATATGCCCGTCTGTTGCGGTATCGGTATAGTCGAGCAACAGTTCGCCGTCAAAGTATACCAGCATTTTATTGTCCACAGCGTAGACCTTGATGTTGTGGGTCTTGCCGTCGCCTATTAAGTTCGGTATCTCGGCGGAGCATTTTGTACCGCTCCATTGGGTTGCCCTTTGGGCATACTGCTTTACAACGCTCAGCTTAGTAACATAGCTTACGGTCTGCGTTTTATCGTCCACCTTGGCGTCGGTGGTTATCGCAACGCCGTTGCCGTAGTAACCTGAGTTTTCAATTTGCTTACGTCTTACCCAGAACACAAACTGGTCGTCGTCCTGCGCCTGCATTTCGGCGGTAAAGCTAACGTCTACGGAGGCGGAGTAGTCCGTCCAATACTGGTTCCCTAAGAACGCGCTGCCCGTTTCCTGCGCTATATACCAAACTCGGTTGCCGTTATCAAGCGTTTTAATTTGATTCGTATGTACCTTCTGCCATATAGGGGTACTTACCGCGGCGTCGCCCTCGGTATGTATTCCCTTGGAGAAGCTCTCATACAAAAGCGTTGTCGCTTCATCGTAAGACGGGTCGATATATCCTGTATCGGGATATTCGTCCTTTGACGGCGTATCGCCGCTGTCGCCCGAATTATCGTATGTGCCCTGTCCTACCGCGTACCAGCCCTTGAACGACGAGCGGATACTTCTCGTCTTGTCCGACGAGTGCGCCGCAACGCCCGCATAGAGCGGTCCGTTCATAACGCTTGTCACGGTTCCGAGGGTAACGTAGCTTCCGTTATTGGTTCCCTTGTATGAACAGGTGTATTTTTTGCCCGACTTAACGATTTTCAGCTTTATGGGCAATTCAGCGTTTACGCTTCCGTAAATAACGCCCATTCCGCCGCCGCTTGCCGAGCGGTAGACCACGGTAACAATTCCTGCACGCAGGTGAAGAAAAATTCTCGGAGCCGACGGGTCGGTATCGCTGTCGGTAAGGAGCAGTCCTCCCGAAGCGGTTGAAAACAAATTCTGTCCGCCGCCGGGGTCGGTACGCGCGGTTATCGAGGTTTCAAAGGTCATTTGATTTTCGTTACCCGTTCCGCCGACCTCATACTTCTTGCACAGAAATGCTACATCCGATTCGGTTGACCATTCAACATAAGCGTTGGTGTCTATCGTTGCGCTGTCGCCCGAATGGGTGAAGGTTGTGGTCTGCATATACGGGTTTACGCCGTATTTTACCTCAATATCCGAGTTAATACGGGCTTCGGTAAAGTCGTCAAACGTGCCTGCGGTCTCGTTGTATTCGTTTAGCGCACTGCTTTCAAAGCCGAAACAGAAGCAAGCGCCGACGCACAGACTAAGCACCGCAAAAAGCGAAATCACCGTTTTTGTACGTCCCTTTAAAAAAGCGGTCTTCATATTTCCTTCACCTCCTCATCAGATAAGAGTGAAAGTTCTGCTTTGAATTTCCTGCGCAGGACTATCTGCATAGCAGAAGCCGCCGCAAGAATTATAAGGAGTGTTCCCAAGGATATAAGCAATATCCAAAGTATGTTGTTTGCTTTATCAAGGGATACACGAACCAGCGTTTTGCCGCTTTTCGCGTCAGCGGTATCGGAGGACGCGGCGTTCTTTATTCTGTCCACATAAACGGTATCGGTGACGGTCTCCGTTACGGTTTCGGTTACCGTGTCGGTTTCGTAATCCATACCCTTTGCGGCGTCAAGAAGCTCGCATATATGCTTGTAGAAGTTTTCGCCTATAAGCGCCCTTGCTTCGTCGCTTACAAGCTCATACGCTTGTTTTGCAAGGCTTAAAGTTACTTCGTCCTCTTTTGTAACGTCCGATTTGTTCACCGTGAGCCATTTGCCGTACTCGTCCATAAACGAAAGGTACTGCTTGGTCGATTCGGCGTTTTCGTACATATTGAGTTCAAGCGCGCGGTCATACAGCGCCTTGATGTGAATATAGGTCGCTCCCGTTTTCTTTTCTACCCAATCGGATATATCGTCAAACGTGCTTTTCATATTCTCAATAAGCTGTTTTGCCTGACCCAGACCCATAAGATCGCCCGTCGTTACGTTATCAACGGTAAGTCCGTAATAATAACTGTAATTCTCGTTAAAGATCTTCCACGTGTCCTCCGCCTGCGCTATGCTTTCCAAAATAGGAAGATAGTTTTTTAATGCGTTCAAATGATTTATTTCATCATTCAGCCTGATACGCGCGGCAGACGCAAGGGAGTTGTAGGACTCAATAGCCTTTTCGATAGCGTCTTTGTCTGCAAGGGTGAGCGCACCGTCGCCCTCGTAGGCAGTTTTTTTAGAAAGAATTTGTGCGTATTCCTGCCGAAAAGCGTCAGCCGCCGCTTTTGCGGCTGCGTTTTCATATTCTATTTTCAGTTTGCTGTACTGCGCCTCGGCGGCGGCGAGAACATCGGCGTTTCTGACCGCCTTTTTCTCGGCGGCGGTCAAACGGTTATACGCTCTGCGCGCCGCGAGTATCGCCTCGTTACTCTGCGGATAGGACACCGTTCCGATAGCCGAAATAAGCGCTTCCGTTTCGGAAACTGCGCCCGCGGTCACCTGTATGGCGCCGCTCACCCGCTTTGAGGAAATTTCTATTTGTTTAAGTTTTTTGTTATAGAAATCCTCAATTACAAGCTCTATCGGCACCGCGCCCGTCTCTGACGTTACTACCGTAAAATCAAATGAGGCTATTTTGCCCGCTTTGATTTTTATGGGTGAGCTTACAGAGCCGACGTAGGTGAAATATATTTTCCCGTTTTCCGCGTTTCCCTTGTTGGTTTCCGCCTTGCTTATATCGGGTTGAAAAATTTTGGTGCTTTTATTTTCAAACACTATTTTTTCGGGGTCATAAGCAAGATAGAACCGCAGACCGCTTACATCGTAGACCGCGGTATCTACCGAAACCGTGACCGTTGCGGCGGAGCCTGAAACGGCGACAGCCTGCGAAACTGAAAACGCAGGCTCGCCCTCGGCTGATACGGGCAGTATAAAGCAAATAGCCAGAACAGCAAGTGCCAAGCAGGAAGAAATTAGTTTTTTCAAACGATCCCCTCCGTCTATTTTATATATTCGTCTGCCTGTTTCTGAATAGCGGCGATAAGGTCGTTCATACCTGCCGCTTCCATTTTGCTTATCATAGTGTTATAGGTTGTTTCGTATTTATCTTTGAGTGTTCCCGAAATAAGAGCCGAATGATATTCGCTCATAGCGGAGCTTATCTGAGCAATCTTATATGAGTAATCTCTCATATCGCCCTGGAAACCGCAGTATTTGGTCTTTGTGAGCTTCTGACGTTCAACCGAAAGATAGTTCTTAGCCCATTCTTCCTGACCGTCAAGTATATTCGGGGTGCGGTAAGCGTGGAATATGTTGCCCATTCTCCAATGCGCGATACCGTAATCGCTTGACGAATCGGGCTGGTTTGTATAATCCTTACCGTAAGCTATCGGCTTGCTGTCATTTTCCGAGGTTTTAAGCTCATAGTGCCATACGCCGTATTCCTTAGCGTAGTCGCTGTTCTTTTCAAATCCGTAGCAGATAAGGTTGTAAAGGTCTTCGCCCTTATCGGAATGTAAAAGATCAAGCAGCATCATAGCGCGTTCGGGATTTTCGGCTGTGTACGGTATTATCTCGTAAGTCTTTGCCGAACCGAATATTGTAGCGCCCTGATAAAGGTTATCCTCAGAATCAACTATAAGGTTGTATTTTGCAATTTCGCCTGTTTCGGTGTTCTTAACGTATTTAATTCCCTTTTCTTCGTCAAGGTTTACCCAGCTTTCGGTAACGTTGCCCGCAAGAACCATATTGCCCGTAGAGCCTGAAACGATATAATCCTCGCTTATGTAACCCTTTGCGTACCACTGAGCCGCCCATTTAAGCCAGAGCTTATAAGCGTCGGTCTGCACAAAGCTCTGAATTTTAGCGTCCTTATCAAGCGCGTCATAGCAGAGCCAAGCGCCGCCTTTTGACGTGCCTATAAAGTCATATCCGCGGCAGACAATGCTCAAAAAGAAGTTCTGAACGTCTACCGAGTAAGCGCCGCCCGAGAAAACGCCTGCGGCTGCGAGCTTTGACAAAAATCCGTCAAGCAGCTGATAAGCCTTATCGGTCGTTTTAGAGCTTGAATGCATTTCAGTCAGGAACTCGTCAACGGGGAAGTATTTATAATGCTCGGCGTCAACCGTCAGGTAGTTTGCCTGATGAACTATTGACTGAACGTTCGGAATAGCGTAAAGCGTACCGTCAACACGTCCCGAAGCGTATTCCGCGGGGAATTCCTTTTCCTCTTTTGCAATGTTGGGAGCGTATTCCTTTACAAGATCGTCAAGCTCGGTGTATGAGTCTGCGTAGACCTGCGCGAGCATATCGGTTTGGAAGCCTGTATAAGCAATATCGTACGCTTGCTTTGCCGACATCCACATAGACCACTTTTCAAACATACTCGGCGCGTGAACTATTTCAAGCTGTGTATTCGGCAAAAGCGTTTCAAGCAGTTTGTTTATTTCCTTTTCGACCGAGTCGGCGTCTTTCTGCTTTTCCTGATTGATAACCCAGGTAAGCGTTACTTTTTTAGATGTATCCGCCTTGGAAGAACCGCAGCCTATAAACGTAAGCGCCATTAATCCGGCGACACCTAATGCCAATAATCTTTTTAACATATATATCCTCCTTTTTATATCAGCCCTTGACCGAGCCGACTGTTATGCCCTTTGAAAAATATTTTTGCATAAACGGAAATGCTATAAATACGGGTACCGCCGCAACCATCGACATCGCGTATTGAAGTGTAAGCGAAGGCTGCATCTCGTATCCTACCACCTCGGCATAAGTCTGATTGGTAGTTTGCACGTCTTGCAGCGTTAGTTGCAGCAAATACTGTATTGTATACAGATTAGGGTTATCTATATAGTAAAGACTCGTCTGAAAGTCGTTCCAACGTCCCAACAGGTTCATACAGAATATCATCGCAATCATTGAAGCGCTCAGCGGAATCATTATTTTAAAGAAAACTATGACCTGATTTGCTCCGTCTATCTGTGCCGATTCCAAAAGCTCTTTCGGAACCTGTTGGAAACTCGCGCGCAACAGCAGAACGTTTCCGAAATTGAACAATCCTAAAAATACG
The DNA here is from genome assembly GCA_934463035.1 of uncultured Eubacteriales bacterium. GTDB lineage: Bacteria > Bacillota > Clostridia > Oscillospirales > Acutalibacteraceae > UBA737. The sequence goes on along the minus strand of CAKSIG010000006.1, from coordinate 32,358 downwards.
TAAACCAAGAATGTATTGCCCATGTGCAGATATTGAGTTACAAGTATATATGTAGGAATAAGTCCGCCGTTGAAGAACATCGGAATAAGGAAGAATACCGTTAGCAGCTTGCGGTATTCAAATTTCGGCTGCGTCAATACATAAGCGAACGAAGCGGTAAGCAGAACCAGCAGAGCCGAGCTTGCAAGCGCCGAAACTATCGTTACGATAACCGCTCTTATAACACCGCCCGCCTTTGAAAAGACCATATCGTAGGCGGCGGTTGTAAAATGCCGCGGAATAAGCTGAAATCCGTATGTTACAACGTCCTTTTCGGTTGAGAACGAAACCATTACCGCCGCGAAAAGCGGGAACGCTACGCACAGCGTAACTATTATGTAAAAGATGTGGGCAAATACCGTAAGACCTTTGTTATTATTCATTTACCCACCCCCTTAATACAAAGCGTTTTCCGAATTGATTTTTTTGATTATTCCGTTGGTGATAAGCGTCATAGCTATACCGACTACCGATGTAAACAGTCCGACAGCCGCGGTTGCGCTGAAACTGCCGCTTGCAAGTCCTCTGTAAAGATAGGTGGACAAAACGTCGGTCGTGGGATACAGCAATCCGTTATCAAGCGTTACGTTGTAGAACAGTCCGAGTTCCGACGAAAGTATGCCGCCGAGCCTCGAAATAAGAACCATACACGCCATAGGCGCAAGCTCGGGTATCGTTACGTACCATATCTGTTTCAAACGTCCGGCACCGTCAAGCGAAGCCGCCTCGAAAAGTCCCGTGTCTATACTGATTATTGCGGAATAGAAATATAGGCTCGCCATTCCCGCTTCACGCCACATTTTCGCGATTATAAGTATGAAAGGCCAATATTTAGCCTGCGTGTACCACAGTATTCTTTCAAATCCGAGCGTTGTCAGCAGTTGATTTATAAAACCGCTCGAATGGTTAAGGAACAGCGTTACTATACCCGCAATAACAACCCACGAAAGATAGAACGGAAGCAATATTGCCGTTTGGTATATCTTGTTGCACGCTTTTGAGTTTATCTCATACAGAAGAATTGCCATAAGCATTGCAACGAACAATCCTATAATTAATAGGTCGGCTAAGCTGTAAAGTATTGTGTTTCTGAGAACCCTGAACGCGTCGTTTGAAGTAAAGAAGTATTCAAAGTGTTTAAGTCCCGCCCAGCGGCTTCCCATTATTCCCTTTGCATAGCTGTAATCCTTAAATGCGATTATCACGCCGTACATAGGAACATAGTTGAATATAAGTAAATATACGATTGAAGGTAACGCTATTAAGAAATACGGTAGATTCCTTTTAAATTTACCCTTTCTCTTAACAAGCGGAGAAGTGCTGTTATTCATCGGTTGAAAATTCCTCGCTTTCTGTATCCGCTGCGTCGGAATCGGCGGTCAGCTTTTTTATTTGTTTAGAGGTTTTTACATTAAGGAATACCATATAACCCACGCCGCCGAGCGCCGCAAGATTGAGCAGTCCGAGCAGAGCCGTGAGCGTCCATTCAAGAGCGCCGAATCCGTTTGACACCTTTTGGGTGACTATTGAAACGCCCTCAAATTCCTTTGCCTTTTTGTAGCAAGCCTCTAATTTATCCAAATTCTTCTTTGAAAAGTTCTCTCGGACGTCCTCGGGAAGTTTTTGGAACTTTTCATATACATTTAATACCTGTTCGGCATTTTCCGCCGTTACCTTATCGGGTTCGGGGAGTTTTTCTATTTCCTCTGTGAGTATCACGATAAGTCGGTTTATCGATTCCTCATAAAGCATATCAAGACTTTTGACCGTGAACGACTCCACCTGAGTGCGCTCGCTTTCGTCCATATCCTCGTAGACCTTTTTGAGTTCAAGCACCCTGAAAGCCTCTTTTTCGGAAAGCTCGTTTTTGTTCATCAGCTTTTCAGCGAGCTTGTTGACCTCGTCGGTAAGCTCGGCGGCGGTCATTTTAACCGTTTCTTCCGCTGTACTTTCGGTGTCCGTCTGAGAAGCGCTGTCACCGCCTGCGGTGTTGTTGTTTTCCGCCGTCGGCGTATCGGTTATCTGGCGCGGAGTATATCTTGAAGTATCCGAAATAACCGCTATATCGGCTATCGTCGGGGCAGAACCGTTCATCTTCCAGCCTGAAAGCGAACCGAACTTTGCGTTTATCTCCGACTGCGAAGCAGGCTGAAATCCCTTTTGCGCACAGCCCGCGCTGTTTAATATGTAGCAGTTGTCGGCGTTGGTTGCCGCTGTCGGTGCGTCCGACAGTCCCGTTACCGCACCCAAGGCAAAGCTGTTCTTGCAGGATTTCGGTTCGGGTCTTGTATCGCCGAAACCGTAGAGAGAGCCGTATTCAGGCGGTCTTGCGCCCGTTCCGACACTTCCCGTCGAATAACAGTCGCTTATACTTCCGGAAGCCGAACCTATAAGTCCGCCTACGCTTGAAGCCAAAGACTTGACCGCGCCTGTTGAATAAGAAAATTTAACCGAACCGCTTTCAAACGTTCCTATAAGTCCGCCGTGGCACCAAAGTCCGCTCGAAGTGACGGTGGCGGTGGAATACGAATAGCTGATGTCGCAGTTGTCTGCGCGTCCTATCAGTCCGCCGCAGTGGTTCGACTTTGAATTGATATTTCCCGAAGACATACAGCCCTTTACGGTCGTTTTCTTCGCAATACCGATAAGCGCCGCCGTTGCCTGCTCGTCCTGACCGGGGTTGCGGCTCCAATCCGCATTCATCTGGTTAAGTCCCAAAACCTCGCTCGATATATTGCAGTTTATAACCGCGATGTTTGTTATCGACGCTCCGCTTGTGCAGCCGAACAGACCCGCTTCCCAGCCTGATTTGTTCTTTACGTAGTTGCCGAAGGCTACCGACACGCTCAAATTCATTATCGCATATTTCGGAGTTCCGTCCGAATCGGCGTCGCACGTAAAACTGCCCGTAAACGGGGTGTTAAGATTGCCTATGGGGCTGAGCGTTTTGCCCGAACAGTCTATGGTGTTGTCCAGCTTGTAGTGAGCGGACAGATTGTCCCTCATTCCCTGCAACTGTTCAAAATTTTGCACAAGGTAAGGGTCCTTCTTGGTTCCCTTTCCGTTGTATGCGGCGGCTGACGCACAAAGGTTTGCCGCAAACATTCCCGCAATTACACTTAAAACAGCGGTAAAAGACACCGCTTTTAAAAGTAAATGCCGTCTTACGTTTTTTACCATTCCAACACCGCTTTCAAATCTTTTTATATTTTTGGTTTTTGTGCTTTTCTTACAGTATAATTATAGTTGACTTTGTGCATATTGAAAACGTATAAAAAAGAGTTTGACCGCATACTTTTCGGTGATTTAACCATATTTTTACTTGACTTGTCGTTAATATGTCTACATAATATACATAGCGAATAATTGCAGGAGGAGTATTGAATGTTTTCCGTTGTAATTGCCGATGACGACTTTGTGATCTGCGAGGGCATAAAACGAATAATTGAGGACAACTGCCCCAATATAAAAATCTGCGGAATATTCTATGACGGCGACGAGTTGTATCAGTATGTCACATCGCACACGGTGGACATAGTTATCACCGATTTCCGTATGCCCGGGCGCAGTTGGACGGAAACAAGCGATTATCTGCAAAAAAGTGCCTTGGGTACGCACATTATTCTTGTAACCGCGTATCAGGAATTTGAATACGCAAAGACGGCTATTGACCACCACGTGGATTTTCTTATATGCAAGCCGTTTAAATCCTCCCTGCTTATCGACAACTTAAATTCCGTTTGTGAAAGGATAAAATCTCAGGCTGAGATAGATATAGAAATTTCGCAAAAGCTGCTTCATAATTGGGAGCTTTTGCGAAAATCGTTAAAAGGCATATATCAGGACAGCGAATCGCCCGACTATGCCGTACACATATTTGAATATTTAAAGCCGAAACCGCTTACACAGTACCGTATTTTTGAGATACATTATCACTTTGAGGCAACAGACGCCGATTTAGACAAGTTGAAACAGTTTGCCGCCGACTGCGGAGAGTTTGACTGTCCCGAATACAGCGTATTTTTCCTCAATGTATCCAACAATCAGTTTGTTTTCCTTGCGGTATGCAAGGACAGTCTTCCCGACGCCGCAACGGAAGATTTTGTAAAATCGGCGTATATAAATCTCGGCTTGGCGCTCAGCGTCAGAACGGTACGCTTTGAAAACATAAACGTATGGGCAGACGGCAGGCGGTATGCTGTTATCTGCGAGCATCTTTCTGAGATTATCGACGACGCCAACCTATCCTCCGCCTACCTGAAAACGGTAACGTCGCGCTATGAGCAGAAAAATCTGTTTTCGCTTTATGAAAACATTATCCGCTGCCTGAACTCATTAGGTATGCCGATAGACAGAGACCCCAAAATCACCGAAAAAAGCGATTTTAAAGAGGTCAAAAAGGCGATAAACGAGCTGCCTTTCAGAATATCCGTTACCGAGAGCGACAGCATTAATATCAAACGCGCGGTGCAGTATTCAAAACAGCACTATCAGGACAGCAATTTTTCTCTTTACACCCTTGCCGACGCTTTGGGGCTTTCTCCGAGCCACCTCGGCAAGCTGTTTAAAAAGGAACTTTCCGCGAATTTTTCATCATATCTGCTTAAACTTAGAATGGAAAAAGCAAAGGAGCTTTTAAGGACCACAGACGACAGTATTCAGGAAATATGCCAAAAGGTGGGTTATAACTATCCTGCCTATTTCCGCAAGGTATTCGGAAATTATGCGGGTATGTCTCCCACGCAGTACAGGAACACAAACTGACAGGAGCCTTGGCTATGCGTATAAAACAATCGGGCAAATCATCACAGCAGTATTACAAAAGGATACTTGCGTTCACTTCCCTTTCGCTGTTTGTCTTGGTGTCCCTGCTTACGGCGGCAATCGCAATATTTTCAAACTTCAATATCAGGCGGAATATCAGAACCTTTGAAACGGGGCGTTCGACAAGGTCGCTTTTGCAGACCTCGGATTATTTTGAACAGCTTACGCAGTATATGTTCTATATTTCCGAGCTGCAATACATTCCCACCGATCAGCTTGACACAAGCGCAAAGCTCTGGCAGCAGCGCATCTACTCAAACAACATAACGGCGATAATGCGTGCCAATTCACACATTGCGGGCATAAATCTTTCAAGCAACGATTTTTCGATAAATCAATTTTCAAACGAGGCGAGAATTGAGTCAACCGTAAGCGCGGGAACGTTTATGTCTGCCGACGTCGTGCTGTGCAGGGTAAACAATGCGTATTGGCTGAGATTTGAAAAAACCTCTCCCGAAAACAATCTCAGCATACGCATATATCTTGATTTAAGGTCAATAGCGAACGTAACGCTTGACGACGACGGATACCTGACCGCAAATGACGGCACGGTAATACTCGCGAAGGACCATACCAAAATCGGGGAAAACCTATACAGCCTTTACGGCATTGATAAGGAAAGCGTAGCAGGCAATGAAAACGGCGAGTTTTTCAGAAACAGCAGCTACTATGTCTCCGTATCCCAGGACAACTTTTCCGATATGAAGATGTTTACCGTTATCCCGAAATCCCGCTATTTTTCGGACTATTTCTGGTCGGCTATGGGCACGGTGCTTGTCGGCATTATGTTCTTAATGTTTGCGATAATCGTTACGTTTTACTTTATCAAAAAAACGTATGAACCGATAAAAAATATCGTTGAAACATTCAGATACCATCTGCCGTACAATATGGGCGAGTACGAAAACGACGTAAAGTTTATAAACGACAATATAGAAGCAACGCTTAAACACAACGAACAGCTTTCCGAAAGGTTAGAGGAAAACATAACCAAACTGCAACAGGCGCAAACGCAGGTTCTGCAAATGCAGATAAGTCCGCATTTTGTTATGAACACGCTTGAAAACGTAAAACAGGTTTCAGTTGAGCAGCTCGGTATGAACAATCCGATAGAAAACAGCCTTGTTCTGCTGTCGACGATAATTAACCAAAGCGTCCGCCAGAATGATATTTTCAGCACGGTAAAGGGCGAAATAGAACTGTCGAAATGTTATTTACAGCTTATGCAAAACAGGTATAAAAACCGTTTTGAGGTCTATTGGGACGTTGAACCGCAGACAGAGAATTATCTGCTTTTAAAATTCACGCTTCAACCTATACTTGAAAATATATTTTCGCACGGTTTTCACCCGCGCAGAACCGACCAATGGATACAAATAGGCATTTCGGAAACACAGCAAAACCTGATAATAAAAATTGCCAACAACGGCAGACCCATTGAAAAGGAAACGGTTGAAGAACTGTTAAATTCGCTTAAAACAAACAGAGACGTTCCGCGCGGACACGTGGGACTGCAAAACGTTCAGTTGAGAACGATACTGCTTTTCGGCGAAAGCTACGGCATAACCGACATCAAAAGCGGCGATGAGAAAACCGAAATAACCCTCACCCTGCCGAAAAAAGAGCGCAAAAAAGATTGAACCCGATAAAATCGGGTTCAATCTTTAATATTATTTAATTCCGTTAATTTCGCGGTATTCGCGCCAGACGTTTTCAAAAAATCCGCCGCCCTCGGGCAATGGGCGAACCGACCTTATACTGATTTCGCACTCGCCGTTATTATACCTTACAAGCTGTACTTTGCCGTTTTGTGAGCCATCGTCTGCTTCAAAGCGGAAAATTTCGTCAATACCGTCGGGCTTTTCGCCGTTTTCCGAATAATAGAGCGCTGAACCGCGCGTTTTACCGCCGTTTTCGGTATAGCTTTCCATTGCGGAAACATAAACAAGCTGGCTTATGAGCATTTCTCTTGCTTTAAAAGCTGAAAACAGCTCGCTTTTATCTTTAATTTTGATAATTGCACAGGCGTTTTTAACCGATTTTGCAAGGCGGAGCCTGAAATCAGACAGCAGCTCGGCTTTCCTTATGGCGCCCGCAAATTTATCCATATCGGCGGTGCTTTGCGCACGTATTTGTTTTACATTTGAACTGTCGGACAGTATGCCGTCGGCAAATTCAAACACCCCGTCTATGTATTTCTGCGAAACCGCCGCAAATTTCTCGCAATCCGTTTCGGGAGAAGTGCTGCGGCTTATATAAAGCGCGGCTCTTGCGGCGCCGACCTGACCTGCGTTAAGCGCGCTTCCGCCGGGTCGGTAAATTCCGTGTGTACCTGCCGCCTCGCCTATTACAAACAGTCCCTTAACCGAGCTTTGCCACCACATATCAACGTCTATTCCGCCGTTATTATGCTGTGAACAAAGTGAAATTTCAAGTCTTTCCTTTTTAAGGTCAACACCCTTTGACAGATAAAGGTCATAAGCGGGTGAATTCATATAAAGCAGACGGTCTATCGGCTTGCCGAAGCACGCGTCGGCGTTTTTCAGATATTCATACGCCTCATTTCCGAGCTTTGAATAGTCAAGTTCTTCAAGATTTAACGGGTTTTCCCTAAAATCAAGATATACCCGTCTGCCGAGCATATTTTTCTCAATATAAACAAGCAGGTCAACAACCGAAGAACCGTTGAGCGCCTTGCGGCTGTCAAACGGCCATTCATAGCCTTTTTTAAAGACCATATCAAGCATTTTGCCCTCGTCTTTAAAATATGTATCGAGGAACTCATATTCGTTCCCGTCACAATCGACCGAGACAAATTTCGGAAGAACCTGCATATATGTTCCAGAAACATTCCACCGCGGATTTATTGAGGCGAGTCCGTACTGCCATTCGGTTAGGTTTTTGCCTGCCGCACCCGCTTCAAACGCAACGCCGTTGCTTCCCGTATGACCGAGAGGATAAACCGTATCGTTATATATCCCGGCAGGACCGCCCGTAGCCATTATTATATTTGCGCAGTTATAAAGCGTAAATGTTTCATCATCGTTTTGAGCCTTGCGGTTAAGGGTTATAAAGCCGACCGCGGTATCGCCGTCCTTTACGACGGATACCAGCAGTTCGCCGTCAATTATCCTTATACACTTTTCGCTGACAGCACGTTGCAGACACTCTGTCATAAGTTTTGAGGTCAGCGGACCTGCCGATGTGGCTCTGGTACGCGGATCGTGGTCGGTCTTATAGCCGACAAACTCGCCGTAGCTGTTTGTCGGGAACGGCACGCCGAGCATACAAAGCCTTATAAAGCAAGGAACCGACAACGCCGCTTCGGCAAGCGCGTTATCCCCGTCAACACAGCCGTATGAAAAAAGATCCTTTGCCATATCGTGCGGACTGTCGGCGCAGTCGCCGCTCAGATTAAGTTTATAATAGGTCTGCTTATCGGAGCCCGTATTGCGCGAGGTGCCCATATTGACCCCCTCGGTTATTACGGCAATATCCGTCACGCCGTTTTCGTACAGGTTCAATGCGGCGCTGTATCCTGCCGCGCCCGTACCTATGACAGCCGCAGAAAGCGTTACGGTTTTAACTTTTCTGTTTCCGAAAATCTGAATACCGTTTTTCATATTTAAAGTCTCCTGATATGAAATCCCCCGTCAACGTCAATAGACTGACCCGTTGTATATCCGAGCTGACCGCTGCAAAGCACATAAACTGCATTTGCAATGTCCTCAGGCTGTCCCCAACGGGCAATCGGAAGAAGACCGTCAGCTATCAGGGCATCGTATTTTTGCTTTACAGTATCAGTCATACCCGTGTGTATTATACCCGGTCTTATCTCGTTGACGGTTATACCGTATTCGGCAAGGCGGTCGGCAAAGAGGGTGGTTATCATTGAAACACCCGCCTTGGAAATGCAGTATTCTCCCCTGCTTACCGAGCTTGTATATGCCGACATAGACGATATATTAACTATATATCCCTTGATTTTATTTTCCACCATATATCTTGCGAAAAGCTGGGTCAAAAACATAGTCGCCTTTGTGTTGATACCCATAACGCGGTCATAGCTTTCCTCGGTCATTTCAAGGAGGTCGGCGCGCACTCTCGGCGCAACTCCCGCAACATTTACCAAAACTTCAACCGTGCCGAAAAGCTCCTTTGCCTTTTCAAGCGCCGCCGCGCGGCAATTAGAATTTGATATATCGCATTTAAAATAGTGCGCGTTTTCTATACCGCTGTAATCAACCTTTTCGCCGTCCAATATATCAAGACCGAGAACGGCAAATCCCTCTGCCGAAAGTTTTTTAACCGTCGCGAAGCCGATACCGCCTGCCGCGCCCGTAACTATTGCGCTTTTCATACCTGTTTACCTCCGTTTTTTAATAAATTGCCGTAAACTTCCCTGTCAAACACCGCGCAGCCAGGCGTCATACCAGCGCGCATTATATGCGTGCATTTACTGCACGTAACGCAAAGATGCTTTGAGGGTCTGTCGGTCATAATATCCTTTGCTATATCGGGATTGGCAAGAGTCATTCTGCCGTATCCCGCAAAATCAAACCAGCCTTTGTTTATACATTCAGCCGTAACATAGCGCGACTGCGCGCCGAGGTAGGTAATTCCCGAACAAACGATAAGCATTTGCGGAACCGCCGCTTTAATATCCCTTGTTCCCTTTAACATACGTTCAACGCCGACTATCGGCGCTTCGTCAACCGCATAAGGCACACCGCTGACAGCAGGTCGGTTCACGTGAGGATTAACATAAGGGTTGCCCATCGTTATATCAACAAGGCGAACACCCAAGCCGTACAGGTCGTTTACAAGCCGTTTTGCCTCGTCAAAGCAGGGTGTTAATCCTCCGTCTTGAACGGTTCCGAAGCCGTATGGATACTCAACTCCGTCATAGGCGTTCATTCTCACCGTGACGATAAACCCATCGCCCACCGCTTTTTTTACCTTAGCAACAGTCTCCCTTAACATTCTTGTCCTGTTTTCATAACTGCCGCCGTACTTTCCCTCTCTTGTGTATGCCGAAAGTAATTCGCTTAACAAATATCGGTGGCACGATTTAATATCCACGCCGTCAAAGCCTGCCTGTTTTGCCAACAACGCGCTTTTAACGTAGCAGTCTTGAAGACTGTCAAGCTCATCGTCGGTTATAATCCTTGAAGCGTCAATAGGTTCTTCTTCATAAACAGGATTGTTATATGCGATTATCGGTTCGGGATAGCCGTTCGGCTTGCTGTATCTTCCCGAATGGGTAAGCTGCATAACGATTATCGGCTCGTAACCGTTTTCTTCAAGGCAGGTCTGCTTTATTTGTTTTACAAACTCGGCATAGCTTTGAACGTTTTCCTCGCTTATAAACATCTGTCTCGGATTTGCTTTTCCCTCTTTTTTCACTGCGGTAGCCTCAAACCAAATAAGCCCCGCGCCGCCCTTTGCAAAGCGCATATAGCGGCGGACGGTAAGCTCGCCTACGCTTCCGTCGGGATTGCCGTCGCACCCCTCCATAGCCTGATAAACTATTCTGTTGGGTATCTTTTTGCCGTCAACGGCGACGCTCTGCTTCAAAACATCGGCATTTTCGCCGACAGGCAGTTTTACGCCGTTTTCGGCGCATATACTGTTGAAGCTGTCAATATCCGTTATAAATTTTCCTGCCATTTGAATTCCTCCCTTTATTATGTATATATTGCTTTAAATTTAGAAATAAAAAGCAATATTCGTGATAGACTTTTCGCTAAATACATTATATAATACTATTATAAAAATCGGTTATGGGATAATTGCCGAATATTATGTAAAATTTGCTGAAAAGGAGGTACAGTATGGCATATCCTCCCTGTGTTGAAGCCGCGTCGTACAAGCAGGAGCTGTCAGGCGCTTCCCTGCATTATCACAATACATACCAGATTGTTTACATAAAGGAGGGCGGCGCGCTTCTTCATATTTCGGACAAACGGTATGAAATAACCTCGCCGTCGGTCATCTTTATAAGCAATCTTGAAAGCCATTCGATAACCCCGACGGGGGACGTTTACCGTCGGTATACGGTTTCGCTTAACCCCAAGCTGACGCAGCAATGCATTAAAAACACTCGGCTTGTTTCAGTCTTTTCAAACCGTCCGTCCTCTTTCAGCCACGTTTTTGACGCAAACGGGCTGACATCAGAGCTTAATTCCCTGTTTGACCTGCTCTGCAATGAAATACGGCATACTCTAAATCAGGACAGTCCCGCAAATTTATATATTGAGAGCATACTTACGGTCTTGTACCGCAACAATAAAAACGCTTTCCCGCCGCTTAACAGCAGTATTGACGAATCCGTAACGTCGCTGAAAAATATGCTTGAACGCGACTATGCTTCATCATTCACGCTTGACGAGCTTTCAAAGCGGCTCAATATAAGCACCTACTATCTTGCTCACAGTTTTAAATCGGTAACGGGTTACAGCATAAAGCAGTATCAAATACTGTGCCGTATAGCGGCGGCAAAAGAGCTGCTTGCCGAATCCGACCTGCCCGTGAGCGAAATTTGCTACAAAACGGGTTTCTCCGATTTAAGCAACTTTTCCCGTTATTTCAGCAGAAGCGTCGGTCTTTCGCCGACCGATTACAGAAAAAATTACAGTAATTCAGGTGATTTTTATGAATAGCAGTTGTGTATTTTTGGGAACTACCGAAAAAATCAAAGAAGTATACGGTGAAAAACTTTTAAACCGTATGTCGGCGGAAACAGGCATTGACAAAAGCGCCGTGTTTACCGAGGATATGCTCAAAGAAAATAAGGAAACGCTTAGAAATGCGGTATTTGCTTTCGGAACTTGGGGATTTCCCGCACTCAGCGTTTCGCAAATAAAGGAGTATTTACCGAATTTAAAATACGTCTTTTATGCCGCAGGTTCCGTAAAGGGCTTTGCCGACGCATATTTTAAAAACGGTATCAGGATATTCAGCGCGGCGGCGGCAAACGCCGTTCCCGTAGCGCAGGTGACTGCGGCGCAGATAACGCTTGCTAACAAAGGCTTTTTTCAGCACATTATGCACACGAAAAACGGCGAAGACAGCGTTGCGCGCGGCGAAGTAAACCTATATCCGGGCAATATAGGGGCAAAAATAGGAATTATAGGTGCAGGAGCGATAGGAAGACGGGTTATAGAACTGCTCTCAGCCGAGGAAAACGAAATATTTGTTTTCGACCCGTTTCTGCCCGCCGAAACAGCCGAAAAGCTCGGTGTGCGGCTGTGTTCGCTTGAAACGCTGTTTTCGGAGTGCGACACAATTTCCAATCATCTTGCCAACAATAAGCAAACACAGGGCATACTGAATTACGGACTTTTCAGCCGTATGAAACCGAACGCCGTATTTATCAACACGGGGCGCGGTGCGCAGGTAGTTGAACAAGATCTTGTAAAAGCGCTTTCAGAACAGGCTGACAGAACAGCCGTCCTTGACGTCACCGATCCAGAACCGCCGAAACCCGACCACCCGTTCTTCAAAATGCCTAATGTGTTTTTAACGCCGCATTTCGCGGGAAGCTGCGGTAACGAGCCTCAGCGTATGGCAAGATATATGTACGAGGAGTATTTAAGAATAGCAGACGGCGAAAAGCCGCTATATGAGGTAACCCCGAATATGCTTAAAACAATGGCTTAGCGTGAACCTGTCACACTAGATAAGAGGTAATGTATGTTTAAAACAGCAGTAACATCGGTGTCGTTCCGCTCGAACACCGCTTATGAAATAATAAAGGCGGCAAAGGAAAGCCGCCTTGACGCAATTGAATGGGGCAGTGACGTTCACGCTCCGTGCGGCAATCCGTCAGTTCTGAAAGAAATAAATAAAATGTGCCGTGAAGAAGGAATTTTAATATCGTCATACGGCTCATATTACCGCATAGGCAAAGACAGCCCCGAAGATATAAAGCCATATCTTGAAGCGGCAAGCCTGCTCGGAACCGATTGTATACGTGTATGGTGCGGCGAAAAGGGTTCAGCCGAAATCGGCTCCGACGGGTTCGCGGCGCTTGCAGACCAAGGACGCAAAACGGCAGAAATTGCCGGAAAGGCCGGCATACAGTTATGCCTTGAATGTCACCCGTTCACGCTGACCGACGATTACGAAGTATCAAGACGTTACATAAGCGAGGTAGGCAGTCCTTTTCTCAGAATGTATTGGCAGCCCAACCAATTCAAAAGCGAGGAATACAACATAAAATCCGCCTCGGCGCTCGCCGAAATCACCAGAAATATACACGTGTTTCATTGGGACAGCAAATACAAAAAGTACCCTCTTAAAGAGGGTACTGAAATATGGAGAAAATATTTATCCTGCTTTGGGGGCAGCCACACCCTGATACTTGAATTTATGCACGACGACCGCATAGAATCGCTCAAAGAAACCGCCGCCACGCTTATATCTTGGTTACAGGAAAAACAATAAACCGTATAATGTTAAACGGTGTTGCCTCATTATTGAAGCAGCACCGTCTTTTATTTTATGAAATTATTTTGTTCCGAATATACGGTCGCCTGCGTCGCCGAGACCCGGAACGATATAGCAATGCTCGTTAAGATGATCGTCAAGACCCGCACAGTATACGGGTACGTCGGGGTGAACCTTTGTAAAGGCTTCTATTCCCTCGGGCGCCGCGATTATGCACATAAACTTAATTCTCTTGGGATTAAATTCCTTGATTTTTGAAACAGCGTCGATTGCGCTTCCGCCTGTTGCGAGCATCGGGTCGAGAACAAAAACGTCGCGCTCGTCAAGGTCGGCGGGCAGCTTGCAGTAATAATCAACAGGAGTATGTGTTTCGGGGTCGCGGTACATACCGATGTGTCCCACACGGGCGGCGGGTATAAGGCTCAAAACACCGTCAACCATTCCGAGTCCCGCTCTTAAAATCGGCACAAACGCCATTTTACGTCCCGAAAGGACCTTTGTTTTGGCAACCGAAACGGGGGTTTTGGTCTCAACCTCTTCAAGCGGAAGATCGCGCGTCGATTCATAACACATAAGCATTGCAATTTCGCTTACAAGCTCGCGGAACTGCTTTGAACCTGTGTTCTCATCACGCAGAATGGTGAGCTTATGCTGAATAAGCGGGTGATCCATAACGAATACATTTTTGTTCATAATAATAACCTCCGAAATTAATTGTTTTCTATATCAGCTATCTTGTCAATGCGACGCTGGTGACGGCCACCCTCAAATTCCGTATCGACAAAAATATCAGCAAGTTCCAAGGCGGTGCCTACGCCTATAACGCGTCCGCCGAGACAAAGCACGTTTGAATTGTTGTGAAGACGGGTGTATTTTGCGGAGTAATGCTCGCTGCACGCCGCGGCGCGTATGCCCTTGACCTTATTAGCGGCTATCGACATACCTATGCCCGTTCCGCACACAAGTATCCCAAGCTCGTTTTCACCCGAGACTATGCTCTCGCATACCTTTACGGCAATGTCCGGATAGTCAACAGATACCTGTTCGTAAATGCCGAAGTCCTTTACTTCAAAACCGCGTTCCTTTAAATGTTCGGCAATTGCATTTTTGTGTTCAAGACCGCCGTGGTCGCAACCTATCGCAACTTTCATACGTTTTTACCCCTTTTTAATTTCAATTCCCTTTCAGCCTGCGGAAGACGTAAATACACAGGCAGGAGCCTGTCCGACTGTACGGTACCGCCGGAGTTAAACATTTCCTCAGCGGCGATACCGACGCTCACCGCATTCTGATAGCGCATATTTTCATCGGCAAGCCGCACATTCGGCATATCTTTTACGTATTCGTAAAACATTTCCGCACCGTCACCGACTATTATAACACCTTTTTCCTCATTTTGCGACATATTTTTTAATTCTTTTTCAAGTTCGCCGCACATTATTGCCCTGTCATCGCAAATTCTCGTTATTTTGCCGCCGTCTATATCAAAAACCGCGTTGTATACCTGATTGCACCTTGCGTCCATAACGGCGCAGACAACGCAATCGGTAAAACGGCAGTTTTCCGCCATACTTCTAAGCGTTGACACCGCGGCGCAGGGCTTTTTTTCGGGAGCGGCAAGTCCTTTAACGGCGCTTATTCCTATTCTTATTCCCGTAAATGAGCCGGGACCCGCGCTCACCGCAAATCCGTCAATATCATTTATATCGGTAAGTGATGAATTTAAGACAGAGCTTATCATCGGCATAAGCGTCTGCGAATGTGTCAGCTTGACGTTTGTATACGCGTTTGCGATTATTTTGCCGCTTTCGATAATCGCCGCCGACGCAGGAGACGCGGAGCACTCAACAGCAAGTATCTTCATTGTTCGCACTTCCTCCAAACAGTTATTTCCCTTGAATTCTCACCCAAAGACTTAAACTCAACATAAACGGTGTTTTCGGGCAAGGCGCCCTCGATATTCTCACTCCACTCGGCGGCTATCACTCCGCCGCACTCTATGTAATCAAAAAATCCCGTGGAATAAAGGTCTTCCCAACCGCCGACGCGGTACATATCATAATGGTAAAGCGGCAGTCTGCCGCCGATATATTCGTTTATAAGTGCGAAAGTGGGCGATGTAACCTCGCCTTTATAGCCGAGTCCGCGCGCAAGTCCCCTTGTAAAACAGGTCTTGCCCATTCCGAGATCGCCTCTGTATGCTATAACCTCGCCGCCCGAAAGAGAGTCCGCCAACTGCTCGCCTATCTTCTCGGTAGCCTCGGGACTGTCGGAATTAAACCGTTTCACACCTATCACCTCTTTATTTAAACCTGTCAACACTAAGAGTATACCACAATTCGGGTTGCTGTTAAAGACCGAATTTAATTTTTTATGGAATAATAGTTTAAAATGTGATATAATTGACATTAACAAAAAATCCCGCTTTTTCGTAAAATATAGTACGAAAGCGGGTGGTGATTATAAAAAATCGCAGATATAACCGAAAATCGGCTGTTTTACCGATTTCGTTCCTACTTATCATTTCTATAATTCTCGGCGCAGCGTTTTTCCGTATGCGCAGCGTTGTGTTTGTGTATGCGAGGAGCGTTGCGGAAACGGTAATGCTTAACGCCGCTAACAACGCCGTTGTTGAAATACTTTCCGACAACAATATTTCCTATGACGACATTATAAAGCTGTCAAGAAATGACGAGGGCAACGTTACAAGCCTTGAAGTAAATATAGTTAAGATGAATCTGCTCAAAAGCCTGATCTCCACCAAGGTGCCTGAGCTTGTGGCAAAGGGCGAGAATTACAGCGTGCGTATACCCGTAGGCACTTTTTTCGGCAGCGAATATACTATGGGGCTCGGTCCGAAAGTGAAATTTAAGGTTCAGATAACAACCACTGCCTTTGCCGACTTTGAGAACGAGTTTACCGACGCGGGTATGAATCAGGTTCTTCACAGGGTTATGATTAAAATGAAGATAAATGCAAATATTTTATTTGCGGGATATACCGATACCTTTTCGGTTTCCACAAGTGCCGTTGCGGCGCAGACCGTGATAGTAGGCGCGGCGCCCGACGCGTTCACAAACGTTATAGAAACGCCCGCAAGCGATGTCGCCGGACTTATAAACGACTACGGCGCGACAAATTAAAAACAGAAAGGATTTTCAAGTTGGACTTAAAACAGGTTGAAAAGAAAATATCGGAGCTGAGCGAAACACTCAAATACCACAACAGAAAATACTATCTTGAAGATTCGCCCGAAATAGAAGATTTTGAGTATGACGCTATGATGCGCGAGCTTGAAGACCTTGAAAAAGAATATCCGCAGTTCGCAAAAGAGGATTCCCCGACTAAAATGGTCGGAGGCGCGGCTTTAAAGCTGTTTTCCCCCGTTGAACATTCGGTTAAGATGGAGAGCTTGCAGGACGTTTTCAGTTTTGACGAACTGCGCTCGTTTGCAGACAAGATAGATACTTCAAAAACCGCCTTTTCGGTCGAGCCTAAAATAGACGGCCTTTCGGTGTCTCTTGAATATAAGGACGGACTGTTTTTCAGGGGTTCCACCCGCGGGGACGGCGTTACGGGCGAAGACGTAACGGCTAATCTGTTGCAGATAAAAAGCATACCCAAGGCAATTAGTTTTAACGGCGAGCTTGAAGTAAGGGGCGAGGTTTATATGCCGCGCGACAGCTTTATCCGCCTTGTTGAAAAGCAGGAGCTTAACGGCGAAAAGCCCGCCAAAAATCCGCGCAATGCCGCCGCGGGCGCGCTGCGCCAAAAGAACGCCAAGATAACAGCCGAACGCGGTCTTGATATATTCGTATTTAACATTCAAAGGATAACCGACAAACGTTTTTCATCGCATATCGAAACGCTTGATTTTGTTAAATCACTCGGTTTTCACACTTTACCGTCATATAAACGGTGTTTAACGGTCGAAGAAGCAATTGACGAGGTAAAGCGGATCGGCGACAGCAGGGGTTCCCTTCCCTTTGATATTGACGGCGCGGTCATAAAGGTTGACAACCTTGCCTACCGCGACGAGCTGGGAAGCACCTCTAAATTTCCGAAATGGGCGGCGGCTTACAAATATCCCCCCGAAGAAAAGCAAACGGTTCTTAAAAATATAGAAATCAACGTCGGCAGAACGGGAGCGCTCACACCGACGGCGGAATTTGACCCGATTCAGCTTGCAGGCACCACCGTAAGCCGAGCAACGCTTCACAATGAGGACTTTATTCTGTCAAAAGGCATTTGCATAGGCGACACGATTGTGGTTAGGAAAGCGGGCGACATAATACCCGAGGTCTTGTCGGTGTCAAAACACGGCGAAAATGCAATTCCGTTTAAAATGCCCGAGGTCTGCCCTTCGTGCGGTTCGCCTGTTTCACGCGAAGAAGGCGAGGCGGTAGTCCGCTGCACGAATGCCGACTGCCCTGCACAGATACTGCGCCACCTTATTCACTTCACCTCGCGCGACGCTATGGATATTGAGGGGTTAGGTCCCGCCGTGCTTGAACAGCTGATTGACGGCGGACTGATAAAAGCGATAGACGATATTTACACCCTTAAAGCCGAGGAAATAGAAAGGTTGGAGCGTATCGGCGAAAAATCCGCTTCAAACCTTATAAATGCGATTGAAAAATCAAAGCAAAACGACCTTTCAAAACTGATTTTCGCATTCGGCATACGCCACATAGGCGCAAAGGCGGCAAAACTGATCTCGGACAATTTCGGGGATATTGACGCCGTTTTGTCGGCAAGCAAGGAGGATTACTCGGCGATAGACGGCTTCGGCGATATATTGGCAGACGCGGCGGCGGAATTTTTCTCGCTGCCAGAAACCCACAACATGATAGAACGCCTTAAAGCGGCGGGCGTTAATATGCGCTCACTGAATACCGTGACCGATTCAAAGTTCAAGGGTCTTACCTTTGTCCTTACAGGCACATTGCCCACCTATTCAAGAAATGAAGCGTCGGCAATAATAGAAAACTTGGGCGGCAAAACCTCCTCCTCGGTATCAAAAAAGACAAGCTATGTCCTTGCGGGAGAGGAAGCGGGCAGCAAGCTCGACAAGGCAAACAGCCTCGGCGTTCCCGTAATAGATGAGGAAGAATTTAAAAAAATGGCGGGGATCGCCGATTAATACGCCGCGGGCGGCATATATTAAAAGAAAAGGAGTAATGAGTATGAAATCTTTAACAGGCACCAAAACAGAACAAAACCTGCGCGACGCCTTTTCGGGCGAATGTCAGGCAACCAACAAATACAGATACTATGCAAGTAAAGCTCGCAAGGACGGCTATATGCAGATAGCCGAACTGTTTCAGGAAACCTCGGACAACGAGCTTGAACACGCTAAAATATGGTTTAAATATCTGCACGACGGTTCTGTTCCCGACACAAAGGTCAATCTTGAAGACGCCGCAGAGGGCGAAATGTTTGAATGGACCGAAATGTATAAACGAATGGCAGAAGAAGCCAGAGCCGAGGGATTTGACGAAATAGCGGAACACTTTGAATTGGTCGGCAACGTTGAAAAGCAACACGAGGAAAGATACAGAAAACTCCTTTCAAACGTAAAAGAAGGAATAGTATTTTCAAGAGAGAACGATATGATATGGCAGTGCAGAAACTGCGGCCATATTGTAATCGGTAAAAATGCTCCGCTTGTCTGCCCCGTCTGCAACCACCCGCAGTCGTATTTCCAAATAAAAGCCGAAAATTATTAATTAATACGCTGATTTTGGTGGTGCTTCGCAGAAAATGAAAAAATTGAGTTTATACGATTAAGGTCAGAACCACCGATTGACTCGGTGGTTTTTGATTTATATAATCTACCGACATTACGGCAAGTGCGGATCGCCTGTGTGATTGTTGTTTTCGATTGACTTTAACGGTTTAATGTGCTAAAATTGCGTTGAAAGGATTGATGTCAGTGAAAAAGGATATTTCAATCGATCATCTTTTTGAAGCGGTTTTGACGCTGAAAAACATTGATGAGTGTTACAAGTTCTTCGGCGACGCCTGCACCGAAAAAGAGATACAGGCAATAGCCCAGCGTTTTGAGGTCGCAAAAATGCTTGCAGAAAAAAAGGTCTACAACGAAATTGTTGAGAAAACAGGCGCCAGCACGGCTACGATAAGCCGCGTGAACCGTTCTATAAACGACGGGTACGCTATGGTTTTTGAAAGGCTGAAAACAAAATGAGCGATTACAGCGAATTTGCCTCGGTTTATGACCGCCTTATGAGCGACGTTGATTACCGAAAGCGCACTGCATACCTCTGCCGTCTTTTCAAAAAGCACGACAGAATACCTACCCTCTTGCTTGACATTGCCTGCGGAACGGGAGGCTTTTCAAACGAGTTTGCGAAAATAGGCGTTGAGGTCATAGGCGCCGACGCGTCGGAAGAAATGCTTACCGCCGCAAGGGAAAATTCTGAAAGGCTCGGCACCGACGTTTTGTTCTTGCACCAAAAAGCGCAGGAGCTTGACCTTTACGGCACGGTGGACGGCGCTGTATGCTGTCTTGACAGTCTTAACCACATTACCGACTACGGCGATTTTTGCCGTGCGCTTGATCGGATTTCACTGTTTCTCGAAAAAGACCGTCTTTTTATATTTGACGTAAACACGGTGTATAAGCATAGAGAGATTTTGGGCGATAACACTTTTGTGTTAGAGCAAAACGGCGTTTTTTGCGTTTGGCAGAACAGTTTTTATGAGGAAGATCTGACAACCGAAATATCGCTTGATTTCTTTATAGAAAACGGCGATTTGTATGAGCGCAAAAGCGAGGATTTCTGCGAGCGCGCGTATACGGACGCGGAAATTCAAAAGGCTCTGCGCGCGGCGGGGTTTGAAATTCAGGCGGTCTATGCGGATATGACCGAGGACGCCCCGAAAGCCGATACAGAGCGCGCAATATATGTAGCAAAGAAAACGGAGTAATATTTGAATGAGCAAATTAATAAGATGTATAACGGGTGACGGTGCCGTGATGGCTTCTGCGATCGACAGCACCGACATAATAGCCCGCGCAGAGCAAATACACAAAACATCTGCGGTTGTAACGGCAGCTCTCGGACGGCTGCTTACCGCGGCTTCGATGATGGGTCACGCATTAAAGGGAGCGGATGATACAATAACATTGAAGATCGCAGGCGACGGACCAGTCGGCTCGCTTATAGCGGCGGCGGACTCCAAGGGTAATGTGCGCGGATATGCCGTAAATCCCGTTGTTGAAATTCCGTTAAAAGAAAACGGAAAGCTGGACGTATCGGGGGCTGTCGGTAAAACGGGCAGTCTGTACGTGATAAAGGACCTCGGCTTAAAGGAACCGTACAACGGGTATGTACCCCTCGTTTCGGGCGAAATAGCAGAAGATATAACGGCGTATTATGCTATGAGCGAGCAGATACCCACCGTTTGCGCCCTCGGCGTTCTTGTAAATCCTGATCTGACGGTTAAAAAAGCGGGCGGATATATAATCCAACTCCTTCCGGGTGCCGACGACGCAGTCATAGACCGTCTTGAAAGCAACATCAAAGCGGCAAAACCCGTCACTACCCTGCTTGACGGCGGTATGGACATTGAGGAAATACTAAAAGACGCATTAAGGGGATTTGAGGTAGAGGTGCTTTACACCGAAAAGCCTGAGTATAAGTGCCGCTGTTCGCGTGAACGCACCGAGAAAGCGCTTATCAGCCTCGGGACTGAGGAGCTTGAAAAGTTGACTGACGAATTAGAACCGACAACCGTACAATGCCACTTCTGCAACAGCGAATACACCTTCACAACCGAAGATATTAAAAAGTTGATAAATTATTCAAAAAAGCCTTGACAAAAAAGCTGTTATATGATAATATATTGCTTGTCGCCGGTGAGTGCATAGCAAGCCAGCGTTTAACAAAGATGGGAGCATAGCTCAGCTGGGAGAGCATCTGCCTTACAAGCAGAGGGTCACAGGTTCGAGCCCTGTTGTTCCCACCATTGTGGCCTGGTAGTTCAGTTGGTTAGAACGCTAGCCTGTCACGCTAGAGGTCGTGGGTTCGAACCCCATCCAGGTCGCCATTTGCCTCTGTAGCTCAGTCGGTAGAGCAGGGGACTGAAAATCCCCGTGTCGTTGGTTCGATTCCGACCGGAGGCACCATGGATTTGCGGATTTAGCTCATCTGGTAGAGCGCCACCTTGCCAAGGTGGAGGTAGCGAGTTCGAGCCTCGTAATCCGCTCCAAGGACGCTTAAACGACTAAGCGTCCTTTCTTTTTAGTAAAAATGAATACGGCACCATAGCCAAGCGGTAAGGCAGAGGTCTGCAAAACCTTTATTCCCCGGTTCGATTCCGGGTGGTGCCTCCATGATTGTGCGACTATAAAGCACGAAAGCCCAAAACCCTTGATGAGGAATCAAGGGTTTTTCGCTGTTTTAGTGGCAAATTTCAAAAGATAGTTTTAGGGCACAAAATTGAATAGAACGTTCGACTAAAAGGACTTGAACCGGGAACGCCTATATTTCTCGAAATCAGACATCCTATTTTATATAAGTATAAGAATTTATTGGTGTCTCGCCACCCGGACTCAAACTAAAGTCATATATATAGACCGTAAAATCTTTATATGTAATAAAGATTTTACGGTCTTTTTTATGCCTATTTTTCCTCCTTGCAGACGAATACATAACCGAATTAACAACGAAAAAAAGAACAAGGAGGTTACAAAGTGAACTGTAAAGTAATTGCAATCGAAAATCAAAAAGGAGGTACGGGCAAATCTACGGTATTTATCTTTTAATATTCATGTGCATTACAGTGAGTACACGGGTGAATAGAACATTGATGACAAGGCTGACCGGCATCGTTCAGTAAGAAACACTGACCTTTGCCGTTTGGGAAAATCCCTTGCCCTGAATGGCGTAATCTTTGTGCCGGACAAGTTCAGACTGTCTATCCGGCTGCAAGCACTGCACAGCGAAACGCAGACGAAAAGCAAGCGAGAGCGCAAAACAAACCGGATTCAAGACTGGACGGAATAATGTAACAGTTAGATGGAATATGGCTGATACCATCATTTTTAACGAAAATTTGCGTTTTTCCTAAAAAAGCTTGATTTAAATCTTTTGCTGTGCTAAAATATGCCCGAGAAGGGGATAATGTTGATGAATATGCGTATCACAAAAGGCGCAAGACAATATGGCTATTTAATTTGGAATAGTAAGATGGATGCAGATATCGAAACAATGTTAGCCGGAGTGGCGGTGGTTAATATATGCTTTAATGGATTTAATCTTGGAACAAAAAACATTGACCGTAAGTATCATCGTATTTCTTTAGGATATAAACTCACACGTGCTTTACCAAAAGAACATGATACTTTTTCTATTTCCTATATTGATGGAGTGCTGGAGGTAAGGTCGTTTGATGGAAGAAAATAAACAATGTTATCGGAGTCCTGTTATTCGTAATGTTCCTGAAAATAATGAACGATTAATAGACACCGGTATGCTCCACTATGAAGCATCCGTTGCTGGATACAACGAAAGATATCACAGCGGAGAGACTTCTCACACTATTCATGTTTGGTGGGCAAGACGGCCTCATAGTGCTATGAGATCGCTGGTTTTCTCCTCTTTATGTAAAGATAAGAGTGATGATGCAATTTCCACAATGGCCCAATTAGCAATGAGTTGTGATGATAACACTGTAAATCAAGCAAGAAAACTGCTTAAATCACAATATGAAGAAATTCCTAAAGTATTAGATATGTTTGGCGGCGGCGGAACTATTCCTTTTGAAGCCAAGCATTTGGGATTGGATTCGTATTCAATAGATTCCAATCAGCTTTCTGTCTTTATACAAAAATGCAATATGGTATATGCGGACAGCATTGATTTGGGGCAAGCTCAGAAAGAAATCGAAAAAGTTGGAACCGAAATTCTCTCTAATCTAAAAGCTCGTGCGGACTGGCTCTATCCGCTCCGCAAAGAAACAAACGAAGATGTATTTGGTTATGTTTGGACCTATCGTATTACCTGCCCACACTGTGGATATAGAAGTATTCTTTCAAAGAGACCATGGCTCTCCAAAAAGAAAAATCGCCGTGTTGGATTTGTTTCCGAAATCAATGAAATAGATGGATCAGAAACTCTAAGAGTAAAAGATTTGGCCCAAACAGAAGAGCCTTTTTCGCCTCATTGGGAAAAATACACAGGGATTCTGCATTGCCCTAAGTGTGGAAAGCTAATTGAAAAAGTAAATGTCTTAGACTGCGAAGATGTGATGATTGCACTTATCAAAAACAGAGAATGTGCGGGAAAGGATTTCGTTAATATAGAGGAAAATGCCGCAATTCCCAATGAGAAAAAAATCAAAGAGGAAGAAAATCGTGTATTAAAGAAATTGAATATCAGCTTACCCACGTCTGAGCTGCCTGTGTGGTCTGGGGTTGTTAATCCGGCATTATACGGAATCAAAACTCACGCAGATTTTCTTAACAAGAGACAGAGACTTGTTCTGTTATATTTGATTGATGAATTAGCAACCCATTATGCTGACATGGTCAAGCAAGATAGTAACATGGCAAAATTTGTGATAGGCGCTTTGTCGAGTTTAATAGATCAAGTAGTGGATTGGAACTGTAGGCTGTCAATGTGGATATCTCAGAATGAGCAAGTTGGTCGAGGATTCTGTGGCCCTGGAATAGCTATGCTGTTTGATTATGCCGAAACAGACCAAACACTTAAAGGTCCAGCAAATCTGTGGGATAAGTTAAAGCGAATCTGCAAAGGTGTAAAATCCTTTGAGAATTGCAAAGGGAATATCACAATTAAGCATGCTCACGCTCAGCAGTTGCCGTTCAATAACGATTTTTTCGATGCGATTGTAACCGATCCGCCATATTATGATAATATATACTATTCCATTCTGGCGGACTTCTTCTATGTGTGGAAAAAACCACTGCTCCAAAAAATAGAACCAGAATTGTTCTCTAAAAATATTACAGATTGCCGTTATGAATTAGTAGCTTCGTCGAGGCGAGTTGAAGAAGGGCAATCTGCACACGAAGAGTATTGCAAACAGTTAAACAAAGCGTTTTTAGAAGCTGCCAGAGTTTTAAAAAAAGATGGCGTTTTTTCTTTTGTATATTCACACAGTTCTGTAAATGGATGGGAATCAGTGATTAGAGCATATCGTCAGTCTCCGTTTATGGTCAGCAGTGTTCAACCCCTCAGTATCGAAAGAAAGGGTAGACCAAGAGCGGTGCTTTCACAGGCAGTAAACACTTGTGTTGCAATCGTTGCCCGAAAAAGTTCTGAAAGAAAAATGCCAATTTTGATGGACGATATTCTATACAAAACCCAAGAGTATGTCGATATATTTGGCAAACAACTAATAGATACATCAGGGTGGACACAGCCAGATGCCGGATTAGCAGTTATTGCTTGTGTTGTTGGGCTATTAGCTAACGCAAGCGAGATAGCTGAATCTATTAGTGATACGGATGCTTTGATTGCGGCGACAAAGATTGTGAAAAAAGAGTTCCCGGAGTTCACCCTCAAAGTCAGAGATTCTCTGTAAGTAAAAAGAGAACGGTTTTTGAACCGTTCTCTTTTTACTTTAGTTAGTCTTGATCTCTGTAATAACGAAAATCATCTATATGTTTCAGATAATCGAGTGCTATTGCATTGTCTCTGCGCTCGATCTCGTTAAGAGCATAGGTTCTGAGGGATTCAACAGTTGTGTACTTATCCAAATCAGTGACGATCCTGTTCTTTACCTCATCAACGGCATCCTGAACAATCTTACGATATTCTGCGGCAGCAAGAAGGATATCCTTATGGTACTGTTTCATTTGAGCATTGTATTCTGTAATGGAGATTGATAGTAGTTTACAGATGAAGGTTGAAACATATGCCCAATAATTATTCTTTTGGCGGGCTGTTTTCACATGATTCTCTGTATAATTCCAGAGCTTCGCAAGCTCAGAAATCTGAACGTTTTCCTTGTGCTTGAGCAATAATGCCAGTACTTCATATGGCAACATTACAACAGGGGTAGCGTGATTGGTACATTCTTCATACACTTCGCTATCGCTTTCCCACTCATGCAAGGAGGAATATGTAACCAAGCCACCAATTACAGAACGATCTATTTTTCGCTTTTTATAATTGGTATTGAGGCCATCAATCCAAAGTCTTACACTTGCAAGTTTCAGAAAGTCCTTAACATTGGGAGCCTTTTGACTTCTGCCTAAGCGGAAAACCTTAGCATCACACGCAATAGAAATTGTATTATAGATGAGTTCTACATCCTCAGTCCCAGATTTCTTTGTGGGAAGATTATAGGAACCACCCATACGACGCCACCATTCACCAACCATAAGCTCAGTGAGCTTGGTGAACAATTTTTCGCACTTTCCCATACCGGAGTATAAATCAGGAATGAAGCAGCTTGTTATTACTTCGATAAAATCTTCATTGGGGATTTTTTTGATATCTTCTTTGACTACGGCAACAATAGCTTGAATATCGACCGCAGGGCGATTTTCGTCTGGATAACAACGATCGACAATGTTCTTAAAATAAAATATATTTGATAATTTCACAAGTATTCTCCAATCATATACCGGATAAAAGCTCGCTTACACTAATATTTAATCCCTTGGCAATCTTCTCAATATTGCATAAAGAAATATTTCGTTTCCCCACCTCGACAGAAGCAAGATAAGTTCTATCCATATCAATGGACAGTGCGAACTTCTCTTGGCTCATTCCGGTTTTTTTTCGTAATTGTTGGACTTTCCATCCAAAGGCCTTCTTAATGTTCAAAGGAGTACACCTCCTACATAAATCGACAGTAATCACCATGATATTTTACCCGTATGATGTCTATAAGGCAACGGACTATAAGCAACAATTGGATTAAATATCCATTTTCAGAAAGAAAAAGTTTCCGATGAGCGAAGAATTGGAAAAAGCTGAGGCACTAACGGCATATTACGGAAGGGAAACTGACCGCAACTAAGCATAAAAACAATTTCCGAGCAAGACAATATGGCGCTATATTCTCGTATTTGCTCGCAAAAAACAAATGTTGGAGTTATGAAGAGGAAAGGCAATTATTAATGCGGAAGTAGAACCCTATACTACTTTGTTTGTTGAGGCTCCGTTTCACTAAAATCAACATCAGATTCTTGATGGTAATAAGTAATAGTGAAAAGTGAAAAAGTATTCTGCTAGGCTTATCCGACGAATATTTGCATAACTATTTGTTTTGTGCTATTCCTTCGCGCGATTACAAGAGGACCTCTTTCGCAAGAATGAGGTCCTTCCCCTCATTCCCTATTTAATTCCGTCAAAATCACAGCAAATTTACTGTCTGTGCTGTTTTTTGAGCGTTACGCCAAATAATAGTCCGCGGTTTACCGAAAAATCAACCTTAACAGTCTTTTTATTGCGGTTACCGCGAAAGTTAGTGTGACAGAACTTTAACCTGTCACGCCTACGAAACAAAATTTTGCATAATACATTGCCTCAAAACTTGAAATACGGAAGTATTCCTGCGTTTAGTCGGCTTCGTCTTATAACAAAATTTTCAGTTTCGGTAGGTTAAAAGTTTCTGCCGCCGAATTTTTTATTCGGCGAAGCGAGAAATTTGCAGCAAGGCTGACGCCTTGCAAAAATAAACGCAAAGCCGCAATCTAAAAGGCGGCGAGCGAAACCGTGACAGGTTCGAGTCCTGCCACACTAAGATAAAATCAACCGCACTGAAAACGAGGCAGGCATTTTCAAAAAAAGCATTTTTCATTAAAAATCCCCCTTTTTATGGTTACACGTACTTTTAAGTAAAAAGTTGGCGAACCCTTGCCAAAACCTTAAAGGTGCTTTATAATACAGTAAAAGGAGTTGAGTTTTAATGTCAATCATTGAAAAATTGAACAGTTCCCCTCTTTATTTGATATGCGGCGGAATTATAGCCTTTGTGGCATTGGTATGCGTTATTTTTATGGTGCGCGCCTACCGTGCGGGCAAGGCGCTCGGTATGGATACCGCAAAAATGAAACGCGTTATAGTTTCAAGCGCAACATTTTCGGTTTTGCCGAGCATAGGAATTCTGCTCGGCGTTATAGCGCTTTCGGGAAGTCTCGGAATACCGTGGCCGTGGCTCAGGCTTTCGGTCATCGGCGCGCTCCATTATGAAACACAGGTTGCTCAGGCGGCGGCAGAGCAGGTCGGTATGTCCTCGCTCTCCGCTTCGGAAATGACGGCGTCTGGCTTTGCCACGATTGCGCTGTTAATGAGCGTTTGCATTATTTGGGGTATGGTGCTGTCGGTCTTCTTTAACAAAAAATATACTTCAAAGCTCGGAAACAGCGCGAAAAAAGGCGGCGCGTCTTCATTCGGCGATACCGCAATGACCGCTATGTTTATCGGTCTTGTCAGCGCTTACGTCGGAAGCTACATAGGTAATTTTGTTTCGGGCGAGGGTCTTTTCACTTTTAAAGGCACTTGGTTGCCGCTTGCGGTAGTTGCAGTATCGGCGGCGGCAATGGCTTTATTTATATTCCTTTCGGAAAAGAAGAAAATGCAGTGGGTCGAAAACTTCTCGGTTGCGGCGAGTATGCTGGCGGGAATGGCGGCAGCCGTTGTTATAGAGATTATTTAAGGAGGCATTACAATGAGCGAAGAAAAGAATATTATTTGGGAAAAGTATAATAAAACTACGCATTTAATAGGCAGGATCGCAAGTATTTTAGCTCTTATAATGCTTATCGGCGCGCCGTTTTTGATAGGCGACATTCTCGGCGCGTATCCCGACCTTGCGGCAACCGCAAAGGGCTTTGTTTCGGTCGGCATCGTATGGCTTGTAAGCAGTATTGCAGAATTTTTGATATACACGCCGATGCTCGGCTCGGGAGGCGGATACCTTGCCTTTATAACGGGCAATCTTATCAATATGAAGATCCCCTGCGCCGTAAACGCGCGAGACACGGTTGGCGCAAAAACAGGAACCAAAGAAAATGAGATTATTTCCACACTCTCAATAGCCACGTCGTCGCTTGTAACCATATTGGTTCTTGCTATCGGCGTTGCGTTGCTCACTCCGCTGCGCCCCGTTCTTGAAATGCAGGAGTTACAGCCCGCTTTTGACAATGTTGTGCCCGCCCTGTTCGGCGCAATGGCATATAAATACTACCGCAAGAATATGAAAATAGCGGTGTTCCCACTTGTCATAATGAGCGTTCTGTTCGTCTTAGTACCCGCGCTTGTCGGTTCTACGAGCTTTATGATAATACCGTCGGGTGCTATCGCAATAGGCGTCTCGCTGTTCTATTACAAGAAAAACAAAGGAAGTGAAACCGCGTGAAGTATTTAGCATTTGCTCTGCTTATTATTATAGGCGCCGTTCTCGCTTTGCTCCTTTTCGCGGTTATACGAACGCTTTTTATCAAGTCAAAGGTATCCTCTTATAAACCCGAGGAAGACGAGCAGGAGTCGCTCAGACTTGCAAAAAAGCTGTCGGAAATGATAAAATACGATACGACATCGCACGCAGGCGTTGACGAGGCGGAAAAGTTTCGAGGCTTTCACAAGGTTCTTGAAGAGCTGTTTCCGCTGGTGCATAAAAGCCTTGAAAAGACCGAAATTGACGGAAATCTTCTCTATTATTGGAAAGGAAAAAGTTCAAAAAAGCCGATACTGCTTATGAGCCATCAGGACGTTGTTCCTGCGGAGGGTCAGTGGAAACACGACCCGTTTTCAGGCGATATAGCGGACGGCAAGGTTCACGGCAGAGGCGCTTCGGACACAAAATGTTCGGTAATGTCATTCTTTGAGGCTGTCGAACAGCTTTTGGCGGAGGGTTATATCCCCGAATGTGACGTTTATCTTGCTTCGTCCTGCACCGAGGAATGGGCAGGAGACGGCGCACCGAAGATAGTTGAGGAGCTTAAACGCCGCGGTGTTGAGCTTTTTATGCTCTGTGATGAGGGCGGCGGAATTATATCCGATCCGATAGGCGGCGTTCACGGCAACTTTGCAATGGTAGGCGTTTTTGAAAAGGGCAAAGCCGACGTTAAATTCACGGCGAAAAGCACAGGCGGACACGCGAGTGCGCCTGCCGCAAACACACCGATAGCGCGTCTTGCCGCCTTTGAAAACGAGATTGAAACACATTCGCCGTTTAAGAAAAAGTTATCCTTTGAGGTGGCTTCAATGTTTAAGGCTTTGGCTCCCTATGCCTCATTCGGGTTAAAATTGGTTTTCGGGAATATTCCGATCTTTAAGCCCTTATTGCTCGCTGTTCTTCCGAAACTTAGCGCTCAGGCAGGCGCAATGCTCCGAACTACCGTCGCGTTTACTATGCAATCGGGTTCGGACGCGGTAAACGTTATTCCGCAGGAGGCAAGCGTTTGCGCAAATATGCGCTTTATACCACATCAGGGCGAAAAGGAAAGTCTTGAAATAATAAAGAAATGCGCCGAAAAGCACGGTCTTGAAATGGAAATACTCCACTCAAACGACTTCACACCGCCCGTTGACATAAACGGAGAGGCGTTCAAGCTTATGGAAGACGTTATTGAAAAAACTTTCCCGGGTCTTCCGTCCTCCCCTTATGTTATGACGGGCGCTACCGACGCGCAGTTCTATCAGCCGATATGCAAGAACTGTCTGCGCTTTGCTCCCGTTATATACGGACCTGAGCAGATGAAAGGTATGCACGGACTGAACGAAAACATTGAGTACAACTGCCTTCCGGGCGCGGTGAGATTCTACAAAAATCTTATCAAAGCGCAAAAAGCAAGATAAAACGTTAAAGTCTCGGCAAAAGCAAATAAAATTGCTTTTGCCGAGACTTTTTAACACAACGTAAGTTCAGCAAACCTTATTCTGCGGGGTGCCGTTCAAAAATGCCTGAATATTTGAAACAACTATATCAAGCAGTCTTCTTCTGGTGGTAAGCGGCGCCCACGCGGTATGCGGGGTTATTATTATATTCTTTGCGTTTACAAGCGGGCAGTCAGCCGACATAGGCTCGGTTCTGAGAACATCAACCGCCGCTCCCGACAGTTTGCCGTTTTCAAGCGCGGCACACAAAGCGTTTTCATCAAGCACGCCGCCGCGGGAAGTATTGATGAAAAAAGCGCCGTCTTTCATCTTTGAAAACGTTTCACCGTTCATCATATTTTCACTTTGAGCATTAAGCGGACAATGCACCGTAACAATATCGCTGTTTGCAAGAAGTTCGTCAAGGGAAACAAATTTTGTTTCCCCGTCCTCGCGCACGGTTCGCGTAAACACCAACGTCTTCATACCGAACGCATCGGCTATGCGCTTAACGGCTTTGCCTATACTTCCGTATCCGATTATGCCGAGCGTTTTACCGCATATTTCGTCGCTTGGAAACACAAGCGGAGCAAAGACCTTTGAATTTATCCAGCCGCCGTTTTTCACAAATTCATCGTACTTAGCTATTGCGGTATAATGGTGCAGAATATAGCCGAAAACCTGCTGTGCGACGGCGTTTTCCGAATATGTTCCCGCATTGCAGACGGTTATTCCGCGTTCTTTGGCGCACTCGGTGTCGATATTATTATACCCCGTTGCGAAAAGTCCTATATATTTAAGGTTGTTTGCTTTTTCAAAGACCTCTCGGTCTATAACCGTTTTATTACATAAGAGAATGTCGGTATCCGCTATTTCTTTTAACAGTTCTTCACGCCCGATACACGGATATTCCGCAACCGTTCCGAACAGCTCAAATACTTCAAGCGAGAGATCGCCGTTGCTCTTTACGGTATCGCTGTCAGTTAAGAGGATTTTCATCTTTGCACTTAACCTTTCTCTTAGTCCCATCCTTTTCGAGGATATAGGTATTTTCGAGCTGGGCTATCAAGCTGCGTTTATAGCTTTCGATATACTCCCGTCTCAAAACATACTGCTCCTGCTTTTCCTCCTCGGTAAGTCCCTCGGACTTCTGCTTTCTCGCAAGTTCGTTTATACGTTTGATCTTTTCTTCTGTCATATCAAATCTCGTTTCTGCCCTCCAAAGCACGGGCAAGGGTAAATTCATCTGCATATTCAAGGTCGCCGCCTACGGGTATACCGTAAGCAAGTCTTGTAACCTTAACGCCCATCGGTTTTATAAGACGGGAAAGATAGCTCGCGGTAGCCTCGCCCTCAACCGTGGGGTTGGTCGCCATTACGACCTCTTTTACTTCGCCCGAACCGAGTCTCGCCATAAGCTCCTTTATTTTAAGGCTGTCGGGTCCTATCCCGTCAAGCGGTGAGATCACGCCGTGAAGCACGTGGTAAAGCCCGTTATACTCCCTTGTACGTTCAAAAGCCATTATATCCTTTGGCTCGGCGACTACGCATATAACGCTCCTGTCCCTTTCGCTGTCCGAGCAGATAGGGCAAATGTCAAGATCCGTAAGTCCCTGACAGCTCTTACAGAAATGTATCTTTTTTCTTGCGTTTACAAGCGCTTCGGCAAATTTTTGCGCCCGCTCGGGCGGTTGTTCAAGTATGCTTAGCGCCAAACGCTGCGCGGTCTTTTTACCGATACCGGGCAGGCGCTCAAACTGCGCTATAAGCTCGGTAAGCGGAACTATATTATATGCCATATCAGAACAGTCCGGGTATATTAAGTCCGCCCGTAACGGAGCCCATTTCTTCTTCCGCCGTTGATATTGCCTTGTTTATCGCCTCGTTTACGGCAACTGTGATAAGGTCTTCAAGCATCTCGGCGTCGTCAGGGTCGACCGCGTCGGGTTTTATCGTGAGTTTCTTTATAAGGTGCTTTCCGTCAACCGTCACCTCAACAAGTCCGCCGCCCGAAACAGCAGTATACTCGCGTTGTTCAAGATCCTCTTGAAGCGCCGCCATATCCGACTGCATCTTCTGCGCCTGTTTAAGCATCTGATTCATATTCCCGGGTCCGCCCGAGTTAGGTATTCTTACTTTCATAGTATTCTCCTATAAAAAGTCAAGTAGTTTTCACTAACTTGCTGTATTTTTTGATAACCTGTATGGTTATCCGTTGAGG
>CAKSIG010000005.1 GCA_934463035.1 uncultured Eubacteriales bacterium | reverse complement strand
CGCTGAACCGACCGCAGTATTTTCTCCGCAGAGAAAATACAAGACCGTTGGTTCAAATCCAGCCTCCGCAACCAAAAAAGCCATTCTTTTTAAGAGTGGCTTTTATTTTTGCTGTTCCCGACCGAGGGGTATGAGCCCGCGGGCGAATAAACCGAAGGGTGAGGCGGTAGTGAATGACAGTCCTGCGGACTGTCAGAGCCGCTGAACCGACCGCAGTATTTTCTCCGCAGAGAAAATACAAGACCGTTGGTTCAAATCCAGCCTCCGCAACCAAAAGCCTTCCTGAACACTGTTCGGGAAGGCTTTACTTTTTCACTATTCACTTTTCACTATTCACTAAGTTGGTCAGAGAATGTTTTTTGGAAGTAATAACGCACAAAATACAATATAGATTAAAACTAAGCAGCCAAAAGCAAAAACTCCTGCCGACCAAACGGCAGGAGTTTTACTATATATTCTTTTTATTCACCGAGGGCGGCGCCTATAAGACCTAAAAACAGCGGGTGCGGCTTATTGGGGCGGGATTTGAATTCGGGGTGGAACTGAACGCCGACATAAAATTTATTTTCGGGCACTTCAACCGTTTCGACGATATGCTCGTCGGGTGATGTTCCGCTTATAACAAGACCGTTCTTTGTCATTATATCGCGGTAGTCGTTATTGAACTCATAGCGGTGGCGGTGGCGTTCGCTGATAAGTTCGCTGCCGTAGCACTCTGCCATTTTAGTTCCCTTAACTATCTTACAGGGGTATGCGCCGAGTCTCAGCGTGCCGCCCTTGTTTATTTCTGCGTTCTGGTCGGGCATAAAGTCTATGACCTTATTGTTTGAATTTTCGTCAAACTCGCCTGAGTTGGCGTCGCTTATTCCGCAGGCATATCTTGCGAACTCTATAACGGCTATCTGCATTCCGAGACAAATTCCGAGATACGGCACATTATTGGTTCTCGCATAATGCGCGGTTGCTATTTTACCCTCTATTCCGCGGTTACCGAAACCGCCCGGAACAAGAATTCCGTCACAGCCCGCAAGCATCTCGGCGGCGTTATCGCTGTTTACCGTTTCAGAGTCTATCCACTTTATCTGAACACGCGCGCCGTACGTATATCCTGCGTGGCGCAGAGCCTCGGCAACCGACAAATATGCGTCGTGCAGCTGAACGTACTTGCCGACAAGACCGATAGTAACCTTTTTGTTGCGGTTCTTTATCTTTTCGAGCATTTCGTTCCAATCGGTAAGATCAGGCTCCGCAACATCGTCAAGTCCGAGTTCCCTGCAAACGATGTTTGAAAAGTTATTCTTTTCAAGCATTATCGGCGCTTCGTACAAAACGGGAATTGTCATATTTTCTATAACGCAATCGGGTTTTACGTTACAGAAAAGCGAGATTTTTTTGAATATATTTTCTTCAAGAGGTTCATCGCAGCGCAGAACTATTATATTTGGGTTTATTCCCATACCCTGCAATTCTTTTACCGAGTGCTGTGTGGGTTTGGTCTTATGCTCGTCGGAGCCTCTTAAAAACGGAACAAGCGTTACGTGGATATAAAGCGAGTTTTCCCTGCCCACTTCAAGACCGACCTGACGGATAGCCTCCAAGAACGGTTGGCTTTCAATATCGCCCGTTGTGCCGCCTATTTCGGTGATTACTATATCGGCTGACGTCTTCTTTCCGACGCTGTAAATAAACTCTTTGATTTCATTTGTTATATGAGGAATAACCTGAACGGTCTCGCCGAGATATTCGCCGCGACGTTCTTTATTAAGAACGTTCCAATAGACCTTGCCTGTTGTAAGGTTGGAAAATTTGTTAAGGTTTTCATCTATAAATCTTTCATAATGTCCGAGGTCAAGGTCGGTTTCAGCGCCATCCTCCGTAACATAGACCTCGCCGTGCTGATACGGGCTCATAGTGCCCGGGTCAACGTTTATGTAAGGGTCCAGCTTTTGAGCCGCGACCTTTAATCCGCGCGCTTTTAAAAGTCTTCCGAGTGACGCGGCGGTGATACCCTTTCCGAGCCCCGAAACAACTCCTCCCGTTACGAAAATATACTTTGTGTTCCTCATTTTCTTTTCCTTCCTTCTCAGCGTAGGCTAACGTGTTCAACCCCCGTCAGCCTATGTCAAACGTCATAAGTTCTGATAATATTTTCAGCTATCTCACTGCGCTTGACGCAATGATCCATAGCAGATTTTTCTATATATTTATGCGCTTCGGACTCACTCATCTTAAACCTGTCGATAAGCACCCATTTTGCGCGGTTTATAAGTCTTATTTCTTTCATTTTGGCTTCAAGGCTCATAGCCTTTTTTTGCAACAGCTTCATACGGCAGGAAGCCGCGACAAGCAGTTTTACCGATTGATAGATTGAGGTTTTATTGCCCGGCTTTGCGTAGGTCAGGACGCCATATTCTTCAACCTTATAGCAAACCTGATCGTAAACCTCGTTTTTAACAAAAATCATAACGCCGCAATCGGATTCGGCAAATTCCACGGCAAGCTCTGTCCCGAACTCGTCCCGCAGAGGTGTGTTTATCAGCACTATATCGCAAGGGTCGTCAATTTGCATACGTCTTGCCTCGCCCGCGCTTGAAACAGATGTAATTGTAAACTGCTGTGAGCTTAAAACCGTACGCAAATACTCATCGACCTTATCCGACGAGGACACTATCAAAACACTTACCGCCGTTTTGTCCTTATACACCTGTTTTTTCCCCCCCTAATAGGCAATTTGAACGGTTGTCCTGCGGTTATTTTGCCAGAAGATATTCCTCGGGCAGTATGCTTTTGATAAATTCGCTGTTTAACGCCTCTTTGCGCGCTTTTTCAAGAGTATCGGGAAGACCTTTAAGACCGTCGGTAATATCGGACGGCGCATTGTAAAGGTCAATATTAACGGGATTCGGGGCTTTTAACTTTCTCTTGACGCCGTCAAGTCCCGCATATATTATCAACGCATAAGCAATGTAAGGATTAGCGCACGGATCGGGTGAGCGCAGTTCTATACGGCTGTATTCCTTTTTCGCGGCGGGTATCCTGATAAGCTGAGAACGGTTTTCAGGCGACCAAGTAATATATTTAGGCGCTTTATCCTCCCCTAAACGTTTATAGGATTCCTCGGTAGGGTTAAGGAACGCGGTCATTTCGGTTATATGCTCCAATATGCCTGCCATAAAGCTATCGGTGTGGTCGATACCGTCGTTAGATTTGACCGAAACGTTTATATGCATTCCGTTGCCGCTTTCGTGAAGGAGCGGTTTGGGAGAAAAGTCCGCATACAGTCCGTTCCTTTTTGCAATGGTCTTAACAACAGATTTAAAGGTAACAGCATTATTCGCCGCCGTCATAGCGCCGCCGTATCTGAAATCAATCTCGTTCTGACCGGGTCCCTCCTCGTGGTGGGAGCTTTCGGGCATAATTCCCATATCAAGCAAAGTAAAGCATATCTCACGGCGCACGTTTTCACCCTTATCTTCGGGAGCAATGTCCATATAACCCGCATTGTCAAACGGTCTGTCGGTTTTTTCACCGTTTTCGTCCGTATTAAAAAGATAAAATTCAAACTCCGAACCGAAATAACAGGTAATGCCCATATCAGTTGCCTTTGCAACGGCTTTTCTTAATATATAACGTCCGTCGTTTTCGTACTGCCGTCCGTCGGGATACTTTATATCGCAGAACATTCTTACCACGCGTCCGTTCGACGGGCGCCACGGCAAAACCGACAGCGTTGACGGGTCGGGGTGCAAAAACAGGTCGGAATGAACCACATCGCCGAATCCCGCTATTGCGGACGAGTCGAACGAAACGCCGTCCTCAAACGCGCGTTTAAGCTCCGACGGCATAATTGAAATGTTCTTCTGTCTCCCGTGCACATCGCAAAACGCAAGACGTATGAATTTTACATCTTCTTCCTCTACAAAGGTCATAACCTCACTGTAAGAATACATAACCTAACCTCCGACCGACAAAAAATAAAAAAGACGCTTAACAGTGCCGACAAAAGGCACTACTGCCTTGGCACCACTGAACGTCTTTGCTCGTGATTTTTATAGGTATATTATACCTCTAAACCGAAAAAAGTCAAGAGTAAACGTCCCGTTTTTTGCCGTATCTTAATTTTTTTAAGCGATAACGAAAATCCACCGTTTTTTGTTAAGCAAAACAACCGAAAACAGGAAAAATGTAAATTATTTCAAAAAAAGGGTTGACATTGTTTTGAAACGGGCGTATAATGCGCTACGTTGAAACGGCAATGGCGTCGGCAGTAACAATTTCTGCTCGCTTGCCGTTTCTTTGTATTTACACAAAAATTGAAAATATTTATGGCGGCAACGGCGTCGCAAAGCGGTTATATATGACCGCCGACGCTGTTGCCGCCGTTTTTATTTTCGGTATTAAAGTGAGGTTTTTGTTATGAGTATGACAGAATTATTTGCAAGCAATGTATTTGACGACAGCGTTATGCGACAGCGCCTTCCGAAAGAAACATACAAAGCGTTGCAGCGCACCATTAAAGACGGTCGCTCGCTTGACTTGAATGTTGCTACCGTAGTTGCAAACGCAATGAAGGATTGGGCAATTGAAAAAGGCGCTACTCATTTTACTCATTGGTTCCAGCCGCTTTCAGGTATTTCCGCTGAAAAGCACGACAGCTTCATTTCCCCGACAGGCGACGGAAAAATCATTATGGAGTTTTCGGGCAAGGAATTGATACAGGGCGAACCCGACGCCTCATCCTTCCCGTCGGGCGGATTGAGAGCAACCTTTGAAGCGAGAGGATATACCGCTTGGGACCCGACCTCCTATGCGTTTATTAAGGACGGCGTTCTTTGTATTCCTACCGCGTTTTGCTCATACGGCGGCGAGGCGCTTGACAAAAAGACCCCTCTGCTCAGAAGTATGCAGGCTATCAACAAGCAGGCATTGAGGGTGTTAAGATTGTTCGGCAAGACCGATGTTAAACAGGTAATCACAACGGTGGGACCCGAACAGGAATACTTCCTTATCGACGAAGACGTTTACAACAAGCGTAAGGATCTTATTTATACGGGCAGAACGCTTTTCGGAGCGAAGCCGCCTAAGGGTCAGGAGCTTGAAGATCATTATTTCGGAATTATCAAGCCGAGAGTTCAGGCATATATGAAAGACCTTAATGAGGAGCTTTGGAAGCTGGGTATTCTTGCAAAGACCGAGCATAACGAAGTGGCTCCCGCACAGCACGAGCTGGCACCTATCTTCACAACGACAAATATTGCAGCCGACCACAACCAGCTTACTATGGAAATTATGCAGAAGGTTGCAAAGAAACACCATATGGTATGTCTGCTTCACGAGAAACCGTTTGCGGGTGTAAACGGAAGCGGTAAGCACAACAACTGGTCAATTTCGACCGACACGGGCGTAAACCTCTTAAACCCGGGCGAAACACCCTATGAAAACGCTCAGTTCCTGACGTTCCTTTGTGCCGTAATCAAGGCGGTTGACGAATATCAGGATATGCTTCGTGTTTCGGTTGCGTCGGCAGGAAACGACCACCGTCTCGGAGCTAACGAGGCTCCTCCCGCAGTTGTTTCGATGTTCTTAGGCACCGAGCTTACCGAGATTTTGCAGGCAATTGAAAAAGATGAGCCTTACGGCGGAAAGGAAAAAGAAATCCTTAAAATCGGCGTACATACGCTTCCGAAATTCCCGAAGGACGCGACAGACCGCAACAGAACCTCTCCGTTTGCGTTTACGGGCAACAAGTTTGAGTTCCGTATGCTTGGTTCTTCGTCTTCGGTATCCTGCACCAACGTGGTTTTGAATACCGCGGTTGCAGAGGAGTTAAAGCAGTTTGCCGATACTCTTGAAGGTGCGGCTGATTTTGAAGATGCGCTCCATTCGCTTATCAAACAGACAATCACCGAACACAAGCGCATAATCTTCAACGGAAACGGTTACGACGACGCGTGGATTGCCGAGGCTGAAAAGCGCGGATTGTTAAATCTTAAATCCACACCTGACTGTCTGCCCTATTCAATTCACGAAAAGAATATCAAGCTGTTTACCGACCACAAGGTTTACACCGAGGCGGAAATGAGAGCAAGATATGAGATTCTTTCCGAGAACTACTCAAAGGTTATTAACATTGAGGCTCTTACGATGACGGATATGGCGGAAAAGGATATTTTGCCAGCGGTAAGCGCTTATGCGCACGAGCTTTCCGACACGATAGTTGCAAAGAAAGCCTGCGGCGACATTGATTGCACTTATGAGCAGGAACTTTTAAAGAAGATAAGCCGTTTAAGCGCGGCGGCATACAAAAAGACCGTTGCACTTCACGACGCATTGCTTAAAGCAAAAGAGATAACCGACACTACCGAGCTTGCAAGATACTCAAAGACAGGCGTATTTGCCGCAATGAGCGAGCTGCGTATTACGGTTGATGAGCTTGAAACTGTTGTCGGTGCTAAATATTGGCCTTATCCGTCTTACGGAGAGCTGTTATTCAGCGTAAAGTAATGACAAATTATTAAAATAAAATTTAAGGGATGAATATTATGAGTCAAGCAATATATGACGCCATACACAGCGAAGTATACGGCGTATGGTTTTTAATAGGTGCCGCGTTTGTATTTTGGATGCAAGCAGGCTTTGCAATGGTAGAGACGGGCTTTACCAGAGCGAAAAACGCAGGAAACATACTGATGAAAAACCTTATGGATTTTTGTATCGGTACAATAATGTTTATAGTTATCGGTTTCGGTCTTTTCTTGGGCGAAGACCTTATAGGTCTTATCGGCAAGCCGGGATTTGATATTTTCACCGACTACGCCCACTTTGATTGGTCTAACTTTGTATTTAACCTTGTGTTCTGCGCTACTACCGCTACGATAGTTTCGGGCGCTATGGCAGAAAGAACCAGATTCCTCTCCTACTGCGTTTATTCGGCAGTTATCTCGGCGGTTATTTACCCTGTTGAGGCGCACTGGACTTGGGGCGGCGGCTGGCTTTCAAAGATAGGCTTCCACGATTTCGCAGGTTCAAACTGCATACACATGGTAGGCGGTATATGCGCGCTTATCGGTGCCGCAATGGTAGGACCGCGTATAGGAAAGTTCGTCAAGAACAAGGAAGGCAAAATAACCAAGGTAAATGCCTTCCCGGGTCACAGTCTTACAATAGGCTGTCTCGGCGTGTTTATTCTCTGGCTCGGATGGTACGGCTTCAACGGCGCCGCCGCAACCTCGATAGATGAGATGGCTTCAATATTCGTTACAACAACGATAGCTCCGTCGGTTGCTACGGTAGTTGCAATGATATTCACTTGGGTAAAATATGGCAAGCCCGATGTTTCAATGTGTCTTAACGCTTCTCTTGCAGGCTTGGTTGCCATAACCGCTCCCTGCGATGTGTGCGACGCATTCGGCGCGATAGTAATAGGCGCTGTATCAGGTCTGATAGTAGTATTCGGCGTTTGGTTCCTTGATTACAAGCTCCGCGTAGACGACCCTGTCGGTGCGGTTGCGGTACATCTTTGCAACGGCATCTGGGGTACTATCTCGGTCGGCTTGTTTGCAACAAAAACAGCTCCTGCCTTTGCAAGAGGCTACGGCGACGGCGTTTCGTTCGGAGCTAACCAAATCGCAGGTGAAGGTCTTTTCTACGGCGGCGGATTTAAGCAATTGGGAATACAGCTGCTCGGTATGTTCTCAACCGCACTTTGGACCGCAGTTACAATAACGCTCGCGTTCTTCGTTATTAAAAAAATATTCGGACTTCGTGTTTCACGCGAGGAAGAAATCGAGGGTCTTGACGTTAAAGAGCACGGCTTACAAAGCGCTTATGCAGGCTTTGCAACATTGCCCGAATATATTGACGAGGGCGGCGCTCCGGTAGCGGTAACAGGCGACGTTCCCGTTGCGGAAGCGGTTGAAGTAAAGGAAATGCCCAAGGTTGCGGCTGATGTCCGTGCAAGCGGCGAGAAGATAACCAAGGTTGAGGTTGTTTGTAAGGAATCACGCCTTGAAAGCCTTAAAAACGCAATGGTCGGCATAGGTATTACAGGTATGACGGTAACCCACGTTCTCGGCTGCGGCGTACAGAAAGGCAAGCCCGAATATTACCGCGGCGTTGAGGTTGAGGCTTCCCTGCTTCCTAAGATTCAGGTTGACATTGTTGTTTGCAAGGTTCCCGTTTCTCAGGTTGTTGAGACCGCCAAAAAGGTTCTTTACACAGGCCACATCGGCGACGGTAAGATATTCGTTTATGATGTTGAAAACGTTGTAAAGGTACGTACAGGCGAAGAAGGTTATGACGCTCTGCAAGATGTTGAGCAGTTCTGATAGTATTAAATAACGCATAGAGGCTCCCTCAAAGGGGAGTCAATATGCGTTTTGAAAGGGAGAAAATTTATGTGTTCTATTATGGGTTTCACCGGAAGTTCGATAACTCCGGAAGAATTTAAAATCGGTTTTGATAAGACCGTGTCTCGCGGTCCGGATATGTCGGCGGTGGCAGAGCTTAATAATGGAATGTTGGGATTCCACCGTCTTGCGATTATGGGGCTTACCGACAAGGGTATGCAGCCGTTTTCGCTCGGGGAAAACAAGTTGGTATGCAACGGTGAAATCTACGGTTTTCGCCCGATAAAGGAAGATCTTATTAAACGCGGATATACCTTTTCAAGCGAGTCCGACTGCGAAATACTGCTCCCGCTTTATGAAATATACGGAACCGATATGTTCAGAATGTTGGACGCCGAATTTGCTATGATAATATACGACGGAAAAAGCGGAAAGCTGATAGCCGCGCGCGACCCGATAGGTATACGTCCGCTTTATTACGGCTATAACAAGGGCGATGAAATAATGTTTGCCTCTGAGCCGAAAAACCTTGTGGGTCTTTGCAAAAAAATAATGCCGTTTCCCCCGGGACATTATTACAAGGACGGAAAATTTTACTGCTACCGCGATATGACAGAGGTTGACAGCGTATGTCACGACGACATTGAAACGGTTTGCAAAAACATACACGAAAAGCTGGTTTCGGGAATTGAAAAAAGGCTCGACGCCGACGCTCCGCTCGGTTTTCTTTTGAGCGGCGGTCTTGATTCGTCGCTTGTATGCGCCGTTTCAGCCAAGATACTCAAAAAGCCGATAAAGACCTTTGCTATCGGAATGAGTACCGACGCTATCGACCTTAAATACGCAAAGGAAGTAGCCGATTATATAGGTTCTGAGCATACCGAAATAATTATCACCAAGGACGATGTTATAAAGGCGCTGCCCGACGTTGTCGCCCTGCTCGGAACATACGATATAACAACGATAAGAGCAAGTGTAGGTATGTACCTTATATGCAAGGCGATACACGAGACTACCGATGTGCGCGTTCTGCTCACAGGCGAAATATCCGACGAGCTTTTCGGATACAAATATACCGATTTTGCGCCGAGCGCAAAGGCATTTCAGGAGGAATCAGCCAAGCGTGTTCGCGAGCTTCACATGTATGACGTTCTGCGCGCCGACAGGTGCATCTCGGTAAACTCGCTTGAAGCGCGCGTTCCGTTCGGCGACCTCGATTTTGTAAAATATGTTATGAGCATTGACCCTGAAATGAAGCTGAACAAATACAGCAAGGGTAAATATCTTCTCCGCCACGCCTTTGAGGGCGACTATCTTCCCTATGACATACTAATGCGTGAAAAGGCGGCATTCTCGGACGCTGTCGGTCACTCTATGGTCGATTACATAAAGGAATATGCCGAGACGCTGTATACAGATGAAGAATTTAAAGAGAAGTGTTCAAAATACGCCTACTGTCCCCCGTTCACAAAAGAATCCCTGTTATACAGAGAGCTGTTTGAGAAATATTATCCCGATCAGGCTGAAATGATAGTTGGATTCTGGATGCCGAACAAGGAGTGGGAAGGCTGCGATGTT
Organism: uncultured Eubacteriales bacterium; assembly: GCA_934463035.1. Classification (GTDB taxonomy): domain Bacteria; phylum Bacillota; class Clostridia; order Oscillospirales; family Acutalibacteraceae; genus UBA737. The sequence continues at coordinate 88,064 of CAKSIG010000005.1, read as the reverse complement.
GACGATCCGTCAGCACGAGTTCTCTCAAACTACGGCGACAGCGGTAAGTAAAGAAGTGGTTTGAAATGAAGCCTAACGGCAACTATAAAAAACTTGCAAATTCATATTTGTTTTACGATATAGAGCAAAGGGTGAAAGCGTATTCCGCAAAGTATCCCGATAAAAAGCTGTTACGGCTCGGTGTGGGCGACGTCACCCTGCCTTTATGCGACGCCGTTATAAAGGCTATGTATTCGGCGGTAGAGGATCAGTCGAAAAAGGATACCTTTCACGGCTATATGCCCGAATGCGGCTGGGACAAACTTAAAGAAGCTATTGTCGGATATTATGCGCGCCGCAAGGTTTTGCTTGAAAAAGACGAGGTTTTTATTTCTTCGGGCGCGGGCGACGACCTCGGCGATATTCTTGATTTATTTGACCGTGACAATACGGCAATCGTCATAGAACCCGCCTACCCTGCGTATGTTGATTCAAATATAATTGCGGGTCACCGAATAGTTCATATACCGTCGGACAACTGGACACATTTTGCCCCCTACCCCGACGAAAACATAAAAGCGGATATAATATATATCTGCTCGCCGAACAATCCTACGGGTGCCGTGTTTGAATACGAAAAGCTCAAAGCGTGGGTTGATTACGCGAACAGCAGGGGCGCCGTTCTGATTTTTGACGCCGCATACGAGGCGTTTATAGGAAACGACGCTCTGCCGCACAGTATATTTGAAATTGAGGGGAGCCGCGAATGTGCAATAGAAATATGCTCCCTTTCAAAAACCGCAGGATTTACGGGCGTTCGGTGCGGTTACACAATTATCCCGAAAACACTTAAAAGAAAAGGTATGTTTCTTAACAGTATGTGGGTAAGGAACCGAACCACCAAAACCAACGGAGTATCGTATATAGTTCAATGCGGCGCGGCAGCGGTATTTTCGGACGAGGGACAACGCCAAATAAAAGAAAACCTTGAAGTATACCGCGGCAACGCGCGAACCCTTATGAAAGCGCTCGACAGCTGCGGAATATGGTACTGCGGCGGCGAAAACGCCCCTTATATTTGGTTCAAATGCCCCGATAATATGACAAGCTGGGAATGTTTTGACCTAATGCTGAACGAAAAACAGATAATCGGAACGCCCGGCGTCGGCTTCGGCAAATGCGGGGAGGGTTACTTCCGCCTTTCGTCTTTCGGGGATACCGAAGAAACAAAAGAAGCCGCCAAAAGAATAACCGAGCTTTTTTCAATAAAACAATAAATTAAGACTAACAAAAAAGACTGCAAATTCTATCGCATAAGATAGATTTGCAGTCTTTTTATTATTCTTTTGTAAGTGCGCTGAACACCTTGCTTAGCGGTCCCTTTTCGCCGTTTTTATCTACCGCTCGTACCCGATAGTAATAGCGTGTATTGGTTTTCAGTCCGTTATCAATATACCGTCCCACAACATACTCCTCGGGTTCGGGCTTTGCTATGAGGGTTGTACTGTCAGCTGTGAAATCGGGAGTCTCGCCGCGGAACAGCTCGTAGTATGCAACATCGGGCGATTTGCATTTACCCCAAAGAATATACAGCATACCGTCGTTCTCGCCTCGCGCGGCGCGCGGAGCAGTAACAAGCCCCGTTTCGACGCCGCCTATTTCAAGCGGAGATACCTGTCTTTCGGAGCGAAGCTCGGTCTTTATTCTGTCCGCTCCTATCCTTATTGCAAAATATCCGTCTGTAATATTTTTTCCTTCGTATTCGTCAACGGTCGCGGCGCTGTAATCACCGAATACCGTCTTGATTGACGCAGGCTCTTTTTCGCTGTAAAAATGCGCTATCAGACCGCTGCCGTCATCGGCGGGTTTAAGACCGATAAAGCGAGCGTCGCTTTCTAAAAAGCTCTGCTTTTCAGGCAGTATGCCGCCACTTTCGCCGTCAAGCGATAACGTTATTATGGGGTTTGCGGCACGCTCGGCTATACGGCTAAGTCCTGCGCTTATGTGCGTACCCTCATACGAAACTATCGTATATCTGAAACGGTAATCAAGAGAACTTCCGCCCGGCAAATGCATTTGAAGCCAATCGTTTGCAAGGTAGGAATACACCGCCGAACCGCCGCCTAAATTACCGAAATCGGTTTTATCGGGGTGAATGTGATCAAATTCAACGAGCTGACTGTCAAGCTGAATAAGTCCTATTCCGTATTTCCCGAAAGCGTCGTCGACGCAACAGTATTCGTGTGCCGCCATATAAACGTCGGTGCCGTGACCCGTTATGTCAACGCCGTACTCCGCCTCTGCCCCGCCTAATTCGCAATAGCGGCGGCAGTTTTCAACGTCAAACGGGAACGCAAAATAGGCGTATCTATGATACCTGTCGCTATTTACCATATCCCTGACGTGATACAAACGATTGTCAATATCTATACGTTTTTCGCGGTTCGGCAACGTGACGGTTTGGACTATCTCGGCTCCTGATGTATTCTCACAGGTGTATATATGCACCGCCGTTTCATTACTGCTTTCCTCTACCGTAAACCTTGCTTTTTCCGGGGTCTTAAAGCTGACGTGATTGTCAGCCGTATACATAAACTCGTTGCAGTTGCCCGAATTGAGCAACTTTCCGAACTTTTTATCATAAATTTCGGCAATGGAGCCGTTATCCGCAAACTTCACACGGTAATAGCCGTTTTCTATTGTCGGAGCCTTGCTTATATCGGTCTTTATATGCGGAATCGCATTAAATTCCTCATCCGAAATCACCTTGTAGCCAAAAGGCGGCAGAGAGGCTGAACACTCGCCGTCGGCAGTTAGGTTTTCCGTTCTTTCAAACGCAGCAGGGTTAAACGCAAGCACACGCTTGCCGCTTCCCTTTACCTTATCGGCTATCGCTTTGAGAGCCGACCTTGTCTCGCTGTCGGCTATATCGCGCGCGTTTTCTATCCAATCGCGGTGTTGCAGCCACGTTTCGTAAACGCGCCTGCCCTGATAACCGCTTGTGCCGTAGGAGTGTTCGTCGTTCATTATAAGCGAAGCCCACGCCTTGTTGAAAAGTGATTTTGGATACTTATATTCATCATTGAGATAAGCCGCAACGGTTGCGAGCTTTTCGGCGTTTGCAAGACGTCTGTCAGCCTCCTGCTTATCCGCAAGCAGCTCCGCCGCAGACAGCGGGTGCTGATACCAGCCGCCTGTTATATCGCCGCTTAATACGGGAATCTGACTGTCAAAACGTTCTCTTACAAGATTGAACGGCTCGTCCGCATTGCCGAGCATTTTGAGCTTTGGATACTCATAGGTGCTGTTCCACTCGCCTATTCTGTCGCAAAGAGCCAAATCAGGTTCTTGATCGTCTGTATATGCTTCAACAAGCCAAACATCATAGGGATAACGTTCGTCCATTAATGTCAGCTGCTTCGCCATTTTTTCTTCGGTCTCATTTATGGGAAGTCCCTCTATCTCGATACCGAAATTATGACCGCCGTTAAAATAGGCGGTGCTTGCCCAAACGAGCATTTTTTCACCGTATGCGCCCTGCCAATAAAACAGCATAGGCAAAGCGGATTCATAGCGCACATCTATCCTTGAACCGCCGCCGCCTGCTTCGGTATTCCATGTGTACGCATAAACACTGCTGTCACGCTTCCAGACGGCAGACGGCAACGGATTCCACTGATTTGGCGCAAAAATTATATTTTCGTAACCCGCCCTTGCAAACGGCGTAACCATTGACCATGACATTCCGTTATTGTCTATCATCGTCATTGTTTTGCTGTCTATTCCGTATTTTTTAAGCCATTTTCGGCTGTATGCCGCGCGGCACATTTCTTCAAATCCGAATGTTTGGGTATGATTGCCCGCAACGCCCGCACAAACGCCCAATCTACCCTTTTTTATGTATTCGTTGATCAGCCTGTCGGTTTCCTCTTTGCTTCGGTCGGCAATATAGTTGCTTAAAAACCAACTGCCCTCCATCATATAGTGATACTGACTGTCGGGCTCGCGGTCTTTTGTTTCGTCGCAAAGCCTTATCGCTTTATCAATAAATTTTGAACTGTTAAAACGCTGTATGTACTGTGAGTTGTGAAGTCCTATATCGGTGTGTGAAGAGGCGGTTACGTAAATCGTCCATTTGCGCGCCTTTTTGCACTCAAACACAGTATCAGAGACGGTATTTCCCGAAAGGTCGTTTATAACAAAACGCGCTTCAAAATCTTTATCGGGAAGCCTGAGCCAAAGGGTCGCGGCGCTGTCTCCCGAAGAAAGCGCAAACGGCGCTTTTGCGACACATTCTTTCCCGTTATAGACAGAAAGATTATAATGAGTGGATTTTTCGTTGTAAGCCGATATGTCCACCCGCCTTAAATTCCCCTTTTTGATTATTGAACGAGGTGTAATTTTTAGGTTTTTCACTGTAAACCGCTCCCTTGGTTATTTTCTTGTTTGCTCTTTCTGTATTCGCTCGGCGTCATACCCGTAACCTTTTTAAATATTTTATTGAAGTTTGCAAGACTGCCGAACCCGCACTCACCCGCCAAATTCAAAACCGAAATATCGGTACGTCTGAGCATTGCGGCGGCGCGGTCAACACGTTGCAAAAGCAGATATTCATACGGCGTTACGCCCGTATGCTTTTTGAAAACGGAAGATAAGTGCGAACTGCTCATACGTGAATTTTTCGCTATATCTCCGAGCTTTATTTTCTCGGTGAGATGTGTGTTGATATACGCGATAGCGTTTTGTATATCGTCTATATGCTTAAATTCGGTAAAATCATAAATCGCTCCGCCGTCTTGCTCTGCGCCTATTTTCCGAGCTATTTTACACATCAGCTCCACCATTTTAAGTTTTATTTCAAAACGGTTGCTTTCGGCATTTTCGCAAAGCTCTTTTATTTCAAGTATTTCACCGCCCATACCGCAAAAGCAATGCTTAACGGGACTGTTGCACACCAAGACTCTCAGCACCCCCAGCGGAATATATTCGGCGCATATATTCCAAAGAAAATACGAAGAAAAATGTATATTAAACGAAACAAGCTCGTCGGTATAAACAGTCGGCACGCAATGCTGTTCGTTTGCGCGGACAAGAAACAGGTCGCCTGTCTTTGCGCGGAACCTGCTGTCGGCGAGTATATAATCGCCCTCGCCCGAACAGATATAACCGAGTTCCAGCTCGGCGTGGTGATGCACCCTGAAAGAGTCGGTCTTGCGTTGCTTTTTGCTGTCAAAACAGGTAAAAAGCAGACTGTGAGATGTCTCGGAATAAAAATTGCTTTCCGTAATCCTCACTCCTCAATAAAATAGTATAGGATAATAATAAAATTACGTTGGAAACAACCTACATCTTTATAATATAATCAGCATATAAAAAATTGCAATGATTTTCTATAACAATATTGCAAAATACTGATACTATTTGAGGTTTTTATGCTTTTATGTGATTATTTCTTATCAAAGCCCGACAAAACTTGGGAATTTGCGCTTCAATGCGGAGTGTCGCACGGCGTTATCCGTCTTCCCGATAACGGTTTTGACCCTACCGACCTTTCCGAGCTTAAAGCGGTAACCGAGCGTTTTATTTCACACGGAATAACGCCTAAGGTGGTAGAACCGTTGCCAAATTCGCTTCACGACCATATAAAACTCGGTGACGAACTGCGGGACGGTTCTATTGAAAAGTTTATAAAACTGATGTCTAACCTGCATAAAGTCGGCATTGACACGGTTTGCTTTAATTTTATGGCTCACTACGGCTGGACAAGAACCGATACCGCCCTGCCCGAACGCGGCGGCGCAAGCGTAACGGGGTTTTCACTTGAACGTTTTAAGCCCGACACATTCGAAATGACGTCCGACAGGGTATGGGAAAACTACGTATATTTTATAAAAGCGGTTATACCTTATGCCGAAAAATACGGTATAAAGCTGGCGCTTCACCCCGATGATCCACCGCTTGAAAAGCTCGGAAACGTAGCGCGCATTTTCACAAGCCTTGAAAACATAGAAAAAGGTATGAATATTGTAAAATCTCCGAATTTGGGCGTTACTTTCTGTCAGGCGTGTTACAGACTTATGGGCGAAGATCTTGAAAAAGCCGTTTTTACCCTTGCCGACAAAATCTTTTTTGTCCACTTCCGCAATGTGCGCGGAAACCGCTTTAATTTTACCGAAACGTTTCACGACAACGGCGAAATAGATATGGCGGCGGCTATAAGATTATATCAGAAATACTGCCCCGACGGCGCCGAAAATATACCTATACGCGTTGACCACGTTCCTACCCTTGTGGGAGAAGAAAGCCGAATAAGCGGATACGACGCGTTAGGCAGACTTTTCGCCATAGGCTATTTAAAAGGAATACTTGACGCCGAGAAAGGTTAATTATTATGGATTTAGAAATTTCCCAATGTGAAAAAGAGGGATACACACCGCTTATATCCTCCGATTCGTGGAGGGTGGCGGTTGTAAACTCTTGCGAAAAACTGCTTGAAAAAAATCTTGCAAAAATAGAGCGCCATCTGCTTACCGACGAGGTGTTTGTTCTGCTTAAAGGCGGTGCGGCGCTTTTTATCGGCAAGGAAATGAAAAAATACAGCCTTGAACCCTGTAAAGTGTACAACGTAAAGCGCGGCGTATGGCACTGCATAGCCTTGCTTGAAAATTCAAGCGTATTGATAATAGAAAACGACAGCACCTCTGCTGAAAACAGCGAATACTGCTATTTCGGGTAAAAGACGAGGAACTGACTTTATAGCGGTAAAAAAGCACCACGGGGATAATGTTTTGCAATTAACATTATTCCCGTGGTATTTTATTTATTCATCGGCTTTCAGGACGTCAGCCACCTCGGAAACGGAGATGTATGCCGCGGGGTCGTTATCGTGAACTATATTCTTCATTCGGGTTATCTGAAACCTATTCACAACTATATAAACGACCTTTTTATCGGAGTTTGAATAATAACCCTTTGCGTCCATTACCGTTATTCCGCAGCCGAATGCCTCAGAGAGTGACGAACAAACCTTTTCATACTCGGAGGTCACTATCATTGCCGACTTAGAGCGGTCTATACCCTCTACTATGTAGTCAACGGTTTTAAGCGCGGCGGCATACGCCACGACCGAATAAAGCGGCAATATCCAGCTTTTCAGAATTATACCGCAAACCACGTAAAGCGCGGTGTTATATATCATTACAAACGTGCCGACAGAAATATTCAGCCGTTTTGCGAATATGACCGCCATTACCTCAATCCCGTCCATAGCGCCGCCGTAGCGTATAGCCATACCGCTTCCTATTCCCGAAATAAGCCCGCCGAATATCGCGCACAGCAACAAATCTTCACCCGCAAGCGGAGAAGCTATACTTACATCAACGGGCAAAACGTCGGTTATTAAATATGCCGCCGCCGAATAAACAACAACCGTATAGACGGCGTACACCGTAAATACCCTGCCCTGTCTTTTAAGACCGTACAAAAACAGCGGTATATTTAAAACAACAAGAAACAGTGAAAGCGAAAGATAGCGCGGAGTTATTTGCGACAGCAGTATTGAAGTTCCCGAAATGCCGCTGTCATAAAGATTAACGGGAGCCAAGAACATTGTAACGCCTATGGCGTTAATTATTCCCGCCAACGTAAGAAAGAAAAAGTTTTTAAATTTCACACACAACACTCCTTTTATATAGTGTGACAGGACTATACCAAGCGATAATAAAAATGCGGTACGAACCAATGGAACGTACCGCTGTTTAAACTGCTTCGGGTCAGCTCGCACTTGATGTGGCCGGCTCTTTTATCTTTTTAACCTTAAACTGATTTATCGCATATTTGCTTACTTCAATCTTCATACCTTTGATGTATTCGTCAACTGCCGCGTTAAATTCATCGTCCTTTAAAACGTGGCGCGCGCCGCTGTCCAAATTCTCGGTATAATACGGATCTGCGGAAATATCCTGCTTGACCATAAGCAAAAGTCCCGCGTCGTTATCAAGCGTTACGAGTTTAACTTCTCCGACAGCCATAGCCTTTGCGTCCTCATAATAATCGGAAGTGTAGTTAGTCTTATCCGAGCCTAAAACACTTGCGTATTTATCGAGCGGCTGAGCGGTTTCGGAATCGGTAGTTTCTGTATCGTCGGTTGAACCGTTCTGTTCCTTATAAACCTGTTCAAAGGTCATACTGCCGTTTTTGAGAGCGGCTTCGTAGCCCTCAAATTTTGATTTGAGTTCTGCTTTTTCATCGTCAGTCTTGCCTGAATAGCTTGCGTTGAGCATATCGGCTATAACATAGTTTTCAAGCATTGCCGTTCTTACGTCCTCAGCGGAAACAGCCTTTTCGCCCTCGGCACCGTAGAGGTGGTCGAAATAAAGATTTGAATAATAAGAATCCAGCATATACTGCTTATATGTGCTTTCGCTTACGCCGTTAGGCTCGTAATAGTTTGAATAACCGTAATTTGTCCAATAGTAATTGGCATAGGTTTCGGCGTTTGTTTTGGTCTCCTCGTCTATTTCAAGTTTATTTTCCTTGCAAAGAGACTTATAAGCCGCGAGTTTTTTGATATTTTCAAGCGCGGTATCCTTTACCCAATCGGTAAATTTCTTACCCTCAACCTTTTTTGAGTAGTAATCAATATCAGATGTATCGGCGTCATCGCCTAAATCTTCCCTGACCTTGCTCTTAGCCTCGGCGTCGGCGTTTATAAGAACGCACATATAGTATGCCGACGTAAACTCAATATCACCCGCTTTAACGGCAACCTCGTTTTTCTTGTGACAGCCTGCCGCGGAAATCGCCATAACAGCTATAAGCAAAGCAGCCGACACTCTCTTTATAATATTCATCAGTATTCCTCCAATAGTACAACTAATAACAAAATTATATACCAATTCAAGCAAAATGTCCACCAAAAAATTGTAAATTATAAAGCCTTGCCGAGTTCGGCAACCAAATCGCTCATTTTTTCACCCTTTTTGAGCCGAATTACATAGTGTGGCTTTTCCCCCGCAGATATAACAAACCGCTCGGCAAAACAGGCTGACAGCCTTTCAACAACCTTTGAATCTATTGTATTTATGTTGAGTATAGCCGAAACGCTGTTTCCCGTTATTTCGGTTATTCCCGCCGCCGCCGCTTTGTTTCTGAGCATAGCTATATCTATAAGTCCCATCACGGGTTCGGGCGGCTCGCCGAAACGGTCGCACAACTCGTCGATAACGTCGCTCGAATCTTCCTCGCTTTTTATGTCGGCAATGCGTTTGTATATGCCGAGCCTTGCGGGCAGCGAATCAATATATCGTTCCGGGATATGCGCCGAGATATTAAGGTCAATAGTACACGGCGTATCCTCAACAGGCTGTTCGCCGTTTTCCTCCTTTATTGCCGAGGAAAGCAGTTTCAAATACATATCGTAACCGACCGCCTCCATATTTCCGTGCTGTTCACCGCCTAGAATACTGCCTGCGCCCCTTATTTCAAGGTCGCGCATAGCAATTTTAAAGCCCGAACCGAATTCGGTATATTCCCTTATGGCTTCAAGGCGTTTTGAAGCCACGTCGGAAAGCTGGCGGTTGCGTTCAAAACAGAAATAAGCATACGCGCGTCTCGGCGACCTGCCCACCCTGCCTCTTAATTGGTGAAGCTGAGAAAGTCCCATTCTGTCGGCATTTTCGATTATAAGGGTATTGGCGTTAGGAACATCAACGCCCGTTTCTATTATAGTCGTACAGACAAGGACGTCTATTTCGTCTTCAAGCAGTTTTTTCCAAACCTCTGTAAGCTCGTCCTCGCTCATTTTTCCGTGCGCTATGCCTATTCTGAGGTTTGGCAGCCGCTTTTTGAGCCGTGCGGCGCACAGCTCTATCGTATCCACACGGTTGTGCAGATAATATACCTGACCTCCCCTGCGTATCTCCTTATTTATCGCGTCGGCAAGCACGCCGTCGTTCTGTTCCAGCACATAGGTCTGAACAGGGTGTCTGTCGCCGGGCGCCTCGTCGATAGAAGACATATCTCTAAGACCCGACATTGCCATATTAAGCGTTCGCGGTATAGGCGTTGCGCTGAGGGTCAGTATATCAACAAAAGGATAAAGCTCTTTCAGTCTTTCTTTTTGCGCAACTCCGAAACGCTGTTCCTCGTCGATTATGACAAGACCGATATTTTTAAATGTTACGTCCTTTGATATAAGGCGGTGCGTTCCTACCACCAGATCCACCCTGCCGCTTTTAAGTCCCGAAATTACCGAGGCTTGCTTTTTCGGTGTTACGAACCGTGACAGCAATCCCACATTAACAGGCATATCGCCGAATCTTCTGACTATCGTGTTGTAATGCTGCATAGCAAGTATAGTTGTGGGAACCAACACGGCGCACTGCTTGCCCTCGCTGACGCACTTAAACGCCGCGCGCAGCGCAACCTCGGTTTTGCCGAAGCCGACATCGCCGCACAAAAGTCTGTCCATCGGAACGCTTTTCTGCATATCGTTTTTAATTTCGTTTATGCACCTTAACTGATCCTCGGTCTCGTCATATTCAAAACGGCGTTCAAAATCGTTTTGAAGGTCGGTATCCTCGCTGAAAGCGTATCCCTTGACCGACATTCTTTTAGCGTAAAGCGCGGTAAGCTGTTTAGCCATATCCTTAACGGCAGACTTAACGCGTTTGCGTGTTTTCTGCCACTCGCTTCCGCCGAGCCTGTTAAGGCGTATGCCGCCGTCTTCCGCCGCCGAACCGATATACTTTGAAACAAGGTCAAGCTGTGTAACAGGGACATAAAGCACGTCTGTTTTGGCATATTTTATTTTTATATAGTCCTTGGTGACGCCACCGTTAGTTATGCGGTTGATTCCGTCGAATATTCCTATACCGTGAGCCTCGTGTACTACGTAGTCGCCGCGTTTTATTTCATCAAGCGAACCTATTTCCTTTGCGTTTTTCGGACGCTTGCGCTTTTTTACGCCCTCTGAGGAAATATAGCGGTGAGAAATAAGCAAAAACCTTTGCGACGGTATTTCAAATCCGCTTGACAGTCCGCCTAAGCAGACCGTAATTCCTTTTGGAAGTTCGCTCGGCTCTTTCAGAAATACGGCGTGTATGCCCTTTTCGTTGAGTTCTTCGGCAAGCACGCCTGCCGCCTTGCTCTCTCCCGCAAGTATAACAACAGTTCCTCCCTGTTCGGACATATACGAAATATCCTCGATAAGAACCGAAATATCGCCGCCCCACGGTGACGACCGTTTTAGATTGAAGTTTATAACGTCTTTAACGGGCAGTTCGTAGGTGTTTCTCGGGAAGTTTTCAAAAATTACCGCCCTTTGCAGTTTGCGCAAAAGCTCTGTTCTGTCAAGATAAAGCTCGGCGGTTTTAGATGACAGAAGTCCCTCCTCCAAATAACTCTCGGCATCGGCGCTTTGCTGTTGCTCCATACTTTTAAGGCGTTCTTTTATATTTCCGCTTTCGGATACGATAACGGTGCAGCCTCCTATATAATCAAACAGCGTTGTCCTTTGCGGATAGATAAGCGGCAAGTACCTGTCCGGCATTACGGATATACCGCTTTTAAGCATTTCAATATCCCTGTTAATTCTTTCTGTCTGCTTGGCGGTGAGATTTTTTTCGGTTTCAAGATATTCACAAAGAGTATCCGCAAGCGTTTCGGGTGAATATATCACCTCGCAGGCAGGAGTTATCCCAATACTGTCGGCAGGGTCGGTCCTGCGCTGCGTTTCAATATCAAAGGCGGTTATACTGTCTATCTCGTCTCCCCAAAACTCAATTCTATAAGGCTTATCCGAATTTACGGGGAACACATCAAAAATACCGCCGCGCAGAGAAAACTGTCCTCTGCCTTCGCAAAGCTCGGCACGGGTATAGCCTGCTCCAAGCATACGCTCGCAAAGCTCGGAAATTTCTATTTCAAGACCCGTCTTTAACGTAAAACGGCTCTTTTTAAGCAAGCTCGGCGGCAAGGTATATTGAACCGCCGCGTCTACCGAAGCCGTAAGCACGTCAAAATCCCCATCGGCGAGCGCCGATAGGGTGTCTGTTCTTTTCTGCTCGTATTCTTTTGAATAACCCGTTATATCGCCTATGCAATAATCCCTTAGCGGAAAATTACGGCATTTAAGACCCATTGAGGATATATCGTCCCTCAATTCACAGGCTGACGCCTCGTCGTGGGTTATAACGGCGAATTTCCGTCCCGTGTTCATAACAAGCGCCGCCGTTAATGCCGCTTTGTGTATAAGCGAAAGTCCCGTACAGGCAATCGGCGCGCGCTTTGATTTTACAGCCTTTAAAAGGTCGTTATAAGCGCCGTCGCTCCCGAAAACATCTTTAATAAATTTCATAAGCTAACCGTTATATTTATTCATTGCGGAGTCAGGTCCTCGGTTGATTATTTCTTCCGCCGCCTTTGCCGCCCTTTCGGCGGCGTCAGCGAAATCTGCGCGTTGCTCGGCAGGAAATTTCCCTAAGACCCAATCTTTAAGGTCATATTCGGGGTTGGGCTTTGCGCCCACGCCTATCTTCACCCTCGGTATATCCTCGGTTCCCATAAGCTCAATAATATCCTTCATTCCGTTATGACCGCCGTGGCTTCCCTTTCGCCTTACCCGAAGCCTTCCGACGTCAAGCGATATATCGTCAAACATAACTATTACCCTGTCGCTCGGAATTTTGTAAAAGGCGCATAACTCGCTTACCGCTTTACCCGAAAGGTTCATATATGTCTGAGGTTTTGCAATTATTACCCGCTTACCGCCGACACTGCACTCGCCGAACAGCGCGGAATGTTTATTTTTATTAAACTGCGCGCCGTTGCGCTCCGCAAACCTATCTGCCGCGGCAAAGCCCGCGTTGTGCCTTGTATTCTCATACTGCATACCGGGATTGCCGAGCCCCACAACAAGCCAGCGTTCAAGCCTTTCTTTTCCTTTAAAAATCATAATGTTCACCGATTGATATAGTATCACAGTTTTTTAATTTATTCAAGGGAAATGAGTTATTTTCTATTTACAACACCCTTTGAAATTGTTATAATGATTGTAATTGAGTTTATTTTTGATTTTCGAGGTGCGGTAATGGACTACTACATAAATCCGACTGCGTTTTCTGCGGTTTTTACCGTTCCGAGCGCAATCGCCGACAAGCACTTAAAGCTCGCAAAGGGCGACCACATAAAAGTTATTCTGTTTATGTTTAAAAATATGTCTGAGGAACTGTCTGTTGAAGATATTGTTTCGGGAACGGGTGTCGGCGAATACGACGTTAAAGAGGCTCTGCTTTATTGGGCGGACACGGGTATTTTGCTCCCGAAATCGGGTGATATTCAATCGGCGGTTACAGATAACGCAAAAACCGTTACGGCAAAATCGGAAAAACCTACACGAAGCGACATTGCAAAGCGCGGCAACGAGGACCCGAAAATCAAATATCTTTTACAGGAAACGCAAATAAAGTTCGGCAGAAGCCTTAAAACGAACGAAATACGAACGCTTGTCTGGCTTTATGACGACGAGGGGCTTGACGTTTCTCTTATACTGATGATAGTTCAGTTTGCGGTGAGCCACAACCGCGCGAATATACGTTTTATTGAATCAACTGCGGTTGATTGGATAAACAGGGGCGTTACCGATGTGGCGGTTGCCGACGCGGAGCTTAACCGCCTTGCCGAAACGGGACAGGCTTGGAGCATAGTTCAGTCGGCATTCGGTATAGACAAGCGTATGCCGAGCAAAAAGGAGCAGGAGCTTGCATATAAATGGACAGCCGAATGGCACATATCAAAGGAGCTGCTGCGCTGTGCTTATGACGCGTGCGTTGACGCAAAATCAAAATTTTCTATGCCTTATGTCGCAAAAATAATAGAGAATTGGCACGAAAAGGGATACAAAACTCCGAAAGACATTGAAGCGGCTGAAAAACCCGATTTAAAGAACGAAGACGGCTATGCCGCATACGACCTTGATTTGTTTGAAAAGATGCTTAATTCAAAGGACTGATTAATAAAAATGATAACCAAAGAGGAAGCCTATAAAAAGGCGTTTGAATTAAAAAAGCAGCGTTTATCGGAAAACCAACGTACATACGAGACCCTACGCTCGGCGGCTTATTCGTCAAATCCCCGTCTTGCGGAAATTGACAGGGAGCTTTCGGGCATCGGCTCGTTACTTGTTTTAGGCAACGCCGAAAAATTTAAGGAATTGAGAGAAAAGTCCCAAGCGCTTGCCCTTGAAAAAAAGGTTTTGCTTGCCGAAGCAGGCGTAGGCGAACTGCATTATGACTGTCGGCTGTGCAGCGATACAGGCTACGTAAACGGAAAAATCTGCTCATGTGTAAAAAAATCAGCAAGCGAGATAACCGCCGCTGAATTTTCAAAGGATATGCCGCTTAACGAATGTCGGTTTGACAATTTTGATTTAAAGTTCTATTCCTCGTCAAACGATAAAAACGGAAACAACCCCAAACGGCGTATGACAGCGATATACAAAACGTGTTTGGAATATGCTATGAATTTCGACCCGAAAACTGCGGGAAATCTCTTATTTATGGGCTCGGCAGGGCTCGGGAAGACCCATCTTTCGCTTGCGATAGTTTCGGCTGTAATCGAGAAGGGATACAATCCGATATACGGCTCGGCTGAAAATTTAAGTTCTGCCGCCGAAAAGGAAAAATTTTCAAACCAAAACGCGGGTATCTCGGAAGACATTCTCAACTGCGACCTGCTTGTTATTGACGATTTGGGTGCAGAGTTCTCTACCCCTTTCAGCAAGGCGTTTTTGTGCAATACGGTAAACACCCGTATAATGTCGAAAAAGCCTACCGTCATCAGCACAAATCTTTCTATGAAAGAAATAGAACAGCGCTACACCGCACGCTTATCATCGCGCCTTATAGGCAGTTTTGACGCGCGCCTTTTCCTCGGCAAGGATATACGTCAGCAGAAGTCGGTAATGTGATAATAAGGAAGGTAATTTTTTGGATATTAAAACCTATAAAGCCGAAAGCTATGACGTTGCCGTTATAGGCGGCGGCCACGCGGGAATTGAAGCAGGTCTTGCGGCGGCTCGGCTGAACTGCAAAACAGTTATGTTCACAATAAGCCTTGATTGGGTCGGGAATATGCCCTGCAACCCGTCAATAGGCGGAACAGCTAAGGGTCACCTTGTCCGCGAGATCGACGCATTGGGCGGAGAAATGGGCAAGGCGACGGATAAAAACACCCTGCAAAGCCGTATGCTCAATCTCGGCAAGGGTCCTGCGGTTCATTCGTTGCGCGCGCAGATAGACCGCAGAAATTACAGCGGTTATATGAAACACACCGTTGAAAAGCAAAAAAATCTTGATGTTAAACAGGCTGAAATCGTGTCGGTTGAGAAACGCGGCGACGGCTGGCATTGCATAACCAAGCTCGGCGCCGATTATTGCTGTTCCGCGGTAATTCTGGCGACAGGCACATTTTTGGGTGGCCGCGTTTACGTCGGCGAAGTGAACTATGCAAGCGGACCCGACGGCAACTTTCCTGCCACATCTCTTTCAGAGTCGCTTAAAAGCCTCGGTCTGCCGCTGAGAAGATTTAAAACGGGCACTCCCGCAAGAGTTGCAAGGGACAGTATTGATTACAGCGTCCTTGAAGTTCAGGCGGGCGATGAAACGGTAACACCGTTCAGCTATTCAACCAAGACAGCGCCCGTAAACCAAGTAGTCTGTCACATAGCCTACACTAATGACGAAACAAAGCGTGTCATAACCGAAAATCTGCACCGCTCGCCGCTCTATTCGGGCGTAATTCACGGTGTGGGACCGAGATATTGTCCGAGCATTGAAGACAAAATAGTCAGATTTGCGGACAAAAAGAGACATCAACTATTCATTGAACCGTGCGGCGAAAACACCGAGGAAATGTATTTACAGGGAATGTCCTCCTCCCTGCCCGAGGAGGTTCAGATACAGTTTTACCGCACCATAAAGGGTCTTGAAAACGTAAAAATAATGCGCAACGCCTATGCTATCGAGTATGACTGTATAGACCCGTTGGCGCTTGACGCGTCGCTTGAAATAAAGCAATGTTCGGGGTTGTTCGGAGCGGGGCAGTTTAACGGCTCCTCGGGATACGAGGAGGCGGCGGCGCAGGGTCTTATTGCGGGAATAAACGCCGCAATGAAGATAAAAGGTCAGCCTCCGCTCATTCTTTCGCGTGCGTCATCATACATAGGCACGCTTATTGACGACCTTGTTACAAAGGGCTGTTCCGACCCCTACCGAATGATGACTTCAAGGAGCGAATACCGCCTGTTATTAAGGCAAGACAATGCTGACGAGCGGTTAATGCCGACAGGACATTCGATAGGTCTTATTGATGATGAGGAATATGCGGAATTTACCGAACGCAGGCGCAAAAAGGAAGACGAGATCGCCCGCACGAAAAGCACGTTTATAGCACCGAGCAAGGAGCTTAACGAACTGCTTGAAAAAGCGGGAACCGCGCCTATGAGTACGGGTATGCGGCTTTCAGACCTTATTAAGCGCCCGCAGTTAGGCTATGATATGCTGTCCCCGTTCGATCCAGACAGACCCGAGCTTGAACGCAGTATACGTGAAAAGGTTGAGACTGAAATCAAATATGAGGGTTACATCACGCGCCAACAGGCTCAGGTAGACGAAATGCTGCGGCTTGAAAACAAACTGATACCTGACGATATTGATTACAATGACGTATACGGTTTGAGGCTTGAAGCGGTTGAAAAGCTCTGCAAAATACGCCCGAAAAATATAGGACAGGCTTCGCGCATTTCGGGAGTCAGTCCCGCCGATGTTTCGGTGCTTATAATTTATCTTTCAAAGTAATAAATCCACCCGTTTTTACGGGTGGATTTATTACTTTTTACAGCATTGACAGCCTTCAAAAAGTTTGTCTGTATCTATTGTTTTTTCGTCTGCATTTTTTATGAAACCCAATTTATTCAACAGCTTTTCGCTTACGGTGTTTTCATAAAACGCGTTCATAATGCTTCTTTCGGTGCCGACGTGCAGCGTACTGCGGAGTATACCGTCCGCAAGCATTATGTCTTCTTCGGGAACGATAAGTTTAATTATCATTTTGTCCGCCGTCATGTCAAAAAGGCAATAACCCTCTGTGCTTTCACCGCATTTTGCCGCAACGCACTGCGAACATTCGCCGAATTTTAAACCGTTTTCGGTGAAAAGGTCTTTAACCGCCTTTCTGTCTTTAACAGGAGCGAGAGTTATCATTTTCAGCTCAACCTCCGCATTTCTTTTTCATTAAGCGGGCGCCATTTGCCCTGCGGCAGCATACCGAGCTTAACGCCCGATATTTCGGTTCTTTTAAGGCGTATAACGTCTATATCGACCGCCTCGCACATACGGCGTATCTGACGGTTTCTGCCCTCGCTTATTATGAAAATAAGAA
Organism: uncultured Eubacteriales bacterium; assembly: GCA_934463035.1. Classification (GTDB taxonomy): domain Bacteria; phylum Bacillota; class Clostridia; order Oscillospirales; family Acutalibacteraceae; genus UBA737. The sequence continues at coordinate 70,646 of CAKSIG010000005.1, read as the reverse complement.
CGGTTCTGTCACTCTTTCTCTCGGCGACAAAGCAATCGCACGGCAGGGTCTTTCTGCCGTCAAGCACTATACCCTCGCGCAGCTTTATCAGTTTTTCATCGGTAACCTCGCCTTTTACCGTAACACGGTAGGTCTTTTTGACCTGCTTTGACGGGTGGGTGAGGTTGTTGGCAAACTCGCCGTCGTTAGTCATTATAAGCAGACCCTCCGAATTGCGGTCGAGCCTGCCGACGGGGAACACCTTAACGCCGACGTCGGCAACCAACTCGCTGACACAGCGGCGATCCTTTTCATCGTGCATAGTTGTAACAAATCCGCGCGGTTTGTGCAGCATTATGTAAACCTTTTCGTTTACGCAAACCACGTTCTTTCCTCTTACGGTAACCTTATCGCGCTTGGGGTCAACCTTGTCGCCGAGCGACGCTATATGTCCGTTTACCTTTACCTTGCCGCCGCTTATAAGCTCCTCGGCTTTTCTTCTTGACGCCACGCCGCACTCGGAAAGGTGCTTTTGCAGACGTATTTTATTATCCTTCATTCCTGTCTCCTACTGTATACTTTTCAATATAGTTAAAAAATTTAAAGTTATCTCTTTTAATGGGTTTTTCTTTTGTATTTTAATATCAATATCGCAGCCGGAAATTATATCGGACCTCCCGACAGCGGTATCCCCGCTGAAATATTCGATTTCGCCTATAACATCGCCGCTTTTAACGGGTGCATAGATAAATTCGGGCAGCTTGACCCGCCCGCTTATTTCCGTATCGCTTACGGTATTTACGGTGTACGGTTCAAGTTCTATTTTTAATTCCTTGCTCTTTCCGTTTATCACGGGAACGCGCAGTTCCCCGTCATACTTATAATCCGTTTGATGTATAGCATTAAGTCCGCTTTCAAGGAGTTGTTCGTGATCCTTCCAATCGTTAGGATCGTTAAGGGTGACGGCTATAACAAACTTGCCGTCGCGTTTTGCGGCGGACACAAGGCACCTGCCTGATTTTTTGGTAAATCCCGTTTTGACGCCGACTGCACCGTCAAAATATTTAAGCAGTCGGTTATGATTGGAAAGCGAGCGCCGATACGGCGGATTTCCGTAATTCAAAACTGCGGACGGAGAGGAAGCCGCTTTCGCAAATTCCTCGTTTTTCATAGCGTTCATCGCTATTACCGCAAGTTCTTTGGCTGTTGTGTAATGCCCGTCGGCATCAAGGCCAGACGGGGTAACAAAATGGGTATTTTTCAGTCCCATTTCCTCGGCGCGTTTATTCATCATTTCAACAAAGCCGTCAACCGAACCGCCTATTGTTATCGCTGTGACATTTGCGGCGTCGTTGCCTGACGCCAACATCATACCGTAGAGCAGATCGTGCAATGTGACCTTATCACCCGCGAGCAATCCCATAGAAGAGCCCTCCACTTTAAGCATATCGGCGCTTACGGTTATTTCCCTGTCAAAATCGCCGTGTTCGCATAAAAGCAGAGCAGTCATTATCTTGGTTGTGCTCGCCATAGGAAGTTGCAGGTCGCCATTTGAGGACTCAATCAGTTCGCCGTTATCGCCGTTAATTATGGCGTAAGCCGCCGCCGAAATTCCAAACGCGGTAAAGCAGAATTCGGCGCACAGAAGGACCGCGGCAAACAAAACGCAAATAATTCTTTTCATCAACGCATCACCTTTTTAAATTTATTAAAGGCGGCGTTAATGTATTACTTTTTGTCCTTTTTATCCTTATTCATTATCTCTTTTACGCGCTCAATAACATCGGGAGCCATATTTATAGCCTTGTCAACGGCGGAAAGCTCGTTATAAACAGGCATCATACGGACATTCTGACCGCTTACCGCGATAAAAGCAACGGGATTTATCGTTACTCCCGCACCGCCGCCGCCGCCGAAAAGCTCCGATTGATTTTTGCTCGGAAAATCGCTGCCCCCCGTAGCAAGACCGAACGAAACCTTTGACACGGGCAAAAGGGTTACTTCACCGACGGTTATAGGACTGCCGATAATGGTATCGGCGTCGACCATTGCGCGGAGCTTGTCCATTGTTACGTCCATTATTCCTTTAATGTTATTTTCGCTCATAATTCTTCTCCGTTCTTAAATTTTATTAGAGATTATTTTCCGTTTTAAAACGGTATATTTCCTTCATAATCCCAACGCCAAGCACAATACCGCACACAAGCGGAACCGACAGTTCCGCCGAGCATACGAACGTTGTGCTTTCGGAATTAAAATCACTTCTTATATCGACCTGTTTAAATTTCACCCTTGAAACAGAGGTGATAATTGAAACCGCAGGATAAACGGCGGTACAGACCGAACCGTATTCGATTGCCGTTGCGGCGGCATTATCCGAACCGACGGCAATGCTGATTTTAAGTACCTTAAATGAAACATATCTTAAAAATTTTTTCAGTTTTGAAAGTACCGCGGAAACAAGTCCGAACAACGCCTTTATTGTGCCCGTCACACCGAGCCTGTTTTTTAGCCTTAAAAAAAAGTTTTCCTTTTCGGTATTCTCGGCAGCGCTTTTTTCTTCCGACGGCGGTTCTGCATTTTCTTCTTTTTGCGGTGACTGTTTATAAACCGTAATTCCCGCATATTTCACCTTAAAAAAAGTCTGTCCGTCAAAATCAAATTTAACGCCTATCGGCAGGAGCAACAAAACCGCCAAGACCGAGAGAATAACCAAAACTATTATTAATGCGGTCAAGAAAACTCACCCTTTTTATTATCCGAAATCAATTTGCTTTTATTCTTCCGTATTGCTTTCTTGGGTATCGTCCGACATACTGAGCTGTTCGCCGACATCGTTTACTTCTCCGCCTGACTCAGGCAGCTTCGGCAATTCGCTCAGGTCACTTAATTCAAAGCACCGCAAAAAGTTTTTAGTGGTGCCGTACAAAAGCGGTCTTCCGGGCAGTTCAAGCCTTCCGCACTCCTCTATAAGATTTTTTTCAACAAGCGAGGTCACAACGCCCGAACAATCAACTCCCCTCACCTGCTCTATAAACGCCTTTGTGACAGGCTGATTATATGCTACGACCGCCAAAACTTCAAGCGCCGCAGGCGAAAGCGGCGTTTTACGCTTTATATCAAACATCTTTTTGATGTACGGAGCGTATTCAGCGCGCGTTTCAAGCTGATACATATTTTCAAGTCTAACGAGCTTTAAGCCGCTGTTTTCATTATCGAGCTTGTCCGAAAGCAGTTTTAAAACAGATTCGGTCTTTTCGGGTTTTATTTCAAAAACCTGCGACAGTCTTTCTATGCTTATCGGGTCGCCGCCCGAAAAAAGGACTGCCTCAAACGCAGTTATAAGTTCTTTTGTCTTCATTTATGCTTATGCCCCTTAACGAGTTTAATTTCCGCGTCTTCACAGTCGCCGTCAACCGTAACGCGGTTTGCCTTGCACAATTCAAGCACGGCAAGAAATGTTGCAACCAATTCCGAACGGCTTTTTGCGGTATCATACAGCGCCGACAGCTTTTTTGGTCCGCCGCGAAACAGCTTGCGCATAACAAACACTATTCTGGTCGAGACCGACACGATTTTTTTTGCGACTATTTTTGTAAATGGTTCGGTAGAGGGCGGCAGACGGCGCTTGCCGCGCCCGACAGCGGCCATGTATGAAAGGTATACCGTTTCGCTGCTGTGTTTAAGCTCGTATGATTTATCAAAATCAATTTCCGACGGCTTTTTCACAAAACAGTCAAACCCGCCTGTCATAGTTCCGAGCTTTTGCGCCATTTCGCGGCACACCTGATATTCAAGCAGTTCGCCCGTAAGCTCCTGCTTTAATTTCTCGGTTTCCTCGTGTTTCGGCAAAAGGCTCACCGTTTTAATATAAATAAGCCTTGCCGCCATTTCCAAAAATTCGCTCGCAATATCCATCTGTTCCTCTTTGAACAGTTCTATCTGCGCAAGGTATTGATCTATAAGCTCGACAAGCGGAATGTCGTATATATTAAGTTTATTTTTTGCAATTAACTGCAAAAGCAGGTCAAGCGGACCCTCAAAGGTTTCAAGATGGTAAGAAATCGCCGTTTCCATTACATACCACCATTCCCAAAGAGGTTAAACGGCAGTGACGCGACAAAATCAAGCCCGTTCATAAGTCCGTTTGAAAGGAATTGCAGCGGAATATCAAGCCAGCCGAGCCACAAAAGAGCGAGCAGGGCTATAAATATATACCTCTCGTACCTCATAAGCGCGTAGTACTGTTTATTCGGAAGAAAAGCCGAAAGCAACCTTGACCCGTCAAGCGGAGGAATGGGTATAAGGTTAAAGACCGCAAGATACACATTTATCTGCGCGATATAGTAAAACAGGAAAAATGCGTAGTAGACCAACTTTGTATGCACGCTTGCATACAAAAGGCTAAGACCGTTGGTGAAAAGCAGAGCCACAAAAGCAACGATAACATTGGCAAGCGGTCCTGCCAAAGCGGTTATCGCCATATCGCGTTTCGGTCTTTTAAAATTCCTCGCATCGACCTGAACGGGTTTTGCCCAACCGAAGCCGAAGAACAGAATACACAGAGCGCCCAGATAATCAATATGTGCAAAGGGATTTAAGGTAAGTCTCCCTTGATATTTCGGGGTTTTATCGCCGAGCTTATCGGCGGCAAAGCCGTGGGCAAACTCGTGTATCGGCAATGTCAAAAATATAACTACCAAAGATGAAATAATATATATAACGGCAGAGGCAAAATCAATATTACCGTGAATCAATCTGCTTAACAAGATATACCGCTCCAATCTAATATATTAGTTTTATTATATTATATTATCGGTCTAAATACAAGAAAAAATTAAGGCGTCGGGGATTTTAGACCCCAACGCCTTAGACAATCGGTAATAATATTATTTTCCCTGTTCCGTGAACACTTTATTGTAATTAGCTATCGAGCTGTTTATTATTTTTACAGCCTCGTCAACGTCCACTATTTCCTGAACCGCCGTCTGCTTGTTTTCAAGTTCCTTGTAAACGGTAAAGAAGTGTACCATTTCGTCAAACTTGTGCTTAGGCAGGTCGTTAATTGAAGTATAGGTATTATAATTCGGGTCGCCGAACGGTATAGCAATTATCTTTTCATCGTTCTCGTTATTGTCGGTCATTTTTATGGCGCCTATCGGATAACAGCGTATAAGCGTCATAGGGTAAACAGGCACCGACCCCAGAACCAAAACGTCAAGCGGGTCATTATCGTCCGCAAGGGTGTGCGGGATAAAGCCGTAGTTTGCAGGATAGTGGGTAGCGGTATGCAGCACGCGGTCCATACGCAAAAAACCCGTTTCCTTATCCATTTCATATTTAACCTTGCAATCCCTCGGTATCTCAATTACCGAGATAAAATCCTCTGCCGAAATTCTTTCCGATGAAATATTATGCCAAATGCTCATAAACACTCTCCTACCGTGCTAAAAAGCGTGATAAAAATTCCTTTGTGCGGTCATTGCGGGGATTTTCAAATATATCCTGCGGCGTGCCCTCCTCACAGATTACGCCGTCAGCCATAAACACTACGTTGCTTGAAACATCTCTTGCGAACGCCATTTCGTGGGTTACAACTATCATTGTAAGTCCCTCGTTAGCGAGATTTCGCATAACTTCAAGCACCTCGCCGACCATTTGAGGGTCAAGCGCGCTTGTCGGCTCGTCAAACAACAGTACTTCGGGATTCATAGCAAGCGCGCGCGCAATCGCAACACGCTGTTTCTGTCCGCCCGAAAGCTGAGAGGGTTTTGCGTTTATATATGGCGCCATTCCGACCTTTTCAAGATATTTAAGGGCGGTTTCCTTAGCCTCTGCCTTCGATTTTCCGAGAACCTTTTGCTGACCTATCATACAGTTTTTAAGTGCGGTCATATTGTTGAAAAGGTTAAAGGATTGGAAAACCATTCCGACATGGGAGCGGTACGCGCTTGCGCCGCCTTTGAGCTTGTCTATATTTGTGCCGTGATAAAGCACCTCGCCCGAGGTCGGTGTTTCAAGGAGGTTTATACAGCGGAGCAAGGTGGATTTACCCGAACCCGAAGCTCCTATTATGCTCGTAACATCACCCGAATTTACGGAAAAATCAATGTCCTTTAAAACCTCGTGCTTGCCGAAGGTTTTGGAAAGATGCTGTACCTGTAAAATTGGCTCTGCCATTATCTTCCCCTCCTTTTGGACTTTTTAACGTATGAAAACGTTCCGCTCGTATGAGTGAGTGTATCTGTGGTAGCCACGTTGAAGTTTTCGGGACCGTCCATCTTCTTTTCCCACAGTCTTAAAATGAGCGAGCATATTACGGTCATAACAAGGTAGATAGTCAATGTAATAACCGCCGACGGGAAGTAAATATATTTTGCGCCGACAATAGCCTTGTGAGCCGCAAACAGTTCGGCATAACCTATAACGAACATAACAGACGTGTCCTTAACGTTGATTATAAGGTTGTTGCCTATCTGCGGTATTATGTTGCGTATAGTCTGGGGCAAAATTACATAGAGCATAGTTTTAAAGTGGTTCATACCGATTGACTTTGCGCCCTCGGTCTGACCTATGTCTATCGACATTATTCCTCCGCGAACCGTCTCCGCCATATAAGCGCCCGTGTTTATGGAAACAACGAGATAAGCGGCAAACGTCACTTCAAGGTTTATCGCGCCGTCAGTAAAGTAAGGCAATGCGTAGTAAATGAAGATTGCCTGTATTATCATCGGCGTTCCGCGGAATACTTCTACGTATATGCGGACTATTGCCTTGACAATGCCCAGCAATACCTTTTTAAATATATTGTCATTCTTGCCGCACGGAATAGTTTGTATTATTCCGCAGGCAAGACCTATAATACAGCCGATAGCGGTAGCTACAACGGCGAGTTCGATAGTTTTGAGCGCACCCGTAAGATACTGCGATGAACTCTCGCTCCAACAAGCAGCTATATCGCTCCACAGCTCTGCCAGCTTATTCATATATATTCTCCGTTTCAATTTCTATTGCATTATATACTAAGCCCGACAAATGTCGGGCTGTTTATTACTTCTCGGCAAGCGGCTGAATCTTTGTAGCCTCCGCCATTATTGCGTTGAAATCGTCAGCAGTCATATCTTTAAGCACGCTGTCGATCTTATTCTTTAACTCTGTGTTGCCCTTCTTGACCGAGATACCGATGTTTATATCGCCGTCGTCAACCTTGAACGAATTGTCTTCAAGATCCAAAATCTTTAAATCGCTGTAAGCTATGAGAGCGCCCTGCGCTGTGGGCATATCGGTGCAGATGAAATCAACCGCACCTGTTTCAAGCGCCATAAGCATTGAAGGAGCAGTCTCCGACGCTGTCTGAATCTGTGCATCCTTTATCTGCGGAAGGCAGGTATCATACCAAATCGTGCCGAGCTGTGATGTGCATTTGCCGCCCGCGAGGTCTGACAGCTTTGTAGCGTTAGCAAACTTGCTGTCCTGCTTTGTCATACAAACTATGCTCGCATAGATGTAGGGACCTGCAAAATCAACCTGCTGCATACGTTCCTCGGTCATAGACTGACCCGCGATTACGGCATCTACCTTGCCTGTCTGAACAGCGGGAACAAGCGAGTCCCAATCAAGGCGGACAACTTCGAGCTTCCAATTATTAGCTTCGCATATTTTCTTTGCCATCATAATATCATAGCCGTTTGCGTAATCCTTTGAGTCTTTAATCGGAACGGCGCCGTTAGAGTCGTCCGACTGGGTCCAGTTGTAAGGCGCATAAGCGCACTCCATAGCGATGGTAAGAACGCCGTCCTCAACGCCCGTTTTTGCGCTCTTGGCACCGCAGCCCGCAAAAACGGCGGCACAAAGAACCACTGATAAAATTGCCGATAAAATTCTTCTTGTTGTTGACATTTAAAACATCTCCTGATAAATATTAAAAATTAAGCCTGTGACACGAAGTAGTATCACAGGCTTTGTAATATTGATCAGGTATGACAAAACTCATGATAGCTCTCCACAAAAAAGTGACAGTACCGTACCTGTTAAGTACGGTCCCAGCAATCAAACGGCGGCAACCGCAAGACCACTTCGGCGGAACAGCCTTTCTTCTGCAAACGTTCGCCGACGTTAAATTGCAGAATACTAATCCTATCCGCATCCTCTACCAAGTGCTGACTTAAATTTTACTGTATTATAAACCCAACCTATTCACTTGTCAATAGTTTTTTGAAAAAAATTTTACAAACCCTCGGTTTCGACCAAAAAATCGTACTGCATTGCTATTTCATACCACGTAAGCGGACCCACCGCACCGTTGACGGTAAGACCGAACAGTCTTTGAAATTCGGACACCGCCGCGGCGGTCTGCGGTCCGAAATACCCCGTCACGGGAATTACGGGTATCTGCTCATAGTATCTGCCTATCAGCGAAAGATAGGTCTGCAAATCCTCAACCTCTCTGCCGCTCATACCCTCGGTAAGATAGAACCCCGGGTAGAGCCGCGCTTTGTTCCCCGAATAATTATCCGGAACATTTTGGATTATTTCGTTATAAGTTTCAACAATTCTCTGCCACGTTTGAGCATTGACCTCGCCCGTAACAGGCAGACCGTAAAGCTCCTGAAATCTTTTTACTGCGTTTTCGGTTTCATCGTTATACACACCGTCAAAATTGCTCTGTTCAAAATCGGGATTAAAGTATTTAAGCACGCGCAAATAGTATTGCAGCAACCGCACAGGCTCGCCCTGCATACCCTTTTTCAAAACCGTACTGAACGGCAGGCTTGCGTCTTCAAGCGTGACCCCCTCGGATATTAAATCGGAAAGACCCTTAACGCCTGTATAAAGCTGTTTTATTTTGTACCACGTAGATTTATCGACTATGCCGGTTACAGGCAGGTCGAAAACCTCCTGAAATTTTTTCACCGCATTTTCGGTTGAAACCCCGAAAATGCCGTTTTCTGGATAAACTTTCGGTATTGCGGGATAATTCCGCGAAATTCTGTTAAGCTCGGTCTGAATTATCTTTATGTTATTCCCCGACTCTCCGAGCCTGAGCGGTGTGCCCGGATACGAACTGTTGATACCCCTTACGGGTGCGTTTTCAACTATATTTATATCGTCACCGTAGTATCTTTGCAATATTTCATACGGCGTAAGTCCCTGATTTGCAAGTTCAACGGTTCCCCACTGGGAAAGTCCGTCGCACCTTGAAGTGGTGCCGTTGCAAAACTGTGTGAAATACGGGTCTATTCGTCCCTGTTTTACAACATAGGAATCGAATATATCATCAACAATATCGCTGATATTCTGATATATTTCGCCGTCACGGTTGAACGCCTGATCGTATGCGGTGGAATTGGTTATATCGAAATCGTAACCGCGCGAACGGTAATATTCGGTATATATTCTGTTAAGCGCATAAGTTATTATCGCATAAATGTTAGCGCGCAGAGCATTTTCGGGCCATGTGGGATATATCTCGCTTGACGCCACGTTTTTTATGTATTCATCAAACGGAACCGTCACATTTTCTGCATTTGAACCGGGCGGTCCCAAATGCACCGTGATATATTCGGGCACATACGGCAAAATTGCTTCCGGCATAATCTCACCCCCCTATAATTCGTAATCGGAAGAGCTTTCGGTCATTCTCGGTTCCTCATTATCACCTGTTGCCGAAAGCGGAACCATATCGACCTTTTGAACCGATGTTACTCCCGGGAAAACCCTTACGTCCATACTTACGCTGTCAGCGTATCCGTCCGCCTGAACGAGCAGATTGTAGCTCGAATATGCATTGCCCGCGGCGTCGGAGCTTTGCGAGGAGCTTTTTGCGGGGGTATCCAATATAAATCTTTCGGTTTTTCCGCTTTCGTCCGTATAGTCGGTATCAACAACGGTCATATCGTCATACGGACCCGTAAACACCGTAACGAGCGCTTTTTCAAGCGGATACAAATATAAAAGCGTAGTAACATTCACCGCAAGTCCGCCCTTTGAATCGTCATAATTGCGCCCGACCGCGGGGACTGCCTTTTTCTGCATTGCCAGCAATTCATCGCTGTACTTTTTTATGAGAGCGTCATCCATATAATCACCTTGCATAAGCCACAATTTATATGACATTTTATGCGAATAATTAACCCTTTGTTACGTGAAATGCAAGAAAATCAAAAAATCATTATTTTTTCCTTGACTTTGCGCGCAAGGTACTTTATAATAATAAGGCTGTATTGCTGCTATGGCTCAGGTGGCAGAGCACATCCTTGGTAAGGATGAGGTCACCAGTTCGAATCTGGTTAGCAGCTCCACGCAAAAACAACCTATCACAAAAAAGTGATAGGTTGTTTTTTTATATCTCAATAAAAAATCAGGTATTTTGCCTAGGCATACGCGCAAACCTTTTGGACGGACGGTAGCATATCAACGCTATGAAGATAAGCAACGCCGTAACCGAGAGGCTTATTGGATAGACCGTCATAATAGTCCTGAACGTTCTGCTTTGCGGGAAGACAAACTGTATCCACCCGATACGCACGCCGCACACACCGAACATTGTAAGAATTGCGGGAGTAAGCGAAATGCCGAAGCCGCGCATATAGCCCGACATAACCTCGTAAAGCAGGCAGAACGAATGCGACACCATAGCCAGCATAAGGCGGATATACCCCGTTTCCACCACCTGCGGGTCGTTGTTGAAAACGGCGAGCAATGATTTGCCGAAGAACAGTATCAAGGCGATTGCCGCCGCAAGAAAAACCGCGCCTTCAAGCAGGCAAAGAGCCAATGTTTTTTTGCAACGGTCCAGCTTTCCTGCTCCGAAATTCTGCCCGACAAATGTTGTGCAAGCCTGAGAAAACGAATTAAGTATATCGTAGGTGATTATTTCAATATTGAACGCCGCGCTTGACGCCGCCATAACTACCGTGCCGAGACTGTTAATCGCCGACTGAATAACGATATTTGATATGGAAAAGACAGCGCTTTGGATACCTGCGGGCAGACCTATTCGCAGTATACGCTTTAAAATATCAAAGTCTATCCGCAGTTGCTTAGGCTCCAAGTGAATGTCCTGAGTTGTTTTTCTCAGTTTTCTATAAAGCAAAAACGAACTGACGGCATTTGAAATGACGGTGGCTATGGCAACGCCGTTTACGGTCATTTTTAAAACCGCAACAAAAAACAAATTCAGTATTACGTTTAAAACGCCCGACGCGGCAAGCGCAATTAAAGGAGTTTTTGTGTCCCCGACGCTGCGGAAGATCGCGGCTTCAAAATTGTAAAGCAGAATAACGGGCATTCCGATGAGATATATTCGCAGATACAAAAGCGCAAGCGGCATTACGTCATTCGGGACGTTTATAAGTTCGAGGAGCGGTCTTGCAATCAGCTCGCCGAGCAGACCGACCAAAATTCCGCCTATTAAAGAAACGAGAACCGACGTATGTACCGCCTTTTTCACGGCGTCTTTTTCACCCTGCCCCACGGCGTGGGCGATTACAACATTACTGCCGAGAGCAATTCCTATGAACAAATTTACAATAAGTCCGATAACCGAGCTGTTAGCCCCGACAGCAGCAACGGCGGCGGTGCGCTGCGAACCCGTAAAGTTGCCGACAACCGCAACGTCTGACGCATTAAAAAGCTGTTCCAATATTGCGGTTGCCGCTATCGGCAAGGCAAACTGCGGCAATTTGTTCCATATTGAGCCGTGCAATATATCAAGTTGTTTCTTTTGTATTCTCTCTGCCATTTACAAATTCATCCCTAGATTTTTATCTGTCATATTATACATCTTACCAATCGCAATAGCAAGAGTCTGCAAAGAATATAATAATTTTCTCTGCAAAACGCACGAAATCCCTGAAAATCAGGGATCCCGTGCGTTTTTTTAAGTCAAATGTGACAGCAGGCGCAATCGCCTGTGCAGAACTTTTCCTTGTCGTAGGAAATTCCGTTTTTATCGTAATAATCCTTCACCGCCGCCTTTACTGCCTCCTCGGCAAGCACACTGCAATGAATTTTATGTGCGGGAAGACCGTCAAGCGCCTCTACAACCGCCTTGTTTGAAAGCTGTAACGCCTCCTCAATAGGCTTACCCTTTATCATTTCGGTCGCCATAGAGCTTGTCGCTATCGCCGAGCCGCAGCCGAACGTATTAAACTTAACGTCGGTTATAATGCCGTCCTTAACCTTTATATACATTTTCATTATATCGCCGCATTTTGCGTTGCCGACCTCGCCGATACCGTCGGCGTCGTCCATTTTTCCAAGATTGCGCGGATTGCGGAAATGATCCATTACCTTTTCACTGTAAAGCATAAATTTTCCTCCTATATTATATGTTTTCTCTGCCCGTTTTCAAGTTCTTCCCACACGGGTGACATACTTCTCAAAAAGTCTACCACCTTCGGTACTTCTTCGATTATATACTCGATTTCTTCGGGCGTGTTATACTCGCTTATTGAAAGTCTTAAAGAGCCGTGCGCCACCTCGTGCGGAAGACCGAGAGCCAACAGCACGTGGCTCGGGTCAAGCGAACCCGAGGTACAAGCGGAACCGCTTGAAGCCTGTATTCCCTTATCGTCAAGCATAAGCAGGAGCGACTCGCCCTCTATCCCCTCGAAACAGAAATTGACCGTTCCGGGCAACCTTTTATCGCGGTCACCGTTGAGCTTTGAATGGGGTATTTTTGAAAGTCCCTCTATCAAACGGTCGCGCAGACCTGAAATATATTCTGAATTTTTTTCTAAATTGCCGCAGGCGATTTTAAGCGCCTCCGCCATAGCCGCCGCCGCGGCTGTATTCTCGGTACCTGCACGCTTTCCGCGTTCCTGTGCGCCGCCGTAAATTATATTTTGGAGGGCTATTCCTCTTTTCGCATAGAGTATACCTATTCCTTTCGGACCGTGGAACTTATGCGCCGAAACGCTGAGCATATCAATATTATCGTTCACAACGTCTACCTTTATATGCCCGACAGCCTGAACAGCGTCGGTATGAAACAGCACGCCATGTTCACGGCAGACAGCGCCGATTTCCGATATAGGCTGAACCGTGCCTATTTCGTTGTTTGCATACATCACCGTGACAAGCGCAGTATCCTCGCGCAAAGCGGACTCAACCTGTTCGGGCGTTACAACGCCGTTTTCGTGAACATCAAGCAACGTTACCTCAAAGCCTTGTTTTTCAAGTGCTTCAAGAGTATGAAGAACCGCGTGATGCTCGAACTTTGTCGATATTATATGTTTTTTGCCTTTTTTTGCGCCGAGATACGCGGCGGTTACAATAGCTTGATTATCGGCTTCGCTCCCTCCTGAGGTGAAATACACCTCTTTCGGCGACGCTCCGATACATTCGGCAATATCGCATCTGGCGTTTTCAAGCGTCTCCTTTGCCCGTTGACCGAGGCTGTAAAGGCTCGACGGATTGCCGTAATTATTTTTAAGACAGTCGGACATAACCTCTATTGCTTTTTCGCACATCGGGGTCGTTGCCGCGTTGTCAGCATAAACAAACATTTGACTTCCTCATTTCCTATCAAATTACTATGATTTTATTATAACCAAATTTCCTACAAAGTCAATAGGTGATTTCCTTTTTGCAAATTATTTTACATTTTTATCTATAAGATCCTTTATTGTAATGCCCGACAGGTATTCGTGAATTATTTTATCAAGATTTATCCACATAGGCAGAGTAAGACAGCCGGCGGCATTCTCGCAACGGCACTCGCCGTCCTCTATACAGGCTACGGGCGCCGTATTTCCCTCGGTAAGAGCCAATATTGTGGCAACATCATAACTGTCGGCAGAGTCTGCCAGCATATATCCGCCGCCCGCGCCGCGCATACTTTTAAGCATACCCGCCTTGTTTAGCATTGAAACTATTATTTCAAGATATTTAAGCGAAATATGCTGTCTCTCGCTTATTGATTTTAAGGAAATATACCCCTCGTCGGCGTGCTGTGCCAAATCTATCATTATACGCAGGGCATAACGCCCCTTGGTTGAAACCATCATAAAACGACACCTCTCATATTATTATACATTTTTTACGGCTTAAATCAACACCCTGTTTTTAGCACTCTCGGCATTTGAGTGCCGAGATTTATATATTATTCACACTTTATTAACACATTCGGATATGATAAGTAATATACTATAAGTCAGTAAAAGTCAAATTTTAAAACAAAGGTGATAAAAATTGCGTACTAAACAGTTTAAATCAGAATCAAAAAAATTAATGGATATGATGATCAATTCAATATACACCCACAAGGAGATATTTTTGAGAGAACTTATATCCAATGCAAGCGACGCGCTTGACAAGCTGTATTTCCGCTCGCTTACCGACAGTTCGGTGGGTATTGCCCCAGACGATTTTGAAATAAGGTTGGAGATTGACAAGGACGCGAGAACCCTCAAAATAATCGACAACGGCTGCGGTATGACCGAGGACGAGCTTGACAGCAACCTCGGAACGATAGCGAAATCAGGTTCTTTTGATTTTAAGAAATTAAACGAAAAGCAGGACAATGTTGACATTATAGGTCAGTTCGGCGTTGGGTTCTACTCCGCTTTTATGGTGAGCGACAAGGTAACGGTCGAAAGCAAAGCGTACGGTGCGGAGCAGTCATACCGCTGGCAGTCGGAGGGCGCTTCGGGGTACACCATAGAGCCTTGTGACAAGGAGACTGTCGGAACGGTTGTAACGCTTCACATAAAGGACAAGACCGACGATGAAAATTACGACGAATATCTCGATCAATACCGCATAAGCGCTTTGGTTAAAAAGTATTCCGACTATATCCGCCACCCAATCAAGATGGAGTTTACCACCAAAGAGCCTGTTGAAGGCAAAGAGGGCGAATATAAGGACGTTACCGAGCTTCGCACTCTTAACAGTATGATTCCGCTTTGGAAAAAGGCAAAAAGCGAGATAAAACCTGAGGATTACAACAATTTCTACAAGGAAAAGTTCTACGATTACAATGACCCTGCGCGCGTAATACACACCAAAACCGAGGGTCAGGCAACATACAGCGCGCTTTTGTTTATACCGAAGCACCCGCCGTTTGATTATTACACCAAGGAGTATGAGAAAGGGCTGCAACTTTACTCAAAGGGCGTTATGATAATGGAAAAATGCCCCGACCTGCTGCCCGATCATTTCAGTTTTGTCAAGGGACTTGTTGACAGCGAGGATCTGTCGCTTAACATTTCCCGTGAAATGCTGCAACACGACAGTCAGTTAAAGTTGATAGCCAAGACAATTGAAAAGAAGATAAAGAGCGAGCTTGAAAAGATGCTGAAAGACGACCGAGAGGCTTACGAGGAGTTCTTTAAATCATTCGGTATTCAGCTTAAATTCGGACTTTACAACGACTACGGTATTCATAAGGACAGCCTAAAAGACCTTATACTTTTCCGTTCGTCAAACGACAGGAAATACACAACCCTCAAAGAGTATACCGAGCGTATGAAAGACGGTCAGGATACCGTTTACTACGCCTGTGGCGACACCGACGAGAAGATAGATATGCTGCCTCAGGCGGACGCCGTTAGAGAAAAGGGTTACGAGTTTTTGTATCTTACCGAAAATGTTGACGAGTTTGCGATTAAAATGCTCGGCGAATATGACGGCAAGAAGTTTATGAACATCTGCGACGACAAATTCGATCTCTCCGACGAGTCCGAGAAAAAGGAGCTTGAAAGCGAAAACGAAGCGGCAAAGGATATGTTCGCCGCAATGAAAGAAAGTATAGGCGACAAGATAAACGCCGTACGCTTTACAAACAAGCTGAAAAAGCACCCCGTATGCCTGACCAGCGAAGGCGGTATTTCGCTTGAAATGGAAAAGGTTTTAAATTCTATGCCGAATGCCGAGCAGAACAAGGTCAAAGCACAGCTTATCCTTGAAATAAACGCTTCGCACCCGATTGCGGAAAAGCTGAAAACACTTTACAGCGAGGACAAGGACACCCTTGCCAAATACGCAAAACTGCTCTACGGCGAGGCTTGCCTTATAGGCGGCACGGGAATTGACGATCCCGTTGAACACAGCAACCTTGTTTGCGAGCTTATGACAAAATAGAATACACAGTAAAGAAGCAACCGCAGTTAGAAATCAACTGCGGTTGCTTTTATTCTTCTTACATTCACTTATAACCTCGTCACAGGTCACGGCATAAGGGAACAAATTATTCGCTATTCGGTTTGCATAGGTAGTATAAAAACTGTTTTCCGCGAAGAAGATATGCGGGTCCTGTCCGCCTATTATTTCACCGTCAAAAAGCATTGCACACGTATCAGCATTATGTGCCGCGAACTCAATATCGTGAGTCACGACAATAATTGTTTTTCCTGAACTTTTCAGTTCTTTAAGCAGACTGCCCAGAGTTGTTTTACTTTCGCCGTCAAGTCCCTTCGTAGGTTCGTCAAAAAGCAGAATTTCAGGCTCTGCCAAAAGGAGCTTTGCAACGGCGCATTTTTGCTGTTCTCCACCGCTCAAATCAAACGGATGCCTGTTTAAAAGGCTTGTTATTCCGACTTTATCCGAAATTTCGGAAATTTTGTTTTCGGCGTTACCTTCCCCTGTTCCGATCATTTTTAAATACTCATAAAAATCATCATAAACACGGCTTTTAAGGAATATTGTTTGCGGGTCTTGCGGCAGCAATGCAACTCCGAAAGCGGCGGGATTTTGATTTTTTAGGACCTTTCCGAATATTTTTATCTTACCCTCGTACTGCTTTAACAATCCTGCAATTAATTTTAACACCGTGGTTTTTCCAACGCCGTTGCCGCCTGTTAAGCAGTATATTTCGCCTTTTTTTACTTTCAGGCAGGCGCCGTTTAAAATGTCCGCCGATTTTTTCTCATACCTGAAACTGACATTTTTAAATTCAACTGCCGTTTCGCCGTCGGCTTTTTTGCCCACATACTTCGTGACAGCCGAACCGTCAAATCTTTCCGACAGATACCTTTTACCGTCGCGCACGGTAAGCGGGCAATCGCCGCCCAGACCTATTCCGTTGTAAATCCGCACCGCGCTCGGCAATTCAGGAAGAACCTTGCCGCCGTATTTTTCGGTCATATTCTTTGCCGCCGTTTTGGGAACGTCAAACAAAACGGTTCTTCCCTCTTTCATAAGCAAAACTTTGTCGGACAGCGAAAAAACCTCTTCCAGATTATGCTCGGCTATAATTACCGTTATTCCAAACTCTCGGTTAAGTTTTTTAATTATGTTTATAAATTCCGCGGCGGCTATCGGGTCAAGACGGCTTGTAGGCTCGTCAAGCAAAAGCACCTGCGGCCGCATAACCATAACCGCCGCAAGGTTAAGCAGTTGTTTTTGCCCCCCTGAGAGTTCGGACACGGGTTTGCGGTACCAGCTTTGGATTCCGAAATAATTTGCCATTTCGGCAACCCTGCGTTTTATTTCCGACTGAGAAACACCGAGATTTTCAAGACCGAAAGCAAGCTCATGCCAAACCTTATCGGTGACTATTTGATTATCGGGATTTTGGGTGACATACCCTATTTCACAGGCAAGCGCCTTTTCATCGTAATCTGCGAACGGCTTGCCGTTATAGAGCACCTGACCGGCAAGTTCGCCGTGCGGCGTTACAGCGCTTTTAAACATTTTAAGAAGCGTCGATTTGCCGCACCCCGTCTCACCGCAGATAAGGATAAACTCTCCGCTTTCAACAGAAACCGAAATATCTTTAAGAGCAAAATCCTCGCTGTCGGGATATTTAAAACATAGGTCTTTTGTTTCGAGCATACCAAACTCCGTTCTATAAAAATTGCAGCCGCCTGTGAATTTAACAACCGCGGCTGCACATTTTAAATTTTAGTCAAGTAAATACTTTTTCTCGTACATATTGTAATCGTCCACAAACGCGCCGCTCGGTGCCGATTTGAGCTTATGCAGATACTTATGGGTATCCAACTTATCGCTCGGCAGCTGCATTGTGTAAACGGCTATATTTGAGCAATGGTCTGAAACACGCTCGTAATTTGTCAAAAGATCGGTAAAGATAAATCCGAGTTCAATGGTACATTCACCTCTTTGCAGACGTGAAACGTGCCTTGACCTAAGCTCTGCTTGGAGCTTGTCTATGACCTGTTCAAGCGGTTCAACGTGCGAAGCCCTTTCGGCATCGTCCGCAATGAACGAATCGACCGTCATATTGAGTATATCAACAACCGCGTCGGTAATCGTCTTGATTTCGGATATAGCGTCCTTTGAAAAGGTTATGCCCTTGGTATGCATCTCCTCGGCAACCTTGCAGATATTAAGCGCGTGGTCGCCTATTCGCTCAAAGTCCCCTATGCTGTGAAGCAGACGCGCTATGCTGTGAGAGTCATTCTCCGAAAGCTCGTTATTACTGAGCCTTACAAGATAAGTGCCGAGCTTGTCCTCATACTTATCTATCAAATTTTCCGTTGCCCGAATGGACTCCGCCTTATCGGCATCGTACTTATTTACTATTGAAATTGAGGTAAGCAACGCGGTTCGCGCGCACTCCGCCATATCGGCTGTAAGTCTGTGGCACTCTGATATTGCAAGAGGAGTGTTGTTGAACAAACGCTCGTCCAAAAAAACGGTATGAGTTTTTTCGTCCTTCATCTTAACAGTCAGCTTACACAGTTTTATTACATACTTTCTTACAGGGAGAAGTATTATCGTATTTATCGTGTTAAACAGGGTATGTATTACCGCAACGCCGAGCATAGAAACGGGAGTTTCAATGATTTCTCCGTTAAACGCCTTTACAACATAAAGCAGTATCATACAAAGCACGGAGCCTATTACGTTTACGTATATATGCATAGCAACGACGCGTTTTGCGTTCTTGTTGGTTCCGAAGCTCGAAAGAAAAGCCGTTATACAGGTTCCGATATTCGCGCCCAAAACAAGCGGTATTGCCATACCGTAGGTTATACTTCCGGTAAGAGCCAACGCCTGAACTATACCTATTGTAGCTGCGGACGACTGAATAATACCCGTAAATATTATTGAAATAAACAATCCTATTATCGGGCTTGAAAACGCGGTAAGCAGGCTTGAAAAACTTTCCATTTCCTGAACGGATTTCATAGACGCGCTCATAAAATCCATTCCTGTCATAAGTATAGCAAAGCCTATAAGTATGGTTCCCGTGTTCTTCTTCTTTTCGCCCTTTGATACCATACGCATAAGAATACCCGCAAAAGCAAGTATGGGCGCAAAGGTCATCGGTTGAAGCAGCGTAAGGAAGAAATTATCACCGCTTATTCCCGCAAGGCTTAAAAGCCACGCCGTAAGCGTTGTTCCCACATTGGAACCCATTATTATGCCGAAAGTATCGTTGAAATTAACTATTCCCGAGTTTACAAGTCCGACAAGCATAACAGTCATCGCCGAGGACGACTGTATGGCTATGGTTATTCCCGCACCGAGCAGAAAGCTCATAAACTGGTTTTTGGTAACCTTTTTCAATGTACGTTCAAGCGAGCCGCCGGTCATTTTTTCAAGACCGCCCGACATAATCGTCATTCCGTAAAGGAAAAACGACAGTCCGCCTACAAGCTGCGCAAACATTAACAGTATCTGTGTTGATGTCATTTGAAAACCTCAATTCAGCGTATTACAATTAAAACTCTGTTATCTTTGTAATATAATCTTTAAGCGAATCTATGGGTATGCGCTTCTGCTCCATTGTATCACGGTCGCGGACAGTAACGCAATTATCTTCAAGTGAGTCAAAATCGTAGGTTATGCAGACGGGCGTGCCTATTTCGTCCTGACGGCGGTAGCGCTTGCCTATTGAACCTGCGTCGTCATAATCAACCGAGAAATGCTTGCAAAGGTCGGAATAGACCTCACCCGCTTTATCGGCGAGCTTCTTGGAAAGCGGAAGCACAGCCGCCTTAAACGGAGAAAGCGCGGGGTGCAAACGCAAAACAACGCGTTTTTCGCCCTTCTCGTCAATTTCTTCATCATAAGCGTTGCAAAGGAACGCAAGCGTAACACGGTCAGCGCCGAGAGAAGGCTCAATAACATAAGGAATGTATTTTTCGTTTGTTTCGGGGTCAAAATACTCCATCGGCTGACCCGAATGCTTGCTGTGCTGAGTCAGGTCGTAATCAGTACGGTCGGCAATGCCCCAAAGCTCGCCCCAGCCGAACGGGAACATAAACTCAAAGTCCGTAGTAGCCTTTGAATAGAAGCAAAGTTCGTCCTTATCGTGATCCCTAAGGCGCAGGCTTTCCTCCTTAATTCCGAGGTTAAGAAGCCAATCGCGACAGTAAGAACGCCAATAATCGAACCATTCAAGGTCAGTTCCCGGCTTGCAGAAAAATTCAAGCTCCATTTGCTCAAACTCACGAATTCTGAATATAAAGTTTCCGGGAGTTATTTCGTTTCTGAACGCTTTTCCTACCTGACCAACGCCGAAAGGCACTTTTTTACGGGTAGTGCGCTGAATGTTCTTGAAGTTTACAAAAATTCCCTGCGCGGTTTCGGGGCGGAGGTAAATGGTAGAAGCGCTGTCCTCCGTAACGCCCTGAAAGGTCTTAAACATAAGGTTAAACTTTCTTATGTCGGTAAAATCGTTTGAACCGCAGGAAGGACAGGTTATTCCCTTTTCCTTAATGTATGCCATCATTTCCTCATCGCTCATTGCGGCGGGATTATCGTCAAGACCGTTTTCGGCAACATAATCCTCTATCAGCTTATCCGCCCTATGACGGGTTTTGCAGCTTTTACAATCCATAAGAGGATCTGAAAATCCTCCCAAATGACCCGAAGCTACCCAAGTTTCGGGATTCATAAGTATCGCGCTGTCAAGTCCCACATTGTAGGGAGACTCCTGAACAAATTTTTTCCACCAAGCGCGTTTTACGTTGTTTTTTAATTCAACGCCCAAGGGACCGTAATCCCAAGAATTTGCAAGACCGCCGTATATTTCACTGCCGGGATATACAAATCCTCTGCCTTTTGCAAGTGAAACTATCGTGTCCATCGTCTTTTTGTTATCTTCCATTTTATCCTCCAATATAAAAGCAGGTCTGAAAATCAGTCAACTTTCTACAAATAATATAGTATCCAAATTTTGATAAAATGTCAATAGTTTTAATGCGGCGTAGTGCAAATTATGCCGTAAAGGCTGAAAAAATTCCCCAAACCGAAACTCAGTTTGGGGAATTATTAAAATAACCGTTGTAATTTATGCGTCAAACGCGTCTGTCAGTATATCGGAATAAACTATATTATAACCGAAAGCGGACGAAGCGTTCGGAACAAACAAAGATACCGCTTTCAGCGAATTTTTACCGAAATCGTGCCCGTCAACCGTTACTGTTGAATTGACCGTATACGTGCCGTCCTCATTCTTAACAACTCCGACGATTTTATGAGAATACTTTGTAAAACCGCGAGGTATTATATAAACATAACCGTCTTTTTTCGGAAGACCGTCGTTAATGCCTTCAAAAGCCTCGGCGCCTATACCGTACATATCGCTCACGAAAGAGCTTACCGCCGATTGCGAAATAAATTCAGCATCCTCCGACTCACGTTCGCCGAGCAAAGCAATTACGGAATTGTTGATGACCTTTTCAGCGTCGTCAAAATCCTCATTATAAACAAAATTGTGATTCAGCATATTAAGAAAACGCGTTTCGAGCGCTTTATCGGCGCTGTAAACAGTTTTCTGCGCCGTGCTTGCGGCACTTCCCGAATTATCAGCAGACGGACTAAGCGAAGAAAAACAGCAAGCAAAAACCAGAGCCATTACAACAAGCAACGCCACTTTTCTTTTCATACGTCTCGCCTTCCCTTCAAATTCAGTACATACATATTATACACAAACGCATTGCAAAATTCCAAAACAAATCGGTTACAAATTATCTCAATTTTGTTACCTTTTTAACCGATTTTAGTTTATGATATATTAACAATTTTAACTTAATTTGTTCATATTTATTGGTTGTAATTACCACAGTTATATGGTACAATAGATTAAAACCATTCGGGAGGACTGCTTTTTTCTGCCCGATGGCAAAAGGAGTGCATTACATTGAAAAATTTTTCGGCGGAAAAAATAAGAAACATTGCTTTATTGGGTCACGGCGGTTCGGGTAAAACCACGCTTGCCGACGCGATACTGTTTTACGGAAAGGCTACCGAAAGGATAGGCAAAACATCGGACAGCTCTACCGTTATGGATTTTGATTCCGAGGAAAAGAAGCGCAAGGTGTCGGTTTCGACCTCCGTATACGCTTTGGAAATAAACGATACAAAACTCAACCTAATAGACGCGCCGGGTCTTTTTGATTTTGCGGGCGGAATGTGCGAGGCGGTTTCGGCGGCTGACAGCGCCGTAATAACGGTATCGGGCAAATCGGGTCTTACGGTCGGCGCGCGCAAGGCCTTTGAAAAAGCGCGCAGCGCGGGCAAAAGCGCGGCGTTCTTTATAGGAAAGCTGGATTCGACCCACGCGCATTTTTACCGTGTTATTTCAGCTCTTGCAGGCAAATACGGCGCTCTTATATGCCCCGTTGTCGTTCCTTATTTGGAATCCGACGCAGTCAAGGGATATATTGACCTTGTGGACAACAAGGCTTACGCCTTTGACGGCATTGAAGCAAAAGAACTGAGAATGCCCGTAAGCACGGAAGTAGACGAAATGCGCAGTATGCTGCTTGAAGCGGTTGCGACGACCGACGATTCGCTTATGGAAAAATACTTTGAGGGCGAAGAATTTACAAGAGAAGAAATAATCACGGGATTGCGCGCAGGCGTTAAATCGGGCGACATCTGCCCTGTTTACGCAGGCGTTCAGCAAACGGGCGCAGGCGTGCCTTTGTTTGTTGACAGCATAACCGAAATAATGCCGTGCGCAGCAGAATGTGAATTTACCCTTGAAAACGGCGAAAAAGCAAAATATGACGAAAACGGTGAAAATGCAGTTTACATATTTAAAACGATTGCCGACCCGTTTGTAGGAAAGCTATCCTATTTTAAGGTTCTTTCGGGCAAAATAAAGGGCGATACACGCCTTAAAAACAACCGCACGGGCGCCGAGGAAAGAATTTCCAAGGTTATGTGGCTTAAAGGCGGTTCGCAGGAGGACGCCGACTGTATATGCGCCGGCGACATAGGCTCGGTTTCAAAGCTCGGAAACGTTCTTACGGGCGATACTCTTTCGGCAAGCGGAAATATTGCCGCACAAAAGGCGGATTTCCCGTCACCCACGCTTTCATTCGCAGTATTTGCGAAGAATAAGGGCGATGAAGAAAAAATTTCAGCGGGATTTGCAAGACTGACGGAAGAAGACCCAACCGTTTCGTTTGCAACCGACAAGGAAACCCACGAGCAGATATTATCGGCTCTCGGCGAACAGCATATAGACGTTCTCGTTTCAAAATTGAAATCAAAATTCGGAACAGAGGTAGAGCTTAAACGTCCTACCACCGCATACCGCGAAACGATTAGAAAGTCCGTTAAGGTTCAGGGTAAGCACAAAAAACAATCGGGCGGCCACGGTCAGTACGGCGACGTATGGATAGAATTTGAACCGTGCGACTGCGACGATATGGTGTTTGAAGAAAAGGTCTTCGGCGGAGCCGTGCCCAAAAACTTCTTCCCCGCCGTTGAAAAGGGACTGCGCGACAGTATGGCAAAGGGCGTGCTTGCAGGCTTCCCGATGGTCGGGGTAAAGGCAACTCTGGTGGACGGTTCCTACCACCCTGTCGATTCTTCGGAAATGGCTTTCAAAACCGCCGCATCGGTGGCTTACAGAGAAGGTATTCCGCAGGCGTCGCCCGTACTGCTTGAACCTATCGGAACGCTTAAAGTTTATGTTCCCGACGAAATGCTCGGCGACGTAATAGGCGATATTAACAAACGCCGCGGACGTATTATAGGTATGAATCCTCAGGAAAACAAATTGCAGGAGATAATCGGAGAAGTGCCGATGGCGGAAATGTATGATTTTTCCACCGCTATGCGCTCCATAACGCAGGGCACCGCGACCTTTACTCTTGAATTTGCGAGATACGAGGAGGTTCCCGCGCAAATAGCGCAGAAAATTATTGAAGAACACAAGGATTAAACGCCGAATATCAGATATTGGATAACACCGCTCGGCTCCCCTCTTTGAAGTGAATAGAGGGGAGCATATCTTTTTATCGCTAAACTCTGATTTGTCTTTTAAACTTAGTGCAACACCATAATATCAATTGACTTTTTATATGATAGATGATATATTAATTATAATAAATAACAGCACGGAGGTGCTTGGGTTGCGAAAAAGAATTATATGCATCTTCGCGGTTGCCGCGTTGTTGTTCTCATTCAGCTTTACGTCTGCCGCAGAAAGCAGGGACGGTACCATAACCGTTGATACCGTAAACGGCGTTGCAGGCGATTCGGTTATTGTCAACATTTCGATTAAGGACAATCCCGGAATAATGGCTATAACGGTTTCCGTTACTTACGACAGCTCTGTCCTTACGTTCGAGGGATTTAATAAGGGCGTTTTAAAGGATTATACGGTTATTCCCCACCCCGAAAACAATCTGATACGCTTTGTTTGCTGTGAAAACGGTGACAATAATAAAAACGGCGTGCTTTTAGGGTTAAAATTTAAAATAGGCGAGGATTTAAAGGGTCTGTCGCCCATTACCGTTGAATATTCCTCGGGCGATTTCTGCAATTGGGAGCTTAAACACCTTATGCCTGACATCATTTCGGGCGGCGTAGAGGTAAAGTCGGCTGAAACCGACTGCAAGCACTCAAAATACAGCAGTTGGGTTCGCACAGCGGAGCCTGACTGCACAAACAGCGGATATTACAGCCGCTCCTGTGAAAATTGCGGACACACCGAATTGAAAGAAATACCTGCGCTCGGTCATTCGTTTGAAAACAAGTGGACTATTGATATTGCCGCAACCGATACCGAAAACGGCACTATGTCACGGCATTGCATAAGATGTGATGAGGTAACCGACGTTATCAGCTTTACAAAAGCCGACGCAAAAGAAAACGATTTTGTGAACACGCTTGACGAAACGGTTGAACCGAATGATTTTACGGGAAAACCTGCCGATAATAACAGCGGCAAAAAGGACAACACTACAAACAGCGGCATAGATATGCCGATAAAAGACGGTATAAGCATTAAAAAAGTTTTAATTGCGATTATGGTGTTCAACTTCATTATTGCATTTCTTCATATAATTTAAACGGGGGTAAATTATGAAAAAAACAATATCTTTAATAATTGCGGTAATAATGGCGTTCGGCGTGTTCTCGGTATCGGCGTCGGCTCAACAGCAAATTCCAAAACATTCGGAATTATATTCTATAAAACCTTCCGAATTTAACAGTGCCGCAACAGGGCCTGCGGAAGATACCGAATTAACAGAGGAAGATTATGCGGAGATTCGGGCATTGTACAGCGATATTCACACCGCTTTAAAGAATCGTCAAAGCAGCCTGAATATTTCAAAATATAATATACCCGATGATGAGGATGGACGTCTGGCATTACAAACAGTTCTTCAAGCGGTTCTGGATAATACCTATGATTTACTTTTAGGTGAGAGCCTTAGATATAGATACTCTTTCAGCGAAACAATAATTGAGCTTTTCTTTGAGTATCCCGACAGTGAAGAATTATATAAACGGCATTATGCCGAGGCGATGCAGGCTATCGAAAATATTATAGCCGATATGCCGTCGGATTTTACCGACCTTGAAAAGGTTTTATATGTCTACAATTATCTTGCGCTGAATTTTGAATATGATTTTGATTTATATGATCAAGACAAAGCTGACAATGTTGTAAGAGATATTTACAGATTTTTCAGCGAGAAAAAAGGCGTATGTCAGGCATACACCAAAGCCTTTTCCGCTATAATGGACAGACTCGGTATAGAGTGCTACGAGGTTATAGATAATGCTGCCAACCACACCTGGAACGTTGTCGGACTTGACGGAAAATACTACAACATAGACACCACGTGGGCGGACCCTGTAACCGTAACGGCGGACGGTAAGTACTACGATATGACGGGCTACGTTTCATACGATTGGTTCCTTTTAAGCGATGAAACGATCACCGAATCGGCAGATTCATCAAGCAATGGCGGTCACACGGAAAATGCGTTTATTTATGACAATATTCTGCTTGGCAAAAAAATCGAGTGTACCGACAAAACCTACGAAAGCGGATATGCTTGGAGCAATACCGAAACACCGCTCACCTATTGCGGGGGTAATTGGTATTATATATGCGATTACACCTATGAAGACCGCTGTGCCAAGCTTAATTATACGGACAGCTCGTTCAAAAACATAAACAATGAAATGACTTTTGAATTAAGCAATTGGGGATTTGACAATAACAACGAGTTAATTTTCGACGGCTGTTTTACAACTTTATTTGCCTACGGCAATTACCTCTGCTTTAACTCGAATAACCAAATACTTTATTATGATGTTAAAGAACAGATTTACAATATATTACTGACAACGTTTGACGGAAACAATCTGTTCGGTTGCAGTTATGACGGTCACGGAAACATCACAGCCGAGTTAAGAAATTATTCTGTCATAGGAAACAGTATTGTATTAAATTCGGTTGAACGCACCGCCGAGAATATACTTCTTGCCGATCACTGCGATAATAATGAAAGAGCTGAAAACCTCGTAAAGCTGAAAAAATACCTTGTAACGGGTGAAATGGACGGAAACTGGGGTTATTATGACGTTGCGGGAAATATCGGACTTGATATACGCGACCTTATCAGACTGAAAAAGGTTTACGCACAGTAACAAACTTAAAATATTCTTTTATCCCGTTCGGGCAGAAATGCTCGGACGGGAATTTTTTTGCCACTTAATGCCATTTCTGTGCAATTTGTATTAAAATATTCAACAATTAATAATTATTTTAACATTTAGGATAATATTTTCTATTCAAATTTTTATATGATGAATTTATAATATGCTTGTCGAAAGGGCATAAGCCCCAAAAAAAGACAGGAGGAAAACAAAATGAAAAAGTTAGCATCAATTATTATGGCGTTGGCTCTCATTTGCGGACTCGCTGCCTGCGGGTCGGCAAGCGGAGGTAAAGGCGGAGAGATTTCCGTATTTTATTACACGTTCAGCGACACGTATATTTCAAGTGTTCGTTCGGCAATGGATAAAATACTGAATGCCTCAGGCAGAACCTATAACGACTATGACGGCAACGGCAACCAGACCACCCAGACAGAGCAGGTACAGACGGCAATTGCAAAAGGCTCCTCAATGCTTATTGTAAACGTTGTTGACACAGGCTCAAACGACGCGGCACAGCACATAGTTGACCTTGCAAAGGAAAAGAACATACCCGTTGTGTTCTTTAACCGCTCGGTTGACGAATCGGTAGTATCAAGCTATGACAAATGCGTATTTGTCGGAACCGATTACGAAATGGCAGGCCACATGCAGGGCGAAATGATAGGCGACTATATTTTAGCAAACTATGACAAGCTCGACCTTAACGGCGACGGCAAAATAAGCTACGTTATGTTTAAAGGTCAGGAGGGCAATATGGAGGCTATCGCCCGCACACAGTACGGCGTTGAAGACTGCAACAAGAAACTCGAAGCGGCAGGAAAACCCGCAATAGAATTCTATGACGCCTCCAACACAAACAAATACCTTGTCGATCAGGACGGGCTCTGGTCGTCAGCCGCTGCAACAAACTATATGAGCACCATTCTTGCACAGTACAGCGAAGCCAACAAAAATATGGTTGAGCTTGTAATCGCAAACAACGATGAAATGGCTCTCGGCGCCGTTTCCGCACTTCAAAGCGCGGGCTACAACAAAGACGGCAAAACCGTTATCCCCGTATTCGGCGTTGACGCAACCGATGCCGCAAAATCCGCTATCGACGCAGGTTCTATGACAGGCACGATAAAGCAGGACGCCGAAGGTATGGCGACGGCAATAACCACCCTTATGGACAATCTGCTCGGCGGGAAAGAAACCTTTGACGGCATAGACAGTGAAAATGTAATAGGCACTTGGAGAATTAATATACCCTATGCGGCTTATACAGGCAAATAATTAACTAACATACAGCCGTGCCGCAAAGCACGGCTGTGCTTATTTCTAAGACAGGAGGCCGTTTAATGGATAACAGGGAAACAAAAAGAAATATTGAAAAGCCGGTTCTTCTGCGTATGGAACAGATAGACAAGGTTTTCCCGGGCGTGAAAGCGCTTGACAGCGTTTCGCTTACGGTAAAGGCGGGAACGGTTCACGCACTTATGGGCGAGAACGGCGCGGGAAAATCAACGCTTATGAAATGTCTGTTCGGAGTTTACAGCAAGGACGGCGGACGCATATTCCTTGAAGACAGGGAAGTTAATTTTAAAAATTCAAAGGAAGCTATTGAAAACGGCGTTGCAATGGTACATCAGGAGCTTAATCAGGCATTAAAACGCAACGTTATGGACAATATGTGGCTGGGCCGCTTCCCCAAGGTTTCAAAATTTGTACCTTTCACCAGCGAAAAAAAGATGTATACCGAAACGAAAAAAATATTCGACGAGCTTGAAATAAACGTTAATCCCAAAACCGTTATGAGCAAGCTCCCCGTATCGCAAAGGCAGATGGTTGAAATTGCGAAAGCGGTATCCTACAACTCAAAGGTAATCGTTTTTGACGAACCTACCTCGTCACTGACAGAGGAGGAGGTTGAACATCTTTTCAGAATAATAAATATGCTCAAAAGCAGGGGCTGCGGCATAATTTATATTTCGCACAAAATGGAGGAAATACTCCGCATTTCGGACGAAGTCACAATAATGCGCGACGGAAAGTGGATAGCCACAAAGCCGTCGGCAGAGCTTACAATGGACGAGATAATCCGTCTTATGGTTGGCAGAGAGCTTACAAACCGCTATCCGCCGAAGGACAATAAAATCGGCGAGGTTCTGCTTGAAGTTGAAAATATGACCGCGGAGTATTCAAAGCTGAAAGACGTTTCGTTCACCGCGCGCAAGGGCGAGATTATCGGACTTGCGGGGCTTGACGGTTCGGGCAGAACCGAGCTTTTGGAAAATCTTTTCGGCGTAGCCACAAGAAGAAGCGGAAAAATTACGCTTAACGGCAAGCAAATACGCAACCGCAACGCGCGCGAATCCATTAAGAACGGGTTTGCTTTGCTTACAGAAGAAAGACGGGCGACGGGTATTTTCGGAATACTGAACATTCGCGAAAACGCCACCATTTCGAGTCTTAAAAAATGTATGAAGGGTCCGTTTTTAAGCAAGAAAAAAATGATAGAAAACACCGAATGGTGCATAAAATCAATGCGGGTCAAAACGCCCGATCAGGAAACAAAGATACGCTCGCTTTCAGGCGGAAATCAGCAAAAGGTCATTCTCGGGCGTTGGCTGCTCACCGACCCTACCGTACTGTTGCTTGACGAACCGACAAGAGGTATAGACGTAGGAGCAAAGTATGAGATTTATCAGCTTATTCTCAATCTTGCAAAGCAGGGCAAGACCGTAATAATGGTTTCTTCCGAAATGCCCGAGCTTCTCGGCGTGTGCGACAGAATACTCGTAATGTCGGGCGGCAGGCTTGCAGGCGAAGTAAACGCCGCCGACACCACTCAGGAAGAAATTATGACCCTTGCCGCAAAATACGTATAGGAGGTTTCAATATGTCTGATACAAAAGCAATTAAAAGACGCGGAATATCGGGAAAAATCGCCGACTTTAAGGCGCTCGCTCCCGCCGATAAAAAGCGCACGGTTGTTGACGGGCTGTTCAACAACGCAATGTATATTATAATCTTCATAACGGTAGTCTTTATAGCAATAAAGGTTCCCGCATTCCTTTCGCTTTCATCAATCGTAAACATAATTTCCCTAACTGCCGCTAAGCTGCCGATAGCGCTCGGTATAGGCGGCGCAATAGTGCTGACGGGAACCGACATTTCCGCGGGGCGTTGCGTGGGTCTTACCGCCTGTATCGCCGCTTCCCTGCTTCAAATGACGGGATACGCAAACAAAATGTTCCCTAATCTCGGCGTAATGCCGCTGTTTGTTGTACTTCTTATAGTCGTCGCGGTGGGCGCGCTTGTAGGACTTGTAAACGGATTCTTTGTTGCAAAATTCAAGCTCCACCCGTTCATCGTTACCCTTTCAACACAGCTTATCGTTTTCGGTTCGGTTCTTATGTATTTAAAAATAGGAACAAACAACGGTCAGACCCTTTCGGGACTTGATTCGTCATACACCGATTTTGTAAGAGGAACACTCTTTACAATAGGCAATGTCGCCGTTCCGAAATATGTGCTTTACGCCGTAATACTCACGGCGATTATGTGGGTAATATGGAATAAGACAAAGTTCGGTAAAAATATGTTCGCCGTAGGCTCTAACGAAGAAGCCGCAAACGTATCCGGCGTCAATGTATTCTGGACAATAGTATTGGTATTTGTACTTGCAGGCGCAATGTACGGAATAACAGGATTTATCGAGGGTGCGAGAATTGCCTCCTGCTCTGCCAACACAGGTCTTAACTACGAGTGCGACGCTATTGCCGCCTGCGTTATCGGCGGTGTATCGTTTGTAGGCGGTACAGGAAAAATAAGCGGAATTGTAATAGGCGTTCTGCTTCTGCAAATAATATTTGTAGGTCTTAACTTCCTCTCGGTAGACGCGAATATGCTCTACATCATCAAGGGTCTTATAATTCTCGTTGCCTGTGCAATAGATATGAGAAAATACCTTGCAAGAAAATAATCATAGGCAAGAGGTAATAATCCGAATCCGCCTAAAACGGCGTCTTTTCGGCGTATTTTCACTTGTCGTCGTTGCAAGGCGACAGCCTTGCTGCCTCCTCCGCATAAAAATCCACTCTAAAATACGCTCGTTTTAGGTCGTAGATTTTACGTGTAGCAGATTTTTTGCAGGGCGAGACACAAAACGCAGTTAATCCTTTCGGATTAACGAGTATTTTAACAATGCAATGCGGAAAATCTGCACACGCAAAACGGGTTCGGATTTATTACCGCTTGCCTAAGGAGCCGTTAGTTATGAATGAAGAAAAAATGCAACGCAAGTCGGGCGGTTTGTATAAAAACGTAAAGGTTTCCGTTAAGACGGTCAATATCGTAATTATAATAGGTATAATCGCGCTGTTTGCCGCAATGGCGTTTTTGGTAAAGCACAACGGTTTTACCGTTTCATTCAACACGAACGGCGGCTCAGCTGTCGCAAGCCAAAAGGTACTGCACGGCGAAACGATTTCGGCAGACCAAACGCCTGTGAAAGAGGGATACACTTTCAGCGGTTGGTACCGCGACCCCGACTGCACAGTCAAATGGGATACCGAAAACGACACCGTGACCGACAGCTTAACGCTGTATGCCGGCTGGCAGGATAAACCGTAGATAAATATGCGCTCCGCGTGGATTATATTAATTCAGCATAACAATTAAAAAAGCAATCGGCTCTCCCGTTTTAATGGTGAGAGCCGATTGCTTTCTTACTGTTCATATAAATTTCTTTATATATTCAATCTGTATATCCGCGGAATTTCCGCCTGTACCGCCTGCCGAAATTCTCTTTGAAACACAGGTTTCAAGCGATATTTCTTTAAACAGACCGTCATCAAACAAATCGCTGTATTTCTTGTATTCTTCAAGCGGAAGCGTTTCAAGCACAAGTCCCTTTTCGATACATTCGGCAACTATCATACCGACGTTTTTATACGCCGTTCTGAACGGCATACCCTTTTTAACGAGGTAGTCGGCAAGGTCGGTGGCGTTTATAAAGCCTTTTTGGGCGGCCTTATACATATTATCGGTCAGGACCGTCATTGTATCTACCATAGGAGTAAACACACCGAGGCACATTTTTACCGTATCAACAGCGTCAAAGACCGATTCCTTATCCTCCTGCATATCCTTATTATAAGCAAGAGGAATACCTTTGAGAACAGTCAGCATAGATATCAAATCGCCGTATACCCTGCCCGTCTTACCGCGGACAAGCTCCGCCATATCGGGATTTTTCTTTTGCGGCATTATGCTTGAACCCGTTGTATATCCGTCGTCAAGCTCGATAAACTTGAACTCCCACGACGACCACATAACAATTTCCTCGGAAAAGCGCGACAAGTGCATCATAACGGTGGCGTATGCGCTCAACAGTTCAACGCAAAAGTCCCTGTCGGAAACGCCGTCTATACTGTTGAGGGTTATGCCGTCAAACCCGAGCTGCTTTGCCGTCATATAACGGTCGGTGTCGTAGGTGGTGCCTGCAAGCGCGCAGGAGCCGAGGGGCGAATAATTCATTCGTTTAACCGCGTCCTCTATCCTTGAAATATCACGCGTAAACATCATTCCGTAGGCAAGAATATGGTGTGCAAAGGTTATGGGCTGCGCCCTTTGAAGATGTGTGTATCCCGGCATTATAGCGGTTTTATATTCCTCCGCCTTTTTACATATAACCGACAGGAGGTTTTTTATAAGCCCAATGATTTCCGCCGACTCGTCGCGCAGATACATACGTATATCCAAAGCGACCTGATCGTTACGGCTGCGGGCAGTATGCAGACGTTTGCCTGTATCCCCTATTCTTTTGGTAAGCTCCGACTCGATAAACATATGAATATCCTCTGCGTCATTGTCAAAAAGGAGCTTTCCCGAATTAATATCGTCAAGAATTTCAGCCAAGCAGTCCGCTATTTTTGCGCTGTCTTCCTTTGATATAATCCCCTTTTCAGCAAGCATAGCGGCGTGCGCCATTGAGCCTGTTATATCCTGTTTATACATTCTCGAATCAAAATGAATGGAAGAATTAAAGTCGTCCGCCGCCTTTTCAAGCGCTTTTTGAAATCTTCCCGCCCACATCTTTTCCATATATAAATACCTGCTTATTTAATATTGTTTTTGAGTTTCATTTTTGCGTACACCTTTGTCGGCAAGCCGTAAAGGTTGATAAATCCTGCCGAATCAGCCTGATTGTATACATCGTCCTCATCAAAGGTGGCTATTTCGGGGTCATAAAGCGAATACGGCGAGGTTACGCCTGCGTTTATCATATTGCCCTTATAAAGTTTAAGAGTTACATCGCCCGTGACCGTTTTCTGAGTTGTTTTAACAAAGGAAAGTATTGCCTCGGTAAGCGGCGTGAACCACTGAGCATTATAAACAAGCTCGGCGAGCTTTTGGGCAACAAGTGACTTATAATGAGCCGTTTCTTTATCAAGGCATATAGTTTCAAGCACATTGTGTGCCTTATAGAGTATCGCGCCTCCGGGGGTTTCGTAAACGCCCCTGCATTTCATTCCGACAAGACGGTTTTCAACTATATCAAGAAGACCTATACCGTTTGCGCCGCCCAGCTCGTTTAGCTTGGTGACAAGCTCGACAGAATCCATTTCCTTGCCGTCAACCGCGGTGGGTATGCCCTTTTCAAAGTGTATTGTAACATAGGTGGGCTTATCGGGAGCCGTTTCGGGTGAAACACCCATTTCAAGGAAGCCTTCCTTATTATATAAAGGCTCGTTCTTGGGGTCTTCAAGGTCAAGTCCCTCGTGGGAAAGGTGCCATATATTCTTATCCTTTGAATAGTTTGTTTCACGGCTTATTTTAAGCGGAACATTGTGAGCCTCGGCGTATTCTATTTCTTCCTCACGCGATTTGATGTTCCATTCACGCCAAGGAGCAATTATCGGCATATCCGGTGCGAACGCCTTTATGGCAAGTTCAAAACGCACCTGATCGTTACCCTTGCCCGTACAGCCGTGGCAAATTGCGTCGGCGCCCTCTGCAATGGCAATTTCTGCAATACGCTTGGCTATCGGAGGACGTGCAAACGCCGTGCCGAGCATATAATCCTCATAAAGCGCGCCCGCCTGAACGCACGGAAAAACGTAATCGTCCAAAAACTCCTTTGTAAGATCTTCGACATAGAGCTTTGACGCGCCTGTTTTAAGCGCTTTTTCTTTAAGTCCTTCAAGCTCGCTCGCCTGACCGACGTTGCCTGAAACCGCGATTATTTCGGGATTATTATAGTTTTCCTTCAACCACGGAATGATTATTGACGTGTCAAGTCCGCCTGAATATGCGAGAACTACTTTTTTTATTTCTTTCTTATCCATAATTATACCTCCTGAATTTGCCCCGCTATATACTATATATATGTATATAGGCGAAACGGCAAATATTAATTTCTATGCACAAATAGTAACACGTTTTGTATAAATATGCAACACCTAAATTCGATTTATTTTGTTTTCTAATCAAATAACATTAAAAACACCGCTTAGTTATGGCTTTTTGTGCAGTTTAACGCTATTATGCAGATTTTTGCATAATATGCAGAAATTGTCAGTCAATCTATATCAAAATGAAAATGCGTTGTTAAATGTGAACAATTTTTTAATTCGGTTATTGGTGAATTTTATTTAAGGAACTAAATTTGATTTTATTCGACCGTTTTTGCTTGACATAGCCGCCTTGCTGTGCTAAAATCTTTACAAATCTTGAAGGAAGCGAGGAAAAAACAATGTTTGGTTTCGGTTTTAAAAACTCAACCTCTTATTGTACAGATGCCGCAAACGCACCTGAGTCTCATTCTGCCTTCAATTTCGTTAACGTCAAGGACACTGCCGTCGCAGTGTCCCTTTTTGTTTTTCGACTTATTAACATAGTCATTAGCCGAATTATTATTAACGTCCTTATAATTATACAGAACGAAAACATAAGGCTTAGAAAGCAATTAAAAGTTAACACAAGCGCCGGTTCAATTTGTTAAGCAAACCGTAATCGGAAATCAAGAGCTTGCGACTTTGCTTTTTAAGCAAAGCCGCTTTTATTTTTGGTTTTTACAGTGAGCATACGAGAACCGAAGCTGCATACTATAAATAAAAGTGACGTATTCGATTCTTATATGCTTACTGATAAAAATAAATATAAAATACAAAAGAAAGAGGTAATCAAAATGAAAAAATTTGTAAAAGCCATGAGTGCGGCACTGTCCGCAGCCCTCGTTCTTACCGTTATGGCAGGTTGCGGCGGTAAGAGTAAATCTTCAACCTTCCTTATCGGATGCACCGGTCCGCTTACCGGCGACGCTTCGTCCTACGGTATTTCAGTTAAGCAGGGTGCTTCGCTTGCAGTTGAAGAGATTAATAAAAACGGCGGTCTTGACGGTGTTGAGTTCACATTTGATATGAAAGACGACAAGGCTACCGCAGAAGACGCAAATACAGGATATGATGCTCTGTATGATGCAGGAATGAAAATTTCTCTCGGCGGCGTAACCTCCGGTTCCTGTGCAGCATTTGCTGAGAAAGCAGCTAAGGATAACATTTTTGTTATGACTCCTTCCGCTTCTGCCGCTGACGTAATCAAGAAGGGTACAAACACTTTCCGCGTATGCTTCGGCGATCCCGACCAAGGTACACTTGCTGCCGAGGAGCTTTCAAAGAATTTCAAGAAAATAGGTTGTATCTATGATACATCGGATCCGTATTCTTCGGGAATTTATGAAGCCTTTCAAGCAGAAATGAAGAAACTCAACACTGAGTTTACAACAAAAACATTTGATAAAGAGAACAACAAAGACTTCTCAACACAGGTTGAAGCTCTTAAAGATTGCGATGTAATATTCCTTCCTTTCTATTACACCGAAGCCGGCTTGGTTGCAAAGGCTTGCGTTCAGAAGGGCGTTACAGCAGAGTTATTCGGATGCGACGGTCTTGACGGTATCGCTTCACAGATAGACAGCACCGTTACAAACAAGATCCGTTACATCACTCCGTTTGATGTTTCCAGCACGGAAGAAAAGGTATCTACATTTGTTAAGGACTATAAGGCAAAATACGGTACAGAGCCCGATCAGTTTGCCGCTGACGGTTATGACGCAGTTTATGCTATATACAATGCAATGAAGTCTGCCGGAGTGAAAGATGCTTCTATAAAAGCAAGTGATCTTTGCGATAAGATCGTCAAAGCTATAACCGCATCCGATTTCTCTTACGACGGTGTTACCGGTAAGATGACATGGGATAAATCCGGTGCCGCAACCAAGGTTCCGGTAATAGTTGAACTCGGTTAATTGTAACAATTTCGGAATGTTTCGCTCGGCCGGACAACCGGCTGGGCGATGTCCGATATATAATGGGTTATATCGTATAAAAATCACCAAACCATTCTTGATTTTTATACGATATAAGCTGAAAAAGAATTAAGGAGATACCGATGAACATTATATTGGATGGATTGGGCCTCGGTGCAATTTACGCACTGATTGCTCTTGGATACACTATGGTATACGGTATTGCAAAGCTCTTAAACTTTGCACACGGCGATATCATAATGATAGGAGCGTATGCAATTCTTACTACCTTGAATTGCACCGGCAACCCGTGGCTTGCTATTTTGGCTTCTATTATTGTTTGCACCGTTATGGGTGTAGTAATAGAAAGGTTTGCGTACAGACCGCTGCGAAGTGCGTCTCCGCTTGCGGTTCTTATTACAGCAATCGGCGTAAGCTACTTTTTACAGAGTTTGGCACAGCTCATTTACGGCGCTAAATCCCGACCGGTTACACTCCCGTCTTTGGGGAACGTAACTATTTTCGGAACATCTGTAAGCGTTGCGACAATAGTTACGCTTGTTGTCGGAGCAATCATAATGGCAGGACTCACATTGTTTGTAAATTTAACACGTACCGGGCGCGCTATGCAGGCTGTCTCAGAGGACAGAGGTGCTTCACAGCTTATGGGCATTAACGTAAACCGCATTATAATGATAACATTTGCAATCGGTTCTACCTTGGCGGCATTTGCAAGTCTTTTTTATCTTATGCAAATTCCGGCTACAAGTCCTACGCTTGGATCAATGCCCGGTATAAAGGCATTCACAGCGGCTGTTATCGGCGGTATCGGTTCAATACCCGGTGCTATGATAGGCGGCGTTCTTTTGGGTCTAATAGAAAAGATTTGCCTGAGCATACCCGCAATCAGCGCATATACCACAGCTATTGAATTCAGTCTTCTTATTTTAATACTTTTAGTCAGACCCATCGGTCTTTTGGGCAAAAAGAGAAGGGTGAAGGTGTAAGCCGTGGAATACTTAAAGAATATAAAAAAATCATTTAAACTCAAATACAGCATTACTTATTTTATAATTATTGCTTTCTTAATTGTGACTTCGTTTATGTCAACATCGGGAGATTTGAAGCGTTCCACAATGGGTCTACTTGCCCGTATTGCATACAGTATTATAATGGCGTTGTCGTTAAACCTCGTAGTAGGATTTTTGGGCGAATTATCACTGGGACACGCGGGATTTATGTGCGTAGGTGCATACATAGGCTGTTTTTGTGCTAACCTAATGCACAATGTAATAAGCAGTCCCCTGCTCGTATTGATTTTATCAATGCTGATAGGTGCGGTTTCGGCAGCATTCTTTGGCTTGATAATCGGGTTGCCGGCATTAAGACTTAAAGGCGACTATCTTGCAATAGTCACTCTGGCATTCGGCGAGATCGTTCGAAATATATTTAAGAATTTACCCTGGTTCGGCGGAGCCATGGGGCTTGCAACTGTGACATATTCTTCCGAAAGTCTTTTTATCGTAGCATTTGTAGTTGTAATCATTGTTCTTTTTTTGAGTCAAAATCTTATCCGAAGCAAGCACGGTCGTGCCGTAACCGCAATACGCGACAATGAAATTGCTGCTAAGGCTATGGGTATAAATGTTACATTTTACAAGCTGCTTATTTTTGTTATTTCTGCTGCCTTTGCCGGTGTTGCGGGCGTAGTATACGGTCATTTTACAACGCCCGTTATGTATTCATTCTTCTCATATAACTATTCAATCGAAGTTCTGGTTATGGTTGTTTTGGGCGGAATGGCAAGCCTGAACGGTTCTATAATAGCCGCAACGCTTATCACGGTTATAAACTTCTTCTTGCAGGACAATCTTTCGGGAGACCTCGCAGCACTTAGATTGCTCATATACGCAATCATACTCATTGTCATTGTATTGTTCAACAACGCACCTGCGTTTGAAGCCGTCAAGGAAAAATTCGGTTTCAAAAAATTGCATGAAAAATTTGCCGAGCGACGCAAGGCAAGCACCATTACAGATGACAAAGCCCATTGGAACAAAATACAGACAAAAATTCCTATGGACGAGGTTTTAAGCGTCGATTTCCGCACAGAAGAGGCTACTCCGAGTGACGAAAATGAAGAAAAGGGGAAGAAAAATGGCTAATGTAGTTTTAAAGGTCGAAAATTTAGGTATCGCTTTCGGCGGACTACACGCTGTTGATCACCTTAATTTCGAAGTAAAAGAAAAGCAAATATACGGACTCGTAGGTCCTAACGGAGCCGGAAAGACAACCGTTTTCAATATGCTTACCGGTGTATATCAGCCGACAACAGGCACCTTTTCTCTTGATGGCGAAGTTCTCAACAACAAGACTGAGGAGACTATCAATCACAAAGGCATTGCCCGTACTTTTCAAAACATTCGTCTCTTTACTAATATGAGCGTTATAAGAAACGTAATGGTAGGTCTGCACAACCAACCGGAATTTAAATGCAATGCCTTTACAAGTATGCTTCGTTTGCCGAAGTATTACAAAACCGAAAATGCAATGCGAAACAGAGCAAAAGAAATTCTCAGCATTTTCGGACTTTTAGAGGAAAGAAATAACCTTTCCTCCAATCTTCCTTACGGTAAACAAAGAAAACTGGAAATTGCCCGTGCTTTGGCAACGAACCCGAAGTTGTTGTTGCTTGATGAGCCTGCCGCCGGTATGAATCCAAATGAGACAGCTGATCTTATGAACATAATACGCCGTATACGTGATGAGTTTAACATCTCAATTCTGCTTATAGAGCACGATATGAAATTCGTAGCAGGTCTATGTGATGAGATTACTGTGTTGAATTTCGGTACAATGTTAGCACAGGGCGACGCACAAACCGCACTCAATGACCCCGAGGTCATCCGTGCATATATCGGAGGATAAGAAGTATGGCTTTATTGGATGTAAAGGATTTACAGGTTTTTTACGGTGTAATATGCGCACTTAAAGGAATTGATTTTACCGTCAATGAGGGTGAGATTGTCACCCTTATAGGTGCAAACGGTGCCGGAAAAACAACCACTATGCAAAGCATTATGGGGCTTATACCCATTCACAGCGGACATATTACTTACAACGGCAACGACATCACTAAAATGCCGGGACATAAGATAGTTAAGCTCGGTATGACACAGGTTCCCGAAGGCAGACGTATCTTTCAAGAACTTACAGTTTACGAGAATCTTCTGATGGGTGCCTACACAAAAACGGATAAAGCACAAATTAAACGCGATATTGAGGAAACCTGCACACGTTTCCCGAGACTCGGCGAACGCAAAAGCCAAATTGCCGGCACTCTTTCCGGCGGTGAACAGCAGATGCTTGCAATGGGCCGCGCGATGATGTGCCATCCCAAGCTGCTTATGCTTGATGAGCCTTCTATGGGTCTCTCCCCCCTGCTTGTAGATGAGGTTTTTGAAATTATTAAGGATTTTCGCGATAGCGGTACGACAATACTGCTTGTTGAACAAAATGCGAATAAAGCACTTGATATTTGCGACCGTGCCTATGTTCTTGAAAACGGAAAAATAGTACTTTCAGGAACGGGTACAGAATTAAAGCAAAGCGATTCCGTTAAAAAAGCCTACTTAGGCGGATAAAACATATACAAGTATAATTAATAGCCTCGGTTTAAAACCGAGGCTATTTGTTTTTACTTATTATTTACTTTTCTGTTTTTTTGCTGTCTTTCCTGTAAAAGCACATTCCGATTATCATTATAACCGCAAATACTATTAAGTAGAAAAGAACGGGGAATGAAAATTTGCCGTCCTCAGCCGCTTTAATATACGGGCTTATGCCGTGGGCGTATATCGCTGCGAAAATCATAAACAGCGACGCCAATATTGATATAAACGGCATAACTATGTTTTTAAGCACATTCTGTTTGCCGTGCTTGAAAATATACATAACAAATATCGGTATGTAGAAAGCGTATATCGTGATTATCGGCAGTTCGGAAGAATCAAAACTGAAAAGTCCGAACAGCGGCTCGCGCAGGTTTGCACCGTAGAAATAGAACAGCCATAAAGCACAGTATATAAGTCCGCATACCGCCGAATTTGACGGCATATTCGTCTTTTCATCAAGCTGTTTCAGGGTTTTGGGCGCCGGTCCGTGATTTCTTACGGCGATCGAGTACATACCGCGTGTGCAGCCCATCATCAGTCCGTTGAGGGTGCCGAGACAGGATATTATTATAAACGTATTGAGTATTCCGCCGCCGACATTGCCGAATATTTTAAGGAACGCCGAGGTTGAACCCTCGGTTCGCAGAACATCTACATTTGCGGCTCCCGAAAGTCCTATATAATAAAGAATATAGACCGAAATTATTATTATCGCGCCGACGGTGAGCGCTATCGGGAGATTGCGCTTAGCGTTTTTAAGCTCCGCATTTATTGAGGTTGCAATGATCCAGCCCTCATAAGCAAAGGCGGTGGCAACGACCGCGGCAAATATGCTTGTGAAACCACCCGTTTCCGAAACGCTCCAAGTGTTAAACGCGGCGGTCATATTTCCGTTGACTAAGCCGACAACCGTACCGACAACCGCCATAATTGAGAGCGGAACCAGCTTTATAACAGTAGAGCTTACCTGAAACTTTCCTGCCAACTTAGGTGACAGCACGCTTAAAGCATATATAAGGCAGAGATAAAGGCAGGCAAGCGTCATACAGGTGCCGCCCGTAATATCGGTTGAACCGAACAAAGCAAGAGTATACCGCGCGGAAACCCACGCAAGCACCGAGGTCATACCCGGGTAGTATACCGTTGTCATAAACCAGCCGACAGCATAGGCGTACCGCCCTCCGACGACAGCCTCGGCATAATCCACAACGCCGTTTACCTTTTCATACTGTGCCGCAAGTCCCGAAAAGGTCAACGCGCATATCACCATTACCGCACCGCCGATAAGCCACGCCAATATACCGAGAGGCATATTGCCGTCGGTGTAATTCAAAATGTCCTGCGCTTTGAAAAACACGCCCGAACCGATTACTATACCCACCACCATACATATAGCGGTAGGCAGACCGTACCTTTTTTCCAGCTTTTGTTCCACAAAAGTTCCCCCTTATTTTGTTTTATTTACTGCCCGTAGAGCCGAAGCCGCCTGCTCCCCTGTCGGTATCTGAAATTTCGTCCGACTCGACAAAGTCAACCGCCAGATACGGGGTTATTACCAACTGAGCTATCCGCTCGCCGTCCTCGATCTGTTGAACCGAGTTTGAATGGTTGTGAAGCGATACCATTATTTCTCCCCTGTAATCGCTGTCAACGACGCCGACCTTGTTTGCGGGGGCAAGGCCCCGTTTTGTTGCTATTCCGCTGCGTGCATAGATAAGTCCCGCATAACCCTCGGGAATTTCCAAAGCGATACCCGTATGTATCAGCTTTGTTTCACCGGATTCAAATACCTCCTTGCCGCCTTCAAGACAGGCATACAGGTCTGCGCCCGCCGCCGAGGCAGAGCCATAGCTTGGGACTGTTGCTTTTGAATTGAGCTTTTTAAACTTTACTTTTACCATATTCGCACTCCTAATCATATATTGATTCGCTGCCCATTTTACGCTCCCAAACGCCGTCAAGCAGAACGGTTGCGCCGAGTTTAAGCGAATTTTTAACATCTATTATTCTTTGATTTGACGAACCTCTGAACAAAAGCGCGGGGCTCTTAAGCTCCTCCACAAATTTTCCGTCCACCAAAACGTCCAACTCTTTAAGTATTTCAAGTACGCGCGGATCGCTGTCTTCCAAGAGCTGTTTTTCAAATTCAAAGCCTGTATAACACCAAATTGTTTTTTCGGGATATTTTTCATTAAAAAGTTTAACAAGTTTTAATATTCCGTCCCTGTTTTCAGGCTCAAACGGTTCCCCGCCTAGAAGCGAAAGCCCTGCAATATGCGGTTTTTCGCACGAATTTATAATATCGGCGATAACCTCGTCATTGAATCTTTTGCCGTAATCAAAATCCCACGCCTCGCGGTTAAAGCAGTTCTTACAGTGATGCCTGCAACCGCTTACGAACAGCGAAACGCGAACCCCGGGCCCGTTTGCAATATCAAATTTTTTTATAACCGCATAATTCATTGTAAAGCCTCTCTGATAGAAGTAGGGGACGGCGTTTTGCACCGTCCTCTACCGTCTGACTTCTAATATCTATTATCACAGATGCAGTACACGCTCTTTAATTTCCTGAGTTCTGCCCTGATTCCAGAACTGCGTACCGATGTATCCGCAGGTGCGGCGCGCGACGTTCATTTTGTCCTGATCGGTGTTTCCGCAGTTGGGACATTTCCAAATGAGCTTCCCGTCGGCGTCCTCTTTAATTTCGATCTCGCCGTCATATCCGCAGACGTGGCAGAAGTCGCTCTTTGTGTTAAGCTCCGCATACATTATATGATCATAGATAAATTTCATTACCGCTATTACCGCGTCAATATTGTTCTGCATATTCGGAACTTCAACATAAGAAATTGCTCCTCCCGGCGAGAGTGCCTGAAATTTGGCTTCAAGCTCCAACTTGTCGAAAGCGTCTATTTCCTCGGTAACGTGAACGTGATAACTGTTGGTGATATAATTCTTGTCGGTAACGTTCTTTATAATACCGAAGCGCTTTTGCAGACATTTTGCAAATTTATATGTTGTGCTTTCAAGCGGTGTTCCGTAAAGCGAATAGTCAATATTTTCGTCCGCCTTCCACTTTGCGGTATATTCATTGAGTTTTTTCATTATTTCAAGACCGAGCTTTTCACCCTCGGCCTCGGTGAGTTTCTTGCCTATAAGGCTGTAAACGCACTCCCACAGTCCCGCATAACCGAGCGAGAGGGTCGAGTATCCGCCGTGCAGATACTTGTCTATTGTTTCGCCCTTTTTAAGGCGGAGCAATGCGCCGTGCTGCCAGAGTATCGGCGCCGCGTCGGACAGGGTTCCCGTAAGACGCTCGTGGCGCGCTTGGAGCGCCCTGTGGCAAAGCTCCATACGCTCGTCAAATATCTGCCAAAATTTTTCCATATCCTTGTCGGCGGAAAGGCCTATATCAACAAGATTCACGGTTACAACGCCCTGATTGAAACGTCCGTAATACTTCGGTTTGCCGTTTTCGTCAACATAAGGCGTCAAGAAGCTGCGGCAGCCCATACAGGTATAGCAGTGACCCTCGCCGTTCTTGTCGATCTTGTTTTCAAG
This sequence comes from uncultured Eubacteriales bacterium, assembly GCA_934463035.1. Lineage (GTDB taxonomy): Bacteria > Bacillota > Clostridia > Oscillospirales > Acutalibacteraceae > UBA737. The sequence continues at coordinate 27,302 of CAKSIG010000005.1, read as the reverse complement.
CATAATTTTTTCCGAAATATAATCGGGAACCATACGCTTAGCGGTGCATTTTGCCGCCAATTGTGTGAGATACCAATACTTGCTGTCCTCGGTTATATTATCTTCTTCAAGAACATAGATGAGCTTCGGGAACGCAGGGGTTATCCATATACCCTTTTCGTTTTTAACGCCCCTGTAACGCTGTTTAAGCGTTTCTTCAATTATCAGCGCAAGGTCGTTCTTTTCCTGCTCGTTCTTTGCCTCGTTAAGGTACATAAACACGGTTACAAACGGAGCCTGTCCGTTTGTGGTCATAAGGGTAACGACCTGATACTGTATCATCTGAACACCGTTTCTTACCTCGTCTCTTAAACGCTTTTCGGTGATCTTATCTATTTTCTCCTCGGTTACGTTCTCGTCTATTTCCCTTAACTCCTCGGCAACGAGATTGCGTATTTTCTTACGGCTTATATCCACAAACGGCGCAAGGTGGGTAAGGCTTATGCTCTGACCGCCGTACTGACAGGAGGCGACCTGAGCTATTATCTGGGTTGCGATATTGCAGGCGGTTGAAAAGCTGTGCGGTTTTTCAATAAGAGTACCGCTTATAACAGTACCGTTTTGCAGCATATCTTCAAGATTTACAAGATCGCAGTTGTGCATATGCTGAGCAAAATAATCCGCGTCGTGGAAGTGGATTATACCCTGTTCATGCGCTTCAACAATATCCGACGGCAAGAGTATACGCTTTGTTATATCCTTGCTTACCTCGCCTGCCATATAGTCGCGTTGAACGCTGTTTACGGTGGGATTTTTATTGGAATTTTCCTGTTTTACTTCTTCATTGTTACATTCAATAAGGCTTAAAATCTGCTCGTCGGTAGTATTCGCCTTACGGATAAGCGCACGGTTATAACGGTAGGTTATGTAACGGCGCGCAACGTCAAAGGCACGCTGGTTCATTATCTGATCCTCTACCATATCCTGAATTTCTTCAACGCTTAAAGACCTGTTTATATTCTGCGCGGCGCTCTCAACATCCTCTGCTATGCGCTTTATCTGAACGTCACTCATACGTTCGCTCGGAACAACGCTTTCATTCGCTTTTTTTACCGCTATTACTATCTTTTGCGGATCAAAGCTGACCTCCGCACCGCTCCTTTTAATAATCTTCATAATTATCCCCCGTTGTGTTATAAAACAGATTTTTCAAACAACTAACACTATATCTTGTGTGAACATTTTCAATTATACCACAATTTTTTGTAATTTCAATACCTATTTGGAAAAAATTTATTTTTCTATATTTTTAAATCCCTGCCCGAAAATCTCCCCCGCTTCGCCTATAACGGTAAAGGCGTCCGGCGCGCACTCGCCTATTATACGGCAGACCGAATACACCTGATGGCGGCGCACGGTACACATAAGCATTTTTTTGTTACTCCCCGTATATGCCCCTACAACGTCAATTATTGTAACGCCGCGCTGAACCGCGGAAATCAGTTTTGAAGAAAGTTCTTTCCAATTCTCGGTTATTATATAAATTATTTTACCCTTATCTGAGCCGTAAAGAACAACATCCATTATGCGCGACGACGCGTAAAGAGATATTACCGAATAGAGCGCGCTTTCTATATTATTATAAACTACCGCCGTAACCGCTACCACAACGGCGTCGGTTGCGAGTATCAATCTGCCTACGGTAATATGCGGATACCTTGAATTGATTATTTTCGCTATTATATCAACGCCGCCCGTTGTAGCGCCTCTGAGCATAACGGTGCTTAGTCCCGTTCCCGTCAGTATTCCGCCGAACACCGCCGCCAGCACGGGATCTATTGTGAACTTAGGCAAAAACGCCTCAGTAATTTCAAGTGTGACCGACATTGCCACCGTGGCAACAGCCGTTTTTGCAATGAAAACGCCGCCGAATCTCAAAAAGGCATATATAAGGAGCGGTACATTCAGAATAAAAACGCTTAAACCTGTCGGGATCATAAACAAATGATTGAGAATAGCCGCTACACCTGTAATTCCGCCGGGCGTTATCTCATTCGGCGTTATCAACATAGTGACCGCCGCCGAATAAATAAAACAACCCGTAAAATAAACCAAAATATCTGTCGCAAAATGCATTGCTTGCTTTTTCATAAAATACCTCCGAAAAAAACGGATACACCTTTAAATTAGTGTACCCGATTTTTCGTTCCATATTTTATTAAAAAGTTCTTCTATTCTGTCTTTTTTGCCCGCAAGATGCAAATATCCGAAAACACATTCCAACCCCGTTGCTATGTGATACTCGGCTCCCGTAGAGCTTTTCGGCGATCTGCCCGTGTGAAAATTGCGGCCTCGTTTAAAAACGGCAATTTCTTTTTCATCAAGAACAGGCTCTATAAGCGCGTATGCTTCCGCCTGCGACGAGGCATTTACAAACTTAACGGACAATCGGTGCAGCTCGCCCGACGGACGGTTTACCGCCGCCAGCCTTGTACGCACACAAAGACCGTAAACCGCGTCCCCCACAAAGGCAAGCACCGACGGACTTAACAAATTTACACTATCCATTATATAAACCCCTAATTACGGCACAAAATCAAATTCAACATCGTAAATATTTACGGTTTCGCCCTCTTGTATCCCTGCCTCGGTAAGCGCGTCTATAATTCCCGAGGTTCTCAGCACTCTTTCAAAATACTGCAACGACTCATAATCGTCGGGATCAATGGTATTCATAACGTCTACTATCCAATCGGCGTCCTCAACATAATAAACCCCGCCGCGCTTATTCACGGTAAACGTGCGTTTGTTGAATACGAATGCTTTTTCTTCGCGCGCCTCAGGCTCATAGCGTTTTATCGGCGGAAGCAACGCAAGCTGCGCCGCGACGCATTTTATAAGCGCGTCCGTTCCCTCGGCAATAGCCGCCATAATGGGGAAGAATTTATAGCCTTTTTCTTCAAAGTACCTTTTTATCTTTTCTACGGTTTCTTCATCGGTAAGGTCGCATTTATTGCCGACCACTATCTGGGGGCGTTTTGCCAGCTCCTCGCTGAAAACCGCAAGCTCGTGATTAATTTTATTAAAATCGTCTATCGGATCTCTGCCCTCGCTGCCCGAAACGTCTATAACGTGAACAAGCAGACGGCAGCGCTCCACGTGGCGCAAAAATTCGTGACCGAGTCCTACGCCCTCGCCCGCGCCCTCTATAAGGCCCGGTATATCTGCCATAACAAAGGAACTGCCCTCGCCCATACGGACAACGCCGAGAACAGGGGTAAGCGTTGTAAAATGATAGTTGGCTATCTTCGGTTTTGCCTCGCTGACTACCGAAACAAGGGTGGATTTTCCGACATTCGGAAAGCCTATAAGCCCCACATCGGCAAGAAGTTTCAGTTCAAGAACCACGTCAAGCTCTTCACCCGGATTGCCGTTTTTAGCAAACCTCGGAACCTGCCTTGTGGCGGTTGCGAAATGCGTATTACCCCAGCCGCCGTTTCCGCCTTTGGCTATAACGACCGCTTCGTCATCTGAAATATCGGCAATTATGCGCCCTGTTTCCGCCTCTTTAACAAGCGTTCCGTAGGGCACGCTTATAACGAGCGGCTGTGCGCTCTTGCCGCTGCAACGCGAAGCTCTGCCGTTTTCGCCCGGCTGTGCATTGTATTTTCTTTTGTATCTGAAATCGACAAGGGTTGAAAGATTGCTGTCAGCCTTGAAAATTATGTCGCCGCCTTTGCCGCCGTCGCCCCCGTCGGGTCCGCCCGCCGCAACATATTTTTCCCTATGAAAGGAGACTGCTCCGTCGCCGCCTTTTCCCGCCTTTAAATGTATTTTAGCTGTATCTACAAACATTATTATCCCCGTTCTGCCGCCGCTTCACCGATAAAGATATGCCAAACGGCAATTTTTAATACTGTTATACACGAAATTATTATATGCTTTCATCTGTTTCATAATCCTCCGACCCAAAATCAGGCTCGGATTCAAGAAACTCGTCATACAGGCGTTTCACCTTATCAAGGTCTTCTTCCTCAACATAAACGTCGGCGGCTATGAAACCTCCGCCGAACACGACCTTCATACTGTCGTCAAAATCACGGTCGCACGCAAAGGCGATACCGTTATCCTTTAAAATATCTTCAAATATTTCGGCAGATACTACGTCCTCAATTGAAACCGCCAAAACAGGATTATTTAAAACCGCCTGTTCGGGTTCTGCCGATTCATCGGTTGAAGACGCTATTTCAAGCTCTGCTCCGCACACGGGACAAAGCACGGCACCTTCTTCACAATCCGCACCGCAAACGCGACATTTAATCATAACATCAAGCCTCCGTTTTGCTTTTATAAAAATAAATCCGGACAGCTTGTTTCGCCGCCCGGATTAGGTTTTCCTTACTGCTCAACAGCGTAGATGCTGACCTGCTTGCGGTCCCTACCTACACGCTCAAACTTGACCTTACCGTCAATCAGAGCAAAGAGAGTATCGTCAGACCCGCGGCCGACATTGTTGCCTGCGTGAATGTGAGTTCCTCTCTGTCTTACGAGAATGTTGCCTGCCAAAACGAACTGACCGTCTGCACGCTTAACGCCGAGACGCTTGGATTCACTGTCACGTCCGTTCTTTGTGGAACCCATTCCCTTTTTATGAGCGAATAACTGTATGTTAATCTTTAACATTATCTACACCTCCGTAAATTCTGATATTGTTGCTGTACTGATCGCAAAGCTGTTCTATATGGAGTTTAAAACCCTGCAAGATCTTAACGGTAGCATCGCACGGGGAGCTTACATATAAAAACATCTTCCCGTCATCAACGCTTATATCCGCTTTGTCTTTAATAACATCGGTTATTGTATTAACCGTCATATATGCCGCGGAAGAAACCGACGCGCATACGAGCTTTCCGATCTCATCGTCACCGTCAACCGAACAGTGACCGCTGATTTTAAAGCCGCAAATAACGCCTTTATCAGCTGAAAATTTCACACTTGTCATACAAAATTAACCGATTTCGTTAATCTGTACCTTTGTGTAAGGCTGTCTGTGACCCATTTTGCGTGAACTGCTCTTCTTCGGCTTATAGGTGAAGACTGTTATCTTCTTACCCTTACCGTTCTTCAAAACGGTACCCTTTACAAAAGCGTCCTTAACATAGGGCTTGCCAACCTTCAAAGTTCTGTTACTTACAGCAACAACCTTATCAAAGGTGACTTCCTCGTCAACCTGAGCGTTGAGCTTTTCAACGTAAATAACGTCGCCGTTCTGAACACGGTACTGCTTTCCGCCTGTTTCGATAATTGCGTACATTTTGTTACACCTGCCTGTTTTTTCCAGTCTCGCTAAAGATAGGCGCGCGCCGAAAAGGCACAACTTTAAAAAGCCCACAATATGCGGCTTAACCATTCTAACACAAAGAAAGGTATATGTCAACTAAAAAAATCAATTAATCTTTCAAAAATACCTCTATTACGGGGATCGTAACATTCGGCTTTACATCGGGCAGCCAGAACAGATTTTCATAATTTGTAGAATAAACGACCGTATTGTCAAGAAACTCAATCTCGCTTGCGTCGTGCAGGAACTGCGCGTATTTGACCCTGCCCTTTAAGCTCGGCATTTCAAGCGTATGGAACGGATATGTAATCAGATGTATATAAAGCCGCTTTCCGTCATCGCTCTGCGTAAGGCGGCAGCCCTCCGGCGCTGTAAACTCGGGTTCAGCCATTGTGCAGCCGTATATTGAACGTGAATTATACTTCATCCACTTTGCATATACGTCAAGCGCTTTTTCGGCGCGTTCGTCGATGTAACCTCTCGCGGTAGGACCTACATTCATAATCAGATTGCCGCCGAACGAAACTGAATCTATAAGCATTTTTATGAGCGTTTCGGGCGATTTCCACGTCATTTCATCGCGGTGGTATCCCCACGACCCGGAAAAGGTCTGGCACGCTTCCCAAACGACCAATTCATTTGTTTCGGGGTGTCTCACCCAGCATTTCGGACTTACCTGCTCGGGAGTCCAAATATCCTGAGCAATATCGGCGCGGTTATCAATTATTATTTCGGGTTGAAGATCTCTCACCGTTTTTATAAGTTCTTCCGACTCCCATTGTTTCTTTAATTTAGGCCCCATCCAAGGCAGATAACGAAATGCGGGGTCGTTGGTATCCTTGCCGCTGTCGTAAGAGAAGTCAAGCCAGAGAATATCTATTTTACCGTAATTCGACATAAGCTCGGTGAGCTGATTTCGCATATATTCGGCGTATTTATGCATATCGCGCGATTTATTCATATTTTCGGCGTCAGGATCCTCGCGCAGAGGGTGCATACGGTCGATCGTAAAATCGGGGTGGTGCCAATCAAGCAACGAATAGTAAATACCGACCTTTAAGCCTTCGGCGCGAAATGCTTCAACATATTCTTTGATAAGATCCCTGCCTATCGGGGTATTTGTGGATTTAAAATCGGTATACTTTGTATCGAAAAGACAAAAACCCTCGTGGTGCTTTGCGGTCATAACCGCGTATTTCATACCGGCCGCCTTTGCGGATTTTGCCCACTCGCGCGGATCATACATATCGGGATTAAAAAACTCGGCATATTCCGCATATTTTTCAGGCGGTATTTTTTCATAGGTTTGAACCCACTCGTGCCTTGCCGCAAGCGAATAAAGACCGAAATGGATAAACATTCCGAACCTATCGTGCGTAAACCACGCCGTATCTCCCTGAGTTTTTTTAGTTACGTACCTTGACATAGCGTACCTCCGTATTGACAAAAATATAAAAATGCATTAACATATAAATATGTATTTTCGGTCTGCCGACAAACACATTTTACACTTATTTTGACTGATAAACAATGTATTTTTTAATTTGAAATATGGAGATTTCTGCATGAAGGTAAACAAAACAAACGCCGTTCAAAATCCCGACAATTCATTTAACCTTACAATAGCGGACAGCGGCTATGCAGACGTAGGAACAGATTGGAACGCGGCTATAACCTCTCCGCCGTATTCAAGGCTTTACTACACCGTTTCGGGCGGCGGCGAGATAGTAACCGAAAACGGCACGGTTGAATTAAAACCCGATACGCTTTGTCTTCTTCCGTACGGCTACCCGTTTGAATACCATTGCGACAGCCGAATGGAGCAGTTATATTTTCACATTCATTTTACCAACAGCAGTCAGTTTGACCTGTTAAGCGGCATTAATCAAGTTTTAACCTTGAATGTATCACACGCTCACATAGACTGCCTTTTAAAACTGTATGATCACGGAGGGTTAAACGATATAATAGCGCTGCGTTCAATTATAAATTCGGATATTTCCGAAATTTTAAGAGAACATAACGTCGAATTGGAACCTAAAAGCTACACCGAATATGTTGCCGCGGCAATCAAGTTTATAGAGGAAAATCTCTCGGTAAACCTTACGGTTAAGGATATTTCGCTTGCCTTATATGTATCGCCCTCGACCCTTTCGCACAAATTTAAAAAAGAGCTTGGTATGCCGATTGGAAAATATATTGATAATATTGTATTATACCGCGCCGAGCAGGAGCTTTTAGGTACGGAGCTGTCAATTTCGGAGATAAGCCGAAAGCACGGGTTTTACGATCAATTTTATTTCTCCATGCGTTTTAAAGAAAAGTTCGGCTGTTCGCCGAAAAAGTACCGTACAATGCACAAAAAATAACCTCGGGCAACAGCCCGAGGTTATTTTAATTTTGACATATCTAATTACGTCTTCTGCATACATAGCTGATAACGGAAATTATGAGCGCCAAAAGCAGAACGATTGCAAAAACGCTGACTGCAACTATATTTGCAACAATAAATTCAGCAATATACGCACCAAGTATAGCGCCCGAAACGAACAGGAACAATGCCGCCAATATAAATATTATCATACGCGAGCAACACCTGTTTCGTGTATTTCTTTCACAGCCTTCGTTTATTTCACCGTAGCAGTTCATAGATATTGCACTTCCTTTATAATCGGCATTTGAATCCAGTCTGACTGATTCAATAACATTATATGCCGAGGAAAGGACAGCCGTTACTTCATAAATTCATACATCGCGCGGTAGCACATATAAATATCGAATTTAGCAGTGGTCTCAAACGGAGCGTGCATAGAAAGCACGGGAACGCCGAGATCAACAACGTCAACGCCCATATTTGCAATATACATAGCAACGGTTCCGCCGCCGCCGATATCTACCTTGCCGAGTTCGCCCGTCTGCCAAACGATGCCCGCCTTATCAAGCAGCGCGCGTATCTCGGAAACGTATTCCGCAGAAGCGTCCGAGGTGGAAGCCTTACCCCTTGCGCCCGTGTATTTGGTCACAACAACGCCGTAATTCAACTTTGAAGCATTTTTACGTTCCATAACGTCTTGGAAGGTAGGGTCAAGCGCGGCATTAACATCTGCCGAAAGGCATTTTGAATTTCTTAAAGCAACCGTGCCGTCGCCGCCCTGCATTTTTGCAAGGTCGCCTATTACAAAGCGCAGGAAATCGGAATTAAGACCCGTGTTACCGTCGGAGCCTATTTCCTCTTTATCGGTGAGAATTGCAAGCGCGGTTCTTTCCGGTGCTTCAACGTCAAGAACTGCGGTAAGCGCAGGATAGGCGCAAACGCGGTCGTCCTGACCGTAGGAGCCGACCATTGAACGATCAAATCCTATATCGCACGCAGGGAAAGCAGGAACAAGTTCAAGCTCCGCCGACAGGAAGTCGGTTTCGGTTATACCGTATTTTTCATTTAACAGCTTTAATATATTGAGTTTTACAAGTTCGCTGCCCTTATCGTCCTTAAACGGATGGCTGCCGATAAGAACGTTAAGCTCCTCGCCCTTTATTCCCTCGGCAAGGGTGCGCTTATTTTGCTCCGAAGCAAGGTGCGGAAGAAGGTCGTTTACAACAAACCTCGGTTCGCCCTCCTTTTCTCCTAACGACACCTCAACTACACTGCCGTCTTTTTTCGCAAATACACCGTGAAGTGCAAGCGGAACGGCGGTCCACTGATATTTTTTTATACCGCCGTAATAATGCGTTTTAAAGAGCGCCAGCTCTATATCCTCGTAAAGCGGATTGGGTTTTAAATCAAGACGGGGAGAATCAATATGCGCCGCTGTAATATTCAAGCCGTTTTCAACGGGTTGCTTGCCTATTACCGCAAAAGCAACCGTTTTGCCGCGGTTGTTGATATAAACCTTGTCTCCCGACTTATAGGCTTTGCCCCTTACGTATTCTTCAAATCCCTTTGCTTTTGCCGCCGCCACCGCGGTTTTTACGGCTTCGCGTTCGGTCTTTGCGCTATTAAGGAACGCTTTGTATCCCTCGCAGTAATCGTCGGCGGTATTTAAAACTTCGCCGTCAGCCTCCAACCGTCCGTTTTTGGGAGAATAAAATAATTTTTCCTTTAATTCTTCCGAAACACTTTTCTTTTCAGACATTGCCATTACCTCCGAAAATTTTATCGAATAATTTTGAAATTTTCTCCGAAAACTCATCGGAACTACCGTTATTATAAACCGTATGATCCGCTTTTTCAATATAGTATGAACTGTTTTTGCCCGCGTTCATACGTGTTTTTGCTTCATTTATTGTTAAACCGTCGCGCTTAATTATACGTTTTTCCCTTACGCTGTCGTCAGCCAAAACCGCAAGGGTCGCGGTGCAGACGGAATCAAGTCCGCTTTCAAACAGAGTAGGCGCGTCAAGAATTACGTCGCCGCCGCCCATTTGCTCTTTCACGAGTTTTGATATATACGGCAAAAGAGTAAGGTTTAGAAGCTCTGTGTTTTTCTTTGATGAAAATGCGGCGTTTGCCAGAGCCTTTCGGTTAAGACTGCCGCCGTTATCAAGTATTTCGTTTCCGAATACCTTAACCAACGCTTCAAGACCCGCCGTTCCTTTTTCGACCGCCTGTCTTGCAACAATATCGCAGTCAATCACCTTTATGCCGCGTTTTCTCGCTATATCGGCGGCGCTGCTTTTGCCCGAGCCTGTCGGTCCTGTCATACCCAATACCGTACTCATAATTTTATCACCCTGAAAGCCGCCGCTCTTATAAGGCGGTTATAGACCGCAAGTCCGACTCCGTTCTTTGACGGGGCGTGGACATAAGCCGATTTAACGCCCATTCCGTCCACATCGCGGAGCGTTTCAAAAACATTGTGCGCAAGCGTGGCTTCGTTGTTTGCGCTTCCGTAAGGCAGACATTTTATATTTATTTTTCCCTGCTCCTCAGCAAAGCAGATTGCGGCGGAATCGGTCTTTGAATTTACAAAGCGGCAAAATGCATCCGTATCGCCCTCAACAAGATATACCTCGGTTTTCGGGGCATAGTGCTTATATTTCATACCCGGGGACGAAACCTTTTCGCCCTTTAACGGTTCGCTTAACACCGCCCTATCAACAATCAAGTCCGGCAGGATTTCCATTAACTGTTCGGCAGTCACAGCGCCGGGGCGCAAAAGCCGCGGCGGTTCGGTACAAAATGATACCACCGTAGATTCCACACCGACCCTGCACTCGCCCGACATAACAACGGCGTCTATCCTGCCGTCAAGGTCCTCTATGACCCGTTCGGGGGAAGTAGGGCTCGGTCTGCCAGACGTATTGGCGGACGGCGCCGCAAGTGGAAGACCGCTCTTTCTTATTATATCCCGCGCAACCGTATCCGACGGCATACGCACAGCCACGGTATCAAGTCCCGCGGATACGCAGGGAGCGATTTTTCCTGTTCTTTTAAGCACCATAGTAAACGGTCCCGGCCAGAACCGCTCGGCGCATTTTTTGGCGGTATCGGGTATACCGCAGGCAATTTCCTCTAACATTTTTATATCCGCAATATGCACTATAAGCGGATTATCCTGCGGTCTGCCCTTTGCGAGAAACACGTTTTTAATAGCCGTTTCATCATAAGCAGACGCCGCAAGTCCGTAAACCGTTTCGGTGGGTATTGCGACAATGCCGCCGTTTTTCAGAATTTCAGCCGTCCTTGATATACTGTTTTTATAATCGTTTTCCGAACAACTCAGTCTTTCGGTTGTCATTTTGTTTCTTCCTTTAACTTTCTTCGGCTTTTAGCGCCTCTGTGCGGTAATGCGTTATCAGCGCGTCAATAATTTCATCTAAATCGCCGTTCATAACGGAATCCAATTTATAAAGCGTGAGTCCTATTCTGTGATCGGTAACGCGCCCCTGCGGGAAATTATATGTGCGTATGCGCTCGCTGCGGTCGCCCGTGCCGACCTGCGATCTTCGGTCCGAAGCAATTGCTTCGTCGTGTTCTCTCTGCGCCGCATCAAGCAGTCTTGAACGCAGTATTTTAAGCGCCTTATCCTTGTTTTTAAACTGACTGCGTTCGTCCTGACACTCTACCACAGTACCCGTCGGTATATGCGTTACCCTTATTGCGGACGAGGTTTTATTGATATGCTGACCGCCCGCACCCGAAGAACGGAAAGTATCTATTTTCAAATCGTTTGGGTTTATTTCAAGTTCAACGTCTTCTGCCTCGGGCAGTACCGCAACCGTTACGGTAGAGGTGTGTATGCGTCCCTGCGTTTCGGTATCGGGAACGCGCTGAACGCGGTGAACGCCGCTTTCATATTTAAAGCGCGAGTATGCTCCGCTGCCCTCTATCATAAAACTGACCTCTTTAAAGCCGCCAAGCTCGGTCTCGTTTGCGTTAAGCACCTCGATATGCCAGCGCTTTGATTCCGCATACATACTATACATTCTGAAAAGCGAGCCTGCGAACAAAGCAGCTTCCTCGCCGCCTGCGCCGCCTCTTATCTCGATGATTACGTTTTTATCATCGTTGGGGTCTTTCGGCAGGAGCAGGATTTTAAGTTCGTCCGAAAAGCGCTCTATATCTTCCTTTGCCTGTTTCAGTTCTTCCTCAACAAGCTCTTTAAAATCCTTATCAAGTCCGCCGCCGTCCAAAAGGCCGAGAGCCTCCTCCTCGGAATTTTTCGCCGCGCGGTATTCGCGGTATTTTTCCACTATCGGCGTAAGCTCGCTGTGTTCTTTCATTAAAAGCCTGAACTGTTCGTTATTTGAAACAACCTCAGGTCTTGTAAGCTCCATTCCTATTTGCTCATAACGGCTTTCAACCGCATCTAATTTATCAAACATCAGCGTTATCTCCATCAATTCTCATTATCTTTTTTACATTTTTTTCTGCCTTGGAGCGAGGAAGCATTACTTCGTGTCCGCAGCCGTCGCACCGCAGTTTAAAATCCATTCCTATTCTCAAAACCGTAAAAGTATCCGTACCGCACGGATGCTTTTTTTTCATTAACAGTCTGTCACCGACACGTATATCCGTAAGCGTTCCTCCGTTCGCACTCTAATACCAACATTATACATCAGATAAGCATTAAAGGCAAGCATTACCAAACGCAACGCCCGCCTTATTTTTAAAACTTTCTTATTTCAAGGCTTTTGTCATCGTCGCCCTTTTCTATATTCTTTATTACAATATAGTAACCGTATTCATCGCTCACCTTGACATACACCCTGTCGCCCACCTTTCGTCCCATTATCGCCTTTCCCATAGGCGATTCCTTGCTTATAAGGCGTTCAAGCGAATTTTGCCTTAAAGATGTGACAATGCGCACCTGTTCGGTAACGTCGTCCTCCTCCACATAATAGTGTACCGTGTCGAACATACCGACCTCGTCCGCCTTGCTTTCGGGTTTTATCACCTTGGCGGTTTTTATCATATTACGCAGATAGCGTATGCGGCTCTCATTTCTGCCGCGCTCGCGTTTTGCGGCGTGGTATTCGGCGTTTTCGCTCAGGTCGCCGAAGCTCCTTGTAAACTTCACTTCTTCAAGTATCTGAGGGCGCACCACCGATATGCGGTGTTCAAGCTCCTCCTTCATTTTATCAATATCGACCTGTGTCAGCTCGTCATACATAAATTATTCTCCGTTTTTCAAAATTTTATTAAGTCTTTCTATCTCGGAAGATGATGTTTCGGGAATATCGGCAAAAGGAAATTCCCGTCCCAGCCTTTCGTATTTCGCCGTGCAGAGCTTTCTGAACGGCAAAAGCTCGGTACGCTTTACACAACTGTGGCTGTCCGCTAATCGGCGCAGCTTTTTTATGCTTTCTTCGTTATCGTTAAGTCCCTTAACAATTACCTGCCTGAGCCACGTATCCGTATGGTTTTTTTCAAGCATTTCCAAAAATTTAAGCGGTTTTTCAATGGAACAGCCGACATATTTTTTATACTGCTCATCATCAGTATACTTGATATCAAGCAAAACCGTATCCGCAAGCGAGATAACCTTTTGGGTTTCGGCGTTGCAAACGCAGCCGCTTGTATCAAGACAGGTGGTTATACCGTTTTCCTTGCAAAGCGAAAACAGGGCTATACAAAAATCGGTCTGCAAAAGCGGCTCTCCGCCCGAAAGAGTGACGCCGCCCGTATTGCCGAAGTATTCACGGTATTTTAAAACACGCGAAAACACCTCGCCAGCGGTATATACCCTGCCGTCCGTTACGCTCTGCGTTTCGGGATTGTGACAGCACCCGCATTTGAGCGGACACCCCTGCATAAAAACGACAAAGCGCACACCGGGACCGTCAAGCGTTCCGAATGTTTCAAACGAGCTTATTCTGCCTGTCTGTTTTTCAAAAGTCATTTACATCGCCTCGTGGAATGTTCGGCTTATAACCTCACGCTGCTGTTCCCTTGAAAGTTTATTGAAATTAACGGCGTATCCCGAAACTCTTATAGTCAGATTAGGGTATTCTTCGGGGTTGTTATACGCCTTGATAAGCGTTTCACGGTTAAGCACATTAACGTTAATGTGGTGCGCTTTTTTCCTGAAATATCCGTCAATTACGGACACAAGGTTATCCACCCGTTCTTCGCGCGTTCTGCCGAGCGTATCGGGAGTAATCGAAAATGTGTTGGATATACCGTCGCGGCAATCGTCATAGCTGATTTTTGCTACTGAATTGAGCGACGCCAGCGCTCCGTTCGTTTCCCTGTTATGCATAGGATTTGCGCCGGGTGCAAAGGGCGCGCCCGCCTCTCTGCCGTCGGGCGTTGCGGCGGTTGCTTTGCCGTACATAACATTTGATGTAATAGTAAGCACCGAGAGCGTATGCTCCGCACCTCTGTAAGTAGGTGTCTTGCGAAGTTCGGTTATCATTTTATGGGTAAGATACACCGCTATGCTGTCCGCTCGGTCATCGTCATTGCCGTACTTGGGAAATTCGCCCGAAGTCTTATATTCGGTTATATAACCTTCGCCGTTCCTTACGGGTACAACATTGCCGTATTTTATGGCGCTGAGCGAGTCCGTTATTACCGACAGACCGGCGACGCCGAAAGCCATAAATCTGCCGACATCGGTATCGTGGAGCGCCATTTGCGCGCTCTCATAAGCGTATTTATCGTGCGTAAAATGTATCAGGTTCATCGTGTTTACATACAGATGAGCCATCCACTCAATATATTTATCAAGCCGTGACATAAGCTCGTCATAATCGAGCTTATCACCCTTCATAACAGGCATTTGAGGTCCTATTTTTGAACCCGTTGTAACATCGTAGCCGCCGTTAATTGCAATAAGCAACAGCTTTGCAAGGTTGCACCTTGCACCGAAAAACTGCATTTGCTTGCCGACCCTCATAGCGGAAACACAGCACGCAATAGCATAATCATCGCCGTAAACGGGGCGCATAAGGTCGTCGTTCTCATACTGTATTGAATCGGTATCTACCGAAACGCCAGCGCAATACTTTTTAAACCCGTCAGGCAATCTTTCCGACCACAAAACAGTTAGGTTTGGCTCGGGTGACGAGCCGAGGGTATAAAGAGTATTAAGCATACGGAAGCTGTTCTTTGTGACAAGGGTTCTGCCGTCCTCGCCCATACCGCCGACGCTCTCGGTTATCCACATAGGATCGCCGCCGAAAAGCTCGTTGTATTCGGGGGTTCTTAAATGGCGCGCCATACGCAGTTTCATAACAAAATCATCTATTATTTCCTGCGCGCCCGTTTCGTCAAGTATTCCCTTTTCCATATCGCGTTCAATATAAATATCAAAAAAGGTGCTTACCCTGCCGAGTGACATTGCGGCGCCGTTCTGCTCCTTTATTGCCGCAAGATAGGCAAAATAAGTCCACTGCACCGCTTCTTTTGCGTTCTTTGCAGGCTCGCTTATATCGTAACCGTACATAGCCGCCATTTCTTTTATTCCGTTAAGTGCGGCAATTTGGCGGTTGACCTCCTCGCAAAGTCTTATACGTTCTTCGTCAAAATTTCCGTCGGATAAACCCGCGCGGTCAGCCTTTTTAAATTCTATCAGCTTGTCTATACCGTAAAGCGCAACGCGTCTGTAATCGCCTATTATTCTGCCTCTGCCGTATGCGTCGGGCAGACCCGTAAGCACGTGGCAGCGCCTTGCCAAACGCATTTCGTCCGTATATGCGCGAAAAACGCCGTCGTTATGCGTTGTGCGGTATCTGAACTCCTTTTCAATCTTGTCGCTGAGCTTATAACCGTATGCTTCGCACGCCTGACGCGCCATTCGCATTCCGCCGAAAGGATTCACGCCCCTTTTTAAAGGACGGTTGGTTTGAAGACCGACTATAATTTCCTTTTCCTTATCAAGATAGCCCGAGGCATAGCTTGTAAGCGCCGAAACCGTTTCGGTATCAATATCAAGCACACCGCCGAACTGCCGCTCGACCCCGAAAAGAATGTTCAGCTTATTCATAAGCTCTTTTGTTCTTTCGGTAGCGGGACTTAAAAATTCCGCGCCGCCCTTATATTCCGAATAATTTTTTTGAATAAAATCGCGGACATCTATTTTGTTTTGCCATTCTCCGACGTTAAAGCCGTTCCAATTTTTATGTTCCATTTTCAACCTCATATAAAAAACAAAAAACGGCAATCCCGCCGTCATAGACGGAATTGCCGTTAATTTGCGGGATTTGAGTTACATTTTACAACATAAAACCCCTTTTGTCAACAATAACTTGTGTTTTATTTATCCTGTGACCACAAAATATGCTATTACGATTATTCCGAGGATTATTCTGTACCAACCGAATACTGTGAAATCGCGCTTCTTTATATAACCCATAAGGAATTTAATGGCAACGACCGAAACCAAAAATGCCGTTATCATACCTACGGCAAGCACGGCAAGCTCCGTACCTGTGAAATTAAATCCGAATTTAAGCAGTTTTATAAAGCTGGCGCCGAACATAACGGGGACCGCAAGGTAAAAACTGAATTCGGCTGCGGCAACCCTCGAAACGCCAAGCAATATAGCGCCGAGTATGGTGGATCCGCTTCTTGAAGTACCAGGTATAAGCGACAAAGCCTGAAAAGCGCCTATCAAAAACGCAGTCTTATAGGTTATATCGCCTATGCCCTTATATTTCGGCACACGTTCCCTGTTGCGGCGTTCAATAACAACAAACAAAACACCGTAAACTATAAGTGCCGCGGATACGACCATATAATTATGAAAATGCGCTTCAAAGTAATCGTCCAGCGGGATACCGACCGCCGCCGCGGGAATCATCGCGACAATAACCTTGAACCACATATCCATAATATCTTTTTTGATTATTCCGCCGCCCTTGGTTATGTAGTTATATCCCTTTTCCTTATCAAGGGTAAAGGGCCACAGCTTTTTCCAAAAGATAACCACTACCGCGAGTATTGCTCCGAGCTGAATAACGACCTCAAACATATTTTTGAAGTCTTCCGACATACCGAGCTTTATAAATTCATCGGCAAGTATCAGGTGACCTGTACTGCTTATCGGCAGCCATTCGGTTATTCCCTCGATTATACCCAGAATTACGGACTTTAAAATATCTGACATATCATATTCCCCCAAAAAGGGCTGTACTATAAAATAATACAGCCCCTTAATGTGACAGGTTCAAGTCCTGTCACGCTAACCATTATTGTGCAGCTATTTCCTTGTAAAGTCTTATATACGCATTTGCCGATGTTCCCCAGCTGTTATCGCACTGCATACCGCGTTTGCGGAGAATATCCCAGCCCTGCTTGTCGGCATATCCCGCAAGAGCGCGCCAGACGGTGTTTTCCATATCGTGCGCATTGTAGTTATGGAATGTGAAGCCGTTGCCCTCACCGTCGCCGCTATCCTTAATTGTGTCGTTAAGACCGCCCGTTTCGCGGACTATCGGAACAGTTCCGTAACGCAGAGCCACCATCTGAGCAAGTCCGCAGGGTTCGCTCTGACTCGGCATTAAGAACATATCCGAGCCTGCGTATATCTTATGCGCAAGCTGCATATCAAAACCGAGTTTAAGCGCAACCTTATCGGGATAGCGCTGTGCAACATCGTGGAAGAAGGTTTCAAACTCCCACTCGCCCGAGCCTAATATCACAAACTGAATATCAGCCTTCAAAAGCTCCTCGAACACGCATTTTACAAGGTCAAAGCCTTTATGCTTCACAAGGCGGCTTACTATTCCGATTATCGGAACATCTTTTTTCTGCGGCAAGCCAAGATCCTGACGAAGCATTTTCTTATTATACTCTTTTCCCTTCATATCGTCAACAGAATAATTCTTATATATGTATCCGTCGGTTTCGGGGTTGTATACATCGCCGTCAATACCGTTCACTATACCGCACAGCTTAAACTGAAATTCTCTTAAAATATTATCAAGACCGTGTGAATAATATGGATCAAGTATCTCGTTTGCATAGGTCGGGGATACCGTTGTGACCTTATCGGCACACTGTATCGCGCCCTTCATAAAGTTGATACAGCCATCGTAATCAAGCAGGCTCTCACATTCGGGCGGAAGACCGAGAACGTCGTTGGCAAGCTCGTGACCGTATTTACCCTGATACTGAATATTATGTATTGTAAATACCGTTTTCATTTTACTGTAAAGCTCATCATAACGGTAAAACGCATTGAGATAAACGGGTACAAGCGCCGTCTGCCAATCGTTGCAGTGAATTATGTCGGGCTTGAAATCAATATACGGGATTATTTCAAGCACCGCGCGTGAGAAAAACGCGAAACGCTCGGCATCGTCATAGTGTCCGTAAAGTCCGTCG
This sequence comes from uncultured Eubacteriales bacterium, assembly GCA_934463035.1. GTDB lineage: Bacteria > Bacillota > Clostridia > Oscillospirales > Acutalibacteraceae > UBA737. The sequence continues at coordinate 9,210 of CAKSIG010000005.1, read as the reverse complement.
CGCTTGAAGTAATACTGATTGTCTATAAAATAGTATATTACTCCGTCCATATGGGCCTCGAATATACCGCAGTATTGGCGGCGCCACGAAACGGGTACCGTTATACTGCATATAAAATTCATTTTGCTTTTAAGGCTTTCGGGAATTGAGCTATACATCGGCATAACAATTCGACAGCCGACAAGCCTGCGTCTGAGAGCCTTCGGCAATGCGCCCGAAACATCTGCAAGACCGCCCGACATAGCAAACGGATATGCTTCACTTGTTGCAAATAAAACCTTCATTTTGAATCTCCATTCCGCCGTTTGGCTTAAAGCTGTCCGCAGTTCGGAAACGGCAACCGAATTATGCGTCACTGTTCATTCCTGTATTTTACCACAAAACGACTGTCGAAAAAACAAGAAATTTACAAAATCTGATTTTTCTTTATAAAAAAGCACTTTTTAGGCGTGCCTTTAAGCACCATATCAGCGCCGACAGAGGCATTTTTATCGGATATAACGTTGAAAAGCTGTGCGTTTTCGCCGATTGCGGTTCCCTGCATTAAAATACAGTTTTCAACAACCGCGCCCTTTTCTATCTTAACGCCCCTGAAAAGGATACTGTTCTTAACGGTTCCGTCTATCACGCAGCCGTCGGCAATAAAGCAGTTATTGACCGAAGCCTTTGTGCCGTAGCGCGTTGGCATATCGTCCCTTGTCTTGGTGAAAACAGGACGGTTTTTATCAAAGAGCTGCTGTCTTACCTCCGACTTTAAAAGAGCCATACTTGCGTTGTAGTATGAATCAAGGCTGTCCAATACAACAACAAAATTCTTATGCTCAAAGCCGTATATTTTAAGCTGTTTTAATTTTGCGGCTATTATGTCGCGGTTTATGCTGACGGAATCGTTCTCATAAGCCTCGTTTATCAACTGAATAAGAAGGGCCCTTGAAATAATGGTAATTCCGACCTCATAATTGACGTCATCAGCGCCGTCGCCGTTAAACGAAACGGATTTAACCTTTTCGTTGCCGTCAAATTCAAGTATCATTTTCTCGCCGTGGTTCATAGGCATACGTCCGTGATGGTAAACCACGGTTATATCGGCATTTCTTGCAATATGGCTTTTCATAGCCTCGGAAATATCGACGTTGGCAATCGTATCGGCATTGCAGAGAATTATATACTCCGACATACAGCGTTCCACATAATTCATAGCGCCCATAAGAGCGTCCACCGTGCCTGTATAACGTTTTATACCGCTTGAAATGTAAGGCGGAAGTATATACAGTCCGCCGTTTTTACGGTCAAGATCCCACGAAACGCCGTTTCCTATATGGTCCATAAGGGAACGGTAATTTTCCTTTGTTATTACCCCGACGTTTCCGACACCGGCGTTTACAAGGTTTGAAAGCGTGAAGTCAATAAGACGGTATCTTGCGCCGAACGGCACCGACGCCATAGAACGCACCTTTGTGAGCTTATTTAACATATCATCTGACGCATTGGCGAATACAACGCCCGCTACTGCGGAGGTCCTCATATTTTTTCACCCTCCTTAACATCTTCTTTTATCATAAGATTGTGTCCCACAACCGCATTATCGCCTATACTGACGCCTTCGCCGACTACCGTTATGCCCCAACCGTCTGCTCCTACCTCGGCAGGATCGGTTCCTATGCAGGCGTTTTCGCCGACAACAACATTCTCGGCTATTATCGAATACTTAACGTGCGCGCCTTTTTTAATGACAGCGCCGGGCATTACAAGCGAATATTCAACATCTGCGGTATCCTCAACCGTTACGTTCTCAAACAGTATTGAATAATCGAGCTTGCCCGACACCTCGCAGCCGTCGGTCACAAGAGAGTTTTCAACCGCGGCGGTATCCGAAATATACTGCGGCGGCATTCCCGTAGTGCGCGAATATATACGCCAATTCCTATCGGAAAGGTTAAGGTCGATCTTAGGATTAAGCAGGTCGAGATTTGCCTCCCACAGCGAGTCCACCGTGCCGACGTCCTTCCAATAGTCGTTGTAGCGGTAAACGCGCAGGGTCTCGCCCGCTCCGACCATTGCGGGTATTATATCCTTTCCGAAGTCATTGCTGGAATTTTTATTAGCCTCGTCTTCGGTGAGGTATTTTTTGAGCTTATCCCAATTAAAGACATATATTCCCATAGAAGCGAGATTGCTCTTGGGGTGCTTGGGTTTTTCCTCAAATTCATAAATAGTGTCGTCCTCACGCACATTCATAATGCCGAACCTTGACGCCTCCTCGGTTGAGACTTCAAGAACCGCTATTGTGCAGGCGGCATTTGAATTTGCGTGCTGATTTATCATCTTTGAATAATCCATTTTATAGATGTGGTCGCCCGAAAGAATGAGTACATATTCGGGATCGTACCTCTCTATAAATTCAAGGTTTTGATAAATTGCGTTGGCGGTTCCCTTGTACCAATCTCCGCCCTGCTGACCCTGATACGGAGGAAGTATATGTACTCCCCCGTTGGTGCGGTCAAGATCCCACGGCTTGCCCGAGCCGACATAATCGTTCAGTTCAAGCGGCTTATATTGGGTAAGAATACCTACTGTGTCAATTCCCGAATTAACGCAGTTCGAGAGCGGAAAATCAATGATTCGGTATTTGCCCCCGTAAGGTACAGCAGGCTTTGCAATTTTGCTTGTAAGAACACCGAGTCTGCTTCCCTGACCGCCCGCAAGAATCATAGCGATACATTCTTTTCTTTTCAAATACAACATCTCCTGTTTGTGCCGCCTTGTCCGAAAGGCGTGCATAATCTAACAATATATTATATTATGAGTTGCCTGATTTTATTACCTTTTTGGTCTTCTTCGGCGCCCGTTTTGCAGGAACGCTGAAATATGATACCGACATTGCGGGAATATCTATCGCAATGGAATTTTCATATCCGTGCATTTCCTTATTTTCGCTCTTATAGCTTACCGCGGTGCTTGTATCCTTGCCGCCGAACTTTGCGTCCTCCGAGCAGAAAACACGCTTATATGTTCCCTTCCTCGGAACGCCTATACGGTAATCGCTCCTTGCGACCGGAACAAAATTACATACCGCAATTATTTCGTTGCCCGATTTATCCATTCTCCTGAATGAAATAATGCTCTGGGTATTATCATCGTTGGAGATCCAACTGAAACCGTCCCACGAGTAGTCTATCTCCCACAGCGCGGGGGTTTTAAGATAATAACGGTTAAGCTGTTTTACGAAGTTTTGCATCTGTTTATGCGCGTCGTAATCAAGCAAGAGCCAATCAAGCTCCTGTTTGTAATTCCATTCTATAAACTGCGCAAACTCCTGACCCATAAACAAGAGCTTCTTGCCCGGGTGCGCCATCATATAAGCGTAGAACGCGCGAAGACCGCTGAACTTCAAATCATAGTCGCCCGGCATTTTATTTATCATTGAGCATTTGCCGTGAACGACCTCGTCGTGCGAGATAGGAAGAACAAAGTTTTCCGAAAACGCATAGAAGAACGAGAATGTAAGACATTCGTGATTGTCCTTGCGGAAAAGCGGGTCAAGCGACATATACCTGAGCATATCGTTCATCCAACCCATATTCCATTTGAAGTTGAAGCCCAATCCCCCGTCGTGCGGCGGCTTTGTAACCATAGGCCAAGCGGTTGACTCCTCGGCTATCATAAGAATGTTCGGGTCAGCCTCAAAAGCCGCCTGATTGACCATCTTTAAAAATTCGACCGCTTCGAGATTTTCACGTCCGCCGTAAGCGTTCGCAATCCACTCGCCGCCCTGACGTCCGTAATCAAGATAGAGCATTGATGCCACCGCGTCAACACGCAGTCCGTCAATATGGAACTCCTTTATCCAATAAACGGCGTCCGAAACCAAGAAGCTCCTTACCTGCGGCTTGCCGTAGTCAAACACCGCTGTGCCCCACTCTTTATGCTCACCCTTGCGCGTATCTGAATACTCATAGCAGGCAGTACCGTCAAAATGATACAGACCCGCTTCGTCCTTCGGGAAGTGCGCGGGAACCCAATCGAGTATAACGCCTATTCCCGCGGCGTGCATTATATCGACGAACTTCTTAAAATCGTCAGGTGTGCCGTATCTTGAAGTGGGCGCAAAGTAACCCGTAACCTGATAACCCCACGAGCCGTCAAACGGATACTCCGTAATCGGCATAAGCTCTACATGGGTATAGCCCATATCCTTAGCATACTTCGAAAGCTCCTCGGCAAGGGTAACATAGTCGTAGGTGTTTCCGTCCTCATAACGCCGCCAAGAACCGGCGTGAACCTCATAAATGTTCACGGGCGACGCATAAATGTCTTTTGACGATTTAGCGGCGATCCATTCGGAATCGGTCCATTTAAACCTGCGGTCGCGGTAGAGCTTAGACGCGGTTCCAGGCGTTGTTTCAAAATGGCGCGCATACGGGTCAGCCTTTAAGACCGTATTTCCGTTCCCGTCGGTAACGGCGTATTTGTAAAGGTCAAACTCCTGCAAACCGTCAATTTTTGTCTCCCATACTCCGCCTTCTATTCTTTGCATAGGGTCGGCGCCTATTTCCCATTCGTTAAAATTTCCCACAACGGAAACTGCGCTTGCGTTGGGCGCCCAAACACGAAATACCGCGGAATCCTTTTTTAAAAACGAACCGAGATATTTATAAGCGTCATTTTTTACATTCCTGTCAAAATCCTTAAAATATTCCTTCATAGTTTTACCTCAAATTTATTAATGCATTACACTGTTCAAATCTTTTAAAACCGACTTGCAACTTACAGAAATGAACCCGACATTTCTGTATTCTGTAATTATTATAACAGTATTATTCTCTAATTTCAATACTATTTTGTTACTTTTAAGAAACAAAATTAGAAATTTTAGGAAGAAATTTGTTATCATTTAACAACAAAATTCATATTTCGACATATAAGGTCATAAAAAATCGCAATAAATTGACAAATAATGTTTAAATACCCCTATAATCGTCAAACACCCCCTGTAAGCCTTTCGTCTTACAGGGGGTGTTTTAATGTGGCAGAATTCAAACCGCCGCGCTAAGATTGTTTTGAATAGTATTCCTCGGCATACCTTACGGTTGCCATGGCGTCGGGGGCATATTTGTCCGCCCCTATCATTGCAGCATATTCCTCAGTGAGAACCGCTCCTCCCGCGACAACCTTACAGTCCGGGAAACGCTTTTTAAGCTGTTTCACCGTTTCCTCCATTGAAGGAACCGTAGTAGTCATAAGCGCGCTTAGTCCGACAAGGCGGCAGCCTGTTTTCGCAGCCGTTTCAACAACTGTTTCTGGCGGCACATCGCGTCCGAGGTCAATAACCTCAAAGCCGTAGCTTTCAAGCATAACCTTGACTATGTTCTTGCCTATATCGTGTATATCGCCCTTAACGGTTGCAAGTATGAACTGACGTCCCGAGGAAGAACCCTTCGGTAAGGTTTTTTTGATGACCTCAAACGCCGCAGTTGCGGCTTCGGCGCTCATCAAAAGCTGGGGCAAAAACGCTTTTTTCTTTTCAAATGAGTCGCCTATTTCGTTAAGCGCGGGGATTATCTTGCCGTTAATTATATCAAGTCCCGATTCGGTTTTCAAAAGTTCCTCGGCACAGCTTGCGGCAACCTCCGACAAGCCCTTTATTACGGCAAATTTAAGGTCGGATTTTTCGCTTTGCACCTGCTGTTTAACGGGTTCTGTATCGGCACAGCTTGCAATATATTCCGCGCAGGCCGTATCATACCCCGCAAGCACTCGGTGCGCACGGTAGACATTCATCATACCAACCGAAAAAGGATTCATAATAGCGCAGTTAAGACCGCAGACAAGCGCGTCGGCAAAAAAGCAGGAATTTATTATTTCCCTGTTCGGCAATCCGAACGATATATTTGAAACGCCGAGACTCGCCTTTACGCCCATTTTTCGTATGAGCTTTACGCAGTCAAGCGTAACTTTTGCGCTGTTTTGGTCGGAAGAAACCGCCATTGCAAGCGGATCAACTATAATATCCTTTTTTTCGATACCGTATTCAGCCGCTTTTTTTACAATTTTTTTTGCAATATCCGCCCTGCCCTGTGCGGTATCGGGTATTCCGCTCTCATCAATAGTAAGAGCTATAACGCTACCGCCGTATTTTTGTATCAGCGGGAACACGCTTTCCATACTCTCTTTTTTGCCGTTTACCGAATTTATAAGCGGTTTCCCGTTATAAATCCGCATTGCGCTTTCAAGAACCTGAGGATCGGACGAATCAAGCTGTAACGGCAGGTCGCAGACCGATTGGAGCGCGCGAACCGTTTTGCACATCATATCTCTTTCATCTATTTCGGGCAGACCGACGTTTACGTCGAGCATTTGAACGCCCGCGTCCGCCTGCTTCAAGCCCTCGTTTACTATATAGCCTATATCGCCGCGGCGCAGCGCGTCCTTAAACTTCGGCTTGCCGGTCGGATTTATCCGCTCGCCTATAAGCACGGGATCGTCGGATATTTCGACGGCGTGGGTGTAAGAAGAAACCAGCGTAAAATCTTTCTTGTTAAGTACCGGCTTGTCATTTGCGGTCTTTTGAACCGTTTTTCTTATATAGTCGGGCGATGTTCCGCAACAACCGCCGAGCAAAGAAACGCCCATTTGGGATATTGTTTTCATTATATCCGAAAAATCATCGGCATTTATATTGTATACGGTGTCGCCGTCCTTCACATCGGGAAGACCGGCATTGGGGTTTACTATAACGGGAAGTGAAGAATATTTCACAAGCTCCTTTACGGTAGGAATCATTTTATCAGGGCCCAATGAGCAGTTAATTCCTATCGCGTCAACGCGCAGTCCTTCAAGCATTGCAACCATAGCGCGCACATCGGCGCCCGTCATCAGCTTGCCCGCTTCGTCATACACGTTGGTTACAAAAACAGGCAGAGGGCAATTCTCCTTAGCGGCAAGAACCGCCGCCTTCGTTTCAAGGGAATCATTCATGGTTTCTATGAGAATAAGGTCGGCACCGTTTTCATAAGCGACCCTTACATTCTGAGAGAACAGTTCTGTTGCTCTTTCAAACGGCATATCGCCAAGCGGTTCAAGCAAATGACCGCACGGACCCATATCAAAAGCGATAAATTTATCCTTTCGCCCGGACACAGCCTTTTTTGCACATTCAATCGCCGCCGCGATAAGCTGATCCCAATTTTCAAACTTTTCGCTGTTTATACCGAAAGTGTTTGTTTTTACAATATCACAGCCTGCGTCAAGATAAGAACGGTGCAATTCTGTTATCCTGTCGGGATATTTTATATTCCAAAGCTCAGGACATTCACCGGAGGCAAGACCCATTTTCTGTAAGACGGTACCCGTAGCGCCGTCAAAATAAACTTTTCTTTTTTTAATCAGCTCTGTTATCATTTTTTACTCCCATTACGGCGGTGACCGACTTCATCGGCGTCATCAGCAAGGAACTGTTTAAAACTATTCCGAGGGTGTTTTCAGCGTCAATCATTTTAAGAACATCGGGCTGAACGCCGAGAGACAAATCCCCGTATCCGGGACTGTACCTCATAGGCTTTTTGCCCGTTCCCCGCAAAAAATCGTCAACATATTCGCAAAGCGATTCCGCCGCGGCAGACGCGAGCGCGTCGGTAATAAAGTGCTTTGCAGGCGAAATAAGTGCGTATTTTGCTATAAGCCTGTCAACCGCAATGCCGACAGTAGCGCCCATAATAAACGCCTCGTTACAACCGTCAAGCGCACGGCAAAGGTCGCGGCTTTGAATTTTGCCGAAGCCTATGTCGCAAAAGCCGTCGGGAAACAGTTTAACAGGGGTCTTTACGTATGCAAAACGGTAATTGATGACCGATTCAAGCTCGCTTTTACACTCATCAACCGATGCGTCCTTAAAATCCCGCTTTACTTTCAGCCGCACCGCCGCCTCATTATGATTAATGGTTATATCCGCCGTCGGCACGGTTACGCAGTTTACATTCAAATTTCTCATTTCAGTATTTCCGAAAGGTTTTCCTTTATCTTGGCGGCAACGTCGGGTTTATTCATTGAGTATATATGCACCGCGTTTATACCGTTTGCGTAAAGGTCTATTATCTGCTCGGTGGCGTAAGCAATTCCCGCCTGCTTCATAGCCTCGGGGCAGTCGCCGTAACGATCCACTATCCTGCAAAAGCGCTGCGGAAGCGCACGTCCCGAAATAGAGCATATACGCTTTATCTGAACAGGGTTTGTGACAGGCATTATTCCCGCAACAACAGGCACGTCTATCCCTGCTTTCAGCATACGGTAAAGGAAATTATAAAGAATATTGTTATCAAAAAACATCTGCGTTGTGAGAAACTCGCAGCCGCTTTCTACCTTCTTTTTTAAATTTTCAATATCCTCTATGCTGTTCTTGCTGTCGGGGTGGCTTTCGGGATAGCACGCGCCGCCTATGCAAAATCCACCAAAATCACGAATATCTGCGGTAAGCTCGCTTGCGTGCTTATAGTCGGAGGGTGCGTTTTCACTGCCTGCAACTATATCGCCCCTAAGAGCCAATATGTTTTCAATTCCGTCGCTTTTCAACGTTTCAAGCTGCGACCTGACGGTTTCTTTGGTAGCCGAAATACAGGTAAGGTGCGCAAGCGGAGTAACCCCGTCCTTCAAAAGTTCAGACGCAACATCAAACGTATACTGTGATGTTCCGCCGCCCGCGCCGTAGGTAACGCTCATATAGCTTGGGTTCAGTCTTGCCATTTGTGCCGCGGCGGAGCGCACCGATTCAAAATTAGCCGTTGTCTTCGGCGGGAATATTTCAAAGGAAAGACTCGGCTTCCCACCGTTTATAATTTCCGTTAATCTCATTTTTTACCTCGCAAAAATTTCTTATATCCGTCACCGTACTGCACGCAGCGTGAAACACGGCTTAATGTGGCGGACGATATATCCGTTTCTTCTATTACCTGATTATAGGTTTTACCTTCAATCAACAGCTTTGCCGCCCTTATGCGCTCTGCCATTTTTTCTATTTCCCTATCGGTACACAAATCGCTGAGGAGCATTTTGCAATCCTCTGTATTCTTGACCGATACCAAAATTTTATAAAGCTCCTCAATATCGTCACTACCGACTCTTTTTGAAACCATAAATATCTCCTATAAAAAGTCAAGTAGTTTTCACTAACTTGCTGTATTTTTTGATAACCTGTATGGTTATCCGTTGAGGGCA
>CAKSIG010000004.1 GCA_934463035.1 uncultured Eubacteriales bacterium | reverse complement strand
ATGGAGCTGGTGGACGGACTTGAACCCCCGACCTGCTGATTACAAATCAGCTGCTCTACCAACTGAGCTACACCAGCATTTTTGAGCGCCTAAATACTATACCATAAGCCAAGCACAAAGTCAATACAAAAATGAAATTTTTTTACAATTTTAGTATTATTGCGGTGTTACGTGGAAACATAAACAAAGAATTTCTATTGGAGGAATGAAAATGAAGAAAAAATTTACAGCTTTTTTACTTTCAGTTTTATGTTGCCTTTCCTGCCTGAGTCTTGCGGGTTGCGGCAACAAGAAGTCTCAGGTTTATTTTTTAAACTTTAAGCCTGAATCGGCAAAGGTTTATGAAAAAATAGCTAAGGAATACGAAAAAGAGAAAGGCGTTAAGGTTAAGGTTGTTACAGCAGCCGCAAACACTTATGAACAAACGCTGAAATCCGAAATAGCAAAATCCGACGCGCCTACAATATTTCAGGTGAACGGTCCTGTCGGTTACGATGAATGGAAGGATTACTGTTTAGACATTAAAGACAGTAAGTTATATTCATACCTTACAGACGATACCCTTGCAATCAAAGAAGACGGCGGTGTTTATGCAATAGCTTACGTTGTTGAGGGATACGGAATAATATACAACAACGCGATAATGAAAAAATATTTTGCACTGCCAAATCGCAATACCGATATTAATTCAATGGAAGAAATCAACAGCTTTGATTCTCTCAAAAAGGTTGTTGAGGATATGACGGCTCACTTATCCGAGCTCGGAATAGAAGGTGTATTTGCATCTACTTCGCTGTTAAAGGGAGAGGATTGGCGCTGGCAGACCCATTTATTAAATATTCCGCTTTATTACGAATTCAGCGAGAACAAGGATTTTGACGATCCGACGATAGCGGGACTTAAATCAAAAGAAATAGAATACAAATACGCAGAGAATTTTGAAAATCTGTTTGATTTATATGTAAACAATTCAATCACCTCAAAAACATTGCTCGGCTCAAAGTCCGTTGCCGATTCTATGGCGGAATTTGCGCTCGGAAAGGTTGCTATGGTACAAAACGGCAACTGGGCCTGGTCGCAAATTGCAGATGTTTCGGGAAACACCGTTAAAGCAAACGATGTTAAATATCTTCCTATGTATATGGGTGTAGATGGCGAAAAGGGTCAAGGTTTGTGCATCGGTACGGAAAATTATTTGGCAATTAATAAGAATGCGACAAAGGAACAGCAACAGGCGTCCCTTGATTTCTTGGATTGGCTGTTTTCAAGCAAAACAGGCAAAAAGTATGTAACGGAAGAACTTAATTTCATCACGCCTTTTAACACATTCAGCGACAATGAATTGCCTGACGACCCGCTTGCAAAGGAAATATCGCGTTATATGAAGGACGAATCTGTAAAAACAATACCTTGGATATTTACTTCATTCCCGAGCGAGGCGTATAAAACCGAGGTTGGAAGCTCGCTGCTTGATTATGTTCAGGGCAGTAAAACTTGGAAAGATGTTGAAACAACGATAAAAGACAAGTGGAAGAGTGAAAGAAAGTAAATGAAAAATACGGTAAAACCTTATTTTGCCTTATTCGTCCTTCCGACATTCATCGCGTTTGCGATTGCTTTTGTTGTGCCGTTTTTATTCGGCGTCGGACTGTCCTTCACAAGTTTCAGAACCGTAACCGATGTGACCTTTGTGGGGTTACAGAATTACGTGCGTGCATTTACCGATAACAACGAGTTTATATCTTCATTGTGGTTCACAATAAGGTTTGCCGTTGTTTCGGTAATAACCATAAATGTAATCGCATTTTTGCTGGCGCTTATGCTGACAAGGGGAATTAAGGGCACAAATTTTTTCAGAACTGTGTTTTTTATGCCGAACCTAATAGGCGGTATAGTTCTCGGATATATATGGCAGTTGATAATAAACGGTGTGCTGTACCGCTACGGTTATTCGATAACATCAAAGGCCGAATACGGTTTTTGGGGACTTGTTATATTGATGAATTGGCAAATGATCGGTTATATGATGATAATTTATATAGCGGGAATCCAAAATGTCGGAACAGATATATTGGAAGCCGCGAAGGTTGACGGCGCTTCACCAACGAGAACGCTGTTCAATATTATACTGCCGTCGGTTATGCCTTCAATTACGATTTGTTTGTTTCTTACAATAACAAATTCGTTCAAACTGTTCGATCAGAACCTTGCTCTTACTGCTGGGGCGCCCGGTAAAGAAACGCAGATGGTTGCGCTCGATATTTACAACACCTTTTATGCAAGGAGCGGTTACGAGGGAGTTGGACAGGCAAAAGCCGTTGTATTCTTCATTGTGGTTGCGGTCATTGCCTTATTGCAGCTAAGATTAACAAGGAGCAGGGAGGTTGAAGGCTGATGAAATCCGAAAAAATTACGAATATTATTTTATTTGTGGTTTTAATAGTGCTTTCGATAGCATTTATCTTTCCTGTTGCCGTGGTCCTTATAAATTCTTTTAAAACTAAGTTCTCTATTAATCAGGAGCCTTTTGTTATTCCGCACGGAACAGATTTTGTCGGCATTGAGAACTATATTACAGGCGTGAATGACACGGGTTTCCCTATGGCGTTCTTTTGGTCGGTTTTTATAACCGTATTTTCAGTTGCGGCGATTATCGCATTTACTTCAATGACCGCTTGGTATATAATCCGTGTAAAATCGGTTTTCTCATCGCTTTTCTATTACGCTCTTGTATTTTCAATGATCGTTCCTTTTCAAATGGTTATGTTTACAATGTCGAAAACGGCGAACGTATTAAGACTTGACAATCCTTTGGGTATTATTCTTATATATCTCGGTTTCGGCGCGGGACTTTCGGTGTTTATATTCAGCGGGTTTATAAAATCTGTACCTCTTGAAATTGAGGAAGCAGCCACGATAGACGGATGCAACCCGCCGCAAATATTCTGGCGGGTGGTATTTCCGATTTTAAAACCGACAGCAATAACCGTTGCAATACTGAATACTATGTGGATATGGAACGACTATCTGCTTCCGTACCTTGTAATCGGAAAGGATTATAAAACTATTCCTGTTGCAATTCAGTATTTGAAAGGCGGTTACGGTTCGATTGATATGGGCGCAATGATGGCAATGCTTGTTCTGGCTATTATTCCTGTTATCGTTTTTTATTTGTCCTGTCAAAAGTATATTATAAAGGGAGTTGCCGCAGGTGCAGTTAAGGGGTAAAAGCAGTAAAAAGCGGGAAAGCGGGATTTTACTGCATATATCTTCGCTGCCATGTGATTACGGTATCGGGTCCTTCGGCAAGGAAGCATACAGATTTATAGATTTTCTGAAAAAAAGCCATCAGAGGTATTGGCAGATACTTCCGCTTTGTCCGATTGGGGAAGGAAACTCGCCTTATAAATCAACAAGCGCGTTTGCGGGTGAAATACTTTATATTGATATTCAATTTTTGGTACAAGACGGCTATCTGGATTCCGATATGCTGCCTGAAAACTATGATAGCGATTTTACCGATTATGAAACCGCCGCCCGAATTAAATTGCCGCTTTTAAGGGCGGTCGCCGATAATTTCGATGTGAATGACAGCGATTATTTAAGATTTATTCATAACAATGACGATTGGCTTAATGATTATTCGGTTTTTATGGCGATACGTGAGAAAAACGGCGGGGCTTGTTTCACCGAATTTGAAGACGGGTTAAAGTATAGACTGCCTGGCGCAATCAAAGAGTTTGTAAGGGAAAATAAGGAAACGGTACGTTTTTACAAGATAACGCAGTATCTGTTTTACAAACAGTATTATGAATTGAAAAAATATGCCGAGAAAAAAGGCATAAAAATAATCGGAGATATACCGTTTTATGTTGCGCTCGACAGTGCCGATGTTTGGCAGGAGCCTGATGTATTCCGTCTCGGCCGCGATATGACGCCTACTCTGGTAGCGGGCGTTCCGCCTGATATTTTTTCAGAAGACGGTCAGCTTTGGGGTAACCCGATCTACGATTGGGACAGAATGAAAAAGGATAATTACAAATGGTGGCGGCGCAGACTGCTTCATAACTCGCAAATGTATGATGTGATAAGAATAGACCATTTTCGTGCTTTTGCGGATTATTATACTATTCCTTACGGTTCCGAAAACGCAAAAAGCGGAACTTGGGAAAAGGGAGTGGGTATGAATTTTTGGAGCAGTATGCGCGATATTACCGAAAATTTAAAAATAATAGCCGAGGATTTAGGCGGGGAAACTCCCGAGGTTGAGCAGTTGATTGAAGACACAGGTTTTCCTAATATGAAGATACTTGTATTTGCCTTTAATACGGATCTGCAAAATAAGTTTTTGCCCAAAAACTATAACAATAATTGCGTTTGTTATACAGGAACGCACGATAATGAAACGGTACGGGGCTGGCTTGATCATATTTCTAAAAAAGAAAAAATTATTTTTTCAAGAACGGTTCCGAACAGCGGCTATGATTCCGATGTCTATAATTTGATTAGCTTCGGTATGCGTTCAAAGGCAGATACGGTGATAGTTCCTATGCAGGATTATCTGTGTCTTGATAATTCATGCAGAATGAACTCGCCGGGCACCGAAAAAGGGAATTGGATCTGGCGAATGAAAATAACGGATTATGACGATAATATAGCGTCAAAAATAAAACAATTGAGCCGCGGACGAAATTAAAATGATATGACGGAAGCATTTTTTTAAATGTTTCCGTTTTTTTATAAATAAATTTTGTGATTCGCAAATGAGAATACGCGAGCATTTTAAAGAAAAAAAGAGAAAAACAGAGATTTCGCTTTTTAAATTAAAATTTTGAAATTTTCGTATTGACATTGCTGCCGTGTTGTGGTATTATATTCAGGCTAAATAAATTGAAAAATTTTGGAGGTTTACATTTATGTCTACATTTATGGCAAAACCTGCTGAAATTCAGCGCAAATGGTATATTATCGACGCTGCTGACAGACCGCTCGGTCGTACTGCAACCAAGGTTGCTGATATTCTCCGCGGTAAGTTAAAGCCCGAATTTACCCCGCATGTTGACTGCGGTGACCATGTTATCGTTATCAACGCTGAAAAAGCAGTATTAACAGGCAAAAAACTTGAAAACAAGTATTATCGCCGTCACACAGGTTATATCGGCGGTCTCAAAGAGGTTAAGTATTCAACCCTTATGAACACCCGCCCCGAACTTGCTGTTGAACTCGCGGTAAAGGGAATGGTTCCCGATACTACAATCGGCAGAAAAGCTCTTACACGTCTTCACATCTATAAAGGTGCTGAATACGCACAGGTAGCTCAGAAGCCCGAAAAGCTCGAATTTTAAGAAGGGAGACAGAAACAATGTTTGAAGGAAAGCCTTATTTCTACGGAACAGGCAGAAGAAAAAGTTCTGTTGCCCGTGTTCGTGTTTATAACGGTACAGGAAAAGTTACCATTAATGACAGGGATATAGACGATTATTTCGGTCTTGAAACCCTTAAACTTATCGTTCGCCAGCCACTCACTTTAACAGGCACAGCCGATAAGTTTGATATCGTTTGCCGTGTAAACGGCGGCGGTGTTACCGGTCAGGCAGGTGCTATCCGTCACGGTATTGCCCGCGCTCTTTTGCAGTATGATGCAGAGCTTAGAACCGAGCTTAAAAAAGCAGGTTTGCTCACACGCGATCCGCGTATGAAAGAAAGAAAGAAGTACGGTCTCAAAGGCGCACGCCGCGCACCGCAGTTCTCAAAACGTTAGTTTTTGCGGGAGACTTGGAGAAGTATTTAGATTTCGTAAGAAGTTTGAATACTTCTTTTTTCTTTTGTAGCGAAGCAGTATATTAAAATGGAAAATAATAAATCGTAATTTGTATGGGGGGTACACATTATGAAATATGATGTAATAATAGATAATAGACTCTATGAAATCTATTCTGATATTCGCTTAGGTCTTCTTCGATTTAAGGCCGAAGTAAAAGAATCAGATAACAGCTTTTGGGAATATATGAATAATAAAGTTGAACCGCAAATAAGAAACGCAATTGAGGGAAAAGAATGGCATGATATTCCCGGTGTCAGGGGAAGCCGTGCAGCGTATAAGGCGTTCGGAAGAAATCCTGGAAGATACCGAGTTTCATCGGAGGCACTTTTACGAAGAATACGTCGCGGCGATGATTTATATCATATCAATTCTGTGGTTGATGTAAACAATCTTATTTCTATTGAAAGCGGAATATCGGTCGGATCGTATGATTTGGCACATACGCAGGGGACAATCACATTAAGAAAGGCCGAAAAAGGCGAAGGATATATGGGCATTGGCAAGGATTTTTTAGATATGGAAAATATGCTGGTCCTTGCAGATGATAAAGGCATATTTGGCAGTTCTATGTCTGATTCAACGCGCGCAATGGTGACAGAACAGACCAAAGATGTCCTTGTTGTAATTTACTGTTTTGAAAATAATATTGACATTCAGGCTTTATTGGATAAAGCAAGTGCTGATTTTCAAAAATTTGCAAATGTCAAGAACATTGAAACCTGGTTTATATAAAGTTAAATTTATGGTATTGTTAATGGATTAGGTAAATGTTGTTTTATTGGTATTATGTAGATTTAATAATGTATCTATATAATAAAAACACCGCTGATGAAAATCAGCGGTGTTTTTGCGTGTATTAACTATATAATTATAAAACGGTGGGGAATGGGTTAAAGAATGAGATGTATCCGACATAGGCAAGGTAAACTATCAACATAATTACACCCTGCGCGCGTGTGAACTTACCCTTTATCAGCATCGGGATTATCGCCATTGTCATAATAAGCAGACAAACGGGGATGTCCAAAATCAGGTTCTGTGCGCAAGCGGTAAGACTGCCCGTTGAAACAAATGAACAGATAGGCAGGATTATAGCAATATCAATAAGATTAGCGCCTATAATATTGCCGACAGACAGGGAGGACTGCTTTTTGGAAATAGCGGTAATTGTTGTGACTAGTTCGGGCAAAGACGTGCCAACTGCAACTATGGTTGCGGAAATAACCGCCTGTGAAACACCGCTTACAACAGCAATTTCCGTAGCGGAGCTTACCAAAAAATCAGCGCCTATTACAATGCCTGCGGCGCCTATTACGAATTTGCCGATATTTAACGGTATGTCGCTCTTTTTAAATGAAACCTTTTCGGAAACGGTTGATTCTTTTTTGGCGCTTTTAATACTCTCGTAGGTTGCAATTATGAAAACTGCTATAAGTAAAATACTGCCTATTAATGAAAAACTTTTTCCGAATGACGACAGGTATAAAATAACCGTTGCTATTATCAGTAAAATAGATTTGAAGGCGTACTGACTGCGGTTGACGATGTGGGGAATACAAATTATTGAAATTGCCATTATAAGTCCCGTATTTGCGGTAACCGAACCGACTGCGTTGCCGATTGCAATGGCGTTTTCACCTCTGGCGGCACCGAAACAGGACACAATAAGCTCGGGCAGGGTAGTGGCAAGACTGACAACGGTTGCGCCGATAATAAAATGCGGTATACCCGAAACCTCAGCCATCCAGGTTGCGGCGTCTACAAACAGATCCCCGCCCTTTACGATCAGCACAAGACCTGCAATAAACAGCAAAATCAAAGCCCACATAGGCCAACCTACAACTGAAAACATATTAATCACCAATTCCTTTTTTGTCATATAGTCAACAAGGCTAAAAAAACAAGACTTTCCGCGCCGACAAAACGACGCTAAAAGTCTTGTTCCCTTTCAGGGCGTGCAGCCATCGGCATAGCCGAGGAATGTTGACAGCACGATTATAACTACTCCCTTTTAACAAAAGACATTATAACCGAACTTGTTAAAAAAATCAAGTACTTTTATGCTCCGCACATCTTCATAACAATACTATGCGGCAATACCTTGGCAATAACACGGTAAAATTTATAAAATAAAAGATTAGTATATACGCCCTTGCCAGATTTTGAGGCTTTTAATGATTTTTCCGCCATAATTTTCGGATTAACGCGTGGCAGAGTATCAAACGTGTGGCTTGAACCTGGCGCAATTCCTGCAAGCGGAAGAAATTCTGTGTCCATAGGACCCGGGCAGACAGCCAAAACGTTGATTTTACGTTTTTTCAATTCGCTCCTTAATGCCTTTGAAAGACTTAACACATACGCCTTTGTTGAACAGTAAACAGCCATACGCGTGTTCGGAGCAAAGGCGGCAATCGAACAGGTATTGATTATTTCAGAGTTTTCGCTCATAAACGGCAAAGTAAGCGAGGTCATAGCGGTAAGAGCTTCGCAGTTAAGTCTGACCATACCCGTATTGTCAGCCGCGTCGAGTTTGTCGAAATCGCCGAGCTTGCCGAAGCCGGCGTTATTGATCAATAATTTTACATCAGCTGCATTTTGTTTTAACAATTCCGAATACTTATTAAGACATTCGCTGTCGGTTATATCAATAGAAACGCAGCGAACATTGGTTTTTAAGCCCTTGGCAAGTTCCTCCAACTTCTCCTTTCTGCGCGCTATCAGCCATATCTCGTCAATATCGGCGCGCATTTTATCAACCGCAATCGCATATTCCTTGCCGAGTCCCGAAGACGCACCCGTAATTACTGCTATTTTCATTAGTACCACATCCTTTATATAATTATTATAAGGAAAATCGTCTTTAAGTCAAGTACCGTGCTTGTTTGACATAACGGAGGATATGTGCTAAAATCTTTTTAATACCATTCGCTTGGTGTGACAGGACTCGAACCTGTTACGCCTACGAAACAAAATTTTGTATGATACATTGCCTCAAAACTTGAAATACGGAAGTATTCCTTCGTTTTATCGGCTTCGTCTTATAACAAAATTTTCAGTTTCGGTAGGTTAAAAGTTTCTGCCGCCGATTTTTTAATTCGGCGAAGCGAGAAATTTGCAGCAAGGCTGACGCCTTGCAAAAATAAACGCAAAGCCGCAATCAAAAGGCGGCGAGCGAAACCGCGGCAGGTTCAAGACCTGTCACACTAGGGAGCAGAGTATGAAACGTGTTGTTGTAATCGGCGCGGGCGCGTCGGGTTTGACAGCGGCTTATTACGCCGCCTTAAATAATAATCAGGTCACAGTAATTGAAAAAAATGAAAAACCTGCCAGAAAGCTCATGATAACAGGCAAGGGAAGATGCAACGTGACTAACAACTGTTCCTTTGATACGCTTATAGCGAATACCCCGGGCAACGGAAAATTCCTTTACTCTGCTTTTTCTCAATTTGGTTCCGATAAGACTATGGAGCTTTTTGAAAAACTCTGCGTACCTTTAAAAACCGAACGCGGAAACCGTGTATTCCCGATTTCCGATAAGGCTTGCGATATTGTTGACGCGCTTGTAAAGGGCGCAAAAAATAACGGCGTTAAGATTATTCACAACCGTGTAAGACGGGTCTTAATTGACGGCGGAAATGTGACGGGAGTTGAGCTTGACGACGGTGAAACGATATCTGCCGACAGCGTTATAATCGCTACGGGCGGAAAGTCGTATCCTCTTACAGGTTCCACAGGCGATGGATATATAATGGCGGCTGAATTGGGGCATACTGTTAAAGAAATACGTCCGTCGCTTGTGCCGCTTGAAATACACGAAGGTTTTTGTACTAAACTTTCGGGACTTTCTTTGAAAAATATAACCCTTTCGGTTTATGAGGGGGAGAAAAGCAAGCCTATCTTTTCCGAGCTGGGTGAAATGCTGTTTACACATTTCGGGATTTCAGGTCCGCTTGTATTAAGCGCTTCGGCACATATACGCAATATGGGTAAAAAAAGTTATACTGCCGTTGTGGATTTGAAGCCTGCGCTGACAACGGAACAGCTTGACCGAAGAATACAACGTGATTTTTCAGAGGAGCAAAACAAAGATTTTTCCAATTCGCTTGATAAATTGTTGCCGAAAAGCATTATTCCCACGGTTGTTTCGCTTTCCTGCATTGAGCCTGACAAAAAAGTTAATCAAATCAGCCGTGAAGAACGGTCAAGGCTGTGCCGAACGATCAAGAATTTCACAATGCATATAACTTCGTTCAGACCGATAGAAGAAGCTGTAATTACCGCAGGCGGTGTTTGCGTAAAGGAGATAAATCCCTCAACGATGGAATCAAAACTTATTAACGGGTTATTCTTTGCGGGTGAGGTTATTGACGTTGACGCCTACACGGGCGGTTTTAATTTGCAGATAGCTTTTGCGACAGGTTATCTTGCAGGAATAAATTCATAAATAAAAGTGAGGTAATTTATAATGATTTCGGTAGCTATTGACGGTCCTGCGGGAGCAGGCAAAAGCTCAGTTTCGCGTATGGCGGCATTAAAACTCGGATATATATATGTTGATACGGGTGCCCTTTACCGCGCAATCGGACTTAAATTTTTAAACAGCGGTTATGATGAGAGTTTGGAATGTGATGTAAATTCCGTACTGAAAAATACCCGTATAGACATCAAGTTTACCGACGGAGTTCAAAGGGTGATTTTGGACGGCGAGGACGTTTCCGATAAAATAAGAACCCCAAAGGCGTCTATGATGGCTTCTGCGGTTTCTGCGAAGCCGGCGGTAAGAGATTTTTTGCTTGAAATGCAACGCAGGTTGGCACGCGAAAACAATGTTCTTATGGACGGCAGAGATATCGGCACGGTGGTACTGCCTAATGCAGACGTTAAAATCTATCTCACAGCCTCGGTGGAGGAGCGCGCAGCCAGAAGATATAGAGAATTAAAAGAAATAGACCCGAATATAACATTGGAGGCTGTTAAAGGCGATATTGAACAAAGAGACCGTAACGATATGAACCGTGCTGTCGCTCCGCTTAAAAAGGCTGACGACGCCGTTCTTGCTGACACAACGGGTCTTAATGTTGAGCAGTCTGTCGATTTGATAATAAAAATAGTAACACAGAGAGTTGGAAAACAGAATTGAAAATAACTCTTGCAAAAACAGCGGGATTTTGTTTCGGCGTTAACCGCGCCGTAAAAATGGTATATGAACTTCTTGAAAGCGGGAAAAAGGTTTGTACTTTGGGACCGATAATTCACAATCCTCAAATGGTTGAAGAATTAAGTGCCAGAGGTGTAAGAATTGTTAATTCACCCAACGAGGTCGGACAAAACGAAACCCTTGTTATTCGTTCTCACGGTGTTTCGGACAGCGTCTGTACCGAATTGAAAATGAACAATACCGATTTTGCAGACGCCACCTGCCCGTTTGTCGCAAAAATACATAATATCGTTTCTCAAAAAAGCAGAGAAGGATATAAGGTAATTGTTGCCGGCGACGCCAACCACCAAGAGGTAATTGGTATTTGCGGACACGTTTTCGGTGATGTTTTTGTGATAGCTAATCTGAACGAATTGGAAGATTTGTTGAAAAATCACAACAATTTTAACCAAAATAGGGTGATATTGGTTTCACAAACTACATTTAATGCCGAGATTTGGGACGAATGTCAAAAAAAATTAAAAAAAGTATGTACAAATGCCGAGATTTTTGATACAATATGTAATGCTACTTCAATGCGCCAGCAAGAAGCCGCTGAGCTTTCTGCCGAAAACGATGTTATGATCGTCGTCGGGGGCAGGCACAGTTCAAATACGTCAAAGCTCTTTGACGTATGTAAGGCAAATTGCGATAAAACGTATCTTATAGAAAATGCTTCCGAATTAAAGGACATTGTTTTCAATGGATGCGGCCGCGTCGGAGTGGTTGCCGGTGCTTCTACGCCGGCGGGTATTATAAAGGAGGTTATTAAAACCATGTCGGAAAATTTACAACCGGTTGAAGAACAGACGGAGGTAAAAGAATCTGTTCAAAAAAGTTTCGAGGAAATGACGGACGAAGAAGCATTTGAGGCTTCTCTCAGCAATTTAACGGGCGATCAAAAGGTGTGCGGAACGGTAATTGCCGTTAATCCTACCGAGATTACTGTTGATATCGGCAGAGGTCTTACAGGCTACGTTACCGCAGGGGAGTATTCCTCTGACCCTGATGTTAAGCTGACAGAAGAAGTTAAGGTCGATGATAAGCTAAATCTTATAATAATGAAGATTAACGACCAGGAAGGAACCGCAATGCTTTCAAAGCGCCGCTATGACGCTATTGCCGGTTGGGATAATATAGTTGCCGCAAAAGAGTCCGGCGAAGTTGTAACAGGCTTTGTTAAGGAAGTTATTAAAGGCGGCGTTGTTGCTTATTCTAACAACATAAGAGTGTTCATTCCCGCTTCACAGGCTACTGCTTCAAGAGGAGAATCCCTTGATGATTTAAAGGGCAAGGAAGTTTCTTTCCGTATAATCGAAATCGGCAGAGGCCGCAGAGCGGTCGGCTCTATCCGCAGCGTACTTCGTGAGCAGCGCAAGGCAGCCGAGGATAAGGTTTGGGAGAATATTGCTGTCGGCGACCGTTTCACAGGTACCGTTAAATCGCTTACAAGCTACGGCGCATTTGTCGACATCGGCGGTGCTGACGGAATGATTCACATTTCCGAGCTCTCTTGGCAGCGCATTAAAAATCCGTCGGAAGTCGTTCTTGTCGGCGATACCGTTGAGGTATACGTTAAGGCTATCGATCCCGAAAAGAGAAAAATCTCTCTCGGATATAAGAAACCTGAGGATAATCCGTGGGTAATTTTTGAGAATACATACAAGGTCGGCGACACCGCAAAGGTCACCATTGTAAGTATGACAACTTACGGTGCGTTTGCACGTATAATCCCCGGTATTGACGGTCTTATTCACATTTCTCAGATTGCCAATAAGCACATTGCCAAGCCTCAGGACGAACTCACAGTAGGTCAGGAAGTAGAAGCTAAGATAATTGCTGTTGACAGCGAGAAAAAGCGTGTTAGCCTTTCTATCCGCGCATTGCTTGAACCTGCTGAGGAAGAAAAGGAAGAAGCTCCTGCCGACCTCAATGCAGAGGAAACAGTATATGAGGCAACCGAAGAAAACGCTCCCGCAGAGG
The DNA here is from genome assembly GCA_934463035.1 of uncultured Eubacteriales bacterium. Lineage (GTDB taxonomy): Bacteria > Bacillota > Clostridia > Oscillospirales > Acutalibacteraceae > UBA737. The sequence goes on along the minus strand of CAKSIG010000004.1, from coordinate 185,306 downwards.
AAGCTGTTGCCGAAGAAGCAAATACTGACGAGTCGGCTGAATAATTATTGAAGCTTTTAGAAAATTTTCTCAAATTTTCTAAAAAACGCTTGACTATCGGCAAGGGTTATGTTACAATAATTCTTGTCGTGAGTGCGGGTGTAGTTCAATGGTAGAATCCCAGCCTTCCAAGCTGGTCGTGTGGGTTCGATTCCCATCACCCGCTCCAAAAAATCCCTAACCATTAATGGTTAGGGATTTTTTTCTTTCCTTTTCAGCGAAGAGTTGCACGGCTGGTTTTTGTTAAATATTATTTTTTGGTTGTGATCCTTGGTGCAAAAAAGAGCAGTTGTACCGTGACAACTGCTCATACGCTAAAATATTTTTTCTAATTTTTTCTTCAAAACAGCATAACCGTTTGCCCCTAATGTAATTTTACCGTCGTTTATCTTATCGGCGCCGTATGAAATAACCGTCTGGCTATCGTTGAAGTCTTCAACGTCAACTTTTACTGTTACGGTTTGCTTGGCGGCGTTTGCGACTACAAGAACGGCATTATTTTTGTCCCTGCGTACAAAACTTATAATTTTATCGGCATTGTCATTGTCCGCCCATTCCAAAGAGCCGTTGAATATAGACGGCTCTTTATGTTTAATACCGCAGAGAGTTTTTATGAGTTTTAACCTGTCCTTGCCAGCGTCGGTAAAGCCGTTTTCCCAATGAATTGTAAAGATTTTTCCGTGGAAGCGGTTTGCAAATATGCTGTGATGATTTGTGTCGGCAATTTCATATCCGTTGTATACAAACGGTATTCCGTCAGCCATAAAATCTATTACAAGCGCTGCGTTTACAGCATAGTGACCTGCCGTCGCTTCAAAATGACCGTCATAATTGGTGGCGCCGTCATGGGAATCTATTGCTCTGATGCATCTGTCGGCAACATTGCCAAACTTTTCATAGGTTTCCCTAAGTGCTGAGGCAGGCATACGTCCGTCAAATATCTTCTTTTTAAATTCCATCCAATCATAGTGGTAATTGACGTCAAAGGCAAAATCAAGTGCGTCGGCATTTTCGCCTTCGTTGAGCATAAATACGTCGGGATTGATTTTTTCGATTCTCCTGCGGCCTTCCTCCCAGAATGAGGTAGGGCAGAGATATGCCACATCACACCTGAATCCGTCCGCTTTAAAATCGCGTATGTAATATTCCATATTGCTCCACAAATATTCGCAAAGCCCGGGATTTTCAAAATTAAGCGCAGGGAAATGCCATTCTCCGTATATTATGTTTCCGTCTTCATCGCATTTAACAAAGTCCTTGTGTTCGTCTAAAAATACGGCTTTCGGACCACAATGAAAATATACCAGATCAAGAATAACCTTTAAACCGTAAGAGTGCGCGGTGTTTATAAAATCCTTTAAATCCTCGTTAGTACCGTACTCGGGGTCAACGTTAAAGTAGTCCGACATACGGTAAGGATTTTTGGGATTGTTAAGACCGCATTCTTTTTGCCGTTCGCTCCAATAATCGGGATTTTCGTCACTATCCGCAGTTGAAACGGGGCAGAGATAAATTATATCAAAACCACATTCGGAAATATGACCTATGAGCTTTTCCGCCGCTTTTAAAGTGCCTTCGGCGGTGAACGGACGTAAAAATAACTGATAAATTGTTAAACCTTGTTTTTGCATTTTTTAAACCCTTTCTGTTGCTTCTTTTATATGATTTTCTTTATTTAACGGCATACTCAAAATACATTTTGTGCCGCCTGTGTTGCTTGATATTTTAAGCCCGTATTCATTGCCGTAAAGCAGGCGTATTCTGAGTTGAACGTTGATAAGGCCTATATGCTTTTCAGCGAGCTTTGTGTCGGGATCATAGAGTTTTGCTCGGATTTTTTCAAGTTCATCAGGCGGAATACCGCAACCGTTATCGGATATTTCTATGCAAAGATTGTCATTATCCAAAAAAATATGAATCGTTATATTTTGGTTTTTCCCTGTGTTTAAAAAGCCGTGCGTTATTGAATTTTCAATTATAGGCTGCATTATAAATTTCAGTATCGGCACTTCAAGAGATGGCACATCTATATTCCACACGACGTCAAAGCTGTTTGGAAATCTTAATTTCATTAACGAAATATAGCTTTTTGTAAATTCTATTTCTTTCCTGAGCGGCACGATTATATCCGCTTGATTAATGCTTTCGTGAAGAATGGTGTTAAGCTCGACAAGACTTGTTTCTATCGGATTATCTATATCCAGAATATTCACAGATATGGTCTTTATGTTGTCAAGCGTGTTGTAAAGAAAGTGCGGATTAATCTGTGATTGCAGCGCCTGTATCTGAGCAATATGCAGCTTTTCTATGTTCTTGTTCAGCATATCCTTGGTTTTGATATAGCTGTTTATATTTGAGTTTATATACTCTATTTCGTTTTCAAAGTTTCCCATATCCGAGGGCATGTGGTATTGAAATGTATCAACGATGTCCTCAATGGGTTTGTATATTCGCTTTATTATGTAATAACAGCTTGTAAGCGAAATACATTCCATAAGTATACATATAGCGAGCGAGTATAAAAAGGAAACAGAGGTTGCATATATTAACGCTGCCGACGGCGCAAATGAGACTGCTGTAAGCGGAAGTTCGTTTGAACGGCTTACATAGGCGGTCTTTTTTTTGCCGTTTATCTTCGCGCTGAATGTGTCAGTTTCTTTGCTTATTCTCTTAATGCCGTAAATCTCGAATAAGTTTTTACCTATTGCCGATTCACTTGATGAAAATATGATATTTCCGTTTTCGTCAGTCACAAAAATTTGACGGTCCTCCGCCGACTTAAACATAGCGTCGCTTATATTTCTCGAAGAAAGCGATAGTACGACCTCATTGTAAGAAACTTTTTCGGTGTTAGGTCTTTTGAAGAAAAGCCTGTGCGGCCATTCTTTTTCGCGGTAACAGTCAATTCCGGAAAAATTAAAAATTTTATTGCTGTTATCAAGATTGTTAAAAGACTTGTGTATGCTCCCCGTGTCAAAATTTATATTTCCTATTTTTACATATATACCGTCAAGAAATCCGTAGCTGTCGTTATAATTTCTTATATCGTCGCTTATAGCTTTTTTGAGCCAAAAACCTGTTTCTTTGTCTACACTGCCGTTAAGCGGTACGCCTGTTGAAAATTTGGAAAAATATGAATCTATGTTTGCCGACTGTGAAAAATAATTTGAAACATTTGACGCTATAAGGCTTGTAACATTCAGTTCGGCGTTTTTTAGTGCCTTCGCAGAGCTACGGTAAGAAATTGCGAAGACGATTGCCGAAACCGCAAGCGTGCATACAAAAATAACAGATAACGCTCTTATAAGAATGCTTTTGTAGTAGGCGTGAGAGGTTTTTCCCGATTTGCCTGTTTTCATATAACTGTACCTCATACTTATAAATAACCGTTTCGATAAGCCGTTGGGGTTATTCCGAAATACTGCGTAAACTGTTTTCTGAAATACGGAACCTGATTGTAACCGACGCACTCCGATATTTTTTTAATGGAAATATTGGGGTCTCTTAAAAGTTCCTTCGCCTTTTGCATTCTTGCTTCAAGTATTATTTCAACAAAACGCTTGTCAGTCTTTTTCTTGATTATTCGGCTTAAATAAGCGGCGTTTACTTTAAGATAGTCCGCAACGGTTATAAGCGACAAATTCGGATTTGAATAATTCTGCTCTATATAACTCTTGGCCTTTTGTATCAGTATATCGCTTTTCGACATATCGTTTGCGGTGATTATATCCGACATATCAAAAAGCAATTCCTTTATGTCGTTGGGAGTAACAGAGTCAATGGATTTTTTAACCAATTCCACCCCTGTATATTTGTAAATATAACTGTAAAGAAATGAAAGATTTTCTGCCGAAAGTCGGTCTACTCTGTCCTTTATTGCCTCGTATGCAAGCGAGGCATTTTTTTCGTCAAGAACCCTGAAATATAAATCTATTATCTGTTTGCTTGCACAGTGTCTCTGCCATTCGCTTAAATTCTGAAATAGCAGGTACTCGTAGTTCAGTTCAACGCCGTAGTGAGTTTTAACTGCTCTTAAAAAGCTGTTGATAACCTCGGTAATTTCATCGTGATTTTTATATAGAAGTACGCACACGTATGCGGACGGAGTGTATTCAACAAAGCACGTAATAATTTCCTCTGTAAAAATTTCTCCTAAGTCCTCCAAAGCCTGTTCCGAAATTTCCGAATTTGAATCGTCGGTATACTTTATTTCGCATACCCGATAGCTTTGAACGTTAAGCTCCTTGATTTTTGAAAACATATTGTCAGTACTGAAATTTTCCGTGTTCTTTATTGCCGTAATTTCATTTTTGAGAATTATCCAATTTTTTAAGAATATTTCATCGTTCTTAATTTGAAAACGACATCTGCTGTCTATTGCGCTTTCAATCGACCTCACGCTTTTAATAAGATCGGAAAAAGCAAAAGGTTTTACCAAAAATGCGGATACTCGGTAGTCAATGGCGTTTTTAGCGTATTCAAACTCCTTGTAACCGCTGATTATTATAACCGATGTGTCGGGCTTGTTTTTGCTTACGTATTCGGCTATCTCCATACCGGTAGCGCCGGGCATACGTATGTCGCATATAACAATATCGACCGTGTTGCTTTTTAAAAATTCAAGCAGATCGGCTCCGTTGTAAAAAGTATTTATCACATTAATTTCGGGGCAGTGCCTCTCCAAAGTGCTTTTTATGCCGTTGCAGAGGTTGGCCTCGTCGTCGGCAACTATCAGCGAATACATAATACTATCACCCATATTAAGTTTATCTGTTATTTATAAAATTGTCAATTGCAAAAGATAAAAGGTAGAAAAAATGCATAAAAGATAGTTTTTGTATATCTATCCAAAAATCTGACCTATTGCTATAATTAATGTATAGAATTATGCCTTTAAACGGCACGTTTTATATCAATAAAAAGTGAGAAGGGGATATGATGACACTTAAAAAAGGAAATTTAAACGGTCGGCGTGGAAACGGCTTTAAAAGGAGTATACCGTATATACTGCTTTCGCTTCCCGCTATGCTGTATATGCTCATTTTCAATTATTTGCCGATGTTCGGAATAGTTCTTGCGTTTAAGGATTACAAACCTGCACTTGGCATATTGAAAAGCAAATGGGTGGGATTTGAATATTTCAAGTATTTCTTTACATCTAATGATGCTGCAAGAGTACTCAGAAACACAATACTCTATAACCTTGTATTTCTATTCGTCATAGGTTTGTTTTTCGGAATGTTCTTGGCTTTGTTGCTGTACGAAATACGTTCAAAGTTTTGCAATAAGCTGTACCAAACATCAATGCTGTTGCCGTTTTTCTTATCATCTGTAATTATTACGGCAATATGCTATATGATTTTAAGTCCGACAAGCGGTTTTTTGAATACGATGCTTAAAGCCCTCGGTATGAGCCCTGTTAAATGGTATGCGGAGTATAAATATTGGCCCGCAATTTTGATAATTGTCGAAACGTGGAAACAGGCAGGATTTGCAAGTCTTTATTTCTACGCTGCGCTTTTAAGTATCGATACGTCCTTGTTTGAGGCAGCTTCGCTTGACGGTGCAAAACGTTTAAAGCAAATTTGGTACATATCAATACCTGAACTTAAACCGATGGCGTGTATAACGATAATAATGCGTCTCGGCTCAATTTTGGGCTCCGATTTCGGACTCTTTTATCAGGTGCCTATGGATCAGGGTGCTCTCTACCCAGCAACAGACGTTTTATCTACTTATGTTTTAAGAGGCTTGCAAGGCGGCGCATACGGCGCCACCGCGGCTGTCGGTTTGTTCTCATCGGTTGTAGGATTGATTTTGGTTTTGGGCTCGAATGCCGTTATCAAAAAAATCAGTCCTGAAAACGCAATGTTTTAACGGAGGTGTGAATTATGCAAAGTAAATCATTAAACGTGTTTGCACATATAGTGTTTATCATTATTACCGTTTTAGCAATTTTTCCGCTGTTTATTGCGCTTATGATCTCGTTCTCAAACGAGCAGGATGTAGTTGATTTCGGTTATAAGGTCATTCCGATGCATTTTGACCTATCGGCATATAAAATTGTTTTTGCTCAGCCCAAAGCAATTTTGAGAGCATTCGGGGTATCGGCATTTAATTCGGTGCTGTCACCCGCACTTATGATAATTTTGTGCGGTTCGTTCGGATACGCGCTGTCACAGCCTAATTTTAAATACCGAAAGTTTTGTATGCATTACATATTGATCACAATGCTTTTTTCGGGCGGTCTTATTCCGCAGTATATAATCAATACTCAATATTTGCATCTCAGCAACACTCTCGCCGTTTATATCGTATTGGGACTTGTTTCGGGCTGGAACATTATTCTTTTCAGAACCTTCTTTTCGCAAATTCCGACCTCGCTTATTGAGGCGGCGAAAATAGACGGAGCAAGCGAGGTAAACGTCCTGTTCAGAATTATACTTCCTATGTCAAAGCCGATCGTTGGTTCGTTGTATTTTACATCATTACTTGGAAAATGGAATGATTTCGGAACATCGCTTTACTATGTAACAAAGCCCGAGCTTTATCAGCTTCAATATTTCCTGCAACAGATATTGAATAACAACTCATTTATTAAGTCGACTTACGCAAACAGCGGCGTTGTTTCAAACGACGTTATCCCTGTTGAAACGCTTAAATTTGCGCTGGCTATGATTTCGTGTTTCCCTGTTTTGTTAGCATTCCCTTATTTGCAGAAATATTTTTCAAAAGGTATGGCTGTCGGTGCAGTCAAAGAATAAAAGGAGGAAAATTTTATGTTAAAACGTTTAGGCACATTACTTGTTACGGTTGCTATGGTGGCAACCATATTCGCGGGTTGCGGAAAAAAGGATACAGGCAACGTAACTCTCAAATGGATTTTGTTCAACGCTAAGCAAAAGGACTCTGAGATGGTAGAGGAAGCCGTCAACAAGGAGCTTGCTAAGCATATGGACAACACAAAGCTCGAAATAGTTTATGAAACGGGGCTTGGAGCAAAATGGTCTATGATGATGGCGGCAAAGGAAGAATATGACATCGCGTGGACAGGATATACGCTTAATATGAACACCGCTCTTTCCGACGGTACATATATGGCACTCAGCGATTTGGTCGATAAATATGCGCCAAACATCAAGAAAGAAATGAAGGATTACAGCTATTCCTATGATACCGGTATGTCGGACGGAGAGCTGTATGCAATACCGAATCAGCAGCCGATTTTGCACCAGACCTCATATTTCAGGATTCCTGCCGATTTTGTCCAGTATTTCCCAAAGGATGAATTTTTGAAAGAGTGTCACTCAAATTCAAAGACAACTGAAAAGGTTTATCAGCTTATTGAACAGTATTTGGCAGGCGTTAAGTCATCGGGCAAAATAGAAAACGGCAAAATGACTATTGACCCGCTCAACTTCTTCACAGCCGTAGTTACAAGAGGATATGACTGGATAGGTTCTGCTAAGGGCGGAGCGTGGCTTTGTTATGATGTTGATGACAAAAACGCCGAGGTTGTAAACTTTATGCAGACCGACGCATATAAGATGTGGATAAAATATGCCGCAAGCTGGGTTAAAAAGGGTTATATCTCGGAGGATTACCTTTTGGGCGCTGCTGGTACCGAGGTCGGAACTTCAAATGTCACCGAAATGTGGTACGGTCTTGATGAAGAAGACGGCGTACGCTACGTTAAAAACGAAAAAGACAATACTAAGGTAGAGTATTATCAGTATCTTACCGATACAACGGAAACTATGTTCAACGGCACAAATATTTTCGGTTCGGAAAAGACCTATACCGTTATACCTTATACCTGTAAGAACCCCGAAAGAGCAATTAAGTTTATTGATCTGCTTCGCTCGGAGGAAGGCAACGACCTGCTTAACCTGATAGTTTACGGTATAGAGGGTACGCATTACACCCTTGAAGGCGACTGTGCTTACGGTGCTGATTACACAATACAGCCGAGTTCAACCTCTGCTTACGGTATACCGCATTGGGTAGTAGGCAACGTTTTCCTTGCTTACAGAACGCCTAATATTCTTGAAGGACAGAAAGAATACGCAAAGGACTTTATTAGCAACAGGGAAAAGACCTTAAAGAAAACCGCGCTTTACGGATACAGAGCGGATATGTCAAGTCTTGAACTGCAAATCAGCCAGATAAACCGCGCGATGTCGGAATATCACCAGACGCTTATTGCGGGTTCGCTTATGGACGGATATGAAGCCTCGTACAACGATATGATTTCAAAAATGGAAGCGGCAGGACTCAGTGACCTTCTTAAAAAGGTCAACGAGATGACAAAGGCTTATATGAAAAAATAATTTTACATTGTTTTAGGAGGATTTTGATGCTTCATATAAAAAGATATTTTTCCGCCGTTTTGGCAATTGTCATTGTAACGGTCGCTATTCCTTTTTCAATGTGCGCAAATGCCGCGTCGTTTTCGGGAAAGGGCACCAAGTCTAATCCTTATCTTGTAGAAAATGCGGCGCAGCTTGCGGCAATGTCGGAAAACCTTTCCGCAAGCTATAAGCTCAATAATACTATTGATATGAAGGGCGTCAGCTTTTCGCCGATAGGCAATCTTGCAAAGCCGTTCACGGGAACCTTTACCTGTGATACAAACAGCGACGGAACTCCAAAGTATGCAATAAAAAACCTTACGCTTAAAGCAAAATCGTATAACTCTATTGAGGAACAGAATCTTGACTTTAAGGATAAGAACAGTAAATGGGAATGCGGACTGTTCGGCTCAACTGCGGGCGCGACGATTCAAAATATACTTATCCTTGACGGAAGCATTACAGGCGGTATTTTCGGTAGAGGCTGGTATAACGCCGCAGGCGATTATAATGCCAACAAGGGAATAGACCAGCAGGGTGTAGGTTTGCTTGTGGGATATGCTAAGAACACAACTATTTCGGGTTGCGGTGTAACGGGAACAGGCGATGTACGCTGCGTCGGCGGACTGTTTGCAGGCGTTATTGTCGGCGGTTCAATAGACAAGTGCTATTCCGTCGGAACATTTACTTCATCGGGAATGTATTGCAGGGGACTGTTCGCGGGTTCTATTGAAAGCTCGGCTAAGGTAACCAACTGCTTTGCCGAGGGAACTGTTAATCATTCGAGCCCAACTGATACGCCGTCGGCATTTGCCCCAATAGGCAAGAAATCAAGCGCGTCTAACTGCTATTTCTCAGGCACCTCAAATCCGTCGGCTGCTTTTTCCTCGGGTGACGGAACCGAAACTATCTCGGATTGCACAATGTCACCGAAAGATGTTGGAATAGTTAAGGTGACCGACGCTTCTAAGTATGTACCGACAGCAACAAGCCAGTCAGGCGGAGATACCAAACAAAGCACACAGGGTTCAACAACCGAAACCGCACAGACCGACGGAAACACCGAAACAACCGAGTCCGCACAAGCGGTATCAACGCTCACTGCCGACGAGTTTTCATCTAAGCTGACTTCTTGGCTTGAAAAAAGATATTCGGATAAGGGTTGGACGCTTGACGAAGCAGTTGAGATACTTAAATTCAAAAATGACTTTGAAACAATGTCCGATGAGGAAAAAGCAAAAATTTCTTCGGGCGATCTGTCTCTGTATGGTGAGTTTTACGAGGCGGCAACGCTTATCGCGGTAAGCGGAATTACAGAGCTTATAGATAAAATGCCGTCTGCCGATAAGATAACGGTAGACAACTACAAAGAGGCGCTTAAAACCTGCGAGACGTTTAACGGTCTGCCTGACGATGTAAAGGCGAAATTTACGGATAAACGTGTTGAAAAGGTTAAAAAGGTCTATGAACAGGCAAAGAAATTTGACGGTATTCAAATCATCGACCAAGAGGTGAATTCGGTTTCAAGCCTGTCGGAAAAAATACTTATAATCGTTTTGATTGCCGTCAATGTAATTCTTGCGGCGGCGGCAGTAACGTTGTCGATACTGATATTCAGCAATTATAAACGCGGTAAAATGGCAACGTCAGCAGAATTTGACGAAAGCGAGGATATAACAGACGATGAGTAAGACTGTAAATATGCTGAAAAAACTTTTCGCTGTTTTGGTTGCGGTCTGTTGTATTACGTCGGTTTTCACCGTTTCGGGCGCCGATGCGGAAAATCCTGAGTTCTACTGTAAGGGTCTGAACGGCAGTGCAGGGGAAAATATCACTCTTACTATCGGTGTGAAATCCTCCTACGCTAACGTTGGCGGACTGAACATTTCGTTTACTTACGATTCAAAACAGTTGGCGTATGTGAACGGCTCGCGCAAACTGCTTTGTGAGACTATGAAGAACGGCGATTTGAACACCGACCAATCAACATCAGGCAAGGTTGCGTTCCTGTGGTCTTCGGGTACGGGAGCCACCGTTTCGGGTGATATATTTTCGGTGCAGTTCAGGGTTATAAGCGGGTTATCATCGTTGAAAATCTATGTCAATGAATTTTTCAAAAACGATGCCGATTTTACCGACATAATTAATAAGATTATCGTAATAGACGGGTCGAACGCTCCTGTTGACAATACTAAAATAGCCGATGTAATGAAGAAAATATCCGAAATCGGAACAGTTGAAAACACGTCGGAATGTAAGGCGAGAATTGACGCGGCGAGAAGCGCATATCAGGCTCTTAGTTATAACGAACGTGCGTTAATAAGTAATTATGCTGCTCTTGTTAATGCGGAGGAGGCCTATGCGGCGCTCAATAGCGGTGAAGTTGACGTCAATGCCGCCATTGCTGCGTTTCGCCAAAAGCACAGCGGTATTCTTTCAAAAACAAAAGCTACCGTTCAGGCAACCGACATGGCGGCTATCGAGAACGCAATATCCGATTGGAACGCCCTGCCGACAAACGTAAAAATTCATCTTGCGAAAGAGAAAAATCTCCTTAATTCGCTTCTTAAAGTCGGAGGAGATAAGGAAGAAGCTGAGAAATTCTTAAAAGAGTATCTCGGTCAATACGGCAAACTGCTTGAAATTGACGATTCCTTAATAGATTACAGCTATTACGACGCTTGCTTTGAGGCGATAAACGCACTTGATTCGTATGCGGATATGAACGACTATTTTAACGAGGTTGCCGCGGACGCAATAGCAAAAACAAAAAAGAAATACAATATTGCTCTTGAAAGCAAGAAGAAACAGGACGAACTCTCATCTCCCGACGTCAAAGCGGCGGAGGATTTTAGGGACACGTACGCACGTCTTCTCGGAATGTCGCTCGATAATGTTTCGGCTGACGATTTAGCAGACGCAAAGGTTGCGGCTTACGCTTACAGCTTGTTGAGCGACGGTGCGAAGTCTTTACTTCCGAATGTTGAGTCTAAACTCAGCAAAATAATTTCCATAGCCGAAACAATGTCTGTCGGCGAGACAGTAACCGTTGAGGTTGAAAAGGAAGTTATAAGGGAAGTAATAAAAACCGTGAATAACGGTACTGCTTCAAATGGCGCAACAGCCTCGGCGGATAATACGGTTAAAGCTGCTGCCGTAGCTAACAGAAACGTTATGCTCAGGGCGAAAATACCCGCCGTTAAGCAGATAGTCTGGTGGCTGTTAGGCTCCTGCGGCTGCCTTACCGTAATATCAGCGGTTCTTGTGTTTGTATATCTTAAATCCAAAAGAAAGGGTGTGAACGCCGAATGAAAAGTTATCTCAAAAGCAAAACGGTAAAAATCGTTTCCTTGGCTTTGTGCGGGGTCTTGGCGGCTTCTGCTGTAATACTCTCGTCAAGAACAATAGCGAAAGCGGTTGAGTATAACGAGCAAAATCCTGAGCTTACCTATGCTATTATCGACAGTGACGTTGAAACTAAATACAATACCGACGCTTATACACCTTACGGCAAATACACCGAGGATACCGCTTCGGGTACATATACAATGGAAACCGACGGATACGTTGTTTGGGATAAGAGCGACGACTTCTATTTCGGATACCGCAGGTACGATATAGGCTCAAAGTCTTCGGATACGCTGACGGCAACGGTTGATTTGACCTCGTTTACAGCTATTCCTGGCTGCGGAAAATATTACACCGCCTCCTGCGGGCTTATGATAAGAGCAGGACTTGAAGCCGACGCTCCTTCGACCCTTTTGCACGTTCGCGAGGGCGCAATAGGCGTTCTCAACCGTAAGGAAAAGGGCTTCGGCACAACCTATGCGGCTTCTGGTGCGTCACCTACGGCTGTAACGGGACTGAGAATCGTTAAAAAAGGCGATAAATACGAATGCTTTTACAAGATTTCGGGACTTGATTGGATTTCATTTAAAACTGTGAAAATGGTATCGGACGGACCGTTCTATGTAGGTCTTGCTCTCCATTGCTCGGATAAAAAGAATCCCGTAATCGGAACGTTTAAAAATTTGAGCGTTGTCGGAAGCGGCGAGTATGTTGATAATCCGTCGGGCGGCGATGACAGCAGCGACAGCAATGACGAGTATAAAAATCTTCCCGAGTGGGAAGACGCTCCCATTCCCGATAACTGCCTGTTCTATGAAACCTTTACCGATCCGTATATAGCCAAACGCGACGGTAAAACAGTGGATAAACCAAAATGGAAATACCATAACGGGAAGATTACCGTTGCGGAGGACGGCAACAGGGAAAGCTATTACCCGATGATTGCGTCTACCAATATTTTCGGCGACACAAAATGGACCGATTACCGAACGAGCCTTGATTTCAGGGTAACAAAGGACACTGACCCAAGTGAAAACGATTCGTTTACATTGCGTGTCCGCAATAAACGAATAGAAACAACGGGCTATACGGGTTATAACATAAGAATAAGTTCAACTTATAACGTGTCCGATAAGACCACAAAGTGTTACGTTGAAGTTAGCCGACTTTTCAGGTCTATGACCGATAAGCTGATAGCAAAGGCTGAAATTCCGTCATATTTGGATTATGAATCGCACAATCTTGCGGTTGAAGTAATTGATAACAGAATAAAGGTCTTCTACGATCTCCAACCGATAACCTTTACCGTAAACAATAAACAGGTTACCGAGCTTACGGACGATTCAGAAATGGTAATCGGATACGGAAATGTTGCGCTTACTACAACCGACAGTATTGACGTTTATTTTGATAATATCATTGTCACAAAGTTAGACGATCCCATCGGCGGGGATTACGATAACTTTATAGGCGGAAATTGGAACGAAAACGTTCCCGACTATGCTCAGGACTTCGCCGATAAGTATAATAAAAAACTGTATTAACGGGAGGGTATGAATATGAAAAAAATCAATAAAAAGTTCACCTGCATACTTCTCTCGGTCGCGGTTATATGCTCTCTTGCTTTTATGCAAAGCACAGCTACCGATACTCCCGAACAGAAATTTACTTACGAAAAGGAAGTAACCGTTGAAATTCCGATGAAGGCTGACTCATTTTTTCACATTGTTGCTCAGGACGAGGGTAACTATTCCGTTACCGAATCAACAGACGTTAATTTGAACGGAATACTTCAATTTAAGTATTCGGGTGGTTCGGGAGATGCGAACGGAAGCGTATGGATCCCTTACGAAAACGCCGAAACCAAGGAGTTATTTGACCCGAAAAAAATCACTAAGGTCGAAACCGTAGCGAATTACAACACGATATGGGCAAGACCGGGAATAGCTTCAAATGCGGAACGAACTAATTTTATGGCCAATTACAATAACGGTCAAAACGGAATACCGAATACTCATGGTGTAATTTCTGTCGGCTCTAAAAAACGCTGGTGGGCAAGCGGACAGTCGTTTGCGGAAGTAAGTCCTGCATTTAATTTTAAGACAATTTCCAATTCTTCCGTTATTAAAACAGTAACAGTCAAAAACGGCAAAGGGGTAAGCGGTACTGCTTATAGAGTTGGCGGTGAAGATGAAGTTGCAATGTATACCTATGCCAACACATCGAACGGTTACTATCCTTATCCCGTAATCTTCTCTGATTCAAATTCGTTCAACTATGAGCTTTACAGTATGAAAATAACCTATACAAAACAGGTTGACGTTACGGAGCAGGTTGAGCAGTTCGCAAAGAAATATCCGACGGCAGTATCTCTTAAATCGGTTGCTGATATAACAGAGGCTAATGCCGCTACGGTAGTATCGGAAACCGAAAAAGCAACACAAGAATTTAATTTGCTTGACTCCGATATGCAGAATATTTTGGTAAGCTCGGGCGTTTACTCTGAGGAAAATTATAAAAAATATTTCGAGTATGCGACAAAACTTGTAAACGGTGTTATTAATTTTGAGGATGTAACAACTCTCAGCGATACTCCGAAAGAGCTTGTTGTTAAAAGGCAGTTTGCCGATTTTACAGGCAAGACAATCACAAACAATAATTACTCCTTGCCGATAGGTTTTAGGGTTTCTCTCAAAGTCCCAAGTGAATCAAGACCGTCTGCCGTCAACTATATTGACGTAGTAATTCACGTTAAGCGCGACGGTGATAATGTTGTTTCCGATTTCGGATACGGCGTTAATGATATTTGCGGTGCGGCAAACAATACTTCGCAAACTGAGTGGCTCAGAAAGGATATAAAGCCTGCCTCTAATCCCACTCTTGTAATCGGTACGTATAACGGCGAGGATTATACGCCGAATACGTTGACGTTTACGTTTAAATACGTTCTAAACAAAGCCAAAACATATTACGGCTTTGATATTGCAATATCAGACGGCACAAATACCGTTGAGGTAAAAGGCGTAAATATAGGGCTCAACGTCAATGCCGCAGATAAATCTGTAAGTCTATCGAAGCATTTTTATAATGCAAGGCTTGAATATCTCAATTACGGGGTACCTGCCGAGGCGACAGGCACCGTTGTAAGCGAAGAATATCACCTTAACAGCTACGAACTTACAAAGCCTGTGGTTCAGGGTGCGAGATTTACCGACACTAAGGACGCACCTAACGTTATGTTTGAGGTGGACTATGACGCTGAAAAGGCTCTGCCCGACGGTTATACACCCGTGTCCTACGGAGCATACTTTATACCTGCCGAGCAACTAAACGCGCCCTATGAAATAATCGGCGCGGATTATAAGGGCAAAAACGATACCGCCGTAACTGTTTCCAAAAAAGCTGTGAATGACGGTAAGATACCTTTAAAATATTATGCTACTTTAAGAGGCTCGTCAGAGGATATTGACGTAGAAAATATTCTTAATAGGGATTACGCTGTTGTAGCGTTCGTGCAGTACAGCGATTCAAACGGCAACATAGTAACCGTAAATTCCTTTAACGATAGGGAAGATACAAGAATTGATAAGGGTCAGGGCAACCGCTCGGTAATATCAGTAGCTAAGCTCGTTGCGGCAGATATAATCGGCGCGGCGGAAGAAAGCGGCAGCGGCATTGATACTTCTGAAATTAAGGAAATTATTTCCTCGGGCGATTTCACTCAAAGCGCATTGAGAGATAAACTGCTTAATTTCATATTTGATAACAAAGCCGTTTTAAATTCAGGTAACTAAGGAGGAAGATTTATGAAAGCAAAGAGCAAACAGATAGTCGCTTTGTTGCTTTGTCTGTGCTTCGTATTTTCGCTTACGTTTATTCAGGCACCGATAACAAAAGCGGCGGTTGATTTTGATAATATAGATTTTTCCTCATCAAAGGATTACTATAAGCCGATGTTCGGCTCGACCGATGAAAACCTGACGCTTGATAACGGAGTTGTCGGCTTTAACGCCGACGGTGCAGGCGCAATGGTTAAGGACGAATATTCGATTCGCGAAAGCGGCGACCGCATAACCTACATCGGCTATGATGTAAAGTCAACGGGTAGCACAAAGCCTATCTACATTTATACCGCTTTTCAGGACGAAAAGAATTACAGTTATATTCATATAGTTCAGGGTACAACAATGTACTATACTGCTTATAACGTTGTAAACGGACTTAAAAGCAGCGCAGGTGCTGCCAATAACATTCCGCAAAGCACCATCAACTTTTATGAGTGGACAACGGCTTACGTTGATATGCTTGAAAGCGGAAAGGTTAAGGTGAGCTTCTATCAGAACGATAAGCTCTGCTATACAATTAACTATAACACTTCGGTAACTGCCGAGCATTTTGTTCTGGGATTGCACACAAAAAACACAGTTCAGTTCAAGAATATAACACTTTTCTCCTCAAATCCCGATAACTATGCCTCTATATTTAAAGAGGCTAAAAGGTTCAATACCAAGTATGAGGAGCTTTCGCGCTTAAAGGCGCAGACCTATTCTCCGAACTATGATTCGGTTGTTGACAGCTTTTTTGCCGATTATAATACTCTTTCAAAGGCAACTCAGTTGTACCTTAAAAGCACATATACCCACGCAAAGACGCTTCTTGCCCTTAAAGGCACAGGCACCGCGGTTTCCGCAAAGGCAAACCCGACCGATACCTTTACGGACGATTTTGAAAACGGCTATTCAAATTGGATAGACGCAACCGCAAATAACTGCACGGGTATTGAAACGGTTTATGACGATACTTTAAAGTCAAACGTACTTAAACTTACCGCTCCCCACTACCGCGAGTCGGGCGTTACCCTTAAAAGTATGCTCAATTCGCCGAAAACGCAGATTAAATCAATTTCTTATAAGGTAAGATTTGAAAAAATGCCTGTTAATAAACAGGTGGGACCGAAGATTATTTACAGTTATACTTCCTCAACAAAGTATAACGTGTTTAACTACTTCGCATGGCCCGATACCCAAACGGGCAACCCCGCTTATAACTGGTTCGTTTACGATAACGGTTCAACGTCTGCAATCAATCAGAATTTGTGGAACGGCAGCGTTGTTCCGCTTACCGAGTGGTTTGACGTTTCTATAACCTATAACGGTGCAACAGCCACCGTGCAGTATAAATGGTATAAGGACACGGAAAACGAATACGTCCTCACCTATAACTGCACACAGGCAAATCCTGTTGAAGCGTCGGTAATGCTTGCCGCCGCAATGAACGGAAATACCGAAGGCAGTGCCTATTATGACGACGTTACCGTCACCTACGATACCGCAAAAGTAATAGACGAGGATACCAATGAGGATATTACCGTTTATTACACGGGCAATACCGCGCAGTACAGCGACGACGTTGTTTTGGTTCAGGGCGAGGACCTTTATCAGAACGTAAACGGCGTGAGCATTGCACCCGTTGCAAACACCATTTCGGGCGGTGAGGCAGGCTATGTTAAGCAAATGTCAATATCTTCGCTCGGTAAAGAGGGTAAGTTCACCCAGTCCTCGGCACACGGCTTTGATACCGCAAACGAGAAGAAATTAAGTATCCTCCAACCTGATGAGGATTCGTTTAAAATTCTTATCCCGTCCGAGTTTAAAAACGGCATATATGCGCTTAAACTGACGGGCGACGGCAATAAGTCCAAGATAATTTATATCAACCGCCCGAGCGTTAAGATGACTCAGGGCGACGAGGGCAAAATTTCGACCTCCGACGGGTATATTCAGCTTATCGGCGAAAACCTTGCGCTTTCCGCCAATGAAGATTTCGGAACCGCCAATAATATAAAGGTTCAGTTTAAAAACGCCGCAACAACCGTTGTGTTTGACCAAAAGGATATTGAAATTCTTTCGGCATATTCGCTTAAAATGAACCTAAACGGCAGACTTGCCGCAGGCGAATATGAGGTTATGGTTTATAACGGTTTCGGCGACGATACCTGTTGGAGCGAACCGTATACCGTGACCATAGGCGCTTCACCGAGAGATAGCTGGCCTACAAAGGTCTATAACATCAAGGATTACGGCGCGAAAGGCGACCTTAACCAAAATACGACACCCTACCTTGTCAGAGCGCTAAGCGATATTGCCGCTAACGGCGGCGGTGTGCTTTATCTGCCAAAGGGTCAGTACATTGTGACTCATACGCTTGTTATCCCCGAAAATGTAACAATTAAGGGCGACGGTAATTATGAAACAATTTGGCTTATGCTTCCCGATATGTGGGAGATAGGCAATATGCCGTCAAATATGATGTTTATGACCAGAAACGTGGAAATTAAGGACATTGGCTTCTACGCCACGCGTATGCCTCAGCTTATCAATTTCATTGATAACGAAAACCTTAAAAATGAAAATATCTATTTCCACGATTGCACGTTCTACGCTCAGCCGTTCGCGGGTAACCCGACAAGCGGCAACCTTTCGGGCACAAGCCTTGTTTCAACCGCCGAACAGATAACTCTTTTAAAGGCGGAAGGCTTAGGACAATGGTTTGCAATGGGCGGCGCAAAGAACAGAGCAAATAACGTGCGTATATATAATAACTGGCTCTATCACGGAAGCGGAACCGATAATCAGTCCTATTGGATTCAGGCGGATTACACCTACTTCTGCGGAAACAAGATAGAAAACGGTTGCTATGGCTGCACAAAGTCGGGACGCTCGCTTGTGTTTACCGATAATGAAATAACAGGTATGGCGTCTGAGGTAACAGGCTACGGTGCATACGTCCAGAACCTTAAATGGGGCAACGTTGATAACAACAACGGCGATACTATGACCGCCGACCATACGCCTGAACGCGTCGGAACAATTATTTCGACCAATAATGAATACGTTTATACCCTCAGGGGTCAAAACTTTAAGCTGAACGAGCTTGTCGGCTATCAGGTTTATATCTACCAGGGTCCCAATAAGGGTCAGGTAAGAATTATAACCGCCAACTCAGGCAGCGAGGTAAGGTTTGAAGAACCTCTGGCGCTTAAATGCACAGACGAATCAAAATTTGTTCTGCGCATACCGCGTCAGCACCAGTACTATCTTGACAGTACCTTCTATAATGCCTCCTCGTGCGGACACTTCTCGGGCTGTGCCGACGTCGTTTATGACGGCTTCACCTATGACAGAATGGGTACAATTTATCAGCACGCCGAGTTTAACGACTGTAACTTCTATATAAGCTACGTAAATAACAAGTTTATAAATCCGTATTCGCTGTTTAACTACGGATACGCCGAAAGCTCGGTCAAGGACTGGTGCGGATATTGCTATATTGAGTTCTATTCAACAATAGGCGGCAAATCCCTCGGCCATACATTCAGGCGTAACAGCCTTGAAGGCTACCAGTTAAAGCCGTTCGGCTTCCAAAATCAGTCGCTTGTAAATATGATCATCGAGGATAACATATTTACCGATACCGAAACGGCAATCTACTGCCGCAACGGTTCAAGCGTCTATGATCTGGGCGGATTTATGATCTATAAAAACGTTACCGATAACGTGGGCTCGATAAGCAATTGGCTTAATAAGTCAAACGCAAACGAATACGGCTCCAAGCTGTTTATGTCGCTTTCTGCGGCAGGCGAAAACGGCGGATTCATAATCGGCGACGTAAACGGTGACGGCAGAATTTCCGTCAAGGATTGCACCTATCTTTTGTACGCTCTTTCGGGCAAGATAACACTGTCTTCCGACCAGCTTAAACGCGGTGATATTAATAACAGCGGCGTTATCTCGCTTAAAGACATAGCTTCCATAAAGAATTACATTCTTTTCGGAACGTTTAAGACGGGCTACAAGGATACGGGTATGGAAATTGACTCGTCATCGTCAAGCTCCGCTTCAAGCGGCTCATCATCAGGCAGTTCCTCATCAAGCAGCTCTTCGTCAAGTTCAGGTTCGGGTGAATCTTCTGGCTCGTCAAGCGGTTCGTCTTCGGGCGACGTTTCCTCGGGTTCGGACAGTTCAGGTCAGACTTCGGGCGGAACAGTATCCGATGAAAATGTCGGCGGTGTAACAACCTCAGGCAGCTTTATCGGCGGATTGTACTAAGAATTACTTTTTGAGGATTAACTGAACCGTATAATCGGTGCGTCGGAATTGATTTTCGGCGTACCGATACGGTGTTTAATATGATTTAGAATTTTTAAGGAGTGAAAGCAATGAAAATGTATAAAAAACTGTTAGCGGTCTTGTTGACTGCCGCTTTGGCAATCGGCTGTATTTCCGCAACGTTTGTAACTCAGGCGGATGTCACTACCACCTACAAAAAAGAAATTACAGTAGATATTCCTATGAAAGCCGAATCATTTTATCACATCGTTGCTCAGGATACCGGTACTTATTCCGTTACCGAAGCAACAGACGTTAATTTGAACGGAATACTTCAATTTAAGTATTCGGACGGTTCGGGAGATGCGAACGGAAGCGTATGGATTCCCTATAAGAACGCTGAAACCAAGGAATTTTTTGACCCTAAAACAATAACCAAGGTTGAAACAGTTGTAAATTATAACACGATATGGGCAAGACCGGGAATATCGTCAAATGCGAACCGAACTGCGTTTATGGGTAATTACAATAACGGTAATAACGGAATTCCATCTACAAATGGCGGCATTTCTGTTGATTCTAAAAAACGCTGGTGGGCAAGCGGACAGTCTTTTGCGGCAGTTGAGCCCGCATTTGATTTTAAGAAAATTTCAAATTCGTCTCTCATAAAAACAGTAACTGTTCCCAACGGCAATGGCGTTAAGGGCACTGCATATATGGTTAGCGGCGAAGATGAAACCGCTATGTATACTTACGCTAACTCATCAAACGGTTACTATCCGTATCCCGTAATCTTTTCTGATGGAAATTCATTCAGCTATGAGCTTTACAGTATGAAAGTAACCTATACCGAGGAACGCACCCTTACAACCGAGCAATATGGATTTATAACAAATCACAACTTTATCAGCACAATAAGCTCAAAAAGTGATATAACCGTTTCAAACGCTCAGGAAGTTATTTCGGAAATCGACACTTTGAATACCGATTATAACACTCTGTCGGATACCGATAAGGAAGCATTGGTTGATTGCGGATTTTATGATGCTGATAAGCTGACAGAATACAAAAATTATGCGAATATATTGATAAGCCTTAAAGACATTCTGAAAGACTATCCGACTTTGGTTGCTGTAAGTGAAAACAGCGATATAACAACCGCAAATGCTCAAAAGGTTATTGACGAAAGCCTTGCTTTTGATACAAAATATAATTCTCTTTCAAAGGACGAGCAAACCGCTTTGGTTGATAACGGACTTTATGACGCCGATAAATTTGCGGGCTACCGCACATACGCGCAGTACGTTGTAAGCGGCATTGTTCCCGCCAGCGAGATAACAACGCTTAAAGAAGCTCCCGAAAAGCTGGTTATTAAAACAAAGTTTGCCGATCTTACCGAGGTTAAAACAAGTAATTATGCGGTCCCCGTCGGATTCAGAATTTTGCTTAAAGTTCCGGGCGAGGCAAACTCAACCCAATATAACGATCTGAGAATTTCCTTCCAGTCAAAGAAGGACGACAATAACGTAATAACCGATTTTGACAAAACAAATTCTTATCGTGAAATAAGAGCAATTAATAATAATACTACATCAACCGGCTATGATGACAGAAACCTTACCGTTAAGAATAACGGATATCTGTTATTGGGCACCTACAACGGCGATGTATATACCCCTAACGAAATAACCTATGTTTTGGAGTATGCACTCAACAGCGCAGGAACATATTATAATTTGAACCTTTCGGTTACCGACGGTACAAATACCGTTACGTGTAAAGGACTGAACATCGGTTTAAATGCCAACGCTTCCAATCTTTCACTTAATATCATTAAGCCTATCTATAACGCAATGGATAATTATCTTAACGTTGGCGCGCCTGAAACAATGATGGGTGATGTTCAAAGCAAGGATTACTATTTCAGTAATCACGTATCCGTGCCCGAATTTATAACCGACCATTCGGATTATATTAACGGAGTTATAAGCGGAACCGCGATTGACAGAACAAGTGAAGACTACACGAAATTCGCCGCAGATTATGCCGCACTTTCCGAAGTGGCACTCAAAGAGCTTGCAGGTGACGCTACCTGGGCGGAATTTACCGCAAATGCGTCGGCACAGTTTAAAGCTGAAAAGGTAAACGATACCTTTGAGGACGAATTTTATTCCGAAATGCTCTGGACGGTTAAGGCATACTCGGGCGACGCTTCGGGCAAAAAGCTCACCAAAGCATTCAGCACAGGCAACAGCGTTCTTGACGCTTCAACCGAGTGGCAGTCGCAGGGTAAAATGGGCAGATACGTTGCCAAAAACAATAGCTTTAAGTATATGGCGCTTGACGTTATTCCGTACGGACCGAGCGTAAACAACGACCCGTACATCTATCTGCATTATGACGCAGAAGGCACAAGCAAAGCCTATGCAAGGCTTAAATTACCCAGCACCTCAACGTCACTTGATATTGAGGGAACAGTGCTTCAATATTCAGACGGAACAAACAGCGGCGAATTCTCTTTCAGATGTAATAATGCTACGGTTGAAGTGCCCGCTTTCGAGCTTCCGAACAACATAAAGTCCTACAACAACAGAAATTCACAGGGTTGGGCTACAACCAATTCCGAATTATACAGGTATCTTAACATAAGCTACAACCGCGCTTATAAACTCGTAATCGGAACAGGCGAGGATAACGGTTATCTTGCTTATAAGTTTATGTTCTTCGATAACGACGGCAAGCTGTTATTCGCAGGCGGCACAACCACAAACGTTCCTGCAAGCGAAGTTTCAAATCTTTCGGATTTCTCACTTCCTGCAAACAACAGCCACTACTATGATAATTGTGTTCAGTATCTCGGAACGGATGCAGAAGCTAAGGTCTATGATTTCATTTATGAGTATGGCGCAGACGCGCTTTACTACAACGCCGACGCTATAACCCCCGCAACCGCAAAGGATATAGCTTTGACCCAGGCGGCAATTTCCGCCGCAGGGCTTACCTCGGCTCAGGTTGAGGCGGTAGCTCCGAATTATGCTGCAATAGTTGCCAACCAGTCGGTAATAGACGCTTGGAATGCTTGCAGCACAGCAAACGCGTATGCCGAATGCTATAAAACAAACTTCTATAACAAGTCGGGCGTTTCAAACGAGACAAAGTGGCAGGTATTAAACGCTCTTAACGCTGAAACAAAGGCGCTTTTAACAACCGAAAAGGCAACTCTTATAACTGCTCTTAATACAGGCAGTGCCAGCGAAAAGGTAAAGATTGCATACTTCGGCGATTCTCAGACCGAGCTTTACGACAGCTATATTTACGGCGGTTACGACAGCGCATTCCCTGACTATGTTGACGAGCTTTTGAACGCAAAGACAGAAAACGGCTATGAGTTTATAAATCTCGGTCAGTGGGGTTGGAAGTTGGTTAACAGCTACACCGAAGTCGATTCACGTTACCGTTCATATCACGAGGCAAACTCCTCAATGTGGCGTTTAAATGCTGTTTATCAGCCTGATTTCGTATTCATCGACCTCGGAACAAACGATTGGAATAAAGTAACGACCGACGCAGGCAAGGAGCTTTACAAAAAGACCCTTACCCGTATGGTTGAAATGCTCGAAGGGCTTGACAGCGCTCCGACAGTTGTTCTGACGGCGCCTATAAAATCTTCAAGAGACGTTAAGCCCGTTCACGACCTTATGTTTGAAGTTCAGGCTGAAACAGGCTGTGCGTTTGTAGACCTCTATGAAACTTCTGCAAATTGGAGCAGCGCAGACGCCAAGAATTACTTCACAAGTGATAATGGTGCTATAAGCGCCAATATGCTGCACCTCGGTGAAAACGGTAACCGCGCGGTTGCGCAGTATATTGTAAACAATTTCTTCAACAAGATTGAAGAAACAATAGTTTCCGACAGCATACGCGCTTATGATTTCACATACGCAGACAATTACGAGAAGTATTTAGGCGACAGCTTCTATAATATCCCCGCAAGCGAGAGAATGACCGCTGAGCAGTACAGCGCAATGTTCGCAGGTCATATCGACGAGTTGATCGCCGAGGCGGCGCCTGACTTCCAAGCGGAGGCTTACGGTCTTGACCTTGCGTCTGCTAATAGCAATGGCGCGCTTATGTATGCGCTTAAATTCAACAATTCAATATTTGAAGCGCTTGGTTACAGCGTCCGTTCGGGTATGATAGCATTACCCACCGCATCGTTTGACGGTGAACTTACTCTTGCCACAACAGGCAAGACAGGTTTTGACGGTATTAAACTTGCAAACGCTTATACCGACAACAGCGTAACAAGCAACGCTTGGATACGTCTTAACGGCAGTCAGTCGGATAAGCTCGCAGGTCAGCAGATCTCCGCAAGGGCTTATGTGACCTACACCAAGGACGGTGCCTCCGAAACACTTTACAGCCCGCTTAATACAGGCAAGGCAACCTACTCCAAGTCTGTTAAGGGCGTAAGCCGCGAGCTTGCCGCTAAGATGATAAAGGTCGGCGTTTTCAACGCAAGTGTAAACATTGAATACACCGACGGAACAAACGCTTACTTTGACGGATATAAAACCGTTGATAAAACCAACTACTCCGCACTTTGCGAGTATATTACCACAGGCACAGACGGCGCAAAGGCTGACATAAATGCAGTTCAGGCATTTATCAAGGCAAATGCCGCCGCATACAGCAAAAGATAGGAGGATATAAAATGAAATCCTATTTAAAACCCGAAGCAATATTCTCCGAATATGGCTATATAAAAGAAAAAATCTGCACGGATATTACCGACACAAGTGTAAAAAACTGGGGCGATTACGATTATACCGACCCTGATTACACAGATGAATAACGAGGCGGATTTATGAACAGGATCAATTGCAAAATTGTACTTTCGGCAGTGATCCTTCTTATCACGGCGGCGGTGGCTCTCACCGCCTGCCGCGGCAAGATTAAGGACAAAACAAGTTCTGATACTAAGTACAACGATATTGAATCAACCGAATCGCTTACTTCAAAGGAGGCAAGCGAGGTTACTTCCGAATGGAACGGTAATTTTGATTCTCCGTCCTCGGCGGACAGCACCGATAAAACAAAAGAGCCGGGCGGCAAAAAGAACGCCGAAAGCCCGTCCTCAGCTGTCTCAAATCAGGTAAGCGGCGGCAAAACAAGCTCCGCTTCGGATAATTCCTCAAAGGAAAACACGTCATCTGATTCTAAGACGCCCGAAAAGAGCGGGCTCGGCGCCGAAATCACAACCGAACCCAACGGATTTGTAGGGTAAAAAGGAGATTTTTAAATGAAAGAATACTCAAAACCTACGGCGGAATTTTCGCTTTTAACCGAGCCGAAAGAACCGATAGCGCAAGACCTATCGGGAGATTTTATGGATAATCCGGGCGGCGGAGTTTTCTGAATCTGTTACTGTCATAGCCTCTTTCTTTTGAAGGAGGCTATGGGTTTATTATAAATTTATATATCAGGAGAAAAATATGGATAATATAAGCATTTCACGCAAGGCGGCAGAGGAAGGCATTGTACTTTTAAGGAACAACGGCATTTTGCCGCTTAAAGATGGTGAAAAAATAGCAGTCCTCGGCGACGGACAGTTCAAATATAACAAAAGCGGTTTCGGTTCGGGAAATGTGAACAGCCGTTACAGCGTCGGCATACCCGAAGGTTTAAAAAATTCGGGGATTACGCTTGTTTGCGAAAAAGAATCAATGCCTGAGGAGGAAATGAACCTCGTTGCAAAGGAAACAAGGACAGCCTTGGTTGTAATTTCACGCAATTCGGGAGAGTTTTGGGACAGAAGCATTGAAGAATTCAATTTAAGTGACAGCGAAAAGGCTCTCTTTGCATCTCTGCAACGTTCAAATTTTAAGGATATAATTGTAATACTTAATATTGCGGAGCCGATAAATATGAACTTTGTCCGCAAATACAGCAAAGTATCGGCTATACTCTTAGTATGGCTGCCAGGTATGGAAGGCGGAAATGCAGTAGGCGATATAATAAGCGGAAAGATAAATCCAAGCGGACATCTTACAGACACATTGGCATTTGACTACAATGATTATCCGTGCGCCGAAAATCACCACATTTTTTCGGATACGGTTTATTATGAAGAAGACGTTTATGTTGGTTACCGTTATTTTGAAACAATACCCGGCGCCAATGAAAAGGTTGCGTTTCCTTTCGGACACGGTCTGTCATACACCGATTTTGAAATATCGGAGATTAAAAATACTGAAAATTCGGAAAATATCAGCATCTCTTTCATCGTAAAAAACACAGGTGATTATGCAGGAAAAGATGTTGTTCAGATATATGTAAAATCGCCTGAAATCAAGCAGGGAAGACCTCGCTTAGAACTTAAAGGCTTTCATAAAACAAAACTCTTGCAACCGAGCGAAAGCGAATCGGTTACGATTAAAATAAACAAAAGCGATCTTGCCTATTTTGACGAAAGCAATGCTTCGTTTATTATTTCAAGGGGCGAATATCAATTTTATTTGGGTGAGAACATACGCAAACTCAAAAACTGCGGCAGTATGACCTTAGAAGATGACGAAACGGTATTTGCGACATCATTAAAACTTTCGTGTGAGTTGCCGTCGCGCTTGAACCAAAACGGCAAAAAGTTAAAAAATAAGTGGTTCGACCAACGCCTATCAAGGAAAAAATCGGGTGAATGTTATCCGATTGAATTAGAATTATTGCGCGAAAAGCACGGAAACCACACGTTGTATGACGTAAAAAATGAAAAGTTGACCTTAGACGATTTTATAAGAGAATTAAGCGTAGAGGAGATGATAAATCTTTCTATGGCGCAGCCACCTGCCGTCCCAAGGGGCACTGCGGGAATGGGTAACAATTTTGCAAGAAGAATACCAAACGCCCAAACAGCTGACGGGCCTGCGGGACTGCGCGTATCTACGGCAACTACCTGCTTTCCCTGCGCAACACTGCTTGCCTGCACGTGGAACAGCAATATGTGCGAGCTTGTGGGTGCCGCAATGGGCAAGGAGTGCAAGCAGCACAACATAGATATTTTGTTAGCGCCTGCTCTCAACATACACCGCGACCCTCTATGCGGCAGGAATTTTGAATATTTTTCTGAGGACCCGCTTATTTCAGGCAAATGCGCCGCGGGAATAGTAAGGGGTATTCAGGCAATGGGAATTGCCGCAACAATAAAACACTTTATGTGCAACAATCAGGAGCGTATGAGAATTTTCAGCAACAGCGTCGTTTCCGAAAGAGCGCTGCGTGAAATATACCTCAAAGGTTTTGAAATAGCAGTAAAGGAAAGCAAACCGCTGTGTCTGATGACCTCATATAACCTTGTAAACAATATCCGTTCAAGCAGTAACTACGGCGCAATTACGGGAATACTGCGTGACGAGTGGGGCTATGAGGGCGTAGTTATGACCGATTGGCGCACCGATTCGCATTTATTTGAGGAAATAAAGGCGGGCAACAATATCAAAATGCCGTTCGGATACCCTGATGAAATAGAACTCGCGATACAAACGGCGGTTTTGCATAATTTAAGCCGTGAGGAGCTTGAAAAATCCGCGCGCTACGTTTTGGATACAATAATGCATACTAATAGGTTTAAAAATGCCGATTTCGGACCTATAAATAAAATATCCGCGTCAGGCACTTCAAAAATTTCAGCGCTTAAACTGAATGCTGTATCACATACGTTTGCGGGTATAGAAGAATGCAGCGACGAGGGCGGAGGACAGAACGTGCGCCGTCTTGAAAAGGATATGCGCGGTAACGATTGCTTTGTTTCATACACAGTTGATGTTGAAGAGTCGGGTCAATATGAGTTTTGTGTTCGCTTTGCCGCCGAGAAGTCTTCTTCCTATATGGAAGTTTTAATTGACGGTGTTAAGACCTGTACGGTAGAGGGGATAAGCCCCGAATTTGAGTCTGCCGAGTGGAACGAGGACGACCCGAAAGACCCTCATTTGCCGAAGAAGTGGGTGACAAGCGCACCGCAGATAATACCGTTTTCAAAGGGTCAGCACGAGTTTAAAATTTTCATAAGAACCGAGGCGCCGAGAAGCACAATGAGCATTAATTATTTCACGTTCAAAAAATGATATTCCGTGTAGGCTGATGAGGGTTGAACACGTTACGGTTTCACTTGCCGCCTTGCGCTTATTTTTGTAAGGCAACAGCCTTACTGCAAATCTCACGCTTCGCCTTTCGGAAGAAGGCGGCTGAGAGAAACTCTTTGACCTCACAAATAAATAATTTTTTGTAAGGATGAAGTCGAAGAACGCAGTAATGCTGTCGTATTACAAGTGATGAGACAAGAAAAAACAAAAAATTATTATTTGTAGGCGTGACGGGTTCGACTTTCATCAGCCTAAACAAAATGTTATTGAAATATAAGGGGAGTTATGTTAAAATAAGGAAAGTCATAATTTTAATGTGGCTTAATCTTTGTTTATAATAAATTTTGATATTTCCAGAAGGGAACTGCTATGAGAATTGTCATTAAAATCGGCACCTCCACCTTGGCCCATTCAACAGGGCTTTTGAACATACGCAGGGTAGAGGAACTGTGCAAAGCAATGTCTGATTTAAAAAATGCGGGCAACGAGATTATTTTAGTTTCGTCAGGCGCTATCGGTATGGGCGCAGGTAAGCTGTCGCTTAACGGCAAACCGAGTGATATTCCGACAAAGCAGGCAGCCGCTGCTGTCGGTCAGTGTGAGCTAATGTATACATACGATAAGATTTTTTCGGAATACAATCATACGGTAGCTCAAATTCTCATAACGGGTGCGGACGTAGAGCATAGCGACCGCAAAAACAATTTTCAAAATACAATGTTCCGTCTTTTGGAATTGGGCGCAATTCCGATAATTAATGAAAACGATTCTGTTGCGACCGATGAAATCGTTATCGGCGATAACGATACTATTGCCGCCATTGTCGCAACGGTTATTGACGCCGATCTGCTTATACTGCTTTCTGATATAAACGGTTTGTATACAGCCGACCCGCACGTTAACGATAATGCCGAGCTTCTTCATTGTGTTGAAGATATAACGCCTGAAATCAAAGCAATGACGGGCGGCGCTGGCAGTAAACTCGGAACGGGCGGAATGACCACAAAACTGCACGCTGCCGAAATAGCCAATGAACACGGAACGGACATGGTAATTGCAAACGGAAATAATCCTTTGGTTTTATATGATATTGTAGCAGGAAAAGACGTCGGCACAAGATTTGTCGCCAAAAGGGGAGTAAAATAATGAAATTAACTTCCGAAATACTAAATACAGCAAAATCTGTTTCGCTTAACGCCGCTTTAAGTCTTGAAAAACGCAATATCGGACTTGATTTTATGGCAGAAAGCCTTTTAGAGCATACAGCCGAAATACTTGCCGCAAATTCGCACGATGTTGAAAAAGCCAAAGGCAGTATATCCGATGTTATGATTGACCGTTTAAGGTTGGACGAATTGAGAATATCTGCAATGGCAGAGGGAATACGCAGTTTGATAAAGCTGCCCGACCCGCTCGGCAGAGAATTATCGCATACTGTGCGTGACGGCGGACTTGATATTAAAAAAATATCTGTTCCTATCGGTGTTATTGCAATAATATATGAAAGCCGTCCGAATGTTACGTCCGACGCGGCAGCGTTATGCTTTAAAAGCGGCAACGTATGTGTTCTCCGCAGCGGCAAAGAAGCGTTT
Source organism: uncultured Eubacteriales bacterium (assembly GCA_934463035.1). Taxonomy (GTDB): domain Bacteria; phylum Bacillota; class Clostridia; order Oscillospirales; family Acutalibacteraceae; genus UBA737. The sequence continues at coordinate 155,730 of CAKSIG010000004.1, read as the reverse complement.
TCAAGCGCTTATGCAATAGTTTCCGCGCTGAAATGCGGTTTAACAAAAGCGGGAATAAGTGCGGATTATATTAATCTTGTTGAGGATACAACGCGTCAAAGCGCCAATGATTTGATGACTGCTGTTGGTTACGTCGATTTGCTTATTCCGCGCGGCGGGAAAGGCCTTATAAAGGCTTGCGTTGATAATGCAAAGGTTCCCTGCGTTGAAACGGGTACGGGAATATGCCATATTTATGTTGACGCTTCGGCGGATATTGAAATAGCGGTTAAGGTTGTTGCCAACGCAAAAGCGAGCCGACCTTCTGTGTGCAATGCCGCAGAGGTTTGCTTGGTGAACAGAAAAATCGCGTCGGAGTTTTTGCCTGCTTTAAAGAACAAGTTTGACGAAATAGGCGGTGTTGAAATCAGGGGCGACAGGGAAGTTTGCTCGATTATTGACGCTGTGCAGGCAGGGGTAGACGATTTTGATACTGAATTTTTAGATTATATTATGGCGGTTAAGATCGTTGACAATGCCGAGGAGGCTGTTAAACATATTGCCGCACACTCAACACATCATAGTGACGCGATTATAACAGAAGATAAAAAAATCGCTGATTACTTTGTGGCGTCGGTTGATTCAGCCGCTGTATATGTCAATGCGTCTACGCGGTTTACGGACGGCGGCGAGTTCGGACTTGGTTGTGAAATGGGTATTTCTACCCAGAAGCTCCACGCAAGGGGACCTATGGGACTTTGCGAATTAACTACCTATAAATATGTAATACACGGTAACGGCAATATAAGATAACGGAGGCAAAAGAATGAATAACGCAAAATTCGGATTTATCGGAGTCGGAAATATGGGTGCCGCACTTGCGCGTGCGGTAGCAAAGACAGTTGACGGCAACGAAATTATTCTTGCTAACCGCAGTTCTTCAAAAGCAGAGGTCTTGGCTTATGAATTAAAATGCAATTCTGCCGATAATATTACGGTTGCCGCAAATTGCCGTTTTATTTTTCTCGGTGTAAAACCGCAAATGCTGAAAAGTATGCTGTCAGGTATCGCTCCCGTTCTTGCTAAGAGAAACGATCATTTTGTATTGGTTTCAATGGCGGCAGGGGTTACTGTAAGCAGTATAAAAGAGCTTGCGGGCGGTGATTATCCTGTAATACGCATAATGCCGAATACCCCTGTTTCAAACGGAAACGGTATGATTGTTTATTCTGTCGGACATAATGTTTTTGAGGACGATCTTTATGAGTTTACATCTGCCTTAAAATTTGCAGGTAAATTAGACCGAATTGACGAAAGCCTTATAGATGCGGCATCCGCAATATCAGGTTGCGGTCCCGCTTTTGTTTATATGTTTGCCGAGGCTCTTGCCGACGGCGGAGTCAAATGCGGTTTAACACGTAGCAAGGCGATTGAGTATGCCGCACAAACCATTTTCGGCTCTGCCTCGCTCATTCAAAGTTCAGGCAAGCATGTAGGACAGCTTAAAGATGAAGTTTGCAGTCCCGCAGGAAGTACGATTGAGGGCGTTAAAACCCTTGAAGATTCAGGATTCCGTTCTGCGGTGTTCAACGCTGTAACTGCCGCGTTTGAGCGAACCAAAGAACTCGGTAAATAAGTATTATTTTACTGTCGGAGAATATCCGACAGTATTTTTCTCATAATTAACAAATTGTTCACCGTTTTTCCGTTGACAAAATTTTTTAAAACGGTATAATAGTTAGCAGTCTAACATTTATGCTATTGGGGTGATAATATGGATACTCCGCAGGAAATAGGATTTGAGATCAGGTCTATTGCAAATTTAATGCGCCGTGATTTTGAAAAATACAGAACACAGTTCAATCTTAACTCGCCCAGCGGAATGCACGGTTGGGCAATCGGGTATTTAATCAATAATTCTTCAAAGGATATTTTTCAGAAGGATTTTGAAAACGAATTTTCGATACGCCGTTCCACCGCCAGCAATATTTTGAAGCATATGGAGGACAACGGTTTGATTAAACGTGTTCCTGTTGATTATGACGCGCGGTTAAAAAAGATAATTCTTACGGAAAAAGCTATTGAAATCCATAAACAAATTTCGGTTGCTATTGAAAAACGCGAAAATAAGATGAGAAGGGGACTTTCGGACGATGAAATTGAAACCTTCTTCAAAATCACTGCTAAACTAAAAAACAATTTGGAGGATGACTATGATTAAACGATTATCAGGCTGTATCAGGGAATACAAGCTGTCTTCATTACTGTCACCGTTGTTCGTGGCTTTTGAAGTTATTGTTGAATGTATTATACCGTTTATAGTAGCGAAGCTCGTTACAGGGATAAGCAACGGTTCTGGATTGGACGTAATTTTAAAATACGGATTTATACTTATACTTCTGGCAATGGTCTCGCTTTTATTCGGTGCGCTTTCAGGCGCTTTTTGTGCCGTCGCTTCAAGCGGATTTGCAAAAAATCTGCGTCACGATCTGTTCTACAAGGTGCAGGATTTTTCTTTTTCAAATATTGACAGCTTTTCAATGTCAAGTTTGGTTACAAGGCTGACTACCGACATTACAAACGTTCAGACTGCATATATGATGATTATACGAATTGCAATACGAAGCCCTTTGATGTTTGTATTCTCCCTTGTTATGGCATTTATAATGTGTCCTCAGCTTTCTACAATATTTGTCGCTTTAATACCGATATTGGCGTTCGGTCTTTATATGATAATCCGCAGGGCAATGCCTCTATTTAACAGCGTATTTAAAAAATACGATAAGCTGAACAATTCGGTTCAGGAGAATATTAAAGGCATACGTGTTGTAAAATCCTTTGTCAGAGAGGATTATGAACGCAAAAAATTTGCTAATGCCGCAAATGATGTCTGCAACGACTTTACAAAGGCAGAAAAACTCGTTGCACTGAATTCGCCCCTTATGCAATTTTCAATGTATGCTGCAATGACGCTTGTATCCCTGCTTGGCGCAAAGCTGATCATAACCTCGGGCGGCGCTGAGATGGATGTCGGAGAGCTTTCAAGCCTGCTCACCTACGGAATGCAGATTCTTTCGAGCCTTATGATGCTTTCTATGATTTTTGTTATGATAGTTATTTCTTATGCTTCAATGCAAAGAATTGACGAGGTACTCTCAACAAACAGCACTATCACCAACTGTTCCGACCCTTTGTTTGAGGTGAAAGACGGCAGTGTTGATTTTGAACACGTATCTTTTAAATATCATAAAGGCGCTGAAAAAAATGCCCTGTCAGATATTAATTTTCACATTTCATCAGGCGAAACTATTGGAATTATCGGCGGAACGGGTAGCAGTAAATCGACTTTGATACAGTTAATTTCACGATTGTACGATACAACCGAAGGCACCGTCAAGGTAGGCGGTGTTGATGTTAAAAAATATGATATTCATACCCTAAGAAACGCTGTTTCTGTCGTTCTTCAAAAGAACGTGTTGTTTTCAGGCTCGATAAAAGATAATCTGAGGTGGGGCGATATGAACGCTACCGACGAAGATATTGTAAGAGTGTGTAAATTAGCGCAGGCTGATGAATTTATTTCAACATTCCCTGATGGATACGATACCCATATAGAACAGGGAGGAAGCAACGTTTCAGGTGGGCAGAAACAACGTCTCTGCATTGCCCGTGCGTTGCTTAAAAAGCCGAAAATTCTTATCTTAGACGATTCGACAAGCGCTGTTGATACTAAAACCGACGCGCTTATCCGCGGCGCCTTTACGACCGAAATACCGAATACAACTAAGTTTATTATAGCGCAGCGAATTGCTTCGGTACAGGACGCCGACCGCATAATCGTTATGGACGACGGTAAAATCAATGCTATCGGAACACACGAAGAACTTCTTAAAAATAACACGATTTACAAAGAGGTATATTATTCACAAAACAGGAAGGAGGCTGATCTGAATGCCGGGTCCCAGAGGATTTAAAGGCGGTGCCAAGGCAAAAGACGCAAAAGGCACTATCAGCCGTCTTTTAAAATATCTTTTTAAATACTATAAAGCCTACCTGATTATTGTCGCTGTCTGCATAGTTGCAAGCGCTGCGACGGGTACTGTGTCATCGCTCTTTTTGAACAAAATCGTTCTGTTGATAACGGAGGGTCTGTCTGTCGGTCTTGATCCGATATATAACAGACTTGTATCAATAGTTACTTTAATGGCGGGATTCTATGTTTTAGGTGTTGTATCGTCTTTCATATATACGCGCCTAATGGCAATTATTACCCAAGGCTTCTTAAACAAAATGCGTCAGCAGATGTTTGGTGAAATGCAATCTTTACCTGTAAGCTATTTTGATACGCATACTCACGGCGACATTATGAGTTATTACACCAATGATATTGATACATTGCGGCAGTTAATTTCTCAAAGTCTTCCGCAGTTGTTCAGTTCGGCTCTTACGCTTATTACTCTGATTTTTTATATGCTTTATCTCAGCCTTTGGATGACGTTGATTCTGTTCTTCGGTGTTATAGCAATGGCTATGGTAACAAAAAATGTCGGCGGAAACAGCGCAAAATACTTTGTGAGACAGCAGAAATCCATTGCGGCGGTTGAAGGATATATTGAAGAAATGCTGAACGGTCAGAAGGTTGTTCAGGTATTTTGTCACGAAGAAGAAGTCAAGAAAGACTTTAATAAAATTAATGAGCAGTTATTTGAGGACGCAAGCAAAGCAAACAAATTTGCAAATATACTGATGCCTATAATGGGCAATATCGGAAACATTTTGTATGTGTTAATTGCGTTTATAGGCGGCGTCCTTATTGCTTTCAACGTGCCGAATATTTCACTTTCAGGTCAGGCAATCTCAATCGCCGTTGTAATTCCTTTTTTAAGTATGACACGGCAATTTACGATGAGTATAAGTCAGGTTTCTCAGCAAATCAACGCTGTTGTAATGGCAATGGCGGGCGCAGAACGCATATTTGAGCTTATGGATACCGAGCCTGAAACTGACAATGGCTATGTAACCCTTGTAAATGCGTGTATTGACGATAAAGGTAATATTACCGAAAGCGAAAAACGCACAGGCAAATGGGCTTGGAAACATCCGCATCACGACGGTACCGTAACCTACACCGAGCTTAGAGGCGACGTACGTTTGCACGATGTTGATTTCGGATATGTTCCCGAAAAAATTGTTTTGCACAATATTGATATTTATGCCGAGCCTGGACAAAAGGTGGCTTTTGTAGGCGCCACGGGCGCGGGTAAGACCACTATAACAAATTTGATTAACCGCTTTTACGATATTGCCGACGGCAAGATACGCTACGACGGAATAAATATCAATAAGATAAAAAAAGCCGACCTAAGGCGCAGTTTGGGTGTAATTCTTCAAGACGTCAATCTGTTTACAGGTACGGTTATGGAAAATATCCGATACGGCAGATTAGACGCGACCGACGAAGAATGTATTGCGGCTGCAAAGCTCGCTAATGCTCACGGATTTATTGAAATGCTGCCAAACGGTTATAATACAGTGTTATCGGGCGACGGAAGCGGACTTTCGCAAGGTCAGCGGCAGCTTATTTCAATCGCACGCGCGGCTGTTGCAGATCCGCCTGTTATGATTCTTGACGAAGCAACTTCAAGCATTGATACCCGTACGGAAGCTATCGTCCAAAAAGGTATGGACAGACTGATGAAAGGCAGAACGGTATTTGTTATTGCTCATAGGCTTTCTACCGTACAAAATTCCGATGTAATTATGGTGTTGGATCACGGCAGAATTATTGAGCGCGGCAACCACGAAAAACTTATTGAAGAAAAAGGTAAGTACTATCAGCTATATACGGGCGCGTTTGAACTTGAATAAAACTTAATATGTATAATTTCTTCCTCTCCTGAATATTATTTATTAACAAATGTTTAGGAGAGGAAATATTTATGGAAATAAATTGCAACAGGTCTAAGGTGGTAACCGAAAGTACTTTTCTGCGGGAAAACTGCGAAGTACCGATTGATGTTGATTTTACACTTCCGGATTATTGCCCTGATATTTCAAAAATTTTTAAATGCCGTGCCATTGCACGAATTTCGTCTAAAAGTATAAACGGGCGTAATGTTACGGCAGACGGAAGCGTTACAATAACTGTTTTATATTGCGATCCCGACGGTCTGATATGCTCTTATGAATATCAATATCCGTTCAGCAAATCAATCGAATTATCAAGTGAATGTGACAGCGCCTGTTTCCGTTGCACTGCAAGATGCGAGCATATAAACTGCCGTGCTGTTAATGAAAGAAAAATTGATATTCACGGTGCGGTAAATGTGTTGTTCAATATATCGTGCAAAAAGAGCGACGAGGTCGTTTCTGATATTGAAGATAAGGAAATCGAGCATAAGAACAACAGTATATCTGCCTCAATGCCCGTAGGATATGCAGAAAAGTATATTGCAATCGAGGAGGAGCTTGAAGTAGGGGAGAACAGCGATATTAACGCATTGCTTAAATACGACGCTGACAGCTGCATAAGCGAATGTAAAATAATAAGCGGTAAGCTCATATTAAAAGGCGACTTATACATAACTGCATCGTACTGTTCGGAAGGCAGTAATGAAATCAAAATGTTTAAAACGTCGGTTCCTTTCAGCCAAGTGTTAGATATGGATGGATTAACTGAAAATTGCAGATGCGATCCGACTTCCGAAATTGCTTATATCGACTTAAAACCGCATATATCGGGAGACGGCACTGCACACAGCTTGCTTTTAAGCGCTAAATTGCTTTTAAGCGGCAGAGCCTTTTGTGATTGTGAACTATCGGTAATAACAGACGCATTTTCTCGTAAAATGGTTGCGGACATTAGAAAAGAAAAGCTATGCGTCAACAAGATTGTTAAAAAAATAACAGAAAATTACGACTGCAAAAAGAGCATTGATATATCGACTGATGGGATAGTTGATATATTAGATTTATGGTGCGCTGTTAAGTCATACAATACAGCATTTAAGGATGGTCGATTAATAATCGAAGGAAGTTTAACAGTTTGTGCAGTAGCGCGTGATAACGATAATTCAATCGGTTATTTTGAAAAAAACATTGATTTTGAATATAATGACCAAATAGCAACATCGGGCGGTTCGATAGTCTGCGAACCTATAATTAAACTTAACGGCTGCAATTACAGTTTAAATTCGTCAAACAGCTTAGATGTAAATATTCAGCTTGTTATCAACGCAACGGTAAGTGAATGTATTAAATTTGACGCCGTAAAAGATATTGATTTAAGCAACGAAAAAATTAAAGTTAATGATAACTGCGCAATGAAAATTTATTTTGCTTCGGAAGGCGAAAAAATTTGGAACATAGCACGCAGATATAATGCATCGGTCAACGAAATACAAAGCATTAATAATATGGAATGTGAAACAATAAACGAAACACGTATGATTTTAATACCGATGATCTAAACAAATAGCAACCAAGGGCTAAATCAAGCAAAATGCCTTTGGTTGCTTATTTTAACGTATATTAATAACTCCCTCAACTATACTAAACATTCATTTAGTATAGTTGAGCCTATCTAAATTTAGGCTTGCGTAGACACGTTTTGTATAGCTCAGCCCTGCTGAGCCGTAAGTTTAGATTGAGATTATTACGGATACCTTTTGCCGAATTTCAAGCGGTAAAAGAGCTACGCCCCCACAACGTCGAAATTCGGACAGATTATGCCGTAATAATCTACAATCATATTTAAAAACTTACAATAGCATATTTCAAAACATTCTACTTTTAAATGTTTGCAGAAACAGCAAGCCATTAAATCACCTCACTAACAATTAATAACGATATTATACAAATCTTTTATGAACTCGTTCCACGCTTGAAGACGGATTCTATGCAGTAATATTTCGTAATGGTCTAAATTATCTAATGCTGACAGCCGAAGACTTGTTTTAAGATCCTGTTCTTCCTGTTCTATTTGCGTTTGTTTGTTATAAATATAAACGATTAATTTATCTTTGAGTTTCATTTATTTCACCGTATACTTTCTTTAAAAGCGGTTTTATCTGTCTTTGCTTACGCTTCTTTATTGTATCGTAGTTCCTATACTTAAATTCTAATTGCTCGCCCGTATTGGTGTCTATTGTGACGTTACATACATCATTATCATTGAGAATACACAGGAAGTCAGATATATCTGCGGTTAAATCGTTGTTGTTTATATTATTCTTGTATGCGCTTATTCCTGCAACCGAAGTAAGCATACGTTGCTTTAACTTCTCAATCTCAATATGATTGCCGTACTGCCGCATAATTTCACCTTTAAACATTGTATCTATCTTGCAGCTGCGTATACGTTTCCACCAATTGAGATAGTCGGAGCCGTCCTTTTCACAGAATGACACAGTATTTGAAGTAAGATAATCGGTAAACAACTTTGAATTACGTACAATTTTAATTACATTCCGTAGTTCCGCCGTAGCATCGGCGACACTTTCGTATGGTATAGCACCTATTGTATTTTCCAAAGATTTAAAGAATTTTGTTTTCGTTTGATACTCACAGTTCATTATAACTGTTACCTCGGGCAAGACGTTTCTAAGAGCCTTTTTTATGTAGGTATAGTTATCTGAGTTTTCAAAACACTTTTCACGTATTCTGCGAAGATCTCTCTTTAAATTATCATCAGTACCATATAACAAATACCAATCTATGCGAGCAACATTCATAGAAACATAAGAGTTGTACTTATACCCTATCTCTAAGCAAAATTTATCGTATTCGGAAATTAAACCGTTTTTAAACCATAAATCTATGAAAAAACCTTTATAGCCTTTTTCTATAACTTCTCTTGTTTTGTTATAGGCTCGGAAGTATACATTATTTGAAGTACGCATACCAAGACCTAAATAATCAATTTCAATCTTATCTGTTATATTACCGACTTTATGAAATTTTCTCATTTTTGTTTTGAGATTGCGGATTAAAGACCTATCACTAAAATAATTATCCGTAGATTGAATCAAATTTGAATGGTAAGCATAGTCAATACGATTAATACATACTTTTTCAACACGTATTCCAAAAGGCTGCAAAAACGATAATAAATTGTTATAGCTATCATTTATCATAGTTTCAGCACCGTTAAGCCAAAGACCAACGGAACGGAGTTGAACTACTATCCGAGGTGTTGAAGTATTTGGAAGATACGAAGCAATAAAAATATCAAACATATTTTCAATAGTCAATTTATACTCATAATGACAAAAATAAAAAGGAAGAAATTGCATATCGTAATAAGTAATATCCTTATTACCGTTGTTGTAATCATCTTTCCACAGTTTAAGCTGAGACAACATCTGCTCTACCCTATCAGTTTCCATAAGAGAAACAGTATAATAAAGAGTATCTATATTAAAAACAACTTTATCACGGGTAAGACCGAAGTATTGCTTTTGTAATTCGGGTGAAAACTCATTGAAAACCTTACAACGCTTAATGTCGGAACGAAAGCCCATAACTAAAACTCCTTTTTGCGGTCAAATTGTATTTTGACCGCATTTTTAAAATTGAGGAAAACCGCACGGTTAAGCCGTTTTTTGCCGAAAAAGGCATATTATGTATGGGGCGTATTACATTACTGCCCCCTCTCGGCGGTTTAAGCCGTATCACCTGAAAATCTTGCACGCCGTCTCGGCACTCCGTTTGCCGAGAACGGCTCGCTGTCAAGATTTAATGTCAGGGATTGAAATACGTGGTATAAAACCGTCTTTTGAGAGCTTTTCAACCTTTTTATAAGTATCGAAACTCTCTCTAACTCGCTTATTATGAACAAAGAAAAATATACCTTTAAACTTCTTTTTATCGGCAAGACCGTCAACAGCTGATATGACAGGCTCATATTTACGGACAATAGTAAGACAGCCGAAAAGAGTCAAAGGCTCGTAAAGATAAAATACCTGCTCTCTGATAGGCTTACCTACACGTCCGAACACCTGAGAAGTACAAATAATCATCTTACGTTGTTTACGCTGCTGTGTAATCTCTGTAAGCATTTCAGGCGGGAAATCTTTTGATTGCATAGAGCTGAACCAGTTTTGTATCTCGTCTATAACGTCTATTTCACCGAATGTACCGTTATTTGAGTTTACAAGATCTTTCCAATGTTCAATAGCGCCGTCTTCATAACGATAGTTAAAATTTGTTTTAATGCGTAACTGCGGGTACATATCTTTATACTTTAAAAGCAGATACGTAACTGTAACGGTCTTCCCGCTTCCCTGCTTTCCAGCTATCATATGAACGCCGTAGGGCTTAAAAAAATCGGGGTCACGATTAAACAAATCATTGATAAATGCCTTTGGAAATTGAACAAACAGCCGTTTAAAAAAACTGCCGTGGTTCATATGTCGGTAGGTGCCGTATTCCGATTTTGGTATCCTCTCGCCTTTAAAGGTATGTATCAGGAAGAATACAAAGCCTGAGAACACAAAAGGTGAAATAACGATACCTACTACTTTTAAACACGTAAGACAACCGTTAAGAATCGTATTTAACATTGTCTTTCCTCTTTGCTTTTATCCTACGTTCTCTAACGGCTGATAAAATTGTAAACAGAATATAAACAAGAGCGAAGACCGCCGACAATACTATCCATAACGGAATTGAGAAACCGAATAATGTCATAATAAATTTTCCTTTCTTTTTTTGTTTTAGTCATCAAGATCGTCCTCATAAACTACCTTGCGTTTACGCTTGGGTTTATTTTGTTTCGGCAGCTTTAAAGAGAGTAATTTACACTCTAAATACTGCTTATAGCAGAATAGAACGCACAACGTAAGCAATGCAAAAATAAGTAACATAGATAATACAGTTGTCATTGTTTTAAACTCCTTTCATTAATTTTTTATACTAAAACATATTGCGGATTCGGACTATTATTGAGTAACCGAAACGCCAACACGTAAAAGCTATACTGAACACAAACAAAGGTAAAAGATTTGCAACAGGAATAAAAATACCGATAGTTCGGAAGATAGTTGTTAAATAGCTTGCTATGTTATCTGGTATAACAAAAGTATCCATTGACGGAATCAGGTTTATAATAGGTTTTAAAACCATTGTAAGAAAATGTAATATCGTTTCTGTAATCATTGAAACACCGCCTTATATTATCTGCGGCAGACGTTTAAACGTGTGCCATACAAATGCCAGATAGCAGAAAGCTATAACGCATATATCGCCGTAATGCTTATACGGCATATACCAATCAAAGTTTAAGACCGATACATTTTTACCGTATACATTTACCGTGAAATCTGAACCAGCCGAACTATCTACTGAATAAAGACATATATCCGTAATAGACGCCGTTCCAGACGATTTACGTGAATAAAACTCAAAAGCAGAAACGGAATATAGTGATTCAGATAATAGAATAGTATTAGCGCCGTTATGAATTTCAGGACCTCCCATATAACTACCTGAGGACAGAACATACTGTATTCCGACTTCTCTACTGCCTGAGACATTAAAAGTAATGTAATATGAATTGCCTTTTTTGAAATCATAATTGCAACGATAATAAACTTGTTTATTAGATTCAATTATTCTATCGTTATAACTCCGTAATATGTTTGTAACCGAGACCGAAGTACCGGGACTATAAGTCGAGGGATTGAACAAAGCGGAAACAAACGAATACAACTGATTAAATATCGGGAATTTGTTTGTTACGTCATTCTTCATTGAAACAAACTCCTGATACTCGGCGCTTGAATCGTTAGGAATAAAACATTCTCGTATAATATTTGAAATATTCTTTGAAATGTTATTTACTATACTTTCAAATGACGGGGTTATTGCGGTGACAAACTGATTTACAAGCGGTGATAATCTGGAAACTAAATCTATAAAGTTATTTGTTATAATGTCAGAAAGTTTATTATAATATGGAGCGAAAAAATTAATAATATCCGCAATAATAGGAAGAAAGGCATCAGCAATAGCCTGCACAATACCATTTAAAGTACTTAATATAGAATTTAAAACAGGTAAAAATAAATTATCTAAAAGTGAACTAAGAAAAGGCTTTAACGCATCAAAAGCATCTTGAAAAATTACTCCGAGAGTACCGATAGCAGGGACTATAAAATTATCTGAAACAAATCTAAAAGCCTCGGAAATGAAATTGCCTAACCACTTAAAAGCAGGATCTAAAAAATTATCAAATAAATAACGATTAGCTTCCTTTTGAATAGACGAAGAAGATGAACCCGTACTATAAGTTACCGATTCAACAGTGCAACGCTTTACAGAGCTTGAACTGGCAGCAACAGAATCAATATCAACAGATACACCCTGAACAGTCATTGAGGAAAAATTATAATCATTAGCTATATCTATAAAATCTTGACCTTCTAGAATAAAATAATAAAGTTCATAATTGATGTTATTAGGATCTAACTCAATCTTATCAAACAACAAACGAGAAATGCGATTATTACCGTAAATAATACCTACTGCAATATTAGTTTTATAGTACTTCTCATAGCCCATAGGAAGGCTTACAATGATACGAAAAAATTCAGGTGCAGAAGTTTTAGAAAAACTGAAAATATCTTCATCATAAAAATATAATTTTCCATAAAAACCGCTTGAAGTATAATTTATAGAGTAATTATTGCAACCAGTAACAGGGGTATAAGAAGAACCACCTGAATCAAATCTTTTAAAACGACATAAAACACTATCTGCCGCACTTGCGGGAATGCTCGACACAAACAACATAACAGAAACGGTTACAGTTAAGATAAAGCCTATTATTCGTCTGTGCTTATGTAAAAATTTCAAAGAATCACCACCTTATATATCTATTTGAAAAAGTAAACCTGCACTGGGAAATGCAGGTCTACATATTGAGTAAAAGAAACGCTTACGCACCCTGAATAGAGCTGAAAAGGAAAGATATACCTTTGCGCAGAGCGATGAAGCCGATAGCAACAGGAATTACTACGGGCAAAAGGTTATATACGCCGCTGAGAACCGGTGAAAGATCTATCGCGTTTTCGCCTTTAAAAAGTCCGGCAAGATCATAAGTTGTCATTGTCTTATACTCCTTTCTTATTTAATTTTATAAAAAATGCTTACGCACCTTTTAACACGTCAAGCAGGAATTGCACAGCCTTTTTAAAACCTAAAAAAGCTATACAAGCTGGCAATATGTACGGAGTAATTGAAAACAGCTCTTTTATAAAATCGCCGAAAGTCTCAGGTGAAAATCCTGTGAACATTTTTATCACTCCTTAGAAAAACATTTTTAAAAACTTATAGATAAAAACGGCAATAATAACGATACATATAAACATTAATAACGCTTGTATATTGTCTATCCTATCTATTAAGTAAGTCGCGTTTTCTTCCGTTAACATACTTCAACAGATTTTAAACGCTGATAGCCGTTGAAACTTACTTCATAATTAAACTCGTAAGTCTCCCCTACCTTTATTGGACAATCCGAGTTTTCAAGAACCGTGCTGTCAACATACAGTTGCGCCGTTGCCGTGCCGTTTACGTGTTCGTCTACATATCCGAGATGAAACATATATCCGTCGTACGGTTTACCTGTCTTTTTGCTCGTTCCTTTCATTTGTGAATAACCAAGTAATGTTGCTGTCATTTTAAATACCTCTTTCTTATAGTAATTTATTTATATAAAATAAAGTCTGAAATGGACTTTATGTAAATATTATAGTCTGTTTCGGACTTTTTGTCAATAGTCTGATTTGGAATTATTAAAATAAAATTAGGAAGTGATATTATGGACTATGTAGATAGATTAACAGCTTTAAGGATAGATAATGATATTGGGCAGGCTGAAATTTCAAAAATACTAAATTGCCAACAATCAGCCATTTCAAAGTATGAACAACGTAGGGCAAAATATAAAATAGAAGATATAATTAAATTATGTAAATTTTATGATGTGTCTGCTGATTATGTTTTGGGACTGCCCGAGGGAAAAAATTATCCAAAGAGGTAAAGGAGTATTAAAGTGAACGAGGTATTATCTTTATTAGTTATTGGTGTAATAATTTATTATTTTGTGAATAGGCATAGAAAGAAAAAGTATAGAAATAATTACAATAGCACTAATAATTATTATCGTAATCCTTATAACAAAAATTTTTTCCATAAGAATGCAGATATATATCAACCAAGCAGTACTATTATTATCGAAGAACCTATTAATGAGCAAAACTATAACAAAGAAAACTATGATATAAAAACTGCGTACAAAAAACGAAAATTCTTAACGGAAAATGAAAAAAGATATTACTCATTTTTGAAGGGTTATGCAGAAAAGAAAAATCTGCAAATCCTATCAAAGATAAGACTTGCAGATTTAATTGAAGTTGACGAAACATATTCAACCAGAGAAATCGACAAAAAGGTATCGTTTTCTAAAATTAGTTCTAAACATATAGATTTTGCCCTATGTGCAAAATTTGATTTAGAACCGATAATTCTAATTGAAGTAGATGATATGTCCCATTTCAAAGCAAATAGAGCTAAAAGAGATATGTTTGTTGATAATTCATTGTTAAAAGCTGGTTACAAAATTTTACATACTTACAGTATCGAGGAATTAGAAAGAAAATTAAACTACTTCTTCCTCAATGAATACTCTACAATAAATAGCTCACCAGAATGGTGAGCTATTTCATTATTAAAAGTTAATCTGAATAATGCCCTTTACAGGATATTACAATAATGTCGTTTTCACCGCTAATCGAATAAACAAGTCTATTTTTATCGTCTATTCTTCTGCTCCAAAAATCGTCGCAATACCTCAAAGGTTCGGGTTTACCTATACCATCAAAAGGACTACGTATAATATCTTTTAACAACAAGTTTATGCGGCGTAAAGTTTTTTTGTCTTGCATTTGCCAATACAAATACTCGTCCCAAGCTACTGGTGCGAAAGTTAGATTATTCATTTTCCATTTCCTCTAACTCTTGCATAGTTTTTGTAACAAAACGTCCCTCTTTAACATCGGTTATAGAACGGTTAAGTTTGCCAAGGTATTCCGCATTTTTTAAAGCCTTTTGCAGAGCATTCCATTCTTCAAGACTGATAATAACAACATTCTTTTCGTCTTTCCGTGTTACAATAACAGTTTCGTTGTTATCGGTTACCTTGTCGCAGTAAGATTTTAAATTTTCTCTAATCGTCGAATAATTTACAGCTAACATATAATCACCCTTTCTGTACGTTTTACGGTACAATTTATTGTACTATAATATTATATGTTTGTCAACAGTTTTTATTCAAACTTTTTTTGCAAACAAGGCAAGTATTATCTTACCAAAACCAATATTACGATTTAATTCCAACGCAAAGGTGTGCGGGTTTGCGGTCTTCTCTGCCCCTACACGGCGAGAGCTTTTCACACATTTCACAATAAAAAAACTGCTCCACATTGGAGCAGTTAAATCTAACACAGTTTGTGTAAATTGCATAAATTTCTATCATTCATTTAGTATAGTTGAGCCTATCTAAATTTGGGCTTGCGTAGACACGTTTTGTATAGCTCAGCCCTATTAAAAATATCTTTACTTAATCAAAGACAGAACTGTGTTTCTTATGATTAATTAAATGCGCAGTTCTGTCTTTGATTAGGTTTTTATTATATTCTTGTGGAAAGTATAACTTCTTTTTCCTTTTTGAAACTTGCAAAATTACCGTCATCAAGCGCTTTGCGAATATCCTCCATAAGTGTATTGTAAAACCACAGATTATGCATAACGAGCAGGCGTTGTGAGAGCATTTCGGAACTTTTGAGCAAATGACGCAAATATGCCTTACTGTAACGCTTACAGACCGGGCAACCGCAATTATCATCAATCGGAGACATATCAAGCTCATATTTCTTATTGTTGATATTAATTATTCCCTTAGAGGTGAACAAATGTCCGTGGCGTGCGTTACGGCTTGGCATAACGCAATCAAAAAGGTCTACGCCGCGTTCAACGGCATTAAGAATATTAGCAGGCGTGCCGACCCCCATAAGGTAACGTATCTTATCGGTCGGCATATACGGTGTAACGTGGTCGATAACGTCATACATTACGTCAGTCGGCTCCCCTACTGCCAAACCACCGATTGCATAGCCGTCAAGATCAAGGTCGGCAATCTGTTTCATATGTTCAATACGCAGATCGTTATATGTGCAGCCCTGGTTTATGCCGAAAAGCATCTGTTCGCGATTTACTGTATTTTCAAGCGAATTAAGCTCGTTCAACTTTTTTTTACAGCGAATAAGCCAGCGTGTTGTACGTTCGCACGAAGCCTTTGAATAGGAGTATTCAGCTGGGTTTTCAACACATTCATCAAAAGCCATAGCTATTGTGGAACCGAGATTTGACTGAATGGTCATACTTTCTTCAGGGCCCATAAAAATGCGTTTGCCGTCAATATGAGACGCAAAAGTAACGCCCTCCTCCTGTATATGTCTGAGTGAAGCGAGCGAAAAAACTTGAAATCCGCCGCTGTCGGTCAAAATAGGTCCGTTCCAAGTTGTAAATTTGTGTAATCCTCCGCAATCGTTAATTACTTTATCCCCCGGTCGCACATGCAAATGATAGGTATTGCAGAGCATTACTTGACATTTTAAATCAACTAAATCAGCCGCTGATACACCGCCTTTAATTGCTGCCGCAGTTGCAACATTCATAAACGCAGGAGTTTGAACAGTACCTCTGTTAGTTAAAAATTCGCCGCGCCGTGCAGCACCTTCCGTTTTTAAAACCTTAAACATTTGATCTCCTTATTTCAATACTTCTATATTATGAGCATTGCATCGCCAAAGCTGAAAAATCTGTATTTTTCACTAACAGCGATATTATATGCGTTCATTGTATTTTCGTAACCTGCGAATGCCGAAACGAGCATTATTAAAGTGCTTTCGGGCAGGTGGAAATTTGTAATCAATGCGTCCATACACTTGAATTTATAGCCAGGGTATATAAAAATGCTTGTATCATCACTGCATTCGCGCATTTCACCGTATTTTGAAGCAACGCTTTCGACGGTACGGCAACTTGTTGTACCGACACAAATTACTCTGCCGCCGTTCTTTTTGGTCTCATTAATTGTATCGGCTGTTGCCTTTGATACACTGTAATGTTCAGAATGCATTTTATGCTCCGTTATTTCCTCAACCTTTACAGGTCTGAAAGTGCCGAGCCCCACATGCAATGTTACATACACAATTTTTATGCCCATTTCCTTTAATTCGTTAAGCATTCTTTCGGTAAAATGCAACCCGGCTGTCGGAGCGGCGGCAGAGCCCAATTCCCTTGAATAGACTGTTTGATACCTTTCCCTATCGGAGAGCTTTTCGGTTATATACGGCGGCAGAGGCATTTGTCCTACTTCATCCAAAACGGAAAAAAACTCGCCGTCACAAACAAATCTGAGTATCCTGTTACCGTCGTCCAATACTTCCTCAACCACCGCCGACAGTTTATCGGAAAAACGGAATTCATTACCTACTTTTGCTTTTTTGCCGGGGCCCGCTATACATTCCCATAACAGCTGGCTTTTCTGTTTTAACAGCACAAATTCTACAACCGCTCCCGTATCCGTACGTGTTCCGTAAAGCCGCGCGGGTAAAACACGGGTATCGTTAAGGACCAGACAATCGCCTATCTTTAAAAACTCTTTTAATTCATAAAAGTGTCTGTGCTGAATATCACCGTTTTTTTTATTAAAAACCATCATACGCGATGAATCTCGCGGCTCAACGGGAGTCTGCGCTATAAGCTCCTTCGGCAAATCATAATAAAAATCGCTTTTTTTCATTTTCCACCCTATATCTTTCTGTTCTAAAAGTCATAAAAAAATTGACAAACCAAGCATACAATGTTATATTTAATGGTAATGGATTTATTATATTGCATAAGCGAATATATATCAACCCTAATTTTGTTAAATAAGGAATGAAATGCTATGAAAAACTATAAAGTAGGTATTGTAGGGGCTACGGGAATGGTAGGTCAGCGTTTTGCTTTGCTGCTTGCCGATCACCCTTGGTTTAAGGTTACTGCGCTTGCCGCAAGTTCACGCTCGGCAGGAAAAACTTACGAGGAAGCCGTGGGCAACCGTTGGGCGATGACGTCGCCTATCCCCGAAAATCTTAAAACAATGCCTGTTTTTGATGCTGAAAAGGATATTGAAAAAATAGTAGGATTGGTTGATTTTGTATTCTGCGCCGTTGATATGAAGAAGGACGAAATTCGCGCGCTTGAAGAAAAATATGCAAAAGCCGAATGTCCTGTTATTTCAAACAACAGTGCAAACCGTTTTACACCCGACGTACCTATGATAATACCTGAAATCAACCCTGAACACGCCGAGGTTATTAACGCGCAAAGAAAACGTCTGGGCACAAAAAAAGGCTTTGTTGCCGTAAAGTCAAACTGTTCTCTGCAAAGCTATGTGCCGGCTCTCTTCCCTCTTGATAAAGCGGGATTTGAAATAGATAAGTGTCTTGTTTGCACCTATCAGGCAATTTCGGGAGCGGGTAAAACATTTGAACGCTGGCCCGAAATAATTGATAACGTTATTCCATATATCGGCGGCGAAGAAGAAAAGAGCGAACAGGAGCCCTTGAAGATATGGGGTAAGGTATGTGACAGAAAGATAGTGCCGTCCGATACACCTAAATTTACTGCCCAATGCCTTAGAGTGCCTGTATCAGACGGACATATGGCGGCTGTTTTTGTAAAATTCAAGAACAAACCTTCAAAGGAAGAAATCCTTAAAGTATGGAAAGATTTTTCAGGCGAGCCGCAGGCGCTTGACCTGCCGCATGCTCCCAAACAGTTTATTCATTACTATGAGGAAAATGATATGCCGCAGACAAAGCTGACGCGTGACCTAGAAGGCGGTATGGCTATATCAGTAGGCCGTCTCCGCGAGGATACGCAGTATGATTACAAGTTCGTCTGCGTATCTCACAACACGCTCAGAGGAGCCGCAGGCGGCGGTGTATTGCTTGCCGAACTGCTTTGCGCAAAGGGTTATATGGATTAATCGTGCTTTTACTTTTACTTTTTGAAAGGGATATGATGAGTTTATGAAAGAACGTATTTTTACGGGCGCCGCTTCTGCTCTGATAACACCTATGAATGATGATACTTCCGTTAATTTTAAGCGTCTGGAAGACCTTGTGAACGAGCAAATAACAGGCGGTATTGACGCACTTGTGATTTGCGGTACAACCGGCGAAAAATCCACTCTGCGTTATGATGAACACGTTAAGGTTATTGAAGTTGCGGCGAAAGCGGCTGGCGGCCGTGTTCCGATTATTGCGGGCACAGGCAGTAACGATACCGTGTACTCGGTTGAGCTTTGCAAGGATGCCGAGCGCGTCGGAGCGGACGCTTTTTTGATGGTTACACCGTATTATAATAAAACCTCTCAGAACGGTCTTATCGCTCATTACAACTATATTGCCGACAGGGTGGATAAACCCATAATTGTGTATAACGTGCCTTCAAGAACGGGCGTAGGTATCAAGCCTGAAACATATTTAGAACTTTCTAAGCATAAGAGGATAGTTGCAGTTAAGGAAGCAAACGGTGATCTTTCAGCTGTTGCAAAAGCACGCTATCTTTGCGGCGACGAGCTTGATTTTTATTCAGGGAACGACGATCAGACAGTACCTATTATGTCCTTAGGCGGTATAGGCGTTATTTCGGTTATGTCAAATTTTCTCCCGAATGTTATGCATAACATTTGTGACTTATGCCTTAAAGGTGATTTCAAAGCCGCGTCGGAAATGCAGTTGAAGTATACGGGTCTTATGAGCGCGCTTTTCAGCGACGTTAATCCTATTCCCGTCAAGGAAGCTATGAATATGTTGGGATTAGGCGCAGGTCCGTGTCGTCTCCCCTTGTATCCGATGACCGAGCCGCTTAAAAAGCAACTCAAAGATAAGTTGACCGAATGCGGCTGTTTGTAATATTCTAATATCGGAGGAAGATATGTCACAGAATCCAATAAAGGTTATAATAAGCGGCGCGGCGGGACGAATGGGACGCTATGTTGCGGAGTGTATCGCCGCCGATGGTGCTGTTACGGTAGCGGCAGGCGTTGATAAATCTAAATTCGATTCGGATTTTCCGCTTTATTCATCAATATCCGAGGTTAAGAAAAATGCTGATGTTATTATTGATTTTTCCAACACCTCTGCACTTGACGATCTGTTAGAATATGCGGTCCGAAAAAACGTTGCGTTGGTGCTTGCTACCACAGGCTACTCCGATGAACAAATTAACGAAATAAAAACCGCGGCAGAAAAAATACCTGTGTTCTTTTCGTTTAATATGTCGCTCGGTATTAATTTGGTTTGCAGTCTTGTTAAGCAGGCGGCGGCGATACTCGGAAAGAGTTTTAATGTGGAAATTATTGAAAAACATCACAATCAGAAGTTAGACGCGCCATCGGGCACCGCTATAATGCTCGCAGACGCTGTTAACGGCGTTTTTAACGGTGATATGGTATACGAATATGACCGTCATTCAAAACGCGTTAAACGCCCTGAAAACGAGATCGGAATACATTCTGTAAGAGGCGGAACAATTGTCGGCGAACACGATGTTATCTTTGCGGGTAACAACGAAACAGTAACAATTTCACACTGCGCGGCTTCGCGCAGTATATTTGCGACAGGCGCTGTTAACGCGGCGAAGTTCATTGTCAATAAAGAGCCTAAGCTCTATGATATGAACGACCTGATAAAAGATATGTAAAATTATTAAAACAGCGAGAGAAACATTATTGCTTCTCTCGCTGTTTTTTTGTAATAACCGCAAATGCTATCAAACAAATAATTACTGATACAAAGGAGCCTGTTGCTGTTGCCAATCCCATTGGAAAAAGGGTTGTCGGAAACATTACGGAGGTTAAATATGCGCCGGGTATCCTAATAAATACGATAGCTATAATATTATGTAAGAAGGAAATTATAGATTTTCCGCAGGCACAAAAATATCCGCTGAAACTGAAATGAATACCTGCAAACACGCAGTCCCAGATATATCCTTTAAGGTATTCTCCGCCCGAACGGATCACCTCTGCCCCGCCTTCCGAATTGACATCGGTGAAAAGCGAAACAATGCTGTCTGCGGTAAATTGAACCGCAACAGAGACAATAATCCCGAAGCTGACTGTAAGTATTACAGCGTATTTTAACACCTTTCGCGCGCGTTCGGGCATACCTGCGCCGATATTCTGCGCACCCAATGCTGAAACAGTTGAAAGCATAGACGACGGCACCAAGAACACAAAACCTATTATTTTTTCAACAATTCCGACCGCTGCTGCATCGTTTAAACCGCGCTTGTTGGCGATAACGGTTATAACTATAAATGCAATCTGTATCAGACCGTCCTGAAAGGCAATTGGAAGTCCTATTTTTAAGATCTGACCCATAACCGCTTTGTCGGGGCAAAAATCACCCTTGGCAACCGAAATACTCTTCTGTCTTATAATCATAATGAGTGAAATTATCACACTTACTGCCTGCGACAGCACCGTACCGAGCGCCGCACCCGCGGGTCCTAATCCCAATACGCCCATAAACAGATAGTCAAGAACAATATTGGTGACACAGGCAACGGCAATAAAGTACATAGGACTTTTTGAATCGCCCATTCCGCGGAAGATCGAACTGATTATGTTATACGCGGTTATGAAAGGAATACCTATAAAACATATTTTTAAATATTGAACCGTTCCGTATACCGCCTCAGACGGTGTGGACATTATTGTAACAATAGGCTTAACGCACAACAGCAATACGCACATCAGCGCCGCAGATACAGTCATAAACAGTATAACGGTATTTCCGACACTTTTAGCGGTGCGGCATCTGTCCCCTGCTCCCACTGAACGTCCTATACTAACGGTGGTACCCATAGCTAAGCCGACAATCATTACCGTTATCATATGCATAACCTGTGAGCCGATTGAAACTGATGTTATGTCTGCAACACTGCCGAATTGACCGATAATAAAAAGATCCGCCATTCCGTACAGCGTTTGCAATAAATACGAAAGTAAGTACGGCAGCGAGAAAAAAACAACACTTTTAAAAACACTGCCTGTTGTTAAATTCTTTTCCATTTTACATCTTTCTTTCAAAAAACGCCGACGCTCATCAGTCTTAATAATTATAAATTAAGAAAATCTTTTCTGTAATTTACACCGAAGGCCTCGGCAAGAGTTTTCATATCCTCGTCTTTTATTGTATTCACCCTTGGCAAATTTGCTGTAAGCATATATATCTGCGCCGCTTTTTCTACTGTTTCTATTAAACCGAAAGCCTCGTCGATAGTTTTGCCGACGCCGTAAATACCGTGTAACGCCCATATTACAAGACGGTATTGTTTCATTTTTTCGGCAGTTGCTCTGCCTATTTCATTGTTGCCGCAAAGCATCCAAGGCAGTACGCCGATGCCGTCGGGGAAAACAACAATACACTCCGTACACATTTCCCAAAGAGCGTGTGTAATGACCTTTTCATCAAGCTCAATTATGTAGTTCATCGCAAGCGTGTTGGTCGGGTGGCAATGCATAACGACTCTGTTTTCGGGATCGACTTTAAGCCGTTCAATATGGCTCATAAGGTGTGCAGGCAATTCGCTTGTAAACTTTCCGCCGTCCTTATAGCCCCAAAGCAGTTCCGCAGTTGTTCCGTCCTTGGCTATCCTTATAATTCCGAGATTATTTTCGGGATCAAATTCAACATTTTTAAAATATTTACCTGTTCCGGTGACGATAAAAATTTTGCCTATAAGCTCGGTTGCGTCAAAGCCTGTGGGTATTGTGCGAATGACGTTATTAAGGTCAAGATATTCGCCGACTTCGCTTTCATCAAGCATATAACTGATATTTCCGCCGTTTCTCTCATCCCAACCGAGACGGTACATATTAGCGGTAGTTCTTTTCATCTCGTCTACAAACGGTGCGTTCAAAATATTTTTCATTGTTTTCTTACCTCTATCTATTTTTATTTACAGCAAAGCAAATATACTTTGTTATTTCGCTTACGGGAATGACCAAAAAAGCGAATAAAATGCAAAGCAGGAAACGGGAAACGGGCAAGATTGTCAACCCGAATACATATCCGGCAGGCGTCACGACCAAGAATATCATTATTAAAAGCGTTGCAAAGCACGAAATGTTCATAAACTGATTTTTAAATATTCCAGAATTTAAAACAGAACCTGAAAATTTGTTTGCGTAACAATTGAATATCTGTGAGGCGCCGAGCGTTAAGAATGTCATAGACATAGCGTAGGCGACTCCGACGCGGATACCGATTATATAAGATAAAACGGACATAACCGTTATAAACAAGCAGCAGACAGCCGAATGTACCGACGAATTAATATCGAACATATTTGACACCGCGGAAGGACGGCGGTTCATAACGGATCTATCGGCACTCTCCATACTAATTGATATTGCGGGTGCGCAATCGGTCAACAAATTTATCCAAAGGAGCTGAACTGCCGATACGGGCATATTTTTAAATGCCAAAAGTCCGAAAAATACGGTAAGTATCTCCGCCATATTACAGCTTAACAAGTAATTAACCGATTTTTTAATGTTTGAGAACAATCCCCTGCTCTCTCGGATTGCGGATACTATCGAACAAAATCTGCTGTTGGTTATAATTACGTCGGCGTTTCCTTTTGCTACATCTGTGCCAAACTTGCCCATAGCACAGCCAACATCGGCGGCGGCAAGCGCCTCGGCATCGGCAAGACCGTCGCCGGTAACTGTGACCGTCATACCGTTTTTCTGAAACGCCTTAATAATGCGGACTTTATCGTTTGGCGTTATTCTTGCAAAGACAGAATATTTAGCAATGTTGTTTGCCAATTCATCATCGCTCATCTCACTGAGTTCAGCACCCGAAACAGCGTCCGTTCCGTCCTTTAATATTCCTATCCTGCGTGCAACAGCCTTGGCGGTTGTTATGTTATCGCCCGTCAGCATAACTGTTTTTATACCTGCCGAATCACAGGTTTCAATGTCCGTAATAACTCCGTCCCGTGGCGGATCAATCAGACCGAGTAATCCGACAAAGGTTAGTTCTTTTTCAATTTCATCAGGATTTGGGTTAGCAGGAATAGTATCTAACGGTCGTATTGCTATACATATCACACGCAATGCGTCGTCCGCCATTAGGTCATTCATTTTAAGTAATTCTTCATTGTTGCAACCCGTGCATTTCGGAATTACTATTTCGGGGGCGCCCTTAACTATCGCAAACGGTCGTTCGTTTATCATATTTACGGTCGTCATAGACTTGCGCTCTGAATCAAACGGTATAACGGCAAGGCGGGGGTAAATATTTTCAACGTCGTCCTTTGAAAACGAGTTGTAAGCAAGGCAGGCGTTGTCAATAGCAACCTCGGTGGAATCATTTTCCAGGGTGGAGCAAATAGCCGCGAGTCTTAAAACCATTGAAGCGTTGTCGTCAAGTGCTTCCGACTCCACATCAGTCATTTTTTTGCCGTCAAAAATGTAACTCAGCTTCATCTTGTTGCGTGTAAGTATTCCCGTTTTATCGCAGCAGATTACTGAGGTTTTGCCGATAGTTTCAAGCGCGCCTGCATCTTTTATAATAATATTTTCGTGCATAATGCGCTGTATTCCGATGGCAATAACTATGGTTGCAATAGCAGGAAGACCCTCGGGAATTGCGGCAACGGCAAGCGCGGCGGCGTTCATAAGAACCCTTAATGTCATACTTGCGAATGAACCCGAAGAAAAGTTTTGTATCATTCCTATTACGAAAACAACGGCGCATATAGCAAGTATGATTATGTTAACGGTGTTTCCTAATCCGTCAAGCTCTTTTTGGAGCGGCAGTTTGTCGGCGCCTGTTTGTTGAAGTATGGTTTCTGTGTGGCCAAGCTCTGTATAAAGTCCCGTAGATACCACGACGGCTTTCGCACTGCCGTGAACAACGGTACTGCCCATATAAATCATATTATTGCGTTTGTCAAGCGCGGTAATATCCTCAACGATTGCGTTGCCGTTTTTGGGGGCGGGAATTTCCTCGCCTGTGACCGACACCTCATTGCATCTAAACTCGGTGCAATCAATAATGCGGGCGTCGGCGCAAACATAGTCCCCTGCTTCTAACAGAATAATATCGCCCGGAACGAGGTCGTCGGAATTTATTGTTTTTACAATTCCGTCGCGCAAAACGCTGACAGAGGGATGCGACATACTCTTAAAATTATCCAAAGCGTGGTCGCAATTATGTAGGTGATAAGCACTTATAAGTGCGTTAATAACAACGATTGCAATAATCAGAATAGGCGAAAAAATATTTGTCTCGGCATATATCAATGAAACCGCAAACGATATTAAGGCTATTAAAACCAGCGCTATAACGGGCTTGCTTGTAAGCTGTGACACAAAACGCCTTGCAAATGACGGTCTTTCAATCTTTTTTATAACATTTTTTCCGTACTTTTCAAGGCGCATTTCCGCAACGCCGTTGCTCAGACCTTTTTTATCGTCAACATCGAGCTTTGTCAAAATTTCTGATATTTCAGAGCTGTGCCATATCATAAAAACACCGTTCCTTTCAATTATCGGAAGTAATCTTTGAGTAATACTCTTTCATTGTTTTGGCATCTTCCGCCTGAGTCCCGTCAGACTCGCAGATAACCGTCATACAGCAATTATTTTCAGCCGCCAATTCAAGCATCGGTTCGTAATCGGGACCGAACTTTGTGTCGGCAAACGTAAGGTGCTTCTTTTCACCGCCTGATGTATATTCAATTTTTGAAAAGTGTGAATGGAAGTTTTTAAGCCTGTCCGAACCTAATTTGTTACCTATTTTTTCAAATATAACCTTAAAATCAGATTTAGAATTAAGCGAACCCATATCGCGGGCGTTCAAATGACCGAAGTCAATGCACGGAATCAGCCTTTCATCTATTTCGCAAAGTGCAATCACCTCATCAAGCGTTCCGAGTTGATTAACCTTACCCATTGTTTCGGGGCAAATATGAATATGCCCTAATCCCTCGTTATCGAGAGCCGACAGCGAAAGTTTCATTGTATTTATTGCCAATTCCAATGCCTCTTCACGGGAAATTTTACCGCAAGAACCTGTATGGACGACAATGCGGTCGCCGCCCATAGCGTTAACCGCTCTTGCGCTTGCAAGAATATAATTTATTGAATTAAGCCTTTTTTGTTCTTCTATTGAGGACATGGAAATATAATACGGCGCATGAAGCGAGAGTCTTATACCTGCCGCCTTTGCTCTCATTCCGAGTTCGGCAGCCTTTTCAAGACCGATATTTACTCCCCTGCCGCACTGATACTCAAAAGCGTCAAGTCCCATTTTTTGCAAATACTCAGGAACGTCGAGACTGCCCTTATAACCCATTTCAAAGAAACTTTTTGAATTTCCCGCAGGTCCGAACTTCATTGACATAATCACACCTCTGTGTTTTTAATACGGTATATTTTGAAAACTGCTTTTTCAAGTTTTCTTTTAAAACGGAAACGCGCCGATGTTTCAGGTTTTATCGGAGTAAGTAAAATTGTTTTCACACCGACCGCATTGCCGCCGAGCGTGTCTGTGAATATCTGATCGCCGACAATTGCCGCTTCGCGGCGCTTTACGCCGAGAGCTTTGCAGGCACGCAAAAATCCGAAAGGCAGCGGCTTAAGACCCAGACTGATAAAATCAAGCCTGACCTTGTCGGCAAACGGCTTTACGCGTTTATAGTTTGAATTTGAAAGTATGGTAAGATTTATTTTGTTGGCTTTCATATAGGTCAGCCATTCAGAAAGCCCGTCAGTCAATATTTGACCGTGGTGCGTGGACATAGTATTATCAACATCAAGAATTAATGCCTTGATGCTGTATTTCTTTAAGATTTCAACTGTTATATCAGTAATCCTGTCAAGTTTTATTTTTGGCTTTAAAAGCATAAACTACCTCAATAAAAAAAGCGGTTGAAAACAACCGCTTTTTTAATTAAAATTTTAGCGGAACTTTCTTTTACGAGCAGCTTCCGACTTCTTTTTGCGCTTTACAGAGGGTTTCTCATAGTGTTCTCTCTTGCGCACTTCCTGTATAACACCGTCTTTCGCGGTTTGTCTCTTAAAGCGGCGTAAAGCGTTATCAAGAGACTCATTATCTTTAATTCTTACCTGACTCATTATATTCCCTCCCTCCGCAGAATTGCAGGGGTCTTATGATTGTAAAAAATATTATACAATAATAAACAAATTTAGTCAAGCGATTGTTTGCACATTTACTTATGTAGGGCAAACGAAAACGGGCTGAAAAACTATTTTCTGAGCGCGAGTACGTTTGCAACAATCGCCAAAATGAAGAACAGCAAAGCGACATACTTTGTCCAACGCGCTAAGGACGCGTCGAAAGTTCTTGCCTTGTTCTTAGAAAGAAAAGTATCGGCACCGCCTGATATAGCGCCGTTTATGCCCGAGCGGTGACCCTGTTGCAGAAGAACAACTGCAATTATAAACAAAGAAACGAGAATTACAAGTATTCCCAATATTATTTCAAAAGCATTCATTAAAAACACCTCCACACGTTACTCATACAAGAGATATATTATCACATATTAAATAAATTTGCAACACTTTTTTACAGAACAATCAATTTATGTTCGGAAGCGGTAATATCCTCACAGCCATTTGGCGTAATTACCGCCATATCTTCTATGCGGACTCCGAATTTATTTTCAATATAAATGCCCGGTTCAACGGTGATGACGTTACCCGCTTTAACTGTTTCTTTACAGCTCGGTGAAAAATTCGGAGCCTCGTGTATGTCGATGCCGACGCTGTGACCGAGAGCATGTCCGAAATATTTGCCGTATCCTGCGTTTGCGATCACATCGCGCGCCGCCTTGTCAATATCACAGCATTTAACTCCGATTTTAATTGTGTTAAATGCTGCTGTCTGCGCATTGAGGACAGTATTATATACAAGCGCCTGTTCGTCGGTTACATTTCCGACGGCGACGGTTCTCGTCATATCGGAACGATAACCGTTAAACACCGCACCGAAATCCATCGTTATAAAGTCACCGCATTTTATAACTCTGTCGGTGGGAACGGCGTGTGGCAATGAAGTGTTTTCGCCCGAAGCCACGATGAAATCGAAAGCTATTCCCTCGCTGCCCAAACGGCGCATATAAAACTCCATATCAAGCATTATGTCTTTTTCTGTGCGCCCCGCCTCAATTCGCGAAAGAATATAGGAAAAAGTATTATCGGTAAACGACTGCGCTTTCTTAATATTTTCTATTTCATTTTCCGATTTTACAGAGCGCATTGAAAGTATTTCTTCATAAAATCTTTCATCTTCGCTTACATTAACTTTCGGCATTGCGGATTTGATATTTTTAAATTCATCTATTGAAACGTTTCCCGTTTCCACATACAGTGTGTTGATTTTTCTTAAAACAAGAAAATCCGCGACCTGTTTAAAAGCTCTTGTCGCCATAACGACGCTGCACGAATTTACGCTTTTTTTAGCCTTTTCATAATAGCGAAAATCAATAAACAACCGTGCCTCGCTGTGCGTTATAACGACCATTCCAGCCGATGAAGGAAATCCTGTAAAATAAAATCTGTTTTGATTTGAAGTTATAAGCATCGCCTCATTTTCAGATAAAAGGCTTGCTAATTTTTTCACTCTTTCTTGCATAACGTCACATCCGGATTTAATTCTTTTGTAATTATAACATTTTTACATTGCTGAGTCAAACATGCGCAGTTTTTCAATTACTTTCGGCGAAAGAAGCATAATGAATAATATATTTACAGTAAGCATCATACCGTTTGAAACGCCCGAAATGCGCCAAACTGTATCGGTATCGCAGACCGTTCCTAATATACAAATAACCGAATATAAGAGTATGTATCCTTTTACATATTTTTTGCCGAAGGCATACTCCATACAATTTATCCCGTAAAATCCCCACCCGATAACGCTTGATATTCCGAAAAAGCAAAGCATTACCGTCATAAGAATCCCTGATAGATTTCCGTACACCTGACTTAGGCACCGAGTTACCAATTCGGAAGAAGCATTCATTCCGTAACTGACGTTAGTTGGTGAACAAAGAATTGTGACAGCCGTTAATGTGCAAATCACTATGGTATCGGCAAACACCTCAAAAATTCCGAATAATCCCTGTTTTACAGCATCGTCAGACGCAGAAGCATAAGCGATTGCCGAGGTTCCGAGTCCTGCCTCGTTAGAAAACAATCCGCGTGAAGCACCTGTGACCGCCGCAACGGCAAACGAACCGACCGCACCTCCTGTAACCGCCGCAGGGTTAAAAGCACCTGTTATTATTTTTCTAAAAACGTCGGGCAGTTCCTGCGCATTGCGAAGTATAACGCCTAAGGTCAGAATGATATAAAGTCCTGCCATTAACGGGACAATTTTTTCTGTAACTTTTCCTATTCTTTTGGCACCGCCGGAAAGCACAGCGAACGTTATTATTGCAGATAAAACCCCGACTGCAAGTTGAAAGCCTATTCCCTTTTCCGCCGATAATGCCATCGTGTTAATTTGCGTCATATTTCCGCTTGTAAACGATGCGAAAACACAAAGTACGGCAAATATGTATGAAAAAGGCGCAAACCCTTTTTTGGCACCTTTTTTTATATAGTACATCGGTCCGCCGACAAATTTATCGCCGCTCTTTTCACGATAGATTACGGCTAAAACTATTTCACAGAGTTTAACGCACATTCCCGCAAGTGAGGATACCCACATCCAAAATACTGCACCCGGTCCGCCGAGAGCTATTGCGCCGGCAACCGCGGCAATATTGCCTGTACCAACCGTCGCCGAGAGAGCGGTACATACCGCCTGAAACGAAGTAAGTCCTGTATCAGCTTTTTTTCTGGATCCTTTTCCGAATACGACCGCTATGCTTTGCGGTAAATGCCTGAATTGAAAAAATCTCGTTTTTACCGAAAGAAAAGTTCCTGCCGTAAGCGTAAGAACAAACGGAAGCATACCCGAAATTAAAGTTTCAAGATAATTTAACAAAAATAATTCTCCTCGTATATGCAATTATTAAGTGTGTTTGAGTCTTTCTCTAAATAAATATTATTTTTTTCAATTTTTATTCTTAATAATGTTGTTAATTCGACAGAAATATTGTATAATACAGTTTAAAGATGTAAAAAGGGGTTGTAGCTCTTGGAGCATATCGTGTATCTTGACAACAGTTCTACAACAAAACCTTGTGAACGTTCGATTGAATTTATGAATGACGCACTCACAAATGTATGGGGTAATCCTTCTTCCCTGCACCGTCTCGGTATGGAAGCGGAAATTGCCGTTAGTGAATCAAGACACGCTGTTGCAAAATTAATACGCTGCCGTGACGATGAAATATATTTTACGGGTTGCGGCACCGAATCAAACAATACCGCGCTTATGTCAGTGCTTGCCCGCAAGCACGCAGGCAACCGAATAATAACTTCGTCAATCGAACACCCCTCTGTGCTTGAATGCTGCAAACATCTCTCAGAACTCGGTTATGATGTAGTTTATCTAAAACCCGATAAAAACGGTATTATCTCACTGAATGAACTTGAAAATGCGTTGAATGAGCGGACCGCACTTGTAAGTATTATGCTTGTAAACAACGAAATTGGCTCCGTTCAGCCGATAAAGGAAGCCGTTGCTTTAACAAGAAAATCGGCGCCCAACGCCTATTTCCACACAGACGCAGTTCAGGGATTTGGCAAACTGCCGATTAACGTTCAACAAATGGGAGTCGATATGCTTTCGGCAAGCGGTCACAAAGTAAACGGGCCGAAAGGAATAGGATTTCTTTACTGCAAAAAAGGCATAAAGGTTTCCCCTCTTATCCGCGGCGGCGGACAGGAGCGCGGTATGCGTTCGGGAACCGAATCGGTCCCGCTTATTTGCGGACTGCACGGTGCAGTTGCCGATATACCCGATTTATCGAAAACACTCGCGGAAACGCGTGTGCTATGCGATTATGCGAAAAATGAATTATTGAAAACGGGCTTTGTGACCGTTAATTCTCCTGATTCTGCTATTCCCTATATACTTAACATTTCTGTTAAAGGATACCGTTCGGAGACATTGCTTCACTATCTTGAAAGCCGCGATATTTACGTTTCAAGCGGCAGCGCCTGCTCTAAGGGTCATAAGAGTTACGTGCTTACTGAATTGGGACTTCCCTCTGAATTGACCGACAGCGCATTGCGCATTAGCTTCGGCAGATATAACAACAAAAATGACGTTGATTGTCTTTGCGAGGCGCTTAATGAAGCAGTTAAAAAAATCAGAAAGGCAAATGTATGAAAGAAATAATACTTATTAAAAACGGCGAGCTTGCTTTAAAAGGTCAAAATCGCTGTACTTTTGAAGACAAATTGGTTAAGAATATAAAGCGGCGTTTAAACGAACTCGGAAAAGTTACTGTAAAAAAATCACAGTCTACCATATATATTGAACCGCAAAGCGAGGATTTTGACTTTGAGGAAGCGCTTGACCGTATGGGAAAAATTTTCGGAATTGCAGGTTACAGCCGCGCCTGCGTCTGCGAAAAAAGTATGGACGACATTTTCACAAAATCGGTCGAATACTTACGTCCCGTTATGGAAAAAATAAAAACATTCAAGGTGGAAGCAAAGCGAGCCGATAAGAGTTTCCCGTTAAAATCGCCGGAGATCTGCCGTGAGATCGGCGGGGTTTTGCTGTCGGCTTTTCCGCATCTTTCTGTTGACGTACACTCGCCCGATGAAGTAATTACCGTTGAAATACGCGATTGCGCCGCTTATGTGCGAGCAGGACAAATAAAAGGAGCGGGCGGATTGCCCGTAGGTACGGCAGGAAAAGCCGCGATTTTAATTTCGGGCGGTATTGACAGTCCTGTGGCGGCTTGGACTATGGCAAAACGCGGTCTGCAACTTAACGCAATTCATTTTGCAAGCCCCCCGTATACGAGCCCGCGTGCCGAATTAAAGGTTAAGACGCTGCTTTCTCAGGTTGCAAAATACAGCGGAACAATAAAACTTGCAATCGTTCCATTTACCGAAATTCAGGACGAAATCGGCGAAAAATGTCCCGAGGATTATTTTACGTTAATTATGCGCCGTATGTTTATGCGTATTTCGGAAAAACTCGCACGCAATTCGGAATGCTTAGCCCTGATAACGGGTGAAAGCCTCGGTCAGGTCGCAAGCCAGACTTTACCCGCTCTTGTTTCGACCGACAGCGTAGTAAATATGCCTGTGCTGCGCCCTCTTATAGGTATGGATAAGGATGAAATAATAAAAATATCCCGCAGTATTGATACGTTTGAAACCTCGATACTCCCCTATGAGGACTGTTGTACGGTATTTACTCCGAAACATCCGAGAACGCGTCCGACCCTTGAATCGTGTGTTGCGGCTGAATCTAAGCTCGACATTGAAGCACTTGTTGAAAAAGCCGTATCAAATACACGTTTGGAAATTATACAACCGTAGTGTGCGAATACCGCCAAACAAGGAGAACTATGACAGAAACTTTACTAAATTGTGCGAAAAATACTATTAGCTTGCTTAAAGAAAACGGTCTTACCATTGCGACGGCTGAATCCTGCACCGGCGGTATGGTCTCCGCTTATATAACCTCGGTCCCCGGGGTGTCTGAGATATTTGAACTCGGAATCGCTTCATACTCGAACAGAATCAAAAATAAGGTTTTAGGCGTTAAGGCGGACACCCTTGATAAAAACGGCGCCGTCAGCCGACAGACCGCAGAAGAAATGGCAACGCACGTAAGGGCGATAGCCGATTCTAATATCGGCGTTTCGGTTACAGGCGTTGCGGGTCCCGCACAATCCGAGGGTAAATTACCGGGCACTGTATATATCGCTCTCGCCGATAAAAAATCCGTTTATATTGAAAAACTTGCAATAGAGCCTAAGTCGAGAGATTTTGTACGCGAAATAACGGTTAAAAGCGTTTTTGAGCTTATTGATAAATATGTTAAAAAGAACTACAACAAAGAATAATGCAAAAAATTTTTAAGTATATTATAAAAGGACGTATCTAAAACCGATAAAATGAAAGGAGTTTTAAAATGTATCAGAATCTTAAAGTTGACATAATATACTACAACACCAACACCGATTTTGAACTTGAATTTAATCTTTGCGGATGTTGCAGAATGAGGCTGCTTACAGATAAGGCAAGCGAGCAAAAAAGTTTGGTTCATATGTTGGCAAGGGGTGTTTCACGCAGTAGAATTATTATTGTTATAGGAAGTCTGTTCGGAGATAACGGTATAATTAATTTGGTATCTTCTGCGATAGGTACAAGCCTTGAAAAAACCGATAACGCTGCATACGGGATTTCAGGCAACGATGAAATATCCATTTTAAAGGGTTCTACTCCCCTTGTTACATCGGAGGGATATTTCGGCGGTTGTATTATAGAAAGCGGTCCGCAGACAATGATATTGTTGACGGAGAATAAAAGTATACGCAAAACCATAATGCACACTCTCATACATCCGTATGTTGAAGAACTCAGCGCTATTGCTCTAAAAGAAAAAGCGGCAGGCGTTCAAAAACCCGAGTCGGCGCCGATAGCCGAAACTCCTGAAACTATTGCTGAGGAAGTAACCCCTGTTTCCGACGTTGCAGAGCAGCCAACCGAGGAAAAAGAGCCTGAAAGCGAACCTGTTGCTGACGAGCAGGAAGAAAATGCTGTTTTTGATGATGTTCAAACGTCTGACGGTATGGTTTTTACTGCCGAAGATGGCGATAAAGAAAACGATACCAAACACGCTGACAATTCTCAGCTTTTTGTTGAGGCGGGCGTCGGCGACTATACGCAAAAAAGCTATTACACAGGTAACGAATACAACGCCGAGGTTGATGATTTTGTCTTCAATAAGCCCCGTAACAGAGGCTCAGGCAAGTTTAATTTTAATATGTTGATCCTAATAGTTACTATAATTCTTTTAGTCGCTGTTGCCGCTCTTTGCTTCTGCGTGTTCTATATCCCGGCAAAAAACGATGTTACTGCGGTGCAGTATATTCGGGATATATTTAAAACTCTGTTTGCTTAACTAATCAATAATTAATATTAGGAGCTTGATATGGTAGAAAATGTTGTCGAATTTCTGAAAGATAAGTTGTCTCCCGAAATGGTTGTCTTCGTCGTTTCGCTTATGCCGATCCTTGAACTCAGAGGCGGTTTAATTGCCAGCGCAATATTACATATTGATTGGGTTGTGGCGTTTCCCATTTGCGTTTTGGGAAATCTGCTCCCTATTCCGCTTGAATTGCTTTTTATAAGAAAAATTTTTAATCTTCTGAAAAAAATCAAGGGAATCGGCAATCTTGTTGATAAACTTGATAAACGCGCAAAAGCGAAAGGCACTGAGATAAGCAAGAGCAAATATGCATTTTGGGGATTGTTCACACTTGTAGCCATTCCGTTGCCGGGTACCGGCGCATGGACGGGCGGTTTGGTTGCCGACGTTCTCGATATGCGTATTTCAAGAGCTATGCCCGCTATCATTCTCGGCGTAATTGCCGCAGGATTAATCACCTCGTTTATCAGTTATGTCATTCCGATGATGTTTTAATAGCTTTTGAATAGGAATTTTGAAAAAACTATTGACTTTAACGCTTTAAAGTGATATACTACATACCATAATGTTAGTAAGGGGAAATCAAAATGAAGTTAAAAAAACTTTTTGCAGCAATAATGTGCGTTTCTTTGGTTGCAGCTGTGTTTGCCGGTTGCGGCAAGCAATCCGCTAAATACAATATCGGTATTTGCCAGCTTGTGCAGCACGACGCTCTTGACGCCGCAACAAAAGGATTTAAAGATGCTCTTACCGAAAAACTCGGGGACGATGTTTCATTTGACGAACAGAACGCCGCTAACGATTCTGCGACCTGTTCTACAATCGTGAACCGTTTTGTTTCGGGTAATGTTGATCTGATTTTTGCCAACGCTACCCCTGCTCTTCAAGCAGCGGCATCGGCAACAGGAACTATCCCGATCGTTGGTACATCTATTACCGATTATGCATCGGCTCTTGAAATTGACGATTGGAACGGCAAGACAGGCACAAATATTACAGGTACTTCCGATCTTGCTCCGCTTAAAGAACAGGCTGAAATGATTAAAGAGCTTGTTCCCAATGCAAAAACTGTCGGCATACTTTACAATTCGGGCGAGGCTAACTCAAAATATCAGGCTAACGAGGTTGCGAAGTATTTAAAAGATTTGGGTATGACTTCAAAAGAGTACACAAGTGCTGACTCTAACGACCTCGCTTCTGTTGTTACAACGGCTTGCGGCGAAGTTGACGCACTTTATATTCCTACCGATAATACTATGGCGTCAAATGTTGAAATTATAAACAACATTGCCTCCCCTGCCGGTATCCCGATTGTTGCGGGCGAAGCAGGAATATGCAAAGGTTGCGGCATAGCAACTCTTTCAATTGATTATTACAGCATCGGTTACAAAGCGGGTGAAATGGCTTACGAAATTCTTGTCAACGGTAAAAACCCAGGTGATATGGAAATCGGTTACGCCGAAGAACTTACAAAGGAATATATTGCTTCCCGTTGCACTGCTCTCGGTATAACTGTTCCCGATAGTTACAAAGCAATCGAAGAATAATATATTGCAAATATAAAGCGATAAGGTGTTTTGCCTTATCGCTTATTGCAGTTTTTATATAAAGTAAATTTGAAAGGAATTTAAAAATGCTTTCTTTTATCAGTTCCCTGCCAGGTGCAATAGCACAGGGCGCAATTTGGGGTATTATGGCTGTTGGGCTGTATATCACTTATAAAATATTGGACCTTGCGGATTTGACGGTTGACGGTTCATTCGGTACAGGCGGCGCCGTACTCGTAATGTGTATTACGGGCGGTATGAATATATATCTTGCTATGTTACTGTCGTTTGTCGCCGGGTGCCTTGCGGGACTTGTCACAGGCGTCCTACATACAAAATTCGGCATACCCGCAATTTTAGCAGGAATACTTACTCAGCTTGCGCTCTATTCGGTAAACCTCAGAATATTACAAGGCAAAGCGAACCAACCTCTTTCCGTAATGAAGTACGACCTTCTCATTTCTTTAAGGAACATTAATAAGTCTTTAATTATATGCGGGATCTTTATTGTTGCTATCATATTGGTTTTATATTGGTTCTTTGGTACGGAACTCGGTCATTCTCTGCGTGCAACAGGTTGTAATCAGTCAATGGCGCGCGCAAACGGAATAAACACATCTTCAAATAAAATACTCGGATTTGTTATATCCAACGGTATCATCGCATTAGCCGGCGGATTGCTTTCTCAGTATCAGGGATTTGCCGATGTTAATATGGGCAGAGGTGCCATAGTTATTGGTCTCGCGGCAATTATAATTGGCGAAGTCGCTTTCGGAAAACTCTTTAAAAACTTTGCGCTTAAACTGTTAGCGGCGGTTTTCGGCGGCATAATATACTATATCGTTATTTCATTTGTTTTGTGGCTCGGTTTGCCCGCAAACGACTTAAAGCTGCTTTCTGCCGCGGTCGTTGCACTATTCCTCGGAATACCGTACTGGAAAAACAAGATTTCCGAAAGAAAAGTAAAGCCTGCAATCGGAGGTGAAAACAATGCTTGAAATTAAGAACGTATATAAAACGTTTAATCCAGGTACCATCAATGAAAAACGCGCTTTAAATGATTTGAATTTAACGCTTAATGACGGTGATTTTGTCACAGTTATCGGCGGCAACGGTGCCGGAAAATCAACAATGCTTAATATGATTGCCGGCGTGTATCCTGTGGACAGCGGTTCAATTGTAATTGACGGCATTGACGTTACCCGTCTTCCCGAGCATAAGCGTGCAAAATATTTAGGCAGAGTTTTTCAGGATCCGATGATGGGAACGGCTGCTGATATGTGGATAGAAGAAAATATGGCTCTCGCAAGCCGTAGGGGTCAACACAGAGGATTGAGTTGGGCTATAAATAAAGCGGAACGCGAACAGTTCAAAGAAATGCTTAAAGAGTTGGATTTAGGACTTGAAAATCGCCTTTCAGCGAAGGTTGGATTGCTCTCGGGCGGTCAGCGTCAGGCACTCACGTTGCTTATGGCGGTTATGAAGAAGCCTAAATTGCTGCTTCTTGATGAACACACAGCGGCGCTTGACCCCAAAACTGCCGCCAAGGTGCTTGAACTTTCTGACAAGTTTATCGCAGAAGAACACCTTACCGCTATGATGGTAACACATAATATGAAGGACGCCATTGCGCACGGCAACCGTCTTATTATGATGAACAACGGCCATATAATACTCGACGTTGCAGGCGAGGAAAAGAAAAAGCTCACCGTTGAGTATCTGCTTGAAGCATTTACAAAACTCAGCGGTTCAGAATTTGCCAATGACCGCGCATTGCTTTCGTAAGTAACTATCATCAAATTTTCTATAATAATTATATACCCCGAAAAGCTCGTATCATTAAGACTTTTCGGGGTATAATTTTATGAAACTTAGAAATAAAAATTTATACTATAATATTTCCGTTTGAATCTGATTTTTTTGTAAGACCAACAATAAAATCAACAAGCGCAATTACCGCAGGAATAAATGTCCAAGAAAAGAGAAGCATTGCTATCCCTGCACCTGATCTACCAGCATAAAACTTGTGTATTCCAAGCCAGCCTAAGAAGAAAGCAAGAATGCAGTATGCAACCTTGTTTACAACTTTGCCGCCTGCAACAAGAGTTGTCGCAGGTGCAGAAACGTTTTGACTGTTTGATAGATTTATGTTTATTCCACCGTTTGGAACTGAGGTTTTTTCTTCTTCTATTTTTGAAACTATAATTTTAGAGTCGGTTTCAAAAATCTCAACTTTATCCCCTAAATGCGGAACAAAGTTAATGTCACAAGCTCTAACCTCCTTAATTTCACCGCTATCTAAACCCAATGAAATGATATCTTGTTTTACATCAATTATTTTTGCATTCATTAATTTTCCCTCCACTTATTTAGTTAAAAGCGCTTTATCTTATTTTATCCTACTTTATACTACTTATCAAGATAAAATCATATATTAATGTATAATAATTGAAGAAAACATAATGATATAATGGTTGGTGATACTATGCGGCCTTTAAAAGAAAAAATAAGTATAACATTAGACAGCGATCTTTTGGATATGCTCCGTGAACAAGCGGAAAGTGATGACCGATCTCTCTCACAATATATAAATATAATCCTGAAAAAATATATTAATGATAAAACTATTGCATCGTCACAAAAATAACCTTAGCTTAAAAGAACACAGGGATGAACGTTATGCTCATCCCTGTGTTTGTTTATTTCAGCTGATTTATAGCATCGGTAATTGTTTTTTCAAACGCTTCCCTGCCGTATTTATCAACCTCGGCTTTATTCTTCTCGCCGTGTGTCAAACAGCCTGCGCCGCCTATACAACCGCCTACACAAGCCATACCTTCAATAAAGTTGGCGTTTAGGACGTTCTTGTTGGCTTTAAGCAATGCCATTTTACATTCCTCAATACCGTTGCACGATACCGCTTTTAGTTCAAAATCATCAAGTCCCTGTTCTTTAAGGGATTGGGCAACAGCGTCGGCAAGTCCGCCGCTTCTTGCAAAAATTCTTCCGAAATAAGAAGCGTTATCAAGGACGTCTTCTTGCAGTGTTGTTATATCAATATCCTTACTGTCAAACAGGGCTTGAAGCTCCTCAAATGTGATAACACAGTCAATATAAGGTCTAACGGCTTCCTTTTGGAATTCCATCTTTTTCGCAGTACAAGGTCCTATAAATACTACCTTTGAATCAGGCTCTTTATCTTTTATATATTTTGCAATTGTTGCCGCAGGCGACAAATTATGAGAAATATGTTCTTTAAGCGCCGGGAATTGCTTTTCAATATAACTTACAAATGCAGGACAGCAAGAACTTGTTAAAAATTCTTTTTCAGTAAGTTCCCTTGCCTCGTGGTATGCAACCATATCGGCGCCGAGAGCCGCCTCAACAACGGTGTGGAAACCAAGTTCCTTGATGCCCGATATTACCTGACCGAGCTTTGCATAGGTAAACTGACTTGAAATTGAGGGTGCTACAACTGCATAGGACTTCAACGAATCGTTTTTAAGAATATCAACCGCATCAAGGATAAACGACTTGTCGGTTATAGCGCCGAACGGGCATTGATAAACGCAGGCGCCGCAAGAGATACATTTGTCGTTATCTATCATTGCCGCCTTGTCTTCATTCATTGAGATAGCGTTTACTTTACACGACTTTACGCACGGACGCTTAAAGTTTTGTATAGCGCTGTACGGGCATACTTTTGCGCACTGTCCGCATTCCACGCATTTTGATTTATCAATATGCGCCTTCTGCTGATGGTCAAAAGTTATGGCGCCGCGTCGGCAAACGTCTTCGCAACGGTGAGCCAAGCAACCGCGGCAAGCCTCAGTAACAGAATAGCCGCCCATCGGACATTCATCGCAAGCTATATCAATAACCTCAATTACGTTTGGATTTTCCTTGTCGCCGCCCATAGCAATCTTAATACGTTCCGACAGTATAGCGCGCTCTTTATACACACAGCAACGCATAGTAGGAACCTTACCGGGCACTATTTTTTTCGGAATATCAAGCATATTTTCCTGTAATGTTCCATTCCACGCTTCGCGTGCGACTTCCCTCAGCACTTTATACTTCAAGTGCTGAACTTTTGTATCAAATTTTCTCAACGGATACCCTCCCTAAAAATAGCTGACCTTAACTTTTTTGCCCATTTTTCTGAGACAATCGCTAAGCTCGGTTACTAATTGCATTTTAATGTTAAAGTTTATAGGCAAATCGGGATTTTGATGGGCAGGATTTATTGCTCTGCCGACAAAAAAGTTAATATCGGTTGCCTCTTCAAAAAGCATTCGGCTTATTAATGAAGCACCGTCGTGTTTAAAACCCCAATGAGTATAATATTTATTCTCGCTCAAATAGTCCTTTGCATAGGTGAGAACTTTATTTATGGTTATAACGCCTTCGGTAACAAGGTCAACGCCCTCAATTTCTGCGATAGGCGGAATTTCCTTATCTATAAATTCAAGTTTTGCTCTAAGCGGTTTTTTTAGATATTTTGCGGCTATCGAAGAAGTTGTGCCGCCGCACACAATATGCTTGCCTTCCTTTGAAAAGAAAAGCGACAGCATTTTTTCATTATCGTTTCGGTCAGAAGGCGGACCGAACATCAAATTCATAGGTTCGCGCTTTCGTATTCTGACTACGCAAGCCGTAGCATCATCGCCGGGTTTTGAGTCGTATAAACGGTTACATTCTTCAATAAGAATTGTAGAAAGCGTTTTAGCGGTATATCCTACATCATAAAATGTCTTCATAAATTCGGCTATATCGTCGCGTTGCCAACCGAAGTTATACGCTGTTCCGACGCCTGCGTGGGGGCAGCCGTCGCTCATAAGAACAAAAATATCGTTTTCTTCAAGTTTTATACGGGTTTGATATATTTTTTTGCCGTCTATAATTATTTCGGTTTTCGGGTAATCAAACACTTCCCCGTCACGCAACAGAATTGCAAACGGATTGTCATACTGAAATAGTTCCGCATAATCGTTAGAAACTATACGAAGAATTGTAAAGGTTGAATAAGCAACGCCGCGCACAGAGCAAACGGGAAGCGTTGCCGCAATCGTGCGGACACATTCCTCCAACGAAAGCCCTGCCGCAGTCATAGTTGATATTATTTTTGAAGTCAGGGTTGACAGTATGCTGGCTTTAACGCCGCTGCCCAAGCCGTCGGCAAGAACGACAACTATCGAATCGTCTTCCTGTTCGATAACATCAACGTGATCTCCGCAAAGTTCTTCACCCTCGTGAAAAATGCTTCTGTATCCGATGTCAGCACAAAGATTATTCATCGTCAAGCGTTCCCTTCAACTTTGTAAGAGCAATCTTTGTCTCGGCAGCGGTTTCGCCGAGCAATGACGCAATCTCCTGCACTATTCTCATTTGTTTATCAACAACCTTGTCTGCAATTTCAACAGTCTGTCGGCTTATTTCTTCCTTGCGGCTTTTTTGTTCTTCTTCCGCCGTTATATCACGCAAAATACAAATCAACAGCTTATATTCGCGGTCGTAAATGATAGATTGCTCAACATAGCGGTCATATTCCGCAAGATATTCGCGTTTATCGTGTATATTGCGCCCTGTTTTTTGTACCTCCATAAACGGCTTGGGATCAAGTATTCGTATTACCTGTTCGCCCATAACGTCGGAGGCGCGCGCAATTTTCATCAGCTTTAAAGCGGCTCTGTTTATTTGCTGCACTTCATAATTTTCATTGAGAACAACAATTCCGTTGGGAGTGTTGTTAATGATATTTTCTGAAAAGCTCTCTGCTTTTTCTTTAAGATAAGGCAGGCACATCGAAACTTCCGCCTTACCCTGAATTATGGCAATAGCCTTTTCACGGCAGGTATCATACCCGCACGAACCGCAATTTAGTTCGTCTGACGGTCTTGTTTTACCCATTCTTCTTAAAACTTCCGTAATTTCGGAATCAGACGGTTGCGGCAGCTTTCTACCGATTGATTCAAGATTTTTGCGCAGAGAATTCATATCAGGCTGGGCAATATCAAAATCTTCCTTACCTGCAAACTCCGATACTGCTATATAATCCCTTACGGGTGAGCGGTGATATTTTTCCATAACAGGACCGCCGATACAACTGCCCGGACAAGCGGACATTTCAATAAAACACTTATGGAGTTTTCCTCTTTCAATATCGTGCAAAGCCGCAATACAGTTTTCAACGCCGTCAAGCGCAAGATATGTATAATCGCTTCTTCTGTTCTTTTCCATCGTTTTTAAAATGCCGCCCGTTGTCGGGAAAAAACGCGCCAACGAATTATCGTTATGCCCTACGTGCTTTTCAAGAACAATACCCTCGCGCTCAAACCAAGCGGTAAGTTCCTCATAGGTCAAAACTGCGTCGACAATATCACCGTAATATGCCGCTTCGTCTTTCTTAGCAACGCAAGGTCCGATAAACACGGTTTTTGCATTAGGTATACGCCTCTTAATATCCATACAGTCAGCCTGCATTGGTGAAACTACATCTGCAAGGTATTGCAGGCAGGACGGAAAATATTTTTGTATAAGAAGATTGACAGAATGACAGCAGGATGAAATTA
Source organism: uncultured Eubacteriales bacterium (assembly GCA_934463035.1). Lineage (GTDB taxonomy): Bacteria > Bacillota > Clostridia > Oscillospirales > Acutalibacteraceae > UBA737. The sequence continues at coordinate 113,394 of CAKSIG010000004.1, read as the reverse complement.
AAATATCTCTGTCTTCCTCGTCCAAAATACGCTCATATTCCCTTTTGACTATTGTGGCGCCGAGAGCGGTTTCCTCCGCATCGGCAAAGCCTAACTTTTTCAGTCCGTCGCGCAGTTCCTCAAAACCCACGCCGTCATAATTTGCTATAAAAGACGGTGCAAGGCTTGCAATTACAGGAACTCCTGATTCGATCATAACCTGTACTCTCTCGGTATCATCTGCAATTTCTTTCGCGTTTTGAGGGCAAACAACAAAGCAATGACCGCAAAGTATACATTCATTGCCGACTATATGCGCCTGATTTCCCGAAAATCTTATAGATTTAACAGGACAATGACGTATGCACTTATAACAGTTTTTACAGTTAGACTTTTTAAGTTTAAGAAATTCTGCCATTATAGTAGTCAATCCTTATAAATAATTTTAAAAACACCCGCCGTAAACAAGTCATACGGCAGGCGTCAGATACTTTATTATGCATTAACTGCCGATAAAACTTCCTTGTCAAAAAAATCCTTAGTGGTCTCAGGTGTGAGCGAGAACAGCTTATCGTCAACTGTAACACAAACGCCTTTTTGACAGTTATTCATACAAAATGTGCCGCCGAGTTCTACCTTGTCTTTAAGGTTGTTTTCGGAAATAAGATATTGAAGTTCTTCAACAACCTGTCTTGAACCCTTTAAATGGCAGGAACTTCCAATGCAAACAGTAATTTTCATAAAATACTCCATTCTGCCGCTGTGAAAACAACGGCGTTCATTCTATGTTTTTTCTATAATGCGTCGGGAACTAAGTATTACAGTGTGACAGGTATGAAACCTGCCACACTAAAATATTATTCGTAATCTACAACGTCAACCCAAGAAAGCAGGAATTCGCGTTCTTTTTCATTTCCTTTAACGGACTGTGATGCCGCAACGATAGGAAGCCACTTCTGAATATATTGCTTAGCGGTATCGGTCTTCTTGCAGAAAAGGTCAAGGTACTTATTAGCGCCCTCAATATTTCCGTCAAGCCAGAAAAGCAGATATGTTCTGGCAACATCTGCCGAGGCATTACCCTGTGTAGCATGCGACCAGTCCAAAATATACGGGGTGCCGTCTTCTGAAATGATTATGTTTGAGGGGTTGAAATCACCGTGGCAAACCTTATCGTGCTTAGGCATACCTTCAAGTCTGGTGTGAAGCTCGTAACGCGTAGTCGCGTCAAGCTCGGCAGCGCTAATCTTTCTGTTCATTTTGTCTTTTAGCTTGTTAAGCAAAGGCGCTTTGTGGCTCTGTACCTCAATCTGAATATCAACGAATTTTTCAAGATATTCGTCAAACTTGTCAGGATTTTCAGCCATAAGCTGTGCCATTGTTTTGCCGCTGATATATTCGCTGATAATTGCCCATTTGCCTTCGATCATATCAACGCCGAGAATCTTAGGTATATTAAGACCTGTTTCCTCGATTCTTGCCTGATTAAGGGCTTCGTTAAGAATGTCGGCTTTTGAGTAGTCGCTGTCAAATACTTTAACTACCTTGTCGCCGTCCTTATAGATTGTTTTTCCTGTCCTTACTGCGATAATCTTATCTAACTTCATAATAATCTCCATTTCTGCGTAAAATACGTCGATTTTAATGTGTTAAGATACGGACTCAGACTTTTTCGTGTGTTCCGTAATATGCATTAAGGTACATCTGCTTGATTTCACTCATAAGCGGATAACGCGGGTTAGCACCTGTGCATTGGTCATCGAATGCCTGCTCAACCATATCGTCAAGACGGTCAAGGAAGTCTTTTTCATCAATACCGTAGTCTTTAATCGTCTTCTTAATTCCAACACGGTCTTTAAGATCATCAATAGCCTTAATGAGATTTTCGAGCTTTTCGGTGTCATTCTTGCCCTTGATGCCGAGGTAATCAGCAACCTCTGCATAACGCGCAAGGGTATGCGGATGATCATACTGCGAGAACGTACCCATTTTAGGCGGAACCTCGCTTGCATTGAAGCGGAGAACCTCGTCTATCATCAAAGCGTTTGCAACGCCGTGAGGCAAGTGGTGGAAAGCTCCGAGCTTATGCGCCATAGAGTGGCATACGCCGAGGAATGCATTCGCAAAAGCCATACCTGCCATTGTTGCGGCATTAGCCATTTTCTCACGTGCAACAGGATCGTTAGGACCGTTATCGTAAGCGCGCGGCAGATATTCAAATATCATTTTCAGACTGCGGAGTGCAAGACCGTCAGTATAGTCTGTTGCCAGCATTGCGGCATAGGCTTCAAGACAGTGTGTAACCGCGTCAATACCGGAAGCGGCTGTAAGACCCTTAGGAGCGGTCATATGCATATCAGCGTCAATTATAGCCATATTCGGCATTAACTCATAATCGGCAAGCGGATATTTAATACCTGTTGTAGCATCGGTAATAACAGCAAACGGCGTTGCCTCAGAACCTGTACCGGCTGATGTAGGAATAGCGATAAAGTACGCCTTTTCACCCATCTTGGGGAACGTGTATACTCTCTTGCGTATATCCATAAAGCGCATTGCCATATCCATAAAGTCAGCCTCGGGATGCTCGTAAAGAACCCACATTATCTTAGCGGCGTCCATAGCTGAGCCGCCGCCGATTGCAATGATCGTATCAGGCGCAAAGGCTTTCATTTGTTCAACACCCTTTTGAGCGCACTGCAAGGTCGGGTCGGGAGCAACATCGGAGAATGTTGCGTGCTGAATTCCCATTTCGTCCAGCTTATCGGTTATCGGTTTTGTATATCCGTTATTGAACAGAAAACTATCGGTAACGATGAATGCCTTTTTCTTGCCCATTACGTTCTTTAACTCGCTAAGGGCAACAGGCAGACAGCCTTTCTTCATATATACTTTTTGAGGTGCTCTGAACCAAAGCATATTCTCTCTCCTCTCGGCAACGGTTTTTATGTTCAAAAGATGTTTAACACCTACGTTCTCAGACACGGAGTTGCCGCCCCAAGAGCCGCAGCCGAGTGTAAGAGAAGGAGCAAGTTTGAAGTTGTAAAGGTCGCCGATACCGCCCTGAGAAGACGGAGTATTTACAAGAATACGGCAGGTCTTCATTCTCTCTGCGAACTCTGCAAGTTTTTCCTTCTCGGTTATTGCGTTAAGATAAATTGAAGATGTGTGACCGTATCCGCCGTCAGCAATAAGATGCTCGGCTTTTGTGAAAGCGTCTTCAATGTTCTTAGCTTTATACATTGCAAGTACAGGCGAAAGTTTCTCGTGAGCAAACTCCTCTGAAAGCTCAACGCTCTCAACTTCACCGATAAGAATTTTAGTTTCCTCGGGAACGGTAACGCCGGCAAGAGCAGCAATTTTAACAGGCTTTTGACCTACTATCTTTGCGTTAAGTGCGCCGTTGATTATTATAGTCTTTCTTACCTTTTCGATTTCTTCATCATTAAGGAAATAGCAGCCTCTTGCTTTAAATTCGTTCTTAACAGCTTTGTATACCTTATCCAAAACGATAACAGACTGCTCAGACGCGCAGATCATACCGTTATCAAAGGTTTTAGAATGGATTATCGAGTTAACCGCAAGCAATATATCAGCGGTATCATCAATAATAGCAGGAGTATTACCTGCACCGACGCCGAGGGCGGGTTTTCCGCTTGAATATGCGGCTTTAACCATTCCGGGACCGCCTGTTGCAAGAATAATGTCAGCTTCCTTCATAAGAAGGTTGGTCATATCAAGCGAAGGTACATCTATCCAACCGATAATACCTTCGGGAGCACCTGCCGCAACGGCGGCTTCAAGAACGGTCTTTGCAGCCGCAATAGTCGAACCCTTTGCGCGGGGATGCGGGCTGATTATAATACCGTTACGTGTTTTAAGAGAGATCAAAGTCTTAAAGATAGCGGTTGAAGTCGGGTTGGTAGTCGGAATAACCGCAGCAACAACACCGATAGGCTCGGCAATCTTCTTTATGCCGTATGCTTTATCTTCTTCTACAACGCCGCAGGTTTTTGTGTTTTTGTAAGCATTGTAAATGTATTCAGCGGCATAGTGGTTCTTGATAACCTTATCTTCAACTACACCCATACCTGTTTCTTCAACTGCGAGCTTGGCAAGCGGTATACGAGCCTTGTTAGCAGCGGAAGCCGCAGCCAAAAAGATTTTGTCAACCTGCTCCTGCGAGTATGTTGCAAACTTCTCCTGTGCTGCTTTTACACGTTTTAACGCTTCTTCAAGCGCTTCAACGCTGTCCACAATAGGATAATTCTTTGCGTTTTCCATTTTCAGTTCTCCTTAAATAGTATTGATATACAAAGGTATTCGACATTTTATTTGCTTGTTACCTTCGATTTGTTAATATTTTAACATAGTTCTTTCGATTTTGCAATACCTAAAATGCATAAATCTATATAAATAATGACATAATACTATTTTATTTCAAATTTATGGTAAATCTTTTTGCCCTTTTTGACTATAACATCTTCCGAAAAAGCGTTACGGGCAATACGCAATGCAGGATCGGTTACCTTATCGTCATTCAGGCTGACGCCGCCTTGTAGAACAAGACGTCTGCCCTCACCCTTTGAAGATATAAGATTAGCTTTAAGCATAATATCAAGTATTCCTATTTCACCGTCTGAAAAGTCGTCTTCTGTCAAGACGGTAGAAGGCATATTTTCGTGCGAACCGCCGCCTGAGAATATTGCACGCGAGGTTGCCTGAGCCTTTTCCGCTTCTTCTTCTCCGTGAACAAGTTTGGTAAGCTCATAGGCAAGGATTTCCTTTGCCGTATTTAACTGACTGCCCTCCCAAGAGTCCATTTCATCAATCTGTTCGAGAGGCAGGAACGTAAGCATACGTATGCATTTGAGCACGTCTGCGTCAGCCACGTTGCGCCAATACTGATAAAACTCATAAGGCGAGGTTTTTTCGGGGTCGAGCCATACGGCACCTCCGACGGTTTTGCCCATTTTTTTGCCCTCTGAATTAAGCAACAGTGTGATAGTCATAGCATACGCGTCTTCACCGAGTTTCCTGCGTATCAACTCGGTTCCGCCGAGCATATTAGACCACTGATCGTCGCCGCCGAACTGCATATTGCAGCCGTATTCCTTGTAGAGATGGTAAAAATCGTAGCTCTGCATTATCATATAATTGAATTCCAAAAAGCTGAGACCTTTTTCCATTCTCTGCTTATAACATTCGGCGCGCAGCATATTATTGACCGAGAAGCACGAGCCAACGTCTCTAAGCAAGTCGATATAGTTTAATTTCAACAGCCAGTCGGCGTTGTTGACCATTTGCGCTTTGCCCTCTCCGAACTCAATAAAACGGCTCATTTGCTTTTTAAAGCAGTCGCAGTTATGTTGTATTTGCTCGGGTGTCATCATAGAGCGCATATCCGTTCTGCCCGAGGGATCGCCGATATAACCTGTACCGCCGCCTATAAGCGCAATAGGTCTGTTTCCTGCCATCTGCAACCGTTTCATAAGACACAGCGCCATAAAATGACCTACGTGCAGACTGTCAGCCGTCGGGTCAAAGCCGATATAAAAAACAGCCTTACCGTTATTTATCATCTCTTTGATTTCGTCCTCATCAGTTACCTGAGCTATAAGTCCTCTGGCAACAAGTTCATCATAAATTTTCATCGTTCAAACTCCTATCAAGTAACTCCTTAGCGGAGTTAAATAAATTTTCTGTTAATTCCGTTCCCGCCATCATACGGGCAATCTCGCCGACCCGTTCGTTATACTCCAATGCCGAAACATCGGTAAACGTCTTTCCGTCACGCTCACTTTTACTGATAAGCAAGTGGTTATCTGCCATAGCGGCAATTTGCGGAAGATGCGTAACGCATATAACCTGACGATTTAGCGAAACGCGTTTAAGCTGTATTCCGACCTTGCCTGCGGCATAACCGCTTATTCCTGTATCAATTTCATCGAAAATCAGCGATTCAACCGTATCTTTATCAGCAAGAACACTTTTTATAGCAAGCATTACACGTGACAATTCACCGCCCGACGCTATTTTATGCAACGGCTTTAAGTTTTCGCCGGCGTTTGCCGAAATTAAAAATTCTATATTGTCGCACCCGTTCTTAGTGTATCTGCTTTTCTCGAATTGTACGGCAAAACGGACATTCGGCATATTTAGGTATTTTAAAACTTCGCAAACGCTTTTTTCAAAAGCCTCGGACGCTGTTTTACGGACTTTGGTAAGTGCTTTGCCAAGGGATACCAATTTTTCAGTCGAGGCGTCCAACTCCTCTGAAAGCTGCAAAACTCTTTCATCGGAAAATTCAATATCATTTAACGCTTTTTGCGCATTTTCAAGATAATCAAGCATTTTTTGCTCGGTATCCCCGTATTTTCGCATAAATTTTTGGAGAAGATCAAGCCTTTCGCCGATCAAATCCGCGTCATATTCTGAGGTATCCTCGTCTTCAACAAATCGGCGCAGATCTTCGCCTGTCGCTTTTAAGCTGTTAAGAGCGTCGGTGATTTGCGATATGGCGCCGTCAAATCTTTTAAGACCCGTTGCCGCTATATCTTTAACGGCAGTTTCAAGCAATGTTGTAACGCCGTCAAGTTCATCGTTTCCGTTAATTGCCAATGCTGCCGAGTTTATAAGACCGATGTTGCGTTCAAAATCACGCGCTTCGGTAAGCCTTTGCTTTAATTCCTGAATTTCACCGATTTTGATGTCAGCCGCGCTTAATTCGTCAATCTGATATTTAAGAAGCTCTTTTTTGTGTTGCTTTTCGTCCTCATCGGTTTCTATTCCGTTAAGTTCACGCCTTATTTGATTAAATCTTTTAAATTCGGAATAATAACTCTCAATTTCGTTTTTATCATCGGCAACAGCGTCAATGTATATGTAATGATTGTCAGGATTGAGCAAACTTTGATTGTCGTGCTGACCGTGTATATTTATCAAATTCTTTGAAATTGTTTTCAAAATGCCGGCGGTGACAGGCACCCCGTTTACACGGATAATATTTTTGCCTGTATTACTCAGACGTCTGAAAATAACAATATTTCCGTCGTCATCGGGCTCAATTCCGTTTTCTGCAAGAGTTTGTATTGTGACAGGGTCTAACGAACCGAAAACCGCAGAAACCTGAGCCGTATCACATCCCGCGCGTATAAGCTCTTTTGAAGTTCGCTCGCCGAGAACCGCGTTGATAGCGTCAATAATAATTGATTTGCCTGCGCCTGTTTCGCCTGTCAAAACGTTAAATCCCGAAGAAAACTCTATATCCGATTTTTCAATAACGGCAATGTTTTCGATATGGAGATACTTTAACATCGTTTCACCGCCGTTATATCATCTTTTTCAATTCATCGGTAAGTCTGACAGAATGTTCTTCGTCGGCAGTTACAACAATTATTGTGTCGTCGCCTGCCAAGGAGCCTATCATCATATCGTTAAACAATGAGTCAACAGCTACGCAAACGCTCGACGCCATACCCGTATAGCACTTAATGACAACATTGTTAAGCGCATAATCAACCGATTTGACCGAATGTGAAAACATTTCGCGGTACTGTTCGGAAGATTGACCGTGCACTGCCGACGGCTGAACCGATATGTATCGGTAATTGCCGACGGAATCGTGACCCTTGATGATTTTCAGTTCTTTAATATCGCGCGACACCGTCGATTGCGTAACGTTGAAACCTAAGGCTTCAAGTTCGCTTTGAAGTTCCTCCTGAGTGATGATAACCTTATTGTTAATCAGTTCAAGAATTTTTGACTGTCTTGTGCCTTTCACCTGTAAACACCCCTGCCATCTGAAAATTTATACGATAGTGTTTTATAAAAAGAACGCTCATTAAGCCTGACAAGTTTTGCGCTCTTATCTGATTTTGTTATATAAATGTCCGTATAAGGTTTTATATTTGCAACTTTTCTGCCGTCAACCGTAAGAAAAATCTCGGTGCGTTTCTTTGAGTGAGCTTTGAGTTTTATTAGAGTGTTGGCGCTCAAAAGTATCGGTTTTGCCGAAAGCGAATGCGAGCATATCGGCGTTATACATATATTTTCTGTGCAGGGGTCGATTATAGGACCGCCTGCCGACATTGAATAAGCGGTAGACCCCGTCGGCGTTGAAATTATTAAGCCGTCGGCACGGTAATTTATTGCATCGCCCGACACATAAGCCGAAATATCAACTATACGTGATATAAAGCCGCTTGTTATGACCGCGTCGTTCAGGGCATTGTATTCGCTGACGGTTTTGCCGTTTTCACATATTTTCACGTTAAGCATCATACGCGGTTCGATTTTATATCCGCCGTTTTTAAGTTTTGAAAGCAGGTTAAGCTCGTTCTGTTCAACGTTTGCAAGAAATCCTACTCTGCCTGCGTTTATTCCCAGCACAGGCTTATCGTTAAGCGCCGCCCTTTTGGCATAGCGAATAATAGTGCCGTCGCCGCCTATGGCTATTACAATATCGGCAGATTTATATAACTCGTCTTCGGGAAGACCTTTGAAATTAGGTGAGCAGATATTTTCGGGTATAAAGGCTTCTATTCCCTCGCTTTTCAGAAATTTTCCAAGACGTTCAACCGTTTCTGCCGAACCTCTTTTATCAAGATTAGGAAGCACTGCTACCTTCATATTCTCACTCCTATCATAATAACTGTTAATTAAACGCCGAATACGATGCGTCCACCACTTCTTCGGCAGTAACATTGCAAAGATTTTCGGGGGTATCGCTTTTTTCGATATAGCACAGATACTCAATATTGCCCTCTGGCCCTCTTATAGGCGAAAAATCAAGTCCTAAAAGAGAAAACTTATTTTCCGAAAGCAAGCCGATAATTTTATTGATAACGGCAATATGTACCGAACGGTCGCGCACAACTCCCTTTTTGCCGACATTTTCCCTGCCTGCTTCAAACTGAGGTTTTATAAGGCAAACCGAGCGCCCGTTTTCTTTAAGCAGGTTGCGCATTACAGGAAGTATATGCGAAAGCGAAATAAAGGAAACATCAACCGAAGCAAAATCGAGTTTATCGGGTATTTGCTCCTCGGTAACATAGCGAAAATTTGTTCTTTCAAGATTTACAACCCTGCTATCGGTACGCAGCTTCCAAGCAAGCTGACCGTATCCGACATCAATAGCATAGACCTTAGAAGCGCCGTTTTGAAGCATACAGTCGGTAAAGCCGCCCGTAGACGCGCCTATATCTGCGCAAACAGCGCCTTTAAGTGACAACGAAAAAGAATTAACAGCCTTTTCCAGCTTCAATCCTCCGCGGCTGACATATTTTAGTGTTTCACCGCGAACCTCTATTATGTCGTCCGGTTTTACGGAAGCCCCTGGTTTGTCCGACTTTTGGTTGTTGACATAGACAATGCCCGACATTATAAGCGCCTTGGCCTTTTCACGGCTTTCGGCAAATCCGCCGTTTACGACTGCATTGTCAAGTCTGATTTTATCACTCATCAAAGTCCTCTTTTACAAATTTAATCATTGAATCGGTATCCAATCCGTATTTCTTTAATGCGGAGGAAACCTTTGCCGACGGCACAAATTCATTGGGTATTGCGTGAACGCAGTAATGACCCTTATAAGAATTTTCCGCAAGTTTCAGGCTGATATGCTCGCCTATACCGCCACTTTTAACATTTTCTTCAAAGAAGTGCAACGCATTATATTGCAACAATGTTTTAACGAGGCTGTCCGATATAGGATATATTTTATTGAGCTTAATAATATCCACATCGGGATATATTTTCTTAACGGGCAATGCATTTGAAAAAAGTCTTCCGTATGTTACGATTGCTTTTTTACAGCCGCCGCCTATAACGGTAAAATCATCGCCGCCGTAACTGTATTCGCTGTTGTTCATTTCACAACCGCGCGGATACCTCACCGCCGTAAGCTCGTTGTTTTTAGATACTTTCTTTATTGTTTCACTTAATTCGTCATAATAACACGGCGAATATATCGTTATACCGGGAACTGTTGTTAAATACGAAACATCGAAAATTCCCTGATGGCTTTCGCCGTCCTCGCCGACAATGCCTGCCCTGTCAACAAGCAGCTTTATCGGAAGATGCGCTATGGCGGCGTCGTGTATTATTTGGTCATATCCGCGCTGTAAAAAGGAAGAATAAACTGCAAAAAACGGCTTCATACCGCCTGCGGCAAGACCGGCAACAAAGGTAACAGCGTGCTGTTCGGCAATGCCGACGTCAAAAAAGCGATTTCTGTATTTAGCCGAAAATTCGGTAAGCCCCGTGCCGTCAGCCATAGCGGCTGTAACGGCACAAATCTTGTCGTCGTTTTCCGCAATATCGCAAAGCGTTTTTCCCGCAATATCGGAATAGGTCAATTTGCCGGGATGCGAAGCGCCGCTGTCAACATCAAACGGCGATACGCCGTGATAGCTTTTAGGACTGCTTTCGGCAAATGAATATCCTTTTCCTTTTGTTGTTATAACGTGTATGAGCGAGGGGCGCGAATAGTCCTGAGCAATTCTGAACAGCGACTCCATTGCTTCCACATTATGCCCGTCAACAGGGCCTAGATAATTAAATCCCATAGAAGAGAAAATGTTGTTTCTGTATACAATTCCTTTAATAGATTCCTTTACGGCAAATAAAAAATTATTCAGCGGTTTACCAATTAACGGTATTTTATTTAAAAAGCGCGTTGTAGCAAACTTTAAATGATGATAACGAGGTTTAGTTCTCATATTTGTCAGAATACGGGCTATTGCACCGACATTCCGCGAAATTGACATTTTGTTGTCATTAAGAACAACGATCATATTATTTCTTCCGCTGCCGACGTTGTTAAGCGCCTCATACGCCATACCGCCTGTCATCGCCCCGTCGCCGATTACCGCAACAGCAGTACCTTTTTCGCCGTTGAGTTTTTTCGCACGGTAAATGCCGTACGCCGCCGAAATTGAATTACTGCTGTGTCCCGTGACAAACGGATCATGCTCACTTTCGTCGGGACGCATAAAACCGGATATTCCGCCTTCGGTACGCAATGTTGAAAACTTCTCAAACCTACCTGTCAGCAGCTTATGAGAATATGATTGATGACCGACATCGAAAATAACAGCGTCCTGCGGCGAATTAAAGGCACGGTGCAAAGCAACCGTCAATTCAACTGTGCCTAGATTAGAAGCAAGATGTCCGCCGTTTTTTGAAACGGTATCAATTATACAGCTACGTATTTCGGAGCAAAGTATATTAATTTCATTTTTATTAAGTTTTTTTACATCTTCGGGCGATTTGATTTTGCCCAACACCTTATACTCCAATTATAATAACATTCCTTTAATACTTTCTGTCAAGAAGCTCGTTTGTTATACGTTTCAGCTCTGAACTGTCTCCGTCAAATTTATCAAGAATTTTGAGCGCGTTTTCCGTAAGTTCGGCAGCAATTTTTTTCGATTGCTCCAAGCCGTATTTAGAAACATACGTTGTTTTTTGGTTTTTATCGTCGCTGCCTATCGGTTTACCGAACAGTTTTTCATCGGCTGTTTTATCGAGAATGTCATCAATAATTTGAAACGCAAGACCGACATTATCGGCATATTCGCCTGCCTTTTCAACCATATCTTCACGGCCCGCAAGAATACACCCTATCGATGAAGCAGCCTTTAAAAGCGCGCCCGTTTTTTTCAAATACATATCACGGACTACTTCAATGGGAGCTGCGCTGTTTTCGATGTTAAGGTCGGTCACCTGACCGCCGATCATTCCTGAAATTCCTGACATTTCGGCAAGAAAACCGATTGCTTTAACAACCCTGTCGGCAGGAATAGTTTTTACGGTTGAAGCGGTTTTAAAAGCAAGTGTGAGTAATGCGTCGCCCGCAAGAAGCGCCATATCCTCGCCGTATGCTTTATGGCACGAAGGTCGCCCACGCCGCATATCGTCATTGTCCATACAAGGCAGATCATCGTGTATGAGGGAATATGTATGTATCATTTCAAGCGCCAACGCGAATGAATAAGCCTCATCATTGTCGCCGCCGCACATACGGTAAAACTCCAAAAGCAAAATAGGTCTAACCCTTTTTCCGCCGTTGAGAATACTGTATCCCGCAGCCTTAAATGCGGCATTATCACCGCAATTTTCGTCCGAAAATATCAGCATTAATCTGCGGTCAATTTCTTCCTTATTTATAATAAAACCATTATTGTTCATTCTTCAAAGCCTCATTTTCCGCGTCGGTAAGCGTGATTATTCGCTTGCGCGCGTTTTCAAGACAATCGCGGCATGTTTTAGAAAGCTCAATTCCCTTTTCAAATAGTTTAATTGATTCTTCCAAACCGCAGTCGCCGTTTTCGAGTTTTTCAACAGTTTTTTCAAGTTCTTCAATTACTTTTTCAAAATCAACATTATTTTCGGGCATCGTCTTTCTCCTTATCTGTTATCGTACATTTGATCGTACCGTCGGATAATTTAATGCTGATATTCTCGCCCGCGTTTACATCATCGACCGATCTAACCAAAAAATCATTCTTAGAGACCAATGAGTATCCCCTGTTCATTACTTTTAACGGACTGAGCGTATCAAGTTTTGCTGTAAGGCGCATACACTTGTTTTCAAGAAAAGAAACGCGGCTGTCAAACAAATTGCAGAGTTTTTCGACTGCATTATCAACGCGCTGGGTGCGCTGCTCAACCAAATTTTCAACAGGATTTTTAAAAATATTGCTGTTTAATACAGCTTTCAAGCACACTTCCTGATAATTGTATGTCTTTCTGAGCGAAGTCAGCATTATTGACTCGTATCTTTTCAATTTTTCAATAATTTCACGTGAGTCGGGCACTGCGAGTTCAGCAGCAGCCGAAGGAGTCGGTGCGCGGAGATCTGAAACAAAGTCGCATATTGTAAAATCAGTTTCGTGACCCACGGCAGATATGACAGGAACGGGCGATTCGTAGATTTTACGTGCCAACCGTTCATCGTTAAATGACCATAAATCTTCCGCTGAGCCGCCGCCGCGTCCGATAATTATAAGTTCAACACTATCAAGAGAGTAAACCCGTTCAAGCGCCGAAAGCATTTCAGGTACAGCCAACTCACCTTGGACAGATACAGGACACAATACTATTTGTGCAACAGGCCAACGCCGAGAAAGGATATTTATTATATCCTGCACAGCCGCCCCCGTTTGCGAGGTGATTACCGCAATCGACATAGGAAAACGCGGTATTGGGCGCTTATTTTCTGGGTCGAAAAGACCTTCTTTACTCAATTTCTCTTTCAGTTGTTCAAAGCGCAGTGAAATATCGCCAAGACCGTCTTCACTCATTTCATCAGCGTAAAATTGATATTGACCGTTCTTTTCATACAGCGATATATGCCCGCGCAAAACAACTTTTGAACCGTCTTTCGGAACAAATCTCAAACGCACGGCCGACGAACGGAACATTACGCACCTGATTGCCGCCTCACTGTCTTTAAGGGTAAAATACAAATGCCCGCTTGCATAATGGTTTTTGAAATTCGATATTTCTCCTGCAACAACAACCGAGCTTAAACGTCTGTCGCCTTCAAGTAACGTTTTTACGTATAAATTTAGTTGTTTTACGGTGATTGCATTATTTAACGGCATCGTTTTTTACAACCGTCGAGAGTATACCGTTTACAAAAGCCGAATCGTCCTTTGTTGCGTATTTTTTACACAGTTCAACAGCCTCGTTTATTGATACCGATTCAGGTATTTGTTCCATATATTTTATCTCATAAATGGCAAGGCGCAGAATTGCAAGCGAAACCTTTGAAATTCTCTCGATACGCCAGCCGATAGCGTTGTTCGATATTATCTCGTCAAGTTCGCAAACTTTATCGTACACACCGAAAAACACTTCTTTAACATAATCGTCATATTTAATATCGCGAACCTCGGCAGCCAATAACAACAGATCTTGCGGTGTATCGTTATTAAACATTTTCTCGAAAATTAAAATAAAGGCTTCTTCCCTTGCCACTTTACGTGTCATAATGCACCCACTTTCATAATTATGCGATTATATTATACACTAACAGTCGATTCTTTTCAAGCAATATATGCAATTAAAATGAATAAAAAAAGTGTCGGCAAAACGCCGACACCGATAAAATTATATTACTTATTCTTAAAAGGCGGATGCAGCTTGTCCTTATCGGAAAGTTTTATTTCAAGACCGTCAGGAATAGGCCATTCAACTCCTATATCGGGATCGTTCCACATCAGACCGCCCTCATCGTTAGGATGATAAAAATCGTCAACCTTATACACAAACTCCGCGACATCTGAAAGAACCAAAAAACCGTGTGCAAAATTTTTCGGAATAAAGAATTGGCGTTTGTTCTCTTCGGTCAGCAAAACTCCCTCCCATTTGCCGTATGTCGGACTTCCAGGGCGCAAATCGACCGCTACATCGAAGACCTCGCCTTTTATGCAACGAACTAATTTAGACTGAGGAAATTGCTTCTGAAAATGAAGACCGCGGAGAACGCCTTTGGTTGACATAGACTGGTTGTCCTGAACAAACTCGACGTCAATGCCGCCCTTTATGAAATCTTCGCGCTGATAGGTTTCCATAAAGTAACCTCTGCTGTCGCCGTAAGCGGTGGGTTCAACTATAATGACGCCGTCAATATCGGTTTTAATGAAATTAAACTTTCCCATTAAAGTTCCTTCTTTCCGCTATACATCTTGTCATAATACTTGGTGTATTCACCGCTGGTAACATTCTTGACCCAATCCTGATTGTCAAGATACCATTTCAGCGTCTTTTTAATACCGACTTCAAAACAGGTTTCGGGATACCAGCCGAGCGCGTCCTTGATCTTCTGAGGATCAATTCCGTAACGGCGGTCGTGACCCTTACGGTCTGTGACGTGCTTAATCATATGCTCGCCGACTTCGCTGTCAACATTCTCTTTGATGTATTCAATAATCGACTTAACAATGAAAATGTTCGGACGCTCGTTGTGACCGCCGACATTGTATACTTCACCGAGCTTGCCGTCGCGTATAACCATATCTATTGCTTTACAATGGTCTTCAACATACAGCCAGTCACGTATCTGCATACCGTCGCCGTAAACAGGCAAATCCTTGTGTTTGAGAGTATTGTTCATAATAAGCGGGATTAACTTTTCAGGGAACTGATAAGGTCCGTAGTTGTTTGAACAGCGTGTAATATTGATCGGGAATTTGTAAGTATCTCCGAAAGCCTTAACAAACATATCGGCAGAAGCCTTTGAAGCCGAATACGGCGAATGAGGATCAAGCGGAGTTGTCTCCATAAAATAACCCTCCGCACCCAATGTGCCATACACTTCATCGGTTGAAACTTGAAGATATTTTACGCCTTCCTTGTACTCATCATCGCCTGTTTGCCAAGCGATTTTGGCACATTGAAGCATATTAACGGTTCCTTCAACATTTGTCTGAACAAATATTTCGGGGTTTGTTATACTGCGGTCAACATGGCTCTCGGCTGCAAAATTTACAACATAGTCAATGTCGTTCTCAGCAAAAATCTTTGAAATAGCCTCTTTATCGCATATATCAGCCTGAACAAAGCTATAACGCGGGTTGTTTTCAACACTCTTTAAATTTTCGAGGTTGCCGGCATAGGTCAGTTTATCAACATTAATAATTTCGACATCGTCATATTTATTCAGCATATAGATGACAAAATTAGAACCGATAAAACCTGCTCCTCCGGTGACTAAATATTTTTTCATACTAATCCTCCACTTTTGAAATATATTCTTTTAAGGCAATTTGCCAATCGCGCATTTCGTCGCCCACGCTGCACTCCAACGCTAAATTCATCAAAGAAGAATAAGCAGGGCGTTTTGTGGGACTGTTATATTCCGCCGTCGTACACGGCTTAACCGTATCCGGAAATCCCGAATACTCGGCAATCTTTTTCGCAAACTCATACCACGAGCATTCGCCGTTGCCTGTGCAATGATAAATACCGTATTCTTCGGTATTTATCAATTTTAAAATATGATACGCAAGGTCGTTTGCGTTAGTCGGATTGCCTACTTGATCGTTAACAACGGTAATACTGCCCTTTTCGCGAATAACGCGTCTTACCGTTTTTACAAAATTTTTCCCTATATAACCGTATAGCCAAGAGGTTCTTACAATAAAAAACTTACTGCAAAAAGCCATAGCGTATTTCTCACCGAGAGCTTTTGAAGAACCGTATATGCTCTGTGGGTTGATAATCTCCCATTCAACATAAGGTTTTGAACCGTTGCCGGCGAAGACATAGTCTGTTGAAACGTGAACGAGCTTTGCAGATACTTTTTCAGCCGCCATAGCCAGATTACGCACGCCTATTGCATTAACCTTGAACGCCGTCTGATAATCGCTTTCACAGCCGTCCACATTCGTCATTGCGGCACAATTGATTATAACGTCAGGCTTTTTCTCCGTAACAAAAGCCATAACATCAGAAAGGTCGGTTATATCCAAAGTATCAATATCAACGGGAATTACCTCCGCGCCGACAATCGGAGCTGAAACGGGGCCTATTTCGCCGCTCCCCGTTTTAATAATGCTTTGCAATTCGTTACCCAACTGACCTTTGCATCCTGTTATAAGAATTTTCACTGCCTATAACTCCTCCATTTATTAAGAAATTTAAAAGACGATATAATATGAATAAATAAATATTTTAAACTCTTTGCGCTCTCTCGGTGCCAGATATGCGTTACGCTGAACTGCGGAGCTATAACGACGCGCCCCAACTTTTTTGCGCGTATAGTGAGGTCTGCATCTTCAAGATACATAAAATACCTTTCGTCAAACCCGTTTAATTCTTTGAAAGCTGAACCTCTGATACAAAAAAAGCACCCCGAGCAAAAATCAATCTCCGTTACTTTATCTGTTTTGCGATCAGCCCAGACATAATTATTTCTGATCCGCCTGAAAATACCGCCAAGCGGTGCCAAACGACCTAAAAACAAATTAACAAATGTAGGACGTTCTTTCGGAAGTTTTTGCTCGGACCCGTCGGCATTGCAAATACGAGGCATTGCCATAACAACATCTGGGTTTTCTTCCATAAAATCAACCATTTCGGATATAACATCATCGGAAACGATTATATCGGGATTAATAACAAAATGATACTCGCCTATTTGTTCTTTGAGAACCGCATTATGCGCCGCACCGAAGCCGATGTTCTTCCCTTGTTTTAAAACTTCGACATTTTCTTTGTCGGCAAACCAATCGGCTGTACCGTCTGACGAAGCATTGTCAGAAATATACAATTTTAACGGATATTTAATTGTTTTACCGAACAATGAGTGATATGCACTGATAACTTCGCTTTTATTATTATAAGTAACTATACAGGCAGTTACCTTATTGTAACATTCGGAGTTCATCTATTTCCTCCTATTGCACCTATCTCAAAGTGATTATACAACATATTGACATATATTTCAATATTTATTTTGACATACGGATTATTTTGTGATATTATCTTCGGCGAGGAGGATGTTATATGAAACTTCTTATAGCTTCGGATATACACGGTTCGGCATTTTATTGCAAAAAACTCATTGAGATCTTTAAGTCGGAAAAAGCCGACAGAATGTTATTGCTCGGCGATATTCTGTATCACGGTCCGAGAAACGATTTGCCCGACGAGTATTCACCGAAAAAGGTAATAGAGATGCTTAACTGCATAAAGGAAAAGATTTACTGTGTACGCGGAAACTGTGACAGCGAGGTTGACCAAATGGTTTTAAACTTTCCTATTCTTTCCGATTATTCCGTAATTCCATTAGAAAACCGAGCAATATACGCTACGCACGGACACAAATATAATTGCGACAATCCGCCGCCGCTTTGTGAGGGCGATATTTTACTTAACGGTCATACGCATATTCCGAAATGTACTGTTTTAAAGGATTTTGTGTATATGAACCCGGGTTCGGTTTCAATTCCCAAAGAAGACAGTCCGCACAGTTATATGACGCTTGAAGACGGCGTATTTCTTTGGAAAAATTTAAATAACGGCGAAGTATATCTTAAATACGAATAGCAGTAAAAATCTCCGACTGAATCGGAGATTTTTTTATTTTAAAAAGCCGCTTACTATTTGCTCCTCGGCTTGTTTTTCGGTGAGTCCGAGGGTCATCAATTTTATAAGCTGTTCGCCCGCTATTTTTCCTATAGCGGCTTCGTGGATAAGCGAAGCGTCAATATGGTTTGCGGTTATTTCGGGTATAGCGCTCACGTGACCGTTGTCCATAATTATTGCGTCACACTCCGTATGGCCGTTGCAGAGATTGTTGCCGTTTATTTTTGACAAAAACTTTTGACCGGAATTTTCCTTTGCAACCGATCTTGATACAACATTTGCGCTTGAACCCTTACCGTTTAAATCGACAGTAAAATCGGTTTTTGCAAACTGGTCACCGTCGGTCATAATTTTTTCGTGAATTACAAGCGAAGCCTTATCGCCGACGGTTGCCCTCGTTATACGGTTAGTCGAGTTTATGCCTGAGATCTGGCTGGTTTCCATTTCCATATAGCCGCCCTCGGCTAAGTTGACTATCGTAGTCGGATTCATATTCCTTTGTCCTGAGCCTTCGCCCTCGCCGTAATGTCTCTCCACATATTTTATGCGGGCGTTTTTGCCGACAAAAAAAGTATGGATTCCGTCGTGCCGTGATTCTAAATCGCCGCAGTTATGAATTCCGCAGCCCGCAACTATTGTAACATCGGAATTGTCGCCGATTATAAAATCATTATAAACAAGGTCGTCCAATCCGGTTTCGCTGATTATAACGGGTATATGAACCGTTTCGCCGACTGTATTTGGGCGAATTATTATGTCAATTCCCGGCTTGTCTTCCTTTGTTCTTATATCAATGTTTTCGGTAACATTTCTTTCGGCGAGCTTGCCGTTGGCGCGTATATTATAAGCGCCTTCGGTTTTGCCGTCCATATCGGCAATTATTTTTAAAAGCATTTGCTCCGTATTGTTCATATTCAGCACCCCTTCATACTTTCTTCAAGCACCTTACAGGCGCCCGAGGCAGAATTTAACAATTCAGGCAACACTTCGTTTTTATTACCCTGATATTGCACCTTGCCGTCGGCAAGCACAATTATTTCGTCGGCAATATTCAGAATACGTTCCTGATGCGAGATTATAATTATAGAACCGCCGAGATTTTCATGCATTTTTTCAAACACATTTATCAGACTGCCGAAACTCCACAAGTCAATTCCCGCTTCGGGTTCGTCAAATAAAGAGATTTTCGTTCCACGCGCCAATACGGTAGCTATCTCAATACGTTTCAACTCGCCGCCGGACAGGGACGCATTTACCTCACGGTTGATATATTCCCTTGCGCACAGACCTACCTGTGAAAGATAATCACACGCTTCGTTTATGCTTATTTTCTTACCCGAGGCAATACCAATCAAATCAAAAACCGTTATTCCCTTAAATCTGACAGGCTGTTGAAAAGCAAAGCTAATCCCTTTATTTGCTCTTTCGGTTATTGAAAGATCGGTAATATCCTCGCCGTTGAGCAAAATTTTGCCGTCGGTCGGTTTCAAAATCCCTGCAATTATTTTTGCAAGCGTAGACTTTCCTCCGCCGTTAGGTCCCGTAATAACTACAAAGCCATCGTCAATTTTTAAATTCACGTTTTTAATGATCTCTTTTTCGCCGCTTTCGGCAGCGGCGCTGAAAGAGATGTTCTTCAATTCTAACATTCTTTCCTCCGAAAATTTGCAAAATATGCTAAATCCTATATATGATACCCTTTTTTTTCGTAAAAAGCAACTGTTTTACCTAATATTATTTGCCAAAAACCCCAAAATGTGCTATAATCCGATAATAATACCACTTAGGAAGATCAAAATGAACTCAAAAAGCAAAAATAATATCAAAGGTACTTTAATTCTTGTGCTTACCTCACTGATATGGGGTCTTGCATTTGTAGCGCAAAGCGACGCGTCTGATTTGATTCCGTCTTTTGCATTCAATTCAATGCGCTCGTTTGTCGGCGCGGCTTTTTTGCTGGTTGTTATAATAGTAAAAAGCCTTAAATCAAAAGAAAAATTAATACCGGAAGATAAAATCGAAAAAAAACGTATGCTTATTTCCGGCACGGTATGCGGCATACTGCTTGCCGTGTCGGTAAACTTTCAGCAGTTGGGACTTTCCCTATATCCGAGCGGAACTGCCAGCGAAGCACGCGGAGGTTTTCTAACCGCACTATATGTTATTCTTGTTCCGATATTTTATGCAATAGGCGGAAAGAAAGTTGCGTTTCCTGTGTGGATAGGCGTAGTTATCGCTTTGGGCGGTATATATATGCTCTGTTTCAGCGGCGGAATAAGCGGAATTTACCTTGGAGACCTAATGATTTTGCTATGCGCGGTTGCTTTTACCTTCCACATTCTTGCGATAGATAACCTAGGCAAAAACATAAGCGGAATTAAGCTGTCGTTTATTCAGTTCGTGGTTTGCGGTTTGATTTCGGGAATCGTTTCGCTGATTTTTGAAAGCGTCAGCATAACCGAAATCAGCGCGGCTGTTTTTCAAATTCTCTACCTTGGAATTATGTCAAGCGGCGTAGGATACACTTTGCAAATAATCGGTCAAAAATACGCTGAACCCGCTATTGCATCAATGGCAATGAGCCTTGAAAGCGTATTTGCGGCGCTTGGCGGCTGGCTTATAGCAGGTAATGCTATGTCGGTGCGCGAAATAATCGGCGGCTTGCTTGTTTTTTCGGCTATTGTAATAGCGCAGTTACCTCAAAGAAAAAAATCAAATGCTGTATAAAAATCGGATGCCATCAGGCATCCGATTTTTTAACTCTTTATTTCTTTAACAAATTCGCCTATTCGTTCTATTGCCTCTTTAATATGTTCGGTCGAATAGCAATATGAAGCCCTGATAAAGCCTTCGCCGCCTGCTCCGAAAGCGGTGCCCGGCACTACTGCAACATTTTTGCTGTAAAGCAATTTTTCGCAGAACTCCTCGCTGCCCATACCTGTGCCTTTAATGCACGGGAATGCATAAAACGCGCCCTTTGGTTCGCGGCATTCAAGCCCGATCCTGTTAAAGCCTGAAACCATAAGTCTTCTGCGCATATTATATTCGTCGTACATTCTTTTGATTTCGTCATCGCAATTCCGCAATGCTTCAATAGCCGCATACTGCGAAGTGGTAGGAGCGCACATAATAGCATACTGATGTATTTTTGTTATTTGCGACATAATTTCACGCGGACCGCAGGCATAACCCAAGCGCCAACCCGTCATCGAAAATGACTTTGAAAAGCCGTTTACCACAACTGTTCTCTCATGCATACCGTCTATTGATGCTATTGAAATATGGGGATTTTTAGCGAATGTAAGTTCCGAATATATCTCGTCCGAAAGAACTAAAATATCTTTTTCACGGATTATCTTCGCAATGCTTTCAAGGTCTTCCCTTTCCATAATAGCTCCCGTAGGGTTGCAGGGATAAGGCAGTATAAGCAGTTTTGTTTTTTCGGTTATCGCATTTTTTAATTGCTCCGCGGTTACTTTGAAATCGTCCTCCGCCTTTGTTTCAATAATTATCGGAACACCGCCTGCAAGCCGAGTAATAGGCTCGTAACAAACGTAGCTCGGTTGCGGAATTATAACTTCTTCTCCGGGAGAAACGACAGCGCGTATACACGCATCTATTGCCTCGCTTCCGCCGACAGTAACCAAAACTTCCTTTTCGGGATTGTAGGTAAGTCCGTATTTTCGGTTGAGATAACGCGATATTTCCTCTCTGAGTTCGGCAATACCCCAATTTGAAGAGTATTTGGTTTTTCCTCTTTCAAGGGAGCCTATTCCCGCCTTGCGAATCTGCCAAGGCGTTTGAAAATCAGGTTCGCCGACTCCGAGTGAAATGACATCTTTCATAGTTGCGGCTATATCGAAAAACTTTCTTATGCCTGACGGTTTTATTTCGGCTACGGTAGGATTAATAAATTTTGAGTAATCTATCATAGCCAGAACTGCCCCCTGTCGTCCTGTTCGCCGCTTATAAGTTCAACGTCCATTTCTTTATACCTGCGCATAACAAAATGTGTAGTAGTTGATGTTACAGAATCTATTGTCGCAAGCTCCTTTGCTACAAAACGGGCAATGTCGTGCAGCGTCTTTCCCTTAACAACAACATTTAGGTCGTATACGCCCGACATTAAGTACACTGACTCAACCTCAGGATATTTCATAATTTTTTCAGCGACTTCTTCAAAACCGAGGCCTACTTTGGGTACTACGTTGATTTCGATTATGGCGGATACGTAAGCGCTGTCGAGCTTTTCCCAATCTATTACAGCTTTGTATCCCCTAATCAATCCGTCCTTTTCAAGTTGTTTTATGCTGTCGTTAACCTCGTCCGTGCTTATATTCAGCATAATCGCAATTTCGTCCGCTGAATACCTTGCGTTTTTGTTCAAAAGTTTAAGAATTTCATATTTCATAACAAATACCTCCTAAAATAAAAATCCCGAGCGTAAAAACGCTCAGGACGAATTTATGATCCGTGTTACCACCTGAATTCGGGCACAAACCCGCACTCTGCCAAGTAAAAACCCGCTTCCCTATAACGGAGGAAAACCGTAAACCCTTTCGGGCAACACTCACGGATAGCTTCATCGGCAAGATATGTGAATTTGCACCAAACATTCACTCTCTGAAAAATCCTGTTACGATTACTCATTCCGATCACGGTGTTTAACATATAGACTTATATTACAACCTAAACTCAGATTTGTCAACAAAAAATATACTTTTCATACCCACTTGTTATTGAATTGTCGAATGTTATATTATATAATTATTGCGTGAATAATACCTAACGAAAGGCTGAAAATATAAAGGGCGATAAAATGGAAAAATTCGATGTAGCAATAATCGGAACGGGACCTGCGGGCATTTCGGCTGCGATAACCTGCAAAATACGTAATAAAAAGATATTACTTCTCGGAAAAAAGAATTCAAGCGAAAAAATCAATAAGGCTCATTTGATAAACAACTATCCAGGACTGCCTGAAATTACGGGAAGCGAACTGACCGAAAAATTTATTTCTCATATAACGGGTATGGGAATTGAAATTACCGAAGAAAAGGTTTCGGCGGTTTATTCAATGGGCGATTATTTTATTCTGCAATGTTCTGACATAACCTATGAAGCAAAATCAGTAATTATAGCAACGGGCGTTTCGCAAATCAACACATTAGACGGCGAAGAACGACTCCTCGGGAACGGCGTGAGCTATTGCGTGACCTGCGACGCACAATTTTATAAAGGAAAATCGGCGGCAATTATCGGTTACAATGAGGAATCGGTTGAAGAAGCAAATTATCTTTCCGAAATCGCAAGCAATGTTATTTTCTTACCCGTAAAATGCAGAACCGAAGGGTTATCAAATAAAATTAAAATAATTGACGAAATACCGAAAAAAATAATTGATAACTGCGGAACAAAAAAACTTGTCACCGACAAAAGCGCATACGAGGTTGACGGCGTCTTTATAATCCGCGACAGCATTGCGCCTAACAGACTTGTACCCGGTCTTGAAATGTCAGGCAATCACATAAAAGTTGACATAAATATGTGTACCAATATAAGCGGGTGCTTTGCCTGCGGCGATATTGCGGGTCAGCCGTATCAGTTTATAAAAGCCGCGGGACAAGGAAATTCTGCCGCTTTATCAGCTGTTAAATATTTAAACAAAAAGGAGCAAAATTATGATTAAAGAAATCAGAAACAATAATATAGACGAGGTTTTAAAGAGTGAGTTTGCGATACTTGATTTTTCTGCCGAATGGTGCGGACCTTGCAGAATGTTAGCTCCCGTGCTTGAAGAAATATCAGATGAATTTGACGGCGTTGTTGATGTTTTCGGAGCCGATACCGATATGAACCAAGAACTTGCCGCAGAATTCGGTATACAAAGTATCCCCTCGCTCCTATTCTTCAAAAACGGCGAAAAAATAGACCAGAGTGTAGGATTTATTCCGAAAGAACAGTTAATAAATATTATTGAAACACATAAATAATTAACATTATCGTCAATTTTTGACCGTTTTCAAAATAAATTAGACTTTTTTTATATTTTATTATAGAATCAATTAGGGTATAATTATTTTTGTTTTATATTTGGTTTTTGAGGGTGAGAGTATGGGCGGCTTATCAACCGGGCAGTTAAACGATATAATTTATAATTTTGAAATATGCGGAAATGTGAAATGCGTCTCGCCGTACGGCAATGGGCACATTAACGATACATATATTATAACAACAGACATTGACGGCAAAATCGAAAAGAAGTATATACTTCAAAGAATCAATACCGACGTATTTAAAGATCCAACGGAGTTAATGTGTAATATTGAAAGGGTAACTGCGTATCTCAAAGATAAGTCGTGTTCCGAAAGGGAAACCCTTACCTTTGTTCCAACAGTTTCCGGTGATAGTTTTTATACTGACAGCAGATCACTGTGTTGGAGAATTTATGACTACATTGATAATTCTATCTGTATTGAATTGCCCGATAATATCGAGGACTTTTATCAATGCGCTGTTGTATTCGGAAAGTTTCAACGTTATCTGGACGGTTTCCCTGCCCGTGAATTATATGAAGTCATACCCGATTTTCATAACACACCGAAACGATATAATGACTTTTTAAAAGCCGTTAATGATGATATATGCGGGCGTGCATCAAATGTTTCAGAAGAAATTTCGTTTATAAAATCACGCAAAGACTTTTACGGTTGTCTTATCGAAAATAATAAATCAGGTTTATTGCCGTTAAGAGTGTGTCACAACGATACAAAATGCAATAACGCTATGCTTGACAGAAACACACATAAAGCGCTTTGCGCCATTGATTTGGATACGGTGATGCCCGGCTTCTCCGTTACCGACTTCGGCGACTCTATAAGATTCGGCGCTTCGACTGCCGCCGAAGACGAAAAGGATATAGAGAAGGTACTTCTTGATATTGATAAATTTAAAATATATACCGAGGGTTATCTTGACGGTTGCGGCGGTATGCTTAAAGACAGCGAAATTATGCTGTTGCCTGAGGGCGCAAAAATGATGACAGTTGAGTGCGGTATGCGTTTTTTGACGGAATACCTGAACGGAGATACATATTTTAAAATCGCCTATCCCGAGCATAACCTTGTGCGTTGCCGAACACAGCTCAAACTTGTCAAAGAAATGGAAATGAATTGGAACACCCTTAAAGAAACAGTGAAAAAATATGTTAAGGAGCAAGATATATGAAATTTGTAACAGTAAGCAACTATGAAAAAATGAGCCGCAGCGCCGCAAATATCATTTCAGCGCAGGTTATTATAAAACCCGACAGCGTTTTGGGTCTTGCAACAGGCTCGTCACCTCTCGGTACATATAATCAGCTCATAAAATGGTATGAAAAAGGCGATGTTGATTTCAGCAATGTCACCTCGGTCAATCTTGACGAGTATGTCGGTCTTGACGGGAGCAACAGCCAAAGTTACCGATATTTTATGGACAATAATTTTTTCAACCATATAAATATTAATAAAGAAAATACATTTGTTCCTAACGGTTGCGCCGATGATTTGGCGGAAGAAGGCCGCCGCTATGACGAACATATTGAAGAACTCGGCGGAATTGATTTACAGCTTCTCGGAATAGGTCTGGACGGTCATATAGGATTTAATGAACCTGACGATTATTTCGTAAAAAGCACACACGTTGTCGATCTTCACGAATCTACCATCAAAGCAAATTCAAGATTTTTTGAGAACGAGTCCGACGTTCCGAAACAGGCTATCACTATGGGTATGATAAGCATAATGCAATCCAAAAAAATACTACTTATAGCCTCAGGCAGCGCTAAGAAGGAAATACTTAACAAGGCTTTCTTCGGACCTATCACACCGCAAATTCCCGCTTCTATACTTCAATTACACCCTGATATAACCGTTATTTACAGCGAAAATTAGAGGTTGAGCAAATGATAATATATAATGCGAGAGTGAACGGCAGGCTCGTGTCGGTTGAAATATGCGGAAAAACAATTAAACGTATTTCGGAAAATACAAAAAACGGCGATTATAACGCAAACGGATTAAGAATGATCCCGGGTCTTATCGACGTACATACTCACGGGTGCGTAGGTATGGATACAATGGACGCAGACTTTGAAAAGATGTGTAAATTCTACGCCGAACACGGTACAACTTCATTTTTACCCACTACTATGACAATGGGATATGACAGTTTGAATAAAGTAGTACAGGCAAAAACGAACTTTTGCGGCGCTAATATTTTGGGTTTTCATTTTGAGGGACCGTACATTTCAAAAAAATACAAAGGCGCTCAGAACGAAAAGTTTATAAAAGACCCATCGGCAGAAGATTTCAAACAATTCAAAAATGTTAAAATGGTCACCATTGCCCCCGAATTAAAAGGCAGTATGGAATTTATAAGGTCGGTAACTCCCGAATGCATTGTTTCAATCGGACATACAGACTGTGATTATGACACCGCCCTTGAAGCGATCGAAAACGGTGCGAACTGCCTTACTCATACTTATAACGCAATGCCTCCGTTTCATCACCGCAATCCGGGTCCGATTGGGGCGGCATTTGAAAAGCATATATACGCACAGCTGATATGCGACGGTTTCCATATTTCAAAATCTGTTGTTTTAGCAACCTTCAAAATGTTCGGAGCGGAAAGAGTTACCTTAATAAGCGACAGTATACGACCCGCAGGTCTGCCGGACGGCGAATATGAATCGGGCGGACTTAAAGTGTTTTTAAAAAACGGCGCGGCAAGGCTTGCTGATGGCACTATTGCAGGCAGTACCGCCACCCTGCTCGATTGTGTGAAAAAAGCGGTTGAATTCGGAATACCGTTTGAAGACGCGGTACAGGCGGCTACAACTACTCCTGCGGAATTATTGGGAGTTAACAAAGGTAAAATTCAGGTTGGTTATGACGCAGATCTGTTGCTTGTTGACGATGAATTAGATTTAAAGACCGTTATAATAAACGGTAAAATTTTTAAGACATTCTTATAGAGCAATAAAAGCACGGCAAACGCCGTGCTTTTATTATGCCTTGATAACCTTATACTTCCCTTTTTTGCACTGAATGCTTTTATACCCCGAATGAGTTATGCCGAGTAAGCCGTCCATTTCTTTAACGGCATTTTCATATTTACCTGATGTGTGATGTATAAGTATGTAATCCGCATCTTTTATCTTGTGCGACGCCTCAATGCAAAAACTGCGGACAGGTGCGGCAAGTGCGAATACCCATATAGGAGCGCATATCGTAACATGGTCATATTTCGACAAATCAACCGTAACGGGCTTTATCGGCATATTCCAACGGTGCATACCGAACCGTCCGCACCACCAAAATCCCGCCGTGCCTTCTGTCAGCTCTGTTGATTTGATTTCATAAAGACAAGCTCCTGTTTTGTCAGCTGTCTCATAAGCAATTTTTCTTACATAGCCCATACGTGAAAAAAATACAACTAATTCCTTTGGATTATTCCCGATATTGCGATAATTGTTTTTATTAACGTAAAACGATTCCTGTTTTTCAAACACCCAAGCGGCATAACCTGTCGCCGTCTGACACAACCCGAATATAAAATAGATTGTTGACATAAAGTTCAGCGGAAACATATAAAACTGTATGCATATCCAAAGCATCAGCGTAACCCCGAATATACCGCCCAATATAGTACCGACCTTCTTTTTAAGGATCATCAAAACAGCCGCCGTTATATTTGTAAGTCCGTTTACGATAAGAAGTGCAAATCCCGAAAAAAGCAGGTCGTTAAACAAAACATCGGCAAACGGCAGAACTTGGAAATAAGGAAGCATACCGTCCATTCCGATTGCCTTGCCGCTTGGGTCGGAAATCATACCGATAGCTCCCGCGATGGCACCGATACCGATAAATAGCGTCCAAAAAATTAAAAAATGTCTTGCTTTATTATATCTCGAATTCTTCATTTTATATTTTCCTTGCTCACATCACACTAATTGTACTTGTTATAGCAGAAACTGACTTAAAAATCAAGACTTTTGCCTCTATAAATAAAAAATCAATCTTTTTTTGCTATACAGTTTTCCGTCATCAACGCACCTGTTGTGCGGTCTTTATAGCTTCCTTTTTACGGTTGGCTATTCGTTTATATCATAGTATTACTTTCGGCAAACAGATTGACTTTTTGACTGCTTTTTGATATAATTCAGTTAGAGGCTGCTAACTGAATTATATCATACAGAAAAATTGACAATAACGACATACAATAAAGGATGTGAACGGTATGAAACTGCACGCTTCCGGTGAGGATTATCTTGAAACTGTATTAATTATTGAGCGAAAAAAAGGCACCGTGCGGTCAATCGACATTTCGGAATGGCTGGGTGTTACCAAGCCGAGCGTCAGCCGTGCCGTGTCACTTCTGAAAAAAGGCGGTTTCATCTCTGTGAAAGATAATATTCTGTATCTGACAGATACCGGTCGTGTTGTAGCCGAAAAAATATACGAACGGCATTGTTTCTTCAAGCATAGACTTATCGATGTCGGTGTAGACGAAAAAACAGCCGAAAAAGAAGCTTGCCTTCTTGAACATAGTCTCTCTGATGACAGTTTTAATAAAATTAAAAATGCTGTTGACTTCAAACACAATTAAAATGATAAAACAAGGTCCGTATCAATCATTTAACCGATACGGACTTTGTTTTATTGCAGATTATATTTGTTCCAAACAGGCTTCGTCCGCCTTATGGTTCATTGTGCAATTAATTTTCTTTAAATTTTTATCAGCTTAAAAACTTACGGATAACCCGAATATAATCATCTGTTTTTAACACCGTTGACAGATGGCCGCCCGAAACATAGGAAATTTGCGGATTGTGCATCAATTTTATGAGATCTTCCTGCATTTTCCCTGAAAAGAAGTCCTGATCTGGCAGAATGAGAAGGATTTTACCTTTAAGCGCCACAAAATCAGCCTCAGTCACAGGCTTTTGGTTCATAAGGTCAGCAAGCAACCCTGAAATATGCACATCTTTTTCCTGCTTATAATCCTTGAAGATTGTTTCAAACATATCTTTTGCGTACGCGATTTCTTCTGCGCTTTCATTGCGAATATGATGCATACTTGCCCCAATGAGCTTCGGTTTGAGCTTTTCATAGTTGCAGTGCTTCATATACCACAGCATCAGCGGTGCGAAGAAATATTTCTTTTTAAGACTTTTCAGCGTGTTCTCATCCATTCCGCCGGTAGAAATCAAAACCAATCCGCCTGTTTCATTTGGGTACTTCTGAACATATATCTGCGCTACCATACCGCCGTCGCTCGCGCCGATAAAAACAGGACTTTCAATACCGAGCTTTTGGAAAAACGCGTGCATTCCCGTCACAAGTTCCTGATTTGTGCGCAGTTCCTGTGGATAATCAAACAATAAAACTCGGTAATCACCCGACAAACCGTCAACATAGTCCATCCACATTTCAAGCGTGTTCATACCGCCGTTTAGGAACACAAGCGTCCTTGCGCCCGCTTTTCCGCACTGAATATAACGATACTGCGCACCGCATACGGTCACGGTTTCACACGGATGTACTGCCGTAAATAGTTTTAATTTTTCTGAATATAACGTCATAACCTTGCTCCTATCTTAAATCTTATTATCATTTTTCCTCTTATACCCGCAGTCGCAATACGGTCCGCCAGAGGCTATCGTGTGTTCGCGTACAAAATTCGTAACTCCGCCCGCCTCGCTCATTGTGTAGTCAAGATGACACAATGCCGGTGTGAGATCATAAAGTCCGAGCTTTTGCATAAGAACGCAGATACCGCATTTGGTAAAACGTCCTTCATATCCGCTGCCGTCGGGATACTCGTAATAGTCCATATTCCACGAATACGGGTTGCGGTCGGCAGCTTTCAGCTCTGCGGTTGCTTTCATTCCGACAATATCTTTTTCGGTGAATTTTTTCTTCCCGCTCTTGCGGCAGAACCACTTCATCGGTTTTGTCATCATCGCATCAGCGTAATATACAGTCAATCGCTCAACATTCGGCCGTTTCGGCATAGACAGGATAAACGCCCCTAACATTGCACAGTTGACAATATTCATCTTAAAACGGTCATTTTTTTCAAACTCCGGCAAATCTGCAATGATCTCTTTATATTTCGGCTTTGCATCTTTTGTGATAGCCTTTGCCGTGTTTACATCGTAACCGAATACAGCTGTCAGTTGTTTACGAAACGAGGCTGAAAACAAAGCCCACATTCCCATTGGCATTCCTATGTATTTCATTCTGCACCTCTCTGCTTTTCTTCCAAATCCGACCGATTCGGATATTTTATCAATCATACATCATCGGTGACCCTATTTTCTAACCGCCGTCATTTCCCAATATTAATTTATCATCTTCTATGATCGACCGCAGCATTTTTGCAAATCCCTGCGGATTTCTAATCTGGTACTGCATATGGTTGCAATTTTCAAAAACAGGGAAATTACCCTTCGGATAGGCTTTTATCAGTGCATTCCTGTATTTTAAATGCTCCTCTATACTGCCGAATTCAAAATATACTCTTCTCTGCAACTTTTCAGACAGGTTAGGAAACGGCTTGTCTTCCAGACTATCCGATAGCTGACGGCGAAGATTGCCATACTTCAGCGCCTTGCCTGCGGCAATAAAATATGGTTTGATAGCGTCATCATCACACCACAATATTTTTTTAAGTGTTCCGCCATTTGACCAATACAGGCTTTTGATTGCAAAATACAGAAGCGGAGTCATAATACGTCTCGTACCCTTTGCAATTTGCGCAAACTGCCCACCGTCAAAAAAGATATGATCTATCGGCAATTTTGTTCGTGCAATGAAAGCCATAGCAAGGTCTGCCCCAATAGAAGATGCAACTATTAAAGCAAGACTATTTATACCCTGTTCACACAGAAATTTCTCAATTTGCTTCGTCTCGTCCGCTTTGTTAAGATATTTCTGTCCCTCACAATAAACGGATGATGTCGGAAGCACACAAAAATATCTGTCCTGCAAATAACGAGCCACAGGCTCGCTGCTCTCTCCCGTTACGCCCATAGCGTGGAAAAACAGTACAGCAGGATTTTTCTTATCGCCCAAAGTTTTAAACAGCATTTTATAGCCTCTCCTTAGTGAACAAACATTATCTTCATCTTTGTCACATAACGGTTAGGATATGCTAACTGTTATGCTTTTGAAAAGCCGCCCTGCGGCAGCTTTTGCTCCTTATGAAAATTTTCAACACACAATCCAACATCTGTAAATAAAGCAAATCAACACCTGTTCACATTATAGCACGCTGAATTTACTTTTACAATATTAAAATGAAAAATCACTATGCGATACGTAACAATTTACTGCACCAAACAAATATTTTATATCGAAGTTATTTAACTCGTTCCTCAGGAAGGAGTTAAATAAAAAAGGACTTGCATTTCTGCAAGTCCTTTTTTCTGGTCCGAGTGACAGGAGTTGAACCTGCGGCCTCTTGAACCCCATTCAAGCGCGCTACCAAAACTGCGCCACACCCGGTAATATAACAAAAGTCAACTATTTAATTATACCAGCAAAATCTGATTTGTCAACAAGAAATTACAGCCGGCACACAAAAAATGTATACCGGCAAAATTAAATGTGCATTAATCTGAAAAACCGGATTCAACTAACTCTACAAGACCGTCAAGCGCTTCCTTCTCATCGGAACCGTCAACAATAATTTTTATGGTTGCTCCGCCGACTATACCAA
Source organism: uncultured Eubacteriales bacterium (assembly GCA_934463035.1). GTDB lineage: Bacteria > Bacillota > Clostridia > Oscillospirales > Acutalibacteraceae > UBA737. The sequence continues at coordinate 81,552 of CAKSIG010000004.1, read as the reverse complement.
GCGAGAGAACGCCCAAAAGACTTTTGGCATTTACCTTGCGTTCGTCCTTTTCAACCCAGATTGAAGATTTGTATTCATTAGCTTTTTGAATAAAGAAAGTAGCGGGACGGGCGTGCAAACCAACTTGATTCTGAATAACCACATCTTTAACACACATAGTAATATCTCCTTAAAGTTTCATCTCGTTCATATTGATGATACTATTATACCACATTTAATGAAATCGTCAATTATTTGTGAATAAGTTCTAATAATTATCCAACATTCATAGGAAAAGCATTTTTGTATTTGTGTAAATCGACGTATTTAGCGATTAAAATTTGAGTTTTCCCTCATTAATTTTTTTGAAAAGTTTTTCATCTTTATCTGTTAATTCGACTTTTTCATACAAATCCGGTCTGCGACATTTTGTTATTTCAATCGACTTTATGCGACGCCAAATTCTGACTTTTTCGTGATCACCCGACAAAAGCACTTCGGGAACCGCTCTTTCGTGCCATACTGACGGTCTTGTGTATTGAGGATATTCAAGCAGACCTGAAAAATGGCTTTCCTCCTCAAAGCATATATCGTCAGAAAGAACCCCGGGCAACATACGGCATACCGCGTCTGCTACTGTAAGCGCAGGAAGCTCGCCGCCCGTAAGCACAAAGTCGCCTATTGATATTTCCTCATCAACAATTTCTTCTATAATCCGTTCGTCAACACCTTCATAATGACCGCACAGTAATACTAACCTGTCAAGGCTCGCATAACGTTCGGCGGTTCTCTGATCAAATGTTTTGCCCTTTGGGGACAAATATACCAAGTGCGGTTTTGGTTCATCGGGCTGATACAGACTTTTATAACAATCGTATATCGGCGAGGCCGCCATAACCATACCCATACCGCCGCCGTATGGCATATCGTCAACCTTATTATGTTTATTTCCTGCAAAATCACGTATGTTCGCACATACAATCTCAACCCTGCCGGCGCGCCTTGCGCGACCGATTATGCTCTCGTTCAAAACGCTTTCGCACATTTCGGGAAAAAGAGTCATAATATCAATTCTCATCGTCAAAAATTCCCCTTAACGGCGTTATATAAACAACCCCGGAATCAATATCAACGCTGTCAAGCACATCATCAATAACAGGTATTAAATACTCTTTTCCATCATTTGTAATATGCCATACATCGTTAGCCCCCGTTTGCGACACATCGGTTATTGTTCCGAGAAGACGTTTACTTTCAGAATCATATACCCTGCAATCAAGTAAATCACTTATAAAATACCTGCCGTCAGACAAGGTACAGTCTTCCCTATATATATATATAATCTTGTTGCGCAGCGCCTCGGCTTTTTCAATGCTGTCATAACCGTAGATTTTCGCTATTGCCACATTTCCGTGCGGTCGAACGTTCTCAATTTTTAAAGTAGCATTTCCCTGTTCATCAAGATAAAAAACCGAAAAGTCACTTAAAAAACTGCTTGAATCCGACCATGGCTGTATTCGCACCATACCGCCGATTCCGTGAGTGCCGACGATTTTCCCCGCTTCAAGATATTTTTTCTTCATACTTCCTCCGTAAAAATGAGACCGGACAAAAATGTCCGGTCAAAATACAGTCCCATTAAATTAACAGACTAATCAATTTCAACCGCAATTTTCTCATTAGCACGGTTGGCAACGGCGCGCATTACGGTACGGATAGCCTTAGCTATTCTTCCCTGTTTACCTATAACGCGTCCCATATCGTTCTCTGCCACGTGAAGATGATAAACGACAACGTTTTCATCATCAGGCTCATCAACAGTAACTGTTACCGCATCGGGGTCTTCAACAAGGCCTGATGCAATAGAGATCAAAAGCTCTTTCATAAAATCACCATACCATATTACTGAAAATTAGAGAACATCGTTCTTTTTAAGCAGAGCCTTAACGGTATCGGTAGGCTGGGCACCGTTTGCTATCCACTTCTTAGCCTTCTCACCGTCAATATTAACTACTGCGGGATTCTTTGTGGGATCATAATATCCGATTTCCTCGATAAAACGTCCGTCACGCGGGAATCTTGAATCAGCAACAACTACACGGTAAAAAGGAGCTTTTTTTGCGCCTAAACGGCGAAGTCTGATTTTAACTGCCATTATACAAACACCTCCATAAAGAAATATATATTTTTAAAAGAATATAAACTCTTAAAAACCGAAACCACCCGGCGGCATTCCTCTCATAAGACGGCGTTTGCCGCCCTTTGCCGTCATCTGTTTGAACATCTTTTTCATTTGCTCGTATTGCCGCAAAAGTTTGTTTACATCTTCAACCTTTGTGCCTGAACCCGCTGCAATCCTGCGTTTTCTTGAACCGCCTATTATATCGGGTTTAGAGCGTTCTTTTGCGGTCATTGACTTGATAATAGCCTCTACACGCAACATTTGCCTGTCGTCAATATCGACGTCGCGAAGCTGCTTTGACATACCGGGAATCATCGACAGAACGCTTTTGAGAGAACCCATTTTCTTTATCTGCTGAAACTGTTCAAGCAGATCGTTCATATCAAATTTATTCTGTTGTAAACGTTTTGCGGTTTCCTCTGCCTTTTTCTCATCAAGCTCGTTTTCAACACGTTCTATAAGCGAAAGTACGTCACCCATACCGAGTATACGCGAAGCCATTCGGTCGGGATGAAATTCATCAAGCTCATCGAGCTTTTCGCCCACGCCTACAAACATAATCGGTTTGCCCGTAACCGCCCTTGCGGACAGCGCAGCGCCGCCCCTGGTATCACCGTCGAGCTTGGTAAGAATTATGCCGTCAATTTCAAGCTGTTCGTTAAATGCCTTTGCAATATTAACGGCGTCCTGACCTACCATAGAGTCAATAACAAGCAAAACATCGTTGACTTCGACCGTCTGAGTTATGCGTTTCAATTCCTCCATCAAATCGACGTCGATATGAAGACGTCCTGCGGTATCAAGAATGACAAAATCATAACCGTAATCACGCGCGTGTGCAACAGCTTTTTTAGCGATTATCTCCGGCTTTTCTGTACCCATTTCAAAAACGGGACAATCAACTGCCTTGCCGACAACCTTCAACTGTTCAATAGCAGCGGGACGGTAAATGTCACAAGCGACAAGCAAGGGTCTGTGACCCTGAGCCTTTAAGTATTTGGCAAGTTTTGCAGAATGGGTGGTTTTACCCGAACCCTGCAAACCGCACATCATAATTACAGTGGGGATTTTTGAAGATGTTTTTAAGCGAGCCTGCTCGCTTCCCATAAGTTCGGTTAATTCCTCTTTGACGATTTTAACTACCATTTGCGGCGCAGTAAGACTTTCCATAACATTTGCGCCTATGCATTTTTCAGCAACGCTGTTTGTAAAATCCTTAGCAACCTTATAGTTTACGTCAGCTTCCAGAAGCGCTAAACGAACCTCGCGCATAGCCTCCTTAACATCGCTTTCGGAAAGTTTGCCCTTTGAACGAAGACGTTTGAAAACGCCTGAAAGTTTATCGGATAAATTGTCAAACGCCATACTCACATCTCCTAAATGTTATCTATAATATCAAGCATTTCAGAATAGTCGCTCAAAACGCCGTTTCTCGCAGCCTGAGAAAGTTGCTTTAAACGGTAGAACTTACTGCAATAATTGCACTTTTCTTCAAGCTCGTTAAGCTGTTTTACAGCGCGCGTTATTGCATCGCGGACACCTTGACGGGTCATTTCCTCGTTTTCCGCTATTTCAGCAAGCGAAAGATCGTCGTTATAGTAATACTCCGTTAAACGGCGCTGTTTATCGCCTAAAAAACAGCCGTAAACATCAAGCAACGAACAAACATGCAAATCCTTACCCATAAAGCACCTCGCTGTAAAGGAAATTACTTTACAGACGTAGTATAACACACTATTAAAGGTATGTCAAGTAATTTTCTTTACAGGCAAACTTTTTCGATGATATTTCTTATTTCCTCAACGCCGATGGATTTCAGTGATGAAAACGGTATTATGTTAACTCCGTCCGTATAATGACCAAGCTCATCATTTATCGCTTCAAGACGCTTTGAATATTCGGTTTTATTCAATTTGTCACATTTTGTAAGAACCACGGAATACGGCGTTCCCGTTTGCTTTAAAAAATCAAGCATAGAAATATCAAATTCAGTTGCAGGATGGCGCATATCTATCAACTGGAACACCATTTTTATATTGCGTCCCGAGTTAAAAAATCCCTCCATAAGTTCCGACCAGCGTGTTTTTTCACTGAAAGGAACCTTAGCGTAGCCGTAGCCCGGAAGATCCGCCAAATGAACATTGTCGAGCCTGTAAAAGTTGATGGTAACCGTCTTCCCCGGTTTTGTACTGACGCGCGCAAGCGATTTTCTGCCTACAACTTTATTTATCAACGAAGATTTTCCGACGTTTGACCTGCCCGAAAAGCATATTTCAGGCAGACTTGACGGCTCCAACTGTTCAAAGGTTCCGTATGCTTTTTCAAAACTCACATTATTGTAATTCATATAACAACCTTTCAGCAATGATGTGCGTCATACACAGCGGTTCGGGTTTGACTGCCTACCGATTTTACAACACGTTTGGTCTGCGGAAACACAATAGCTTCCTTTATAATTTCATCAACGTGAGAGACAGGCACAAACAAAATATTTTCCTTAACTATATCGTCGATTTCTTCAATGTCGGATATATTGTCTTTCGGAATGAATATCTTTTTTACGCCTCCGCGGTAAGCCGCCATCGCTTTTTCACGCAGACCGCCTATCGGCAATACCCTGCCGAGTATGGTTATCTCCCCTGTCATTGCGACCTCGCGCTTTACAGGCGCTCCTGTCAAAGCCGACACGATACCCGTGGTTATTGTCACGCCCGCAGAGGGTCCGTCCTTTGGAACCGCCGCTTCGGTTGCGTGGATATGTATATCCTTGGTTTTATAAGAATCCCCGTCAATACCGTAACGCTTAGCGTTGGCGCGCACATAACTGATTGCCGCGTGGGCGGACTCCTTCATAACGTCTCCGAGCGAGCCTGTAAGTTCAACCTTGCCTGTGCCGTCCATTACAGCAACTTCAAGCTGCATTATTTCACCGCCGACCGCTGTCCACGCAAGTCCGTTTATAATACCTACTTCGTCTTTTTCGAGAATACGCTCTGGTTTAAATTTCTTTGCACCCAAAAACTTTTCAATATCGTTTCCCTTAATTACAACGCGTGTTTCTGTTTTTTCGGCAATCTTCTTTGCCGCTTTACGGCACAGCGACGCTATATTGCGTTCAAGATTACGCACACCCGCTTCACGCGTATACGAATCAATAATCTCATACAGCGCAGAATCGCAAATTCTGCAATTTTTTTGCGTTAATCCGTGACGTTTTAATTCCTTACCAAGCAGATGTTTTTTTGCAATATTGAACTTTTCTTCTCTCGTATAACTCGGCAATTCTATTATTTCCATACGGTCATAAAGAGGAGCCGGTATATTTTCCGCATAGTTGGCGGTAGTGATAAACACGGCACTGCTCAAATCATAAGGAATTTCAATAAAATGATCGGTAAACGTATTGTTTTGCTCGGGGTCAAGCACTTCAAGCAGAGCCGAAGAAGGATCTCCCTTATAATCGTTACCGAGCTTATCAATTTCATCGAGCAGAATTAAAGGATTAGAACTTCCCGCCTGCTTTACGGCTTTTATGATTTTACCCGGCATAGAGCCGATATAGGTTCTTCTGTGACCTCTTATTTCGGCTTCGTCGTGTATTCCGCCTAAGGAAACCCTTACAAATTTTCTGCCCATACACTCGGCAACGGTTTTGCAGATAGAGGTTTTTCCAACGCCGGGAGGTCCGACAAGACATATTATCTGACCCTTAATATCAGGTGCCACGGCATAAACCGAAAGCATTTCCAATATGCGTTCCTTAACCTTTTTCATACCGTAAAAATCTCTGTTTAAAATTCTTTCGGCACGGTGAATATCGGTTATTGTCTTTGTTTTTTTGTTCCAAGGCAGACTTAAACATTCATCAAGATAATCGCGCACAACGGTTGCCTCGTGCGAACCCTGAGGCATTTTGGCAAGTTTATTTACCTCGATCATCAGTTCCGATTTAACATCATCATCGGCATTCAATTTAACTATCTTATCGCGGTATTGTTCAACCTCGTCAAAGGTTTCATCACCGTACAGCTCGTTGCTGATAACGCGAAGCTGTTCGCGCAAATAATACTCACGCTGATTATCGTCAATCGCAACCTTTGTATTTTCGCTTATTTTATTATCAATCTCTGTTATCTTTCGTTCCTTGTCAAGCATTTCAAGCAAAACCTTTGCGCGTTTTACGGGTGAAAGCTGTTCAAGAATATACTGTTTATCATCAAACGGCGCGGGAACGTTAAAAGCAATAAAATCTGACAAAAAGCCTATGTCACTGTTATTCGCGACTGTCATCAAAACATCTGGTGCAATATTGGGAGCTACCTCCGCATATTTTTGCAGCTGCGATCTTATTTTTCTTACAAGAGCTTCTTTATAAATTTCGCGGCTTCCGTTCCCTGCTATTTCACACTCCGTGACACTGCAAACAATATGCTCGTCCAAATTAAAGCACGATACAAGTTCCGCGCGGTAAAGACCTTCAACAAGAACCTTAACAACGTTATCGGATATTTTAAACACCTGTCTGATTTTTGCAACACAGCCTATTTCATATAAATCCTTTTTTGTAGGCTCGTCAACCGAAATATCCTTTTGGGTGACGAGGAATATCGTCCTGTCGCTTGCCATTGCGGCGTTCAATGCTTCCGCTGATTTTTTTCTGCCTACATCAAAAGTAAGCACCATATGCGGAAACATAACCAAACCGCGCAGGGCAAGCAGCGGCATAGTTGCAATTTTATTTACGGTATCTATTGACATTAAAACTCACCTAAATTATAAATTCCAATTTTCAGAATCGTACAAAACAGTAGCGCATAAAGCGTTATCCTGAAAAACAAAAATTACTGTATTTTTTCCGAATTGATACTTTAACTGCGAACCATTATCCATATCATTCATAAAAAACAAATTGTCGGTATTTTCGGATTCCTCAGGTGTAAATTTAGAAAGCGCCTCTTTTATTTCTAAACTAATCGTTCCGTTCTCAAATCCGTAAGCGGTGTCAAGAGCGACAATACAAGAAATTCCTTTATCCGCTTTGCTTTTGTCATAATAATAATAGAAATTACCCGTATTTATAAGTACCGACTGTTGCCCCTCGTCAATACTGCAAATAAAGGATTCGTCTTCTTCCGATTTTGCTGTCAGCTCCGATTTAACCTTTTCGCAATCGTCTGAAAGGGCGTATTCGCTCTCCGGCATTTTACCTAATTTAGCATAGTATTCAACATCTACTCCGTTTGTATCGGAAGATGTGTTTGCCCTGTCGCAGCCTACAAAGGCCATAATTACGGCAAAGCATATAAGTAAACTAACAATTCGTTTCATTGCAATCTCCGTTCTTTTTAATGGACCGTATCACGAAAGCTCATTCAGCAAATCGTGTCTTAAAGTCCACAGGTCCTCTGAAAGATCCACATAGTAAGTATGCGGATTTTCAAAACGCTTGACCTCGTCCCAAAGGGACTCTACCTGCTCGGCACGGTATTTTGAAATTTCCTTGACCGAGGCGCTGTTGTATACCTGTTTTCCGTGGTCAAATATGCGTGTTTGCAACTTTTTTGCAACAAAGTTAGTAACGACCTTGCGTTTCCAGGTATGCTCCGGGTGGAAGATTTCATAAGGCTCGCTGTCGTCAATAATCTCATTATTAAGGGTTATAACGTCTGCAATAGCCTTACCTGTATCACGGTCATAAAGACGCCACGGAATTTTCACGCCGGGCAATGTTATTTTTGCGGCGTTTTCACTTATTTTGATCTTAGGTATTATTTTGCCGTTTGACTCAACAGCCGACAGCTTGTATACACCGCCGAACACCGCCTCGCTTGAAGCCGTGATAAGTCTTTCGCCGACGCCGTAGCTGTCAACCTTAGCCCCTTGGAAGATCATATCCCGTATCAAATATTCGTCCAAAGAATTTGAAATGCATATTTTGCAATCGGGGTAACCCGCGTCATCAAGCATTTTGCGTGCGCGTTTGGTAATATAGGTTATATCGCCGCTGTCAATACGTATTCCAAGCGGGCGCTTTCCGAGAGGTTTCAAAACATCGTCAAACACTTTAATAGCATTCGGAATACCTGATTTAATAACGTTATATGTGTCCACAAGAAGCAAACAACTGTCAGGATATTTTTCGGCGTAGACTTTAAAAGCAGTATATTCGTCATTAAACATCTGAACCCAACTGTGCGCCATAGTGCCTGATGCGGCAACATTGAAATCCTTAGCTGTCATCAAGCATGAGGTTCCTGCACAACCGCCTATAACAGCGGCTCGCGCGCCGTAATAAGCCGCGTCGTATCCGTGAGCGCGGCGTGCGCCGAACTCCATAACAGGTCTGCCCTGTGCTGCGCGCACAATGCGGTTTGATTTTGTTGCGATAAGCGACTGATGATTTATCGTAAGCAAAACCATTGTTTCAAGCATCAAAGCCTGCATAGCGGGACCCCTGACAGTAACAATCGGTTCATGCGGAAAAATAACCGTACCCTCAGGCACCGCCCACACGTCACAACTGAATTTAAAAGTTTTCAAATATTCTATAAATTCTTCTGAAAACAGGTTAAGACCTCTTAAATACTCAATATCGTCCTCATTGAATTTAAGGTCGTTCATATATTCAATCAACTGTTGCAGACCGGCCATTATGGCATAGCCGCCGTCATCAGGGACTTTGCGGAAAAACATATCAAAATATGTCACCGTGTCCCGAAGGTCGCTTGTGAATATACCGTTAGCCATTGTAAGCTCGTACAGATCCATAAGCATTGTTAAATTGCGTTTTGTCTTTTCCATAATGCACCCCGTTTACATTTTTTCAGGAGCTGAAATTTTCAGCATAGTTAATACGTTTTTAATGACGGTAGCCGTATCCTTGCAGAGCGTAAGGCGCGCCTGCATTAAGACTTCATCATCAACCTTGACCCTGCACGCAGAATAGAACTTGTGGAACTTTGTAGCCAATTCTGCAACGTAATGAGTAATTCTGGCGGGATCGTATGTTTTTGCCGAAAGAATTATTTCATCGGTAAGAGAAGCAATATGCACCGTTAGCGCTCTTTCCTCGGGAGTTTTGAGCAAAGACAATTTCTCACGGCTGCATTTTCTCTGCTTTATACCTTCGGATTCAAGGTTTCTTATAATACTGCAAATACGCGCGTAAGCATATTGTACGTAGTATACGGGATTGCTGTTTGACTCGTTCACCGCAAGGTCAAGGTCAAAATCAAAATGGCTGTTAGGTTCACGCAGATTAAAGAAAAATCTTGCCGCGTCTATCGGCACTTCGTCAAGCAATGTCACAAGCGTTATTGCTTTGCCTGAACGCTTGGAAGCCTTTATTACTTCGCCGTCGCGCACAAGCCGTACCATTTGCATTAAAACAACATCGAGCTTCGACGCGTCAACACCGAGAGCGGTGAGCGCCGCCTTCAATCTCGGAACATATCCGTGGTGGTCGGCGCCGAGAACATCTATCGCTTTATCAAAATTTCTTGTAACCAACTTATTATAATGGTACGCTATGTCAGGGACAACATAGGTCGGAACGCCGTTTGCGCGCACAAGCACAAAATCCTTATCGCAGCCAAATTCGGTTGCCTTAAACCATAACGCGCCCTCTGTTTCGTACGTGTATCCGCTTTTTTTCAAAAGCTCGATAATTTTAGCGGTTTCGCCGCTTTTGTGAAGTGAGCTTTCCTTGAACCATGTATTATATTCAATACGGTATTTTAACAGATCGTCGTGAAGACCCTGAATGTTTTTAGGCAAAGCAAAATCGACAAGAGCCTTACGCCTTTCCGCTTCCGATTTATCAACATAACTATCACCGTATATTTCCGAAAAAGCCTTGGCGTGAGCAATAATATCATCGCCGTGATATGAGTCCTCGGGCATCTCGACTCCGTCTTTGTAAAGCTGTAAATAACGCAAATCAAGCGAAAGACCGAACTTATTTATTTGATTTCCCGCGTCGTTTATATAAAATTCTCTCTCTGTATAATATCCGGCCGCTTCAAGCACCGAAGCCAGACAGTCGCCCAATGCACCTCCGCGGGCGTTGCCTATGTGCATAGGCCCCGTCGGATTTGCAGATACAAATTCCACAAGAACCCTTTTGCCGTTTCCGTAATTGCTCTTGCCGTAATTCTCGCCTTTTTCGCAAACATCTGCAAGTATATCGGCATAATAAGCATCAGACAAAAAGAAATTTATAAATCCGGGTCCCGCTATTTCGTAACGGTCTATATATGTGCCGGCAAAATCTGCATTTTTAAGAACGGTCTCGGCAATCTTTCTCGGAGCGGTTCTGAAAATCTTTGACCATACCATTGCGGCGTTTACGGCATAATCTCCGTGTTCGCGATTGGCAGGTACTTCGACTGAAAAATCAGTAAGCTCGGCGGAATTAAGTTCACCCGAAGTCATAGCCGCTTTTGCGGCGTCAATTATAAAGTTTTTTATTTGTTCCTTAGCTTCCGATACAATTATCGACATTATCATTTACCTCTTTAATCAGTATTTCAACTATATTTCGGCTTACGAGCTGCAAGTTTGAGTCAATCGTGTAGCTCATAGCAAAGCTGCCGCCGTTCGATGACAGATTATTGTCAAACGTTTCGCCGTATATTCCGATCTGCATATCGCCGTACGGAGTTCCGTAAAGGCATACATTGCGCACGCCTTTCTGTACTGTCAGACGGCTGTTAATGTCCCCTGTTCTGCTTAGATTAACGGAGCCGTCTTTTTTTATGCGCAGCGAAGTTTTAATACGTCCGTTGCCTGCTACCCCATCTTCCGCGTAAGCGACGAGATATTCACCGTTGCGTATACCGTAACGCCCTGTTGTAGTAAGCTCAACAGTCTCTTTTTCGCCGTCCAGACCCTGAATTCCTTTGATTTTTATCAAAACATCTTTCATCATACAGTTCCTATATCCACCTGTTCGACTTTGCTTTCATCAATTTCTTCGCCCAAAAGAGAGGACGCAATCTTTCTGAACGAATCGGCTTTATCGCTTACATAAAACTTATGCCGTGCTTCGCTTTGCCCGTCATTAAGCAAAGAATTATCATTTAAGAAATTATAAACCGCGTCTGCGGTAGCTGTCCCCGCATTTATTAGCTTGACATTGTCGCCCATTACCTTTCTTATGGCTCCGCTTAACACAGGATAGTGAGTACAGCCCAGAATAAGCGTATCCACACCCGCGTTTTTAATCGGGTTTAAATATCGTTCCACTGTTCCGATTACCACGCTGTCGTCCGCCGAATACCAGCCCTCCTCGACAAGCGGCACAAACATAGGGCAGCTGCAAGAGTATATCTCTGCGGTAGGATCCATTTTTAAAATATATTCCTTATGCTTTTGGCTTTTAATGGTAACCGCCGTGCCGATAACACCAATTTTATTATTGGAGGTTGCCTTGACCGCCGCCGATGCCGCGTGCGATACCACTTCAAAAAACGGCACAGGAAGACTTTTTGAAACATCGGCGGCGACAGAAGAAACCGTACCGCAGGCGGCAACTATCAGTTTAACGTCGTGTTTAAGTAAAAAGCTCTCGTCCTCTCTGGCGTAGCGTTTAATTATGTTGAAACTGCGCGAGCCGTAAGGAACACGTCCCGTATCCCCAAAATAAATTATATCCTCATTCGGCATTTTTTTGACTAGTTCCCTTACTACGGTCAATCCGCCTAGACCCGAATCAAAAACACCGATAGCACGTTTATCGGACAATGCTTACACTCCTCAAAATAATATTACATTATATATTATCACAATATTTGTTTTATCGCAACAGTTTTAATACGTAAATTTCAGGAATAAAGCAGTGCCGACAGCCGAAAAATATATTTAACACAGATTTAACATTACTATGATTACAGAATTAACACAGCAATTTTATAATGCAATTGCAGGCTGAGGAAAAAACAGATAAAAGCCTGAAAAAAGCTAAATACAATTAGGGAGAAATGAAAATGAAAAAGTTATTAAGCATTGGATTGGCATCAATTTTGCTTTTGGGTGCCCTCGCAGGCTGCGGTTCAGCGCAAAAAGCGGCAGGTAATGACACTATTTCGGTTCTTACAAGAGAAGAAGGCTCGGGAACCAGAGGCGCTTTTATCGAGCTTCTCGGAATTGAGCAGAAAGACGCAGACGGCAACAAGACCGATAAAACGATTGCCACAGCAGAAACAACCAACTCAACTTCGGTTATGATCACAACGGTTGAGGGTAACAAATCCGCTATCGGCTACATCTCTCTCGGTTCTCTTGACAAGAGCAAAGTAAAAGACTTAAAGGTTGACGGCGTTGAGGCAACAGCCGAAAATGTTAAAAACGGAACTTACAAGGTTGCACGTCCCTTCAACATTGCTACAAAGGGTGATGTAAGCGGAGTAGCCAGCGACTTCATAAAGTTCATACTCAGCGAGCAGGGTCAGCAGATAGTTGAAAAGAACGGTTATATCAGCGAAGGCAATACAGGCGCTTACGAAGCGGCAAACCTGTCAGGCACGGTTAAGGTCGGCGGTTCCTCCTCTGTAACACCTGTTATGGAAAAACTTAAAGAGGCTTACGTTAAATTAAACCCCAACGTAACGATTGACGTTCAGCAAAACGATTCTTCATCAGGTATGAAGGGCGCTATTGACGGAATATACGACATAGGTATGGCTTCACGCGAGGTAAAGGACAGCGAAAAAGAAAGCGGATTGAACCCCACCAAAATCGCTATGGACGGTATCGCGGTAATCGTAAACAAAGCAAATGCTCTTGACGATATAAAGAGCGAACAGGTCACCGAGATATACACAGGCGGACTTACAAAGTGGAGCGAAATACAGTAAGACATAATAAAAATCAAGGCAGCTCTCCTTAATAGGAGAGCTTTGCCGCAAACCAGCTAAAAGGAAATTTTATGAATACAAAACTTCAAAAATTTAAAGAAACATCTATGAAGATAGTTTTTACGTTGTGTGCCTGTGTTTCAATAATTGCGGTATTGCTTATATGCATTTTTTTATTTGCAAACGGTATACCGACCATTGGTAAAATAGGAGCCTCAAAGTTTTTATTCGGTACAACGTGGAAACCGCTTGAAAACCTCTTCGGAATACTTCCGATGATAGTAGGAAGTATATATGTTACAGCGGGCGCAATTATAATAGGCGTGCCGATAGGTATACTTTGCGCTGTGTTTCTTGCAAAATTCTGTCCGAAAAAATTGTATAAAATTTTTAAACCCGCTGTTGATCTGCTTGCGGGCATACCGTCAATCGTTTACGGATTTTTCGGCTTGGTAGTTATAGTTCCAGCTATGCAATATTTGTTCGGCGGCAACGGCAAAAGCGTTTTAACCGCATCGGTGATGCTTGGAATAATGATATTGCCGACGATAATAAGCGTTTCGGAATCTGCTATACGTGCAGTACCCGAAAGCTATTACGAGGGTGCTTTGGCGCTTGGTGCCACACACGAGAGAAGCACCTTTCTCGCCACACTTCCCGCCGCAAAATCAGGAATAACCGCGGGAGTTATTCTCGGAATAGGCAGGGCGATAGGCGAAGCGATGGCGGTTAATATGGTTGCGGGAAACCAGGCTATAATTCCGAACAGCATATTCAGCGGCGTCAGAACGCTCACCTCTAACATCGTGCTTGAAATGGGATATGCAACAGATTTACACCGAGAAGCGCTCATAGCAACGTCTGTCGTGCTTTTTGTTTTTATCCTGATAATAAATCTGCTGTTTTCACTTGTTAAAAAGGAGAAGACAAAATGAACACTAAATCCCAAAACGGTTATACAGCCGTTCAAAAAATTAAAACCAAGTTGAATCACCCGGGTTCCCTGATAATGTTTTTAATTACTTGGCTTGCGGCGATATTGACTATGGCGGTTATTGTCTTTCTCGTAGCATATATACTTATAAAAGGAATACCGAATATAAAGCCCTCGCTTTTTGCGTGGGAATACAACAGCGAAAACGTGTCTATGATGCCCGCTATAATCAACACAGTCACTATGACGGCGGTATCCCTTTTGCTCGCTGTGCCAATAGGCATTTTTTCGGCAATCTACCTCACCGAATATGCAAAACGCGGCAATCCGCTTGTAAAGATAGTACGCGTCACCACGGAAACACTTGCGGGCATACCGTCAATCGTCTTCGGTTTGTTCGGATATTTGATATTTGTTATTTTCTTCGGTTTAAACCAATCAATGCTGTCAGGCGCCCTTACGCTCGCAATAATGATTCTCCCTACTATTATGCGCACTACCGAAGAAGCAATCCTGAGCGTACCGGATTCTTTCAGGGAAGGCAGCTTCGGTCTCGGAGCAGGCAGACTGCGCACCGTGTTTAAAGTTGTGCTTCCGTCAGCCGTACCCGGCATACTTTCAGGAATAATTCTGTCAATAGGCAGAATTGTCGGCGAAACTGCGGCGCTCATTTACACATCAGGCACCGTTGCGGGTATACCGAAAGACTTATTGCACAGCGGAAGAACCCTTTCGATTCACATGTACGCCTTGCTTAGCGAAGGACTTTATATGGAGCAGGCGTATGCGACAGCGGTTGTGTTGCTCGTTTTAGTATTGATCATCAACATACTGTCGGGTTTAATAGCCAAAAAGATTTCTGCAAAGAAAGGATAAAAAATGGATAAATTTAATGTAAAAAACCTTGATCTATGGTATAATGATTTCAAGGCATTGAAAAACATCAACTTAAATATGACCGAAAACAAAATAACGGCATTTATCGGTCCGTCCGGTTGCGGAAAGTCTACACTTCTTAAAACCCTTAACCGAATGAACGATCTTGTTGAGGGCTGCCGCATTGAGGGCGAAGTTTTGCTTGACGGCGAAAGCATATACGGCGGTATGGACGTCAATCTTCTTCGTAAACGCGTCGGTATGGTTTTTCAAAAGCCCAACCCCTTCCCTATGTCCATTTACGATAACATTGCTTTCGGTCCGAGGACGCACGGTATTCATTCAAAATCAAAGCTCGACGAAATAGTTGAAGAATCGTTAAGAGACGCCGCGATATGGGACGAAACAAAGGACAGTCTTAAAAAGAGCGCACTTGCAATGTCAGGCGGTCAACAGCAAAGGCTTTGTATCGCGCGTGCGCTTGCCGTAAAACCCGAGGTGCTTCTTATGGACGAACCTACAAGCGCTCTCGACCCTATTTCAACTTCTAAGATTGAAGACCTTGCAACCGAATTGAAAAAGAAATATACTATAATTATGGTCACCCATAATATGCAACAGGCTGTAAGAATTTCGGACTATACCGCTTTCTTCCTTTTAGGAGAGGTAATTGAATTTTCCGAAACCGAGAAAATGTTTTCAAATCCTAAGGACAAACGAACAGAAGACTACATCACAGGAAGGTTTGGTTAATATGAGAAACAAATTCGACAATCAGCTTGATAAACTTAATCTTGAACTTATAACTATGGGCGCGCTCTGTGAAGACGCGATAAGCGCTTCGGTTAAATCACTGCTTGACGGTGATACGGACCTGTGCGAAAAGGTTTTCGCAACAGAAAATGAAATAAACCAAAAGGAACGCGACATTGAGTCAATATGTATGAAACTGCTTTTGCAGCAGCAACCCGTGGCACACGATCTGCGCACGGTATCTTCCGCTCTTAAAATGATTTCCGATATGGAGCGTATCGGCGATCAGGCGTCTGACATTGCTGAGATCACTAAGCTGGTAAAGCACAATAACGTGCAGAGCCGTATTCACATAAGGGATATGGCGGGCGCCGCTATTAAAATGGTTACCGACAGTATAGAATCCTTTGTAAAAAAGGATTACGAGCTTGCCGCCTCCGTTGTAGAATATGATGATAAGGTTGACGCGCTGTTTATAAAGGTAAAAGACGAGCTTGTTCAACTGATTTCGGAGGACAGCAAAAACGGCGAGTTTTGTATTGATCTGCTTATGGTTGCAAAATACCTTGAACGTATCGGCGACCACGCAGTTAATATTGCGGAATGGGTTGAATATTCCATAACAGGTGAACACAAATAGCCTGTTATGATAAAATTCAGGAGGTAAAAATGGTAGGATACGATGAAATTATAAACAATCCCGAAATTAAGACGTATATTGAGGCGGCAGACAAATCGCTGTCGGCACTCGGTTTTACGGAGCATAGCTTTGCTCACGTAACAAAAGTGGCAAAGACCTCAGAGTATATACTGTCAACTTTTGGGTTTGACGAGCATAGAATAGAGCTTGCAAAAATCGCTTCCTACCTGCACGACATCGGCAACCTTGTAAATCGAATTGAACACTCGCAAAGCGGCGCAATTATGGCTTTCAGGATACTGACAAATCTTGAAATGGATCCGTCGGACATTGCTACAATAGTCACCGCAATCGGCAACCACGACGAAGGTACCGGGGTACCCGTTGATGAAATATCAGCCGCCCTTATACTTGCCGATAAATCAGATGTACGCCGCAGCCGCGTCCGCAACCGCGACAAGACTGCGTTTGACATACACGACCGAGTAAATTATTCCGTTAAAAGCTCATCGCTTAAAATCAACGACAAAAAGGACATTATTAAACTGAGTTTAAGCATAGACACGCGTTACGGGAATATTATGGATTATTTTGAAATTTTTATGGAACGAATGATTCTTTGCCGCAAGGCGGCGGAAAAGCTCGGACTGAGTTTTAAATTAAACATAAACGGTCAATCTCTGATTTAAAACGGCAAGGAGGCATTTTGATGATATATCTTCTCGAAGATGATGAAAGTATAAGAAAATTCGTTGTTTACGCGCTCGGACAAACAGGACTTGAAGCGGTTGGCTTTGAAAAACCGTCCGATTTGTACTCTGCGTTGGAGAAAAGTGTCCCGCAGTTAATTCTGCTTGACGTTATGCTCCCCGAGGAGGACGGCATTTCTGTGCTTAAAAAACTGCGCCGTGATATTAAGACCGAAAAAATTCCGATAATAATGCTGACTGCAAAATCATCGGAATACGATAAAGTCACGGGCCTTGACAACGGCGCGGACGATTACATAACAAAGCCTTTCGGCACAATGGAATTAATATCGCGGATAAAAGCGGTGCTGAGAAGAACATCGGAAAATAAATCCGCTGAGCTGCGTATCGGGGATATTGTTATGGATACCGAAAAGCACACCGTTACTGCCGACGGACAAAATGTTGTGCTTACCCTGAAAGAATACAGTATACTGCGGCTTTTAGCCGAAAACAAAGGCAAGGTTTTTACAAGGGATTCCCTGCTCAGCAAAATTTGGGGATATGATTATGACGGTGAAAACAGAACCGTTGATGTTCACATAAAATCCCTTAGAACAAAACTCGGAAAAAGCGGTGACAAGATAGAAACCGTACGCGGAGTAGGTTATAAAATTTCAGAATAATTGCTTGTATTATCGGAGGCAAATATGACCAAAAGAATTTTCAGAGGAATTTTTTTCGTATCTATTATTACTATGCTGTTAAGCATTGTTTTTATAATAGGCGTGCAATATCAGTTTTACAGCGAAAGCCAGTTATCATCACTGAAAAACGAGGCATATTATATCAGCAATATCATTGATGATAACAGCGAATATCTTGAAAGTATTAAAAATTCGGAAGACCGGATCACCCTTATTGACAGCGACGGGACCGTACTGTTTGATAACCGCTACGATGTTTCGCTTATGCAAAATCACTCCGACCGAAAAGAAATTAAAGAGGCAATGGAAAACGGTTCGGGTTATTCGGTGCGTTTTTCCGAAACCATTTCAAGAAAAACCTGCTACTATGCTTTAAAGCTGGAAGACGGCAAGGTTTTAAGACTTTCAAACAGCCGCGCAAGTATTTTCTCGACTGTGATGACGCTGTTAAGTCCCTTGTGCGCTATAATAATCGCTTCTGTTGTACTTTCTTATGTGCTGGCAAGCATAATATCCAAAAAACTGCTTAAACCTATTAATGAAATGGATATTGAAAAGCCGATAATAGAAGAAAGCTACGAGGAGCTTTCCCCTATTATCAAAAAAATCAACGCGCAAAACAGAAAAATCCGCGCGCAAATATCGGCGCTCACTCAAAGCCGACGTGAATTTGAAATTATTTCGGACAATATGAGCGAGGGTTTGATTTTGACCGATAAAAACGGCAGGATCTTAACCCACAATAAAAGCGTTGAACAGATATTCTCGGTTACGGAAAATCCCGACGGCGAGAATATTCTTGAACTCAACCGAAGTGAGAGTTTCAGAGAAATTTTCACTTCCCTCCGCGACGGAAAACGTGTTGATACCACAACCGAAACAGACGGTAAGATATACGAGATAACGCTTAATCCCGTATTTAACGACGACGGCTCGCTCTGTGGTTCGGTAATACTCATAATCGACATCACCGAAAAAGAAAACCGTGAGAGATTAAGACGGGAATTTACCGCAAATGTATCGCACGAACTGAAAACACCGCTTACTTCAATATACGGTATTTCCGATATGCTCAAATCGGGAATGGTTGAAAAGGAAGATATAAAAGGCTTTGCTTCGGATATTAATAAGGAATCAAAACGCCTTATCACCCTTGTTGACGACATAATCAAGCTCTCAAAGTTAGATGAAGGAACACTGCAATACGACAACACCGAGGTCAATCTCGGCGAAACAGCAACCGAAGTATGCCGTTCCCTGTCGGTTGCGGCGGAGCAAAAGAATGTAAAAGTAAATATGGATTTAGGAAACGCAGTTATAAACGCACCGTATAATCTCATATTTGAAATGATTTACAACCTTTGCGACAATGCCATAAAATATAACAAAGACGGCGGAACGGTAACTGTGAAGACAGGTACAGCAGACGGCAAACCGTTCGTAACCGTATCCGACACAGGCATAGGTATTCCGTCGGCTGAAATTTCAAGAATTTACGAACGCTTTTACCGTGTTGACAAGAGCCACTCGAAAAAAATAGGCGGAACGGGACTCGGACTGTCGATAGTAAAGCACATTGCCTCGCTTACGGGCGGCACAATATCCACCGAAAGTAAAGTCGGCGCGGGAACCACAATTACAGTGCAGTTTTAAAAGACTAAGCCTTCAAGGTTTTATACCTTGAAGGCTTGATTTTTACAATTTTTCTATTTTAAAGTATCAGCTATTTTATAGATAAGTTTTTCGGTCTTTTCCCAACCGAGGCACGGGTCGGTTATCGATTTACCGTATGTATGGTCGCCTATCTTCTGTGCGCCGTCTTCAATATAGCTTTCTATCATAATGCCTTTAACCATTTTTTTCAAATCGTCATTATGATTGCGGCTGTAAACAACATCTTTTGAAATTCTTATCTGTTCTAAGAACTGTTTTCCCGAATTTGCGTGGTTTGCGTCAACTATAACGGCAGGGTTTGCCAAGCCTGATTTTTGATACAGCTCATGCAAACCGACAAGGTTTTCATAATGGTAGTTTGAAACGCATTTGCCCGCAAAATCAACATATCCGCGCAATATAGCGTGCGCGAACGGATTGCCTTCGCTGCATACCTCCCAACCTCTGTATATAAAGGTATGCTTGTGTTGAGCGGCGGTTATTGAATTCATCATTATAGAAAGGTCACCGCTTGTCGGGTTTTTCATACCTACGGGTATGTCAAGACCGCTTGCGGTAAGGCGGTGCTGTTGGTTTTCAACCGAACGCGCCCCGATAGCAACGTAAGCTAACAGGTCGGACAAATATCTATGGTTATCGGGATAGAGCATTTCATCGGCGCAAGAGAAACCGTAATCGCGCAAGGCGCTCATATGCAGTTCCCTTATCGCGACTATTCCCTTTAACATATCGGGCGTTTCATCGGGATTCGGCTGATGAAGCATACCTTTGTAGCCGTCACCCGTTGTACGCGGTTTGTTTGTATAAATTCTCGGTATGATTATTAATCGGTCTCTAACCTGTTCCTCAACGCGTTTCAGCCTTGATATATAATCCAAGACAGACTCGCGGTTATCGGCTGAGCAGGGACCTATAACAAGGATAAATTTATCTGATTCCCCTGCAAAAACTTCTTTTATAGCCTTATCTCTGTCTTCTTTTACCTTTGCCATTTCCTCGGTAAGCGGATAGCGTGTTTTTATTTGCTGAGGTATCGGCAATTTTCGTATAAATTTTAAATTCATAATATTTCCCTCTCTATACGGTTTTATCAAACAATTTGCGGCGTTCAGTCGAACAACGCATCATTTTTCGCATTTCCTCGCGGTCATCATTTTTTACGGTATCATATAAACGGTTAAACGCACCGATAAAATTATCCATTTCTTTGAGCAAGGCGTCTTTATTAAGTAAAAACAGTTCGCTCCACATTTCGTCGTTTATCCGCGCTATTCTGGTCAGATCCCTAAACGAATCGCCCGTGTAATGTTCAAGCCCCGGCGAATCGTTACAGCACATAAGACTTACGGCAATGCAGTGAGTAAGCTGTGATAAAAACGCTATCATATCATCGTGCCGTGCGGCGGTTAGTTCGGAAATATCCTTAAAGCCGAGTATATGTCCCAAATCCTTGCACAGCTCTATTGCCGACGCAGTATTCTTTTCGGTAGGCACCACTATATAGTTGGCGCCGCTGAAAATACCGTCGTCGCTGTTTTCAACACCGCTTACCTCGCGCCCTGCCATCGGGTGAGCCGCTATAAATTCAACATCAGGCCTTAGCATATTCTGAATTTTTTCAACAATACACCCCTTTACACCCGTAACATCGGTAAGCACGGCGCCGCTTTTCAGCAAATGCTGATACTTTTCTATCCATTGGACAAATATATGCGGATACAATGCAAAAATCACAAGGTCGGCATTTCCGACAAGTTCAGGCTCAACATCGGTTGTACCGTAGTCAATCAAGTTGTTTTTAAGCGCATAATCAACCGAGGACTGTTCCTTTGTAACAGCATTAATCTTGTAACCCTGTTTTTTTAAAGCCATAGCGTAGCTACCGCCTAAAAGTCCCAGACCGACTATAAGTATATTCATATTTTTATTTAACTTCATTATTTTTCACCAACAATTATTCCCAATGATGCAATATCCTTAAAAAAGTCAGGATAACTTTTTGCCACAGCCTGCGCGCCGTATATCTCTCCGCCGGTAATGGTTGCCAAAACGGCAAGCGACATTACTATACGGTGATCGTTATGACCGTCAAGCGGTAATTCAGGCGTTTTTAAAGCGCCCTTATGAACGATTATACGGTTATCGAACACTTCCGATTTTATACCGAATTTTGCAAGCTCGGCGGACATAGCGGCCCCCCTGTCGCTTTCCTTTATTTTAAGACGTCTTGTTCCCGTAAGAACAGCACCGTTAAATGCGGCGGCGACCGCCATAAGAATGGGTCCTAAATCGGGGCAGTCAGCAATATCGAGCGTAGGACAGCCCTTTACAAGCTCGCGGAAAAATTTTTTATATACCTTATCCCCCTGCAAGCTGTCTTCCTTCAATCCTTTTATAAGCACATTTCCGCCGATTAAATTAAGAGCATCGAGAAAAGCCGCATTGGAATAGTCACCCTCAACGCCGATATTATGATGCTTATAGCTTTGTGAGCCCTTTATCAGGACGGTTCGTTCATCGGTACGGCTGATACGCACACCGAAATCGGCTAGCGCTTTTATTGTCATACCGATATACGCCCTGCTTTCCAAGTCGCCCGTAATGTCTATAATGCTGTCGTTTTTAAGCAGGGGCAACGCAAACATAAGTCCGCTTATAAACTGACTTGAAACGTCGCCGCGAACCGAGTACTTACCGCTTTGTAAAACGCCTTTTACGGCTACGCTGTTTCCGTCAATGCAAAAACCTAAATTCTGATTTCTGCATATTTCCTCATAAACCGAGAGAGAGCGTTTAAACAGCCGCTCACTGCCCGAAAGCGTAATCTGTTCATCAGACAATAAGCAAATAGGTATCATAAACCGCAATGTGCTTCCGCTTTCACGGCAATTAAGCCTATTTGATATTACGTCAGACAGCAAATTTTCGCCGTTGCAAACGGCTTTATTGCCGTTTATTTCTATTGAGGCGCCCAGCGTTCTCAGACAATCAACAGTAGCCAATATATCTTCGGAATATGAAAGTCCGCTTATTACAGAAGTGTCACGGCACAGTGCGGAACAAATCAAATAACGGTGAGCCATACTTTTAGAAGGCGGAGCCTGTATTCTGCCGAACGCCTTGCTTTTTTCAATCTTTGCTATCATTGTTTTTCCCCGAGACTGTTAATTAAAAACTTTATTGCGGTTATATAGCCGTTAATACCCTCGCCTGCCACCGTTTTGACGCAAGCGGCGCGGATATAGCTTATCTGACGAAAATCCTCGCGCTTTGAAACGTCGGAAATATGAACCTCTACCGTGGGTATATTGACCGCTTTTACTGCGTCAAGCAACCCCACGCTTGTATGAGTATAGGCGGCAGGATTTATAACTATGCCGTCAAATACGCCGTAAGCCGCCTGAATTTCATCAATCAGGTCACCCTCGTGGTTGGATTGATAGATTTTAACCTCAATATCATTTTCCTTTGCAAAATCGTTTATTCTTCTGCAAAGCTCAGCATAATTTTCGCTGCCATAAATTTTCGGTTCTCTTATGCCGAGCATATTAATATTAGGTCCGTTTAAAACAAGTATCTTCATTCTAAAAATTCCTTTTTTACAGCTGTGATATTATCTTCAAGTATTTGCGTAGTTTTTATAATTTTATCAGCACACGCCTTGTATAAATCATACCGCTCATCGTAGCGCTTTTTCATCATATCGCGGCTCGAAGACAACGGTCTGTCAGAACTATATACCAAATTTTGAAAAGGTCTGTCAATAAAGAAAACAACGCCGTTTTCTTTAAGAAAATCAATATTAGCGGTATTCAGTACAGCACCGCCGCCCGTTGCTATAACTGCGTTTTGAACAGCCGAAAGCTCCTTTATTATTTTGGTTTCAATTTCTCTGAATTTACTTTCGCCGTATCTTTCAAAAAATTCAGGTATTGAAATGCCTATTTGTTTTAAAATTTCATCGTCGGTGTCTATAAACCTTTTTGAAAGTTGAGAAGCAAGGCGTTTACCTATCGTAGATTTTCCGCACCCAGGCATTCCGATTAAGACAACGTTTTGTTTTTCCGTAAACAGTTTTTTATAGACCGCGACGGTTTTTTCAGATTTTACCGTCTTACCCGTAAATTTTTCCGCGGCGGCAACAGCCTGCGATACCAGCATATAAAGTCCGCCTGCCGCCTTAATCCCTCTGTTAAGCGCAGACACAACGAGAGCCGACCTCAGCGGATTATAAACGGCGTCAACAACGCCTTCAAGACCTTTAAAACAATTTATATCTATCGGAGAATTACCTATACTTGGGAACATTCCGCACGGTGTTGTATTAATAATTATTTCGGCATCATTGTGCCGCCTTACCGCGTCTTCATAGCTGATACAATTCTCTGTATTACCGCGTGAAACTCTGTAAACTTCTTTGGCATTTAATGATTTTGCAACGGCAAAAGCCGTTTTTGAAGTGCCGCCGCTGCCAAGTATCAAAACCTTTCTGCCGTCAAGCAAAATCTTATTGTAATCAATAAGCTCGGTCATACCGATAAAATCGGTATTATAACCATAAAGTTTGCCGTCCTTATTCACGACAGTATTGACGGCGCCTATTTCGTGCGCATTTTTCTCAATTTCGTATAAATACGGAATTACCGTCTGCTTATACGGTATTGTGACATTTATCGCCTTAAAATCGCGCCGTTTCATAAACTCGTCAAGTTCTTCGCGAGAAAGCTCTTTTAGCTGATAATCATAATCAAACAGCTCGTTGTGTATTATTTTTGAAAAACTGTGGGTCAGTTTTTCGCCTATACAACCGTACTCCATTATTTCGCCAACCAATCTGTACCGAATTTAACCGCCAATAAATCGCACAAAGCGAGCGCCGTAACGCTGTCAATCACAACACGCGCTCTGTGAACTATACAAGGGTCGTGTCTGCCGCCCGCGCAAATTTCGGTGTTTTCTTTTTTAAGGAAATCAACGGTTGACTGCGGTTTTGAAATAGTAGGGGTAGGTTTTATAACGGTTTTAAACACAACGGGCATACCGTTTGTTATTCCGCCGTTTATGCCTGCGTTGTTATTAGTCCGCGTTACTACTTTATTGTCATCAATTTCAAATTCATCGTTTGCCTCGCTGCCTTTCATTTCGGCAAATTTAAAGCCGGCGCCGAACTCAATTCCCTTAACTGCGGGTATTGAAAAAACTGCGTGCGAGAGTACACCCTCGACCGTATCAAACCACGGCTCGCCAACGCCGACAGGCAATCCAACCACCGCGGTTTCAAGTATGCCTCCTACGCTGTTGTTTTCATTCCGCGCGTTTTCTATTGTTTTTATCATATTATCTTTAACGGAATCGTCAAGCACGGCAAATTCTTTTTTGTTAAGGTTATTTATATCTTCGCTTAAACTGCTGAAATCGCGGTCTGAAACACCGTGAATGCTCTTTATGTGAGTGCCGATAACAATCCCCTTTGAGCGTAGTGCAGAAATAGCTATTGCGCCTGCGGCTGTTATTGCCGCCGTTATTCTGCCGCTGAAATGACCGCCGCCGCGGTAATCCTCAAAACCGTTATATTTAGCGTATGCGGTAAAATCTGCGTGTCCCGGACGCGCCGTACCGTAATTATAATCCTTTGAGCGTGTATCCTCGTTAGGAATTAATACGCAAATCGGAGTCCCTGTTGTTTTGCCGTTAAAAACACCGCTTACTATTGAAAAATTATCCTTTTCCGAACGGGGTGTAGATATTTTTCCGACAGGGCGCCTTAAACTCAACTGCTCTGAAATAAAATCAAAGTCAACAGCAATCCCAGCCGTCATTCCGTCGATTACCGCGCCGATAGCCTCGCCGTGGCTTTCACCGAAAATAGTAACTGAAACGCTGTTTCCAAAGGTATTTTTCATATTACATCACCCCGCTCAACATTTCCGTAATTTCTTCGTAATTTATTGTTTTCATTGTATATTCGCCCACTCGCGGAACATATATTACCGTCAATTTATCGCCCGACATTTTTTTGTCGTGCTTTATCGCCTCAAAAATAACGTCCTTATCGGCATTGAACTCACACGGCAAATTAAGGGTTTTCAATACTTTTATAAGGCGGTTTCTTACTTCATCGCTGCACATCGGTAACATTCCGAGTGCGACACATTCACCGTGATAAAGGTTGTCCATTTTGTTCTGGCTTTCTATTGCGTGCGCCAATGTATGCCCAAAATTGAGAATTTTGCGCAGTCCGCCCTCTTTTTCATCGGCTTCAACCACCGCTTTTTTTATCATCAGAGAACGAATTATTATTTCGTCAATATCGTCACAAGCATTGCCTTTTTCAAAGAGTTCAAACAGTTCCCTGTCAGACGTAAGCGCCATTTTTACCGATTCGGCAAGTCCGTTTGAAATTTGCCTTTTCGGGAGCGTAGAAAGCGTGTTTGAGTCGATTAAGACGCCCTTGGGCGGATAAAAAGCGCCGACAATATTTTTGTATCCTTCAAAATCTATTGCCACCTTGCCGCCTATTGAAGAATCAACCTGCGAAAGAACGGTTGTAGGAATGTTGTAGAAGTCAACGCCGCGCATATAACTTGAAGCAACAAAACCTGCAAGATCGCCTACCACTCCGCCGCCGACCGCAACAACGCAGTCGCTTCGGGTAAATCCGTACTGTACCATTTTTGACAGCAGCATTTTGTAATTTTCAAAACATTTTGACGCTTCGCCCTGCTTTATAACAACGGTATAAGGTTCTTTGCATTGTGATGCAACCGTTTCCGAATAGCATTGCGGAACTCCGCTGTCAGTAACAATCAGCACTTTTCGGCTGAGGTCAAAAATATCCCTGACAGAGTTAAGAATACCGCGTTCAATATATATGTTGTATTTTCCCGTTGATGTTGAAACAGAAATTATCATAAAAACCACTCTAAATAATTATTTCTTTATCAAAACTGCCGACAATTCTAAGGTTGTTACAACAGCTTTCAAGTTCTTTTATCATCTTTTTGCCTGCGTCGCTGTAAATATTGCCCTCGCCCTCGGCGTAGAAATAGTAGCTCCAAATAAGCTCCTTTGTAGGTCTGCTCTTTAAAGCACGGAGATTATATCCGTTCTTACCGATTATTGATACCGCTTTTCCGAGTGAACCTGCCTCATTGCTTACCGTAAACAGCATTATAAACTGATTGTCGCTTGAAGACGGAGTTTTCGGAGTGCGTGAAAAAACGGCGAAACGCGTTGTGTTATTACTGCGTTCATTTATATGTGCTTCCAGCTTTTTTAGTCCGTATTTCTGCGCCGCTTCATCACTTCCGATAGCGGCTATATCGTGTTTTCCCGATTCCGCCACTGTCTTTGCGGCTACTGCGGTATTTACCGACTCGGTAGCCTTAAATCCGTGTTTTCTGATATATTCAGCACATTGACCGAGCGCTTGGGGGTGGCTGATTACCTCTTTCACTTCGTCCATAGTCGTACCTTTGACCGCAAGAAGATTTTGAACAATTTCTATATCGTAAACCCCGTTAATATACAGCGAACCGAAAAAAGTTAGGTCCATAACCTGACCGACATCGCCGTTGTAGCTGTTTTCGATGGGCAGTATAACGCAGTCGCACTCGCCGCTTACAACGGAATTATAAGCCGATTTGAAATCGCCGTATGAAATTGCGGAGGCGTCGGGGAAAATTCTGTTTGCCGCTATGTTCGCAAACGCTCCCTCAACGCCGCTGTACGCCACCCGCATACCTTCAAGCAAACGGTGTTGAAAATTCTTTGACAGTTCCATATTATACCGCAAAAAGTTTATGTAGTATGAGCGAAGTTCATCACTCTCAATCAATGTTGAATTTTTCGCTATTACCGCTTCTTCGCGCGACGCATCAAACACCTGTAAACCGTGTTCTTTTTTATAGGCGGCTACTTCCTTTACTGCATTCATACGTTCGCAAAAAAGTTCCGCCATTTTCTTATCAACCTGATTAATTGTATTCCTTGCTTTTTCAAGTCCTGTCATTAAATTCTCTCCTCAATTAGCTTTTTAAACGCGGGTAAAGACCTTTTTATCTGCTCCGCAGAAACGCAGTATGAAATTCTGACATACCCTTCCACTCCGAAATCATCGCTCGGAACAAGCAGTAATTCATATTTTTTAGCCCTCTCGCAAAACGCCGCCGCATTCAGTTCGGGTGATTTTACAAACAAATAAAACGCACCGTCGGGTCGGATTACCGAATAACCGTAATCTTTAAGCGCCGTATAAAGCAGGTCCCTGTTGGCTTTATAAGCCGAAATATCAGAAGTTATATCTACACATTCTTTTATAGTATATTGCATAAGGCTCGGCGCGCATACAAATCCCAAAGATCTGCCTGCACCCGCAACCGCCGCGGATATATCGGAAGAAGCGTCGGCATTCGGAGAAACAAATATATAACCTATCCGTTCACCCGGAAGTGACAGCGACTTGCTGTAAGAATAGCAAACGATCGTATTGTGATAGAATTTAGGAATATACGGCACATCTAAACCGTAAGAAAGTTCGCGATAAGGCTCGTCAGCAATAATAAATATTTCGGTGCCGTATTCTTTTTCCTTTTCCGATAGTATTTTGGAAAGTTTTTTAATATCGTCCTCGGGGAATACCGCACCGCTCGGATTATTCGGCGAATTGATAATTATTGCTTTTGTTTTATTGTTAATTGCGGCGTTTAATGCCTCAAAATCAATTTGAAAATCGCTCTGCCTACACTTTACAACGACGGGAATTGCACCGCAATTTTCCGTAAACACTTTGTATTCGGGAAAAAACGGAGCTAAAATTATTACCTCATCTTCGGGATTCGCAACAGCTTTAAGCGTAATTGTCAGCGAAGCAGCGGCACCGCAGGTAATGTAAATATTTTCGGGTTTTGCCGCAACCGAAAATCTTCGGCTGATACTCTCGGCAATTTTAGATTTAACGGAATAATCCCCCGAAGCCGAAGTATACCCGTGTATTGATACCGCGTCATTATTCTTTAAAAGCGATATAATGGTTTCATTCACCTTATCAGGACACGGAATACTCGGATTGCCGAGACTGAAATCAAAAACATTTTCTTCACCTATTTCAGCTTTACGTTTTTTGCCGTATTCAAATATTTCACGTATAATTGAGCTTTTTTTGCCCAACCTTTCCATATTTGCGTTTATCAAAGTAACACCCCGTTTAAAAGACTGATACACAAATTAAAAGCCCGCAATCCGTACACCACAAAAGAGCATAACGACTGCGGGCTGACCATACGTATTAAAATTCTCGGAACGATTAAATAACCGAATCATTTAAGGCGCACAGACAGTCCGTATTAAAATAATAAAATCGAAAATATGAATATCCGAACATAAATGCGCCCTCCTTTGTGAATTAACAGTATGATTTTACAACGTTTTTCACGGTTTGTCAACCGTTTTTAACAAGAGATTTCAGTTTTCTTAACACTCTGCCCGAAAAGCTGCGGGTTTTAAAATACAAGCGCCTGACGGGAAGCATACTATTCCAAAAAGCAACGTACCTTTTATACTTGGCAGAGTCACATTCAACTCTGACGTTTTTTCTTATAAACGCTTTCGCGACCGCAACTATTTGGTCTGACTCTATTCCGGGTTCTGTGATAACCTGAGCGTCACCGAGCATAGTATAAACACCGTCGTTCACAGCCACGATTCTGTGAAGAACGTACTTACCGTTTCTGCGTACATATAAAGGAACATCATTAACTTTAAGAGCCTCACTGTCAGCCCTGACAAGCACCACCTGATCGCGGCGATCCCTTAAAAACGGCGACATACTGTTCCCTGTAACGGTTAAAATAACCTCGCTCCCGTTTTCGATGCATTGTGTTATAACAGGCGAAAGCTCTTTCATTGAAAGGCTTACGGACTTTACCATTATGCAAGTAGATCCTTTTCTTTCAAAGTATCAACAAAAGCCTTGACATCCTTTTCGGCAGTTTGCCTGTCAACCTCGTACTCTGCAAGAATAGCGTCAACCAATTCTGCTTCGTTCCTGTCCTCTGACAGCTTATCCCAAATAAACTCGCCCGTTTCATTAAGAGTAATAAGTCCTCTGAAATCAATTGTCTGTGCGCCAACGGGTACGACAACGCACTCATTTCCGAGCTTGCTTTTAATAAATCCTTCTTTTATTTTCATTATTACGACCACCTTTTAATTTTTATTCTCCGATAATTTTATTATACACGGTTTCAACCGCTTCATCACTTATATTGCACTTTAATCTGTATACAGGAATTTTATTGTCATATATTCTATTAATAAACTCAATTGTTTTAATTCCTATATCGCCGTCATAAAACGGGTTCGGCAGTTGTCTTGACAGATTAAGCACACTGTCGGAAACAGACATTTCCTCAATTTCATTGACTTCGCCGCGTTCCACAAAAACTATTGCTTTTAACGGCTCGCGGGTGTTGATGTTAAGGTCGGTCTTGCCGCTCCAAGGAGTGCCGTAGATATAAGCGCCGTTTTCAGTAAAACGAACGGCGGGTTTATCATCGTTGACTATAACCACGTCGTCGCCGAATTTCTTTTTCCAAAGCGAAACGTGCGTTGATTTCCCTGTTCCCGGATCGGCGGAAAAAACTATCCCCTGATGCTTATAAGCCATTGCAGAGCTATGCAAAACAGTTCCGCCGAGATATGTAAGACGGTTTGCAAACATAAAACCTGTAAAAAGATATTCAAGGTCGGTTATCGAAAGTCCCTTATACGTAGCGCCTTTTTTAAACACAACGGTAACGTCTGAGTAATCGTCATTATAATAAAAAGCGTAAGGTATATTCCCCGTAGCGGAAGATTTTATGTATCTGCAAAGCCTGCCGTCATCAAGGCGCAAAACAGACGAGCTTTTGATTTTTTGAACGACTTCACCTTTCGGTTCGTCAATTTTTTCGCAAATCACGGTTTTAAGCACCATATCGGGTCTGTCCGTAGATCCGCAAACATATTCCGAATATCTGCGGTCAAAAAAATCCTTATCGCCGCTTTCAACGTTTATCAGAATATCAGCTACACGAATTGTTTTCATAATTCACCGACTTTACTTTGAAATTCTTGCATTTGAATACTTGCCCTTATTATATCAAATATTAATTGATAAGTCTATAAATATTGATAATTTTTTTAATATATGTTAAAATTACATCATTGCGGTGAGCATTAATGTTTCTTCAATCCGTTCATAAATCTTCGGTGCGTCCGAAATCGGAAGTGGGTTGGTTCCTCTGCCTAATTCAAAGGTAAACCCCGGACGGTCGAATTCGCTTATAAACCAATCTTTAAATCCGCCGCCTACCGCTGTCCCCGTCGGAACATCTAACGCATATCCCGAGGTCGTTGCAAAAATTTCCGCCATACGCTTGCTTCGCGGAGGTATTTTTTCACCGTAGTTCCAATAGATTACCTCACCCTGCGTATGCAATGCTACAACGTGCCGTATTTTTACCGTTCGGCACAGCTCGGTGAGCGCCAATGTTTCAGGTTCGCTCTCAGGTTTATAACCGCCGAATTTTGTGGGTCCGGGACCGTATATACCGTTGCTGCGTTCAATTTCACGCAAATCTTGCCAGCCTGCCGAAAAGTTGTGGTTAATATCAACACCCCTCAGATTTGCATTCCAATGTGCAAAATCGTTTTTACAGAGCTTGGCTACCGAATTGCCGAGCGCGCCGCAGCCGTATACGCCCTCTTTCGCAATGTCACAGCCGTCGGGGTTGACGCAGGGTACAAATATAACTCCTCTGCCGTACATTGCGCGTATCGCGTTTAAACCCGCCACCGATGTATCATTCGACATAGCTGAGCATAATTTTTCAATAAAGTACAGTAATATGACAGAAGTAATACGCTCGCTGCCATGAAACGCTGCCGTTATAAGCGAATACTCGCTTGCTTGACCGAGTTTTATTGCGGTGATTTCCCTGCCCGCACAGCTTGTTCCGATTGATTTTACATTAAGTATCGGATAGGCTTCACGAAGCCGCGATATAATTTTTTTCCTTTCCAAATAATTATAATCCTCAAATCTTACAATGTTTTCCAATACTTTCACTCCGTTTTTTCTATACTATTAAAAATATATTTACAGAAGGTGCCAAAAATGAATTTAAAAGAAAAACAGTTAGAATCAGAGTATCTTTACAAAGGAAGAATTATAAATTTAAGACGCGATAAAGCCGAATTGCCAAACGGCGCCGTCGCTTTGAGAGAGGTTGTTGAACATCCTGGCGGCGTATGCGTAGCCGCCATTACCGAAAATGACGAAGTGCTTCTTGTCAAGCAATTCCGCTACCCGTATTCCGAGGAAATCCTTGAAATACCTGCTGGAAAACGCGACAAGGGCGGCGAGGATCCTCTTGAATGCGGAAAACGCGAGCTAAAAGAGGAAACGGGAGCTTCTGCTGAGGAATTTATACCGCTTGGCGAACTGTATCCTTCTCCCGGTTATTGCGGAGAGGTTATTTGGATGTATGCCGCCAAAGGCTTGACCTACGGCGAACAAAATCCTGATGAAGACGAATTTCTTGATGTAATAAAAATGCCGTTAGAAAAAGTTGTTGAACTTATTATTAACGGAGAAATCAAAGACGCCAAAACACAAGCGGCAGTCTTAAAACTGAAATATCTTAAAGATAACGGCAAAATATAAAAACGCCGTTATTCGCATATATCGCAAAGTTCAAATTTCAATATTTCACTCAGCTTATTTAAAGGGACTTCAACCTGATAACCTATTTTACCCGCGCTGAAAAATATTGCTTCAAACCCTTTTGCGGAAGCGTCTATTACCGTTTTAAACTGTTTTTTCATACCAATCGGCGAACAACCTCCGTGAATATACCCTGTAAGCGGGAGCAATTCTTTTGATTTAATCATTTCTATGCTCTTTTCGCCGACAGATTTTGCGGCTTTTTTCAAGTTTAAATTCTTGTTCACAGGAACTAAAAACACATAATGATTTTTACTTGCGCCTAATGTTACCAAGGTTTTAAAAACTTGATTTTGGTCTTGGCTGAGAGCAGCCGCCACCTCTGTCCCGCTGATTGCGTCTGTCTCATAATAGTAATGACCGACATACGGTATGTGTTTTTGGTCAAGCAGCCGCATAACGTTTGTTTTTTCTTTGTTGTTCTTCATAATAAAACTCTTTTCTCGGAATACTTTACAACTTTGTCGCTGTGTTTTTGATTTTTTCATTTACCCACACGACGCGATAGCACAAACAAAATATAAAAGATAAATAAGTAAAAAATCCTCACACGCAAGAGTGAGGATTTTTTTGGTGGGGACAGAGGGAATCGAACCCGCGACCTCACGCATGTGAAGCGTGCGCTCTAACCAGCTGAGCTATGCCCCCGTGCAATATATTATAACTCTGCCGCTTTAAAATTTCAATAGCAAAAGCACGAAAGATTTTTCTTTCGTGCTTTTTACTTGCTCTGGCCTGTCAAACAAACCTATTTGCTTAGATATATTGAATTTTTACCTTTACCTCGTTTTTAGCGGTCAATGCAACCGATTTTACTACCCTGTCACAATTTTCAACAATATCGTTCACTATTTTATCTTCAATTTCGCGGCGGATATACGAGCGCAGTTGCCTTGCCCCCTGCTTTCCGCCGACTGATTTTTCGGCGAGATATTCGCATACGCTCCTGTCATACGTAAGGCTGATATTCTTTTGTGACAAAGCATCTTTCAGCTCGTCAAGCATAAGCGCCGCTATATCTGTCAACGATTCTTTATCAAGCGGTGAGAAAACAACAATCTCATCAACACGAGCCAAAAATTCGGGACGTAAAAATTCTTCAAGCGCCTTTAAAGCCCTTGCCTTACTTGCTTCCGACACCGTCTTTCCGAAACCTAACAGATTTTCACTGCGGTCGCTGCCCGCATTAGAAGTCATAACGATAATGGTGTTTTCAAAATTCACAACTCTGCCCTGAGCGTCGGTTATTCTTCCGTCATCAAGGATTTGCAATAAAATATTCAGGACGTCGGGATGAGCCTTTTCAATTTCATCAAAAAGAACAACGGAGTAAGGCTTTCTGCGAACCTTTTCGGTAAGCTGTCCCGCTTCATCGTAGCCAACATATCCGGGAGGCGCGCCTATCAAACGCGACACGGAATGTTTTTCCATAAATTCCGACATATCGAGACGCACCATTGTTTCAGGCGTATCAAAAAGCTGTTCGGACAAAACCTTTACAAGTTGGGTTTTGCCGACACCCGTAGGACCGACAAAAATAAATGACGCAGGACGGCGAACAGCACTTGTTTGAACCCTCGAACGTTTTACAGCGGCGGCAACCGCATGAGTAGCTTGATTTTGTCCTATTATATGCTTATTAAGCTCTGATTCAAGAGTTGAAAGTTTTTTAAGGTCGCTTTCCTGCACCTTCGATGCAGGGATACCCGTCCATAGCTCAATAACCTTTGCAAGATCGCCGTCGGTCACGGTGTTGTTCGACGCAGGACCGTAAAGCTCGGCGGCTTGATTTTTATATTTTTCAAGTTCGGACTTGATCAATGCCTGCTTTTCGTAATCGGGATTTTCCACATCGGATTCAAGGGTTTCGAGCTCCATAGAACATTCCGCAATTTTTTTGTTTGCGGTATAAAGCTCGTCTATCGCTTTATTGGCAAGGCTTGCACAGGCGCACGCCTCGTCTAACAAATCAATAGCTTTATCGGGCAAATAACGGTCTGTAACATATCTTTCGGAAAGAGTAACAGCCTTTGTCAAAACCTCGTCGGGAATTACTACGTTATGATAGCCCTCGTAATAACTCTTGATTCCCTTTAAAACATCAACGGCTTCGCTGATTGACGGTTCCTCTATTGTTACTGGCTGAAATCTTCTTTCAAGAGCCGCATCTTTTTCGATGTACTTTCTGTACTCCTTAAAAGTTGTGGCGCCTATAACCTGAATTTCACCGCGTGAAAGTGCGGGTTTCAGTATATTGGCGGCGTTCATAGAACCCTCTGCGGAATCTCCCGCTCCGACAAGATTATGAATTTCGTCTATAAACAGTATTATATTGCCTGCGTCCTTTACTTCATCTATAAGACCTTTGACGCGGCTTTCAAACTGCCCCCTGAATTGGGTTCCTGCGACAAGACCTGTTAAATCAAGCAAGTATATTTCTTTATCAAGCAACCTTGCGGGAGCATTGCCGTTGGCAATTTTTAAAGCAAGTCCCTCGGCGATAGCGGTTTTGCCCACGCCCGGTTCGCCGATAAGGCACGGATTATTTTTTGTACGGCGCGACAGTATCTGTATAGTGCGATACAGTTCCTTTTCTCTGCCGACTATCGCGTCAAGCTTTCCGTCTCTTGCGCGCTCGGTGAGATTAGTGCAATACTGCTCCATAAAACGCTTGCGCTTTTTCTTCGGTTTTGATTCTTTTTCCTTGGCGGTTTCCTTAGTTCCTTCATTCTTTGAGCCGCCGTTTCCCTGAAAACTTCCGATAATCTTACTTATAAACGGCATAGCGGGAGCCGTGCCGAGATCAAAAGTATCATCATTTAATTCAGAGTCGCTTATATCATCGTCGTTTAAAGACATTATGTCCATAAACTGGTCGCTCATTTGCTCTATATCTTCATCGGAAATATTCATTTTTTTCAGCATATCGTCTATGGGTTTTATACCAAGTTCCTTTGCGCACACAAGGCAAAGTCCCTCAGGCTCGGCATTTGAGTTGGAAATGTCGGACATAAACACAACTGCCGGGCGTTTTTTACATTTTGAACAAAGTTTCATTTATCAGATTTCCTCCAAAATAATTATATGACTTTATTAAACAAGCAAAGTTTAGAAAACAGATATGAATTATCGGTGATTTCTTTATTGAAAATCAAAAATCCGTTTTCATTAAACGAAAGAATTAAAGAAATAATCATACAGAACAGAATTGCTATTATTATTCCCTTTGCAATTCCGAAAACACCGCCCAAAATTCTGTTGAGTTTGCCGACAATGCTGAATGAAAACAGTTTGTTTAAAAGCCTTGCTGCCAACCGTACAACTATCATAGCAACTATCAGAATTATCACCGAATAAAGCAGTCCCAAAAGGTGTGAAATAACGGGTTTAATTGCATTTTGCGAAGTTGCCTTCACAGCATTCTCCGAACCGCTTGTTATTTCCTGCGATATATTTTGAGACAGCTTATCCCTTGATAAACCTATGCTGTCCGCATTATTCTTAACAAATTCAGGGAGAGAGTTCCAAGTGCTGTCGATTATGTTCTCAGCAGTAGCTCCCGCTTCGTCGGAAACGGACGAAACTATTTTTGGCTCCAAAAATTTATCATAGGTCATTTCAGCCAACGGCGTACTCACGGTAAATGCCAGCCAAACGGCTGCCAAAAAACCGACAAGTTCGACCGCAGAACGCACAAATCCTCTTCTTGCCGAAAGAAGTGCGGTAACCGCTATTATAGCCAATATTATTAAATCAAGTAAAATGTTCATTTCGACACTTCCTCGAACTGTATTTTTTCAACGCTGTTATCGGAAGCAATTACGGCACTGTATGTACCCGTGGGCACTATACGTACCGCACCGAACCCGCATTCGGATTTTCTTGCGGTATTACCGCTGTTATCAAGCAAAAATGCCTCCGTATCGCTCACGCAGTATATCCTGCCGCCTGATATTTGAATGTCGGTTATTTGCCTGTTAAAGGAAAATTCGCCTTTTTGGTCGCCTCTGACTGAAAAAACGGCAATATGGTTGTCGCTTGGGTCATTATCGCGGTTGAAAACAACAACATAACCGCCCGAACCGACTCTTAACATTGAGGCTGAATACTCGTTGTTATACGTTTTCTTTTTATAATGCGACCAGCTTATAAATTCAAACTGATTTTTTGTAACGACAGCGATACCTGAATTATATGTATTATCAATACTATACACTACCGTATCGTCAAAAGTCTCGCTGTAAACGGGGGTTGCAGAATCATATTCCAAAACATACAAATTTGATTTGAACTTTCCGCCGTCTGCATTCAAAGTAGATACGGCAAGTTTTTTGCCGTTCGGCGACAACGCAAGACCGTTTACCATATCGGTTGAAGAATACCACTCATAAAGCAACTTTCCGTTTTTATTATAAACGCTTACGGTTGCGGCATTTGTATCGGATTCAGTTGCTATCGCGTAGGTGCCGTTCCTTGCAATATCGGCAGTGATAATAGCGTAATCCGTAGTAATTGATTTTATCTGCGAACGCAAATTGTATACAGCCGCCGACTTTGCGCCCTGATCGTAAATCAATGACCTCGTCGGAGAGGTTTGCAGCATTGGATTTTCGTAACCGTGCGTATATGAAAAAATCTTTTTTCCTGACGAGGAAAATGCGTTAATACAGGTGTCGGACAATAAATAGTAATATGTACCACGTGAAACGGTATTAAGTGTTTCTGTGCCGTCTAGGCTTTGCGGATATGAGC
This sequence comes from uncultured Eubacteriales bacterium, assembly GCA_934463035.1. Lineage (GTDB taxonomy): Bacteria > Bacillota > Clostridia > Oscillospirales > Acutalibacteraceae > UBA737. Next base: position 44,744 of record CAKSIG010000004.1, on the reverse strand, counting down.
CGGAGCCTAATACAACCGCAGCATTTCCAAATGTCTCAATTATTCCCGTAGGCAGAACCAACTCCAAGATTATTAAAATTACAGCCGCAAGCGATAATCCTATAAGCACAATTTTCATTTTGCGTTTTTGTTCGAGTTTTTTGCCTTTAACGACCTTCATTTCCGAAGTATGCACCGGTTTCTTCGGAATATCGGAGGTCATTTTTATATCCTCCGCAATGCGGTTTTTCTGCAAACGGGATTTCTTTATACGCTTAGGACCCGCCTTTATTCTGTTAATACGTTTTTTCTTATACTCAGGCACAGTATCACCTACCTTTATTTATCAGTATATAACTTTATATAGAAACAATCCTTGGGGAGGTGCGGTTATACCGGCAAGCGAGCGGTCGCCGCTGTTAAAAATTCGGTTAATATCCGAAATATTAATCTTACCGTCCGAAATGCCGACAGCAGTACCGACGATTATGCGAACCATATTATACAAAAATCCGTCCGCCGTTATTTCAAAAAGCAACATATCGCCGTCCCTGACGCAGGAACAGCTTTGAACCGTCCTTACCGTATCAGTCACACTGCGGCCCGAGGACGAAAATCCGGAAAAATCGTGTGTACCGATTATTTCTCGGCAAAACGAATTGATTTTATCAAGATCCAAACCGCGCCCGATTTGCCACACGTATCTCATTATAAACGGATCGGGCACACAACTGTTTAATATTTTGTAAACATAGGTTTTGCCCTTTGAAGAATACCGCGCGTGAAAATCTTTATCAACTTCTTTGCAGGAGAGTACCGCTATACTTTTCGGCAAAAGTGAATTTAATCCTTTTACAAATGCCTGCGTCGGTACTCTGCCGTCACAATCAAAGTGGCAACAAAACATTTTGGCGTGAACGCCTGCGTCGGTTCGGCTGCATCCCGTAACATTAGGTCGAACCCCGAGCATATCTTCAAGTGAATTTTGCAAGGTTTCCTGAACGGTAATACCGTTGGGCTGAACCTGCCAGCCGTGAAAATCGGTACCGTCATAAGAAATTGTAAGCAACATCCGTTTCATAAATTCACCTGAAAACAAAATTTAATACGATTACCGCCGTACAGTACAGCAGAGTCAAAGCGCTAATGGCATAATCGCGGCCGCCGAGCTTCATTTGTTTCATACGGGTTCGCCCCTCACCGCCGTTGTAACAGCGGCACTCCATAGCCTCGGCAAGCTCATAAGCGCGACGTACCGAAGATATTAAGAGCGGAATAAGTATAGGTATAAGCGCTTTTACACGTTCGGAAAGACTCCCGTTTTCAAGGTCGGCTCCCCTTGCCTTCTGCGCGTTCATAATTTTTTCCGTTTCCTCAATAAGCGTAGGAATAAAACGCAAAGCTATCGTCATCATCATAGCAAGGGTATGCACGGCGTTTTTCAGCCCGATAAACCTGAGCGGGCTTAATAAACGTTCTATTGCGTCGGTCAAGTCGTTCGGCGTAGTAGTGTACGTCAAAACAGAGCTTACAAATATCAGCAGCACAATTCGCGAAGCCATAAACAAAGCTCTGTAAACGCCGCCCGTAGTTATACTTAATCGCCAAAATGAAACAAGTGTTTTACCCTCGTCGCCGTAAAATACGTTTATTACGGCGGTAAAAATGATTACAGGCAAAATAGCTTTAATGTTTTTCAAGAAGTTTTTGAAAGGAACACCCGAAATTATCATAATCGCAATTATAAACAATGCTGAAAATAACAGCGAAAATGCATTTTTTGAAACAAAGATAAACACCAATATCAAAATCATCAGTATTATCTTTATTCTCGGGTCGGCGCGGTGAATTACAGAAGAACCCGAATAGTACTGACCGAATGTTATATCTTTAAGCATTTCGGTCACCTGCCTTATACTCTTTAAGTGAATTTACAGCCGTTTCAACATCAAATACACCGCCGCATTTAAGTCCTCTCAACTTCAATTCGTCAAAAACTCTTGTAACAATCGGCGTGTTAAGACCTATTCTTCTGAGCCTGTCACCGTTTGAAAACACATTTTCAACTGTATCAAACATTTCAAGTTTCCCGTTATTCAGAACCAAAATTCTATCTGCAAGAACAGCCATATCTTCCATACTGTGCGATACTATCAGAATAGTTGCTCCTGTTGCGCTGCGGTAATCGTTTATTATTTTAATAACGTTTTCCCTGCCGACAGGGTCTAAACCCGCGGTAGGTTCATCGAAAATTATTATTTTCGGGCGCATAGCCAAAACGCCCGCAATAGCAACACGACGTTTTTCGCCGCCTGAAAGGTCAAACGGCGATTTTTCAAGATATTCGTCTTTAACGCCGATCATACGGCAGGTATCGCGCACTACCGAGTCAAGTTCGGCGTCCTTAACGCCCATATTTTTGGGTCCGAAAGCAATATCGGCATAAACTGTTTCTTCAAACAGTTGATATTCGGGATATTGAAAGACAAGCCCTATATCAGAGCGTATTTTACGTATTTCCTTCGGATTTTCCCAAATATCCTTATCATTGAACAGTACCTCACCGAATGTCGGTTTGAGCAGACCGTTCAAATGCTGAACCAGAGTGGATTTTCCCGAACCCGTATGACCTATAATACCTACTATCTCGCCTTTTTCAATACAAAAATTTATATCCTTTATTGCGTCATTGATAAACGCCGAATTACTGTCGTAAGAATGTGTTAAGTTTTTAACCTCTAAAATGGGCAAAGTCAATACCCCTCCAAATGAAGTGCCTTTGAAATTTCGTCGGCGGTTTCCTTTATTGAAATTACATCGGTTTTAACATCAAAACCGCTTTGTTTTAATTGATACAGAAGTTCAGTTGTCTGCGGAACATCAAGACCGACGGATTTGAGCATCTTTACATCAGAAAAAATGCTTTTGGGATCGGAATCGGCTATTATTTCGCCGTCGTTCATAACAATTACCCTATCTGCATTTTCGGCTTCTTCCATATAGTGCGTAATAAGCACAATTGTAATTCCCTTTTCGCGGTTTAACCGCAATACTGTGTTAATTATTTCCGCTCTGCCTTTTGGGTCAAGCATAGCGGTCGGCTCGTCAAGAACAAGACATTCAGGCTGCATAGCAATAATACCCGCTATTGCTATACGCTGTTTCTGACCGCCTGATAAATGATGCGGTGTTGACCTGCGAAAATCATACATATCAACGTCACGCAGCGCCTCATCAACGCGTTTTCTGATTTCGGACGGCTCTATGCCGAGATTTTCGGGTCCGAAAGCAACATCTTCCTCAACGATTGATGCGACCAACTGATTGTCGGGGTTTTGAAAAACCATACCGACCTTGCGCTTTATTTCAATGTCGGTATCCTCATTTTTGGTGTTGATACCGTCCACAAAGACGTCGCCCAAGGTTGGTTTATTCAACCCGTTAAGCAGTTTTGCAAAGGTCGATTTACCCGAGCCGTTATGACCGAGGATAACCGTAAAACTGCCGCGCTCAATGCTTAAATTAATGCCTTTGAGGACGGAATGGCTTACCCCGTCCTCGCTGTATTCATACGTAACGTCTTTAACATCAATAATATTGTTCATTATACCTTTTTCCATACTGTTGTATTTCCGCAAGGCATAACAATGCCTTTGTCGGTGACGGGCAGACCGATTTCATCTGTCGATACGTCGCCGCCGCGGCCGCAAACAACATATTTTTTTACCATATAGTTTAGAATTGACGGAGATATACCGGCGGTATAAGAATTAAGCAGGAAGAAACAGGCGTCATCGGACAACAGTTTACCCGTTTCCGACAAGAGTTCAGCTAATTGCTGATCCAATTTCCATACCTCTCCGTTCGGTCCTCTGCCGTAGGACGGAGGATCCATAATTATCGCGTCATAATGGTTGCCGCGGCGTATTTCGCGTTTAACGAACTTCAAGCAATCGTCTACCAGCCAACGCACATTTCGGTTTTCAAGACCCGAAACAACAGCATTCTCTTTCGCCCACTGCACCATACCCTTTGAGGCGTCCACGTGTGTAACGGCGGCTCCTGCGTTTAAACAAGCCAAGGTTGCGCCGCCCGTATAGGCAAAAAGATTAAGCACTTTCAGTTCACGTCCCGCTTCTCTTATAAGTTTGTCTGCAAGCGACCAATTAACTGCCTGTTCGGGGAAAAGTCCCGTGTGTTTAAAGCCCATCGGTTTAAGGCGGAAAACAAGACCGTTATAAGAAATACTCCAAACATCTGGGACGGGTTTTAGCTTTTCCCAATACCCGCCGCCGCTTTGCGAACGGTGATATACCGCATGAGCGCTGTTCCAGCGCTTATCACTGCGGAAACCCGACCAAATTATTTGCGGATCGGGTCTGATAAGTATTATATCGCCCCAACGTTCAAGTCTTTCTCCGCTGTCGGCATCAATTAATTCGTAATCGTTGAATCCGATAACTTTTCTCATTTAGCTTTTCCTTCGATTACAGCCGCTACCTGCTTTGCAATCTTTTTAATTTCCGCAATATTTTCGCCTTCAAGCATAACTCTGATCAGCGGCTCTGTGCCCGATGCGCGGACAAGTATTCTGCCCCTGTCGCCCAATGTGTCCGACGCGTCGGAAATTGCTTTTTTTATATCTTCGTCAGTATTAAGCATTGCTTTTAATTCGGGAGTTGCTGAAATATTTTTAAGCGTCTGCGGCAATACCGTCATTACAGAAGCCGTTTCAGAAGCCGATTTTCCGCTTTTTGCAAGTATTGAAGCAAACACGGCACCCGACAGCTGACCGTCACCCGTTGTGGCATATTTTTTAAATATTATATGTCCCGATTGCTCTCCGCCGATTTTATAATCGTGCTTAACCATCTGTTCAAGAACATAACGGTCTCCGACCTTGGTTTCGATTACTTCAATGCCGTTTTCCTTAGCAAAGAGCTTGAACCCCATATTTGTCATTACGGTAACTACCGCAGCATCGTCCGTTAATGTTCCGTTGCGTTTCATATCAAGCGCGAATACCGCAATCAGCCTGTCGCCGTCAATCAGCTTGCCGTTTTCATCAACGGCAAGGCAACGGTCCGAATCGCCGTCAAAAGCAAGACCCAAATCAACATCGTGACCGTTTACATAATCAATAAGGTCGTCCATATGCGTTGAGCCGCAATTCAAATTAATATTAACTCCGTTAGGATTATCGTGCATCATATAACATTCCGCACCGAGTTTTTTAAAGAGCTTTTCGGCAGTATAAGAAGCACAGCCGTTAGCACAGTCGATTGCAATTTTCATACCTGTCAGATCGGCATTTACCGACTCAACAATGTGGTCAATATAATTATCAATCAAATCATAACGGTGGAAAACACTGCCGACATCTCCGCCTGTCGGGAATGAGATCGGACTCATATCGTCAAGCACAAGGCTTTCAATTTCTTCTTCAAGCGAATCTGGCAATTTATATCCGTTTCCGTCAAAAATCTTTATACCGTTGTATTCGCAGGGGTTATGTGATGCAGAAATCATTATTCCCGCATCGGCATTGCGTTCTTTAACAAGATAAGCAATGGCAGGTGTGGGAACGAAACCAACCAAAACAACGTCCGCGCCCACAGAGCAAAGACCTGCCGCCAACGCCATTTCAAGCATATTTGACGATACTCTCGTATCCTTGCCGATAAGTACGACAGGTTTTTCTGTCGTCTTTTCGGTTAAAACATACGCCGCCGCGCGCCCGATATTGGTCGCAAGCTCACACGTAAGTTCTTTGTTGGCAATTCCTCTTGCTCCGTCTGTACCGAATAATCTACCCATTTTCAAAACCCTTTCTGTTTTTTTATAAAATTGTTTGTTGTATAGAATTGTTATACGGAATATCCAAATGCTGATATGCCGCCTGCGTTACGCAGCGGCCGCGAGCCGTTCTGGTGAGAAAGCCTATTTGCATTAAATACGGCTCATAAACGTCCTCAATCGTGACAGCCTCCTCGCCGAGCGCCGCGGCGAGCGTATCAAGACCGACGGGACCGCCGTTATAATTTGAAATAATAGTGCTCAACATTTTTCGGTCAAAATCGTCAAGTCCCAGCTCGTCAATCTCAAAGCGGGAAAGCGCCGCTCTCGCAACCTTTTCGTCTATCGCGCCGTCAAACTCAACCTCAGCTATATCGCGCACACGCTTTAAAAGGCGGTTTGCGATACGCGGGGTTCCGCGCGAACGGGAAGCAATTTCAAGCGCACCGTTTTTGTCTATCTCTATACCGAGAATCCCTGCCGATCTTCCCACTATTAAAGCAAGCTGTTCGGGGGTATATAATTCAAGTCTTAGCAAAACTCCGAATCGGTCCCTGAGCGGCGCGGTAAGCTGACCCGAACGCGTAGTAGCGCCAACAAGAGTAAAATGCGGAACATCTAACCTAATAGAACGCGCCGAAGGTCCTTTGCCGAGTATAATATCAAGCGAAAAATCCTCCATAGCGGGATAAAGTATTTCTTCAACATTTCTCGGCAAACGGTGTATCTCGTCTATAAATAAAACGTCACCCTCATTAAGCGATGTAAGTATTGCAACCAAATCGCCCTGCTTTTCTATTGCAGGGCCCGAGGTCACCCTAAGGTTTACACCCATTTCTTTTGCGATAATGCCCGAGAGCGTTGTTTTTCCAAGTCCGGGAGGTCCGTACAAAAGCACGTGGTCAAGCGTTTCGTGACGTCCGAGCGCGGCCTTAATATATATGCTTAAATTATCCTTTGCCTTGTCCTGACCGATATAATCCGCAAGTGATTTAGGTCTGAGTGACAGTTCGGTATCGTCCTGTGAAAAATCGTATTCAGGAGAAACGATTCTGTTTTCAAAATCCATTTCCTGTTCTATCAAATTTTATAACCTCCCCGCAAGCGTTTTCAATGCCGCTTTAATCATATCTTCAACACTCATTGAACCGTCAAGTCGGCTTACGGCAGACGCCGCCTCTCCCTGCGAGTATCCGAGAGACACAAGCGCCGCAACCGCTTCACCCGTGTTTCCGACAGGCGCCGCGGAGCCCGATACACCCGCAACATTTGCAGACGCCGTACAGACGGTGACTTTATCGCGCAATTCAAGCACGATTCGCTGTGCAAGTTTAATACCGACGCCCGACGCCCTTGTCAGCATTTTTGCATCGCCTGCGGCTATATACATAGAAAGGTTTTCGGGCGTAAACTCAGAAAGAATTGCAATTCCTATTTTTGCCCCAACGCCGTTGACCGAGGTTATCAGTTTAAAGGCGTTAAGCTCGTCCGAACCGAAAAATCCGTATAAATCCAATGCGTCCTCCCTTACGGAAAGATAAGTATGTAAAAACACATCGGAACCGTTTGACGGTAACTTTGAAAGCGTGTTTTTAGTTATACTGCACCGAAAACCGACGCCGCCGCACTCAACAACAGCAAAGCTGTTATCCTTATAAATCAATTTACCGTTTAACGAAGAAATCATTTTGCGGTTACCTCCCTGCGACTGAATAAACTGCCCGAATAATGACCGTGGCAAATGGCAAGCGCAAGCGCATCGGCAGTATCGTCAGGTTTAGGGACCGAATTAAGGTTTAAAAGGCTTTTAACCATTTCCATAACCTGACGTTTTTCGGCTTTTCCGTAGCCCGTAACCGACTGCTTTACCTGCAACGGCGTATATTCAAAGACCTCAACACCGCATTTTTCCGCCGCAAGAAGAATAACTCCCCTTGCCTGCGCAACGTCAATCGCGGTGGTTGTGTTAGTATTAAAATACAGGCGTTCAATCGACAAATGATCTGGTTTGTATTTTTCTATTAAGGTGATCATATCATCATATATATCCTGTAATCTGCGAGAAAACCGAGTCCCCGCTTTTGTGGTAACGGCACCGTACCCGACGACCGAAAAACGGTTTGCGTTATAATCGACAAAACCGTATCCTACAATCGCATATCCGGGATCAATACCTAAAATCCGCACTGCCGTTACCTCCGATCAACACACAACAAAACATACAAGGATATTATACCATATTAACCGATAAACGGCAACATTTTTATGTGCTGCTCGATACAAAAATTCAAATATGACAAAAATCGAGAAAAACAGAGCAAAGCAGAGAAAAACGGAGATTTACAGAGTAATTTTATGCACGATTTTATATTTCGCAGAAAAATATACAAAATTCGCAAAATATGCTTGACAATTTGCGCAATTAGCTGTATATTCATAATTTAGATAAGCACGTAAAATTTTAAAATTGAATATATCGGTTTATCAAAGCATCTGTGTTGAGAGCGTTTTCAGATTTTATGCCGTAGTTTCCGAAAAAAACAAATTCGAGAAAACTATGAAAAACCCTTTGTTCAGGGCATTTTACGAAGAAAACGCGGGTATCGCACAGGGTAATCTCCGCTATTCGGGGAAAAACAGTTTATTCTTGTGTCGGCACTTAGTGTTGAACAAAGGGGGATGCTTTATGGAAAAACAAAATATTGTAGAACTCAAAAACATATCGGTGGCATTTGACGGCGAAACGGTACTTGACGATATAAGCCTTGCTATTGAAAACGGCGAATTTGTCACACTGCTCGGTCCGTCAGGCTGCGGCAAAACAACTACTTTAAGAATCATAGCGGGTTTTGTTGAACCCGATGCGGGAGATATTGTTTTTGAGGGTGAAAAAATCAATGGTGTTCCTGCGTACAAACGTCAGGTAAACACCATTTTTCAGCGTTATGCGCTGTTTCCGCATCTTAATGTGTATGAAAACATTGCGTTTGGGTTGAGAATTAAAAAAACTCCTGAAAAAGAGTTAAAGAAAAAAGTTCAGGAAATGCTTGAACTTGTTAATATGTCGGGTCTTGAAAAGCGCAGGATAGACACCCTTTCGGGCGGTCAGCAGCAGCGTGTTGCAATCGCGAGAGCCATTGCCAACCACCCGAAGGTTCTGTTGCTTGACGAACCGCTTGCCGCTCTTGATCTGAAACTGCGCAAGGATATGCAAAAGGAGCTTAAAAAAATACAGCAGAAATTGGGTATTACATTTGTATTTGTAACCCACGATCAGGAAGAAGCTCTTACTATGTCGGACACCGTTGTAGTTATGGACAGCGGTAAAATTCAGCAGATCGGCACGCCGCAGGATATATACAACGAGCCGAAAAATGCTTTCGTTGCCGACTTTATAGGCGAATCAAACATTGTTGACGGCATAATGAACCGCGATTATTCGGTAACGTTTTCGGGCAATACGTTTGAATGTCTCGACAAGGGTTTTGGCGACGGCGAGGCGGTCGATGTTGTAGTGCGTCCTGAGGACGTAGATATAGTATCCCCCGAAAAGGGTATGCTTACGGGAACGGTAACCTCTATTGCCTTTTTAGGGGTACATTATGAAATAATCGTTGATATAGGCGGATTTAAGTGGATGATACAGACCACCGACAACCACCCTGTCGGCGAGTCCGTCGGTCTTTTCATCGAACCCAATGCGATACACATTATGAAAAAATCGGAATACTCGGGCAAATACGGCGACTATTCTTCTTACAGCGAAGAAATGGAGGAAACCAACGAGGCTCCTGAGGAGGTTGCGGAATGAAACCTTCTCTCGGAAGAAAACTCATAAACGCCCCTTATATTGTTTGGTCGGCGATTTTTATTGTTGTACCCTTATTTATTGTGCTTTACTACACGTTTTCAGACGGTAACGGCGGTTTTACTCTGCAAAATCTTTATGCTCTGAAAGACTATAAGGGCGTATTTTTGACCTCGATAATATACGCCGCCGTTGCTTCTCTTATATGCTTACTTCTTGCGTATCCTTTTTCATATTTGCTTACGAAATCCTCAATCCGTTCGCAGAAAATGATGATTTTGCTTGTAATGATGCCGATGTGGATGAACTTGCTTATAAAGACATACTCCTGGACTGTCATTCTTGACAACAGCGGCGTTCTTAACAGACTGCTTTCTCTTATCGGTATAGGAAAGGTGCATTTTATGGGAACGCCTTTCGCAGTTATACTCGGTATGGTGTATGATTTCATACCGTATATGATATTGCCGATATACACAACAATGTCAAAAATTGACAAATCGTTTTACGAGGCAAGCGCGGATCTCGGTGCAAACGCATCTACCACGCTGAGACGTGTCGTTTTACCGTTGAGCAAGCCGAGCGTAATATCAGGTATTACAATGGTTTTTGTACCGTCGGTAAGCACCTTTTACATTTCTCAAAAGCTCGGTAACGGAATGATTCTTTTAGCAGGCGACGTAATTGAAAATCAGTTTAAGATACCGAACTACCCTCTCGGCGCGGCAATGTCGCTTGTGCTTATGGTGTTTATACTCATAAGTATGACAATTATGAACCGCTTCTCCGACGATAACGACGGAGGTGTAATAGTATGAAAGCGTTAAGAAGAATTTTTATAGGTTTAATGCTCGTTTTTATGTATGCGCCTCTGCTTGTAATGATGCTGTTTTCCTTTAACAGCTCAAAAAGCACCGCGGTGTTTGAAGGGTTTTCATTTAAGTGGTATCAGCAACTGTTATACGACAGCGCTTCAATTTCCGCTTTGCAAAACACCCTTATTCTTGCCATACTTTCCGCAACCTTTGCAACCGTACTCGGCACTTTGGCAGCGGTCGGAATATACAAGATGAAAAAAGGCATATCAAAACGCGTTGTTACAACGGTAACTAACATTCCGATGATGGCACCCGATATAGTTACGGGCGTTTCGCTTATGCTTTTATTCGTATTTTTCGCACAGTTGATAGGCTCCAAAAATGCTCTCAGCTTTTGGACCATACTCTTTGCGCATATTACGTTTAATCTTCCGTACGTTATTTTGAACGTAACTCCTAAGCTCAAACAAACAGGGACTCAACTTTCAGAGGCTGCCGAGGATCTTGGCTGTACCCCGACAAAGGCATTTTTCAAAGTAATTCTGCCTACAATATACCCAGGTGTTTTTACCGGTTTTATAATGTCGTTTACCCTTTCTTTGGACGATTTTGTAATTAGTTATTTCACATCGGGTTCAGCTTTTCAGACCTTGCCGATACGCATATTTTCTATGACGAAAAAAACGGTAAAGCCGACAATGTATGCCCTTTCTACCATCATTTTCGTAACCGTTCTTATACTTTTAATACTTATAAATCTTTTGCAAAATGAAGAAAAGCGTTCGGGTATAAGAATGAAGCTGATGCGCGCGTTATCAATATCGGTCGCCGCCGTTATTGCCGTAAGTATGGTTGGCGTTTCAATCGTGAGCCGTTCGCTTAAAAATACGGGTATCAGCACCGAAAGCGTCTACACAAGAGAGCTTGCCGGCACAACGCTTAATGTATATAATTGGGGCGAATATATTTCGGACGGAAGCGACGATACTTTGGACGTGAACGCCGCTTTTGAGCGAATTACAGGTATCAAGGTAAATTACACCAACTTTGAAAGCAACGAAGAAATGTATGCCAAAATCAAAGCAGGCGGAACACCGTACGACATAGTTATTCCGTCAGATTATGCAATAGCACGTATGATCGAGGAAAATATGCTGCGCAAAATTGATGTTACCAAATTGGAAAATTACAAATACATCGACGATTCCTATAAAAATCTGTATTTTGACCCGAAAAACGAGTATTCGGTTCCTTATAATGTCGGTATGGTTGGGTTAATATACAACAAGAAAATTATCAACGAGACAATTGATTCGTGGGACGCGCTGTTTGACAGTAAGTACAAAGGCAATATTCTCACATTCAACAATCCGCGCGACGCTTTTGCTATCGCCCAATTTGATCTCGGCATTGATATAAACACAACCGACAAATCCGAGTGGGACAGAGCGGCCGACCGCCTGATTGAACAGAATTCGGTTTTGCAGGCACGCGTTATGGACGAGGTGTTTAACAAAATGGAATCGGGCAATGCGGCTATTGCGCCGTATTATGCGGGAGATTATTACACGATGAAAGAGGTCAATCCCGATCTCGAATTCGTTTACCCCAAAGAAGGAACAAATATATTTGTCGATTCAATATGCGTTCCAAAAAGCTGTCAGAACTACGAAGCCGCGATTATGTATATTAATTTCCTTTTAGAGCCTGACGTAGCCTTAGCAAACGCAGAATACATTTGCTATGCCTCGCCGAACACATCGGTGGTGAGCAACGACAGCTACACCTACAAGGACGACCCTGTTCTCTACCCGTCTGAGGAAGTTAAGAAAAACACAGAATACTTCCATAACCTTGATTCAGAAACCAGAGATTATTACGAAAAACTTTGGACGAAGGTTCGCCTTTCATAGGCAAGACTTGAACCTGCCGCACTAAAATAAAAATCACGCGATTCAGTTTTGAATTGCGTGATTTTATTTTGCAAGCGGATGATATTTAGCATACGCGAGCGTGTATTTACTTTTCATAAACTGCGCGTAAACCTGTGTTGAAGAAATATCCGAATGACCGAGCATTTCTTTAATATCTTTCAGTTGGGCGCCGTTTTCAAGGAGATGCGCCGCAAATGAATGCCTTAAAGTGTGCGGTGTTATATCCTTTTTAATATTAGCTTTTTCCGCATAAAACTTTATTATCTTCCAAAAGCCCTGACGCGACATAGGACGTCCGTTCATATTGGTGAACAAACAATCCTCATCCTCCTCCAAAACGATTGCAGGACGGACGTGAAGCAGATAATTTGAAATTGTCTTAACAGCCGCGGGATATATAGGTATTATTCTTTCGTTTTTGTCGTGAAGATGTACTATGCCTATTTGCAGATTAACGTCGCTTATTTTTAAATCAATAAGCTCCGAAACCTTTATGCCTGTGGCATACAAAAGTTCAAGCATTGCCCTGTCCCTGACGCTTTTCAAATCGGAACCGTCGGGCTGGGAAAGAAGCAGGGATATTTCGTTTGAATCAAGTATGCCGGGCAGTTTCTTTTGCGCTTTTTTAAGGCGTATATCCTTTAAGGGATCGCAATCGGTGTAACCGTTTGCGCAAAGGAATCTGTAATAACAGCGCAAGGAAGCAATAATTCTGGTTTTGGTAGCCTCTGATTTTCCCGCCGATGTTACCGAGTCCAAATATTTATGGATAAAATCTGAATCGACCCTTGCAGTATCCTTTATGTTATATTCGGTACAATATGCAACAAATTGATTAATATCACGCATATAGGAATCCATAGTATTATCCGAACACTTTTTTGTATTCCTTAAATAATCCGTAAACAAATCCAAATAGTTTTTCATATTGCACCTCCTTAATACGCGGCAAACACCGCTTATAATTTAAAAAATCCCATAAATGAACAGCATAAAACCGCGTCTGTAATTGCCGAAATTAAAATTATCGCACAGTAAAATGCAAACCTGCCGCAATACATTTTGAAATCAACATAAAGACTTGAAGGACTGCTGCGCGGCAGAGACAACCGCGCTATTTTTAACGAAAATCCCACTGCCTCACGTGCGGCAAATAAAAGTCCTATAAGAAAAATTATTGCAGGCGGAATTACTATTATCGCATTAAAAGCTATTCCTTTTAAAGCATAAGTCATATAAAGATATGATAATAAGCCGCCATACGCAAAACCGCGGATAAGAACGACAAACGGCACAACGACCACACCGAGCATAGACGCTCCCGAAACGAATACCGCAACAGTATACAAAAGCGAAGACAAAAAAGAGTTAAACAACACATACATAAACGGCTTGTCTTCACGAACGTCAACAAATTTTATCAGTAAAGATTTTGTGATACTTTGGATATTTTCAAGTCTGACGACCGTAGCTGTTCCCGCAACTATACCCGCTACCAAAGCAAATGTAAGCAAAAATAAAATATGATTTTTACAAATAAACTCGGCAATTTTTACACGTCTTAAATTAACCACCGTACTCCTGCGCATATATACCACTCCTTATTTCTAAGAAATAATATGCGCCGTGCGGACAAGATATGAATATTCCCAACTTAACACAACATTTACATTTGTAACTAAAAGCAAAATCAATATATTGTGTTTGGCGGTTTTATGTAAACAACGCGATAAGTGCCAAAAAAATCAGCTAATGCCGATACAAAGTTAAAGGGCACAGCTAAAATCAAAAAAATGATGATATAATCAAGATTGCACTTATATTTATACTACAAAATCCGCTTATTGTCAATTACAATTTTTCATAACGCAAATGTTATGTAAACTATTTATGTAAACCACACAATATCTGCGTATTGCGTTGTCATTTTAACCCAATTTGTTGTAAAAAGCTCTTTAAAAATTTTTTAAACTGTGATACAATGTAAATAATAAAATTGCGGAGTGAGGACTATGAAAAAAACAGTTATTATTACAGGTGCGTCAAAAGGGATCGGGGCGGCTTCCGCTATCCTGTTCGCACGCAAAGGCTACAACGTTGTTATAAACTATAACAACTCTTTTGAATCCGCCAATCTTCTCTGCCGTTCGCTGGTTGACAACGGTTTTTCGGCAATACTCCAAAAGGCAAACGTTGCCAACAAATTGGAAGTAGACCTGATGGTGAAAGAAACGGTCTATAAATTCGGTTCTGTTGACGTTATGATCAACAACGCCGGAATTGCTTATCAAGGTCTTATAACCGACACCGACGAGATTGATTTTGACCGAATTATCGACATTGACCTGAAAGGTGTGTTCAACTGCTGTAAGGCGGTAACGCCGATTATGGTAAATAACAAATCGGGACGTATAATTAATATTTCTTCAATGTGGGGTCAGGTCGGCGCCTCCTGCGAGGTCGCCTACTCTGCCGCAAAAGCAGGTGTTATAGGTTTAACCAAAGCGCTTGCAAAAGAACTTGCGCCAAGCGGTATAAATGTAAATGCTATCGCCCCCGGTTTAATTGAAACAAGTATGAACTCCAACCTGAGCGTTGAGGAGCTTAACAGTTTTGTAGAGGATATTCCGTTAGGCAGAATGGGCAGCGCCGACGAAATTGCGGCGGCGGCATATTTCTTAGCCTCCGAAAACGCTGATTACATAACGGGTCAGATACTCGGTATTAACGGCGGTTTTGTGATTTAACGTATAAAAAATCAGGGCACGGAAAATTCCGTGCCCTTTATTATTGTTTAATTGCCGAGTTCGGCTATTGTGACGCCGTTCTCCCCTTCCCCGAAAAGTCCTATTCTGAAAGACTTAACCGATTTATGCTTTCGCAGATGGGATTGAACCGCTTTACGCAAAACACCCGTACCCTTTCCGTGAATTATCGTAACTGTGCTGATACCCGAAATAACGGCATCATCAAGATATTTATCAAGCTCCAACAAAGCCTCATCTGACGCCATACCTCTAAGGTCTATTTCACCCGAAACATTTTTATCCTTCTTTGAAGGAGTACTTACATTTCTGTATTTCTTTTGTGATTCAGAGGAGGTTTTGGGATTTGATTTTTTAACTATATTATCAAGGTCCACCCACATTTTTATAGAACCCGACATAACATAAACTTTTTTGGTGTTCGGTTTTACATCTATAACGGTAGCGTCCCTGCCTATATCACTGATAACGACAATGTCGCCTTTTTTCGGTAAGTCGGTCAGCTTGTCGCCGATCGGAATTTTGCTCACAACAGGATTTGCCTCGCGTTCAAGTGCCTCCAAGGATTTTTTATATTCCCGCCGTGCTTTTTCAAGCATAGAAGACGCATTTGCCGATGTCATCTCTTTCTTCATATCTTCAAGCTGATTAAGCAGTAATCCTGATTTATAGCGGGCGGCGTCAACGAGCCGTGCCGCATTTTCCCTTGCCTGCTCGATTATTTTGTCGCGGTTTACGCTTATTTCGTGCATTTGCTTATCCGACACACGTTTGGCTTCTGCAAGCTGAGCGCGCAATTCAGATACTTTTTTATGCTCATCATCAGCAGACTTTCTTGCCCTTTCCAAAGCAGAGACCACCCGTTCAAACCGCATATCGTCATCGGCTATCTGTTCTTTCGCGTTATTAATAATATCGTCATCAAGACCGAGACGTTTTGAGATTGCAAAAGCGTTAGAGCGCCCGGGCATACCGATTATCAGCTTGTAAGTTGGTTTCAGGGTTGCTAAATCGAATTCACAGCAAGCATTCTCTACCCTGTCGCTGTCAATAGCATAGGCTTTAAGTTCGGGATAATGCGTAGTTGCAACTGTTGAAGCGCCTACGGCGGACAATCGCATAAGTATTGATTTTGCAAGAGCGGCGCCCTCGATAGGGTCGGTTCCCGCGCAAAGCTCGTCAAACAGTACAAGAGACTGCGAATCAGCCGAGTCAAGAATTGAAATTATATTTACCATATGCGAAGAAAAAGTAGAAAGCGACTGCTCTATGCTTTGTTCATCGCCGATGTCGGCAAAGACCTTATTATAAACCGAAATACTGCTCCCGTCGTCAACAGGAACCATTAATCCGCACATCGTCATTAACGTCAGCAAACCGACAGTTTTGAGCGTTACCGTCTTACCGCCCGTATTAGGGCCCGTTATTACAAGCGTATCGTAATCGCCGCCGAGACTTACCGTAATCGGCACTACCGATTTTTGATTAATGAGCGGGTGCCGCGCGTTTTTCAGATATATATAACCGTTTTGATTTACATTGGGTACGGCAGCGCGCATTTTATAGGCAAGGCGTGCCTTTGCAAATATAAAGTTTAATTCGGCAAGCGCTGTGAAAGAGGACGAAATACTGTCGCCGAAATTTGCAACCTCAGCAGATAACTCGGCTAGTATACGCTCTATTTCCTCCTGCTCGCGTTGAATCATCACACGGATCTCATTATTGGTTTCAACAACAGACATAGGTTCAATAAAAACGGTTGAACCTGTTGAAGATGTATCGTGAACTATACCTGAAACTTCGCTCCGAAATTCCGTTTTAACAGGTACTACCGATCTTCCGTCACGCTGTGTAATTATATTGTCCTGTAAATATTTTGCCGTTGGACCGTGAACGATTTTTTCAAGTATATCCCGTATTTTGTTTTGTTTTGAAACGATTTTACGTCTCAAATCATATAAAAGCGAAGATGCGTTGTCATTTAGGTCGTCTTCCGACTTAATTGCAAAATTAATTTTTTCTTCAAGATATTTATTCGGGATGAGAGAATCGAACAATGCTTCAAGCGATGTGTCCTTTAAGCCGTCGCAATTAGTTCGCCATTGTTTTACACTGCGAATTATGCGAAGCGTTTCGGCAACCTTTAACAACTCACGTATTGACAGCACACCGCCGACAGACGCCTGTTTTATGCAGTATGAAACGTTTTCTGCGGCGCCGAATGACGGCGCGGCATACTTAGCCATAAACAAATATGCGTCCTCTGTATTTTTGAGTCTTTTAAGTACGTTATCACAGTTGTTGTCAGGCTGTAAATTTATCGCCATTTGCGCAGAATCGGCTATTGAAGTTTCATTAGCGAGACGTTCTAATATTTTATCAAGTTCAAGCGTTTTTGCACACTTTGTAAAATCGTATTTCATTGGTAAATATGTTTCTCCGATCAGATAACAGTTTTATAAAAATCAAGGGTTGCAAATTTATGCTCTGTCTGATACGTTATATACTTTTCCGCAACCGACGACAGCAGCGTTACATCGTTCTCGGGGATACTGAACGAATAAAGATTTTTAAATTCCGAATATACTATATGCCGCATTGCGGTCATCACAGTCCTGTTTATCGGAATACCAATATTACTGCCGCAGTCTCCACATATCAGGGAACCGTCGTCAAGCAAAAAATACATAACATCATTTTCAAAACAACCGCACTTACTGCAAGCAACCAAGTTGGGCATATAACCGGAAATAACTGCTGTGCGCAGTTCTGTTATTGCCTTTATAAAATCGGGAGCAAACTTTTTTTCGGCAATAAAATTGAGAGAGTTAAGAATAAGGCGCAAAAACTCCTCGCTTGCAACGCCAGACGGAGCAAGAACAAGGCACAACTCGCATAAATACTGCGATAGCGCCAAAGATACAATATCGCTGCCCGCACCGAAAAAACTTTTAATAGGCGCGGCTTCTTTAATTTTATATGTATCCTTTTTTTTGACCAAGAAAAAGTTTGAATACGTTAAAAGCCCGGTTGCGGCGGATTTTTTGCTTTTTATGCCCTTTGCACCCGACGCAAACGCTTTGATAAGTCCTAAATCACGGGTAAAAAGAGTAACCAAACGGTCACTCTCCCCTACTATCATTTCCTTTACCACCAAAGCGTCTGTTCTGTAATTTGTTGTAGCTTCCTTCAATTAATTCATTCTCTCTGCAAGAATTTACATAAGCAAGATAATCGTTTACCTTGCCTGTTTGAATAAATTTTGTCCAAGATTTTTCTGTATCCACCCGTATCAGCCCTATCAAAATTGTTCATTAACATTGTTTGATATTAATGCGGATTTATGATAGGAAATAAAAGTTAATCAAGTCCGAATGTGTGAATTATACCCTGTCGGTTTCTCCAATCCTCTTTAACCTTTACCCAGAGCTTTACAGAAGCTCTTATCCCGAAGAACTCCTCAATATCCTTACGTGCGCGTATTCCGACCTTTTTAAGCATTTCACCGTTCCTGCCGATAATTATACCCTTGTGCGATTCGCGTTCGCAATAAACGGTAGCCTCAACCATTAAAATCGGTTCTCCGTTTGCGGCGTCCTTTTCATAAAAACGTTCAAGGTCGACTGCAATTCCGTGAGGAACTTCCTTATCAAGCGACCTAAGCAGTTTTTCACGTATTATTTCTGCAACCATAACCTTTTCCGGTTGATCGGTGATTTCGCCGTTTGGGAAGAAATGCGGAGAGGTCTTTGCGTATTTTGTAAGTTCTTCAACAAGCTCGGATGTACCGTCGCCCGATTTTGCGGAAACGGGAACGACAGCATCAAAATCATAGAAGGAAGTATATGTAGTTATTATTTGTAATAGGCTTTCCTTTTTCTCTAACAAATCAATCTTGTTAATTGCCAAAACCGCAGGATGCTTTTTTCTTTTAAGCTCGCCTAAAAGCGCTTTTTCCGCCTCAGGAATTTCTCCGCTTTCAAGTTTGAATTTATGAACAGCCTCAATAACGAAAAGCACGGCGTCAACATCTGACATTCCGTCGCCTACCGCCTTGACCATATTCTGACCGAGTATGTTTCGCGGTTTATGAAACCCGGGTGTATCTATGAATACCAACTGATTTTCCGCATTATTGTAAACGCCCATAATTTTAGTGCGGGTGGTCTGCGGCTTGTCCGACACAATTGAAACCTTTTGTCCGAGAATACGGTTAAGTAAGGAAGATTTTCCTACATTAGGTCTTCCGACAATCGTTATAAACGCTGACTTCTCTTTTATGTTCATCTGCTCAAACCTTATTTACGGCAAGGCCGAGATCATCAAGTATTTTTTCTTCTTTTTCACGCATAATTGCTTTTTCAAGACCCCCGTTTACGTGGTCATATCCCAATAGGTGCAACATAGAATGTACTGTTAAAAAGGCTATCTCGCGCTCCAAACCGTGACCGTAAAGCTCTGCCTGAGAATAGGCGTGGTCAAGGGAAATTACAATATCGCCTAACATATCCGCGCCTGTGGCGGGGTTTTTATCATAAACACCGTTTTCTCCGAGCGGGAACGAAAGTACATCTGTTGAAGAATCAATATTTCTGAATTCCTTGTTTATTTTTTTTATGCTTTCATCGTCAACCAGAGAAACCTCAACCTCGGTAGGATTGGTTATCCCCTCGTTTTCAACAGTTGCGTGGCACGCCTTGCGTATCAGAAGACGTGTGCCTGTCGGCAATTTATGTCTTTTCTGCTTGTCTGTAATATTAACCTTTATGACCATTTTTTTCAGAATTCCTTTCGTATGCTTTTATTATTTCCTGCACCAGCCTGTGCCTTACAACGTCCTTGCCTGTTAAGAAACTGATAGCAATATCGTCAACGTTTTTCAAGATTTTTATTGCGTCTTTAAGGCCTGAATGTTTGCCGTCAGGCAAATCTATCTGAGTAATATCTCCCGTGACAACGGCTTTTGAATTGAACCCTAAACGAGTTAAAAACATTTTCATCTGCTCGCTCGTTGTGTTTTGGGCTTCATCAAGTATTATAAAGCTGTCGTCCAATGTTCTTCCGCGCATATATGCAAGCGGCGCCACCTCTATATCGCCGCGTTCCTGACACCTTTGAAAATTCTCTGCTCCGAGCATATCAAACAACGCGTCGTAAAGCGGGCGTAAATACGGATCGACCTTTTGCTGTAAATCCCCAGGTAAAAAGCCCAACTTCTCACCAGCTTCAACAGCCGGTCTTGTAAGAATTATTCTGTTGACCGCCTTAGCTCTGAAAGCGCTGACCGCCTGTGCAACCGCCAAATAGGTTTTGCCCGTTCCCGCGGGTCCAACACCTATTGTTATAGTATTATTTTTAATTGCGTCAACATAACGCCTTTGCCCCAAGGTTTTCGGCTTAACAGGTTTCCCTTTTGAAGTAATGCAAACGCAATCCGCGTCAATTATTGAAGAAATCTTGCCTTCATCGCCGTCTTCGACAAGCGAAGTGACATAATCAATACTGCTTGCGTTAATTTGTTCGCCTTTATTTATCATCGTTATTAGGCAATTAATGGCTTTGACGGCATCGGCAACCTTTGTAACATCACCCATAACTTTGATCTGACTTCCGTGCGAAGTAATGTCAACTCCGTACTTTTTTTCAATCTGTTTTATATTTTCATCAAAGTTGCCAAACAAATTAATTAATTGCTCTATACGCTCAATATCAACTGTTTGTTCAAACAATTACATTCCCCTTTGCAAAATCGTAAACACTTAAATGCGTCAGCATTTCGACGGCGTTCCACCGCCGTCGGCGTAGGTTGTTGTGCATTGAACACGCCAACCTAAGTTATTATAACATAACTGCAAAGGCTGAAAGCCTTTTATCGGCGTTAGCCGTACCGTGTCGCAACACGGCAGCTGTTATGTTTCAATGTTTTTAAGCGAAAATCTTTGATTTTCAAATGCGTCAGCATTTCGACGGCGTTCCACCGCCGTCGGCATAGGTTGTTGTGCATCGAACACGCCAACCTAAGTTATTATAACATAACTGCTAAGGCTGAAAGCCTTTTATCGGCGTTAGCCGTGCCGTGTCGCAACACGGCAGCTGTTATGTTTCAATGTTTTTAAGCGAAAATCTTCGATTTTCAAATGCGTCAGCATTTCGACGGCGTTCCACCGCCGTCGGCACAGGTTGTTGTGCATTGAACGCGTCACGCCTACAAATAATAATTTTTTGTTTTTTCTTGCCTCATCACTTATAATACGGCAGTATTACCGCGTTCTTCGGCTTCGCCCCTACAAAAAATTATTTATTTGTAAGGTCAAAGAGTTTTTCTCAGCCGCCTTTTTCCGAAAGGTGAAGCGTGAGATTTGCAGTAAGGCTATCGCCTTACAAAAATAAGCGCAAGCAGGGCGGTAAAAGGCGACGAGCAAAACCGTAACGTGTTCAGTGCACAACAACCTAAGTTATTATAACATATTTTAAACTAATTTCCACTATTAATTAGCAAAATATCCTGTTTTGCAATATTTTCGTCAGAATTTATAAGAACTTTGCACTCTATACCGCCGTCAATTTCTCTTATTTCCTTATTTTCAATGCTGTATTCCTTTATTCCTTCTTTTTCTATTTCTTTTTCGATTTTCATATAAAGTATTTCGGATAGTTCCTCCTTAGTGTACTCAATATCGGTTTTGTCTTTAAAACGGTAAATTTTTTTAGTTATGGAAATCGGTAATTTTTTACCGAGAATTTCCGATTGCTTAACGGTTGTTTTGGTGTCATAATCTCCCGTTGCGGCACTGATAAACAGCGGTATTTTTATACCGTAAAAATTAATGACTTTTTTCACGCTGACTGTTCCGTTGTCGTTTCTTTTCTTCTGCACAAACGATCCGCTTTTTTTAAATTCTCTTGTTGTAGAAGCGTTAACAGTGCCCAAAGAATGAACAAATTCGGTACAGTTATTATGCTCTATTATTCCCGACACCAATAAATCGCCTTTTTTCACGGCATCGCCGACCTTTACGACACAGTTACCGGACGTAACGTCGATTTTTTTAATAATTCCGTCGGCGGACGCTTTGATGTTTGTCGGACTGTCCGGCATTTCGTCATCATTTTCCCTTACTTCCGAAACATTTACAGTTAGAACGCAGCCCTCAATATTCAGCGAAGCCCACGCAAGAGAATTCATTTTAAGCAGCAATTCGTCCTTTTGCAATTTGGAATTGATTTTACCTGTGCGAACTCCTTCTTTTATACCGAGTTCCGCGCAAGCGCTGATTATTTTTTTATCTGAAACATTATTGTTTCCCTCAACATTTATCACCCATATAAATCCCGAAAGATAATATAATATCAAGAAAAAAGCTATCAATCCCACCAATAAACCTATGCGTTTTTTATATTTGTTTTTTAAAAAAGGAAGTCCGTGTTTTTCACATATACTGATATGTATTTTCATACCTTTTCTTGCTTGGCGCAGTCTTTTGAAGTTTAAAGCTGATATGCAAGCGAATATACAGCCTTTTTTATATCTTATATTCCATAAAGTGATATTTGCTGCCGCGCAATTGTTTAACAATCTTTCAGCAAACTCTCCCGAAATTTTAATCCTTAAATAACCGCATAAAGTTCTGTATAACCAAAGCATAACCATTCACCTATACACAAAATTCAACAGATGATAATTTTCCCTTAATGCTTATGCGGCTGTTATCAAATGTGACTATATCAAGACACGACCCGCACAGTATGAGCGAACCCTTACCCAAATTTAATTTTATGTATGAATCGCTGTACTCAAATACTCCGCGGCAACCCTCTAACGTTATCTCATTGTTGCCAAATATTTCAATATGCGGCGACGCGATCATACCGGATTCTAAAATATCGTTATTCAAGGAAAATAATTTCCATTTTTCTTTTGGCTTTTTGGAAACAAACTTAAATTTCTTTGACAAGACCACCCAACCCCTTGCTATAAATGTTATGAAAGAATCATTATAATAATTCATAACAGCATATAGATATTTTAGAGTTATAAATATGAAGGTGATAGTTTGCAAAAGTTTTTAAAGCTCTTAACTCCGTTTTCCGCAATTTTCGTTATAATTTTTTTGATTGCAATTATTACCTCCCCAAAAATTTGCACCGAGGGCGTCGCAAGAGGAATAATGCTTTGCGGAAATGTAATTATACCGTCGCTGTTCCCCTTTACTGTATGTGTAATGATAATTCTTAATTCAGGTATTTTATCGCACCTTAAATTTTTGGAAATATTCACCGAGAAACTGTTTTGCCTAACTTCGGAACAGTTCGCAGTTATGTTACTGTCATTCATCGGCGGATACCCGTTGGGTGCAAATATGATAAACGAACTTGTTAAAAGCAATAAGATAAGCAAAAACAACGCGAAAATTATGATAAATTATTGCGTAAACGCAGGACCCGCATTTATTGTACTTGCAGTAGGCACCTCGGTCCTTTCTTCAAAAAAATTAGGGTACATACTTCTCTTTTCTCACATTCTTGCCGCTTTTATATTGGCAATTGCGCTTAGATTTATGTTCGACAGAAAAAACATCGCTTGCGTTAAAACAGAACCTCCGAGAAGCATAACATTTTCGGATAATATCGTACTTTCGACAGCCAAATCCGCCTCTGCAATCATAAATATCTGTTCATACGTAATTCTATTTTCGGCCATAACCAATTATATAGATGCATTCAGCAAGAAAATCTACCTTTTAAAATATATTAAGTTTATATTGGAGGTGACCGTAGGCATAACACAAACGCACAATATTCTGCTAATATCCTTTTTATTGGGATTTGCAGGAATCAGCGTATGGTGTCAGGTAATTTCGGTCAGCACCGAAATTAAACTTAATATGGGAGGATTTGCACTTGCAAGAATTTTTCACGGACTTATAAGCGTTATCATAACGGCGATTATACTTAAACTTTTTAAAATAAACATAACTACGGCGGCGCACCAAATGCAAAACCTAAGGTACTATTACTCGGGCTTTTCGCTGTCAGTCTCAATGTTGATTACGGTAATTGTTTTTTTAATATCAATTACAAGCAAAAAAAGTTGTGGAAAAATTCTTAAAGACTTGGTATAATGTCTGTATGACCGTTGCAGAGGATATGATGATATATGAACAGTAAAATTTTTAACAAAAAACTTCCGCATTCGTGCGAATACTGTAAATACGGGAAGCTATCGGAGTTTTCAAATCAGGTTTTATGCTTGAAACACGGCGTAACCGAACGCCGCGACTCCTGCCGTAAATATAAATATGACGCTTTAAAGCGTATTCCTAAACGTATATCGGTAGAAGGAAACTATAAACCCGAAGATTTTTCAATTTAAACAAAATTAATTGTTGACAAAATCAATATCTGTGTTATAATAGTTTTTGCGTTACGGTGGATGTAGCTTAGTTGGTTAAAGCGCCAGTTTGTGGCACTGGAGACCGTGGGTTCGAATCCCATCTTCCACCCCATTTTTTTATTTTAACACGTTCAGCAACACGGAGAAGTACTCAAGTTGGTGACGAGGCGCCCCTGCTAAGGGCGTAGGTCGGCTAAACCCCGGCGCAGGAGTTCGAGTCTCCTCTTCTCCGCCAGAAAACCACCGTAATTTTGATAGAATTACGGTGGTTTTTTTATACCGATAAGTTATACACAGG
This sequence comes from uncultured Eubacteriales bacterium, assembly GCA_934463035.1. GTDB lineage: Bacteria > Bacillota > Clostridia > Oscillospirales > Acutalibacteraceae > UBA737. The sequence goes on along the minus strand of CAKSIG010000004.1, from coordinate 19,952 downwards.
GTTTGTCAAGTTGGAATTTATTAAAAAAGTATCTATATGAATAAGCCGTTCCGTTACGGTATAATCGGTAAAATTATATATAAAAAGGAGCATAAAATATGAATGATAAAATCACGGAATATTTAAAAAATGCACTTAAAGACTCTTTATACCCTGTCATTCCTTTTAAGGATAATAATTTCGTTTCTCTAAAATATGAAGAACTTTTGTGTGAATCGTATTCTATTGATAGTAATAATAAAATATCTTCCCTCTTGAATACAAATGAAATTAACAAATTGTTTGGAAAATTGGGCAATGGCGAGAAAAAAGAGCAGGAAGTTAAAATTAACTGTATTGCTTCATATAAAACATTAAAGACGGTGTTTTTTGAGCAACAACGGCATAAGAAGTATATCCCTGAACTAACAGGCGTATTTTATTTTGGTTTTTCATTAAAATTTATCCGTACTGACGATAGCGTACAAGTAAAGTATTGTTTTGATAAAGATAGTTTGCCGTGGTACGCAAAACGTTTTATGTCGCCAAATTTTTATGAATCGACACCTAATGTAGCGACAGTTGCAGATGTTGACAAATATATATCTAAAACGACTGATCAAAGAGCCAAAATTAAAAGTTGGAAAGAATATATTGAATACTGTGACGATTTTTTTAACAAAACGGCAAATTTAACACTTAAATATGAGCCCAAATGCTTTATTTTCAGATATGACATTAATAGGGAGAAAATTGTAAAAGGAATTTTGGACTTATATGAAGAAGTAGAGAAAAATATTTCTGATCATAGATTGTATAACAATTTTATAGATGTCAATTTTACAAATTCAAATTTAGTGAACGACAACAGCAATCTTGATGATGCTTGCAACCACTGCGGTCAAATGAACGGCAAATTTTATTTGGCAAATTCCCAACGGCAATCTGTGCATTATATGAATTTGATTAATTCAGGTGAAATTCTTGCCGTCAGCGGACCGCCGGGTACGGGCAAGACTACACTTTTACAATCAATAGTGGCTGATATGGTCGTTAAAAGTGCTTTAAATTCAGAAGATCCTCCTGTAATTGTTGCAACCTCCGCAAATAATCAGGCAGTAACTAATATTATAGATTCATTTAGCAATATCAAACAAACGGGAATTAAAAATCTTGAAAACCGTTGGGTTGACGGAGTGAAAAGTTTTGCAACTTATATGCCAAGTTCTTCCAGAGAAAACGATGCAAAGAAAAACGGATATCAATACACAACTGTTTTTAAATGCGAATTCATTAGGGAAGCAGAAAGCCTGATTAATGACAGCAGCATAAAAATGATACAAAATGCAGCATCGTATTTTGATAAAGAGTTTTCGACCGTTGATAATGTTAAAGAAGAATTAAAAAATGAGTTACTGTGTATAGATGATTTAAGAAAACAATTATTATCAACATACGCAACAATAAACAAAATTACTAACGGTGCTGATTTGATTGCTTATATTGATGAATTAAATCAATTAAAAACAGACGCAGAAACCAAGCGTGGTAAATATAAAAAACGTCTTTCCGAATGGCAAGTAATTTATGGTAAAATAAGTAAATTCAAAATATGTTTTTCTTTTCTTCCGTATTTTAAAAAACAAATTTCAAACTACTTATCATCAGAGATATTACCCGAAGAAACAGAATATTTTAGTAACAACGTCACTTTTTCGGCAATACAGGAAAACTATGCAAATAAAATACTTGATGAAGCTAACGAAATCCATTCATTAGAAAAGAAAATAAATGATTTGCAGCACCTTAAAAGCCGCGTCATTGAAATTTTGAAAGGTCTTCAAAACAAAAACTGTTGCCTTGGTTTATTAAGCGATGATAACCTATCAAAATTTTCTGTTTCTAATATTAATGATTTGATTGATACTAAAATCCGATATATTGAATTTTGGCTTGCCGTTCATATAAATGAATGCCGTTTTCTTAAAGAAGAATTTCAGGTGACCCCAAAACAACGCGGAAGAACATTTAATAATGTTCTTATGGATTTTTACAGACAAATAGCGTTGCTCTCCCCTTGTTTTGTTATGACGGTTTATAAAATGCCAACAAACTTTAAATGCTGTAACGGCGGTTATTTATTTGATTATATTGATTTATTAATTTTTGATGAAGCAGGTCAATGTTCCCCCGAAATTGCAGCGCCGCAATTTAGTCTGGCAAAAAAAGCTATTGTTGTCGGGGATGAATGTCAAATTCCGCCAGTATACAGTTTGGATTCAGTAATGGATATGAAATTAGCGCTTAAACATAATGTTATTAACAATGAGCGTGATTTCGACGAGTTTGTCGAGAGCGGTTTAAGTTGTTCAAAAGGAAGCGTGATGACAGCAGCAAAAAAATCGTGCAAATACAAGAAGAACAATAATATTCGCGGCCTGTTACTTTGTGAACATAGACGGTGTTATGATGAAATTATAAATTACTGTAATGAACTTGTTTATGACGGACTTTTAACGCCAATGCGCAATAATGATGAACTTATTGCAGGAAAGGAAAGAATATTAGACCAAAAGCGTTATCCGTCAATGGGATACCATAATATTTCAAGCTCAAATTCAACAAAAATCGGGTCAAGCAGAGTAAATGAAACCGAAGCGTCCAAAATCGTAGAATGGTTAAAGACGAACTACAATGAGATATGCCGATTATATAAAAAAGAAAATCCAAATATTGATTCCAAAAACATATTATCTATAATTACGCCGTTTGCAGCACAGGCGTCAACGATTTATAAATACCTTAAAACAGAGCTGGGGCAATTGGCAAATGATATTACTGTTGGTACGGTACATACATTTCAAGGTGCTGAGAGAAATATAATTATTTTTTCGACTGTTTACGGGAAAAATGAAGACGGATTTTTTATTGATAATAATAGAAATTTAATGAACGTAGCTGTTTCAAGGGCAAAGGACGCCTTTTGGGTTTTCGGTGATATTGAGTTCTTAAAAAGCAAATCATCGGATACAGCAAGCGGATTATTATACGAAAAAGTTTCAGGTAATTCCATTGAATAAAACAAGACAGTAATTAGACTCGGTAAAATACAAAAGTCTGCGTGAATATTCACGCAGACTTTTCTTATAATGATTATAGAAGATAAAACATTTTAAAGCGTTTCTGCAAATCGCCGAAACGGCTATTGCAAATTCTAATAATAAGCGGGGTAAATCGTGTTGGGGATAATTCAATGTGCGGAAAATTGTAAATATCAGTATGACGGATACTGCACTCTTGAAACATATACAACCGTAAATTCGGTTGACGGTGTTTGTCCGCATTTCCTGAAAAAATCAGCGAATAACGGCGACGGCGTCAACCAGACTTTTCGCGCCGATTAGCTCCATTCCATCGGGACATACAGTGACCTGTTTAAGACAGGAATAAGGCAGTATACACTTCTTAAAGCCGAGTCTTGCCGCCTCGGAAATACGGGACTGCACCCTCGGAACCGAACGCAATTCGCCGGAAAGTCCCACTTCCCCGAATGCTATCAGATTATCGTCTATCGGAATATCACGCAATCCCGAAACGATTGCCATAGCAACAGCCAAGTCTGCCGCAGGCTCGTCTATCCTCATACCGCCGACGATATTAAGATAGGTATCGAAATTGGAAAAATACAAACCGATACGCTTTTCAAGGACAGCGATTATGAGGTTAAGTCTGTTATAATCATACCCAGCCGACATTCTTCTCGGATTGCCGAAGCCTGTGGCAGTAACCAATCCCTGCACCTCCGCAAGTATCGGACGGGTACCCTCGATAATACAGGTTATGCAACCGCCAGAAACATTACTTATTCTTCCCGAAAGAAGCATTGCTGACGGATTTTCAACCTCATTAAGCCCCTTATCCGACATCTCAAAAACGCCGATTTCATTTGTGGAGCCGAAACGGTTTTTAATTGAACGCAATATTCTGTAAGACTGATTGCGTTCGCCCTCAAAATAAAGAACGGTATCAACAATATGCTCCATAACCTTCGGACCTGCAATATCGCCGCCTTTATTGACGTGACCCACAATAAATATAGGAATACCGAGCGATTTTCCCGTTTTAAGCAATAGATTGGTAGATTCACGAACCTGAACTATGCTTCCCGCCGACGAGGAAAGCTGGCTTATCTGCATAGTCTGTATCGAGTCTATTATAACAAAATCGGGTTTATTTGTATTTATATAATCACAGATTGCCTGCGTGTCGGTCTCGGTCATAACGGTAACATTGTCGCTTACAACCCCAAGTCTGTTCGCCCGAAGTTTGATTTGCATTGCGGATTCCTCACCCGACACATAAAGAATTTTTAGACTTTTTTGCAGAGAATTGCAAACTTGAAGCAAAATAGTGGATTTACCTATTCCCGGGTCGCCGCTCAGCAAGACAACCGAGCCTTTGACAATGCCGCCGCCAAGCACTCGGTCAAGCTCCGAAATTCCCGTAACAAAACGGCTTTCATCATTTGCGTTTATTTCAGAAAGCGGCTTTGCCGTCGCGGCAACGACGGGAGGAGTAAAACGCGACGATACATTTGGTGTGGGCTTCAATTCCTCCTCCATAGTATTCCAAGCGCCGCAACCGCCGCACCTGCCCGACCACTTCGGCGACTGATAACCGCATTCACTGCATATAAACACTGTTTTTGATTTTGTCTGCATTGTTTTCTGCACCATCCTCAGAAAAGAACTTTTGTATTCCGCAAAATACGCTGAATGCCATTTTGCCTTGATAACCGCTGTCTTTAAGTTTTTCCAACTCGGAATGATTGCTTAAAAAACCACACTCAACAATAACCGCAGGCACGGTGGCGTTTTTAAGCAAATACGTACTGCTCGTTCCCTTTTTTATAACACGGGTATTATCCGGCTGCAACAACTGAATAACCTTATCCTGAATACATTTACCCAGCATTTCCGACTGTTTGACCGCCGGCGAATAAAAAACCTGCGCCCCGCAAGCCGCCGATGTTGTAAATTTGTTCAAATGTATGCTGACAAATATTGCGTTCGGGTATTCAGACATAAGATCAAGTCTGTTTTTAAGATCGCTTTTTTTGCGTGCCTGAATTGAGCCAGACGGAATACTGTCAGTAGAGTCGTCGGTACTTCGGGTCATAACGACCTCATAACCGCCAGCCTCCAAAAACTTTTGCAGTTTCAGGGATATTTTGAGATTTATCTCTTTTTCAACTGTTCCGTCTGCCGCGACCGCGCCTCCGTCAAAGCCGCCGTGGCCGCTGTCTAAAATAACTGTCGGGTGTTCCCTGACTTTTGCAGAAGCATTTATATGCTTATTATAAGTGTATATCGGCACCGCGCTCAAAAATGCAATCAAAAGCATTACAGAAAGCAGAACGGTTACTTTTTTCTTTAAGGTCACAATATCACTCCCGTACAGAATATGCGTTTTTACAGTACGGTAGAACGTATTTGAAACAGCCTAAAAAAGCAAAATCGACAAACCTGCAATGAGATTTGTCGATTATTGCAAAGACAGGACGATAGAGATGTTTTTGAGCTTTACTGTCTGCATTCGAACAAGCACGTTGCCGATTTCTTCTTTGCGTGTTTTTCACTGTATATCCTATATCGGATTACTTTAAAAATGAGAACCGTTATATAATATTATTTCACATTTCCCTTTGCAGTATTGATTGAAGCGATAAGAATCCGACGGATAGTACCGCATTGATTACATAATTGTCTTTCAATTTCGCTATCTAACAAATCTGATTTAGCGAACAATTCCAACCAGTATTCTGTTTCGTAACATTCTTTGAGAGATATCTGTAATTTGGCAATGAAATCGGATTTCCCGTGAGCATAGTTAGCCTCGTGTATATTAGCCCCGATTGAAGTTGCAGAGCGTTCTAATTGATTAACCAGCGAATAATGTCCTTTTATACTTTCGCAAATCTTTATAATTTTAACAGAAAATTCCATCGACAATTCAATGAGCCTATTTTCTCTCAAAATAACACCTCGGCAAATATTATAACGAAATTAATGAAATATTGCGATGCAATATGAAATAATCCTACGGATTATGAAATATTTTGTCTGCGACAAAATGTGAAATAAAATTCGCCTTCAAACATTTGCGTAGCAAATATTTCATATGCGCAAGCGTATTTCATAGCTTTGCTATTTCATTTGCCGCAAGGCAAATTTCATTGAAAAAAGCACTTGCAAAGCAAGTGCTTTTTTTCTGGTGCGAGTGACGAGACTTGAACTCGTACGTCAAAGACACACGCCCCTCAAACGTGCCTGTCTGCCTATTCCAGCACACTCGCATTGGAACACCTTAAATTTATCGTGCCAGATCATTATATCATCAACAATCCATTATGTCAACAAAAATTTTATCTTTTTTTAGACTTTTCGGGCGAACCGAAAAAGTCCGCCCGAATTAGGCAATCATTTATTTATGAAATCCCATAGTAAAGGTTTTTTCGCCGCTGTCGGTTTCGGCAACAATTTCATAATCGCCGTAAAAGCCGCGGAAACTGAAAGTTCCGTCTTCGGAAGCCGTAACGGCAGTTTCGGTGCGCCATTCCTTGTTAATGAGATTATCAAGCATTTTGTAAACGGGCTTTTCGCTCATATCATTTCTCAAAAGCGCGCCCTTAAACTCGTCCTCATTTTCAAAAGCTGAACCGTCAAACATATTCCACCATATAATCGCTTCCATATTAGGAGTTGAAAACCAGAGACGGAACAGGTTTGCCGTAATTTCACGTTGCAATCCCTCGTCAGTTTTTTCGCCGAATAAGGTTGAAGGAATAGTGATTTCAGAAACTTGCATAGGTTTACCAAGAACAGAATAACCCTTTAAAACCTTATCAATGCACTCAATATCGAACATACCCCTGCCGAAGAACTGCTCGTGTTCACGGCTTACAAACGCGTGATACTGCATTCCGATTGAATCGACGCGGCACCCCTTCGCCTGCAATGCTTGAAGATAAATGTAGTAGGGGCTTGAATCAAGGCAATAATCCACCCAAGTATACATATGATTTTCGTTGGTCATAAGTTTTGAATTTGGGAACAGCTTATCCGCTTCCTTATAAACATCATAAACATAGTCCTGTGGCATTTCATCATTGCCCCACTGCCCTACTCTGCCGCGGCACAAATGCTCATTTGCAACATCTATATACTTGAATACATCTTTATAACGTTCGCTGAGCGCTCTCATATAATCCAAAATATCGGGCAATATTTTTGTATGATCATTATTAAGCCACTCAGGCTGCATCATTTTTCTGTGCCAAATGAGATTGTGCGCCTTGGCGGTTAAGCCGTTTTCTTTGCAAAATTCAAGTACCGAATCAACAGGGGGACGGCGCGGCACAAACGAACTGTCCTTTTCAAATCTGTATTCGCCTTTTTTAGGCTCGTAATCACTCCAAAAAGTTCCCACAACCGCAGTATTAAACAGCTTTAAGAATTTTTCTTTATATTCATCGTTCTGTTCATTTGAATTAAAAGAATCCAGCATAAAGGTATTTGCGCCGAACATAAAATCGCTTTTAATCTGTTTTACCCTTATTTTCTCGGCTCGCATACCGTCGGGAAGTTTTACCTTAAAATCGCCCTTGCGATGCTTCTCGATATTGTTTTCAATTTCTTTTTCAAGAGGTTTTCCGCAAATTGAAATATTTTCATAGAGGTGTCTCAAAGATTCTGACATATAAAGTTCTCCATTTTCTTATCTATTTAAAATTTTTAAATAATCCTGATACGGTTTATCCCAAACAGCGCTGTCAGTCGGTTCATAATACTTTAACTCGGTAGAATTTGAAACAACCTTTCGTATTTCTTTAAGACCGCTTATTTCACCGAGAGCGGTATAGGCAACGGCAATATTGCCCATAACGGTAGCCTCGGTAGGACCTGCTATAACCTTAACGTTGCAGGCAGCGGCAGTCAGACGGCACAACAGCTTATCTTTAATGCCGCCGCCGAGAATGTTGATACTGTGATATTTCCTGCCGCCGAGTTTTTCAAGACATTCAAAGGTATATTTATACTTCATAGCAAGACTCTGATAGATGCATCGCATAATCTCGCCGCGCGTTTTCGGCACATACTGTCCCGTTCTTTCACAGAACTGCATTACGCGTTTGGGAAGATTGCCCGCCGTCTCAAAAGATGGGTCGTCAACATCGACAAAGCACTTAAACGGCTCAGACGCAAGAGCCTCTTTTTCAAGGGTATCAAATCCGACATCGTCACCCTCGCGTTTCCATTGCCTGCGGGACTCCTGTATGAGCCAAAGTCCCATTATGTTTTTAAGAAATCTCGTTTTACCGCCGTATCCGCCCTCATTGGTGAAGTTGAGAGAAGCTGCTTCTTCCGAAATGATCGGTTCGGGGCTTTCTATTCCGAAAAGGCTCCAAGTTCCGCAGCTTATGTAGACAAAATCATCAGTATCCGACGGCGTTGCGACAACAGCGGACGCTGTATCGTGACCTGCAACCGCTATAACGGGAACTTTCTTACAGCCGAGTTCTTCGCATATATCATCAGACAGCATTCCGTAAACCGTGCCTGATTCAACGACAGGTGCAAAGATTTTTTTCGGAAGTCCGAGCTTTTCTATAAGTTCAAAATTCCAATCACGCTTATACGGGTCAAAAATGTTTGTGGTTGACGCTATGCTTGCCTCGTCCTTAACTTCGCCTGTAAGCATATACGCAAGCAGGTCGGGCATTAAAAGTATTTTCTCGGTTCTTTCTAACAGTTCAGGCTGTTCGAGCTTCAAATACATAAGCTGATAAAGCGTGTTTATCCTCATACACTGAGTTCCGCTGAGCTTGTAAAGCTCTTCTTTTGAAACTATTTTCTCAACTTCCTCTATCATACCCTCGGTTCGTTTGTCACGGTAATGAACGGGATTTGCCAAAAGGTTGCCATTTTTATCAAGCATACCGAAATCGACGCCCCAAGTGTCAATACTTACAGCGTCAAACCCGCCGCCGTTTACGGCCTTTGTAATTCCCGACTTTATCTCAAAGAAAAGTCTTAAAACGTCCCAATACATAGTTCCGTTTACAATAACGGGGTCGTTGCTGAAACGGTGAATTTCCTGCATAGAAATCTTTTCGCCGTCATACTCGGCTATCATTGCTCTGCCGCTTGAAGCACCAAAGTCAAAAGACAAAATCTTTTTCATTTTTATATCTCCTAACCGCTTTAAAGTGTCAGTACCCAACGCCTACACTCAAAGCAAATAATATCATTTATATCATAACAAAACAGGATAAATTTGTCTACAAATATTTTTAAATTCTTGTATAAAACAAAGAATTATGTTATTTTATATTAGGTGAATTTTTTACACGGAGCGACACGATGAAAAAAGATTTATGGCAATACCTTGAAACCGCCGAAAAACCGATAGTTCTTTACGGTATGGGCAACGGCGCGGATAAAATTATAAATATACTCAACTCGCGCGGAATAAAAATCAGCGGCGTTTTCGCAAGCGACGGCTTTGTCCGCAAAAAAACATTCCACGGCTTTCAAATTGAAACCTATGCTGAAATAAAAGAACGGCTCGGCAATTTAATAGTCCTTGTATGCTTCGGCAGCAGTCTAACCGATGTTATCGCAAATATAGAGCGCATTGCGAAAGAGCAGGAGCTGTATGCGCCCGAGGTTCCCGTATACGGCGGCGGACTGTTTACTCTTGACTATGTGCAGAAAAACAGAGACAGATTTGAAAAAATATACAATATTCTTGCCGACGAATTATCACGTAAAACGTTTGAGTGTATCGTTAATTACAAATTGAGCGGCGATATCAAGTTTTTAAACGCGTGCGAAGTACCGTCAGACGAGCCGTTTGAAAATATTTTAAGGTTAACCGAAAAAGAAACATATATTGACCTCGGCGCTTACACAGGCGATACCGTAAAGCAATTTACAACCGCTGTAAACGGAAAATACCGCAAAATATATGCGGTTGAGCCTGACAAAAAGACCTTTTTAAAGCTGAAAGCAAATACCGTCTGCAAAAAAGACATAGAACTTATAAACGCTTGCATATCCGACAAATGCGGAACCCTGACATTTAAAAGCAACGGCGGAAGAAACTCTGTCGTGGACCTATCAGGCTCTGAGACCAAATGTATAACCGTAGACGCGATTTTAAACGGAAACAGCGCCACCTACATAAAAATGGACGTGGAGGGCGAAGAAATTGCCGCCATACACGGCTCAGAAAGAACCGTAAAAACTTACAAGCCCAAGATGTTAATATCCTGCTATCACCGTACCGATGATATGCTCTCTATTCCCGATGCTGTTTTCTCAATGCGTGACGATTACAAACTGTTTATGCGCCATTACAGATACATTCCTGCCTGGGATACTAATTATTTCTTTGTATAGAAACAACATTTTTACAAATAAATGCAACATCAGTACAAATATTCTACTTATTTTCTTTGGCGTATTTGCTTGGAGAGACCCCAACAACGCTCTTAAACAGTTTTGAAAAATAATATATATCCTGTATTCCTGTGTATAGTGCGACCTCGGTGACCGTATACTTTCCCAGCTTTAATAGTTCACACGCCTTTTTAATTCGGTATTTCATCAAATACTGTTCAGGCGACGAACCTGTATAGTTCTTAAAAATACGGTAGAAGTAACTTCTTTCAAGCCCAAGATGCGCGCATATATCGCAAACGGTAATCTTGCGCATATAGTTATATTCAATGAATCTCACAGCCCTGTCGACCTGACCGACGGAGCTGTGTTTTTTACTGCCCGAAGACGCGCTTATTGCATTGAGTGCCGCAGAAAGATGTCCGGCCAATGTCACTTGACTCAATGAATTTTCATTACAAGACATATAATCAACACAGTTCATCACCGTCGAGAGCAATGTCGGATTCATAATATGCTTAATGTAATCTGTTTCGTTAATACCGCTTTCGTTAAGCCAATATTCAGCGTCGCTTCCGCCGAATCCGAACCAACAAAACGACCACGTATTTTCAATATCGGGCGAATAATACGATATAAGGGAATTGGGATGTATTATGAAAATGTCGCCTTCACTAACCGAAAACTTATTTCCGTTAACTTCATAATACCCATTACCCTTTGTCACATAGTGGATAAGATAGTATTTTCGTATATGCGGCGCACACACGAAATCGGGGCAACAATCTTCATACCCGCAGTTTACAAGATATATACCTAAATTTTTCACCTTAACGTTAAACATTTCTTTACGCATAGCAGTCACCGCTTTTAATAATACTCGCAATATGTTTTCTATTTAAAATTATTATACAACAGCGTAGCGACAAAAGCAACATATATACAAATTTTAAGCAACTTTGCTCCATTGTAACAAAAGAACTGTTAAAATATAATGCACTCATAAGGAGTGATTTTAATGAAGTACGGCACGGTCTGCGCCTATTGGACAAAAGAATGGAGCAATGAGGATTACACAGCCTTTGCGCGAAAAATTAAAGGTTTAGGGTTCGACGTTATGGAGTTGCCTGCAGGCGACCTGCTTAAAATGAGCGATGAAAAGTTATTTGAATTGCGAGAAGTTGCAACCGAATTAAACCTTGAAATCTCATCAAATATAGGGCCGCCCAAGGACAAAAATATTTCTTCCGAAAACCCCGAAATTCAGAAAGCGGGCATTAAATTTTTGCAGGATATAATGCTGCAAATGGAAAAGCTCGGTTCAAAGGTGCTTGTCGGTGCAATGTATAACTGTTGGCCATACGATTTTACGGATCTTGACAAACCTGCCATTTGGAAACGCGCTGTTGCAAATATGCGTCTGCTTGCAGATTTTGCAGAAAAGCACAACATAACACTGTGTCTTGAAGTGCTTAATCGTTTTGAAACAAATTTAATCAACACCTGTTCAGAGGGTGTTAAGTTTTGCAATGAAGTCGGCAAGGACAATGTTAAGCTCCTGCTGGATACATTCCATATGAACATTGAAGAAGACGACTTGCCGCACGCTATTATTGAAGCAGGCAGTCATTTGGGACATTTACACGTTGGTGAAGGCAACAGGAAACTGCCCGGTCAAGGGCATTTGCCATGGGTTGAAATAGGAGCTGCACTCAGAAAAATCGGATACAAGGACGACGTTGTAATGGAGCCTTTCTTAAAAAGCGAAGGAGAGGTCGGCAGAGATATTAAAGTATGGCGAGATCTCAGCAATAATGCGAGCGCCGAAAAAATGGACAGTATGATCGCCGATTCCCTCGAATTTTTGAAAACAAATTTTGAGGTGGCAAAATGATTGAAATACTTACAATGGGAGAAATAATCGTTGAAATTATGCGCAAAAAGGCGGACTCTCCCCTATATTGTGCGGACGAGTTTTTAGGCCCTTTTCCGAGCGGTGCGCCTGCTATCTTTGCAGACACCGCGGCACGGTTGGGACACAAAACAGCAATCGTAGGCGGCGTTGGGAACGACGATTTCGGCAAATGTCTGCTTGACCGCTTTGAAAAGGACGGAGTTTCAAGCCGATACATAAATGTCAGCAATAACGATTTTACGGGCTGTGCATTTGTAACCTACTTTGGCAGCGGTGAACGTAAATTTATTTTCCACATCAATAATACCGCGGCAATTAATGTAGAAATGCCTGACATATCAGCGGAAAAGGACATTAAATACTTTCACATAATGGGGTGTTCCATTACCGCAAACGAACATTTCGCAAATATGATATTAACGTTAGCAAGGCAAATTAAGTATATGGGCGGTTCAATTTCTTTCGACCCCAATATACGTCCCGAACTCATTAAAAATGAAAATATTTTTAATAAGATATATGAAATCATTGATATTGCCGATGTTTTTTTGCCGGGCAAAGAGGAATTACTGCAACTAAGCAAGAAGGACTCGGTAAAAGAGGCAGTTGATTGGTGCTTTGAACACCCGAATATAAAAATTGTCGTGGTGAAAAACGGCTCGCACGGCTGCACTGTATACACGCGTACGCGCGTATTATCAACAGGTGTATACAATATAACGCCCGTTGACGCGACGGGTGCGGGCGACAGCTTTGACGCCGCCTTTATTTGCAGTCTTATCGAGGGCAAAGATCTTGAAAATTCTGTGAAATACGCTTCGGCAACGGCGGCGCTTAACACGGCTGCGTTCGGACCGATGGAAGGCAATATTTCCGTACAGACTGTCAGTGACTTTATTAAAACAAATGATATAGAGGTAAAAAAGATATGCCGTATGTAACAAGCAAAGAAATTATCAAAGAAGCAAAAAGAGGCGGATATGCCGTGCCTGCCCTTAATGCAGAAAATCTTGAAATGGTGCAGGCAATAATTGACGCGGCAGAGGAAACTCACTCGCCTGTTATGATACAAACCACACCGTCAACCGTTAAATATCTGACGCTTGACGAGGCCTACGCAATGGTTCACGCACGTGCGGTCAACTCCAAAGTCCCTGTATGCCTTCACCTTGACCATTGTGAAAGTTTCACCGACGTTATGCGCGCCATTAAGGCCGGATACAGTTCGGTAATGATAGACGCATCAAAATTACCGTACGAGGAAAACATAGCGGTAACAAGAAAGGTCGTTGAGGCGGCTCACGCAATGGACATTACGGTTGAAGCGGAGCTTGGAACCGTCGGAGGCAAGGAAGACGGAAGAAAAGCCGACGTTGCCTACACTGATCCTGCGCAAGCCGTTGATTTTGCGGGAAGAACAGGCATTGATATATTTGCGGTGGCGATAGGAACGTCACACGGTTTTTACAAGGGAGAGCCGAGACTCGATTTTGATTTGCTCGACGAAATTGCTCACAGGGTCGATTTACCTCTTGTTTTACACGGCGGCTCGGGTATCCCTGATGAAATGATACAAAAAACTATTAAGTTAGGAATATGCAAAGTGAATTTTGCTACTGAGTTACGTGCCGCGGCGACCGCCGCCGTAAGAGAAAGCCTTACCGACGATAAGATTATAGACCCGAAAAAATATATGGGCAAGGCACGCGAGGCGGTCAAAAACCTTGCGATACACAAAATAAAACTTTGCGGTTCCGACAATAAGATATGAGAGGTATTTGATATGAAAAGAAAGTATTCGGTTTTTATAGATCACGTAGGCACTTTTTGCGATAGATACTGTACCGTTTATTCTGAAAAAGAATATTCAATCGGTGAAAAACTTGACCGAATTAAAAGTATTCCGCTTTTGTCGGCAGTAGATCTCAATCTAACCAAAGAATATTTTGAAAAAATTGATGAATTAAAATCGGAAATCAAGCGCACAGGTCTAAAAGTAAATTGTGTTATGGTTGATACAACGGCAGACAGAGATTACAAGCAGGGTTCGTTTTCGTCGCTTGACGCTGCGGTCAGAAAAAAAGCTCTTGAAAACTCAAAAAAGGCAATGGATTTTGCAGAAGAAATCGGGTGTAATACATTTGCTGTCTGGCCTGGGCAGGACGGTTATGACTATATGTTTGAAGCCGATTATATTAAGGAAAGAACTTTATTTGCAGAATGTATAAAGGAACTCAGCGAATATAAGCCTAATATGAAGATTGCGCTCGAATATAAGCCGAAGGAGCCGAGAAACAAGTGTTATATAAGCGGTATGGCGTCTACCCTTCTTATGATAAATTCACTTAATGTCAATAATGTCGGTATTGCTATGGATTACGGACACGCATTTTTTGCAGGTGAAAGTCCCGCCGAGGCGGTGGCGCTCTGCAAAATGTACGGCGGAAAACTTATGGCTGTTCATATGAACGATAATTACGGCTCTTGGGACGACGACCTTATTGCAGGCAGTGTAAACACTATCCCCTATCTTGAATTTATTTATTGGTTAAGAAAAACAGGATATAACGGTTACATAACCTTTGACCAATTCCCGTACAGAGAAAACTCGCGTGACGCCGTAAACGAAAGCGCTGAATGGTTTGATTATCTTGAATCATTAATCGACAACTGCGACCCTGCAAAAATTGAAAAGGTATTAAGCAAAAAGGACGGCGTTTCGGCAAGCAGGCTGACAAGGGAAATTTTGCAAGGTAAATGCTTATAATTAAAAAGTGAGTGCAAAAGCACTCACTTTTTTTGTTTATCATTCTTTTTATGCACCAACAGCTTACACAAAACCGCTTCAAGCAAAATCATTAAAACAAAGAATACAATCAGCACTAAGACTGCGATAAGGAAGTAAACGAGCTTCACGGAGCATCCTTCCTTTCAATGCTCATAACGGTATATGCGCCGATATTATTAACGGTATTTCTGAGAAAACTCTCGTCCTGTACCGATTTTGAGCGGACGGTAACGACGCCGTTTCCGACATCTGCCGTTGCCCAGACTCCATCGGCGGAGTTGAGTGAGTTTTCGATACGTGCCGCACAATTTGAACAAACCATACCGTCTACCTTCATAACAACGGTATACGGATAATGCGATTTGTTTTTATCGGCTACCTTTACGCGTTTCACGGCGCCGTCACCAGAAGTCCCGCAACAGCCGCTGTTCAGTCTTTTTATATAACTGCGTACTACAAGCCAGACAAAAACGACAGCGACCGCAATAAGAACCGCATACTTTAAAACTGTAACTCCGTTCATAAATCTTCGCCTCTTTTAAGAACATCACCCATAGGTATTGAACGTATCTTTTTCATTTGCGTAAAATACACTATCATATAACAAGCCAAGCCCAAAGCAAACATTGCAGGCCATATCCAAGGCGCGATAAAGAATGTCAGCCAACCGCTGAAACTCTTCATCATTATGTAATAAATAACTTTAATTATAACATAGCTTAACGGCAGACTTACCGCCAAAGATATGACAGTCATTATTCCCGTAGCGGTGCTGTAAAGCGAGACCGCTTCTCTGTCGGTGTAACCGAGGATCTTGATCATTGATATGGCGTTTGCGTTCTTTTCAATAATCTGCTTTGTTAAGAGGTACATTAACAAAACATAAATCATTGCGGAAAATCCGCACATCATCAAAAACATCGGTCCCATTGAATCATCGAGCTGGTCAGCAATGACCGTCATATCATTCTGCGTTATAACGGTGGCCACATATTTTTCATCAATACCGTCAAGTTTTATATCAGAAAAATATCCGTTATAGTAGTCGTTATCTTTCCCAAACTTGCTGTTAAAATCGTCTATGTTCATAAACAGCGCAAGAGAAGCGGGATACCAATAGCTGCCGTTTGCTTTGAAACTGTATTCTTTATCGCCGTATTTTTCATGCAGCTTTATTTCATCGTTTTGTTTAATACCGTATTTTTCGGTGAGACCCTCGGAGAATAAAATTTCTCCGCGTTCTATATCTCGGTCAAAATAATCGGAATTTTTCTTTATTCCGTAAACCGTTATTTCTTCATTAGCATCATTCTGCAAAGACACAACCGCATATTTTTCAGCCTTTTCATACCCTGAATCGCAAGGCGCCTTCAATATGTACTGATAATCGGCTATTTTTGATGTAACAACATCGTCACGGAAATTTGAAAGCAAAGGCGCCATCATCATTCCGAACATCAAAAGTACGCTCGCGAAAACAATTCCTACGAAAAGTGTAACATACGAAAATGCATTTTTGAAGATAACACGCATTCTGAAACGTGTGAAAAATTTAAAATGTCTTAACTTTATTACGCCTTTTTTCTTACCCACAGTAAGCTCGTGGCGCAGGAATTTCAGCGGTGAAAGTCTTGTTAAATACAGCAGAACCGTTATAACTACCGCAAAAACTATTAGACAAGGAATAACAGTAGTAAGCATAAACGCCTCTGAATTCCAAACCGTTTTATAGGTCGGCAGCGAATAGCTGTGATAATAAAGCGACGATACCGTGAACTTCATACACGTATATCCGAGAATGTTTCCTATAACTGCCGCCACCAGCGTAACCGCTATCGGCAACACAAGATAACGTCTTACAATCTCCGACCTCTTATATCCCGAAGCTCGGAGCGTTCCTATTGCCGAAGCCTCCTGCTCTATCGTTGAGTGTGTGGTTATACCGAAAACAAATGCCAAAACCGCCATAATTATATAGAGCAGAACTATTACCATAATTTTGTCGCCGCCCATATCCTCGCCTGTGAAAGTGATGGCTTGGTTGTCCTCCTGTCTTACAAAGTCGGTTACAACAGCGGATTTTATGAGTGTTTTCTTAATTTCATCGGATATTTCGGTACGCTCGTCTTTATCAAGACCTGTATCGTTGTTCCGCCAAGCATAATTATACTTTACAGAATCGCCGATCATTTCATCAAACGCCTTATCGGTAACCGCGGCTACGGTGAACTTTTGGGCGTCAAACATCATATCGGTATTGTTTTTAAACAAAGCGCTGTAATCCGAAAAAGCCGTTATGCCGCAAACTTTAAATTCGCCGTTCCCAACATTTATTTTATCACCGATTTTTATAGAATTATTTTCGGCATAAAGGCGGTCGATAACTATATCTTTATCCGATTTCGGCATTTTGCCGTCCATAAGACATATTTTATTAACATCATTGCGTTGTCTGTAAACGCGCACCGTATGATTGTTTTCGGAATTAAAATCTTCATAAAACATCGGTGAAATTTTAACCCCGATATTTTCAACCTTTTCTGTCAGGGCACTGTCAGCTTTGACTGCAAGCGTAAAATGACCGTCCTCAACGCTGTATTTCTCAAAGCTGTCGTCGTATGCGGATTTTATACTGTTATCCGCGACTAAAAAGCCCGAAACAAATCCTATTGTCAGCACAAGAAACAAAAAGAGCGCTATGTATTTACCCTTATCTCTGCTCAGTTCCCTTAAAATACTTTTATTTAACGGATTTCTCATAGCAATTACCTACCATTCAAGCTCTGCGGCAGATATTTTTTCTTGATTTACCGTATTATGTCTTATAACACCGTCGCGCAGTTTGATAACCCTGTCAGCCATATTTTTAATAGCATCGTTATGTGTGACGAATATAACGGTATTGCCGAATTTTTTATTTACGTCTTCAATTAAACCGAGTATTTCTTTCGACGTATTATAATCCAACGCACCCGTCGGTTCGTCACAAAGCAAAATATCGGGATTTTTTATAATCGCACGTCCGATAGCGCAGCGTTGCTGCTGACCGCCCGAAAGCTGATTTGGTATTTTGTCACGGTGTTCATCAAGTCCCAAAACATTTATCAATTCATCAATGTCAAGCGGCTTGTCCGCAAGATAAGCGCCGACCTCTATATTTTCTTTAACAGTAAGGTTCGGTATAAGGTTGTATGATTGAAAAACATACCCCAAATGTTTCCTGCGGTACATTGTAAGCTGTTTTTCATTCATTTTTTCTACCATTTGTCCGCCTATTGACAAGGTACCCGAATCAGCTGTTTCTATACCGCCGATAACATTGAGCAAGGTCGACTTACCCGACCCCGAAGGCCCGAGCATAACACATATCTCACCCTTTTCAACACCGCAGCTAATGCCTTTCAAAACCTCGGTGCGTTGCTCGCCGTTTTTAAATGATTTTTTTATGTTATTAAGTTCAAGATACACTTCAATCCCACCCTTATAAGGATAATTTATTATTTGTTTTTATGACAGGAGCCGCTCATAGGACACGAACCGCAAGAGCATCCGCACGAAGACTTGCCTTTTTTCTTGTCTTTTACCATTCCGACAATTATAAGCACGATCACAGCAACAAGTACAGCACATATCACTATCGTAGCAATATTTTCCGCAATCCAAGCTAACATAACCATTCTCCTTTGAATAATCTGTCATTTTTTCAGTTAGCATACGCTAACCGCATACATATAATAACACTCAATGATGTAAATGTCAAGTCCGATATACCTATTTTTTCTCATTTTCGGCAAAAAAAGATCGGACATACTTTAATGCCCGATCTCAAAAACAGAACTTTCTTATCTCACTGCTGTGCTTCATTCTCAACAGATGTCCGCACTTCAATTATATTTTTAAAAACTCTCGTTATAAGCGCAAAAAATGCGGCAGAAGCGCTGACGATATAAAAAGGAAGATAATATCTGCCAGCTACAAGAGTTATCAGCGAAGCTGCAACGCAGCACCATGAAATGCGCTTAAACATAATAACATTTTGCGGAATAAATATTTGTCCGTCCGACAGATTTTTCAATACCCTTCTGAGTGAAAGCAGAGTTACCGCAGCGAACGGCACGCAGGGATAACAGGTAAGCATAATAGTGGTAGGAAGACTTGCCGAGCGTCCCTTTGTTTCAACATACCAAGTTACCAACCAAGGCAGTGCAACCGTGACAGCCACCAAAAGCACCATAAAAACATAGGTAAGAATCAGCGAAAGCATTATTGATTTTTTAGATGTCCACATTTCTACATCACCTTTTACTATTGCTACAAATAATATACAACAATACCAAGGTTTTGTAAATACAATAATTCTCAAAAGACAAAAAAGAGTAAAAAATGCTCCGATATAGCAAAAATTCCTTGACAAATTGACCGTGCTATTATATTATTAATGATATGCCGCTGTGGTGGAATAGGCAGACACAAGGGACTTAAAATCCCTCGGTAGCGATACCGTACCGGTTCAAGTCCGGTCAGCGGCACCATCTACGGAGACGTATCGAAGTGGTCATAACGGACATGACTCGAAATCTCCTTCGGCTAACGGAAGCCCGTGTTCCGAAAAGCCTTTAACCGTGCGGGTTTCGGGCATTCGCCCGCCGCAGGCACACCGTGAGTTCTAACAGAAATTCTAATACAACTGAATACTTGCGTTAATCTCGGCTTTCCGAGTTAACATACATGGAGAGGTATCGAAGTGGTCATAACGGGGCTGACTCGAAATCAGTTTGCGAGCAATCGCACATGGGTTCGAATCCCA
>CAKSIG010000003.1 GCA_934463035.1 uncultured Eubacteriales bacterium | reverse complement strand
CCGCCTGCAGTATCAAAAGTAATTGTGTACTGATTGATTTGCCACTGCGCCGTGAGAGTGATATTCCACGCAGGCATTGTCGCAGGAATTGTCTTATCCCATCCCACAAAAGTATAGCCTTCTCTTATCGGGTCGGCAGGAGCGTTAATTACCGTTCCGTAATCCTGCGTAATGGGTGCAATCTCACTGCCGCCTGCAGTATCAAAAGTAATTGTGTACTGATTGATTTGCCACTGCGCCGTGAGAGTGATATTCCACGCAGGCATCGTCGCAGGAATTGCCGTATCCCAGCCTATAAAGGTATATCCTTCTCTTGTCGGGTCGGCAGGAGCAGTAATTGCCGTATCGTAATCCTGCGTGATGGGTGCAATCTCACTGCCGCCTGCAGTGTCAAAAGTAATTGTGTACTGTTTTATTGTCCACTGTGCATACAGGGTGCAGTTTTCCGTCTTGTCATACTGACTTGTACTTTGACCATCGCTGTTGCCGTAGCATTTGCCGTCAACCGGGGCATCATACCAGCCACGGAAAAAGTAACCCTTGCGTATCGGAACGGGCATGGCACCGAGCTGTTCGCCGTAGGTGGCGGTCATAGTTTTTTCTATCACCTCGCTGCCGCCGGTGGAATCAAAGGTCACCGTGTAGGTGTTCGCTGTCCACTTCGCAGAACACTTTATGTGATCTGCGGTCAGAGAAGAGGTTTCCCACCCTGCAAAGGTATAGCCCGCTTTTTTCAAATTTGAGGCATCGGGAAGTAAAAGACCTTCATCCTTGTAATAAAAATCTTTGGGCGTAAATCCGTCGACCCAATTGCCGCCGCCCAGGTCATACTCAAGCTGCACCTTTTCCCTCACGGCAGAGGTGACGGTAAACACCCTGTCGGAGGTTATGACCGTATTCTTCATTTCGTCAAACGTCATCGTTTGAGTCATGCCGTCGGTAACAGGTGCAAAGGTTCCGGATTTTTTGAGATCTCCGTTTCTGCAAAGCTGATCGCATTGATTTGCCCCGCAGGTGCGGATCACGCCGTTTTTATCAAGCAGTACGCTGTGGTAAGCTCCTGCTCCCGTTGCGGCGGCAATCATTTCGGTACCGTCGATACCGTCGGTTACCGCAAGAAGCTTCCAATCACTCGAGTCGCTTCCCGTGTCTCTTCCGAGCTGACCGAACCCGTTGATACCGCAGGTTCTTACATTGCCGTCGGTATCGATCACTATCGTAGTACCGCCTGCCGCAATAAACTTCGCAGCCGTTGCACCCTGAAGGTCAGCCTTTCCGAATACGCTGCTCGACACGCCGTTCGTTTCTCTTCCGAGATGTCCGTAACCATTTGAGCCGGCCGTCCACACATTGCCGTTTTCATCAAGCAGTACAGTGTAGTAGCTTCCCGCCGCAACAGCGGTTATTTTTACGCCCGATATGCCGTCGGTGACCTTTTCAAATTTCGAATCCTCGTTGTCCGCAGTCTGTCTGCCGAGCTGGCCGTAAACATTATTGCCTGCCGTCCAGACATTGCCGTCCTCATCAAGCAAAACCGTATGAGAGGTCCCGCCCGACGCAGCGACTATTTTAACATTATCAAGACCTTCTACCTTTTTGAATACGGCATTCGGTGTCCCGCTGTTCACATTTTCGCTTCTGCCAAGCTGACCGTCGCTGTTGTAGCCTGCTGTCCAGACACCGCCATTTTCGTCAATAAGGATCGTATGATACTGTCCTGCGGCTACAGCTTTGATTTTAACGCTGCCGTCGCCGACGGTAACCTTTCTGAGAGTTTCAATATAGGTTCCGTACAAATATTTCCCCGCATTTTCATCGATTCCGAGGGCGCCGTACTGATTGCAGCCGGCTGTCCATACATCACCGTTTTCATCAAGTACAACGATATGGTCCGCCCCCAGGGCGACATCGATTATTTTCGCAGAGGTGCTGACCTTGGCAAGGACGCTGTCCTCATATACATAAGAACCCAACTTTCTTGCGAGCTGCCCGCACGAATTGTCTCCCGCCGTATAGAGGTTTCCTGCATCGTCAATGGCAGCCGTATTTGTGGCTGACGCCGCAATCTTCTTTATAACCGTAGACGCAGTAACACTGTCGAGCTTATATCCCTCGTCCGGCTTGTATTGTACGCTGTCGCCGAGCGTCGCTCCTTTAGCAACCGGAACGACAACACTGTCGCTCCAATTTGTGCCGTCTGTCGAGACCTTTCCTCCGGCAGCGGCTTTCACTGTGACATTGAATGTTTCATCTGCCGCCAATACCGATGCCGGCGCAAGGCATAACACCATACACAGCGTCAGCAGGATACTGAGTATCCGTTTCTTCATTTCACATTACCTCCGTGTCTGTATTTGCGTTTTACGGTAAGCACCGTGCATACACCGCCGCTGATGAACAGCAGTGCGAGCCACAGCATAAGATTACTGTTATCGCCGGTTTGAGGAGACTTCGGATCGTCCGGCAGTTTAGCCGTTATGGTAGCTGCCTTGGTAATTTCCTTGGTAGCATCGACGTCGCTGTAATACTTTCCGCATTCCTCGCAGTACCAATACTCGATATTGCCCTCGGCATCCTTGGTCGCCGCCTTTGCGTCGATATGCTTGAGGTCGGCGTGGTTGTTAGCATCGAGTTCGCCATAAGCCTTTCCGCAGACTTCGCAAACCGCTTTTTCGGTGCAGGTGGCCTTGCCGCCGGAGCAGTCTTTGGTTTCAAAACCGTCACAGCCGTCGATCGTGCATTTATGGGTGTGCGTACCGTCGCCGTTCGATGCCCATTCACCGAAGGTGTGTCCGTCATTGACCGTTACAGTCATTTCGGCAGTATTGCCCGCCTTATCGGTAACAACAATTTTCTGTTCGCCGTCCGCCGGAGAGAGAACAAAGCTGCTGTTTTCGTCAAGCGTTACCGCCGTGCCGTTTACGGTAACGGTATCCACATACTTCTCGTCAACGGTGACAGTCTGCGCTTCGCAGTAGGTCTTGCCGTTCTCTATGCCTTTGATTACAGGATTTTTAGAGTCAAGCACGATGCCGTCCGAGCAAATGTAAGATACATTATCCGCCTTATCGGTCAGTCTGACATAGATAATATATTCGTTATCGGGGTCGATACCGAACGGTGCGGTGTATGCTGTAAATGCAGCACTTGCAAGTTCCGTTTCGGTCAACTCTTTCGCCGACAGCAGATATTCAACCGTTACCGCCTCGCCGCTGTTGTCGGCTGCGGTAATCGTCACCGTTTGCGTGTCTTTAAAGAACAGGCCGAAGGTGATATTGTTGAGGAACGCTTTCCAACTTTTCTCGCTGATTTTAATTTCGCCCGTCGGTTTTTCGCTGTCTTTCCACTGTGCGGTGATTGTGATATTTTCCGCAGGCATAGTTTTGGGAATTTCCTTATCCCATCCCGTGAAGGTATAACCTTCTCTTGTCGGGTTAGCAGGAGCGGTAATTGTCGAACCGTAATCCTGCGTGATGGAATCAACTATGCTTCCGCCTGCGGTATCAAAGGTGATCGTGTATTTATTCGTATTCCAAACGGGATAGAGCGTCAGCGCCTCATTTTGAGTATAAACATCATCGAGTCCGTAAATCTTTTCGCCGCCGTCTATCGTCGCCCAGCCTACTTGCGTATAGCCTGTGCGTGTGAACAGCTTGCCGCGCAATGAGAGGATATCGTTATAGAATTTAATATCTGTTACCGCGTCGCCCGTACCGTCTGTGCCGGGCTGATAGGTCACATCCCAGGCGTTGGCGATACGCACATAGGTCTTGCCGGAGAACAGCGGGAGGATGGCGTCGAACTGCTCTTTGAGTGCCTTGCTCAGTGCGCTATACTCTTCGCGCGTCAACGTGGGGTCATCCGCCTGATAGCGCTGAAACACTTCCTGCATCTCAGCGGAAAGCTGCGGAATAGCAGCTTCCACGGCGTCCTGCGCCGAAGAACCCAGGAACAGCCGCACGCCGTCGCCCATATACAGATCGCTGATATACTGATCCTGGAACGTAATAGCCTGCGTATCGCACGTTACGGTAAGCGAGCCGCTGCCTACGGAGATGTTGTATACGTTCAACCCTCCCGCCATGGTGACGCTGCTGCCGCCATACTGGGCGTATTGGCTGAGCGTCAGTGCATTGTTCAGCGTCAGCGCACCGTCGCCGAGAATGGAAAGAAACGACGCCCTGTTGATTTCATTCAGGCTTCCGATGGTATTCTTGCCGTCCAGCGTGATAAAGAGCGGGCTGTTCTGTCCAATATACCTGTCGTTCAGCGTCACAGAGGTCAGGTCTGCATTTTTGAGCTGCAGATTCGGGAAGATATTTTCACCCAAACGGCCGGTCGTAAGAATTTCACGCTGCTCCGTTGCGGTAAGACCACCGGACTCCGCAATACTTTCAAGGCTTTCTCCCTTCGGGACAACGAAGGACGCAGTCCCGTCGCCGAAAATATCGGTATAATTGTCCGGCGTGACCTCCACCGCGCCGTCGCCACGATCCAGGAGCAGACCGAAGCCGCCATAGAAAGCGGTGAGTTTCGAAACACTCGCCGGAACGGTATCGCCGGGCTTGTAGAAGTTTAGGTTTTCGTCTACCCACCACATCGGCGTGTCAGCAGAGATGTTGTCGGAAAGGGGCAGTCCCTCCGCAGAGGGAGCTTTGAAGCTCTCGCCGTTTTTTACGATAATGTTGATCCAGTTCTGATCCTCGCCGGGCATAAATTCAACCGTCCGCAGCTTTACTATCTTCAGGCTGTCGGCGGCAAGATCAGTCGGCAGCTCAAGAACGGGGCGGTAGCAGGTAATATTAGTAATGAATTGCATTGTTCCGCTAAGAATATTTTGTTTATTCCGCGTGACTCTATAATTGCCGGAATCGTTAGAACTGTAGGTGTCCTGCCCCCAAACAAAGCCGTCCGACCCTTTCATGAACTCGGGGTTCTTGGCAAGGAACTGATCCCACTCGTTGTTGGCCTGTTTTCCGTAGTGCATATCCTCATAGGTATGCTCACTGCCCATGGTGGGTGTGCGGAGGGTGTAGCTTATGCCGCCCGCAGTGTAGGCTTTGCCGAAAATGAAACCGGCATTGTTCAGGTCGATCCAACTGATTTTGTCGGTAACCTTGTAGTCGGCAATGAACAGACTGTGCTCATAGGTATATCCGTACTGTGCATCCTTGTCTGCGGTCACAGAGGCCTGCTCGGAGGAATCGGCTACACCGTTGGATGCCGGTTTCAGCACATAGGCATCCACCGTGCCCACATAGGTGAAAGGCACATAATGCAGGGTAGCATCCGGCAGACTGCTGTTCACCGTTCCGGGAATATCCATTGCCGAAAGGTCAAAATAGTATCTGCCGCCGGGGGTGAGGGTAAACTGTTCGTCGACCCGCTTTTCCACCGTCAGCGTGCCGTTGACCCTGTTGAGCGAATACCGCTCATCCCAGCCGGACTTGAGGGCAGCAGCGGGAACAACGGTGTAGGTACCGGGGGTATTGCGTGCCGTGTCTGCTGCGACCTCCACGCCGCTTGCGTCAAGCAGCCGATAGGAAAGGGCGTTTTCCAGCACCGTATCCCGGTCATCCGTGCGTCCTTCGCTGTCCAGCAGTCCGGCACAGCTTACAAGGTCTGTTGGCAGCGTATCGCCCGTGCTGATGGTTGCATCTCTTGCCGTCACGGTGAGAGTGCGCGGATCGACATAGCCACCGGTGATATCCTCACTGTACTCTTTCGACGATGCCATTGTGGTATCGGAAAAATACAGAAAGTCGATACAAGTGACGCCTGCCTTGATGGCTCTGATCTGGACGGTGTAGATGGACTTCCCTGGTTCGCTGGTGATGTCGGTGGTCTCCTGGTAAATTTCAAAAATCTCGGGGTCACGTATCAGCGCGGACCAGACGCCGTTTTCACCGGGATTTGTCACCTGGCATGTGTAAGTATAGGTATCTCCGTAGTGCCAGTTGTTGAAATGGACCGATCCCTGAAAGCCCGCGTTGAGATACTGGCGAACGGTCAGCGGGGCGGAAATGGGTGCACAGTCATCGCCGGTGATGGTGACGGTATAGGTCTCTGATTTGAATACCGGTTCCGTAATGGTTACGTCCTTTGCGTAGCTCAGCGTACCATCGCCGCCCACGCTGATGCTGTCCAGAATAGATGGAGATGCGGGTGCTGTTATGGCAGTGATCTTTGCGCCCTCGGGCACTTTGCCCGGCTCGAAAAAATCCGCCGCCGTCCGCGTACCATTCTGCGCAGGATAGCCCCTGCCTTCATACGGAACGATCCGGATCACGGGGTCTACCAGATCCTCTGCGCAGTCCTCGGCGAATACGCCTGTCGGCACAATGCATAGCACCATACAAAGGGTGAGCAGGATACTGAGTATTCGTTTCTTCATTTTGCGTTACCTCCGTTCAAGTATTGTGAGCGGTATTTATCTGCAAACAGGGCAACTCCCTGTTTTAAGACCTCCATCTGGGATTTCAAATAATATTCGTCCTCAAACATAGCGTAGTGCACACAGGCGCGGATAAATATAAAAATCAGCGGCGTTATAGTCGTATACGGTATGCCGATTTTAGGTTCAAGCTGCTTTGCATATTCGGTATAACGCTCGTTCACGCCTTCAAAAAACTTCTTGCCGTATTCAATATATTTCGGATGGGTGTAGATCTGATACATCAACCGATATTTTTTACCGTGCTCCCGTGCTGTCCAGTAGGGGATTTCCTCAATAAACCGCATGGCGTCCTTCGGGTCGGTCGGGGCTTTCTTCATAAAGTCATCCTCGACCTTTGCCATGCAGTAGGCGGTAGATTCAAGAATCAGTTCGTCCACGCTGTTAAAGTACGAGTACAGATTTCCCGTTGTGCAGCCGCACGCCGCTGCCAAGGCCTTGATTCCCGTGCCCGTCAAGCCGTTTTCGGCATAGCATTCAAAGCATTTTTCCATCATTTCGCGTTTGCGCTCATTGTGCTGTTCCTCTGTCGCCCGCATATACACCACTTCCTTTTATAACTAACTAATCAGTTAATTATAGTATAGCATAGAATTATGATATTTTCAAGAGCAGTCTGCAAAAAAGCCGTGATAAAAAGGAACATTCCTACATCTGTTGACTGTCCCATTCGTTATGTAGTTTCTTTTGATACAGGTGAAGAGTGCCGACAAACCCTTAATTTTTCGGTAGTTGCCTTTTTGAAGTACAAAGTGCTCGGTCACAGCATGGGTGCAGATACATCACTAATACAGAAAAAAACATTCCCGATATCTGCTGGCTAACCCTCACGCACAACTTTGAATGAACTGTGCGTGAGGTTTTTAGTTCTCATACGGTATTCTGAAATAATCCAGGTATTTTTTGAAGGTATCCTGTGCCGACAGGCAGGTGTCGGTCAGATAGCCTTTTTCCCGATCCCACTCCTGCAGTCCGCGGTAATAGAACATTTTTATGCTGTCCTCAATAATAAACGGCACGATATTGTGTTTCAGGCATTCCTTGAACATAATCAATCGCCCGACACGCCCGTTGCCGTCCTGGAGGGGGTGGATGCGCTCAAACCGCACATGGAATGCAAGGATATCTTCAAGCGTCACTGCTTCCTTGCCGTTATACGCATCAAGCAGCCTTTTCATTTCCGCCGACACTTCCTCGGGCAAGGTCGTTTCCCGTCCGCCGACCTCATTCGGCAGCTTTTTGTAATCGCCGACGGCAAACCAATCTTTCCTTGCGTCGCTTGTTCCGGTTTTCAGAATAAAATGCAGGCGCTTGATGAATTTCTCGCTGAGCTGCGATTTTGCGCTTTCGATGACCTCGTCAATACAGCGGAAGTGATTGGCGGTTTCGATGATATCGTCTACCCGCACGCCTTCCTCGGTAATGCCGACGGTGTTTGTTTCAAAAATAAAACGTGTCTGATCGTGGGTCAGGCGGCTGCCCTCCATATGATTGGAATTGTAGGTCAACTCCACCTGCACTTTATGATAAATTCCGCCGTGGGTCTGACTGCGCTTTTCCTCTTTGAGAATATCCGCCAAAGTCTGCGGTGCGGGCTTGCTTTTATTGCTCCGTTCGGGCTTCTCGGCGTTCTCGGGAATGTTCCAGGTCTTGCCCGTCAGAAAAGCGCCCGGGACACGGCCTGCCGCGCAGTAGTTGCGGACGCTGCGCTCGGAGGTGTTCCAAAGTGCGACTATCTCTTTTACGGATAAATATTTCATCTTCCTGCCCTCCGAAGTTACTATTATCAGTATACCACATTATCGGCAAAAAATCAATCAAGCAAAATCTATTTTCAATTATATTTTTGCCGATAGCGGCAGTTTTGATTCTGACCCGGCATTTTCCTACACGACTTTTGGTGCAGTCCGGCATAACCGGGGCTTTTCACGCACTGCCAAAAGCGTGATTTTGGGGCAAAAAAACGCTCGGTTCTATCAAAAATTCTAATAGGCTTTTCTGAAAATCCGTTAGAACTCGGCGAAATCGTAGGAGACTCTCGGACTCGGATTTTTGCTGCGTTTTCGATGCAAATGGGTGCGGAAAGCCTTGTAAACAGGGCATTTTCGGTATTCTCGCATCTGCCGTTATCTTCCGTCAAATTCCGCCAAGTTCGGTTTTGGCAACTTGACTCGAAATCATGATGCCCCTTGAGGGACGAGGGTTCGAATCCCTCCGTCTCCGCCAGAAAAGGACTTAGCGTATGCTAAGTCCTTTTTTTATGAAATTTGTCTTACTTTGAGCAAAATAGTTTCGCTGTGAAATGCGCTTGCGAGAATAAAATATTTTTTGGAAATGTTAAAAAACGAAACATAACAAAACGATCGGTTTCTTGCTATTTTTTCACTATTGTGATAAAATATTTAGGCAAGGATTATATGCTGAATATGAGAAAAAATATTGTTAGGGGCTCATTTAATGGATAAATTTGTACTTCACAGCAAATACAAGCCTACGGGCGACCAACCCGAAGCTATTAATGCGCTTGTAGACGGCATAAATAAAGGTGACCGCGAGCAGGTTCTTAAAGGCGTTACAGGTTCGGGAAAGACATTTACAATGGCAAATGTAATCGCAAAGGTCAACCGTCCCACCCTTGTTTTGGCGCACAACAAGACCCTTGCAGCGCAATTATGTTCCGAATTTCGTGAATTTTTCCCTGAAAATGCTGTGGAATACTTTGTCTCCTACTATGACTACTATCAGCCAGAGGCGTATATACCCGGCAGTGACACATATATCGAAAAAGATTCCGCAATTAACGATGAAATTGATAAATTGCGCCATTCAGCAACCTGTGCTCTATCAGAACGCCGCGATGTTATTATCGTTGCGAGCGTTTCGTGCATATATTCACTCGGAAGTCCTATTGATTATAAAAATATGGTTATCTCGCTTCGCGTAGGAGCGGAGAAAAACCGCGATGATCTTATACGCAAACTTGTTGATTTGCAGTATGAGCGCAACGACATTAACTTTATACGCAACAAATTCAGAGTTCGCGGCGATGTTGTTGAGATTTTTCCCGCAAATTCGCACGAAAGTTCAATACGCGTTGAATTTTTCGGTGATGAAATTGAACGTATATGCGAAATCAATCCTCTTACGGGCGAAATAAAGGCGTTTTTAAACCACGTCGCCATATACCCTGCCTCGCATTACATTGTATCACACGACAAGCTGGAAGACGCGCTTACCGATATAAAAAACGAAATGGAAGAACGCGTAAAATTCTTCATAGAAAGCGAACGCCCGATAGAGGCACAAAGAATCAGACAAAGGACGGAGTATGATATTGAGATGCTTCGTGAAATAGGTATTTGTAAAGGAATTGAGAATTATTCGAGGATACTTTCAAGGCGACCTGCGGGCAGTACGCCCTCTACCCTGCTCGACTATTTCCCCGATGATTATATTCTGTTTGTTGACGAATCGCACGTTACATTGCCGCAAGTCCGCGGAATGTACGGCGGAGACCGCGCACGAAAGGAAAACCTTATTGAATACGGTTTCCGTCTGCCTTCCGCATTTGATAACAGACCGCTTAATTTTGAGGAGTTTTACAAGCATATTAATCAAGCGATATTCGTTTCGGCAACACCGGGTGATTTTGAGAAGGGACATTCTGAACAGATTGTTGAACAATTAATAAGACCGACAGGGTTGCTTGATCCTCAAATTTCGGTTCGTCCGTCAGAGGGTCAGATCGACGACCTTGTTTCGGAAATTAATATTCGTACTGCGCGTAAAGAACGTGTGCTTATAACTACCCTTACAAAAAAAATGGCGGAGGATCTTACAGATTATCTGAAAGAACTCGACATTAAGGTAAAGTATATGCACTACGACATTGATACCGTGGAACGTATGGAAATAATCCGTGATCTGCGCCTCGGTGAATTTGATGTTCTGGTCGGAATAAACCTGCTTCGTGAAGGTCTTGACATACCTGAGGTTTCGCTCGTAGCAATACTTGACGCTGATAAAGAAGGCTTCCTGCGAAGCGAAACTTCGTTAATTCAAACGATAGGACGAGCTGCGCGCAATGCGGACGGTCAGGTTATTATGTATGCCGACAGCGTTACACCGTCAATGGAGAGAGCAATCACCGAAACCGAGCGCAGGCGCGCAATTCAGGATAAATACAACAAAGAACACGGGATAGTTCCGAAAACGATTATCAAGGACGTGCGGGACATAATAGAAATAGGTCAAAAGGTTAAAAATGATAAGCCTATTTCCCGTATGTCAAGAATTGAAAGAGAGGCTGAAATAAAGCGTCTCACCGAAGAAATGAAACAGGCTGCAAAAATACTTGAATTTGAACACGCGGCATTTTTGCGGGATAGGATAAATAAATTGAGAGAAGGAAAATAAATTGCCAAGTGATAAAATAATTATAAAAGGCGCACGCGAACACAACCTTAAAAATGTTGATGTTGAAATACCGCGCGATAAACTTGTTGTTTTTACAGGACTTTCGGGCAGCGGTAAGTCCTCGCTTGCCTTTGATACGATATATGCGGAAGGTCAGCGCAGATATGTTGAATCGCTTTCCTCCTATGCACGGCAATTTTTAGGGCAAATGGAAAAACCGAATGTTGACAGCATTGACGGTCTGTCGCCCGCTATTTCCATCGACCAGAAAACAACATCAAAAAACCCCCGTTCAACGGTAGGCACAGTAACCGAGATATATGATTATCTGCGCCTTTTATACGCGCGCGTCGGTACGCCTCACTGCCCTGTGTGCGGCAAAGAAATCAGTCAACAGACAACCGACCAAATAGTTGACGCCGTTATGAAACTTGAAAACGGCACAAAAATTCAAGTCCTTTCCCCCATTGTCAAAGGCAGAAAAGGCGAACACCAAAAGGAACTTGAAAGCGCAAGAAAATCGGGTTATGTCCGCGTTAGAATTGACGGCGTATTATACGATCTTTCAGAGGAAATAAAACCCGAAAAAAACAAAAAACACTTAATTGAGGTTGTTATTGACCGCCTTGTGATAAAAGATGAAATCCGTTCGCGTCTTGCCGAAAGTATAGAAGCGGCGACAGCCCTTTCGGGAGGACTTATATCTGTCGATGTAATCGGCGGCGAGGAAATGCAGTTTTCACAAAGCTATGCCTGTGACGAACACGGCGTAAGCATACCGGAGCTTACGCCGACTATGTTTTCATTCAACAATCCGTTCGGCGCGTGCCCTGCCTGCACAGGTCTCGGAATATTTATGAAGGTTGACCCGAGACTGATTATAAACGACGACAGCAAATCCCTTGTTGACGGCGCTATACGCGCGTCGGGCTGGGGCGTTAATTCTTGGTTTGCCCCCGATCAGGGTACAATAGCAACTATGTACTATCAGGGAATTGCCGACTATTATCATTTTGATATTAACACGCCGTTCCGCGACCTGCCGGAAGAAGCAAGGCACGCCGTTTTATACGGAACGGGTGATGTAAAGCTAAAACTCCGCAGAAATGCCGATTGGGGCGGCGGAACCTATGAGGCACCGTTTGAGGGCGTTATCAACAATCTTGAACGCCGTTACAAAGAGACATCAAGCGATTATGCGAGAGCCGAAATTGAAGCGTATATGACCGAAAGCGAATGTCCCGAATGTCACGGCGCACGTCTTAAACCCGAATACCTTGCCGTTACCGTCGGCAGAAAGAATATACGCGAATTTTGTGATATGCCCATTAATGACGCACTTGATTTTATAGGCACACTTACATTCGGCGAAAGAAATTCAATGATAGCAAAGCCGATTTTAAAGGAAATACGCGAACGTCTTACCTTTTTAAAGAGCGTAGGTCTTGACTATCTGACGCTGTCGCGTTCATCGGGAACGCTCTCTGGCGGCGAAAGCCAGCGTATACGCCTTGCAACACAAATCGGGTCCTCCCTTGTCGGCGTTTTATATATTCTTGACGAACCGAGTATCGGTCTGCATCAACGCGACAATGAACGTCTGCTTAACACGTTGAAAAAACTGCGCGACCTCGGCAATACTCTTATAGTCGTAGAACACGACGAAGACACTATGCGCGCCGCCGACTATATTGTTGATGTCGGTCCGGGCGCAGGTATACACGGCGGAAAGATAGTCTGTGCAGGTACGTTAAGCGACATTGAAAAATGCAAAGAGTCCGTCACTTCGGATTATCTTACAGGACGAAAAAAAATTCCCGTTCCCGAAAAACGCAGAAAAGGCAACGGTATGTTTTTAACCGTGAAAGGCGCCGCAGAAAACAACCTTAAAAACATAAATGTTAAATTGCC
This sequence comes from uncultured Eubacteriales bacterium, assembly GCA_934463035.1. Lineage (GTDB taxonomy): Bacteria > Bacillota > Clostridia > Oscillospirales > Acutalibacteraceae > UBA737. The sequence continues at coordinate 283,909 of CAKSIG010000003.1, read as the reverse complement.
TCTCGGTGAGTTTATTTGCGTAACAGGAGTTTCGGGGAGCGGTAAATCGTCACTTGTGAACGATATAATTTATAAGGTTCTTGCTAACAAATTAAACCGTGCCAAAACGATACCTGGGAAATACAAAACATTTGACGGAATTGAAAACCTCGATAAAGTAATTGATATAAACCAATCCCCTATCGGAAGAACGCCGCGTTCAAATCCTGCCACCTATACAGGGGTTTTTAACGATATACGCGAGTTGTTTGCTTCAACCAAGGACGCAAAAATGCATGGTTTTAATGCGGGGCGCTTTTCGTTCAATGTTAAGGGCGGACGTTGCGAGGCCTGTCAAGGCGACGGAATTTTAAAAATAGAAATGCATTTTCTGCCTGATATTTATGTTCCCTGCGAGGTCTGCGGCGGCAGTCGTTACAACCGCGAGACGCTTAATGTTAAATACAAAGGGAAAAATATTCACGATGTTCTTGAAATGACCGTCGAAGAAGGAATGACTTTCTTTGAGAGCATACCGAAAATACACCGTAAGCTCAAAACCCTTTTTGATGTCGGACTCGGCTATATAAAAATCGGACAGCCTGCCACTACCCTTTCGGGCGGCGAGGCTCAACGTGTTAAATTGGCAACAGAACTTTCAAAACGCAGTACGGGCAAAACAATTTATATTCTTGACGAGCCGACAACAGGTCTTCATACCGCCGATGTCCATAAGCTGATCGACGTACTGCAAAGGCTTGTTGATACGGGCAATACCGTGCTTGTTATTGAACACAACCTTGACGTGATAAAGACCGCCGATTATATAATTGACTTAGGTCCCGAAGGCGGCGACAGAGGCGGAACTGTCGTATGCAGCGGTACACCTGAAAAGATTGCAAAGTGCGAAAAGTCATACACAGGCATTTTTTTGAAAAATATGCTGTAAATTTACACATTATTCATCAATGTGCGCAATTATGCGTATAAAATATATTTTGGGGTGGATTGATTTTTGTTTGGTTATATAAGGGTAGATAAGCCGGAACTCAAAATCAAAGACTATGAGATGTATAAAGCGGTATACTGTACTCTCTGCCGCAAGCTCGGAAGAAAGTACGGAATTCTTTCAAGAATGACTTTAAGTTATGATTTTACATTCCTTGCCCTGCTTAATATGTCCCTTAAAGATTCCTGCGATATGATTGAACGCAAGAGATGCGCTTTCAATCCGCTGAAAAAATGTAACTATTGCAAAAACGATTCCGAACTTGATATGCCGTCTGCCGCGGCGATGATAATGCTGTATTACAAGCTGAAAGACGATATTTATGACGAACGCGGGATAAAAAAACTTTTAAAAACTTTACTTTTACCGATATTTTCAGGCGCTCGTAAAAAAGCCGCGAAGCAATACCCTGCAATTGAAAATATTGTCGGCAGTTTTATAGAAAAACAGCGGATACTTGAAAGAAATGCCTGCCGTTCTATTGACGAGGCGGCGGACCCCACTGCGGCGGCACTATCGGAAATTCTTGCGCTGTGCAGTGGCAATGCTTCGCAAAAGCGCGTCTTAAACCGACTGGGTTACTGTCTCGGAAGATATATTTATATTTTAGACGCCGCTTGCGACCTTGAAAAGGATATTAAAAGCAATTCATATAATGTATTAAAATATGACTGTGTCGGTTCGCCCCGCGAATACGCACGCGAAAGAACCGTTGGGCAGTTGTATATTTGTGCTAATGAGGCCGCGAAAGCGTTTGAATTGTTAGATATTAAAAAATACAAACCAATTCTCGGGAATATAATATATCTCGGTTTGGAGGATACATTTAAAAAGGAGTTAAACAAATGAACGATCCGTATGCCGTACTCGGCGTAAGCAAAAACGCGTCTGATGAAGATATTAAAAACGCCTACCGTGAGCTTGCGCGAAAATACCACCCCGACAATTATACCGATAATCCTCTCTCCGATCTTGCCGATGAAAAAATGAAAGAGATTAATGAGGCATACGATACCATTATGGCTCAGCGCAAAAGCAGCCGTCATCAAAGCACAGGCGGTTCGGCATACAATACAAATGCATCTTCCTCGTTCCCTGATGTACGCAATCTTATAAATCAGGGACGTCTTGAACAGGCTCAGGAGGTGCTTGACGGTGTTCCGCCGCAATCGCGAGATGCCGAATGGTATTTTTTGAACGGCACGGTTCTTTACCGCAGAGGTTGGTTTGACCAGGCATATACAAGTTTTGCGACAGCGTGCCGTATGAACCCTGCCAATCCCGAATACAGGAACGCTCTCAATCACGCACAGCGTCAGTCACAACGTCAATACAACCCTTACAGAAGCTACGACGGCGGCAGCTCATGCGGCGCCTGTGACGTATGTTCAAGCCTGCTTTGCGCCGATTGCTGTTGTGAATGTATGGGCGGCGATTTAATCCCCTGCTGTTAGGCAAGCGGTAGTAAACAGAACCCGCCTAGGTGATAGAATTGAGACAGACATTTAAAATTACATTTTGCGGCATAATTGCGGCCCTTGCGGCTGTATTTATGCTGTTTTCATATTTTCCGTATCTTACATACGCAATTCCCGCGGTATCGGGACTTATGATGATGATTCTTGTCATAGAATTAGGCGAAAAATGGGCTTTTTGCGCTTTCATCGCCTCATCTGTGATAGTATTTCTGACAGCCGAAAACGAAAGCAAATTAATGTATATATGTTTTTTGGGCTATTACCCGATCTTAAAGGCAATAATAGAAAAAATCGGCAAACAGGCTTTGGAATGTATACTTAAAATCGTTGCTTTCAACACCGCAATAATTATAGTTTATTTAATTTTCTCAAATCTTTTCGGAATAAGCACAGAAGATTTCAATGAACTCGGCAAATACGGCGCTTATATCTTTTTGGGTATTGGAAACTTAACCTTTATAATTTACGATTTTGCCATTTCACGTCTTGCGGAATTTTATATGATAAAACTTCATCCCAAAATTTCTCAGATGTTCAAAAACTAAAACTGAATTTACTATGCCAAAAAGACCGAATGCAATGCATTCGGTCTTTTCATATCTAAGGTAATTCCTTAAAATTATTTGCCGTAAAGCTCAACGAGCTTTTCAAGATGGGCACGGCGAGCCTTAGCGGTTTCAGCCGCTTTATCAAAGAGTACCTCAGCACGCTCGGGGAACGAACGTGTAAGCGATGAGTAACGAGCCTCACCCATTATGAACTCTTTATAATCGGCAGTAGCAGGCTTGCTGTCAACCGTAAACGGATTCTTACCCTCGGCTTTAAGTGCGGGGTTATAACGGAACATATCCCAATATCCGCAATCAACAGCCTTCTTCATTTCCTTCTGGCAATTAACCATACCGCCCTTAATCGAGTGCATCTCACAAGGAGCATAACCGATTATGAGTGAAGGACCGTCATAAGCCTCAGCCTCTTTAATAGCTTTAAGGGTCTGATTCATATCAGCGCCCATAGCTATCTGAGCTACGTAAATATATCCGTAGGACATTGCAATCTCAGCAAGGCTCTTCTTAGCGATAGCCTTACCGGCCGCCGCGAACTGAGCAACCTGACCGATATTAGAAGCCTTTGAAGCCTGTCCGCCTGTGTTTGAGTAAACCTCGGTATCAAATACCATAATGTTTACATTGTTGCCCTGTGCGAGAACGTGGTCAACACCGCCGAAGCCGATGTCGTAAGCCCAACCGTCGCCGCCGAATATCCAAACTGACTTCTTGTTAAGGAATTCGCTGTTTTCAACTACGTCCTTGCAAAGCTCGCAATCAGCGCCCGCTGCCTTAATAGCGGCAACAAGAGCCTTGGAAGCGTCGGCATTTGCAGAAGAATCGTTAAGAGTTTCAAGATACTTCTCGCCTGCGTTCTTAACGTCGGCGCTTGCTTTGTCGGAAGCAACAATAGCCTTAACATCGTCTATCAAGCGGTCGCGAATTGCTTTCTGACCGAGATACATACCGTAGCCGTGTTCAGCGTTATCCTCAAAGAGCGAGTTAGCCCAAGCGGGTCCGTGACCCTCGGCATTGGTGGTGTACGGCGATGTAGCGGCAGGACCGCCCCAAATCGAAGAACAGCCTGTGGCGTTTGAAATATACATTCTGTCACCGAAGAGCTGAGTTATAAGACGTGCATAAGATGTTTCTGCACAGCCTGCACAAGAGCCTGAGAATTCAAGAAGCGGTTTCTTGAACTGTGAGGTTATTACGTTAGCGTCGGTAGCAACATCTTTCTTCTCGGCAACCTTAGCTACGCAGTAATCAAATGTTTCCTGTTCTTTAAGCTGAGATTCCTGTGAAACCATTTTGAGTGAATTGGTCGGACAAACGCCTATGCAGACGCCGCAACCCATACAGTCAAGCGGAGAAACAGCCAAAGTGTAGGTGTAATCTGTTTTGAGGAAAGGCTTCGGAGCCTTCTTCATATCAGCAGGAGCAGCAGCAACCTCGTCAGCATTAAGAACGAACGGACGAATGGTAGCGTGCGGACATACAAACGCGCACTTGTTACACTTAGCGCAGGTGTCAGGATTCCACTCAGGAACCATAACGGCAACGCCGCGTTTCTCATAAGCGGAAGCACCCTGCTCAAACGTACCGTCTGCGTGGTCAACGAAGGCGGAAACAGGAAGTGCGTCACCGTCCATAAGACCTACGGGTTTCATAATATTGTCAACCATCTTAACAAGTTTAGCAGGTCCTTCTTCTTTAACGGCAGTATTGTTATCTACTGCGTCTGCCCAATCGGCAGGAACGTCAATTTTAACGTAAGCCGTAGCGCCTGCGTCGATAGCCTTTTCGTTCATTTCAACTATCTCTTTGCCCTTCTTCATAAACTTCTGGGCTTTTTCCTTCATATAGCCGATAGCCTCAGCCTCGGGAAGAACCTTGGAAAGTGAGAAGAAAGCGGACTGCAAAACGGTGTTGGTACGCTTGCCGAGACCTATCTTAGCGGCAATGTCAATAGCATTAACGGTATAAAGCTGAATGTTGTTCTTTGCGATATAACGTTTAGCTTCGGCAGGCATATGATGATTGAGTTCATCAAGATCCCACTGGCAGTTGATAAGGAATACGCCGCCAGGCTTAACATCGTTGACCATTTTGTAACCCTTAGTTACATAAGACGGGTTATGGCAGGCAACAAAGTCAGCCTTATTGATATAGTAAGGGCTCTTAATAGGCTTGTCACCGAAACGTAAATGCGAAATGGTTATACCGCCTGTTTTCTTTGAGTCATACTGGAAATATGCCTGAACATACTTGTCGGTATGGTCGCCGATAATCTTTATAGAGTCCTTGTTAGCGCCAACGGTACCGTCGCCGCCGAGACCCCAGAACTTACACTCAATAGTGCCTTCTGCGGCTGTGTTGGGCGATACTTCCTCAGGAAGTGAAAGATTGGTTACATCATCGTTGATACCGAGTGTGAACTGATGCTTAGGAGTGTCCTTTGTAAGTTCCTTATATACAGCGAATACGCTTGAAGGAGGTGTGTCCTTTGAACCTAAACCGTAACGACCGCCGATAACGGTGTCGATCTTTCTGCCTGTTGCGGCAAGAGCGGCAACAACATCAAGATAAAGCGGCTCACCCAGAGCGCCGGGTTCCTTGGTTCTGTCAAGAACAGCAATCTTCTTAACGGTATCAGGAATAGCCTCAACCAGCTTTTCAGCTGAGAAAGGACGGTAAAGACGTACCTTTACAAGACCAACCTTTTCGCCCTTAGCGGTGAGGTAGTCAATAACTTCTTCCGCAACGTCGCAGATTGAACCCATAGCTACGATAACGCGCTCGGCATCAGGTGCACCGTAGTAGTTGAAGAGCTTGTAGTCAGTGCCGAGTTTAGCATTGACCTTGTCCATATATTCTTCAACAATTGACGGAACAGCGTCATAATACTTGTTGCAAGCCTCACGGTTCTGGAAGAAAATATCTCCGTTTTCGTGAGAACCGCGCATAACGGGATGTTCAGGATTAAGAGCGCGTTTACGGAAAGCATTAACTGCGTCCATATCGCACATTTCTTTAAGGTCTTCGTAATCCCAAACCTGAATTTTCTGAATTTCGTGTGAAGTACGGAAACCGTCAAAGAAGTTAATAAACGGAACTCTGCCTTTGATAGCCGCAAGATGTGCGACAGCGCCGAGATCCATAACTTCCTGCGGATTTGTTTCGGCAAGCATAGCAAAGCCTGTTTGACGGCAAGCATAAACGTCTGAATGGTCGCCGAAAATGTTAAGCGCATGCGAAGCAACACAGCGAGCCGATACGTGGAACACGCACGGAAGCAGTTCGCCCGCAATCTTATACATATTCGGGATCATAAGTAAAAGTCCCTGTGAAGCAGTGAAAGTTGTGGTAAGCGCACCGGCTGCCAAAGAGCCGTGTACCGTACCGGCAGCGCCGGCTTCCGACTGCATTTCGGAAACCTTAACTGTGGTTCCGAAAATGTTTTTAAGTCCCTGTGCAGACCACTGATCAACGTAATCAGCCATAGGACTCGACGGTGTGATCGGGTAGATACCTGCTACCTCGGTAAACGCATACGCAACATGAGCCGCGGCGTTATTACCGTCCATGGTCTTGAATTTTCTGGCCATTGAAAATTCCTCCTGTAAAATAATTTAATGAGAATTTTATGTACCCCCGTTATGAGAGACAGTCTCATACCTATATATAATATCACTTTGTCCGCGTTATGTAAATAACTATTTGTAAAAAAATTAATAAAAAATCACCGACAGCAAGTAATATACTGTCGGTAATTTCGGTTATTCGTTGTTTTCCATTATTGCTCTGAAATCATCGCCCGAAATCTTCTCTTTTTCAAAAAGTTCCTTAGCAACAACATGGAGCTTCGGCATTGCGCCCTTTAACAGTTCAAGCGCACGTTTATACTGCGTCATAACAACGTTTTCAATTTCTTCGTCAATTGTAGACGCGGTCTTTTCAGAATAATTCGGCGTTGAGGAGAAATCCCTGCCCAAGAACACCTCATTATTATCGTGACCGTAAGTTACGAGACCAAGTTTATCACTCATACCGAACTTAGTAACCATTTTTCTTGCAAGGTCGGTGGCGCGCTCAATATCATTAGACGCGCCCGTGCAAACATCGTCCTGTGTGAGCTGTTCAGCGGCACGGCCGCCGAGCAATGAGCAAATCTGTTCAAGAAGCTGATTTCTTGAAGTATGGCCTTTTTCTTCCGTCGGCAAATACATTGTATATCCTGCCGCCATACCTCTTTGAATAATTGAAATTTGGTGAACGGGATCCTGAGTCGGCAAGAAGTAGGAAACAACTGCGTGACCCGCCTCGTGATACGCGGTAACCATTTTGTCCTTATCCTTAACAATGTGCGACTTTTTCTCGGTACCCATTACAACCTTTATGGTTGCTTCTTCAATTTCTTCCTGTGTTATGGCTTTTTTACCGTGGCGAACCGCAAGGAGAGCGGACTCGTTAAGCAGATTTTCAAGGTCTGCTCCCGTGAAGCCCGAAGTCGACTTAGCGATAGTTGCAAGGTTAACGTCCGGTCCCAACGGCTTGCCGCGCGAATGAACCTTTAATATTTCTTCCCTGCCCTTTACATCGGGATAGTTTACGGTAATCTGGCGGTCAAAACGTCCGGGACGTAAGAGCGCCTTATCGAGTATATCGGGGCGGTTAGTAGCCGCCATAACGATTACGCCTTCATTTGCGCCGAATCCGTCCATTTCAACAAGAAGCTGGTTAAGCGTCTGCTCGCGTTCATCGTGGCCGCCGCCGAGACCGGCACCGCGCTGGCGTCCGACAGCATCGATCTCATCAATAAAGATTATCGCGGGCGCTTCTTTTTTCGCTTCGCCGAAAAGGTCACGCACACGCGAAGCACCTACGCCGACAAACATTTCAACAAAGTCAGAACCTGAAATTGAGAAGAAAGGAACACCTGCCTCACCCGCAACGGCACGCGCGAGCAATGTTTTACCCGTTCCGGGAGGGCCGACAAGCAACACTCCCTTGGGTATTCTTGCGCCGAGGTCGTTGAACTTTTTGGGGTCCTTTAAGAAATCAACGATTTCCGCCATTTCTTCCTTTTCTTCATCGGCACCCGCAACATCGGCAAACGTGGTCTTCTTTTTGGAATCGGCTTTCTTGACCTTAGCCTTGCCAAATCCCATTGTTTTGTCGCCGCCCATAGAGGCGTTCATACGGCGCATCATAAATACCCAGAAAAGTATCATTACCACGAGTATTATAACGGTCGGCAACATACTCATTATCCAAGACGCCTGACCGCCGCTCTTATAATCGTACTTGATTACTTTATCTGTACCCTTATTCTGCTCGTTTATAGCCATAACGGACGAATTGACATCGTTATAGAAAATTGAAGCATCGGCAACGGTATAATGATATGTTTTACCGTCAGAGCGTTTTGTATACGTAAGATCTCCGCTGTATAAGTTAAGCTGATATTCGGATATTTCATTGTCCTTTATCATATTAACTATCTGATAATACTTTGTTTCCGCTGTGTTTTTTGAAAGATAGGAAACCGACATAATTGAAATTATAAGCACTATCGGAATTCCTATATACAAAAGCACATTTCTTAAATTTTTATTCAATCAAAATGCTCCTTTCCTATTTATCGGAGTAGACCTTTGGGTCTAAAACGCCGACATAGGGTAAATTTCTGTATTTTTCATTATAATCAAGGCCGTAGCCAATTACAAACTCATCGGGTATAACCTTGCCGACATAATCAGCGGAAATGTCCGCCTGACGGTTAGCCGGTTTATCAAGGAACGCGCATACTTTTATACTTGCCGCATTACGATCCATAAGGACCTTTTTAAGATATGCGAGCGTAATTCCTGAATCAAGAATATCCTCTACTAAGAGTATATCGCATCCGTCGGGGTTGACGTCCAAATCTTTTTTGAACTTTACAACGCCCGTTGTTTTTGCGCCGCTGTATGACGAAACAGCCATAAAATCAATCTCACAGTCGCAGGTTATCTCACGCATAAGATCCGCCATAAACACGACGGCGCCTTTAAGAACGCTGACAAGCAAGAGTTTTTTACCGCTGTAATCCTCTGAAATTTGTTTGCCGAGTCTGGAACATATTTCACGTATTTCCTCCTCGGTCACAAGCACATTTGAAACATCGCCGCTCATTGACAAATTAAACATCCCCTTAATTTTATCCTTATAAAAATATTTGTTATTGTTTTTCAACTTCTATTTTATAAACACGCTTTGTATCTTTTGTTACAGCGCATCTTTGTGAAACGCCTATATTATATATCCAAACCACACCGCTGTCATCAGCTATAACAGGCAAAGTCTGACGTTCGCTGACAGGGATACCGTATTCGTTATACAGCTTTTTAAGCGTTTTTGTAACGCCGCGGTTTACAATACGTATCCTGTCCCCCGCTTCACGTGTTCTTACTACTAATCTTCCCACTATTTTATCACAGTCAAGCGAATTTTTTAATAACAAATTATTAATTTTTTCGCCGTTTGTAAACAAATCATTAACCGTTTCTGCGATTTGAACCCTTATATCAGCGGATTGTCGTTTTTTTCCGTCTTCACAGACGGTAAGTTCGCCGTTTTCGGCGCATACGGTTATTCGGTTAGGCAGGCTTACTTTGCCGCCCGTTCTGCACACCTTTAAAGCCGCCGAAATATGCTCTGAACCGATTTCCGCGCAGCCTGCAACTCCGTGCAAATACTCGGAAACAACCCTTTTTGCAACAGCGTCAGGCAATCCCGAAAAAGGTTTTAAAGACAACTTATTTTCGTCGGTCAAGCACTGATTACAAATACTATCAACAGTTTTATCAATATATGCCCTGTCTTCGCTTAGATACAGGCAAGTACGCGAAACAGCACGCTCAACCGACGGGTTAATTTCTTTAAGCACAGGTATTACATTATGACGGATTTTATTTCGCGCATAATCGTCGGACAGATTTGTACTGTCTGTAATATACGGAATTTTATTTTTATCGCAATAGTCCTCAATATCCTGCCTTGTGCAGAGTATTAAAGGCCGTATAAATATATCGCGTTTAGGCGGTATACCGCACAGACCGTTAATTGCCGTACCGCGCGTGAGGTTAAAAATCACGGTTTCAAGATTATCGCTTGCGGTATGGGCAGTAGCCACCGTGCCGGCGGATATTCTTTTAAAAAATTCATACCTCAACTGCCGTGCCGCAAGTTCGGTACTTAGCTTGTTTTCACGGGCATACGACGGCACATCGGCGCGTTCGCAAATCAGCTCTATATTCCTCTCGGCACAGTATTCACGGACAAACTTTTCGTCACGTTCTGCTTCGTCTCCGCGTATCATATGGTTGAGATGCGCCGCCTTTACCTTAATGCCGTAACAGCCGCCGAGAGCAAGCATTGCGTTAAGCAGAGCCATAGAATCGGCGCCGCCGGAAAGCGCAACCGTCACCTCGTCAGCGTTTCTAAGCATACCGTATTGCTCGATTGCTTTTTTTACTTTTTCTAACATTATCTGAACACATCCACGGAAGTAAAGCGTGTAAACTGACCGTCCCAATGCATTTCAACCGTCCCCGTTTCACCGTGTCGGTTTTTGGCAACGATACACTCGGCACGGTTCGGATCGCCGAGATCCTCGTCATCTGATTTTTCACCGTCATAATATTTTTCACGGTAAAGAAACATAACTATATCGGCGTCCTGCTCGATGGAGCCCGATTCACGCAGATCGGAAAGCGCAGGGCGGTGGGATTTACCCTTAACCTCGGTGCCGCGCGAAAGCTGTGCGCAGGCAATGACAGGAACCTTCAATTCCTTTGCCATAATTTTCAGGTTCCTTGTTATTTCCGAAACCTCCTGAACGCGGTTTTCGGTACGCTTTGCCGATTTCATAAGACCCAAATAGTCTATGATAACAAGGTCAACCTTTTTCATACGGCGGAGCTTTGCTTTCATTTCGGTTACCGTTATTGCAGAGGTTTCATCAAAATAAATCTCGTGATTTGCAAGATTTTCTCCCGCCTGAGCAAGCCTTGTCCACTCGTCGGCGTCCAACTCACCCGTTCTCAGCTTTTCGCTCTTTATGCCCGCTTCGCTTGAAAGCATACGCTGTGCTAATTGGTCGCGAGTCATTTCAAGCGAGAAAAAACATACGGTTTTTTCGCTGTTTACCGCAACGTTTCTGGCAATATTCAAAGCAAAAGACGTTTTACCCATACCGGGGCGCGCGCCGAGTATTATTAAGTCGGACTTATTAAGCCCCGTTATCATTCGGTCAAGATCGCCTATACCCGACGGTATTCCGACATAATCTTTACGGGTTTCGGGGTCAGCCATCTTTTGAAGTCTGTCGTAGGTTTCACCCTCAATAACGCTTTTAATATGGGTAAGACCGCTGATTTCCCTGCCCTGACGGATTTCGTAAATACGCTGTTCCGCTCGGTTTAATAAATCTCCCGAATCCTCGGTGTTTTCATTGACGTCGTTTATAATATCCTGTGCCGCGGTCATCAAAGCACGCGCATAATAGCGTTCCCTGATTATCGCCACGTATGTAAGGACATTGGCGGCTGACGGCACCGTTTGAACAAGCTGTGTAAGATAAGCCTTGCCGCCTGTTTCATCGTAGACGCCGTCTTTTTTCAGTTTTTCAAGCAACGACACAAAATCAATCGTTTGGCTCAACTCATACATTGAGGAAACAGCCGCATAAATTTCCCTGTGCTGCGGAATATAAAAATACTCCGCGCGCATCTGCGTTGCTATTTCATTCAAACTCTTCGGGTCAATTATGATTGAACCCAACACCGCCTGCTCCGCTTCGACAGAGTAAGGCAGTCTGCCGTTTTCGAGGTCGAAAATAACCTTTTCGTTACTCATTGTTTACTCCGTTACCTTTACGGTTATTTTTGCGGTAATTCCTGTGTAAAGTTTTATTTCCGCGGTATATTCGCCGAAGTTCTTTATATCGCCGACATTCATTTTTTTACGGTCAACAGTTATTCCGAATGAATTTTTAATTTCTTCGGAAATTTCCTTTGACGTTACTGAACCGAACAGCTTACCGCCGTTTCCTGCCTTAGCTCTGACGGTAACCGATTTACCGTTTAACTTTTCGGCGGTCGCTTTTGCGGCGTCTATTTCCTCCTGCTTATGGTGAGCCTTTGCGTCTTCGCGGCTTTTAAGCTCCGATAAAGCGGCGGCGTCCGCGGCAACGGCTAATTTTTTCGGAAAAAGGAAGTTACGCGCGTATCCGTCGGATACGTTGCACAGTTCTCCCTTTTTTCCGTGACCCTTTACATCTTCAAGTAATACAACTTTCATTTTTTATCCTCCGTTCTTTACTAAACTTCCATAATAACGGGAAGTACCATCGGGCTTCGGCGCGTTCTTGTATAAAGGAACTTTGAAACCCCGTCTTTGATTTTTCCTTTAATTGAAGACCAATCTTTAATGTTGTTAATATAACAGCGTTCAAGTATATCGCATACTATTTCGTTGATTTCGGACATAAGTTCCTCTGATTCCTTTACGTAAACAAATCCGCGCGAAACCACATCGGGTCCTGAAACGACCTCTCTTGTATGTCCGTCGATTGAGACGGTAACTACAATAATACCGTCCTCCGCCAAATGCATTCTGTCACGAAGTACTACGTTTCCGACATCTCCCACGCCGAGACCGTCAACAAGCACGCGTCCTGCCTGAACGCTCTCGGTTGATTTTATGCCCTTATCGGAAATTTCAATCACATCGCCGTTATTGGAAATTATAATATTCTTATCATTAATTCCCATCAGCTTGGCAAGATTGGCGTGTTTCATAAGGTGTTTTTGCTCGCCGTGCAGCGGTATAAAATATTTTGGCTTAACAATGCTCATCATAAGTTTAAGCTCTTCCTGACAAGCGTGACCCGAAACGTGAACGTCATACATCTTTTCATACACAACATTGGCGCCGCGCTTCATAAGCTCGTTTATAACCTTGCTGACGAGCTTTTCGTTGCCGGGTATCGGAGTGGCGGAAATTATTATCATATCGCCGGGTATTATCTCCACCTGTCTGTGTTCGGAAAAAGCAATGCGGTGCAGAGCCGACATAGGCTCGCCCTGACTTCCCGTAGTAACCACAACAAGCTGACCCGGCATATAATTCTTTATCATTTCAATATCAATAAGAACACCGTCGGGAATATTCAGATAACCGAGTTCGGCGGCAACCGATACAACGTTAATCATACTCCTGCCCGAAACCGCAACCTTACGGTTACAGCGCGCCGCCTCATCAATTATCTGTTGTATGCGGTGTATATTTGATGAGAATGTAGCAACTATTATTCGGTGATCCTCAGCTTTTTTAAACAGGTTCGAGAAAGAATCGCCCACTATTCTTTCCGAAGCGGTAAACCCTGGGCGCTCTGCGTTTGTAGAATCGGCAAGCAATGCGAGGACGCCCTGTTTGCCAAGCTCGGCAAATCTGCCTATATCAATTACAAAATCGTCAATAGGCGTTGTGTCGATCTTAAAATCTCCCGTATGCACTACTGTACCCGCGCCGCAAGTTATTGCAAAACCGACGGCGTCGGGTATTGAATGATTTACGTGAATAAACTCAACATCAAAATTCCCTAATTTTATATGCTCGCTCGGTTTTACAACGTTTAACTTCGCTCCTGCAAGCAGCTTGTGTTCTTTCAGTTTTCCCTCGATAAGTCCTACCGTCAATCGCGTCGCATATATCGGAACGTTGAAATTTCTTAAAAGGTACGGTATAGAGCCTATGTGATCCTCGTGTCCGTGGGTAACGACAAGACCTTTGATTTTATCCTTATTTTCAAGAACATAGGTAAAATCGGGAATAATAACGTCAACTCCCGGAGTTTCTTCATCGGGAAACGACATACCGCAATCAACCAACAGCATATCACCGTCATATTCATAAATCGTGATATTTTTGCCGATCTCTCCCAATCCGCCGAGCGGTATGACCCTTAACGGCTTTGTGCTTTTTCTTGTACGGTTGTATCTGCCTGCCGTCTGCGCAGTTTTAGTCGGCTTTTTGTTTGTGTTTCTGTTGGGCAGCGACTTTACTGTTGTTTCAGCGTTCTGCTTTTTAGAAGTTTTCTTGGCAGAACCGTTCTTTGCGGCAGACTGACTTTTCATTCTGCGGTTTGTCGGTTTTTTGTTTGATTTATCACCCGACGGTTTCTTTGCAGAACTTTTTTGTTTGGTTTCGTTCATTAAATATTTTTCCTCCATAACGGTTTTATATCATAGGAAGACACCGCTGTGTCCTTCCTTAAATCACTAAAATAATGTAATATAATTACAAGCAATACTATATTATTTTACATTTAATATGTAGTGATTGTCAAGCAGTTTATTTTCAGTTTTAATATTGTCATATAAATTTTGAAATATTCAGTTTGACATTTATAATTATATGTGCTATATTCGTTACTATGAAACAAGGGTGGAGTCTGTCATAGAATATAAGCGTTGCGCTTACAATTCTATTTGTTTCAGATATAAGGACAGGCGCAGTATTCCTAAGCCTGTCCTTTTCGTACTCTGTCCTTAAATTTATTTAGGGTGAAGTAAATGGAAATTTTATACAAATACATTCTTTTAATAGAATGGCAGCAGCTTGTGATGTGGGCAATCGGCGGCATACTTATATTTCTTGCTATAAAGAAAAATATGGAGCCTACCCTTTTATTGCCTATGGGATTCGGCGTTATACTCGTCAATCTGCCGTTTTCCGGCGCCGTTGACCAAATAGTGAGCGGCGAGACCGAGTGCGGCGCTTTAAGCACTCTTTTTAAAGCAGGAATATCTAACGAGCTTTTCCCGCTTATTCTGTTTATCGGAATAGGCGCGATGATCGACTTCGGTCCCATACTCAACAATCCGAAATTGATGCTTTTCGGCGCGGCGGCGCAGTTCGGTATTTTCTTCACGCTGTGCCTTGCCTCAATGTTTTTTGATATAAACGATGCGGCTTCTATCGCAATTATCGGTGCGGCGGACGGTCCGACCTCCATAGTTGTGGCTCAAAAGCTCGGTTCAAAATATCTCGGCGCAATAATGGTGTCGGCTTATTCGTATATGGCGCTTGTACCCATAATTCAGCCGCCTGTAATAAAACTGCTCACAACAAAAAAGGAGCGGCTTATACGTATGCCATATGAACAGCATAACGTAAGCCGAGTCACAAAAATACTGTTCCCCATATTCATAACGGTTATTGCGGGCGTTATCGCACCGTCTTCGGTAGCTTTGATAGGATTTCTAATGTTCGGCAACCTTATGAGAGAGTGCGGCGTGCTTGATTCTCTGTCGGATACCGCCCAAAAAGTGCTTGCTAACCTTGTTACAATCTTCTTAGGCATAACGGTTGCCTCCCAAATGAGAGCGGAACAATTCCTCAAAAAAGAAACCCTTTTAATACTTTGTTTAGGTTTGATAGCCTTTATATTCGACACCGCCGGCGGCGTGATTTTCGCAAAAATTTTAAATATCTTCCTCAAAGAAAAAATCAATCCTATGATCGGTGCCGCAGGCATATCCGCATTTCCGATGTCGGGAAGAATTGTTCACAAAATGGCGCAGCAAGAGGACAATCAAAACTTCCTGTTAATGCATTCGATAGGAGTAAATGTATCGGGGCAGATAGCCTCTGTTATAGCAGGTGGACTTATTCTTAATTTCTTTTTATAAATTGCCTGACGACAGGCGGAACGGAGAACAAAATGAGCATAAATTTTCAAGCATTTCTCGACAACTGCTATTATATGGGCGTTGGTTTGGCAGGTATTTTTATCGTTATCGGTGTGATTATGGCAGTCACGCTTATATTGAATAAGATTTTCAAATAATGCTGTTATAATGTAAACAAAGCGGAGCATAAAAATGCTCCGCTTTTAATATTTGCGTTATTAAATTATTCTTCTGTTTCGCCCGATTCCTTCATCTTTGCAAAACACTCACTGCAATATACGGGACGGTCGTCGCGCGGTATAAAGGGAACCTTGGCAACTCCGCCGCAAGCTGCGCATACAGCCTCGTGCATTTCTCTCGGTGCTCTGCCCGCATTCTTGCGCTTGTCACGGCAGGGCTTGCAACGCTGGGGTTCGTTTACAAAGCCTTTGGATTCGTAAAATTCTTGCTCTCTTGCAGTGAATACGAACTCCTCGCCGCAATCCTTGCAAACTAACGTCTTGTCTTCAAACATTTTTTGTACCTCTCTTGTTTGATTGTAATTTAGCCCCGGACGGAATCGCACCGACATCTTTGATTTCAACGCTCTGCTTGTTAAGCTACATGGGCATATATCAGCGGCTGTGCCGCTTTGATAATCATAATAGTTTAGACTTTTAAATCTACTTTCTTTTTGAACTCAGCTTGACCCTGATACGGCGCAATGCATTGTCGACCGATTTCACCGATACGCCGAGCCTGTCCGCTATTACGCTGTAATTTCTGCATTGAAGGAAGGCGTTTAAAACCTTATATTCAAAAGCGGATAACTCAAACCTTATCGTTTCTTCAAGGTTTTTGAGATTTTCATTATCTATAACGATTTTTTCGGGATCGTTTTCATCATTAACGTCAACCTCGTTAATCGAAGTAACAAGATTTGACGGTATGTTCTTTCTTCTTGAAAATGATTTAAAATCATTTATAAAAGAACGTTTAATGCACATAGCGGCAAACGGCGAAAATGAAGATTTCCCTTTATCATAACTTTTTATGGCTGAATAAAGAGCAAAAACGGCATTTTGAACCATATCCTCTTTTTCACCGACCGAAGAAAATTTTGCGGCATAATAATTGATGAGCGGCATATATCTTTTTATAATCACCTGTAAAGGTTCATATTCACCGTTTATTATAAGCTCCGCTAATTCTTCATCGGAAAAGTTTTCGTAATTTTCGACAAAATTATCTACCATTTGCACCCCAAGATAGCATTTCTTACCAATACTACTTGCAATAATACAATAGAAATGAGAAAAAGTCAAGTTAAATATTAAAAAACTGTTAAAATTTATTTAAAATCATTTGCTATTGACAACAAATAAAAAAAATACTAAAATTATGTTGTAATATTAGGAGGTAATTATATGTACGAAGATAAGTATAAGCTCTGGTGCGAAAAAGCTACTGCCGACGCCGACCTGATTGCCGAACTTAATTCGATGAACGGTAATGAGGAACTGATTTCCGACGCGTTTTACCGTGATCTTGAATTCGGTACGGCAGGTTTGCGCGGCGTTATAGGCGCAGGCACCAACCGTATGAACATATATACAGTCGGTCAGGCTTCGCAGGGTCTTGCCGCATACGTAAATTCTGTATCCGAAAACGGTAGTATCGCAATAGCATACGACAGCCGAATTAAATCCGATCTGTTTGCAAAGACAGCGGCTTCCGTTTTTGCCGCCAACGGTATTAAAGTATATATTTATAAAGAATTAATGCCGACGCCTATGCTTTCATTTGCGGTACGCCGCCTTTCCTGTGACGCCGGTGTTGTCGTTACCGCCAGCCACAATCCCGCAAAATACAACGGTTACAAAGCATACGGACCCGACGGCTGTCAGTTAAGCCCCGACGCCGCCGATTATGTACTTTCAATAATGGAAAGCGTTGATATGTTCAATGATGTAAAGAGCATTGATTTTGAGGAAGGCGTTAAATCGGGAATTATTGAATACATTGGAGACGATGTTATTGAAGACTATCTTGACAATGTTGAAAAACAGCGCGTATCGACCGATATTGACGTTTCGGGATTAAAGGTTATATACACTCCCCTGAACGGCAGCGGAAACAAGCCTGTCCGCAGTATATTAAAGCGTATCGGTCTTACCGATATTACCGTAGTTCCCGAGCAGGAAATGCCCGACGGCAACTTCCCCACCGCGCCTTACCCGAATCCCGAAATCCGTCAGGCGTTTGAATGTGCCTTAAAAATGGCGGAAACTGTAAAGCCGGACCTGCTTCTCGCCACCGACCCCGACAGCGACCGCGTGGGAATTGCGATTGCGGTAAACGGCGAATACAAACTTTTAAGCGGTAACGACGTCGGCGCACTTCTGCTTAATTATGTCCTTATGCGCAGGAGCGAAGCAGGCACACTGCCGAAAAATCCCATTGCGGTTAAAACCATAGTTTCAACCGAGTTGTGCCAGAAAATATGCGATCACTACGGCTGCGAGCTTATAAACGTGCTTACGGGATTTAAGTTCATAGGCGAGCAGATCACGATTCTTGAAAAGAAAAATGAACAAAATCGCTATGTATTCGGTTTTGAAGAAAGCTACGGCTACCTTGCAGGCAGTTATGTACGCGATAAAGACGCCGTTGTGGGATCAATGCTTATTTGCGAAATGACCGCATACTACAAAACTCTCGGCAAAACTCTTGAAGACGTTTTGGAGGAGCTTTACAAGCAGTTCGGCTATTATTACAGCGCACAAAAGAGCTTTGTATTTGAGGGACAGAGCGGTATGGAGAAGATAAGTTCCCTTATGTCTTCGCTTCGTTCGGAAACACCGAAAGAGGTCTGCGGCGCCCGCGTAATCAAGTTTAACGATTATCAAAAATCGGTATCAACCGATATTGCAAGCGGCAAGGAAACGGTGCTTACATTGCCTAAATCCAATGTTCTCAGTTATTTCCTTTCGGACGGCAGTTCATTTATCGTCCGTCCTTCCGGTACGGAACCGAAAATTAAACTTTATATAAACGCCGTCGGCAAGACCGCCGAAGACGCTGAAAATAAGCGTTCAGAGCTTATCGAAGAATGCACAAAGCTGTTAGGCGTTTAAAATCCTAAATATTATCGGGAGGAACCCTCTGTTCCTCCCGATATTTTATTCCATTATGAAAGGGAAATTCATCATCTGAATTTTATTATTAAACCGATACATTCCGTCATACTGTTTTTCGGTGCCGCCGTACTTGTCGGCAAGTTCTTTAAACCCGCCTTTCGGATACGAATAACAGACTTTGTCAACTGAGGACGAAAAACGGTTAAATCCGAATTTAGCGTAATAATCAAACAAATTTTCTGTTGCGGGCTTTAAAAAAATAAAGGACTTATCATATTCTTTTATAAAATCATTCAAAAGACTGCTCATATAGCCTTTTGAACGGTTTGCAGCTTCGGTAGCGGCGGCAAATATATAGAACGATTCGTGCTTTGCGCCGTCAATTACCGTGATACACGGCATTGCGAAAAACATACTTACCGCCTTGCCGTCAACGCAGTCATAGCGACAGTATTTGTAGCATAAATCAAACAAATCGTTTTGAAATTCATTGTCGCCGTCATCAAATGCCTGACGGTATATTTCTCTGCATTGACCGTAAATATTCAAAGCTGTTCCCTGCCTTTACAGAAATACTTTTTGAGCAAGAATGTCGGTTTATATGAGAGTTTTGCTTTGCGCAAACCGTCAAGCCCCATATCGTCTTCCCTGTTTATATATTTATAACCGGTCAATTCATTGCGGACAAACTCGCGGTTTATAACCGTATATGCCTCTGCAAAGTCCGACAGCGCCTTTTCATAATGAACGTCAAAAACTTCATCGCTTACAGGCGAACCCACGCTGAAAGCAACGACATCGCCGCTTACCGTAATCGCTCCTCCGCGGGCGCCAAGCGGTTCCATATTCTGCAAAACTTTAAGCAGCCCATCGTGTTCCACACGAAGATACAAGTCCGACTTTTCGGTGTTTTCCGAATACCATTTTTCCGCGCAACCGATTACTTTATCGAGATTATTTTTCCCTATTTCCTCATATTTCCAATCAAATTTCTTTGAGAACGCTGAAATATGATTTCGCTTTGAATGATATTTTTTGCCTGAAAGGTTGCCTAAATCCGAACTCAAATAAATATAGTCAAACGCGTCGCGGTATTCGTCAATTAAAAATAAACTGCCGTACAAACCTTTAAACTTTTCAAATCTGGGACCTTCCTGTGCGTAGAATTCAGGAAAACAGCCGTTGCAGTATTCTTTTATTTGACTCATCGCTTGTTCAAAGTCTTTGCCGAACGGCAGACTGAATGTTTCTGTACTGTTGCTGTGCATCTTAATAAAAAGATTACCGTCTTTTTCCGCAAACTCCGTGCCGTATGCGTTTTGCCAAACAAGTAAATTTATAAACGTTGTATCGCAGGAAACTTCACCGGAATTATATAGGTATTTATCAATTTTCTCTTTGTCGTCTATTGTTATTTTTTTAAAATCAAGCATTCTTTTCAAAGCCTTATCCAATGCAATTTTTAATATTTTTTCATGAATACGAGCCTTTATACTACCCGTTTCGCAACGTAATTATACCGCTTTGACACCGTGCGGTCAAGCAATATTTCATAAATAAAGACAGCGCCGTAAAACGCTGTCTGAGCGTGTCGACTTTTTCGACACGCTCTTGGACGGGAATGCCGTTCGCACGAAAATCAAAGATTTTCGGACTGCACTCTATCCCCGCCAATACCACCCCTGTGCCCTTGAAAACTCACTTTTTCTAAGCGAGTTTTCGCCTATAATGTGTTTTTTCGCCGCACCTGTCAGCGAAAAAACAAAATGCGGCGTAAACGCCGCATTAAGATTTTTTAATACTATTTTTATCAACAGACCGAGACAGCGCTGTAAAACGCTGTCTTTAATCATTTTATCTCTTTTTGAAAACCTTTTTTCTGCCGATTATTGCCGCGCACGCCATAACGCCGCCGTTTATAAAGAGCAGAGCAATCCACAATGTAATATTGCCATTGTCTGCGGTTTTCGGAGATTTATCGGAATTTGCATTTCCTTTGTCCGATTTTTCGGGAACGGTGCCTCCGCCGCCGTTCTGAGCGGCTTTTATTTCAAAACTTGTACTGCATTCGCCGTCTGTATAAACAATTGATAACGTATGCTCACCGACGGACAGTGTACCGAGATAATTGCTGTTTAAGGTAACAACAGTAGAACCTAAAACAGCGGTATACTTATCGGCGGAAATCGTATTGCCGTCAACCTTAACGCCGACAAATTTTGAAAAATCACCGTTTGCACGGAAAGTCAGCGTGCCATCGGTATTCTTTGTGTAGGCGCCGTTTGCACCGTCGGTAATTTTATATTCGGGCGTTTTGCCTGATGCCTTCGGTGTCATATTAAGGTCGGTGTAGGCCCAGAAAGTAAACATCTTTCCAGACGAATCATAGTCAGGATCAATGTTAACAAGTCGGTAATTATATAGAGTACCATTAATCTTTATCTTGGTATCAGCGGTAAAATAATAACCGTCTTTTGCCTTAAAATACAAAATATACTGATAGGATTCGCCGCTTTTAAACTCAGTAATATGCTTTTGATAGGCATTATCAAAGAATTCAGCAGAGTTCACACCTGCCCCGTCCTTAGTTTCCCAACATTCAAACTGGTAAATATACGGAGCATTTTCAGGAGTCTTGCCGGTAAAGACAGGCTTATCACCGTCTTTAAAATTGATGGTAGCACCCTCAATCTCAATAACGTCAATTTTCTGCCACGATTTTGTCGGTTTTGGGGTCATAGTCAAAACATTGCTGAACCAAATGGTCTCGCCGTTATCGTCCACGCTGATCTGTTCGGACGTCAGAGTAATCTCCTTGCCGTTGATATAGAGCTTTGTGGTCTTATCGAAGCGATAGCCCTCTTCTAACCCCAAATCGGAAATCTTGAAATATACGCCATAAGTGTAGCTCTTGTCTGCTTCAAATTTCGCAATGAGCTTGCCGTTGTAGCGAGTGTTCCAGAAATCACTGGAGGTAATGCCGTAACCGCTGCCGTCATTGGCATCCCAACGCTGATGATCGGTGTCAACGAAAGGATCAACGACACCGGTGCTGAAACGTGGTTTTTCTCCGGCTTCAAAGTCGATGACAGCATCCAATCGAATTGATTCAACAATCTGACCGGGGCGTGTTTCTGTTCCATAGGTAATAAGACAGGTCTTGCCGCCATCCAACACATTGACCCATGAACCGAACGGTAGAGTTTGCCCATTCAATGTAACCTTATCTTTGTCCAGATCACTGTCAAAGATATAGCCGTCTTTTGCCCGAAGTCTCACGGAATATTGATATCTTCCGCCCTTCTCAAAGGTATTGAATCGAACATCGCCGTCCGAATAGCAGCTTTCGTCGGAATACCAATAGGCAACCGTAGTTATCGTGTCGTTGGCATCCTTCACCCGTTTCCCCCATGATTCATAGAGAATATCGTATTTATCCTGTTCTGCACCGGTCCGTCTGGCTGTGGGCTGAGGAGCATCGCCGGGCTGATAGTTGAACTTCACATTTTCTATATCTACGGCAGTGATTGCACTTGTCTGTTTGGTGGGCGTAATCGTTTTAATGGCGGGAATATACATAGAGCCGCCGACGAAAGGTGCCGATACTTTTTTCCCGTTTACTGTAACAACAGTTTCGCTGCTGAAAGAATATCCGTCTTTCGGTTCCAGCATAATTGAATACACATATTTTTTCCCGTTTTCAAATTTCTTGATTATCGGAAGAGAACCGTGTGCGCTGTTATCGGAATACCAAGCAGCAACGGGTTCGTTGTTTTCAAACTGCTGCCAGCATTCGTAAGCAATCTCGTATTTGTCTTGATCGGCGGCAGCTACCGTGGCTGTGGCTTGCGGTGCATCACCTGACTGATAGTCAAACTTCGCATTTTCAATAGTAGCAGTGGCAATAATGGTTGGTGTCGCCGCTTCGGCAAACTTCACAGGCGTGTCAGACCTTAACTGGCGGTGGTTGGCGTCTGCACCGGTCTCTGCCATTCCGTCTCCCAAGGTCAGTGTGCCCTTAATCAGCAGGGCGGTGTTGCCGGCAATGCCGGTATCCAGGGTGGTGGTGCCGCCGGTGAAAGTTGCGGTTTGGAACTCGTAAGGCATCTTCACCAGGGCGGTGGCATAGTTGGCATCGTCCTTCACGGGGAACACTGCGGGCGTAAACTCGCCCCAATTCCAAGCCGCGTCCAGGGTGCCGCCGCTGACGGCGAGGTCACTCACATCCACGGCGGGATTGGCATACAGATGGCCGTCATAGTCGCTCTTGTGTACAGTCTCCCGAACGGTCAGCGTACCGCCGGAGAGGGTAAGCGCACCGACATCAATGCCCTGGGTCCGGACGGTGCCGCCGGAAATATTGATTTTGAGCCCACTGCCCTGTATCTGGTCGCGGTTCACGATGCTGCCGCCGGTAACGGTGAACACACCCTGGTTCTCCGTGGCGCCGTAGGCGAACACATAGATCTTGCCGTTGCCGGTTTCCAGAGTGCCGCCGGTGACGGTGATGTTGCCGGAATCGGCGATATTTTTATCCACTTCCACATCCAGGGCGTTGCCGTAGCTGGTTTCCGTCTGTGTGCTGAGGGCGGTGAGCTTGCCGCCGCTGAGGGCGAGGCTGCCGCCGGAAATATACGCGCCATAGGCTCCTGCCACCGCCACCTCAGCGGAGTTCGCCACGGTCAGGCTGCCGGAGGAGATATACAGACCATCGGACAGAACGCCGCCGTCTGCCATTTTCTCCACGCTCTCGGCTCGGAGACCGCCGGTGCCGGACACGATGACATTGCCCCGATACATATACACGCCCCGAGAAAACACCGCTCTCTTGGAACCGTCGTCCTCGATCTCGTAGGACTCACCGGCAATGGCAGTGAGGGTACCGCCGGTGACCAGCAGTGCCTTATTCTTTATATCGTTATCCATATTAACGCCGATGGAGAATACGCTGTCCTTGCCCTCGATATAGCCGCCCCGTGCCGTCACATGGCCGCCCTTTACGGTAAAGTCGCCGTACACGGAGATGCCCGAACTAAAGGTCCAACCGTCGCTCTCATTTGTGACCTTACCGGCGTAGACCGACAGCGTGCCGGTGCCCGCCGTGCCGCCCTGAACGGTGAGGCTGCCCGCCGCGTCCATGGCATTGACGTAGGTTTGGCTCTTGTGAGAGCCGGACACATTAATGGTGACATCGCCGCTTTGGATGGTGTTGTGGGTGCCGTCCTTGAGGACGATGGTGGAGCCAACAGGCAGTTTCACAGCCGTTTGGGCGGTGGTGGTAAAGTCAACGCCCCACAGGGTCAGTGTCTTGGTGTTGTTGTCCCAGAGAGAGTCCGCCGAGCCGGTCTTATACTGATTGAGCAGTTTTATGGCTGCTTCGCCCTTCCCGACAGTAAAGTCTGCTGTTTCTGTTGCCGAAGCAGCTGCAAATGCAGTAAAAGGCAACGACGACAGCACCATACACAGTGCCAGCAACAAGACAGGCAATTTTCTTTTTACAAATATTTTTTTCATATTAACTCCTTTCGGCGGCTGACCCGCAGATAAAATAACGCTATTCTATTATGTACTGATTATATCATAGCTTAAACAACGATTTCAGCACGTTTTCCAAAGTGTCAATTGACACTTTGGAAATCCATTCCTTTATGAGCTTTTTTGTATTAAAATACTTTGTATACACATAAAAAAACAAAACAGCGGACCTATTTTTTGTAATAGGTCTGCTGTTTTTTAATTCTTATATTTTACTGCTTAACGGAGTGTTTTTTCTTAATTGCCGCCGTACCGATAACCGTACCGCCGCAGACAAAGAGCAAAGCTATCCATAATGCAAATCCGTTGCTGTCACCCGTCTTCGGAGACTTCGTTTCTTCTTTCAATCTCGCGGTCGCAGTGTCAGCCTTGGAAATTTCCTTGGTCGCCGCCGCGTCGCTGTAATATTTGTCACAGCTTTCGCAGTGCCAATACTCTACGTTGCCGTCTGCTTCCTTAGTTGCCGCCTTTGCGGTAATGTGCGTAAGATCGGCGTGATTGTTCGGGTCGGTTTCGCCGTAAGCTGTACCGCAGAATTTACATTCGGCTTTATCCTTACAGGTTGCTTTTCCGCCTGAACAATTATCGGTTTCAACACCCTCGGTACAGCCGCTTGCAGTACATTTGCGGGTATGAGTGCCGTTGCCGTTTGATACCCATTCGCCGAATGTGTGCGCAGGCTTTGCCGCCGTAATAACATATCCGCACTCACAAACAACCGCTGTCAGGCAGTTGCCGTCGTCATCCCCGCTGTGTGCGATTTTCGTACCGGTAACGGTGCAATTTTCATTTTGACAGATATGCCAATGGTCGGTTTCATCGTTCAGCCAATTTCCTGTGAAGTTATGACTCTTAGCCGCAACTACCTCCGCATTGCAGAATTTGCAGTAAACGGGTGTTGTGCAGTCGTCATCATCCGCAAGCGGCGTATGCCCGTCGTTTACCGTCACGGTCATAACCGCTTGGTTGCCCGCTTTGTCGGTAACTACGATCTGTTGCTCTCCGTCCTTCGGTTCAAGAACAAACCGATTGTTTTTATCAAGCGTGACCTTAGTTCCGTTTACTTTAACGGCGTCAATATCAATATATTTTTCATTTATTGTAACCGTTTGCGATCCGCAGTAGGTTGTGCCTTCCTTTATTCCTACGATTACGGGTTTGGTCTCGTCAAGCACAATGCCCTCTGAGCAGATATAATCCGTATTGCCCGCTTTATCGGTCAGCTTCACATAAACGATATACTCGTTATCGGGGTTGATGTTAAACTGACCGTTATACGCTGTAAAGGTTTTGTTTTTAAGCTCCGCTGCGGTCAATTCCTTATTTGAAAGTAGATATTCAATCTTGACTGCTTCTCCGCTGTTATCTCTTGCTGTAATAGTCACCGTCTGCGTTTTATTAAAGAACAGACCGAACGTTATTTTATTCAGGAAACTATTCCACGCATTTTTACCGATTTCTATTTTGCCTGTCGGCTTTTCAACGTCTTTCCACAGTGCTTTGATTGTTATATCCTCCGCAGGCATAGTTTTGGGGATTTCCTTATCCCAACCTGTGAATTTATATCCTTTTCTTGTCGGGTTAGCAGGGGCGGTAATCGTCGTACCGTAGTCCTGTGTGATAGAAGCAATCTCACTGCCGCCGGCGGTATCAAAGGTGATCGTGTACTGATTTATTTTCCACTGTGCATACAGGGTACAGCTTTCCGTCTTGTCATACTGACTTGTGCTTTTGCCATCGCTGTTGCCGTAGCATTTGCCGTCAATCGGAGCATCATACCAGCCACAGAAAAAGTAACCCAAGCGTATTGGCACAGGCATATCTCCGAGTTGCTTGCCGTAGGTAGCGGTCATAGTCTTTGCCGTTACCTCGCTGCCGCCGGTGGAGTCAAAGGTCACCGTGTAGGTGTGCGGTATCCATTTTGCGTACAAAGTAATGCCTTCGGTAACGGTGTCCTTGGCATAATCCCACACTGTGCCGTCGGCCTTGTTCCAACCGCCGAAAGTGTAGCCTGTTTTATCATCAGGGGCGTCGGGGCAAGTAGCGAGTCCTGCGCTCGGCAACACCTGCTTGGCGTACTCATTGTCGCCGTCCTTATAGGTCACGGTGATGTCTGAAACTGTGCCCTTGCCAGTGATATCGCCGTAAAACAGACCGTATTCGATTTTGCTTCCAGCTTTCGTCAGAATCTCTTTTTTGAAAGAGGTAACGCCGGTCATACCGCCTTTGGCGGTGATCTTACCGTATTTTATAATATATGCCGTACCGTCCACCGTGCCGCCGCCTGCGTACATTGTACCGCCAATGGCGTAACCCGTGTCATCAAGTTGGTTTCCGTCTATGAGCAGAGCGCTGCCTTTCGTTTTCGCCGTGCAGTCGGAAATAACACCGCCGCTCATCTCAAATATACAATCAATCCCTGCCACCATATTCGCGCGCACGCACACGCCGCCGCCGAAATCCGCTTTGCAATTACGGATGTAGCCGTCGACCAGTTTGAAAGTACCGAAGTTCACATATACGCCGCCGCCAAGATGCTCCACCGTACATTCAGTGATTGAGCCGCCGTTCATAGTAAATTGACCGCCGTTGACATACACACCGCCGCCGTCGCCAATGCGTGCAAAGCTTCCACGAATTGCGCCGCCGTTCATCACGAACTTGCTGTTTGCAGAGACATACACGGCTCCGCAAGACGGAGCACCGCTTCGCGTATTGTAGGCGCTGCAACCGACAAGGTTGCCAGCGGTCATAGTAACTGTGCCGCCGATTTGTATGGTGCCGCTATTACCAGCAGCGTTGCCTGTGATAACGCCACCGTGGACGGTCTTTGTACCGCCCGTTTCATCCCATACCCACAAACCGTCGCTGTTAGGCGTGAAGTTGTGCGGTGTTGTGGGATTGCTGTCGATGATGGTTAGGTCTCCCGTTTCTTCCACCTTAAAGGACACACACTTGTCCGCTGTCTGTCTCAGCACATAACCGTTCAAATCTACCACCACGGTGTGGTCGATGATCATACCCTTGTCGATGTCGACGTTCCTCGTCAGCCTGATGACGTCCACCGTATTGTCCGCCAAAGCCGCTTCCAGCTCCGTCTCATTCTTCACGGGGACGTACAGGCTACCTGTGAGGATAATGTCCTCGGTGACAGCCGTATTGTAGTCCCATGCCGTGCCGTCAGCCTTGAACCAGCCGTCGAAGGTCTGGTTTGGCTTAGCGGGGGCGTTGGGCTTGGTGGCGAGACTGCCGCTCCGCAGGATCTGAATAGCGTAGTTCGCATTGTTTACCTTGTAGGTCACGGTGACAAGACCGTCGGCGAAGCAGCCGGCACCGCCGTAGCTATCGTTGGTGATCTTGCCGTAGACGGTCGCGCTGCTGCCACCCAAGTCGATTTTGCCGCCGTCCAACGTTATATTCGCGTGAATGTTGGCGTTTTCGCCAATGGCCACTGTGCTGCTGTTCACGAAGATGTACTTCCCATCCACGGCATCCTCTGAAATGATCGTGCCATCGACGGTTTGCCGGCCATCACCGGCGAGGACTATGCCGCTGCCAAAATTGCGTTGACCGTATTGGACGGCTTTGCAGTTTTTGATCGTGGCATCCTTCCCCATGATAAACAGACCATCGCTTCGAACGCCGCCACCACCAGCTCCACCGATGGCTACGCAGCTGTCGATCACGCCGCCGTTCATGGTGAATTGGCCGTATACCCCTTCGCCGCCGTCTGTTTCCACACCGCCGCCGCTGTCCGCAACGCAGCCGATAATCGCGCCGCCGTTCATGGTAAATATGCCGTTCGCATCACCGCATTTGGCCACCACACCGCCGCCTGCGCCGTCGGCCTTACAGCCCACGATGCTGCCGCCGTTCATTGTGAACTGGCCGCCGGGTTCAATCAGCACACCGCCGCCGTAGGTAGAGTAGTACATTTCTGTACCCGTGCCGCCGTAGATAACGCCGCCGTGAACGGTCTTTGTGCCGCTGGTTCCCCACTTCCACAGGCCGTTAGCATCAGGCGTAAACTTGTATGTCTCCATGAGGTTGTTATCCACAAGTGTCAGGTGACCGTCATCCGCAATTGTAATAACGCTGCCGCTGCCCTTCATCTCCAGCATATAGCCGACGAGGTCGAGGGTAACGGTGCGGGTGATATTCAGTGTTGCGTCGATCGCAATGTCACTACCCAGTTCGATGACGTCCACGGTATCGTCCGCCAGTGCGGCGGTCAGCTCTTCTTTAGTCTCGACTTTCCGCGTGACAGCCGCAAAGCGGGCAGTGAGAGTGATGTTCTCCGTCACAGGCTGGGTGAAGTCATACGCCGTGCCGTCGGCTCGGTACCAGCCGAGGAAGGCTGTACCGGCGCGGTTGGTGGGGTCAACGGGTCTGATGGCAGTGCTGCCGGACTTCAAAATCTGGGTAGCGTAGTCCGCACCGTTGAGCTGATAGGTCACGGTGATACCGCTGATTACACCTTCGCTGATCGTGCCGTAATATGTCACCGTGCCGTTAAACGTGCCGCCGCTGATCGTGCCGCCGTCGTTGACCACCTCGCCGTTAAAGATACCGTCGGTGATCGTGCCGTCGTTGACCACCTTGCCGTTAAAGGTACCGCCGCTGATCGTGCCGGAGTTCAGCACCAATCCGTCAAATGTGCCGCCGCTGATGACACTTCCGAAGCCCATACTCACGGCATCTGTTTTACCTCCGTCAGCCGTACAGCCGGTGACCCTCACATCGCCGCTAATCTCAGAAGTTTCGCCGTTGTCAGAAATGCCGCCGCCATATGCGATCTCGCCATCACTGTCTTTTGCATGGCAGTCCCGGATCTCCGCCGTGCCGGACAAGGTGACGGTCCCTTCATTGTAGATGCCGCCGCCATAAGAATAACCTCCCACCGTCGTGCAACCCGTGATACTGCCGCCGGACATGGTGAACGTGCCTTTTTCAGCCACGAACACACCGCCGCCCCGCGCTTGAAAGGTGGTGGAAGCCGTACAGCCCACGATATTGCCGCCGTCCATGGTGAACGTGCCGCCGCCCTCCACGTACACGCCGCCGCCATAAACAGATATCCCGATGCTGCTGCCCTTGCCGCCATAGATAACGCCGCCCTTGACGGTCTTTGTTCCGTTGGTCTCATCCAGCACCCACAGGCCGTCGGCGTTGGGGGTGAACTTGTGTTCCGCAGTGGGGTCGCTGTCGATGAGGGTCAGGCGGCCGTCCTTCTTGACCTTGATAACGCTACCGCTGCCGGAAATTTCAAGCATATAGCCGTAGAGATCCAATTTGACAGTACGGTTAACGATCAGAGTAGAACTTACCTCGATGTCATGATTTAGCTGGATAATGTCAACGGTGCCGTCCGCCAGCGCGTTAATCAATTCATCTTTTGTTCCGACTTTTTCAGTTTTTCCTTCGTCGGCAAATACGCTTGTCGGCACAAGGCATATCATAATGCATAGGGTAAGTAGGATACTGAGTATTCGTTTCTTCATTTCGCGGTACCTCCGTTCAAGTATTGCGAGCGATATTTATCTGCAAACAGGTTTACGCCCTGTTTTAAGACCTCCATTTGGGATTTTAAGTAGTATTCATCCTCAAACATAGCGTAGTGAACGCAGGCGCGGACGAATATAAAAATAAGCGGTGTGATTACGGTATAAGGTATGCCGATTTTAGGTTCCAACAGTTTAGCATATTCAGTATAACGCTCATTTACGCCTTCAAAAAACTTTTTTCCGTATTCAATGTACTTTGGGTGAGTGTATATTTGATACATCAATCGGTATTTTTTGCCGTGCTTCTTCGCTGTCCAATAAGGTATTTCTTCAATGAACCGCATAACGTCTTTCGGGTCGCGCGGCGCTTTTTTCATAAAATCGTCCTCTACCTTTGCCATACAATATGCCGTGGACTCAATTATCATTTCGTCAAGATTTTTAAAGTAAAGATAAAGATTGCCCTGAGTGCAGCCGCACGCCTCGGCAACGGTTTTAACACCCGTGCCCGTAAAGCCGTGTTCTGCGTAACATTCAAAGCATTTTTCCATAATCGCGTTTCTTTTTTCTTCGTGTTGTTTTTCGCTGTTCAAAGGGTCATCTCCTATCACTGAAAATGAATGATTGTTCATTTATGTTCATTGTAACACAATGTAAAAAGAAAAGCAACCGAAATATTCAAAAAAATGTGCCGAAGAATAATACTTCCGCACATTTTTTCATCATAATTTTTCTGAATAGAATTTTTTATATTCGCTCGGGGAAATTCCCATAATTTTTTTAAAGCACCTGCTGAAATAATAAACGTTCTGAAATCCCGAAAGCTCGGCAGTCTCCCCTACGCTGTGCATCTGTGATTTTAAAAGGTCGCAGGCATAACGTATGCGCAGGTCAATGATATACGGTTTAGGCGCAGTTCCGTAGATACCGCTGAAAATCTTTTTAAAGTATGTGTGACTGATATTACACATTTTCGCAATTTCTTCAACATTGATATTTTCGGTGTAATGCTCGGTTATATAATCAATTGCGGGTTTTATTTTATTGATCTTACTGTTGGGCATGTATGTTTCACCGTATTCAAGCAGACCGAGTATTTCATAGAGGTATCCCATTGCCGTATATTTATATCCCGCCTGTTTTTTGCGCCATACAAGCTCCGCCTTTTTGAAAAGAGCGGCAAGTCTCTCATTGTTTTTGCAGTTAAGCAGAAACGGCTCGCAATTTACAGGTTCAGCAGTATCAAAAAATATATCTATACAGCTTCCGCTTTCCAATGTTTCGGCGGTATATTTTTTATAGTTTTCGCTTTTCGGTAAAAACCGCAAAGACGAAGGACTGTCAATAAAAGTATACTTATCGAAAATGATTTTTGAACTGCCGTCCAGCTTGAAAATTAGCTCGTTATGCGGTATTTTTCCGCTGTAATCGCGCATTTCGGAAAAATTGGCGTTATTAACGTAAATAACATAGTTTATATCGGTTACCGTGATACCACCTTTAATCATACAGCCCGCCCCCTTTTGCTTTATTATACATAACACTTTTTAATATTGTCAAGAAAAAGTGTTTCAAAAATTATAAATATTTCATTTGGTGTATTCACTTATCTATCGCGGTTATGTACTATATAAATACAAATCCTGTTACGAGAGGTAATTGATATGACTGACAGAATAAAGCAATTAGCGTCTGACGCGTTAAACGGTATTGACAAATTTGAAAAAGGCTCCTGCCGACTTAAAGACGTATCGGAATTAAAATCGCCCTTAAAGATTGCCGAGGGGCTTGACAGATTTTTTAGCTCTATACCCGTAAAGCAGTATGACGGCGAAAAGCTGTACGGCAGACTAAGATTTGACGGATGCGAATATCCTGCCGACCTTTACCGCAGAGTCGGTCACAACAGTTACAACAGATATTGGAATACGCTTTGCACTTACTCGCCCACGCCAACCTTTTATTGGGGCTGGACGCATATAGTGCTTGATTATGATTTTATAATCAAAAACGGTTTAAGAGGTTATTTAGATATAATTGAAGGCATTGACAATAAGAATGAATTGCAAATTGCTATGCGAAAGGTTCTTTGCTCACTCGGGGCATTAAGCGAAAGATATGCCGAAAACTGCACCGACCCAAAGCTCGCCGAAATAATGCGCAGAGTTCCTATGCTGCCCGCAAGGTCGTTTTACGAGGCTGTGCAGTCGGTCTGGTTTATGTTCCAACTCTGTCCCGACAGCTTAGGCAGAATTGACCAATACCTCTACCCTCTTTATAAAAACGATTTAAAGAACGGTGTTATTACCGAGGCGGACGCGGCAGATTTATTAGAGGAACTTTTTGTCAAGGTGTTTGAAACACAGATGGACAATACCGCTCTGCCTATAAGCGGACACAATCATCTGGTCGTAGGCGGATACCTTGAAGACGGCACGGACGGATTTAACGAATTATCAAGGCTGGTACTTGAATGTATAGCCGAGCTTCCGACTTTCAGACCGCAGGCGTCATTCAGGTATACGAAATACACAACGCCTGAAACTATGAAATACATAACCGAGCTTAACGCAAAATGCCAATGGATAGTATTTGTGAACGACGAGCCGAGAATCCCGGGTATGACCGATATAGGCATTGAATATAAAGACGCAGTAGACTATACCGTTGTCGGCTGCAACGAGTGGTGCTTGCCATGTGGCGCAAAAATAGACCTTGCCCACGTAAATCTCTTACATTCAGTCGAACAGCTTATCTACAACGACAAGAAATTTTTAAGCGCCGAAAGCTATGATGAAGTTTTCGCGCTATACAAAAAGCATTTGAAGGACGATATGCTAAGCATAATCGGCGAATACACAAATTACTCAAAAGCCGTTGCGGGCGATATTAACGTTCTCACCTCCGCATTAAACGCCTCCTGCATAAAAAGCGGACGTCCGATAACCGACAAAGGTTCTAAATATCACGGTATTACTATGTCCTTTAACAGCATTTCAAATGCCGCAGACTCCCTTTCGGTTATAAAGCAGTTCGTGTTTGAAGAAAAAGTCTTTACCGCCGAAAAAATGCTTGAAATGCTTAGAGCAAATTATGTCGGCTTTGAAGATGAGCGCAGGCTGATCTTAGAAAAAGGCAGATTTTTCGGAAACGACGATGACTTTGCGGACAGCATAGCAAATGCAATAGTAGACGCAATATACGAAGTGAGAAACGGCGTAAAAAGCGATGAAATCAACACCCTTGTCGTAGGCTCGTTTGTAGGCGCAACTCACCCGAACATAATCTTCGGTAAACTGACCAAGGCAACCCCCGACGGACGAAAGAGCGGCGACGCTTTCACAATGGGAATCACCCAAAGCGAAGGTAAAGACAAAAATGGTTTGACAGCGCTCTTAAATTCAATAGCAAAGATAAATTACCGCAAATTCTGCGGCTGTATTGTAAGCAACATCAAAATGGATAAAAGTATGATAAGCACTGATGAAAAGCTGACAAAATTATCGCAATTATACGGCACTTTTTTGAAAAACGGCGGTATGCAGTTGCAAATAAATTACCTATCGCAAAAAGAACTTATTGAGGCGCAAAAAAATCCCGAAAACTATCAAAATCTTATTGTGCGCGTAACGGGTTATTCGGGATATTTTACGAGGTTCGATACTGATTTGCAGAACGATATAATACGAAGGACGGTTGAAAAAGCATAATGGAGCTTCGTTGCAAAAAAATACTTATTACGGGCGGCGGAAGCGGTATCGGAAAAGCGATTGCAAAAAAATTCGTCAACCGAGGCGCCTCGGTTATAATCGCAGGCAAGAATGAAGAAAAATTAAAGAATACTGTTTCCGATATATCATCGCCTAAAATTAATTATATTAAATGGGATATAACAGACTTATCATTATGCAAGCAAAACATCGACCGTGCAAAAAGAATTATGGGCGGTCTTGACGGTTTTGTGAACGCCGCCGCTGTCAGCACCGCAGTATTAACAGGCAGAGGCTATGAACCGTGGGACATAACCGAAGACGAGTGGGATGCATTGACCGATGTGAACTTCAAATCCGCATTTTTTATGATGCGAAATGAAATAGATTATTTTATAAACAACGATATAAAGGGTAATATATTAAACATTGCCTCAAATGCCGCCTGTATGGACATAATCGGCTCTTACGGCGCCGCAAAACTATCTATTATCAAATGGACGCGGGCTTTTGGCAAAAAATACGGCGGGAACGGCATTATAATTAACGGAATAGCCCCAGGCGCAACATTCACTCCGATGATAGCAAGATATGCCCACAGCATTGACCAGCCGTACGAACGTCATGCAATAGGTAGATTTATACGTCCAGATGAAATAGCCGAGCTTGCATACTACCTTATGAGCGATTACGGAGAGATAATATGCGGACACACAGTTGTTGCCGACGGCGGCGACAGTTCTGCAACATAGAGGTGAAAACAGTGACTGTTGAAACTATGAATTTATGGAACAGCATATCCTGCGGACACAGCGGTGATATACATATTAAATCATATATACCGAACGTTAAAAAATCCGACGGTGCCGTTATAGTTTTTGCGGGCGGAGCTTATATGATGCGAACCCCGCATTCGGGCGAAAGATATGCCGAATTTCTGGCAAGCGTCGGCATAACCGCTTTTGTGGTTGATTACAGAATAAAACCATACGGTTTTCCGTTGCCGTTGCTTGACGCAAGACGGGCGGTAAAATTTGTCAGGTATCACAGTGCGAAATACGGCATAAATAAATCCAAAATTGCGGTTATGGGCACTTCGGCAGGCGGTCACCTTGCGGCGCTTGTCTCAACATTTTTTGAAGACATAGACTATACCGACAAAGACGAGATTGATAAGGAGGACTTTATTCCCAACCTGCAAATACTCTGCTACCCCGTAATATACCTTTACGGCAATTTGGGACACGCAGACTCGGCGGTAAATTTTCTCGGCGGAAATAATCTAAAACTTGAAAAACAGCTTACACCTGCCGATATTGTTTCCGAAAGGACGCCGCCTGCTTTTATCTGGCATTGTCTGACCGACAGCGAGGTTCATGTATTTAACAGTATTAACTATGTCAAAGCACTGAAAGAACACGGCATTCCGACAGAATTTCATATATTCCCCGACGGCTGGCACGGCATCGGTCTCGCAGATGGCGATACCGATGACAGAGTTAAAACACACGTACATCAATGGGTGGATTTATTGCTTGAATGGCTGAAATACAATAATTTTTAGTGAAAGAGGAAATTATAATGGATATAAAATCGGTTGACAAATTTATCGACGGTCAAAAGGAAAATATGACAAAGGTTTTGAAGGATTTTATAGCGATACCAAGCGTAAAGTCAGCGCCCGAAGACGGCAAACCATACGGCGGCGGAATTTTCAGAGCGTTGGAATTTATATCCGACAAAGCGGAGGAAATGGGCTTAAAAATCCAAAATTTTGAAAACAAAATAAGAATTGCGGAATACGGCCGCGGCGGTGAAAAATTGGGAATACTGTGCCACACGGACGTTGTAAGCGTTAATGCAGACAAATGGGCAACTCCCCCGTTTGAAGCAGCAATAAAGGACAATCTGATCTACGGCAGGGGCAGTCTTGACAACAAGGGTCCCACAGTTGCCGCTCTTTTTGCCGTTTATGCATTAAAAGAATGCGGCATTGACCTTAAAGACAAGGTACAGATATTTTTCGGTTCCGACGAGGAAAGCGGTATGCACGACTTTAAGGACTATTTGAAGGTCAATACCCTGCCCGAATATGCTTTTGCACCCGACTGCTGTTTTCCTGTTGCATACTCTGAAACAGGAAAATTCAATATTGAGGGAAAAACGCAATTTAATTCCGAAAACGTTATATCTTTACATTCGGGCGGCACATTTTCAAACGTTACCCCCGAAACCGCCGCCGCAAAAATCAAAAATATTTCCGCAAAAGAAATCGGGGAAAAATTAGATAAAATCAAAGATATAACCTATAAGATTGAGCCTATGACGGATTATTTAGAAATCACGGTATTCGGCAAAAGCACCCATACCGCACACCCGCATTGGGGCGTAAATCCGCTTACGGCATTACTTGAAGCACTTTCACAGTTTGAAAACAAGGACAGTGCTTTTAAAAGGTTATCGGCACTTTACCCCCACGGCACATTTTTCGGAGAAAATTTCGGACTTGAAAGCAACGAAAACGCTTTATCGTTAGTATCGTTAAGCTATGACGGCGAAACATTTGAGTTTGTTTCCAACTGCCGAGTAAACGCAAGGAACCGCTCTGCCGATATTGCAAAAATCATCTTGGATAAATTCAAGGTGCCTGCAAAAGCCGTTTCGCTTACCGAGCCTCATTACGTTCCGAAGGACAGCTATTTTGTAAAAGAATTATGTGCGGTATACAAAGAATTTACAGGCAGAGAAGACGAGCCTTACGCCGCTGACGGAGCGACCTACGCGCACGTAAAGGACGGCGCCGTTGCATTCGGCGGAGTTCTCTACGGCGACGGCGGCGACGAAGCGCACGGCAACGATGAGTGCTATAATCTTGACACACTTGTTTCCGCCGCAAAAATGTTCGCAAGAGCAATAGTAAGAATCTGCAAGGAGGCATAACTTATGTTTGAAGAACTTGAAAAATTGCAACAGCATTTTATAAATTGCGGCGTTCCCGGCAACGACTGTGCGGTTTTTTACGACGGCAAGGAAGTATACCGAAAACAATTCGGATATTCCGATTTAGAAAAACGCATACCGATGTGCGGCG
This sequence comes from uncultured Eubacteriales bacterium, assembly GCA_934463035.1. Classification (GTDB taxonomy): domain Bacteria; phylum Bacillota; class Clostridia; order Oscillospirales; family Acutalibacteraceae; genus UBA737. The sequence continues at coordinate 247,196 of CAKSIG010000003.1, read as the reverse complement.
ACGAGGTTTATAATATTTATTCCTGCTCAAAGCCTATAACCTGTGCTGCGGCGTTACAGCTTTTAGAAAACGGCAAAATACGGCTTGAAGACAAGCTCTGCCATTATATACCCGAATACAAATATATGAGCGTAAGAGACGGGCAGACTTTACGCAGCGCTAAGCGCGATATAACGATAAAAGACCTGTTTTGCATGACCGCGGGATTTTCTTATGATACAAACTCACCCGCAATAATAAAGGCAAGAGACGAGTCAGGCGGAAAATGTCCAACCGTCGATACCGTCCGCCGTTTGGCAAGCGAGCCTTTATTGTTTGACCCCGAGGAACGTTTTGAATACAGTTTGTGCCACGATGTGTTGGCGGCTGTAATTGAAATCGTAAGCGGAGAACGTTTCGGAAATTATGTTTTAAAGCACATTTTTGAACCGCTTGGTATGAATAACAGTTCTTTTTCCCTGCCCGATGATGCAAGGCACACTCTGTGCGAACAGTACCGATATGATATGAAAGACGGCACAATGAAAAATTGCGGAAAAGGAAATCAAAACTTTTCAAGCGGGTGTATGCCGTATAAATTAGGCAGTGAGTACGAATCGGGCGGTGCAGGCTGTGTATCAACCGTAAACGATTACATAAAATTTTTAGAAGCGCTCAGAACGGGGAAAATCATAAAAAGCGAAACCGTTGATATGATGAGTACCGATATGCTGACAAATCAGCAAAAGCGCAATTATTGGCTTAAAGATTACGGATACGGTCTGGGCGTTCGGTGTCCCGATTCAACAGACAAAAAGACCGACTTCGGTTGGGGCGGCGCCGCAGGAGCCTATCTCGCTGTTGACAGAAAGAACAAGCTGTCGGTTTATTACGCACAGCACGTGCTTAATTCCCCTATTCAGGAAATGCGGAACGACATTATTATTGCTGTAAAAAAATCTATATCACTGTTTTAAACAAGTCACATCTGCTATGGTTACACTTACCACCTTTTACTGCCTTGCCTGCGTTTATTGATTAAATTGATTCAATCGCTGATTTTTTTTAATTCTATTTTCCGAAACGTATTCGGTGAAGACCCATACACCTTTTTAAAAGCTCTGCTGAAATAATATGGGTCGGTGAAACCGCAAAGTTCTGCGATAGTATTTATTGAATAATCGGTAGCTTTAAGCAAGTTGCCCGCATTGGCTATGCGCACAGACATAACGTACTGCCAGCATGTCATACCGTATTCATTTTTAAATAATGAATTCAGCCTATGTATCTCTGTATTCCCCACCGCTGATAGCTCATTCATACTAAGGTTGGCATTCATATAATTATTATTGATATAACTATGCACCTTTTGAACTGCTGCCTGTGTGCCTTTTCCTATGTAATTTTTTTCTTTTTGTCTGTAAATCTTCCCGAATAGTTCATACAAAATGCCAAGAGAAATATAATAATTACTTGCAACGGAAGTATCAGAATGCAACAATAAAGAATTAAACAGGCTGATATACGATTTATCGTCACACGTATCAAATAAAAAAGATTTCGGTGCATTCTTTACCTGAATTACAGCGCATATAGCGTCTCCCTGACATAGTTCGTTAACTATATATGAATCTTCACCATTTATAAAGAGAATTGTCCCGTGGCTTGCAATAAGTTCTTTATCGGACATTGTATGTTTGTAACTGCCACTTCTCTGGTATGCAAAGTAACAGCAATTCCGCGGCGCTTTTGATACCCATTTTTGTGACTTAGGACTGTATATATGTAACGATATTATATTTTCTATAACCAAATTTTCCATCTAAATTTGCACCTCTTAAAACAATTATATCCGTTTTCAACGCATTTTCAAGCAAAAATTATCTTCAAATAATCCATTTATTAGTTTTTTTACATTGTAATTACCCCGTCAGACCTATACAATGAGTGTGAAAGGGAGTAATACTATGAAATATGAATTATTGCGGAATGAACTAAAACAGTATTATTGGTATACGGCTGACAAAAAAGCTGATGTATTTGCCGAAAAATGCTTTAAAGTTTTAAATTCTTCAAATTGGCAGGAAATGAATCCATATCAGATGAAAGTTTTTCAATATAGAACTATTGTTGATATGTTTGAGCCCGTTGTATTTGATAATTCGCCGTTTTATTTTGAGACAGGTACAATGTGCGCCACCTGCGACGGCTCATTTTGGTGGGATAAGTCTAAATCGGGAACCGACTCATCGAAGAATAAAGATCACGAACATCCTGGCGGCTGGACCTATATAAAAAATTCCCACAAATTTATTGATCAAGATCCAAAATTGTGGGAAAAGCGCTGCGCACAGGGCGATGAACTCCTGTATCTTATCTGCGGTCCTTATAATGATACTATGCAGCATTTTAATTTAAACTACCGTCCTGTTTTAGAAACGGGACTTAAAGGGGTTTACGAAAAAGCCGTAAAACAGCTTGAAACGGCAAAAACAGACGAAGAAAAAGACTTTTTATCCGCTGTGGCAGACGGAATGTTGCAACTCAAAAAAATGTCTGAAAAATTTGCCGATACAGCCGTCGAAAGGCTAAAAACCGCAACCGATGAGGATATAAAAAACAATTTAAAACTTATAGCCGATACGGCGCAACGGGAGCCTTGGAACAGACCTAGCAGTTTTTACAGCGCATTAAACTTCTTGGCATTCTTCCGCAAAGCAGTAGGTTCCCTTGAAGGGGTAGGGCCTAATACGTTCGGCAGAATAGATGTCGACTTATATCCGTTCTATAAGCACGATATAGAAAATGGAATTATTACAAAATCGGAAGCGTATGACCTTATATGTAAATTTCTTCTAAGCTCTGACTGCGTATATGATCACAATAAAAAAATGATTGGATATGCCGATCACGAATTTGAAAACACATACGTTTTAGGCGGCTGTGATAAAAATGGAGCTCCTGTATTTAACGAGCTTACAAAATTATTTCTGCTTGCTGCCGATAACGAAAAAATAATCTATCCCAAAATAATATGCAGGTTTTCAAAAAATTCTCCAAAAGAATACCTCGATTTGATCAACGAACCGATCATTAAAGGTACGAGCGTCATCTTATATCAAAACGACGACGCAATAATTCCATCACTGTTGCGTTCCAACAGACCTATTGATGAAGCAAGGGATTATTTAGTCAGCGGATGCTGGGATGTAACAGACAACGGATGCGGTAAATATGACTGCGGTGCATACGTAAATCTTTCAAAAGTATTGGAGCTCTCAATACATAAACTTGAAGACAATAAAGAAAGAATCGGTATTGATTTCAAGCTTATTGACAAATCAAAAAGTTTTGAGGACGTCTATGCCATACTTTGTGAAAATATATTTGCGTTGCTTGAAGAACGCCAGATGATAACAATACAGGGCGGACAAATTTGGAATAAAGTTTGCCCATTGCCGATTTTTTCCTCCACCCTCGGCGACTGCGTTGGCAATAAAAAGGATTACACTAACGGCGGTGCAAAATACCGCGATGATTCACTTAAATTTTTTGGTTTTCCGATAGTAATTGATTCTTTAATGGCAATTAGACAATTAGTGTTTGAAACTAAAAAATATACTTTATATGAATTCTTGAACGCAGTAAGAAACAATTGGAAAGATAATGAAGATATGCGGGTTGATGCAATTAATTGCAATGGCTGGGGCGATGGCAGTGCGGTCTCGTGTGAGTTGGCGGCACGTTTGCAAAACGATTTATTTGATATGTGCGGCAGATTAAAAGGTACCTACGGCGGCAAAGTTCTAATGGGACACTTCGGTTATACGGAGGTAAAATCTTGGGGTGAAAAGACTCTTGCTACGCCCGACGGCAGGTATAACGGCGATTATCTTGCACAAGGTTTAACGCCGTCGCGTTTGAAAAAAATACCGTTTGCAACCGATGTTATAAACAGTATTGCAGCCATTGATAAAACGACTATGGCGGGAGGAAATGTTGTAAATATTATTTTACCGTCAGACAGAATAACCACGGATATTTGCGAGGGATTTATAAGAACGGTTGCTGATAGTTCCGTTGGTTCATTACAGCTTAACTGCACAACAAAAGAACAACTTTTAGATGCGCAAAAGCACCCGGGGAAATATCCCGATTTAATCGTGCGCGTGTGCGGGTTTTCCGCAAGATTTACTGCCCTATCTCCCGAATGGCAACAAGAAGTGCTGACAAGAAATTATTATAAATAAATGTAAAGCAGGATGTGTTTTAATTGCTGAAAGCGAATATTTTTGACATTCAACGAAATTCATTTGTAGACGGACCCGGAATCAGAACAACAGTATTTTTTAAGGGCTGTAATTTGCATTGCCAATGGTGCCACAACCCCGAAAGCCAATCATTTAAAAAACAAATGCTGTTCTATAAAGACAAATGCACAGGTTGCGGCAAATGTCGCGAAGTATGTCCTTCACATTTGGTAAAGTGTAACTTTTGCGGAAAATGTAAGATATACTGCCCCTCAAACGCACGTAAAATATGCGGTAAGGAGTATACCTCGGACGAAGTATTAGCGGAAGTAATCAAGGATAAAGCGTTTTATGACAATTCAAACGGCGGTGTTACGTTTTCAGGCGGTGAATGTATGCTGCAAATAGAATTTTTAACCGAAATTCTGAAACTGTGCAAAGAAAACGGTATTCATACGGCAGTCGATACCGCAGGCAATGTTCCTTGGGATTATTTTGAACGAATTTTACCGTTTACAGACTTATTTTTATATGATATTAAGGTTTTTAGCAATGAGAAGCACGAGAAATACACGGGTGTTTCAAATGAACTAATTTTAAATAACCTGAAATTTTTATTTGAAAGCGGAGCAAAAATTTGGATTCGTATTCCGATAATCCCGACAGTTAATGACAGCGAAGATGAAATGAAAAAAATCAAAGAATTTCTTTCACCTTATAAGCCGCAGAAAATTGAGTTGTTACCCTATCACCGAATGGGTGAGAATAAATATTCGGCTCTTAATATGCCCGTTACAAAATTTGATGTCCCGAATGACGAATTGATGAAAAAACTCAATGAAATATTTTAAAAAATCGAGTGCCGCGGCACTCGATTTTACTATTTAAACAAATTCATATCTGCATCAAAAATTTTTGTCCGCGTAACGCCGTAGTATTCTTGCTTTGCTCCTGTAACCTCAAAAAAGGCGTCAAGCACAAGAGTAGGATTAAGATTATCCTCTGAGCCTGCGGGTAGGATAACGGTAACGGTACCGTCTTTTATTTCCTTTTTTATTATTTTTGGAATTATATCAATTTCCTTCACATTGCCGCGCTTTGTAGTCTTTCGGCAGATAACCGACTCCCTGCCCAAAAACTCATAAAAATCCCTTGCGGTTGACGCATTTTCAAACCTAATATAAAACTCCGCAAAGGCTACCTTGCCCGTTTTTAAAACGGGCTCCGCCGCACCAATAATGCTGATATACTCAGGGCAGACATCTGAAAGTCTATCGCAAATTTCATTATATGCAATATTATCGTCCTCTACTCTTATATCCATAATTTCGTAATCGCTTTCAAAGCCGAGCGGCAGCGGCAACGCAAAAGTAATATACGGGTGCGGATTAAATCCCTCGGTATACCAAATGGGTATTCCAGAACGCATAATGATACGTGACATAAACCTGTTCATATCCAAGTGGGAAACGAACCTCATTCTGCCGCATTTTTTATAAAACACTCTAACGTTTTTCAAAGCACACACCCTCCCCGTAGCAAGCCGCACCGCAACCCGCGCATTTTTCACGGCAATTAGGAGTTGTTATTGCCTGATGAGCCAATTTATTCTGCTCTATGAGAAATTTTTTCGTAACAGCGTAATCAAGATGCTCCCACGGATTTATTTCGTCATACGAGCGCGTCCTGCCTGCATAAAATTCGGGGTCTATGCCGCATTCCGCAAATGCTTCAAGCCATTTTTCCAAATCAAAGCACTCGCTCCATCCATCAAAACGGCAGCCTTTTTTGTACGCCGTTTCGATAACCTTACCCATTCTGCGGTCGCCGCGCGCAAAAGCGCCCTCTAAAAAGCTGGTTGAGGAATCGTGCCAATTGAGCGATATTTTCCGCGTGGTAAGACAGCTCAAAAGATACTTTTGCTTTCTTTCCATTTCTGCCTTAGTTATCTGCGGTTCAAATTCAAATGGTGTAAATGGTTTCGGGACAAAGGTTGATACGCTTATTGAAACCGAAACACCCTTGCCCTTTGGTTTATTCGGCATATTATAAAATTCGTCCACTATTTTTTGACCAAGCTCCGCTATTCCCTTTAAATCTTCATCGGTTTCGGTCGGAAGACCCAGCATAAAATAGAGCTTGACCGAGGTATAGCCGCCCGCAAATGCAGTACGGCAGGTATGCATTATTTCTTCCTCGGTTATATTCTTATTTATGACATCGCGCAGGCGTTGCGTTCCTGCCTCGGGGGCAAATGTAAGACCGCTTTTTCTCACGTGGTTTATCTTTTCAAGCAATTCATCGGAAAAATTATCAATACGAAGTGACGGCAACGCAAGACTAATATGCTTGTCCTCTGTCCAATCAAGCATTTCGTTAAGCAGTTTTTCAAGTTCTCTGTAATCGCTCGTGCTGAGCGAGGAAAGTGAAATTTCGTCGTATCCCGTACTTTCGCAAAGGCACTTTGCCTGTCGGTTCACGGTTTCCGCGCTTTTTTCACGCACAGGACGGTAGATATATCCTGCCTGACAGAAACGGCAGCCGCGGATACAACCCCTGAATATCTCCTGAACTACCCTATCGTGTACTATTTCTATGTAAGGCACAACAAACTTGTCGGGGTAATAAGACTTGTCCATATCATGCATTATACGCTTTTTTACGACCGCAGGCGCACCGCAAAGGGCGTTGATACTCTTTACTGTATTATCCTCATTGTATTCAACATCATATAAAGACGGAACATAAACGCCCTCAATTTTAGCCGCTTCAATTAAAAATTCCTGTTTGGTTGAGCCCTTTGCCTTATGTTTTTTATAGAGGTCTATTACTTCAAGGTCAACCTCCTCACCCTCGCCGAGAAAGAAAATATCAACAAACTCGGCTAACGGTTCAGCATTACAAACACACGGTCCGCCTGCAACAACAAGCGGCGACAGCTCTTTGCGCTCCGCGCTTTTAAGCGGCAGACCCGCAAGGTCAAGCATATTTAAAACGTTGGTATAACACATCTCATATTGGAGAGTAAATCCGATAAAATCAAAATCGGCTATGCTGTCGCGGCTTTCAAGAGCAAAAAGCGGTATGCCGTTATCGCGCATAACCTTTTCAAAATCTACCCACGGTGCAAAAACGCGTTCGCACCAAATATCCTCACGTTCGTTAAAAAGCGAATAAAGTATTTTCATACCTAGGTGCGACATACCTATTTCATAGGTATCGGGAAAACAGAACGCAAATCTGACATCGACCTTGTTCTTATCTTTAATTACGCTGTTTATCTCACCGCCGGAATATCTGCCAGGCTTTTGAACCGTGAGCAAAAGATGTTCCAATTTTTTATTGTCCATTTATATACCTCAAATCATTGTATATTACAATAATACAATAATTTCAAGACTGTTTCAACTACATTTTTATCAGGCTCATAACAAACAAATACACACCTATTATAAACACCGAAAGATTAAATTTATGGCGCAAAGCCAAAATAACTCCGGCCGCTATAACCAAGACGGCTGTAAGAATTGTAATTGTCCGCATAACGGCAACCGCTTTTTCAACACTCTTTTTTCTGCACAGTATATTAAAAAGAACCGTGCCGCCGTCAAGACCCATAACGGGTATAAGATTAAAAAGTCCGATAACAAGATTTAACAGCGCATAATAGAGCGAAATTTCATTCTTAAATGACACATAGTTTATGTAAAGCGAAATAAAAAGTATTATATTAACGATAGGTCCGCTTAACGCAACTGCCGTTTCGCCCGAACGTTTGGCGCTATCGACTTTTCTTACCACCTGTACGGAAGCAGGGATAAGACGTATTTGCTTCGGCGAGCTTTCAAACACCCACATAGCGAAAAGGTGTCCCAATTCGTGCATAAAAACCGCGAACAGCGACGGTATAACAAACCCTGTCCTGTCAATCGCCAGCATAACGGTTATTATTGCGGCAAACAGAAAAGAAACATAAATTTCGGTTCCGAAAATTCTAAATCTCATAACCGTCACCGCTTGTTGACAAAACTTCCTCTACGGTAGTTTCGGCGCAAATATTTTTATCGTACCAATTTTTTATCTTTTTATAGGTGTTCGGAAAAAAATTCTTAGTGACAAGCACCGAGGCTAACAGCAACGCTATACATACTGCCTCAGCCGCAAAAATATGCCACTTTCTATCTGTTGTTTCGGTTACTGCTACCTGTTCCCTTTCTTCCATAGCCTTTATCCTCCTGTTATGTCTTATATATAAATATATAATCTAACGAAGAAAAAAAGACCTTGGCTGACGCCAAGGTCTTAAATTAATATTCTATTTTGAATATTTTTTACGTGCTACATAACTTGTATGCAGGTCGTGATGCGCTTTATGTCCGCCGAAACCGTCATACCATTCGCTGTAAAGCGTTTTGACAACGGGAGATTCGTGCGACTTACGCAAAGGCATAGACGCGTCCTGCTCATAAAGCGCCTTTGCACGAACGGCTTTAAGGTCAACCGTATCTCTTACATACTGCGGCTGAATCGGCTGTCCTCCTCCGTTTACGCAACCGCCCGGGCAACCCATTATCTCAACAAAGGTCCAACTGTTCGGATTGCCCTCTTTCATCATATCCATAACGTGTTTAGCAGCAGCGGCGCCCGAGGCAACAGCAACCTTTATATCGCTTCCGTTAATATTTACTGTTGCTTCTTTAAGTCCCTCTGTACCTCTTACCGCGGCAAAGTCAACCTCTGTATTGTCCTTACCTGTAAGCCAATCGTTGGCGGTTCTCAAAGCCGCCTCCATAACGCCGCCCGTAGCGCCGAATATTACGGCTGCGCCTGTATCCTCGGCAAGCGGGTTATCAAATTCTTCATCAGGCAGACGTTCAAAGCTGATACCTGCACGCATTATCATACGTGAAAGCTCACGGGTCGTAATCGCTATATCGACATCGGGAACACCCGCGGCGCTCTGGTCATCGCGTCCTATTTCAAATTTCTTAGCAGTACAGGGCATAACCGAAACCGAAACAATATCGGCAGGGTCAATACCCATCTTGTCGGCATAATAGGTCTTGATAACCGCGCCGCCCATCTGCTGAGGTGATTTACAGGTAGAAAGGTGAGCCAGCATATCGGGATAATAATACTCGCAGAACTTAACCCATCCTGGTGAACAAGATGTTATCATCGGGAGTGTTCCGTTGTTTTTAATACGCTCAACAAGCTCGTTTGCTTCCTCAACGATAGTAAGGTCGGCGGCAAAGTCGGTGTCAAATACCTTATCAAATCCCAATCTGTGGAGAGCGGCAACCATCTTGCCTTCAACATTGGTGCCTATCGGCATATCAAAGCACTCGCCGAGGGTGGCTCTGATAGACGGAGCCGTCTGAACAACAACGTGCTTTGACGGGTCGGCAATAGCCTCCCAGATCTTATCGGTATCGTCTTTTTCAACCAATGCGCCTGTCGGGCAGACAACAGTACACTGACCGCAGGAAATGCACGGAACCTTTGAAAGTCCAACCTCAAAAGGAGTTCCGATAGCGGTATCAATACCGCGGTTATTTGCCCCGATTACGCTTACATACTGCTCTTTACAAGCGGCAACGCAGCGGCGGCAGAGTATACATTTGTTGTTGTCTCTAACAAGGTGTGGTGTTGATTCATCAAGCTCGTAATGGGGCTTGAAGCCTTCAAAAGCGGTATCCTCAACACCGTAATCACGGCAGAGCTTCTGCAATTCGCAGTTGGTTGAGCGAACGCAGGAAAGACATTTTTTCTCGTGGGTAGAAAGCATAAGCTCCAAGGTGGTTCTTCTTGCTTTCTGAATTTTCTCGGTGTTGGTAAGAACCTCCATACCCTCGCTTACGGGATACACGCAGGCGGTTACAACTCTGAATCCCCTGCCCTCGTTAGCCTCAACAACGCAGATACGGCAGGCGCCTATCTCGTTCTTTTCTTTCATAAAGCAAAGGGTGGGAATTTCAACTCCTGCCAAACGTGCGGCATCTAAAATAGTAGAGCCTTTGGGAGCGCTTACAGCAATACCGTTTATTTTAACATTAATCATATCCATTATATTTCAGGCTCCTTTCTTACTTCTTTTCAATCGCGCCGAACGGACAGTTAGCAATACAAGCACCGCACTTAATACAAGCATTCTGGTCGATAACATGCGGCTGTTTGATAGTTCCGCTGATTGCGCCGACAGGACAGTTACGGGCGCACTTGGTACAGCCCTTACACTTATCTTGAATAATATCGTAAGCAACAAGATCCTTACATACGCCTGCGGGGCAGGTCTTATCAACAACGTGGGCAACATATTCTTCACGGAAGAATTTAAGTGTTGCAAGAACGGGGTTAGGCGCCGTCTGACCGAGTCCGCAGAGTGAATTCTGCTTTATGTAGTGGCACAATTCTTCCATTCTGTCAATATCTTCAAGAGTTCCGTTGCCCTTGGTTATCTTATCAAGCATTTCAAGCAAGCGCTTGGTGCCGACACGGCAGGGCGTACACTTACCGCAGGACTCATCAACCGTAAATTCAAGGAAGAATTTAGCCATATCGACCATACAGGTATCTTCGTCCATAACTATAAGTCCGCCTGAACCCATCATACAGCCGATAGCCGTAAGGTTATCATAATCAACCTCGGTATCAATCAGGCTTGCGGGAATACATCCGCCTGAGGGTCCGCCTGTCTGAGCGGCTTTAAACTTCTTGCCGTCAGGTATACCGCCGCCGATGTCTTCGATTATGTGGCGGAGAGTAGTACCCATCGGAATTTCAACAAGTCCCGTATGCTTTATCTTACCGCCGAGTGCGAATACCTTAGTACCCTTAGAGCGCTCTGTACCCATTGAGGCAAACCATTCTGCACCGCGCAGAATTATCTGCGGAATATTTGCAAAGGTTTCAACGTTGTTTTCAACAGTCGGTGAATTGTAAAGTCCTTTTACGGCAGGATACGGAGGACGCGGTCTCGGCTCGCCTCTGTTACCCTCAATAGAGGTCATAAGAGCGGTTTCCTCACCGCAAACGAACGCGCCTGCGCCAAGACGGATATGCAGATCAAAATCAAAACCTGAATCAAATATATTTTTTCCGAGCAGACCGTATTCACGCGCCTGATCAATAGCGATTTGCAGTCTCTTAACAGCAATAGGATACTCCGCACGTACATAAACATATCCCTGAGTAGCGCCGATAGCATAGCCCGCTATCGCCATAGCCTCGATTACCGAATGCGGATCGCCTTCAAGTACGGAACGGTCCATAAACGCGCCCGGGTCGCCCTCGTCAGCGTTACATACGACATACTTCTGCGGAGCCTTGTTCGGAGCGCAGAGAGCCCACTTTCTGCCTGTGGGGAATCCGCCGCCGCCTCTGCCGCGCAGTCCCGAATCGGTAACGCACTTAATTACGTCCTCAGGGGTCATTTCGGTAAGAACCTTACCGAGAGCAGCATAGCCGTCCATAGCGATATACTCATCAATATTTTCAGGGTCGATAACGCCGCAGTTACGGAGAACAACACGGTTTTGCGACTTATAGAAAGCCGTATCTCCGAGCGAAACATTGCCGACAACTTCTTCTTCGTCCTTAGCGCCTGTATCGTTGTAAACAAGGCGTTCAACAATACGGCCTTTGAGCAAATGCTCCTCAACGATTTCCTTTACGTCTTCGGGAGTAACACGGCTGTAAAAAGTACCGTCGGGATACACGATTACAACAGGTCCCAAAGCGCAAAGTCCGAAACAGCCTGTCTGTACGATCTTTACCTCGTCGGAAAGCCCGCAGTTGGCGATATTCTCGGCAAACGCTTCCTGAATATGCTTACTTCCCGATGATGTACAACCCGTACCGCCGCAAATCAATACATGTGCACGAATCATAAATTTTATACCTCCAAATTATGCCTTATGGTTAGCGATAGTATACTCAGATACTATGTTGCCGCCCTTTAAGTGTTCTTCAACTATACGCTTTGCCTTTTCAGCGTCCATTTTAACGTATGTAGTTTTTTCTTTGCCGGCTTCAAATATTTCAACGATGGGTTCAAGCTGACAGATGCCTATGCAACCCGTCTGTGAAACCGTAACCTTGCCTGAAAGTCCCGCGTTGTTCACTTCCTCAACCAGTGTGTTAAGTACGGGACGCGCGCCTGCCGCGATACCGCAGGTAGCCATTCCTACAACCACTCTTGTTTCCTCGGTTCCCTCTCTTAAAACGACCTTATCCTTCATTTTATTTTTGATCGCTTGAAGTTCAGCCAATGTTTTCATACTAATCTTCCTTTCTGTGATTGGTATTTTTCTCGGAATACTGTTCTTGCAGGTATTCCTTTATCCATTTTATTACTTCAAAACTGTTCAGCGGCACTCCTTCAAGAACAGAACGCAACTCTCTTGTATCAAGCGTTACGCCGTAATCATCAAATTTATGCGTAAATTTAATGTCAACATCGGGGTGACCCTGAATCAGTGTTAAAATACTTGAACAAATATCCCCAAGCGGGGTGTAATCTATATGATTTTTATTAAATACAGCCGTTACAACGGTGCCGTGAGTATCGGGAAATTCCGTTTCGCACTTGGAGGTTATACCGAACCTTCCGCCAGTCATTTCGGCTTCGAGCTTTAAAAGAGGTATTCCCATTCCGACCTTACGTGTAGTACGCGTAGTATAAAACGGGTCTTCAACGCTTTTAAGCGCCTCGCTGCTCATTCCGCAGCCGTTATCGCTTATTTTAAGCGTAAGCGTATCTTTGCTTTCCGTTATCTCAATATCGGTAAGCGACGCGCCTGCCTTCATTGAATTTTCGGCAATATCAAGAATATTAAGTGACAGTTCTTTCATAATGACCTCAAAAAATCAAACAGCGATCTACGCACTTTCGCACTGCTGTACGGTTCGTCGTCAAGCTCAAAATACTCATTTTTTTCTTTAATATCCCAAAGATAATGAGCGTCGGAGCTTATTATGTAATTATCCCTTTTTAAACCTGTAATCGAGGAACAGTTTTCTGACTTTTCGGGATTATGCAGTTCGGCAAGCCTGAATTTCGGTTTTTCGGGAAATCCACCCAAAACCGAAATGATACCGTTTGCCTCACGGTCGATATGAGCGGGATAGCAGATACCGCCGTATTCCAAAACCGCCTCTGCGGCATCTTCAAGCGCAAGCATTGTCGCGTTGGTGAGCAGCATATCGTCTGTCCCTATCAATTCATCGTCACCGTCAAGTATAAGCTGATCGCCGAAAATATCGGTTCGGTTTTTTATAAGGATACGTTTTGGATAAACAAACCTATCAAAATCCATAGCAGCTTCAAGCGTTTCAAAGAGACACACAAGATGTATGTCCTCCGCCGTTGTAAGCTCCATTCCCGCAACGGGAATTATACCGTGCCGTAAAGCGGCTTTAAAAAACGCGGGACAGTTTTTACAGGTGTTATGGTCGGTAAGCGCCATAATATTAAGTCCGTTAAGCTCGCCCATTCCCGCAATATTATTCGGTGTTGAATCATTATCGCCGCAGGGAGATAAGCAGGAATGAATATGCAGATCGTAATAATATCTGTTCATATCAGACCGCTCAGCGCCGAGCAAAGCTCGTATGCGCTTTTATCTGATGAAAGTACGTTAATCCCTTTGCTTTGCGCGGTTGACTTAACATCTTCTTCAAGCTCAACTCCCTCGGCAAGCAAAACGCACGCGGTATCGGCAAGCGAAGCTACGGCGACGACGTTTATGTTTGACATAATTGTTATCCACACGTTGCCGCTTGTTGCTCTGCCCATAACCCAGCTGAGCAAATCTCCGCAATAGGCGCCGTTTATTTCGCGGTCGCCGTCGGGCAAAGTAATTGCTTTTGCTCTGATCTTCCCGCAAAGCTCACTTACTTTCATTATTTTCACCCTTATTTTCGATGTATTTTTCAAGGCTGTCCTTAATAGCTATAAGACAATCGTACTTATCCGCTTTTTTAGTTACAACGTCCTCCGCGAACGCACGGCAATTCGGCGCGCCGCAGGAGCCGCAGTCAATTCCCGGAAGCTCGTCTCTGAGTTTTTGAATGTCGGACATCATTCGCATAGATTCCGCCATACTGTCGCTTAAACGGGCAATTGGATGATAAACCGGAAACTCGTTAAACAAATAGCTTTCGGGTATGTATTTGCTTTCGTCCTTTGACAGAAAATTCTGCGATACAGGCAAATAATGTCTTAATCCCTGCAAACGCGCTTTTGCTATGAAAGGATTTTGCATAGTCATAACGCCGCCGACGCAACCGCCTGTGCAGGCGTTAAGCTCTATAAATTCGAGCGGCGGTATATTACCGTTTTCCACCTGATCGAGAACCCTTATGACATTTTCAATACCGTCAGCCGCAAGATAGCTGTCATTAAATATGGCAGAAGCCTCGCCGCCTGTCGACGCCCAGCCTATTCCTATCATTCCTGAGTTTGCAACGTTTTCAAGCTCGTCGTTTTTGCTCATTGCGTTTATAAGCAAAAAGTAAATATCGCTTATCGACACAACAACGTCAACCTTGCTCTTATAACCTGCAAAACCGTTCTTAACATAACTGACCTTGGCAGGGCAAGGAGAAATAAAGCAAACGCCTATTTCATCGTCTTTTAACTCAGGGTGTTGCTTTTTAGCGCGATCCCTTGCAATGCCGGCCGCAACCTCCATAGGAGGAAGCATATGTATGATGTTTTCGGTAAGTGACGGAAAACGCAGTCCTATAAGGCGCATAACAACGGGACACGCCGAGCTTATAGCGGGCTTACGGACGCCCTCGGTTTTCAGGTATATTCTTGTATACGCCGAAACTAATTCAGCCGCGGCAGAAACCTCAAAGACATCGTCAAAGCCTATCTTTAAAAGACCGTTTAAAACATAGTCAACATCATCAAGATTATCAAACTGACCGTAAAGCGACGGAGCAGGCAAAGCTATTTTCCACTTATATTTATCCATTGCTTCGAGCTTACTGCAAACGGCTTTTTTAGCGTTGTTGTGACAGACCCTTATACATTCGCCGCAGTCAATGCATCTTTCTTGATTTATGACGGCGTGACCGTTTCTGATTCTGATTGCCTCTGTCGGGCAATGCCTGAGACAGGTGGTACAGCCGTTGCATTTTTCAACATCAAGATAAACCGAATGTTCATACGTATTCATAAGTTGCACCTACTAAGTTTCAGTTTTACAAATTCACCCGCATAGTTATGTCGGTCCCTACGCCAACGGTCGATTCAATATCCATATAATCGGAATAGCGTTTCATATTCGGAAGTCCCATTCCCGCACCGAAGCCGAGCGAACGGATATTGTCGGGAGCGGTTGAAAAGCCCTCCTGCATTGCCTGAGATATGTCCTTTATTCCGGGTCCCTTATCACAGAGCTTTATTTCTATGTATTCGGGAGTCACCGTAACATCGGCAGTTCCGCCGCCGGCGTGAATTACCATATTTATTTCGCCTTCATACATAGCAATGGAAACACGGCGAATGGTCTCGGGAGACAGCCCCAACTGCCGCAAGTTTTTCTTGACCTGAACGGAAGCCTGACCCGCCGACGTAAAATCCGAACCGTCAACATTGAAGTGAAAATTCAATACATCGCTCATTACTTTGCCCTGTTTCCTACAAGACCGTTGCTGTAAAGGATACCGCAAGCCTCGTACATACGTTTGTCCGTAGCAAGAATAACAATACCGCTTTCCTTTGCAAGCGCTATCATTTCCTCGCTCGGCATTTTTGAACGGACAAATACAATGCAAATCATATCCATCATTTCGGCAGTTCTGATAACCTGAGAATTAACCAAGCCCGTAAGCAGGACCGCCTGATCCTTAACATAAGCGAGAACGTCGCTCATCATATCGCTTCCGCAGGCGGAATAGACGTGATTTGAGAGCATTTCCTCACAGCATATTACATCGGCGCCAAGCAATTCCTTGATTGTGCTTATCTTCATATAGATTATTTCCTTTTCAAATACAGATTAATTTGTGTATTTTTCGAGAATACCGTCAACATCGTCTACCGTAAGACGTCCGTAAACTTCATCGTTCACCGTCAATACGGGAGCCAGACCGCAAGCGCCTATGCAACGGCAGGCAGTAAGAGAAAATCTGCCGTCTGGTGTGCATTCATCGGCGCCGATGCCGAGCTTTTCGCTTATCTTGTCAAAAATGTCGCCCGAGCCTTTAACATAACAAGCCGTTCCCAAACAAACGGAAATGTTGTATTCACCCTTAGGCGAAAGCGAAAACTGAGCATAGAATGTTGATACTCCGTAAACCTTTTCAAGCGGCACGTCCATTCCCTCGGCTATCATTTCCTGAACCTCCATAGGCAGATAACCGTAAATATCCTGCGCTTGCTGCATAACAGACATCAAAAGGCTTTTATCGTGCTTATTAGCGTCAATAACAGCCCTCAGCTGCTTTTCCTGTTCAGCAGTTCCCTTAAAAGGGAATGTACTGATCTTCTTTTGCATGAAATAAATCCTCCTCCATAAAATTATACGGCGCAAGGCTGTTCCCTAAGCGGGATATGCGCTACGCACATATACCTATGTATTATATCATATACTTAAAAAATTTAAAAGACTTTTGTATGTCTTTTTCGATATTTTTTTAACAAAATTTTATATAAGTTTTTATCAGTTTCGCCAATGCGGCGTTTCATCACGCATATTTTGACGAAAATATAACGAAAACAGAAGTTTTTGTCTTGATTAAAAACACTTTAAATGATAATATTGTTATAATGATACTTATTTTGGAGATTGAATATGGATACCGTAAAAATCTTGCATTGCGCCGACGTGCATATAGGGGTTGCCGACAGTTCGCTCGGCAGATTGGCGGCAACACGGAGATATGAAACACTTTTAACGTTTGAAAAGATAATTGACGCCGCAAAGAGCAACGGCGTTCAGGTAATTGCAATAGCGGGCGACCTGTTTGACAGCAATCATATCGACCCTTCGCTTACAAGACCCGTATTTGAAAAAATAGCTTCGGTTCCGCAAATAAAGGTCGTTTTTGCCGCGGGCAATCACGACCCGCTTGATTCGGATTCGCCGTTTATTCGCGAACCCAGACCCGACAATCTGTTTGTTTTCGGAACCGAGGACGAGTGTATAACGTTTGACAGTCTTAAACTCCGCGTTTACGGAAAATCGTTCGGAAGCGTTCATATGCGCGGCGAAACGCATTTTTCAATAACTCCGCCGGATGACGGTTATATAAATCTTATGGTTTTGCACGGCGATCTGAGAAACGATATGAATTCGGACTACAACGCCGTAACCCCCGCTTTTATAAAAAGCTGTAAAATGGATTATATCGCGCTCGGGCACGTACACAAGCGGACCGAAATAGGTTGTTGCGGCAGTACATATATGGCGTACTGCGGCTGTCCCGAAGGTCAGGGATTTGACGAGCTTGACGAGAAAGGCGTTTATATCGGAAATATCGGAAAAGGAATATGCGATCTTGAATTTCTGCCGATCTCAAAAAGACGCCACATATCAGAAAAAATTGATATTACAGGGCTATCGGAAACTCAGGAAATATCCGATAAAGTGCTTTCAACGCTCAAAGAAAAATACGGCGAAGAAACGGGCAACAATTTATACAAAATAGAGCTTATCGGAAAGATAGCCGAAAACACAGTTATATCAACAGAACAGCTGACGAGCCGTTTGTCCGAGGAACTCTACTATGTGAAAATCAAAAACAAAACGGAATTTGATATAGATTTAAAACTGCTCTCTCTTGAAAAAAACCTTAAAGGTATATTCGTTAGAAATATGTTGCGTATGCTTGAAGACGCGGAACCGCAAAACCGAGAAAGCATTGAATACGCGCTGAATTTGGGATTAAAGGCGTTCAATTCGGAGGTGCCGTACGATGAAGATTAAAAAAATATATATATCGTCTTTCGGCGGACTTAAAGACTTTAATCTTGAATTTGACGGCGGATTAAACACCGTTTTCGGAGAAAACGAGAACGGCAAAAGCACCGTTATGGCGTTTATAAAAATGATGTTTTACGGCAGCGACAAGGGTTCTTCGCAAATTTCCAAAAACATACGCAAAAGGTACACGCCGTGGGACGGCAACCAAATGGCGGGCAGTATTGAATTTGAACACGGCGGCAGGAATTACCGTTTGGAGAAAATTTTTCAAAAAAGCAACTCAACCGACAAGACCGTTTTATGCGACATTGATTTAGGCAGCCGACAAACCGTTTCGAGCGACATCGGTGCTAAATTGTTCGGCTTGTCCTCCCCTGCTTTTGAAAGAAGTCTGTTCATAGGTCAGTTCGGGGGTGCCGAAAGCAATGCCGCCGCCAACGGGGAAATAAACTCAAAGCTGGCTAATTTTGCAACAACAGGCGATGAAGATATTTCATTTGACACCGTATACAAAAGATTATATGATTCAAAATATGCTCTTATGTCCGCAAAAAAGGTTGGTCTTCTTGACAAAAATATTGCAAGAAAAAAACAGCTTTTAAACGAATTTGAAACCGCAAAATCCGGACAGGCGAATATAGAAGCGCTTAAAGAAAAATCCGAGGAATTGCGCCGAAATCTCGATGCGTTACAAAACGAAACCGCAGAATTAAAAGAAAAAATAAATTCCGAACAGGATATTAAAAATGCGGAAAAACTGAGCGAAATGTTGCGGCTAAAAGGCGAGCTTGACGAGCTTAACGCAGGACTTAAACTGTCCGATGGGCATATTATAGACGACTTGTATGTTTCAAAACTCGAATTTTGCATTAAGAAATCCGAGCTTTCGTCCCAAAAGCTCAATGACCTTAATATAAAAGCTGAAATGCTGCGAAACAACATAGATTTATGCGAGCATCCGTCCGATGATATATCCCCCGAAAAGGCAAAGGAATTATCGGAGATAATTGAAAGCGTTAATTCTGAATGTACAAAACTGTCGGACTCTGTCAAAGAAAAAAATTCTGAGCTCGACAGGCTGACATCGGCAAAAAACAGTCTGCTAAAACGCCGCTTATTCATATTGCCCGCTATTATTGTCGGCTTGCTTTTAATAATCGGTTCTGCCGTTTCGTTCTTCCTGTCGCACCCGATTTATTCCTGCGCCGCCGTAGGTTCAGTTCTGCTTATTGCGTCGCTGATAATGAAAATAAGCCTTAAAAAACGGCTTTCGGCAAATAATACCGCGGCGGAAGACCTAACTGAGTCAATAGAAAAAATTAATATTCTGCTCAAAAAGCACAATGACGAAAACGCCGAGCGTGAAATGCGCTTAAAATCGATAGAAACGGTTCTTACGAGCAATGAAACACGAATTGAGTCCCAAAAGCAGGAGCTTAAAGAATATGAGCAATTAATTGCAAAGGAATCGGAAGCGCTCGACGCCGCGACAGATGAGTTAAGGGGCTTATATTCGCGTTATAAGCAGTTCTCGGATATATCCGACGTAAGAGCGGAGCTTGAAGGCATAAAAGCCGTTACCGCACACCAGCGTGAAATCAAACAACGGCTCAACTACATTGTGCGCGATGTCGGCAATATTTCGTATGAAGAAGCCAAAGAAAAACTTGCAAAAAATACTGATTTGCATACGAATTCCGATACGGATTTTGAAGATATTAAACGGCAATACGATAATGCAGTTTCGGAAATGACCGAGAAAAGCTCCGAGCTTGCCTCTGTTCTCGCTCAAATCAAATCGGAAGAAAAGAATGTCGGCGATCCTGACGCCATAAAAAGCGAAATACAAAGCCTTACAGACGTAATTGATTCGCAAAAGCGGTTTTGCACAGCCGCAGACATTGCTATGAAGGTCCTTACTGACAGCTTTGCCGAGGTAAGAAAAAGCTACGGCTCCACTCTTGAAAGACGCGCGTCTGAAATATTCGGCGAGCTTACGCACGGCAGATACGATTCGATGGAAATTTCCTCTGATTTCAGCATTTCCGTCAGCGAAAAGGATAAGTTCGGCAGTCACGAAATTGACTATTTAAGCAACGGCACAGCCGATCAGGCGTATTTAAGTATGAGGCTTGCTATGTCGAATTTAATATCAAGCGAAGGCGAGCCTTTACCTTTATTTTTAGACGATTCTTTAACGCAATACGACGACAAACGTATGCAAAGTACCGTTGAGTATCTTAAAAAGTATTCCGAAAACCAACAAATAATAATGTTCACCTGCCACAACAGCATACTCTGTGCCGCGGAAAACGCGGGGGCAAATACCGTAAAAATCGAAAAATAAACAAAAACCGACGATGCCGTTATGGCACCGTCGGTTTTTTACACCCTGAAATTCATATTTATATTGTATGCATAGGCGAAATCGCCGAGCCACACGCGTAAGCCGCCGCCTTTATAGTACCTTGCGTAACTGCTCATATCAAGAGCAAGCGCAAGCCATAAAAACGGATTCTTTTTTTCCAAAAACCTAAGCCGTTTCGTTTCAAAAGCGGCGAATTTAATGATTTTCGCTTTAAGTACGTCGTCAGTTGTAAGCTCTGCTATATATTTATGCGCCGCTATGGATTCACGCAGACCGTCAACCCGCTTTTTTCGGTCGCCGATCAGTTTTTTGCGGTCCATATCGGAAAGCGATACATTATCGTGATGAAATCTGTATCCGCCGAGCAAGCCGTTAAGAACAGCGGTTTTGCCCTTAACGGTTCCGAGCATACAAATATACCAATCGTGCGAGAGAAGCGATTTTAAATCAAGCGGTTTTAAATATTCCTTTATGCTTTTTCTGAAACACATACTGAAACCGCGTATGTACGAACAGCCTATAAAGCTGTCGGCAGTCAGAATATCAACCGAGCCGTCAAACCGAGTTCCTAAATACGTGACCCCCGAATTTTCTATTATATCGGAGTTTTCGTCAATAACGTCGTACCGTGACGCAAGAACGGTTATATCTTTATTCTCTTCCATACAGGCGAGCATTTTTTCCACCTTATCGGGGTACCATTCATCGTCCTGATCGGCAAGGAATATAATATCTCCTTTTGTTTTTGCTATTGCGCCGTAGAAATTAAAGCAATATCCTACGTTTTTTGGATTGACGGAAATTTCCCAGTTTATAAGCGAGTTTTTTTCGATGAAGTTCCTGCAAATCTCTACCGTATTGTCAGTTGACCCGTCATCGCATATTATTACTTCGTCTACGGGTCTTGTTTGTTTTAATATGCTGTCAAGCTGTTTTTCTATAAAGCGCCCTCCGTTATAAGAGGCTATCGCAACGGAAACATACATCAGCTTTTCACCCTCATAAACAGTTTGTTCATTTTGTATTTAAGCAAATACGATAATTTACAGAAACGGTAGACGCTTTTTGCGCTCCCGCTGCGTGCGGCCTTTATAATTTGAGAATTTAAAGCACCGCCAAACTCGGCAACCTCCGCCGCCTTTTTAAACTCGGAATCGTTTATTTCGCAGGCTATTATATTCATAATCTCGGCGCGCCCGCACGACAAAAACATATCAATAATTGATGAAAACACCGACTTTACATAGAAGAAACCGCAGTACGGTTCTATCCCCTCTGTAACTTCGAGCAGCATTCTTGCGCGTTTCTTCATCGTTTCAAGTTTTTTCGGGTCGTATTTTTTTGTGATACTCCCCATATTCTGAACATAATGATAAAAACACTTTGAGGTCACCGAAATTCTCGGTTTGTGTTTCAACAGTTCAAGATTAAACGCCGTATCCTCATAGGTTTCACCGACAGGCATTTTAACGCCCGTCTTAATAAGAAAATCCCGATTATACAGCTTATTCCACGCGCAATCTATAAGATTTTTTGATTTAAGCTCCACCATATTTTCGTTAATGTTCTTGCAGTCAAGAATCATATCGTTGCAGAAATTATCTACAACGGTTTTGCCGTTTTCTATCTTGTAACCGCACATCACAATCTCGCAATTATCGCGCAGAGCGATACTGTGCATATATTCAAGCATATCAGGCTCAATATAATCGTCGCTGTCAACAAAGGCGATATAATCGCCCTTTGCTTCTTCTATTCCCAAATTTCTTACAGAAGACAGACCGCCGTTTTCCTTTAATATATAGCGAATTCGTTTATCCTCGGCTGCAAATTTTTTGCATATTTGCTCCGAATTATCGGGCGAGCCGTCATTTATAAGCACAAGCTCAAAGTCTTTAAGACTTTGAGCCAGAATAGAATTTATGCACCTTTCAAGAGTTTTTTCCGTTTTGTAGATCGGAACAATTACACTTATCATACACATATCAATAAAGGAATTTACCCTCTGCAACCTTTTTAAGATGCTGTCCGTAAGGGGATTTACCGTATTTTTCAGCCGACTTTAACAGCTTTTCACGGTCTATCCAACCGTTGACAAAAGCAATTTCCTCAACCGCCGAAATCTGTATTCCCTGACGGTTTTCCACAACCTTAACAAATTCGGAGGCTTCCGAGAGAGCGTCCATTGTACCCGTATCAAGCCAAGCATATCCCCTGCCGAGAGTAACAACGTTGAGAGAGCCGTCTTCAAGATAGAGCTTATTGAGGTCGGTTATTTCAAGTTCGCCGCGTGCCGACGGTTTAACCTTTTTCGCAAGCTCTACAACGCGTTTGTCATAGAAATAAAGACCCGTTACGCAATAGTTTGACTTAGGATTCTGCGGTTTTTCTTCAATTGAAATGGCTTTGCCGTTTTTGTCAAACTCAACAATACCGAAACGCTCGGGATCGTCAACATAATAACCGAAAACGGTAGCTCCGTTTTCCCTTTGAGCCGCTTCGCGCAGATGTTTTTTCAAACCGCTTCCGTAAAATATATTATCGCCGAGTACCATAGCACAGCTGTCGCCGTCTATAAACTTCTCCCCGATAAGGAACGCTTGCGCAAGCCCGTCCGGCGAGGGCTGAACCTCATAGGAAAGTCTTATACCGTAATCGGAGCCGTCGCCCAAAAGTCTCTCAAAATTGGGCAGATCGGTGGGCGTTGATATTATCAGTATATCTCTTATTCCCGCCAGCATAAGCGTAGACAGCGGATAATATATCATCGGCTTGTCATACACGGGCAAAAGCTGTTTTGAAGTAACCATAGTCAGCGGATAAAGTCTTGTTCCGCTTCCGCCTGCTAAAATAATACCTTTCATAACAAAAACTCCTTTACTTTACTTCATTAATTTCTATGCTTTTTATTACAACGTCGTTTAAAGGCTTGTCCGCCGCGCCTACCTCAACCGAGGCGATTGAATCCACAACGTCCATACCCTCAAACACTTGGCCGAAAACGGTGTGTCTGAAATCAAGCCAAGGCGTGCCGCCCATTTCTTCATAGGCGGTTACAATCTCTGACGGAAAAGCACCTTCGCCGAGGTTGCGCATTTGGTCAAGCATATTTTCGGGAACAGAGTCAGCCTGTACTATAAAAAACTGACTTCCGTTTGTATCGGGACCCGCATTTGCCATTGAGAGCGCCCCTCTTATATTGTGAAGCTCGGGAGTAAACTCGTCCTTAAAGCTCCTGCCCCAAATTGACTCGCCGCCCATTCCGTTGCCGTTCGGGTCGCCTCCCTGTATCATAAAATCCTTTATGACGCGGTGGAATATAAGACCGTCATAATAACCGTTCTTTGCGTGGGTCGTGAAATTTTCAAACGTCTTAGGCGTTTTATCGGGAAAGAGTTTTATTTTAATATCGCCCTTGGTCGTATGCAACACCGCAACAGTATCGCCCGATACGGGTTTCTCCAATTGAAAACTGCTCATTTTGTTCTCCAATCTGCCGACAGCGCAAATATCTCTCGGCTCAAACTTTTTTATTATTTTACCAAATTTTTTACACTAAGGCAACAGTTATTTTAATGCTTGTAATTTTTTGGTACGTATTGTATAATAAATCTGTATTTAATTTGATAGTTAAGGCGGTTTTAAGTATGAAATGTCCTTTTTGCGGATATGAAGAAAGCAAGGTAATTGATTCCAGACCCACCGATGAAGGCGAACGCATAAGACGCAGACGCGAATGTCTTAAATGTGCAAAGCGTTTTACAACGTATGAAATAATAGAGAGCCTTCCGATTATTGTCATAAAGAAAGACAAATCGCGTGAAACCTTCAACAGGGACAAGCTAATGACAGGACTTTTGCGTGCCTGCGAAAAGCGCCCCGTTTCAATCGACACGCTTGATAATATGATTGACGAGATAGAATCAATAATTCAAAATTCTCTAGACCGCGAGGTAAGCAGCGAAAAGATAGGCGAGCTGGTAATGGAAAAACTTAAAGGCATTGACGAGGTTGCTTACGTTCGTTTTGCTTCCGTTTACCGCCAATTTAAGGACATTAACACCTTTATGATAGAGCTTAACAAGCTCCTAACGAACGACAGATAATATAAAAGCCGCAATAGGCGAAACGGAGATAACTATGAACCAAAACGAAATGATGGCGGAATTATTACTGCCCGACATACAAAAAACACCTGAGTATTATGAAAGTTTATATCCGCAGCGCAATTTGGCTGACGGTGCAAGGGTTACAAGAATAGCCCCCAGCCCCACGGGATATCTTCATCTCGGCACACTTTTTACCGCCCTCGTCAACCGAATAACCGCAACCTCAACGGGCGGCATTTTCTTTACAAGAATTGAAGATACCGACAAAAAGCGCGAGGTTGAAGGCGGAATAGAAGATATAATAGAAGGTCTTAAACGCTACGGCATTGAAATTGACGAAGGCTTTATAAGCGGAACTGAGGAGCGCGGCGATTACGGACCCTATCAGCAAAGCCGCCGTGCAGAAATTTACAAGACCTATGTTAAAGATCTTATAAAGCAGGGACTTGCATATCCTTGTTTTTGCACCGCAGAAGAACTTGACGAAACGCGCAAAATACAAGAAGAACGAAAGATACGCACAGGTTATCACGGTGAATGGGCGAAACACCGCAATATCACCTACACCGAAGCAAAGGAACTTATAGACCAAGGCAAGCCGTTTGTTATAAGGCTTAAATCTATGGGTGACGAAAGCCGCAAGGTCATATTCGACGACTGCGTAAAGGGTAAAATAGAAATGCCCGAAAACGACGAGGATTTTGTTCTTTTAAAATCAGACGGCATACCGACATATCACTTTGCACATGCTATTGACGACCACCTTATGCACACGACCCACGTTTTAAGGGGCGACGAATGGATTTCCTCTGTGCCGAAGCATTTGCAGTTATTTAAAATTCTTGGGTTTAAACCGCCTAAATACGGGCATATTTCCCCTATTATGAAATCGGAAAACGGCGCAAAGCGCAAAATCTCAAAGCGCAAGGATCCTGAGGCCGCCGTACATTTCTTTGCAGAACAGGGTTATGATTCGCAAAGCGTTATTGAATATCTTATGACAATAGCAGCCTCCGATTTTGAGGATTGGCGCCGCGCCAATCAAAACGAGGACTATAAGAAATTCAGGTTTAATCTTAAAAAGATGAGCGTTTCGGGCGCACTGTTTGACGAAAACAAACTGAACGATGTAAGCAAAACCTGCATTTCCCGTCTTTCAAGCGGTTCTGTTTATGACAAACTTACCGAATGGGCAAAGGAGTTTGACGGCGAATTTTACGGCATCTTAACAAAGGACGCTGATTATACAAAATCGGTTCTTGCTATTGACAGAGATGTTCAGAAACCGCGCAAGGATATTGCAAAGTGGAACGAAGCTAAGGACTATTTCTCATATTTTTACGATGAGCTTTACAAACGTGACTACACCCTGCCCGACAACATTAAACCCGAAGACGCAGTATGTTTCCTTGAAAGGTATAAGAAAATATACGATACCGCCGACGACCGACAGCAATGGTTTGACAAAATTAAAGCCATTGCGGCAGAAATCGGTTTTGCCGCCGAGACAAAGCAATACAAAGCCGAACCCGAAAAATACAAGGGTCACGCAGGCGATTTGAGTACGGTACTGCGAATAGCGGTTACGGGCAGAAGAAATACTCCCGACCTTTGCAGTATTATGAAGGTTCTCGGCAAAGAGCGCTGTCTTGAACGCATTGACGGCGCAATAAAAGAGATTAATTAATACGGAGAACAGACAATGGAAGAAAAAATAATTTCAGGTGCCGAAGAAACAACCGCACCATCCAATTTTATACACGATTTTATTGATGAAGATTTAAAAGAAGGCGTATATAATCACGTTCAGACCCGTTTCCCGCCTGAGCCCAACGGTTATCTTCATATAGGTCACGCAAAGGCAATCTGCATTGATTTTGCAACCGCTGAAAAATACAACGGAACCTGCAATTTAAGGCTTGACGACACCAATCCCGTAAAGGAGGACGTGGAGTACACCGACGCCATAAAAGAAGACATAAAGTGGCTCGGTTTTCATTGGGACAATGTTTACTATGCCTCGGATTACTTTGATTTTCTGTACGAGTGTGCGTTAAAGCTGATTGACAAGGGGCTTGCTTTTGTTGACGAATCAAGCGCCGATGAAATTCGCGAAATGCGCGGAACCCTCACCGAGCCGGGCAAAGAAAGCAAGTATCGCGACCGTCCGATAGAGGAAAACCGCGAATTGTTTAAGCGTATGACCGACGGTGAGTTTGACAACGGAGCGATGGTTTTAAGGGCGAAGATAGATATGTCGTCCTCTAACCTTAATATGCGCGACCCGATAATTTACCGAATAATGAAAGTACCGCATCACCGCACTGGCGACAAATGGTGTGTTTATCCTATGTACGATTTTGCGCATCCGCTCAGCGACGCAAAAGAGGGTGTTACCCACTCGCTTTGCTCATTGGAATTTGAAAACCACCGTCCTCTTTATGATTGGGTGTTAAGGGCGTGCGATATAGAAAATCCGCCGAGGCAGATAGAATTTGCGCGTATGAATATCAATTATACTCTGACCAGCAAGCGCAAATGCTTAAAGCTCGTAAACGACGGGCTTGTAATCGGTTGGGACGACCCGAGAATGGCAACAATCTGCGGTATGAGACGGCGCGGATACCCTGCGGGGGCAATTCGTGCATTTGTTGACAAGATAGGAGTTTCTAAGGCTTACAGCGTTATTGATTATGCATTGCTTGAATCCTGCGTTCGCGATAATCTTAATGAAAACGCAGAACGCACAATGGCAGTACTCCGCCCGTTAAGGGTAGTAATCGACAACTATCCCGACGGCAAAACAGAAGAAATTGAAATAGAAATTAATCCGAATAAGCCTGAACTCGGAAAACGCAAGGTCACCTTTTCAAAGGAAATCTTTATAGAGCAGGACGATTTTATGCTCGACCCTCCCGGCAAATATTTCAGGCTTTGTCCTCAAAAGGAGGTCCGTCTCAAAGGGGCTTACTATATCAAGTATTCCTCGCACGAAACCGATGCCGACGGTAATATAACCGTTGTTCACTGCACCTATGACCCCGAAAGCTACGGCGGCGAAACACCTGACGGAAGAAAGGTCAAAGGCACTCTGCATTGGGTGAACGCCGAGAACTGCATAAATGCGGAAGTACGTCTGTACGACCGTCTGTTTAATGTCCCCAATCCAAGCGATGAAGAAGGCGTTTCTTCGTTTGCCGAAAACCTTAATCCTGATTCGTTGAAGATTATAGACAACTGCAAAATCGACGCTTCGCTTGCAGACGCAAACGTCGGCGATGTGTTCCAATTTATGCGTCAGGGTTATTTCTGCATTGATCCTGATTCAACAAAGGAAAAAACCGTATTTAACAGAACGGTTGCACTCAAAGATTCGTTTTCCAAGAAGGCATAACATTTATGAATACTGTAACTGTTAACGATATTTTCGGTTTCCTTAACGAAAAATTTCCTGTAACCGATGCCGCCGAGTTTGATAATGCAGGATTCCTTGTAGGAGACGGTGAAGCAAAGGTCGGGAAAGCGCTTGTAACGCTTGACTGCGATTTGTCTGCAATCAAAACCGCCGCAGAAATCGACTGCAACCTTATAATATCCCACCACCCCGTTATATTCGGCGGATTAAAAAGCTGCAAATCAGGTTCTGTTGTATATGAACTTATAAGAAAAGGCATTTCGGTAATTTCTATGCACACTAATCTTGATGTAGGCAAAGGCGGCGTAAACGACTGTCTGTGCGAACGGCTCGGTCTAACCGATATAACGCCCGTTAAAGCGCATGACGGATTTTGTGTGCGGATTGGGAATATAACGCCCTGCTCTGCCGACGGACTCGCAGAGATTATAAGCAATAGCCTAAATGTCCGTGTAAAGTATACCCCGTGCTCTCACACAGTAAGTAAGGTTCTTGTTTGCTCGGGAAGCGGCGGCGAATTCCTGTCAGACGCGGCTGATTTCGGTTGCGACGCGCTTATTACTGCCGACGTAAAACATAACGTTTTTATAGATTCGCAATTATACGACATTGCGGTATATGACGCAGGACACTTTAACACCGAAGATGTTGTTGTTGAACCTCTTGCAGAAATACTGAAAGCGAAATACCCCGGCATTGAATTCATTTGTTCGCATAACACGTCAATAAAATATCTGTGATTACATTGTAGTTATATTTCGCATATCGAATTTCATTAAAAAAAGCACTTGCAAATGCAAGTGCTTTTTTGGTGGAGACGATGAGACTCGAACTCACTACCTCTACAATGCGAATGTAGCGCTCTCCCAGGTGAGCTACGCCCCCATATTCCCGCAAAGCGGGAAACATTAAATCGCGATATATCTATTTTACTCGCCCCAATACTTTCTGTCAAGACTTCTGAACGAAATTGCTGTAAAAATATGCGATTTTTTTATTATTTCGCTTCCTTCCAAGTCCGCCGCCGTCCTTGCGACCTTCAAAATCCTGTCATAAGCACGGGCTGACATACCGAGTCTGTCAAATGAGATACGCAAATACTCATTAGCGTCGTCGGTCGTTTTACAGTATTCTTTCAACATATCGGGGGTAAGTCTGGCATTACAGGTAATACCTGTTCCCTCATAGCGTTTCACCTGTATCCTGCGCGCTTTGTTTACCCTATCGCGTATTTGAGCCGAAGTCTCGCACGGAGCCGCGGAACTAAGCGATTTATAATCAACAGGCGGAACTTCGATATGCAAATCAAGTCGGTCAAGCATAGGTCCCGAAATTTTATTCAAATACTTACGTACCGCATTCTGTGAACATATACAGGTACGTGTGGGGTGTCCGAAAAATCCGCAGGGGCACGGGTTCATAGCGGCTACAAGCATAATAGAACTCGGATATGTAAGCGAGCCTGCTACCCTTGATATAGTGACCTTTCCGTCCTCAATAGGCTGACGCATTGCTTCCATTGCCTCACGCCTGAATTCGGGAAATTCATCGAGGAAAAGCACACCGTTGTGAGCAAGCGATATTTCACCCGGTTTTGGCACGGTGCCGCCGCCTGTAAGTCCCGCGGGCGATATAGTATGATGCGGCGACCTGAACGGTCTTTCGGTTATTATAGGATTGTTTTTATCCAAAATTCCCGCTATTGAGTGTATTTTTGTTGTCTCAATGCTTTCTTCAAAGGTCATTTCGGGCAGTATTGTAGGCAAACGCTTTGCGAGCATACTTTTGCCAGCTCCCGGTGGACCTATTAGAAGTATGTTGTGCCCTCCCGCAGCGGCAATTTCAAGAGCCTTTTTTGCGGCGGTCTGACCCTTGACATCGCTGAAATCGAGATGTCTTATATTGCGCTCTTGCTGCGGAACCGTATTTTCAGACGGTTTTAATTCCACTTCGCCAGTCAAATGCTCTATTATCTGTTTTATATTTGAAACAGGAAATACTTTTATACCGCTTATAACCGCCGCTTCTCTTGCGTTATCTTCTGGAACAAATATGTTGCTTATACCGTTCTGTCTTGCGGTAATAGTAATGGCAAGCGCACCGTTTATCGGACGGATCCTGCCGTCAAGCGCCACCTCGCCGATAAACACACTGTCGGAAAAATCGTTCTTTATCTGACCAGACGCCTTTAAAATAGCAAGAAGTATCGGCAAATCATAGACCGCGCCCTCTTTTTTAAGGTCGGCAGGCGCAAGGTTTACCGTTATTCTTCCCATAGGGAATTTAAAACCGCAGTTTTTAATAGCAGAACGCACTCTGTCGCGCGATTCTTTAACGGCCGTATCGGGAAGACCGACTATATCAAAGCACGGCAGTCCTGTTGAAACATCTGCCTCAATTTCTATCATATATGACTCTATTCCGAACAGTCCCACGCTTTTCAACCTTGAAAACAAAGGAATACCCCCTAACGATATTGCTGTAAAAATTCATACGACCGATATATTTCGCTGTAATCCTTATAAGCGTTGTTATATACTTCAATAATACAGGAGCCGTTATAGCCGAAGGATTTAAGTCTTTTGAAAAACTCCCCAAAATCGAAGCCGCCCCTGCCCGGCAAAAGGCAATCTGACGACAGGTTGTGGTCGCTGATATGATAATGCCTTATATTATTGTAAAACAAGTCAATAAGCTCATAGGGGTCATATCCGCAGCGCAACGCCTGCTTTATATCAAGGCACATTTCGGCTTCGTCACCGAGAATGTTGCGGATTGATTTTAAAAACTCTATATCCCCCGCTCTTAACCGCAAAACGTTTTCCTGTAAAACGGTAACGCCGTTTTTTCGGACCGCTTCCTTAATTCTCATAAACCGCTCGCAGTATTCTTCATCACTAAGGACAGAGTTCAGCTTGCCGCCGTGCATAATGATATACTTTGCTCCGAGCCTTGCCGCAATTTCAGAGTATCGGCAATAGTTTTGAATACCCTCGGTAAACCGTCTTTCGTAAGCCGAAAAGAAGACAAACGATTCCGTAAAAGCAGACGCAGGGTGAACCGACGAAACGTTAATTCCGTATTCGTTTTTTATGTCGATCAGCATATCAATAAAACTGTCTTTAAGTTCGCAATCGGCATTGAAAAATATCTCTGCATTTTTTACGCCTGCTTTTCCGAGATCTTCAAAGGCGACCTCTGTTTCAAGCGGATAAAAACACGCGGTTGAAACACCGATATTCATAACGTTATCTCCTTTGGTGTTACGTATACTGTTTTATTAGTGGTATAGATTACCATTCCGGGCTTTGAACCGTTCGGTTTTTTTACATATTTGACAGGTGTATAATCGACAGGAACATTAGACGAAGAAGACGCCTTTGAGTGGTACGCGGCAAGCTGTGCCGCAGCCGAAACTGTTTCATCGGAAACCTCGCCGCCGTTACACATAACTACAACGTGGGAACCGGGGATATTCTTTACGTGAAACCAGAGGTCGTTTTTAGCCGCAAGCACCGTAGTTATATAATCGTTCTGACGGTTGTTTTTGCCGACAACTATTCGGTATCCCTCGCTTGAAGTATATTCAAGCAATGCCGTTCCTTTATTGTTTTTCTTTTGTTTTTTGGCGGTACTGCGAAGGTAACCCGCATCGGCAAGTTCTTCCCGTATTTCATTAATATCCAACAGTGCGGTACACCTTGAAATACTGTCAAGCACGGAGTCGAAGTACTCTATTTCGCTTTTATCATTTTGGGTCAGCGTGTTCAGATGTTGCTCGGCGGTATAGGTTTTTTTATAATCCTTAAAATACTTTGCCGCATTTGCCGCAGGCGAAAGTGAAGGGTCAAGAGGTATGCGCACCGTATTCAACGATTCGTCATAATAATTCGGAACCTCTGCAAAACGGCTTCCCTGCTGTATAGCATACAAATTCGCCTTTAAAAGCTCACCGAAAATCCTGTACTCCTCGCGGTTTTGACAGTTTTTTAATTCGTCAAGCCTTAAAGCAAGCCTTTTTTCCGCCCTTGTCTTCAAGTTTTCAACAAGCCTGATAATATCCTTAGCCGAGTGGGATATTCTCGCGGCAGTATCGCGCGCGGTATAAAATCCGTCTAACAGTTCGGAGTACGTTCCGAATTGTCTTTTGGTAAATTTATTTCCGTATTGGCATATATCGACATAAGAATAATCAAACGGCGTACCGTTTTCTTCGGTAAGCATTACAGGCGTTCCCTGATCTGAAAGTGCGCCGATAACCGACGAAACGGCGTTATTAACGCTGTTCTTATCACATTCTGACACAAAAACGTCATTTCCCGAAGCAAGGCAGGCTATCTCACGGCATATAAGCGGAGAAAATCCGTTTATAGTCCTTAACAGCGCCTTTGATAGCGGTATATCGCCAAACGAAAACAGTTCGGCGCAAATATTTGCTATGTTTTCTCTCGTCGGATCGAGCTTTTGCTGGGATGTCGGATATTCATAACGGGCGCCCGGTTGAACTAACCGCTTTCCGCTTTCAATATCACTTCGGCGGACGCTGTCAATTATTCTGCCCTCATTACCCACAAGTATTATGTTTGATTGATTTCCTATAAGTTCGCAAACAAGCCGCAACGTCACGCGGTCGCCCATTTCATCGGCAGCAAAAAACACAAGCTCCAACACGCGCTCAAAACCGTTTTGTTCAACCGAGACAAGACGCGCAGAGGAAAGATGTTTACGCAGCAGCATACAAAACATCGGCGGAGTTTCAGGATTTTCAAACTTGTTTTCGGTGAAATGTATGCGCGAGGCGCCGGGTCTTGCCGAAATAAAAACACGCTTTACAAAACCTTTTTTCCTGAATGAAATGATAAGTTCATCACGTGAGGGCTGATATATCTTATCAACGTGACAGTCAACCGCCGTCAAAAGCTCATTTTTGACCTTGTATAACATTCCTCCGTCAAATGCCATTTTCCTCACCTCCGATTACTTCATAAAGTTTTTCGGCGACCGATTTATAATAAGTGAATTTTTCCTTATTATCCGCATTGTTTGCCAATGCGTCAGCACAGTTTTTGCAGCGTCTATACTGCCTGTTTATGTATTCAATGCCGTCGCTTTCCAAGGCATCTATCTTTCCGATATAGTAAAAATGTTCCGGCAAAGCATAAGCCTTGCCGGTAAATCTTACCTTCATAACGGAATAAGCCTTGCCGCATTCAAGCACGGCAGGCTCTTTTTGTATTTCAAAACCGTTGCTGTATAAAAAGCGGCGCAAAAACTCGGGCGACGTTGTAGGTTGGAGAATGAGCGTTATCCTGTCATTTTTCAGCCAACTGCACCGAGCTATAATACCCGAAATAACCTCGCCGCCCATACCTGCAACAACAACCGTATCAGCTTCATTGCTCGAAACCGAATCAAGCCCGTCGCAAAGTCTCAGTTCTATGCCGTTCACACCTGATAAAGCCACATTTTCCGCGGCGTTCGCCAAGGGACCTTTACGTATATCCGTTGCGATAACGCTTGAAACCAAACCGCTTTTTTTAAGCGCTATCGGCAGATAGCCGTGGTCGGTTCCCACATCGCACACGCGCGCTCCCTGTTTAACAAGCGAGGCAATCACACTGAGCCTTTTACTCAAATTATACATTATTTGTTTTCAAAATATTTATTGAGCTTTTCTACCAAAGCATCGCAGTCGGTTCCGTGAACCTCGCACGCCTGCTCAATGCTCTCGCCTCTCGATGCGGGGCAACCCAAGCAATGCATACCTATTTCAAAGAAAAATTCAGCGGCACCGCTGTCAATATCAAGCACTTCACCTATAAGCATATCTTTTGTTATTTTCATAATTTTCTCCATTCTGCCGTTTTTAAAATATTTTATACAGTATAAGGACATTTAATATAAACGGCACTAAATGTCCCCTGTATTCTTTTTTATTATCAGAACAATTTTGTCGCGTTATTCATATCGCTTCTTGAATGATTGTATAACTTCCTGTTATCCATCGCCCAAATTCTGTTTGAAAACTCGCCGCCCTTAGTCGACGATACCGCCTCCTGCATTTCGTATACCCTCGAATCCATAAGGTCAAGCTCGGAAAGCAGTTCCGCCTCAATAAACATAGGACGAACAGCGGCACCGAAATCGGGTTCGCCGTGATGTGAAAGAACCATATGTTCAAGCAAGACCGCCGTTTTGCGGTTGATTCCTGCTTTTTCTGCGTATTTTTCAATCATCATAGCGCCCATAGCCAAATGACCGAGAAGATTGCCCTCGGCGGAATAACCCGAGGCTATACCCGTGTCGGAAACTTCAAATTCAACAGTCTTCGCAATGTCGTGCAGCATAGCGCCCGATATAAGCAGTTCCCTGTCAACAAACGGATAAACCTTGCAAACACCCTCGGCAAGCCGAACGATTGAGAGTGTGTGGAACAACAATCCACCGCGCACCGCGTGATGCAGTTTAAATGCCGCGGGCCAATAGAGCAATTTCAAACGGTTTTCTTCATATATCCCCGTAACTATCGCTTTAAGGTCGTTATCTTTAAACTCGGAAGCTATGCCTATAAGCTCGTTATACATCATTTCTCCCGAATATGCGGTGCTTTTTACAAAATCTTCAATATTAACGCCGTCGGACTCAGCGGCGTGGCGTATCTTTTCAACGCGCAACTGATCCGCACCGTTATACTGCGATATTGTACCTCTCACCTTTACTATGTCGTTTGTTTCGTAGACCCCGTGTATTTCCTCAACATATCGCCAGAGTTTTGCGTTGATCTCGCCGTCACGGTCGCCGAGCATTAGATCAAGATATGCGTCACCCTTGGACGACACCTTGCGCTCGGCTGACTTTACTATGCAAAATCCGTCCACAAGACCTTTATTATCAATCGGTGTAAAATTCATAACCCTATTCCTTTACGATAATATTTTCTCTTGCGGGGCCGTTGCTTACCAGCTTTATTTCAAAGCCTATCTCTTTTTCGATAAACTCTATATATTTTCGGCAGTTTTCTGGCAGGTCGGAATACTTTGTTATTCCGCTTATGTCGCATTTCCAACCGGGCAGGGTTTCATATACGGGTTTTGCCTTTTCGAGAAGACCCGTAACAGGGAAATCACGCGTTACCTTGCCGTCTATTTCATACCCTACGCATACCTTTAATTCATCAAGATACCCAAGTGCGTCCACAACGGTAAGCACACCGTGCGTAGTGCCCTGAACCTCACAGCCGTAACGCGTAGCAACAGCGTCAAACCAGCCCATTCTGCGCGGTCTGCCTGTGGTAGCGCCGTATTCGCCGCCGTCGCCGCCGTGGTCGCGCATAGCCTTTGCCTCGTCGCCGAATATTTCGCTGACAAAAGCGCCCGCACCGACAGCAGACGAGTAAGCCTTGATGACCGTATAAATTTCCTTTATAGCATACGGCGGAACTCCCGCACCGACAGCACCGTAGCCCGCTATTGTATTTGAAGAGGTAACCATAGGATAAATTCCGTGGTCGGTATCTTTAAGGGTGCCGAGCTGACCCTCCAAAAGAACGGTCTTGCCGGCTTTATCGGCTTCATATACGAGCTTGCGCACATCACCGACAAAGGGCGCTATACCCTCTTTCCAGGACATCAGTTTTTCAAATATTTCGTCAACCGAAAGCGGCGATTTTTTATATAGATTTTCTATAAGAATATTCTTGACCTCTAAAACGCGTTCGAGCTTTGCACGAAGCGCTTTTTCATCAAACAGCTCGCAAACCTGAAAACCGATCTTTGCGTACTTATCGGAATAGAAAGGAGCAATTCCCGATTTCGTTGAACCGAAGCTCGCTTTGCCGAGACGTTCTTCCTCATAAACATCAAAAAGCACGTGATAAGGCATTACCATCTGACAGCGTTCCGAAATAACCAATTTCGGTGCAGGAACGCCCTTGGCAACCACATCGTTATATTCGTGCAGCAGCTTTTCAACGTCAAGCGCGACGCCGTTACCTATACAGTTGATAACACCCTCGTTAAACACGCCCGACGGCAATGTGTGAAGCGCGAACTTGCCGTATTTGTTTTTAATCGTATGCCCTGCATTAGCACCGCCCTGAAAACGAACGACAATATCGGCATTACCCGCGAGCATATCGGTTATTTTACCCTTGCCCTCGTCGCCCCAGTTTGCGCCTACAACAGCTTTTACCATAACATAACCCCGCAATATAATGAATTAGTAAATAAATTACGTATCATTATACAATGAAATACAACATTTTTCAAGGATTTTAAACACAATACTTCATATTATCCGAAATAAAATAATATCCGAGGAAAAAATGCTTGACATAAAGACAAATGTGTTGTATAATCCCATTGTTGCAGTTCCAAAGACAGCAGGTGGCGTCAAGCCGTAAGTTTTCGCCTGCCGAGGTTGCGTGTAAGTTAATTTGTGTTGATTTATGCCTGTCCTCGTTTTTGGACAGGCATTTTTACTTACTACTCGGAGGTGAAACAAATTGCCTAACGCATTGGTTTTAGAACAAAAACAAAAGCAGGTTGCCGAGCTTTCCGAAAAGATTGCAGGCGCCGTCACCGGTTTAGTCGTTGACTACAAGGGTACCAACGTGACCGATGATACCGCTCTTCGTAAAGAACTCCGTGAGAACGGCGTTGACTACTTCGTAGTTAAAAACACTATTCTCCGCCGTGCAATAGACGGTACTTCCGTTCAGGAGATTGAGTCTGTACTTGAAGGCACAACGGCTGTCGCCCTTTCTAACGAAGATTATACCGCTGCTGCAAGAATTCTTTGCAAGTTTGCGGAATCTCACGAGAATTTCAAAATCAAGGCAGGTTTCCTTGACGGAAAGGTTATCGACCTTGACACTATTGATTCTCTTGCAAAGCTGCCCTCGAAAGAGGTTCTGCTTGCTACCGTGCTCGGAGCATTCCAGGCACCTATCGCGGCATTTGC
Source organism: uncultured Eubacteriales bacterium (assembly GCA_934463035.1). Taxonomy (GTDB): domain Bacteria; phylum Bacillota; class Clostridia; order Oscillospirales; family Acutalibacteraceae; genus UBA737. The sequence goes on along the minus strand of CAKSIG010000003.1, from coordinate 210,177 downwards.
CCGCGCTGTTCAGGCTATCGTTGATAAAGACGGTTCCGCTGACGCTGAATAATTAAAAAACTATAAAATATTTGGAGGAATAAAAAATGGCATCTGAGAAAATCACAGCTATGATCGAAGAGTTAAAAACTCTTACAGTTCTTGAGCTTTCTGAGCTCGTTAAAGCAGTAGAAGAGGAGTTCGGTGTATCCGCAGCAGCAGCAGTTGCAGTAGCAGCTCCGGCAGCAGGCGGCGCAGCAGCAGCTGAGGAGAAGACTGAGTTTGACGTTGTTCTCGCAGCAGCAGGCAGCGAAAAGATTAAGGTTATTAAGGCTGTTCGTGAGATAACAGGTCTCGGTCTTGCTGAGGCTAAGGCTCTTGTTGACGGCGCTCCTAAGACCCTCAAAGAAGCTGTTTCCAAGGATGACGCTGAGGCTATGAAGGCTAAGCTCACCGAGGTTGGCGCTACCGTAGAGCTTAAATAATTTATTTGCTTTAAGGAAATTCACAAATCCCCGAAATCACGCGGTTTCGGGGATTTTTATACAGTTGGCAAAAAACCTAAGGTGATTATATGAACGGTTATATTACAACAGTACACGGTATTATAGCGGTATTGGCTTTCATAAGCGCGATACTCGGCTGGCTTTGGAAATACAAAATTATCTTCAAAATTACAGGGCTTTTTGCTACGAGAGCCTTTCCGCCCGCCGAAAAACAGCACAAATATGCTGTTTTGATTGCCGCGCGCAACGAGGAAGCGGTTATAGGCAATCTCATTGAAAGCATACGGCTGCAAGACTATCCCGCCGAGCTTGTTAAAATTTTTGTTGTGGCTGATAACTGCACCGACGATACTGCCGAGATAGCCGAAAAAAGCGGAGCGGTGTGCTACACGCGTTTTGATAACGAACACCGCACCAAAGGGTATGCTTTGCAATTTCTAATTGAATGTATAAGGAGAGACTATGGGATTGACGCATTTGAAGGCTATTTCGTTTTCGACGCGGACAACCTTTTAAAAGAAGATTACATTTCAAGAATGAACGACGCTTTTGACGCGGGTGAAAAGCTGATAGTCGGATACCGCAACACAAAGAATTTCGATGACAATTGGATATCCGCCTCATACGCACTGCATTGGCTGAGAACCGTAAGAAACGAGCACCGTGCAAAATCTGTTTTCAGGCTTGCCTCGCGTATACAGGGCACAGGCTTTTTAATGTCGCACGAAATCATCGAAAACGGCTGGAACTATACCTCACTCACAGAGGACAGGGCACTTTCCGCCGACGCGGTCGTCAACGGTTACAGAATTTCTTTCAACAACAATGCGATTTTTTATGACGAACAGCCTGTCGATATAAAGACAGCTATGCGCCAGCGTATCCGCTGGGCAAAGGGTCATCTGCAAGCGCTTGCCGAATCGGGCGGCAAACTTTTTGTAAATATATTTGTACTCCCGAAGCAAAACCGCAAGCAGCCGTTCAGCAAACAAATTCTTAACCGCATAATGAGCTACGATATGCTCACCACCATATTTCCCCGTTCGTTATACACTGTTCTTAAACGCATTATCGTATACGCTCTCAAAATATCCCTGCTTATAATCGGATCGGCGAAGTTCGGAGCTTACTACACGCTCACCTGTGCAACGCTTTATTGGACGTTAAAAACGTGGGTCACATCAATGATAACCGCCGCTTATGTTTTTATCGCCGAGAACTCGCGAATAAAACCGATTAAATGGTATAAAAAGATTTGGTTCTGCTTCACCTTTCCCCTGTTTGACCTTATAGGAAAGCTCTCGCTTGTGATAGCATTGTTTACAAAGGTTGAATGGAAACCGATACCGCATAATGCGGCGGTAAGCATATCAGAACTGTCAGGCTCAAATTCAAAGGGTAAAAAAGAAAGCACAGCAGTGCATTAGCAGAGCGAAATTGATACGTGCAAAAAATAAAGTCCCGATTGCTTACGCAATCGGGACTTTGGTGATCCATCGGGGATTCGAACCCCGGACACCTTGATTAAAAGTCAAGTGCTCTGCCAACTGAGCTAATGAATCAAATGGACAGCTTTATTATTATATCAACCAATGTCCATTATGTCAAGCAAAAAGTTCCTATTTATAACATTTTTTTGAATTATTGCAAATAATTATAAAAGAATGCGGCGCTTTCCCAAATACAAGAGAAAGCGCCGCGCTCTTTTATGGTATAACATTTCAAAGAGAAGCGGAAACCCTTGATTTTAGAGGGTTTCCGCTTTTTCTTGTTACTAACCTGTTACTTGCTATTTTACAAGGTTTAAGGCTTCCTTCAATTCATCAATGGTTTTATGGGTGTAAACTCTTTCACCAACTTCCTTTGATTTATGTCCCATCATCAGATCAATGCAGACTTTATTTGCACCGGCTGAATCCAATCTTGACCGGAAAGTGTGTCGGCATTCGTGCGGTGTATGGTGTATTTTAAGTTCATCCATAACACGATTCCAAAAGATATAATATTGACTTGTAGAAAGTTTCTTTCCGTTGTATGAAAACAAATACTTTCCGGTTTCGGTCATTCGCTGCATAACAAACTTCTGAATTCGTGGATGAATTGGAACAATTCTATCTTTACCGGCTTTGGTCTTAATACCGCCTTTCACCGTCATCTGTTCAAGATCAACATTTGCTTTTTCAATCGTCAGCATTTCACCAATTCGGAAACCTGTATATAGCAAGAACAAAACGCTGTCGCACCATTCTTGACATTCAATATCCCAAACCGATTGAATTTCTTCTTCGGTGAATGGAACTTTACTTGATGGTGGTATTGGTGCAGCGTGAATCAAACTTGAATTCATTTTCACTATTATATCAAGTTCCATCGCATAACAATCCAACTGTCCGAAAAGGTTCTTGATTGCACCTTGCGTTGAATATCCACAACCGCATTTATCAATGACTTCTTGCATCTGATAGGCTTTGATGCTTTTGTATGGAAGATTGTGCAGTTGTGCAGCGTGTTTGAATGCTGACTTATGACTTGAAGCAGATGATTTTGACATCTTCGGAAAATCTCTTGCAGACCATCTTTCAAACAATTCTTTCATTGTAATCTTTGCAAGGTCAACATCAAATGGGTTTCTATTATATTCTGCAAGGGCGATCATTGCTTCAGTTCTTTCAGCATAATAACCGATTACCATATAAATTGGATAGCCTTTGTCATTCCAACCTGATGTTTTTCTTGCACAATATGGTTTCCTTCTGTTGCCGGATAACTTAACAACAGAACCATATCCATTGGGATTTTTCATAATCTTTCGCCTTTCTGATTGATTTTCAAGGCGAAATGTGATATAATGAATATACCAACTTCACCTTGAATTCTTTTTCGTGTTTTCATTGCTGATTTTGGTTTCAACCTTGAACCGCTTGGTACTGCAATACCGGGCGGTTCTTTCTTTTTATCTTTCAAAGGTAACAGGTAACAGGGTAACACTTACTTTTTACTTGAATAATTAGTAAATAAGTGTTGCTGAATTTTTGATACTTCCCTAAAAAATAAAATATAAAGAAAATAAGTGTTACCTGTTACCCTTGATTTTCCGAATAATCCATCTGATAAGAGCATAAAACCCATAGCCTATGGCATAGATCATCCAAAAGCAAAGAACACAACAGTACCAACACATTAGAAACATATAGTAAAACAGAAGAACAATCCATATATAAAATGCGTTGCTTTTGGTTAAGCGGAAGCCCACACCAAGACGAATTTTAGATTTACCAAGCATCTTTCCTAAACCTATAAACATAATCAATCACTTTCCTTTTCTATGTATTTTTGAATAGAAGATAAATCTTCAAGAGTTTCAACCGCTTTTTGCTTGCCGGGTTTATTAAGTGTGCAGAACAGATCAAGAAGTTTGATTGCTTCTTTTCCAAATTTCTTTTGGATTTCTTCAAGCAAATACACTTCTTTTTGAAGTCTTTGGTTTTCATTAAACTTTTTATCCCAAAGTTCTTTTTGTTCATCCGTTGCTTTTGTTGGTTCAAATCCGAGAAGTTCACAAGGTGTAACACCAAGGACTTTTGCAAAAGCAATCAATTTGGATTGTGGAAGATCAGCCTTCCCCATTTCAATTTTGTTGATTGATGATTTATGGGAATACCCCATTGCTTCTGCAAGTTGTTCCTGTGTCATACCTCTTTCTTCACGCAGCATTTTAATAATTTGCCCTGTTGTCATAAATGTGTATCACCCTTTCCTACAATCTTATTCTACTGCATTATATCATAAAATAGAATGGATTTCAACTTTTTCAGAAAAATTTTATAAAAAGGGGTTGACAATCATTCTACTTGGTGCTATACTGTAATCACGGTAGAACAAAGTTCTACTTAATACATTACCTTAACATTGAAAGGACTAATGAAAGATGTATATTGAAACAAGGTTTTATGATGACGGAAAAGCAATGGCGAAACTTCATAAAGGATTTGGTTACCCGAAACTTGAAGGTGATCCAACGAAATGTAACTTTTATCTTGAATCCATCAACCCACATCCGGGAATGAAGGTTGCAAAGTCACAATATCTTCAGGATGATTCCGGTGATAATGAATATGACTATGAATCACTTGAAGAATGGATTGAAGAAATATTCATTGAACTTGATGATGTTGTTCCTGTTCTTCTTGCGTTAGACAGTGGTGAATGGGTTGATATTACAAAATACTGTTAAGCACTGAAAACACGATTGCCCCGGAAGGGTGTTGCAGCATTCTTCCGGGAACATAACAAAGAAAGGTTGAAATCAAATGATTAAATTGCTATCACTTTTTAGTGGAATAGGGGCTTTTGAAAAGGCATTATCAAATCTTGAAATTCCATTTGAAGTTGTTGCCTATTGTGAATTTGACAAATACGCTTCCAAGGCATATTCAGTTATTCATAACATTCCCGAATCGCTTAACCTTGGGGATATAACAAAAGTTGATGAAAAATCACTTCCGACAGATGTTGATTTTATAACCTATGGGTTTCCCTGTCAACCGTTTTCCCAAGCAGGAAAAATGGAAGGTTTTCAGGATTCAAAAGGGCGAGGAAATCTGTTCTTTGATGCACTGCGTATAATCAAGCATTGCAGCCCCAAAATTGCTATTGCCGAAAATGTAAAAAATCTTACAAGCGACAAATTCAAAAATGAATTCGGAATTGTGTTGAAATCGCTTGAAGATGCAGGATATAACAATTATTGGAAGGTGCTTGATGCTAAAAATTATGATCTTGCACAGCATCGTGAAAGGGTTATTATTGTCAGCATAAGAAATGATGTTGACACAGGGCAATTTGAATTTCCAAAACCTGTGAAACTTCTGAAATGCTTAAATGATTATCTTGAACGGTGCGTGGATGAAAAGTATTACATATCGGATGAAAAAGCACAAAAACTTATTCCCCAACTTAAAGAAAAAGTAATTTCAAACGCAATAAGAGGGGGGGGGCACGGTTCAATAGACAGACATCAATGGGATTTGATATGTGTCAACAAGGTGTGACATTAAGTAAATGTGCGACAAAACTTGATTCTATTACAAATATCGCCAATACCCTTCTTGCAAGGGATTTCAAAAGTTTTGGGAATCAAAGTATGAATGGGGTGATTGAATATAAATGCTGATAAACAAATTATATTGATAGGAAATGTTTGTCCAACTAAAAACCGAGCCAATCCCAATCAGGGAAGGGTTTATGATCCAACAGGCATTTCCCCATCATTAAATTGCAAGGGGGGGGTAATTTGGAACCGCACATCATTGATGAAAATCTTCGCTGCCGAAAATATACACCACTTGAATGTTTTCGTCTTATGGGATTTAGTGATGAAGATTTTTACAAAGTGAAGCAAGCCTTAATTGATTCATTTTACAATGGCAGAGATAGGGCGAATTCACAGTTATATAAATTAGCAGGTAATTCAATTTCAGTTCCTATGCTTGAATATATCTTCTGTCAAATGTTTGATGAAAATAATGAAATATGGGTTTAGAAAGGTAGGTGTAACAAATGACGAATACTGCAAAGTTAAAAGCAAAGATTGTTGAAAAAGGTATGGTTCAGGAAGAAATCGCACAGGCACTTGGAATGACCATTGCAACCTTCAACTACAAGGTCAATAACAAAAGAGAATTCAAGGCTTCTGAAATCAAAAAGTTGTCCGAACATCTTTCTTTGACCGCAGAGGAAGTGAACACAATTTTTTTTGCCGAAGAAGTAGAATAACATTCTACCTTTGGAAAGGTTGAAATCAAAATGAACAATGAAATGTTTTCGGACAGGCTGAAGGCGGTGATGAAAGAACAGAGTATTTCACAATCAGACCTATCAAGAATGACCGGTATCGGAAGGTCGAACATCAGTCAGTATATAACCGGTATTAACTATCCAAGATCGGTTGCAATGAAACAAATAGCCGATGCCCTAAAAGTTCCGATTGGGTGGCTTACAGGGGAAATTAAAGAACCTGAAAAATCTTTATCTGTTATATATGCTGCAAAGGTGCTGAATGTAATTCCACAAAAATTGCGTGGGGATTTACAGAAAAGACTATTACCTTTCGGTTATGCAGTCTATAAAAACGGAAAGTTCCGTTACTTTATCAGTCCAACAAAATTTGAAAATTATCTAATTATGAAAGGAATTAAACACGATGAAAAAATTTGAACTTACTGCTGAAAGCAAAATAAATTGGTTCGGAAGAACCCTGTACAGAATCAAGGCTTGTATTGACTTCACAACCACTTTCGGTGATGAAGTAAAAGCAGGTGATCTTGGTGGATATGTTGAGAAGGAAAGCAACCTTTCCCACAATGGAAAGGCTTGGGTTTGCGGTGATGCCAAGGTTTGGGGCAATGCCAAGGTTTGCGGTGATGCCAAGGTTTGCGGTGATGCCAAGGTTTGCGGTGATGCCAAGGTTTGGGGCAATGCCGAGGTTTGCGGTGATGCCGAGGTTTGGGGCAATGCCAAGGTTTGCGGTGATGCCGAGGTTTGCGGTGATGCCGAGGTTTGGGGCAATGCCAAGGTTTGCGGTGATGCCAAGGTTTGCGGTGATGCCGAGGTTTGCGGTGATGCCGAGGTTTGGGGCAATGCCAAGGTTTGCGGTGATGCCAAGGTTTGCGGTGATGCCAAGGTTTGCGGTGATGCCGAGGTTTGGGGCAATGCCAAGGTTTGGGGCAATGCCAAGGTTTGCGGTGATGCCAAGGTTTGGGGCAATGCCAAGGTTTGCGGTGATGCTTCCATCTTTTCAACTAAACACATTTTCTGTGTAACACCAATCGGACAGTATGCAAATTCTTTGACGGTGTTCAGAACAAAGAAGTGTGAACTTAAAATTTCTTTTGAATTTGAAACTTATGAAGTTGAGGAATTTAGAAAAGCAATTCACGATTCGTGGGATGAAGAATATGTGGACATTGCCGAAGGTGCAATCAGTCTTGCAAAGAAACACATTGACTTGACACCTGAAAAGAGTTTCAAGGATTGTCCTTTTTGCGGTGGAAAAGCAGAACTTGATGAAGATTCCGAAGTTGTAATCTGCACCGAATGTGGTTCTACTGCCAAGGAAGAAATTTGGAACAATCGGTGTGATGACTGATGGCGGTTCAATTATACCCACATCAACAAAAAGCCCTTGAAGAAACCGAGCAGTTCAACAAGGTTGGTTATTTCCTTGATATGGGTTTAGGAAAAACCTTTGTCGGTTCTGAAAAATCACGATTTTTGAAAGAACCTTTATTGCTGATATGTCAGAAATCAAAAATTGAAGATTGGGCTACACATCTTGTTGATAACTCCGGCTATGACACCTTTGATTTAACTGACAAAAAAGAACTTGAACGATTTATCAGTGTTCTTCAGGATGATGAAGAAGTTGCAGCATTGACAGCAGGTGTAATCAATTATGAACTTGCTTTTCGCAGACCTGAATTGTTGAATCTTGAACATTTCACATTGATGCTTGATGAAAGTTCAATGATAACAAATCCGACTGCAAAAAGGACAAAGTTCATACACAAATTGAAGCCTGACAACTGCATCCTTCTTTCCGGTACACCCACAGGTGGAAAATATGAAAAACTGTGGTCACAGTTGAAGTTGCTTGGTTGGAATATAAGCAAAGATTTGTTCTATCGGCAATATGTGGTTACAGAATGGATTGACGATGATTCAGGGTTCAAAATACCGGTAATCACAGGTTACAAAAATGTTGACCGCTTGAAATCGAAATTGAAACAACACGGTTGTATTTTTATGAAAACCGAAGAAGTGTTTGACCTTCCCGAAAAAATGCAAATTCCTGTAATGGTCAATAACAGCAAAGAGTTTTCACGGTTTATGCGAAACAGCATTGTGGAATTGCCCGATGGAACAGAATTGATTGGTGATACTGCCCTGACCAAAAGACTGTATGCAAGACAGTTGTGCGGTCAGTATTCAAAAGCGAAGATGGCAGCGTTCGTTGATTTGGTCGGTTCAACAGATGACCGATTGATTGTTTTCTATAATTTCACAGAAGAACTAAACCTGATGAAGGAAGCGGTTGCTTTGATGGACAAGCCGATTTCTATTGTAAATGGTGATACCAAAGACCTGACCGCCTATGAAAACTATTCCGATTCAGTCACCTTTGTTCAGTATCAAGCCGGTGCAATGGGGTTAAACCTTCAGAAGTCAAACAAAATTATATATTTTACCCTTCCCCAAAGTTCGGAATTATTTGAACAGTCAATGAAACGAATACACCGAATAGGTCAATCAAAGAATTGCTTCTATTACATTTTAATGGTGAAAAACAGCGTTGAAGGGGTGATTTTAGAAACATTAAAAATGCGAAAGGATTATGACGATGAACTTTTTAAGGAATACGAAGAAACATTTTGATTTGGTTCTGATCCTGATGTTGATAATGGCGTTGTTCATTATTTGTCTTTGTAGTTGCAAAAGACCTGAAATGAAAACCGCAGAGATAAAAACAGAACCGATTGAAACCAAATTAAGCACAACTTTTGTTACTGAACAACCTGAATACATCAGCCTTGGTGAATTCAAGTTGACTGCATACTGTGGATGTTCAAAATGCTGTGGAAAGTGGGGTGAAAATAGACCAACTGATGAAAGTGGGAAACCGATTGTAAAAACCGCAAATGGAACAACAGCAGTTGCCGGTGTAACCGTTGCAGCGGACATCAGCATACTTCCATACGGTACAAAGGTTTGGATTGACGATCACGAATACACCGTTCAGGATCGTGGTGGTGCAATTAACGGAAATCAGATTGACATCTATTTTGAATCACATCAAGAAGCGTTGGATTTCGGTGTTCAGTATAAAGAAATCTACATAACAAAGAAAGGTTGAAACCAAATGATTAAATGCAAAAACAGTTGTCCGAAAGGAAAGTTTGAAGGTTGCTGTGTGCAGTGTCCTGAAAGGGAATCTTGTTCTGATGTATGCGAACAAGCAATTAACTATGCAGAATGCACTGATGCGATTATTGACGAAGAAACAGGGCTGACTGAATTCAAAAATCAGCAGTTGCAGGTTCTTCAGCAAATCGCAACTGTTGTGAAAATGAAGAAGCAGTGTGAAGATCAGGAAAAAGAACTGAAGGACAAGTTAAGACAGGCGATGGAAAGATTTGGTGTAAAGAAGTTTGAATCTGACATTTTGAATATCACTTATGTTGCACCGTCAACATCAACTTCCATTGATTCTGCAAAACTTAAAAAGAACTACCCTGAAATTGCAGCAGAGTGTTCCAAGACTTCCAAAAAATCTTCTTACATTAAAGCTGAGGTGAAGAACAATGACTGAAACAGTTTTGGTTGTACTTATTATCTGCATCACCCTGATTTCAATTTCTATTATCAATCGGAAGAAGTGATTGAATGGCAGCAGAAAAAAACTTTGAAAATCGCTTGAAAAAGTGGCTTGAATCAATCGGTGTGTACCCTTTGGGAACAGAAAAACAGAAAATGACCGTTCCGGCAATCGGATATTATGAAAAGCGTTGGGGCGGTGGGTATTCCAAAGCAGGGTTGCCTGATATGCACATTGTTGTAAATGGAATCAGTATTGATGCGGAACTGAAAGCATCAAATGGTAGACCTTCCGAATTACAGAAACACAACATAAAGCAGATTAACGGTTCAGGCAGCATTGCAATGATTCTTTATCCGGAAGGATTTGAAGAATTCAAATCAATGGTGAAAGGGGTGAAAGAATGCAATGGTCACATAGCAGGGTTGAATGTTTTGAAAAATGCCCTTTCAAGTACAAAATGCGTTATATTGACGGAATAACCACAGACGAACCAACAGATGCAAGTAACGCACTTGTTCTTGGAACTGCACTTCACACCGGTATTGAAAAAAGTGTTGAAGAAGCAATTCAGCAATATTTTATGTCATACCCGGTGATTGATGATTCCCACATCAACGAAGCAATTAAACTTGAATTTTTAATACCAAAGGCGAAAGCGGTATTGCCTTCAGGGGAATATGAAGTTGAAATCAAAGATGATGATTTTCACGGTTTTATAGACCTTCTCGCACCGGTCAAATTGTTTCACGATGCAGAAGTTCCGGATGTTTATGACATCTATGATTTCAAGTATTCAAATAATATGAACCACTATAAAAGTTCAAGGCAGTTGCACTTATACAAATATTTTTTTGAAAAGTGCAATCCCGGCAAGAAAATCCGCAGCATCAATTTTCTGTTTGTTCCAAAAGTGAACATCAAGCAGAAAAAAACTGAAAACTTACAGCAATTCCGGCAAAGGTTATGGGAAGAACTGAAGAATGCTGAAGTTAAAACACTATCGGTTGATTTTGATTATACAAAAGTCATTGATTTTCTTTTGCAGATCAAGTCAATCAACGAAACATCCGAATTTGAGCAAAACAAAGGTTGGATGTGTACCTATTGTGAATTTTTAGAATACTGTCAGAAAGGATGGAACTACTTTATGAAGTTACCAAGTGAAAAAAGAAGAAACATTGAAAAGGTGGAAAAAAGGGTTATTTGGATTTATGGGCAGCCGTTTTGCGGTAAAACCACATTTGCAAATGCCTTCCCTGTTCCGCTTATGCTAAACACAGACGGAAACATCAAATTTGTTGATGCACCGTACATCAGAATTAAAGATGAAATTACCGTTGAAGGTAGAATGACCAAGAAAACACTTGCTTGGCAGGTGTTCAAGGATGTTGTTGCAGAACTTGAAAAGAAAGAAAACAACTTCAAAACCATTGTTGTTGACCTTCTTGAAGATTTGTATGAATACTGTCGCTTGTATATGTATGAGCAATTAGGAATTAAGCACGAATCTGACGATTCTTTCAAGGCTTGGGATATGGTCAGGGGTGAATTTCTGAATACGCTGAAACGCCTGATGGCTCTTGATTATGAAAACATAATCTTGATTTCACACGAAGATACATCAAAGGACATCACCAAGAGGGGTGGCGATAAAATAACCGCCATCAAACCGAATATGCAGGATAAAGTTGCATTAAAGGTTGCCGGTATGGTTGATGTTGTCGCAAGAATTATTGCTGATGGCAATGAAAGAACATTCAGTTTCAAATCAAACGAAGTCATCTTCGGTGGTGGAAGGCTGAAAGTTGATGCAAAGGATATTCCGCTTGATGTCAACGAACTGTTCAAGGTGTACGATGAAGCAAATAGAAATGCTGTCAGGAAGTCGCAGGGCGGTCAGGAAACTGTAAAAAGCGAAAGTACAGATAAACCGACACCCACTGATGAAAAGCCGTCAGAACCGCAGAAAAGGGGCAGAAAAAGCCGTTCTGCAAATGAACAGCCTGTTGAAGTAACAATTCCGGGTGAAGATGAAGTTCCTGTTCCGGATGATTCTGATGCACCGCCGTTTGAAACGGAAGAAGGCACTTGGACACCGGGTGGTGGCGACAAAGACGATTCTATCCCGGTCACCGAATCGGCAAACGAAGAAAAACCCACAAGGGTTCGCAGATCAAGAAGAACAGAAAATAATTAAATTTTGAAAGGTTAAAGGTGAATTATTATGGCAGAAAATAAAAACATTTGGGATCAGTTCGACAATGCGATTGACACCACAGGTCTTGCAAACGATGTAAAGGAAGCAGCGGAAAATGGTACATCGTACAAAGAAGTTCCACACGGCGAATATGAAGTTGCTATTGATAAGTTGGAACTTGTCGCTTCCAAAGCCGGTGATCCTATGGTTACTGTTTGGTTTAAGGTTCTGAACGGCGATTTCAAGGGCAGCCGAATCTTTATGAATCAGGTCATCAAGGAAGGCTTTCAGGTTCATATTTGCAATGAATTCTTGCGTTCCCTTGATACAGGAATTGACATTGAATTTGTAACATACAAGCAGTATGGAAATCTTCTGATGGATGTTATGGAAGCGATTGATGGAAACCTTGAATATGCCCTTTCTTACAAGGAAGGAAAAAAGGGATTCAGCACCTATACAATCACCGAAGTTTTTGAAGTGGAATAATCGTAATCAAGGGGATAGGCTATCCCTATCCCCTTGAAATTTTCTGAAAGGATGGTGAAACAATGCTTTTCTATGATTTTGAAGTGTTCAAATTTGATTGGTTGGTTGTGATTATGGACACGGATTTGAAAAAAGAAACTGTAATTGTCAACAGCGTTGATGAATTACAAGCCTTTTATGATAAAAACATCAACAACATTTGGGTTGGCTTCAATTCAAGGCATTATGACCAATATATTTTGAAAGGCATCCTTTGTGGATTTGATGCGAAAAAAGTCAACGATTTTATCATCACAAAGGGAAATCCCGGATGGAAATTCAGCAGTATGTTCAGAGAAATTCCGCTGATTAACTATGATGTGATGCTTGGAACAGATCGTGGTTTGAAGTCCTTTGAAGGGTTTATGGGAAACAACATTAAAGAAACCGATGTTCCTTTTGATATTGATCGCAAACTTACCGAAAAGGAAATTGAACAAACAATATTTTATTGTCGGCACGATGTTCAACAGACAATGCAGGTTTTCATCAAGCGTATTGACGAATTCAACACAATGATGTATTTCATCAAGCACTTCAAACTTCCGCTTGCAGCATTATCCAAAACCAAAGCACAGTTGGCAGCAGAAATTCTTGGTGGAAACAGAAAAGGACAATCCTTCGATGATGAATTTGATTTTCCGGTGCTTGATTGCTTGGATTTGAAAAAATACAAGTACATTGCAGATTGGTATAAAAACCCCGAAAATCACGATTATGAAAAGTCACAGGATGTGGTTGTTGCAGGTGTTCCCCATACATATTCTTGGGGCGGTGGTCACGGTGCAATTTTGAAGTATCACGAAAAAGGCGATTTTCTGATAATAGATGTTACTGCATACTACCCTTCACTTCAAAAGAAATATCACTTTGGATACAGGGTAATGGACAACCCTGAAAACTTTGAGTTCATACACGATTCAAACATTGAATTCAAAAGAAAAGGTGATAAAAAAGCAAGACTTCCATTCAAAATTATGGATAACGCTATTTCCGGGCAGATGAAACAACGATCATCGGCATTATATGATCCAATGTCAAACAACAGCATTTGCATAAATGGTCAGTTGCTTCTATTGGATTTAATTGAACATCTTGAACCGGTTATTGAAAAACTTGTTCAAAACAACACCGATGGTATCATCGTAAAAGTCAAAGATTATGACCGTGATTTTGACAAGATTGATAGTATTGTTTCGGAATGGGAAAAGCGAACCGGAATGAAAATGGACTTTGATACTTTCTTCGGTGAAATCTTTCAGAAGGATGTAAACAACTATATGATTATTGACCGTGAAACCGGTGCAATGAAAGTAAAAGGTGCATACATCAAAAAGTTATCCGATTTGGATTATGATCTTCCAATCTTGAATAAGGCTGTAACCGCTTATATGCAGCACGGCATTCCGGTTGAACAAACCGTTCTTGGTTGTAATGATTTGAAAGAATTTCAGTTGGTATCAAAAATCAGTAATAAATACAGTCATATTCTTTACGGTGAAACACCGATAAAGGAAAAGTGTATTCGGATTTTTGCATCCAAGAACGAAAGTGATCCGGGTGTAAAAAAGGTCAGCATCCGAACCGGTAAATCTGAAAAAATAACAAACAGCCCGGAACATTGCTTTATTTGGAATGATGAAGTGAACGGTGTGAAAGTTCCGTCAAAACTTGATAAACAGTGGTATATAAATTTTGCTTTACGCAGATTAAAGGATTTTGGGGTGGTGTAGAAATGGAAGTATTAAGAATTGAATGGCACAGAACCTTTGGTGAACACGGTGAAGGATATATGGAATTGATTCTTGATAAATTCTTCCCTTGCACCACTGAAAAGGCAAACAAAATATTCAAACTTGTTGGAAGATGGTGTTCTGATGAAACAATCGCAGAACTTGAAAATTATTTTGCTGAAAAAATTGAAATAATTGAAAAGCAGATTGCAGAAATCAAACATATATACCCATCAACAAGCGTTGGTTCATACAAAAAGAAAAAGTGTGAAACAGATTTCAAGCGGTTACAAACAGTTATGAAAAAGTACAATCGGATGGTGAAATTGCTGCACACACACACACACAGATGAAAGGAAGTGATTGAAGGTGTCTTTTTTCAAGGGCTATGTGATGACCGAGAACAAGAAATGTATTGAAAAGTTTAAGGATAGAACTGATTTCAAGACACTTGAACAGGTGCGATCACTTCCTGAATATGCAGGTATCCTTGCCCCTGATGCTATTTTGATTGATATTGATGATGAAGAACAGTCCGAATTGCTTTTCCGAATTTGTGAAAAAGAAGAAATTCGATGCAAAATACTGAAAAGCCGGTCAGGTATGCACTTTTTATTCAAGAATAGCAAGGTTGACAAGTGTTACACAAAAACAAAACTTGCTTGCGGTTTGCGTGACATTGATATTAAATCAGGCTTCAAAAACAGTTATGAGGTTCTGAAGATTGATGGAAAAGATCGTGAAGTGCTGTATGACATTTTGGAAGGTGAAGAATATCAGGAACTTCCAAAGTGGTTGTTCCCAATGAAAACGACGATGGAATTCCTTGATATGAAGGTTGGTGATGGTAGAAATCAGGCATTATTCAATTACATTCTGACACTTCAATCAAGTGATTTTTCGGTTGAAGAAGCAAGGGAAACCATTAGAATCACGAACACTTATATTCTGAAAGAACCACTTTCCGAAAGTGAATTGTCAGTTGTTTTGCGTGATGATGCCTTCAAAAAACCAATCTTTTTCAAAGGTAACAGTTTTCTCTTTGATAAATTCGCAACCTACATAAAAAACAACAATCACATCATCAGAATAAACGGACAACTTCACTTGTTCAAAGATGGTGTATATGTTCCCGGTCAAGAAGAAATTGAAGCCGTAATGATTAAACACATCAGCGGTCTTTCAAACGCAAAAAGGTCTGAAGTTTTCAAGTATTTGAACTTATTATTACTTGAAAATACGCCGATTGCACCACCAAATCTGATAGCCTTCCGAAATGGCATATATGATTTGAATACAGACACGCTGCAACCGTTCAATCCGAATATTGTCATCACAAACCGTATTCCTTGGGATTACAATCCGGCTGCATATTCCAAATTGGCAGATGAAACCCTGAACAACATTGCTTGTAATGATGAACAGGTTAGAAAAATTCTTGAAGAATGTGTTGGTGCTTGCTTCTATCGGTCAAACACTTTGGGCGATGGTAAAGCCTTCATTCTAACAGGCGAAGGTTCAAACGGTAAATCCACATTCATTGCAATGCTTCAGCATTTGTTGAATGAAGATAATATTTCAGCACTTGACCTGAAAGAACTTGATCAAAAATTTCAGAATGCTGCACTGTTCGGAAAACTTGCAAACCTTGGTGATGATATTTCTGATGAATTCATCGTGAATGCTGCACTGTTCAAGAAGTTTGTTACAGGTGAAAGGGTTCAAGTTCAGAATAAAGGTGAAAAACCTTTTGAATTCAACAATTATGCGAAATTTATCTTCAGTGCAAACACAATTCCGAGAATCAAAGACAAAACCGGTGCTGTGTTGCGAAGGCTTCTGATTGTTCCGTTTAATGCAAACTTTTCAAAGAAGGATGCAGATCACGATTCCGGTATCAAATATAAACTTCAGGAACAAGATGTTATGGAATATCTGATTGTTCTTGGTTTGAATGCCTTGAAAGAAGTAATCAAAAACAAAGGGTTCACGGAATCTTCCAAGGTTCAGGAACAGTTGAAGGAATACGAAGAAACAAATAACCCCATCATCGGATTCTTTGAAGAATGTGAAATGGAAAGTTTTCAGATTGAGAATGAACAATCTGATAAAGTGTTCCGCAGATATAAGGAATATTGCGTTGCGAACAATTTCAATGCTATGTCAAAAGCCGAATTTTCAAAGCAGATTTGCAGAAAACTTGGTTTGACCACAAAAACAAAGAAATTTCAGGGCAAGGTGTTCCGAATTTATACAAAGTCAGAGTGAAAGGAAAATCAGTATGAATGTAATCAGTAACGATGTTAAAACGCTTGTATTCAAGGAAATGAATTCTGCTAACAAACAGTTTCCTTTGTTCCGTTCTGCACACGAAGGTTATGCAGTTATCAAGGAAGAAATTGAAGAAACAATGGATGCAATGAACATTGTCCTTGAATTATTTTCGGAATGTTGGTCAGGCATTAAAGAAAATAAACCGGTATTTGATGGAATCAAGGCTGTAAAAGCATTTGCGGAAAATGTTGCTTGTGAAGCAATTCAGGTTGCTGCAATGTGCGATAAATACAACTTTTCCCTTGCAGGTGAAAATGTAGATCGTTGTATTGAATGCGGTGAAATCATTCCTGAAGGAAGGCAGGTTTGCCCGAATTGTGAAAGGAAAGGTGAACCGGATGAATAAGCCTTGGGAAAATGCCGAAGGATATTCCGATCCAACCGCATATAAAGCCCTTCAGCCGATTATCAAAGAGGAAAGCGAACTTGAAAAGAAAGTGAATTTCTTGATTAAAGTGCTGAAATTCATTATTCGTGAAGCCGGATTTGAACCGGTGAATCGGATTGAAATTCGTGATGTGAAGTCAGGAAGGGTGTTCAAATGATTGAAAATGATATTATATACAATTCCGACTGCTTGAAAGGTATGCACCTTCTTCCAAACGCATCAATAGATTTGGTTGTAACCGATCCACCGTATATAATAGAAACAGTTGGTGCAGGTATTTATAAACAACAAGACAAACAATATGTTAGAGAATTAAACGATATTAAGGATGGGTTTTCGGAAGAAATACTTGATGAAATATGCAGAGTTTTGAAGAAAATCAATGTATATTTCTTCTGCTCACAAAAACAAATTATACCCTTGCTTGATTACTTCGTCATAAGACGGAAGTGTAATTGGAACTTATTGTGTTGGCATAAAACAAACCCTGTTCCGGCTTGTGGTAACAAATATTTGACTGATACAGAATATATTCTATTCTTTCGTGAAAAGGGTGTAAAAGTAGGCGGTGAATTCAAAACAAAATTTACATATTATGTTACGCCGTTAAATCAGTCAGATAAAAAGAAGTTTGGTCATCCAACAATTAAACCACTTGAAATTGTTCAAAATTTGATTTTGAACAGTTCCAATGAAGGTGATATTGTTCTTGATCCATTCCTTGGTTCAGGAACAACCGCTGTTTCTGCTGTCAAAACAAATCGACACTATATCGGATACGAATCAAACAGTAAATATTTTGATATTGCTTGTGATAGACTTGACGATGCAGAGAGAGAGAACCACAATAATTATTCTGATAATGGAAGTAAATCAAATGGATAAATTAAAGAAACGGTGTGACGGTATGAAACAATACATATTTCCGGTGCTGCTAATACTCTTGGATGTAGGTGCAGCAATCGTATATGCAACAGAAAAGGATTGGCGAAAAACAGTTTATTGGTTGGCTGCTGCAATTCTAAATGTTGCAGTAACATTTTGAAAGGTGGTCAAATATGAGTGAGTTTGAAAAAGCAATTCAGAATTGTGCAAATTCTTTGTCCGAAGTAATAACTAATCTTGCATCTGCTGTGAATGAATTGGCAAAAGACTGTGCTAACATTTTAGTCCATAATTTTTCGCAGTTTATACAAGCAGCTACAAAAGGCGTTATTTCACCAAAGGTTGTTCATCTTGCGAAACATTCAAAGAAAAAGAGAATCCGAAAGAAGAACCAACACCGAATTCAGAAGGAATATAAAAAGTTTTTGAAGTTGTAGTTGTGGGTAACAGATAAAATGCTAAAAGGTAACACTTGAAAACATAGAAGTGTTACCGCTATAAACGCAGTATTTACAAGGGTTTTCAGGCATTGGGTAACAGGTAACACTTATTTTCTTTTTTACTTTAATAATTAGTAAAAATACATTATCAAATTTTGATGTATCGCTAAAAAATAAAAATATAAATAAGTGTTACCGCTTTAAGTGTTACCTTTGCCCTGAAAACCGCATAAATAAAGGCTTTTCGGCGGTAACACTTGAATTTTGAAATTAGAAAGGATGATAATAATGACCGCAAAGCAGTATTTAAGGCAAGCATACAGACTGAATGAATTGATAAATTCAGATATTCAGGAACTTGAACAGTTAAAAGCATTGTCAAGAAGTATTTCTTCCCCGAATTTATCCGGGATGCCTTCAGGCAGCGGAAAACAGGAAGCACCTTTTGTAAATGCTATTATGAAAATTGTCGATCTTGAAAAGGTCATTGATGCTGAAATTGATAGGTTCGTTGATTTGAAAAAGGAAATCAGAACAGTTATCAGCAGTGTTGAAGATAACAGTCAGCAGTTATGTTTGAAACTTCGATATTTGCAGTTTCTTAAATGGGAAAGTGTTGCTGCTGAAATGGATTTGTCTTTGAAACAGGTTCATAGAATACATAACGAAGCACTTCAGGCAATTAAACTTCCTTTTGAAATGAATTGACACTATTTAGGCATTGAATGACACTATAAAAATGTGATATTATTATAATGACCTGAAAGGTCAAGAGGAACACCGGACAACCGGTGTTCTTTTATTTTATCAGAAAGGAAGGTGTTTATATGACTGACAATCAAAGAAAATTCTGTGATGAATATCTGATTGATTGCAATGCAACAAGGGCATATAAAGCAGCATATCCCCGAATCAAAAATGATAATGTTGCAAAATCAGCCGGGAACAGATTGTTGACTTTTGTTGACATCAAAGAATATATACAAACAAGGCTTGATGAAATGGCATCGGCAAAGGTCGCAACTGCTGAAGAAGTCATTCAATACCTTACTTCTGTAATGCGTGGGGAATCTGATTCAGAAGTGGTTGTTGTAACCGGTGATGGCGATGGATATTCTTCCGCAGAAAGAGTGAAAAAGAACCCCGATGAAAAAGAACGCTTGAAGGCTGCTGAATTGCTTGGAAAAAGATATGGTTTATTTACTGATAAAGTAAATGTTGCCGGAACAACCAAGGTTACAATCGTTGATGATCTTGATGATTAGTAACAAGGTAGTAACAAAGCACTGTAAACAGGCTGATTTTATGCGGTTTTGTTTTTATGATGTCATAAAGGCGGTGTTTATCAATGAATGATGCAGTGTTCAAAATTTCTGATTTTGTCGGCGGTGGATATAATGATTTTTGGAAGTTCAAAGGCAGATACAGAGTTGTTAAAGGTAGCCGAAGAAGTAAAAAATCCAAAACAACCGCACTGTGGTATATAGCGAACCTTTCAAAAGAAAAATACCGAGAAGCAAACCTTCTTGTTGTTCGTAAAACTTACCGAACATTGAAAGACAGTTGTTTCACAGAACTGAAATGGGCAATTAAAAGGTTAGGACTTGAAAACACTTGGATTCCCAAAGAATCACCACTTGAAATTGAAAACATCGAAACAGGTCAGAAAATATATTTCAGGGGTTTAGATGATCCACTGAAAGTAACTTCAATTACTGTTGAAAATGGTTGCCTTTGTTGGATGTGGATTGAAGAAGCCTATGAAATCACTTCGGAAGATGATTTTGATACATTGACGGAATCGATGCTTGGTGATTTGCCGAAAGGATTATTCAAACAGGTGACATTGACCTTCAACCCTTGGAATGAACATCATTGGTTGAAGAAAAGGTTCTTTGACAAGACCGATCCTGATGTTCTTGCCTTGACAACAAACTATTTATGCAATGAATGGTTGGATGATTCCGATAGAAAAATTTTTGAAAAGATGAAAAAAGACAATCCCCGAAGATACAGGGTTGCAGGTCTTGGTGATTGGGGTATTGTTGACGGTCTTGTTTATGAGAATTGGAAAGAAGAAGAATTCAGCCTTCGTGAAATTCAAGATAAATATGATTTGAAATCAGGCTTCGGTCTTGACTTCGGATATACAAACGATCCTTCCGCTGCATTCATCGGTTTTGTTGATGTGGATAATAGAAAAATCTATGTTTGGGATGAAATGTATCAGAAGGGTTTATCAAACAGAAAAATCTTTGACAACCTATCACAGATGGGTTATTCAAAAGACAGGTTCACCGGTGATTCAGCAGAACCAAAAAGTATTGATGAATTAAAGGGTTACGGAATGAGAATCACCGGTGCAACCAAAGGAAAGGACAGCATCAATAACGGCATTCAATGGATTCAAAGTTTTGAAATTGTTATTCATCCCCGGTGCGTAAATTTTCTGACAGAAATCAGTAACTATACTTGGGATAAGGACAAATTCGGAAAGAAACTGAACAAACCCATTGATGACTTCAATCACCTGATGGATGCTATGCGATATGGTCTTGAACGCTATATCAAGGGTAATCGGTGGTTGTATTAGTAACACGGTAGTATCAGAAACCTTTGAATTATGCTGTAATCAAGGGTTTCTGTTTTATTACACAATATTTTATGGAAAGGCGGTGAAAAAGAATGCTAAAACCGGAAGAAATATCAGCCTTGATTCAAGATGATTCAACATCCGAAAGAAAGAAATCATTTGAAGTTGGTCAAAGGTATTACGAAGGACAGCACGATATTCTTTCATACAAACTGTATTATTACAATTCTGATGGAAAATTAGTTGAGGACAAAACAAGAAGCAACATCAAGATTTGTCATCCATTCTTCACTGAATTGGTGGATCAGTGTGTTCAATATATGCTGTCCGGTGATGATGCTTTTGTCAAATCGGATATTCCTGAACTTCAGGATGAATTGGATCAGTATTTTGGTGATGATTTCAAATCTGAATTGTCGGAAACCTTAACTGATGTATGCACCGGTGGGTTCGGCTATATGTATTCCTACAAGAACGCTGATGACAGAACCGCATTCATCTTTGCTGACGCAATGGGGGTTGTGGAAGTCAGGGCGAAGGACACAGATGACCATACACAGTATGTGATTTATTGGTATATTGACCGAATCGACAAGGGCAAGAAACGCATCAAGCGTATTCAGGTATGGGATTCAAAGCAAGTTACATATTTTGTTCAGGTTGATGATGGAAAAATCGAAGTTGACAAGGGTGAACCTTTGAACCCAAGACCACATATTGTCTATGAAAAGGACAACGAAGAAGGCAGATATGGTGATTCACTTGGTTACATTCCTTTTTTCCGCATTGATAATAACAGAAAGCAAATCAGCCATCTGAAACCTATCAAAGCACTGATTGATGATTATGATTTAATGGCTTGTGGGTTGTCAAACAATCTTGTTGACATTTCAGAAGGATTGTATGTTGTTAAGGGCTTCCAAGGAAATGATTTGGAAGAACTTCAGCAGAATATCAAAACAAAAAAGATGATCGGCACTGAACCTGATGGTGATGTTGACATCAAAACTATTGATATTCCATATCAGGCAAGGCAAGCAAAACTTGACATTGACGAAAAGAACATTTACCGATTCGGTATGGGTTTCAATTCAGCACAGTTGGGTGATGGAAACATTACGAATATTGTAATCAAATCAAGATATGCTTTACTTGACTTGAAGTGCAACAAACTTGAAATCAGGCTGAAATCTTTTCTGAAGAAGTTGGTCAAAATCGTTCTTTCAGAAATCAATGATGAATATGAAACTGATTATCAGGTCAGTGATGTTTATTTTGAATTTGAAAGGGAAGTAATGACCAATGCAGCAGATAATGCACAGATCGACAAGACCGAAGCGGAAACCGAACAGGTCAAGTTGAACACTATATTGAATGCTGCTGCAAGGTTGGACAATGACACTGTTCTTCAGGCTATCTGTGAACTGCTTGATCTCGATTTTGAAGATGTCAAAGCATTGGTTGAACAGAATCCTGTTGTGGATTTGAATACGGCATCAGAAGCCCTTGCAAACAAGCCTGTTGAACCGGATGTTCCACCTGAAGGTGATGAAGGCGGTGTGGATGAATGAATGCAAGACAAAAAGAAGTCCTTGAACAGTCTTTGAAAGATGAACAAGCGGTTCTTGGTGCTCTTACAAAGAATTACACATCTGCACTTGCTGACATTCGGAAAAACATCAGGGAATTGCAAGCAAACCCACTGACACAATCAAAAGCCTATCAACTTGAATATCAAAAGCAGTTGGAAAAGCAGATTTCAGGTGTTCTTGATAATTTGCAAGGCAAAAACTTCAATTCCATTGCTTCTTACCTTCAAACTTGTTATGAAACAGGCTTTGTCGGTAATATGTATGATATGCAAGGTCAGGGTGTTCCGCTTGTTATTCCGATTGATGAAGGTCAAGTTCTGAAAGCAGTTCAAAAGACCGGTGATGATTTCAGACTATCAAACAAACTTTCCGGTAATACAACCGAACTGAAGAAACAGGTCAAATCTGAACTTCAAAGAGGTCTTGCATCACAACTGTCCTATGCTGATATTGCCCGGAACATAAGCAACTACGGTCAGGCAGATATGAACAGGTCAATGCGAATTGCACGGACTGAAGGACACAGGGTGCAATCGGAAGCAAGACTTGATTCAATGTATGCAGCAAAGAAAAAAGGTGCTGACATCGTAAAACAATGGGATGCAACACTTGACGGTCAGACAAGACCGAATCACCGACAACTTGACGGTCAAATCCGTGAACTTGATGAACCATTTGAAGTTGGTGGAATGAAGGTTGATTGTCCGGGCGGTTTTGGTATTGCTTCGGAAGATTGTAACTGTCGCTGCTGTGTTCTGCAAAGGGCAAGATGGGCGGTTAAGAGTGAAACAACCTATCAGAAGTGGAATAATGAAACAGGTGGATTCATTGAAACAACCGGTTATCAGGATTTCAAAGAAAAATATTTGTTAAGTTCAAAGGCGTTGAAAAATTCGCAAAAAAGTGATACAATAAAAGGTATCAAAAATTGCAAAGATTTTAACGAACTATCTCAATATATGAAGAAAGCCTTTGATATAGATGTTGACAAGTCAATGTTACCTTTGGAATTATCTGTTGTTCGGCAACCATTGATTGGTTTTGAATCAATGGTTCAAACCTTTCCTGAACTTGGGGATTATGTTTCAGTAATTAAAACTTCTAAAAGCGGTGTTATGGCTTGCAGTGGTGAAAAGATTACTTTCAACCCGGCGTTCTTTTCCGATACAACAAAACTTGCAGATGCTTGTCGGCAATATGGCAGTAGTGGTTGGTGGGTTAATGGTGTTACACCCGAATCAATAGGTGTTCACGAATCGGCACACGGCGTTGAATGGGTTCTTTGCAAATTAAGCCCAACTTATTCATACGATTGGGAAAGGGTTATGGCATATAATAAGTGTACGGAAGCCCAAAAAATTGTTGGTCAGGCTTGTAAAAACATCAAAAAAACCGCCTATGGAAAAGGTAAAACAAATGATTGGTTAAAAGAACAAATTTCAAGGTATGCAAAGGATAGCCCTTCTGAAACAATGGCAGAAGCGTTTAATGATGTTTATATCAATGATGCAAATGCAAATCCTTTGTCTTTGGAAATACAAAAATTGACCATTGATTTGTATCAAAAATATAAAGGGGTGATGTGATTTGAGATTACCGGAAATATGGGATGATTGGGTTGTTTATGACGATAAAGGCATTTGTGGCATCAGAGAAGATGCACCGGAAGATGTGAAAAATGCCTTTGAAAAATGGTTAAGCGATCAAGAAAATCTTAAATCGCAACATACTAAAATTTAACATTATTGATTTAAGCATCCGCAAGGGTGCTTTTTTCATACCCTTCTTCAAAAGTCAGAAGTAAAACAGAGTATTTCAAAACAAGACGAAACTTGTAAAAATCGTAATTTGAAAGTGAGGAAATAAACAATGACTTTACAGGAAATTCTCAAAGCAAAAGGTTTGGATGATAGAGCAGTTGAAGAAGCCATTGGTGAAATGAAACAGAATAAAATCTTTACCGCAGGTGAAGAAAATCTTGATATTCGCTATGGTAAACTGAAAACTGATTTTGATGCCCTTACCAAACAGCACGGTGAATCTACTGCCTTGATTGCACAGATGAAAAAGGACAATGCCGGCAATGAAGCACTTCAGTCCAAAATCACCGAATATGAAACAAAGATTCAGCAGATGGAAACGGAACTTCAGCAGACAAAGATTGATTCTGCTTTGAAGGTAGCACTTCTTGAAGCAGATGTGACCGATGTTGATTATTTGACTTTCAAAATCAAGGAAAAGGGTGAAGTCAAACTTGGTGATGATGGAAAAATCAAGGGTATTGATGATACCATTGCAGGTCTTAAAACTCAATATCCACAGCATTTTGCATCTGAAACCAAAAAGAAAATTGAGGAACACAAACTGCCTGACGGCGATCCGGACAAGAATCACGGTGTCACCAAGGAACAGTTTGACAAAATGGGCTATCAGGACAGGTTGAAGTTCTATACAGAAAACCCCGAAGCCTACAAAGAATTTACCGGTTCTTCCGGAAACTAATTAAAGAAAGAGGTTATTTATTATGGCTAATCAGACTACTAAAATTGCAGACCTTATCAATCCGCAGGTTATGGCAGATATGATTTCTGCAAAAATTCAGAAGAAGATTGTTGTTGCACCTTTCGCAAAGATTGACACCACACTTGTTGGTGTTCCCGGCAACACAATCACTGTTCCGAAGTACGGCTACATCGGCGATGCGGAAGATGTTGCAGAAGGTGTTGCAGCCGGTACAGTTAAACTTTCGACAAGTTCTACCACCGTAACTGTTAAGAAGGCAATGAAGGCGGTTGAACTTACCGATGAAGCAATTCTTTCCGGCTATGGCAACCCTGTTGGTGAAACCAACAATCAGTTGGCAAAGGCGGTTGCAGCAAAGGTTGATAATGATGCGATGGATGCCCTTCAGGGGGCAACCCTTATCTATGACGGTTCTGCTGCCGGAATTTCCTACAATGCTATTGTAGATGCAGTTGATCTTTTCGATGAGGAAGTAAACAGTGAAAAGGTTATGTTTATTAACCCGAAGCAGGTCACTGTTCTTCGCAAAGATGCAAACTTCATTTCTGCCGATAAATACACCGGTCAGGTTATTCTTACCGGTGAAATTGGTATGATCGCAAACTGTCGAATCGTACCTTCCAAGAAAGTTCCTGTTGTTAAGGTCGGCGATTCTACCAAGGTGGATTGCTATGCTTGTCCTATCGTTAAACTTAACAACGATGCTGAAACGGAAGATGATGCTGCTGCACTTACCATCTACCTGAAGAAAGATACTTCGGTAGAAACCGAAAGAAACACCCTTGCAAGATTGACCGATGTTTCTGTTGATAAACATTACGCTGCTGCACTTACCAACGAAAGCAAAGTTGTTCTTGCAAAGATCAAGAAGTAATTGCCGACAGCCTAAATGGGGGTTATGCCTAAACGGTGTAACCCCTGTTTTTATTTTATGAAAGAAGGTGTAAATATGATTGTTTCTGTTTCGGAATTGATGCAGATGCCTGAATTCACAGGAATATCAGAAACCGTTCTTCGGCGAAAGTTGAATGCAGCGGAAAGCCTTATCCGAGCATACACAAACAATAATTTTCAAAATCGCCTGATTCGATTTGAAGCACCTTCAACCACAATCCTTCTTGGATGTGAACCGATGCTATCTGTGAATGACACAGTTCAAATCACAGAATCGGTCAATCAAGGTCTGTATGTTATTCAAGCAATCGACACAGCAAAAAAGGAAACCACACTGAACAAGGCTTTATTTCCGGCTGAAAACAACCTAATTACCAAAATTGAATACCCTGATGCGGTTGTTGAAGGTGTAATCAATATGATGATTTGGGAAGTGCAAAATCGGAACAAAGTTGGAATTCAATCTGAAACCCTGTCAAGGCATTCGGTGACATATTTTTCACAGGATGCTTCTAATCAGGTTATGGGTTATCCAACAACCCTTCTTGGTTTCCTGAAGCCGTATATCAAGGCGAGGTTCTGAAAATGATTGGTGGAAACATCACAGCATTGATGCAAGTAAATGTTCCCGGACAGAAGAACAGCATAGGTGAAAAAGTTTCTGATTGGTTTGATGTAGTTCAATTCAAAGGTTGGCTTGACTATCAATCAGGCGATTCTAAAAGAAGCGTTTACAATGCGAAAATTGAAGAATCAACACACATATTCCTATGCGACTTCCGTTCCTTCAAATGCTTATCCGCAAAATGGGAATGGAATCCGTTCAACTTCTTGGAAGGTATCATCAACTTGGAGTTGGAACAAGATGTGGATGTCACTTCAGAAAATGCCCGGATGATTATCAATGGCAAACTGTATGATATTCTGCTGATAGATGATCCAATGAATTTGCATCAGCACCTTGAAATTTACCTGAAATATGCAGGTGGTCAGTGATGGGTGTTAAATTTGAAGATTTCAGGGTTAAGTGTAAAAACGCTATGGGCGATGCTGCTATTGCTTTTCTTTATGAAGCAGGTGGTGAATTGAGTTCCCAAACCGCAAGAAACAGCCGTGTAAAAACCGGTCAAACAAAAGGTTCTTGGGATTATGTTGTTGACGAAGGCGAACTTCAGGCAACTGTTGGTTCGCCACTGCAAAACGCTATTTGGGAAGAATTCGGAACAGGTGAATATGCCCTTGAAGGCAACGGAAGAAAAGGCGGTTGGTTCTATGTCGATGAAAAAGGGAATGGACACTTTACACACGGCAAAAAACCAAACAGGGCTTTGTTCAATGCTTACACAACTTTGAAACCATCCATTATTGCTGCTGCCGAAAGTAAATTGAAAGGAATGGGTTGATATGCTTGAAGTGCTGAAAGCGTTAGACACGCATTTATCAGAGCATCTTGGATTGAATTATGAATTCGGTCAGATGTCTGATTCACCGCCTCAATACCCCTATTGGGTTGGCGATTATACGGAATCGGAAAGCCTTACAGAAGATGGTGTTGAACAACCTATCATCATTCTGAATGGCTTTTCAAGGGGAAAGTTCATTGAATTAGAGGAACAAAAAGAGAAGATAAAGGAATACTTCAAGTTCGGTAAAACTGACTTGATGACTGTAACACTTCCGGATCAGACTACTTCAAAAGTGTCTGTGAACATTTGGTTTTCCGATTCGATTAACATACCCGATGACAATTTGGATTTGAAACGCTGTCAAATCCATTTGAACACAAAAATTTGGAAAGGATATGACTAATTATGGCTTACGAAGAACTTAAAAAGCACGGTATTACCGCAGATACACCGGAAAACCTTATGCTTGGTGCAGGTATCATCTGTCACAACCTTGAATGGAAATCCAACAAATGGGAATATGACATTCTTGGTGCAACTTCCGGTGGTAATAAGGTTTCTATTGTTCCGGAAATCACAACTGTTGAAGTTGATGGTGCTTTGGTAAAAATCAAAGGACTTGACCGCAAGACCGGTGAAACTGCAAAGTTGGAAACCAATCTGATTGAAATTACACCGGCGATGATGAAAGCAGGTGTAATTGGTAAAAACGGAACTTCGGATGTAACCGGATATGATCTGATTACATCCAAACCTGATATTGAAGCCGGTGACTATTACAAGAATTTTGGATTTGTCGGAAAGAAAACCGATGGAACACCTGTTATTGTAATTTTCGATAATGCACTTTGCACTTCCGGTTTTGAAGCAGAAAACAAAAACAAAGAAGCAACTGTTGTTAAATGCACTTTTGAATGCTATCAGGAATGCAATGCTGAAACAGATTTAAGCATTCTTCCCTATCGCATTTACTACCCTACACCGGCAACACAGACCGAACAGGGTTAAGAAAGGATTGATGAACAATGAGTGAGACAACTAAAAACTATACCTTCAGAACTCTGAATGCAACGGATATTGCCCCGATGTGCAAGATTATCAGCAAGATAGGTATTGATGAGTTCACGAAGGTGTTTGAATCTGAATCTGTCCTGAAGATTGTAAAAAACGCAAAGGACAAGAAAGCAATCACCGATGTTGCAGGGTTGCAAGCATTCCTTGAAGTTACAAACATCATTCTTTCCCATATTCCTGACTGTGAAAATGAAATTTTCACACTTCTTGCAAATGTTAGTGGTCTGAAAGTTGATGAAATCAAGGCATTTGACCTTGCTTCCATTACCCGAATGATTGTTGAATTCGTCAAGAAAGAGGAATTCAAGGATTTTATTGGGGTTGTTTCCGAATTGTTCAAATAGGTTTCATCAAAGAAATGGATTTGCTATTCAAAAGATATGCGAATCCATTTCCTTTGATAGACCAAATGATTGTGATGTCCTGTTTTGCTGATTTCATTCTTGAATCACTTCATAACGATGATGACGATAGACTTTGGGATTTCTATCTTCACAAGGTTCAGGGTGATAAAAGTTTTAATGACTTCAGGGATGATGTTATCGCTCAAAACACGGAAATCACACAAGAGGATTTGGAAACAACAATCAATTATTCGATTGATTTATTACAGGGGTTCAATCCCCAATAATACGAAGAAAGGGGGTGCGACACCTTGGAACTATTTAAGTTATTTGGTACAATCGCCATTGATAACGCTGAAGCAAATGAAGCGTTGGATGATACCGGCGATAAAGCGAAAGAAACCGGAAAGAATATCAAAGAAACCGGTGACGATGCTGAAAAGTCTGAAAGTAAATTTTCAACAGCATTTCAGAAAATGGGTTCGGCAGCAGCGAAAGTCGGAAAGGCTATTGCAGCCGGTCTTGCCGTAGCAAGTGCAGCGGTTGTAAAAATCGGAAAAGATGCAATAAGTGCTTACGGTGATTATGAACAGTTGGTTGGTGGTGTTGAAACACTGTTTAAAGATAGTTCTGACACCGTAATTCAGAACGCTGCAAATGCTTATAAAACCGCAGGTATGTCCGCAAATGCGTATATGGAAACGGTCACTTCGTTTTCCGCTTCACTTTTGCAGTCCTTGGGTGGTGATACCGTAAAAGCAGCGGAAAAGGCTGATACCGCTATAACCGATATGTCAGACAACGCAAACAAAATGGGAACTTCTATGGAAGCCATTCAAAATGCGTATCAAGGTTTTGCAAAGCAAAACTATACGATGCTTGACAACTTAAAACTTGGTTATGGCGGTACAAAAGAAGAAATGGAAAGACTGCTTGAAGATGCTTCTAAAATCAGCGGTATCAAGTATGATATTTCTTCTTTTTCTGACATTACCGATGCAATACATATTGTTCAGACCGAAATGGGTATTACCGGCACAACAGCAAAAGAAGCAGCCACAACCATTCAAGGTTCTATTTCTTCAATGAAGGGTGCTTGGCAGAACCTTTTAACAGGTCTTGCAGATGGTAATCAAGATATAGGCGGTCTGATAACAAATGTATTCAATAGTATGGTAACTGTTGCAGATAACATTATTCCGAGAATTCAACAGGTGCTTCAAACACTTCCGAACTTGATCACACAACTTGTTCCAAAGTTAATTTCAAAGGTTTCAGAAGTAATTGATGTTTTGCTTCCATCTGTTGTTGATGGTGCGGTTTCTCTGTTGAATGCCGTTGTTGGTGTACTTCCGCAGTTGTTACAAGCCTTGATGAATGCACTGCCGTCAATAATCAGTGGCATTGAAAAGGTGTTTTTTGCTATTGTTGATGCGTTACCTTCGCTGATGCAAACAATCTGTGATGCACTGCCTGTTCTGATTCCGCAGTTGGTTGAAGCATTAGTAAATATGATTGTTTACTTATGTGAAAACCTGATGACAATTATTCAACCGTTGCTTGATAATCTTCCGGCGATCATTATCGCTATTGTCGATGCTTTGATGAATAACCTTCCGACACTAATTCAAGGCTTGATAACCTTGGTTATTTCCATTGTTGAAGCATTGCCGGAAATCATCCTTGCATTGATAGAAGCAATTCCAACGATTATTACAAGCATTCTTGAAGGTCTTTGGAATTCGTTGCCTGTTTTGCTTGAAGGAATTATCAGCATAGTTGGAAGTATTCTTTCGGCAATATGGGAAGTGTTGTCCACTATTTTTGCACCGTTAGGTGATTTCTTTGCGAAAATATGGAACGCCTTGACCACAGCATTCAGTACAGTTGGAAATTGGGTGTATGAACACATCATCGCCCCTGTCGCAAACTTCTTCAAAGGACTTTGGGAAGGTATTGTTTCAGCATTCCATACTGTTATTGATCCTTGGATTGAAATTGTGAAAAGGGCTTCGGCTTGGGTAAATGATAATATCATTAAACCTGTTAAAGAGTTCTTCAGCAAGTTGTGGAATGATATTGTCGGCATATTCAAAGGTGCTGCATCTTGGTTTAACAATACGGTTATTCAGCCGATTGCAAATGTATTTTCAAAGATTTGGAATACAATTAAAGACGGTGCTTCAAAGGCTTGGGAAGGTATAAAGAATGTATTCAAACCTGTTGCTGATTGGTTTAAGAATATATTCAGCAAGGCTTGGCAAGCAGTTAAAAATGTATTTTCCACAGGCGGTAAAATCTTTGACGGAATAAAAGACGGTATTGTTAAAGCCTTCAAGACAGTTGTAAATGCAATTATCAAGGGCATAAACAAAGTTATTTCTATTCCGTTTAATGCAATTAACGCTGTGCTGTCAAAGATTCACGGCATTGAAATATTAGGCGTTAGTCCGTTCAGTTGGGTTCACACATTCAATGTTCCGCAAATTCCGCTGCTTGCGGAAGGTACAGTTGTTGATAAGGGTGCAAGACAGGCAATTATCGGTGAAGATGGTGCAGAAGCAGTTGTTCCGCTTGAAAAGCATACCGGATGGATCAGGAATGTTGCAAGACAACTTCACGAATTCAGCCTTGAAACAACTGCAAACATTTCTGATGTTCTTCCGGATAACTATGGAAAAACACTTGAATATCAGCAACAGCAGGTTAGTGTTCTTGATATTGTCGCAGATAAATTGAACACCTTAATTGATGTTCTTGCAGAATACTTCCCTGAATTTGCAGAACTAATGAGAAACAAGCAATTAGTTCTTGATACCGGTGTTCTTGTAGGCGAAATTGCACCGGATATGGACAAGGCACTTGGCAACATTTATAAAAAGAAAGGAAGGGGTAACGAATGATAGGTGTAAAATTTGATTCTAAACACAGTTATGATGATTTTGGATTGATTTTGTCATCCAAAGATGTTCCCCTTCCGAAACCAAAAACGGAAAGTGTTACTGTTCCGGGATCAGATGGTGAACTTGACCTGTCAACTGCTCTGACAGATGGTGAAGTTAAATTCAACAACAGAACATTGACTTTCAAGTTCAGCCTTCTGACCAAAAGCAGAACTTGGGAAGGTATTAAATCAGCAATTTCAAATTATCTACACGGTAAAAAAATGAAGATAATTCTTGATGCTGACAAGGCTTTTTATTATGTCGGAAGATGCACGGTTGATCCTTTTAGCGAAAGCAAAAAAGGGGCAACTATGACAATCAAGGTTGATGCCGAACCGTACAAATACGATATACAGGATTCAACTGAAGATTGGGTGTGGGATTCGTTCAATTTTGAAACAGGTATCATTTATAACCTGAAAGAAATATCCGTAACACCATCAACTGAAATCACTATTCCTTCACGCAGAATGAAAGTTGTTCCGGTGATAACTGTTAGTTCTGCAATGGATGTGGTCTTTAACGGTGTTACATACGGACTTTCCGAAGGTGATAACAGGGTTCTGAACATCATTCTTTCCGAAGGTGAAAACAAACTGACTTTTAACGGAACAGGAACGGTAACAATCAAGTTCAGAGGGGGTTCATTATAATGTATCAAATTACTTGTGATGGGCTTATTCTTCACGATGTTAGACTTGAAACAGATTACAGGGTTATTTCACCAAAGTGCAAACTGAAAATGAATACAACCGGAACACTGACCTTTCAGATTGCACCAACACACCCATATTATTCACAGATACAAAAATTGAAATCTGAAATCACTTTGACACAAGATGGTGAATGGATTTTTACCGGAAGGGTGCTGAATGATGAAAAGGATTTTGATAACATCAAAACTGTTGAATGTGAGGGTGAACTTGCCTATTTGCTTGATAGCAATCAGCGACAAGCGGAATATCACGATTTAAGCGTTTCAGGATATTTCACTACACTGATTGACAAGCATAATGCAGCAGTTCCGGAACAGAAAAAGCAGTTTACAGTTGGAATTGTAAATGTTCAGGATAACAATGATTCACTTTATCGCTATTCCAATTATGAAAACACTTGGAATACCATCAAAGATAAATTGATAAACCGTTTAGGTGGTTATATACGAAGTAGACACTTGAACGGTGTCCGATATATTGATTACATCACTGATTACGGAAATGTAAACGATCAAGTAATTAACTTCGGCGAAAACTTACTTGATTTGAAACAGTACATTAAAGGTGAAAATATTGCAACAGCAATCATTCCCCTTGGTGCAACCATCGAAGGTGAAGATCAATCCGATTCTGCCGTTCAAAAAAGGGTGACAATCGAAAGTGTCAACGATGGTAAAGATTATGTTTTTGACCAAGATGCAGTTGATTTGTATGGTTGGGTTTATGATACTGTTACATTCGATGCCGTAACCGTTCCGGCTAACCTTTTGAGAAAAGGACAAGAAACACTTGCTGAAAGAAAGAAATTAAC
This sequence comes from uncultured Eubacteriales bacterium, assembly GCA_934463035.1. Taxonomy (GTDB): domain Bacteria; phylum Bacillota; class Clostridia; order Oscillospirales; family Acutalibacteraceae; genus UBA737. The sequence goes on along the minus strand of CAKSIG010000003.1, from coordinate 176,913 downwards.
GCTTGAAATTCAGTTAAACGCCGTTGATTTACACCTTTTGGATGTGGATATTGAAAAAATTAAACTTGGCGATAAAATCAGGGTTATTTCCAAACCGCACGGTATTGACAGATATATGACGGTTTCTGATTTAACCATTGATATTTCAAAGGCTTCCGGTACAAAAATTGTACTTGGTGATGTCATTACAAGTTTAACTGATGTTACAAATAAAGGTGCTGATCTGACTGCAAGGGTTGAAAACATTATTTCTGATTATGGTTTCAAAACTGATATTCAGAGCATCAGAAACACCGTAAACGAACTTTCAAGTAATCTATCCCAAACTGCACAGAATATCTTGCTTGAAGTGTATTCCAACTGTGCAAGTAATGAAGATGTTGAAGCAGTCACAGAACAACTAAAAAGCAGCATCGAAATTCTGAACAATCTGATTGAATTTCGTTTTGAATCTGCAATCACTCAAACAGAAACGGTTGCCGGTATTGTTACTGAAAATCAACAGTTACTTGAAGAATACATTCGTTTTCAGGGTGCTTTAATTGAACTTGGTAAAGTTGGTAATGCCTTTACCGCAAAGTTGTCAAATGAAAAACTTGCCTTTCTTCAGGATAATGTTGAAATCGCCTACATCAGCAATAATAAACTTTATATAACTGATGCAGAGATAAAAAACAAATTGACAATCGGCAATTCCATCAATGGATATTTTGATTTCATCCCAAGGGCAAACGGTAATCTTTCATTGAAGTGGAGGGAATCATAAATGGCAAGCGGAAGTTTTAACAGTTCAACAGGTGTAAACCTGAATTTATACTGTGAATGGTCATCGTCTGCTAATACTGCCGGAAACTATTCTGATGTAACGATGAAAACCTATTTGAACCATTATTCTTTGTATGTTGGTTCAAGGTCGGATTCTTATGTGAAATGTGACGGTCAAAATTATACCTACACAGCACCATCAATCAGTTATGGCGGTAGCAGTAAAACAAACACCGTGCTTCTTTCAAGCAAAACTTTCAGGGTTTACCACAATTCAGATGGTAAAAAATCCATAACGCTTGAAGCAGGGTGGCGATTTTCCGGTACATATTCAGATAAATCAATCGGTTGGATCACCTGTTCAAAGACAGTTACACTTGATAATATTCCGAGAGCAGCAACGATCAATTCAGCGACAAACTTCACTTCAAATCAAAATCCATCCTTGACATTCTCAAATCCGGGTGGGTTTTCTTTGAATGTTCGTCTTGAATTCGGTGGTACATCTATTCAAAGGAATAATATATCAAACACCGGTTCATACACTTTTTCTTTGAGCGATTCGGAAAGAAATTTGCTTTTCAGTAAATGCCCGAATTCATCAACATTAAGTGTCCGTTTCGTTGTAGCAACAAAAATTGGTAGTTCGTCAGAAACTCATTGGGCTTGGCTTGATAGGACTATGACGGTTCAATCAGGAAATCCAACGGTAAACACCTTTACTGCAACAATGGTGAATAACACTGTTCCTTCATCGTGGGGGATATATGTTCAAGGAAAATCGCAATGCAAATTGCAAGCAACGGCATCCGGAATATATGGTTCTTCCATTAAATCCTATCAAATAAAACAGGGTTCTACCATACTTGCATCTTCAAGTTCAACCACAACGCCTGTTTTGACAAGCACAGGAACAATAACATACACCGTTGTTGTGACTGATTCGAGGGGAAGAACCGCTTCCAAGACCGTTTCCATTACTGTTGCAAGTTATTCAGCACCATATTTTTCAAGTGTTAGATCACAGCGATGTTTGGCAAATGGAACAGTGAATGATGATGGAACATACATCAGAACACTTGCAAGTTTTACTTATTCAAAGATAGGTCAGAACAGTGTTTCATTTACGGTTGCATTCAAAAAACCCGAAGATGAAAATTGGTCTGCTGAAGTTGCAAGTTCTTCAGGTGTGGCGAAAGTTATTGCCGGAAGTGCAAGTATAGATTCATCGTATCAAGTGATGTTCAAACTTGTTGATGAATTCAATACTGTTCAATACATTGACACATTATCAACAGCATACACCACAATGGATTTCCGGAAAGGTGGAAAAGGTATTGCAATCGGAAAGGTATCAGAATATGACAATCTTTTTGATGTTGCCCTTCCTTCAAAATTCCGGAACGGTTTAATTTTGGTGGACAGCAACGGAAATGAAATTGATGTGTTGGAAAAAATAAAAAATCTATAATCAGAAAGGAATGATTTTCAATGGCGAATATCAAAGAATACACGGATGCAATTAAAAATGCCGTGTATGGTGAGCAGGTCAGGGGTTCAATTATAAATGCCCTGAACAAAGTCAACGATGACAATAACAGTTATGCTGCCATCAAGACAAGCATTGAAGCAACCAAAACAGCGGTGGACAGCACTGTTGCACAGTTCAATCAGACTGCCGAGGATGCGACAGAAGCAGTTCAAGCACAACAGGCAAGTTCTGTTCAGGCTGTCAACGCTGCTGCCGATGCGAAAATTACCACAATGAATGGTATTGTCGATGAAGCGGAACAGGTTGTTGCCGATGTTACAGAAGAACTTGGTGACATCAAAGAATACCTTGGATATACACCCGATGATGTGGTCGGTATTCAGGTAGACTTTGCGAACAAAACATTTAAGCGATTAGGCGGTGCAGAAGGAAAAACAAAAGGAACGGATTTTGATGTTTTCCCAATGTTCGGTGGCAGAAAGCGTTGCTGTGTCAGCAATGACGGAACAATTCTTGCTTATTACGGCGATGATGGTTATTCGGAAGATGGCAGTAACGGACAGGTAATGGTTTATCAGCCGAAATTCTATTATCGTGTTGTTCCGTTAAAATTAGAAAAAAATTCTGTTTCAGGCTTGGGGTATCACATAAGAAAGGCAAATTATTATGTTACCGATAAACCACAGACAGGATTCAAAATTCACCCGGTCTTTATTGACGGAAACGGAAATGAAGTTGATTATGTTCTTTTGTCCGCTTTTGAAGGTTCTATGTACGATGTATCAACTTCAACCTATGTAAATGACGGAACAAATACTGATACCGCCATCGGTGAAGGTGATCTTCTTTGTTCGGTCAGCGGTGTAAAGCCTATTTCCGGATTGAAGAAGGCTTTGACAAAAACTAATGCTGAAACTATGGCGGTAAACCGTGGTTCAGGATGGCATCTTGAAACCATCAAGGCAACAATGGCAAACACACTTCTGATGATGATAGAATTCGGAACACTGAATTCACAAACCGCACTTGGTAATGGTGTAACAAGTATCACAGACAACACTTCTTTTAACTGTTCAAGTCTGACCGGTTCGACTGCTGCACTTGGCAATGCTTCCGGTGCAGCTTCCGAAACCATCAACGAAATAGGCGGCACAGAAACAACCTACAATGTAAACGGTAAAGTTTCGGTGTCTTATCGTGGTGTTGAAAACCCTTGGGGTAACATTTGGAAACATATTCAGGGTATAAACATTTGGGGTAATGGCACTATGGCAGGTGGTCAACCATACATTGCTGATGGTCTTTCGGACTTCGGCGAAAGCAAGCACACCGGAAATTACAAGGCGGTTGGATTCACACTTCCGAATGCTTCAGGTTACATCAACGCATTCGGATATGGAAAGACAGAATATGATTGGCTTTTAATGCCTTCAGAAATCGGTGGTACATCTGCACTGCCTGTTGGTGATTACACCTACATTACACCTAACCTTAACGGTTACAGGATTGCCCTATTGGGCGGTAGTTGGTATAGTGGCGGTAGTGCGGGTGCTTCTTATTGGGATTGTAGTTACGGTGTCGGTTATCGTGGTCGGAATATCGGCGGTCGCTTGCTGTATGTACCAACCGCAGTAATACCGGAATAATTAAAAATTCAGGGCAAGCAAGGTAATAAGATTACAGTAAAACCTAATATTGTCAGATTACCCAATTAGGCAGTAATTGGAATAATGGCAGTAATGCAGGTACTTCTTATTGGAATTGTAATAACAGTGTCAGTAATCGTAATCGGAATATCAGCAGTCACTTACTAAATGCACTTAAATAAAAGTTGTGATACTGCTTGCCCTACCTCTTGGTAAAACATAAAAATACATTTCTTTCCGTATTGGTAACACCATAGGTGTGAAGGTTCGGTTTGAAAGTGCATACAAAAGGAATCCATCAAATATGAAAAGACACATTCACCCAATAGGCAACGAAAATTGTACTTTGTGGGATGCAATATGTTCTATGGATAACCTGAAGTTGGCACACCAAAATGCGAAGAAGGGAAAAGGTTGGTATAAGGAAGTAAAAATGATTGAAGAAAATCCCGAAAAGTATTTGAAGGAACTTCAAGATATGCTGATAAACAAAACATATCACACTTCCGAATATGAAACCTTTTACAAGAAAGATGGTAACAAAAACCGATTGATTTATAAATTACCGTATTTTCCGGACAGAATTTGTCAATGGGCGGTTCTTCAGGTGATAGAACCTATTCTTTTATCGAATTTCACCGCTGACACATATTCGGCAATACCCGGAAAAGGGATTCACAGTTGTTTGCATAAACTTCAAAAGGCTATGCGAAATGATGTGAAAGGATCGCAATACTGCTTGAAAATAGATGCTAAACAGTATTACCCTTCTATCAACCATAACATTCTGAAAGCGAAATACAGACGATTGTTCAAAGATGAAAATCTGCTTTGGCTGCTTGATGAAATTATTGATTCAACACCCGGTGAAAGCGGAATTCCAATCGGCAACTATTTAAGTCAGTACAGTGGTAACTATTATCTGTCAGCCTTTGACCATTGGATAAAAGAAATCAAAGGTGTAAAACATTATTTCAGGTATATGGATGATATTGTTATCCTTCACGAATCAAAAGAATATCTGCACAATTTACGAAAGGAAATTGATGAATACTTCAGGGTAAATCTGAAATTAACAATCAAAGAAAATTGGCAGGTGTTCCCCACATTCAAAAGGGGTGTTGATTATGTTGGATATAGGTCTTTTCTTGAATTCACTTTGTTACGAAAAAGCACTTGCAAAAGTATGAAAGTGAAGATGGTCAAGATAAATAAGAAACGGTTGAACGGAAAACCACTGAATTATTCAGAATGGTGTTCAATCAATTCTTACAAGGGGTGGTTGATACACTGTGATAGTTATAGATTATCGCAAAAGTATCTTTGCCCCTTGGAACAGTATGCAAATCAGTATTACATTCAAAACATCAAAATGAAAGGGTGATTTTTATGACCAACATCGGAACTGTCAGAGGAACTGAAAAGCCTGACAAAATAATCATTGATGAATATTCCGTTTGGGTGAACACCAACATCACGGAAATTCAGGTTACTGACGAAGGTGGAAACCATACCGAATGGGAATGGGATCAAGAACGGTATGAAAAGGATGAATACATCAAAATGATGGATTCCAAAAACACCGCACTTGAAAAACAGATTGATGACACACAGATTGCATTGTGTGAAGTCTATGAACTGATTGGGGGTTGATGTTATGGCAAAGGTATATGCAGACCTTATCAGAAAGGGTGTTATTTGCCCTAAAACCGGAAAACCTTATTCCATTGAAGATGTTCCTTCAAAATTAAGGAAAGCGGTTAAGAAAATACTTGACGATGCAAGCGGTGAAGTGTGATGCTTTACCGCTTTTTCATCAAAATATTATTCAGAAAGGATGTGTTTCAAATGGCAGTGGTATATGCAACCCTTATTATCAAGGGGAAGAAAACTTTTGCTGATGTTCCGGCAAGGATCAAGGAACAGGTGAAACAGGTGCTTATTGACCTTGACTGTGGCGAACTTGCAGCAGAGTAACACAGGAAAGGCACAGCGTAGGCAGGGCAAAGTTTTCAAGCGTGGGTAATAAATTTATACCCATAAAAACAAAACCGCTTTGAAGGTCATTTTTGAGCCTTTCAGGGCGGTTTTGAAATTTACAACAAAGGCGGTGATGAAATGACTGTGGAACTTGCGGTTATTATCTCTGTAATTTCTCTTGGCTTTGGAATCTATTCCGGTGTTGCAAACCTGAAGCGAAATAGCCGAAATGATACCAAAATGGATCAGTCGCAGTTGACAACTGTGATTGTGAAACTTGAAAACATCGGCAACGATATTTCAGAAATGAAATCTGACTTGCGTGATGTCAAAGAAGATCTGAAAAACCATTCGGAACGATTGGTAAAAATGGAACAGCAAATCAAAGTTCTGAACAACGCCATTTTCGGCAGAAAGGAAAACAAAAATGAAAAAGATTGATTGGAAAAGCAAACTTACAAGCCGTAAATTTTGGGCTGCAATTATTGGTTTTGTAACACCCACCTTGTTTGCGTTTGGTGTCGCAGATCAGACGGTTGCACAGGTTTCCGGAATTATTATGGCAGGTGCAACGCTTATTGCATACATCCTTGGCGAAGGCTTTGTTGATATGAGCCGAAACGATAATGCAAACAGCATTGATGAAAGTGAGGATCAGGACAATGGCTGATGAAAAGATTATTCAGGAAACCATCGAAGAAGAACTTTCCGCAGAAGCACTTGAAGAACTTTCCAATAACAAGGGGGATGATGAATAATGGGATTCACAAACAGTCCATTGGTAAACTACACTAAAATTTCACCGAACAGAACCAAAAACAGAAATCACGCCATCGACACAATCACCATTCATTGTGTAGTTGGTCAGTGTTCTGTTGAAACCTTGGGGAATGTTTTTGCACCGGTCAGCAGACAGGCATCTTCCAATTATGGTGTCGGTTATGACGGTAGAATCGGAATGTATGTAGAAGAAAAAGACCGTTCTTGGTGTTCATCTTCCGGTGCTAATGACCACAGAGCGATTACCATTGAAGTTGCTTCCGATACAAAAGAACCTTATGCAGTGAGGGATGCAGCGTATCAGGCAACCATCAAACTTGTTGCTGATATTTGCAAGCGTAATGGCATCAAGAAACTTGTTTGGTCAACCAATAAAAATGACCGTGTAAATCATTTGAACGGTTGCAATATGACGGTTCACAGGGATTATGCAAATAAATCTTGCCCCGGTACATATCTTTATGACCGACAGGGCGATATTGCAGCAAAGGTCAATGCCATTCTTGATGCAGACAACAAACCTTCCGAAAATCCGAAACCGGCTACAAGTGCGGTGAAGGTTGGCGATTCCGTCAAGATTTCTTCCAATGCCACTTATTACAGCGGAAAATCTATCCCCGGATGGGTGAAAAATAAGACTTGGATTGTTCGTCAGGTGAATGGTGATCGTGCAGTAATTGACAAGTCCACAGACGGAAAGAATGCTATTTGCAGTCCTATCAATGTGAAATTCCTTTCCGTTGTCGGAACTTCCGGTTCACAGCAGACCGCATTCAAACCCTATCTTGTAAAGGTCAACACTTCCGCTTTGAACATCAGAGCAGGTGCAGGAACGAACTACAATAAAACCGGTTGCATTACAAGCGGTGGTGTTTACACCATTGTTGCTGAATCTGCCGGTCAAGGTTCTGAAAAAGGTTGGGGAAAACTGAAATCCGGTGCAGGTTGGATTTCCCTTGATTACTGCATCAAAAGATAAAAGTTTGTTACTATCTTGATACTAACCACAGTCATAACAGGTCGCTTTGAAACTGAACAAAACTGAACAAAGCCCCGAAAACACTGTGTTTCAGGCGGTTGCAAATTGAACAAAATTATGGTATATTAATTATTTAAAATAACGATTCAAAAGTCCCTCGAAAGCCTTACCGTGGCGAGCTTCATCGCGAGCCATTTCGTGAACTGTGTCGTGGATTGCGTCAAGACCGAGTTCCTTAGCCAGCTTTGCAAGCTCGAACTTGCCGAGAGTCGCGCCGTTTTCGGCGTCAACGCGCATTTCAAGGTTTTTCTTGGTGCTGTCGGTCAGAACCTCGCCGAGCATTTCGGCGAATTTAGCGGCGTGTTCAGCCTCTTCAAGAGCCGCTTTTTCCCAGTAAAGTCCGATTTCGGGATAACCCTCACGGTGAGCGACACGCGACATAGCAAGGTACATACCGACTTCACTGCATTCGCCGTTGAAGTTTTCACGGAGACCGTCGATTATTCTCTGATCAGCACCCTTTGCAACGCCTACAACGTGCTCGGCAGCCCAAGAGCGGTCACCACCCTGCTCTTTAAACTTAGAGGCAGGAGCGTGGCACAACGGGCACTCAGCAGGCGGCTCGGTTCCCTCATAGACGTATCCGCAAACAAGACATACAAACTTTTTCATTTTCATTTCCTCCGATTTTTATTTTAAATTTATTTCAGCCGACAGAAGTTTCTTATTCCTCCCCTGTCTGCTTTTCAAAACTGTTTTTGCAGGAATCGCAAATTCCGTAAACCACGCAAACTACGCTTTGCGGTTCAAAATTCTCCGCTTTTGCAGATTTTTGAATTTCGGCGTCATCAAACCTTGCGTCAGATATTGAACCGCACATATTGCAGTGCAGGTGCAAATGCGCTGAATTGTCGCCGTCGAAATGCTCTGTTCCGTCTCCCACCGAAATACTCAATATCTCTCCTGCGGCACTTAACTCCGACAGGTTACGATAAACAGTTCCGAGGCTTATGTTGGGTATTATTTGTTTCACCATTTTATAAACATCAGCCGCCGTCGGGTGAGTATCCGTCGAACGGAGTACGCTTAGTATAGCCTCCCTTTGTCTGGAATAATTTTTCATTGCGCACCTCAAATCAGTAATGATTACTATTTTATTATAATCATTTTTAAAAATTTGTCAAGTACTTTTTTAAAAAAGTTGACATTTTTTTCACAATGGACTATTATTATATATATGATATTACCATAAAGGAGGATTTATAATGGGTAACGGCACTATTTCCAATTCCGTTATAAAGCGACTGCCTCGCTATTATAGATTTTTAGGTGAGCTTAAATCCGCAGGAATGACGCGCATATCATCGCGCGAATTATCCGAAAAAATGGGTCTCACCGCAAGCCAAATACGACAGGATCTTAACTGCTTCGGCGGTTTCGGTCAGCAGGGTTACGGTTATAATATTGAATTATTGCAGTCGGAAATCGGGCGCATTTTGGGACTTGACTGTCTGAAAAGCGCAATTCTTATCGGCGTAGGCAACCTCGGCAGAGCCGTTGCGCTGCACATAAACTTTGAGCAGATGGGATTTAAGCTGGTAGGCATTTTTGACAGTAAGGAGTCGCTTATAGGACAGGTTGTCAGGGGTCTTCCCATTCGCAACACATCTACTATTGATGAGTTTTGCCGTGAAAATCTGCCTGACACCGCAATTCTCTGCATACCGAAAGATGCGGCGCGCGGCATTTCCGACCAGCTTGTTAAACTCGGAATAAAAGGCTTTTGGAATTTCAGCCACTATGACTTGGCTCTCAAATACCCCGATATATACGTTGAAAACGTCCACTTCGGCGACAGTCTTATGACGCTTTCATACAGGCTTAACAACAAAGGGTGATACAATGAGAGCAAGCGGTATTCTTATGCCTGTTTTCTCTTTGCCTTCCAAATACGGTATAGGCACATTCGGAAAACAGGCTTATAAATTTGTTGACTTTTTGAAAAGATCGGGTCAGCGCTATTGGCAAATCCTGCCTCTCGGAACGACGGGATTCGGAGATTCGCCGTATCAGTCGTTTTCCTCGTTTGCGGGGAACCCGTATTTTATTGACCTTGATATGCTTTGCGAGGACGGACTTCTGACCGAATCCGAAATCAAGGCTTTTGATTGGGGAAACGACGCTTCAAAGGTTGACTACGAAACGATATATAAAAACCGTTTCAAGATACTTAAAAAAGCACACGAACGCTTTAAACTTGACGCACCGCACGGGTTTGACACCTTTTGCCGCTTTAATGCCTATTGGCTTGACGATTTTTCAATGTTTATGGCGATAAAGGATTCCCTTAACGGCGCGAGCTTTGACGTATGGCGGGACGGACTTAAATTCCGCGTTGATAGATTTATGAGTGAAGCCGCGGCAGATCTGTCGGACGAGACGGACTTTTACAAAATGCAGCAATTCCTATTTTTTAAGCAATGGGACGCTCTCAAAAAATACGCCAACAAAAACGGAATATACATAATCGGCGATATGCCGATATACGCCGCTTACGACAGCGCCGATGTTTGGGCGTCGCCCGAACAGTTCCTGCTTGATGAGGACCTGAAACCGAGCGCAGTTGCGGGCTGCCCGCCTGACGCCTTTTCAGATGACGGTCAGCTTTGGGGCAATCCGCTTTTCGATTGGGATTATATGAAGAAAGACGGATACAAGTGGTGGCTTAACAGGCTGAATTACGCTTCAAAAATGTACGATATAGTCCGTATTGACCATTTCCGTGCCTTTTCCTCATATTTCAGTATACCCTACGACGACAAGACCGCCGTAAACGGCAAATGGAAAAAAGGACCGGGTAATGACCTTTTTGACGTTATTGCAAAAAAGCTCGGCAATATAAACATTATAGCCGAAGACCTCGGCACGCTTGACGATGATGTGCGCAGTCTTTTAAAGTACACGGGTTTCCCCGGTATGAAGGTGTTGCAATTTGCCTTTGATCCGTCGGCTGACAGCGCGTATTTACCGCACAATGTGATTAAAAACTGCATTTTGTATACAGGCACTCACGACAACGATACCGCAATAGGCTACCTGAAAAACGCACCTAAAAATGAGCTTGAATTTATGTGCAATTATCTGCGCATAAACGAAAACGAGAGCTTTAATTGGGCGCTTATAAAATCGGCAATGGCAACAACTGCCGACACCGTTATTCTTCAAATGCAGGACTTTTTGGGACTTGACAATTCGGCACGTATAAACGTCCCGTCCACTCCGTCGGGAAATTGGCAGTGGCGCATAGGCGCCGATTGCATCAACGATTGGCTTGCAGGAATTATCTGCAAAACCACCGAGCTTTACAGAAGAATACCGAATTAAGAATTATACTTGTAAAAAATCAACCGACTGAAATTCAGTCGGTTGATTTTTTATAGATACTGTATTTTACCAATTACCCGGGAACCACTCGCTGCTTGAACTGCTGCTTTCGGCGTTGTCCTTGTTGCCGTTATCGGTATTGTCGTTCTTGTTACCGTCGGTCTTGCCGTTGTCTTCAATTATGGTTATGCCGCCTGATATGCCTGATGACGAGCTGCCAGACGATGAAGAACTGCTCTTTTTATCGCCCTTGGTTGCGGGTTTGTCCTTCTTTGTATCTTTTGAAGAAGATGATGAAGACGTTTTATCCCCGTTTTCAGAAGACGTCGTTTCGGAACTACTTGCCGATGAAGTTGCGGTGCTGTTTATGTCCGAACTGTTATCCTTATTACCGGCTTTCTTTTTGCAAGAGGCAAAAGAAAAAACAAGAATGAGGCACAAAAGCAATATTGAAATTATCTTTTTCATAATAATTCTCCTATATTTAAAACTTATACGGTCATTATAATTCAAAATATCTTTAATGTCAACTAATTGTGCAGATTGGTATGATGATAGCCGTATGACTCAGGCGTTAAGGCGGCGAAGGAATATCCCATATCGCGCAGACCCTCAATAACCTCGGGGAGCGCTTGAACCGTTGTGGTTTTGGTGAGCGAATCGTGCATAAGCACGCATATTGAATTTTTGGTTTTTGCCGCATTCAGAATATTATTTCTTATTGAAGTATAACTCGGAGTCTCCGAAGCGGCGTCGCCCGAGCTTACATTCCAATCAAAATACGAATATCCCCTTGCGTTTACTTCGTTTACAAGCCGCGTCATCAGTCCCGGACAAAAATCCTTGCTGACAACATTACTGCTTCCGCCGGGGAAGCGAATAACCGTGCTTTTAACCCCGATTATGCTCTCAACCTTATTTGATATGCTGTTAAGGTCGGAAAAATACGCCTCGTCCGACTCATAGACCTTAGAGTATTTATGAGTATTGGTGTGAAGACCTACCGTATGTCCCTCGGCATGTATCCTTTTAATATAATCTATATGTTCGGAATTTATAACAAAAAATGTTGCTTTTATGTTATATTGTGCGAGAATATCGAGAATTTTCAGCGTATTGTCGGAGGGTCCGTCGTCAAACGTCAGATAGCATACTTTACTGCCGGGCGGGGTCTGCTGTTGTTGAGCGGGAGCCTGCGCTTTTGCTGCGGCTTTTGCCTGCTCGCTCGCCTTTTTGGCCCTAAGCAGCTCTATTTGCTGTTTAAGGCCGTTAATTTCGCCTTCAAGCTGACTTTTTTCATTTTTGTAATTTTCTATTTCGGCATTAAGACTATTGTTATTTTGCTTTTCGGCTTCAAGCTCCGACTGAATTTTTTTAATGTTTTCATCAGCCGTCTTAATCTGCTCTTCCTTTTGAGCAATAACCGTTTTAGCCGAATTAACAGCCCTGTCACGCTTTACGCAGTATGTAACTGACACAGCAAGAGCGGCAACAAGCACCGAAATTATGCAAATTACAATAATATTTGACTTTTTTCCGAAAAAAGCCGACAATTCAGAAAAGTTCACCATATCCCCCCTACCGATATATTATAATATATTTTCCGTCGAAAAAGGATTACAAAATCATTACAATTGCTCCCGCGCCCGTTTAAAAATCTTGTAAAAAATGTAAATTTATGTTACAATATATCCCACAATTATATTTGGAGGAATTCTTTTGAGCTTTAATGATACAGTAATTACAAGCGACAGTACCACCGACCTCAGCACCGAACTTCGTGAGAGATATAACATATCGCTCATTCCCCTTATAATCAACCTTGACGACAAGGCATACCGCGACGGGATTGACATAAATCCCGACGGAATATACGAACACCACGACAAGACAGGCAAGCTCCCGAAAACAGCCGCGCCGAATGTTGAAGACTACGTTAATTTCTTTAAGCAGTTTACTGACGCGGGCAAAAAAATCATACATTTTACGATCAGTTCCGATATGTCGTCATCATACAACAACGCGCGTATCGCGGCAGAGGAAGTCGGAAACGTGTTTGTTATTGACACTATGAACCTTTCAACAGGCGGCGGACTTCTCGTTCTTGCCGCTGCCGATATGCTTAACAGCGGTCTTTCGGCAGAAGAAACGGTTGAAAAGACAAAGGCGCTCGTACCCTGTGTTGACGCTTCATTTGTTATTGACAGTCTTGAATATCTCTACAAAGGCGGACGTTGCTCTGCGCTTGCTATGCTTGGCGCCAACCTGTTAAAGCTGAAACCCTGCATACAGGTAAAGAACGGCAAGATGGACGTGGCAAAAAAATACCGCGGAAAATATTCAGAGGTTCTGAAAGAATATATATCCGAAAGAACCGCGGATTATTCCGATATTATTTTAGACCGCGTATTCATAACACACGCAGGCTGCGACCCGGAGCTTGTTGACGAGATAGTTGAGCAGGTTAAAGCCGCCGCTCCGTTCAAGGAAGTATTTATGACCCGCGCGGGCTGCACGGTGTCTTCGCACTGCGGTGCAAATACTCTCGGAATTCTTTTCATAAGAAAGTCACCGATCGAGTAATTTAACATAATATGTATTAGGGGTTTTTAAGGGATTCCCGATTATCGGCGGTAGTCTTTGGTCTATCCTCAAAATTACCGATATAACACCCCTTTATATAAACAGGTCTGTCCAATATAGGGCAGACCTGATTTATTTCAATTTTTAATTTTGCTTATAGCGCCCTTTTCAAGACGTGATACCTGCGCCTGTGAAATCCCTATTTCCTCCGAAACCTCCATTTGGGTCTTCCCTTTCATAAACCTAAGAGAAAGTATATTTTTCTCGCGTTCCGACAGTTTCTTTATTGATTCTTTAAGAACTATCTCATCAAGCCAATTATTATCATCGTTATTATCCCCTATTTGGTCGAGAACATATATAGTGTCGCCGCCGTCGGAATAAACGGGGTCATAAAGCGACACGGGGTTTACAACGCTTTCAAGCGCAATAACAACCTCCTCAGGTGTTATTTCAAGTTCTTTTGCTATTTCTTCAACCGTAGGCTCCTTTTGATTTTTAGCAGTAAGCCTTTCCTTTGCCTGCATTGCCTTATATGCGGTATCCTTAATAGAGCGGCTTACCCTTATAGCGCTGTTATCACGCAAATATCTTCTTATTTCCCCTATTATCATCGGCACGGCGTAGGTTGAGAAACGGACATTTTGGCTTATGTCAAAATTATCTATTGATTTCATAAGTCCTATACATCCGACCTGAAACAAATCGTCGAGATTTTCCCCGCGCCCTGTAAAACGCTGTATAACGCTTAAAACAAGACGGAGATTTCCGTTTATCAGTTCGTCTCTGGCGCCTTGTTTCCCCTCGCGTACCTCCTTTAAAAGCCTGATTTTATCCGCTTCTTTAAGCAGCGGCAATTTTGAAGTATCGACCCCGCAGATAGAAACCTTATTATACATAACAGCACCTCCGTAATTCTTATTAGAATTATTACCGTTATGCGTTATATATAAACCTAAAATAAATTTTTGTTTTCGACACGTTTCACTTGCATTTTTAAGTTGACAAAACTTTTTTTATGTGTATAATGAATTTAGCAATTAAATTGCAGAGTAGATTGTCGGGCGTTAAGTGCTGTACGGACGGGGAGTTGCCGTACGGACGAAGGATATTCCGCGGTTCGGCAGTCGCATCCCGCTGCCGCTTAATACGAAGATATTTCTCCTTATTATCGGTTAATAACGGGTATAATAAGGAGGTTTTTTTATGCAATTTAAAAAGGAAAAAATTTACACACTCGTTACAACGGCATTCCTTGTCGCGCTGAAAATCGTTCTTGAACGTTTCCTCTCCTACTCGGTATGGAATTTAAGAATAGGTTTTTCATTTATAGCCGTAGCGTTTGCGGCGGCTTTCTACGGTCCCGTTTCGGCGATGGTAGTTGCGGGGCTGGGCGATTTTTTGGGAGCGATACTGTTTCCCAGCGGTCAATACTTCCCCGGATTTACTTTGACGGCAATTTTGACGGCGCTTTGCACCGCTTTGTTTATACACAAAAACGTCAATTTTGCAAAAATCACTCTAAGCGTACTGATAAATCAAATTTTCGGTTCGGTATTACTCAATTCGCTTTGGATTTCAATGCTGTATTCAAACAATTATATCGCCACGCTTGCCGCAAGGCTTTATCAGGCGGCGTTTATGACGGCGGTACAGATAATCGTAACGCAGCTGCTTTTCGGAAAAAACAGCAAGGTGCGCGCGGTTGTTACAAAACAGCTTTGTAAGATGAGATAAAAAATATAGGCAGCCTTACAGCTGCCTATATTTTTACTTTTCGGGAATAATTTTCGTAATCCTTATTCCATTTAGAATATTTTTCATCATTTCGGCGGTCTTTGATATTGTAATTGTCTTTTAGATAATTACCTATATACATACTGACCTTGCGCGCGCCGCGGTTGTTAAGGTGGTTGCCTTTGTCGCGCGAATCGGTATGCCAATCAAATCCGAACGATTTTCGGTCTATATTAAGGTCGATAAATTTTAGCCCGTTATCATCGGAAAGTTTTTGTATTGCGTTATGCTTTTCATATCCCCAAGAGCTTTGCGATGGCACGGAGACCAACAAAAGCTCGGCGTTATTATCTCTGCACAACTTTACAAACGCGTTGAACGCAGCCCTTGATGAAACGGGGATTTTAGCCGATTTATCGGTCGGTTTCATATACTCGCCGCCCATATATCCTTTAATGTCGTTACTGAGCATTTGTCCTTTTGTAACGCAGTGCGCGGTATAAACGGGCTTTTTAAACATCTCGCCTGCTTTTACGCTTTTCCACCTATCGTGGTACTGAAATATTGAAAACGACGAACCGAGCGATGAATTGACTATATGCGCCGCATTTTTGGTAATATCGCCTTTGGTGAAAATTCCGTCAACTTCAAGTATTACCACCTTCGGCTTTTGGCAGGTAAAAATTTTGCTGAGCATTGAATACGCGCCCGACACCATCTGCTGACCCTCGGCGCTTACATAGGAGGTTATACCGTAGTTTTTCCACAGCTCCATAGGCGAAAAACCGCTGTAAGCGTCGCTGTTGCCTATTATGGCAACATCTATTGAATTTTCAGGCTCAGAAAAAAATCCGTTTGCGTTAGGATTAGTAATGCCGCTGCTTTTGGTATTGTCCTTAGGGGCAAACATATAAGATACCGTTAAAAGCAGTACGGTTAAAACCGTCATAAAGGCAACGCATTTTATAAGCCTTTTAACCCTGACCTTCATTTAACTTCCTCCTAAAACTGACCGTATATAAAATCAACTGCGTCATATCCCGGACCGTATGCCCCGAAGATCACAACGGCGAACAGCAAAGCAAAATACAGCGCCCAACGCAGGGCAATATTTCTGTTTGCTATTGACTTTCTCACCTCAACTCCGCACTCCTGCAAAACGCTGATTATAAATACAACTGCCGTTGCCGCGGCTATTACGGCGAAATCATATACATCTATACCCATAGTAAGCAGTGTTCCGTCAGTAAGCGTTTTAGGTGCAAAATCCACCACGGCGGATTTTAAGACAGAAACCCACGCTCCGACGCTTTCCGATCTGAAAAGTATCATACCGACAACAACGATAAAGCAGGTTCTTACTATACGCAAAGCATTGAGGACTGCCGAATTTCTTTTAATGTGAACGCTCTTGAACATTCTATCGAACAGCGGCTCAAAAATCATACCGAGAAGCATTATCACATAGTAATACATACCGTATGTGATATACTTCCAACCGGAGCCGTGCCAAAACCCGTTGGCAAGCCAGACAAACAACAGCGCAAATGCAGACGGCACCAGCGTTCCCAAAAACTCACTAAGATGTTTTTTGGTAAATCTACTGAGTCTCATAAACGGTTTTGAGAGCGATACCGAATAGAATATGTAGTCCCTAAGCCACGCACCGAGCGTTATGTGCCATCTGCGCCAAAATTCATTGACACTTTTTGAAAAGAACGGGCGATTAAAGTTTTCGGACAGAGGAACAGAAAACAATTGTGCGCTTCCCGTTACTATATCCATACAGCCCGAAAATTCCGCGTATATCTGGACGGTATAAAGCACGCCTGCAAAAAGCATTACCGCACCCGAATTAGATTTATAATTTTCAAAGGCGGAGCAAACAAATATATTTGCCCTATCGGCAATAACGAGCTTTTTGAACAGACCCCACACTATAAGCTGCAAGCCCTGCGTAAAATTATCATAGTTGAATTTATGTCCCTCGTAAAGCGGCTCCGCAAGCAGGTCGAACCTGCCTATCGGACCCTCGACTATCTGTGGGAAGAAGGACAGAAACAGCGCTACCTTTCCGAAATTGTTTGACGCCTTATACTTACCCCTGTATACATCAATTATATAGCTTGCCGCTTGCAGAGTATAATAGGATATACCGAGCGGCAATATAAGTTTCAGCTTAGGAACCGTCGATTCGGCGCCGAAAATGTGCAAAACAGAATTAACGGTCTCACCGAAAAAGTTGAAATATTTTAGGAACAGGAGCAGTCCGAATATTACAGTAAGAGCCGCTGTCACGGTAAGCCGTTTCTGCCAGGCAATTATTTTTTTGTATGCCTTTTTCTGCTCCTTATCGAGGGATTTTTTTACTAAATCAAATCCGTCGGAAATTTTATTAAGCGTAATTCCCGCAAGGTACACCGCCGCCGTAGTAATAATAAGAAATATTGCAAGCGAGCCGCTGTTGATAAAATAAAAAACATAACTTGCGGCAAGCAAAACAGTCCACTTGTATTTCAATGGGAACGCCGTATATAAAACAAACACCGAACCCAAAAACACAAGCAAATACATATATGATGTATATGACATTGTTATCCCCGTTCTTTATTCATCTTCAAGACGCTGTATCATAGCGTATATGCTTTTTGCCGAATTGAAATTTTCGGGTACAATATCTATCGGCGTTATTTCAATATCAAACTCATCGTTAAGCGTTCCAACAAGCTGTACTATTGTAAGCGAGTCGAAAATATGCTTGCCGACAAGGTCGGTCTCGTTTTCATAATCAACACCCGATTTAATCTCGTTCAGTATTTCAATCAGCTTCTCCATTTTTATTCCTCCGTTATTGTCTTATAATTGTTTTTGAGAAACGCTCTGTCTATTTTGCCGTTTTGGTTATACGGCATAGACTTGATAACAAAGATTTTTTGCGGCATCATATAATTAGGAAGGCGTTTTGCAAGCAGTTCTCTTATATACGGTATTTCCTGCTTTTTACCTTGATATATTAAAATTATGCTGTCCGACTCCGCATCGTAAAGCGAAACGCACGCCGTAACAAAATCCAAACCGTTTGCCGCCGCCTCGACCTCGCCGAGTTCGATTCTGTAACCCATGTGCTTAATTTGGAAATCCTTGCGGCAGCTATAAATAAGCTCGCCTTTATCGTTGTAACGAACGAGATCGCCCGTTTTGTATACCGTTTCGGGATAGGAACCGTTAAGAGGATTTTGCACGAACGCTTCCTCGGTCTTTTCCCTGTTGTTGTAATATCCGTGCGCCAAAAACGGCCCTCTTACATACAGTTCGCCCTCCTCGCCATCGGCAGCAGGTTTACCCAAATCGGACACAATAAACACATCGCAATTATCGCAATGCCGTCCGATAGGCAGGGGCTCGGAATCCTCAAAATGCCTGTCGACTATGTAATAAGTGCATATATCGGTTGTTTCCGTCGGACCGAACAAATTTGCAAACATAGCGTCGGGCAGCTTGGATATCCAATAATTAAGCTGCTTGGTCGGCATAACCTCGCCTGCAAAAAGCACCTTGTTAATATATTCGGCTTTGCCGTAGTCCAACACACGCCAATTTGCGATAATGCAAAGGGCTGACGGCACCCAATATATCGTATTTACCTTGCGTTCGTTAAGCATTTCAAGCAATTTCATCGGAAATGAAAACAGTTGTTTCGGTATAATATTAAGCGTTGCTCCTGTAAACAGCGTTGCATAGACGTCCGACACCGACATACTGAAATAAAACGGAGTCTGACTGCCGAAAACGGTATCCGCCGTTATGTTGAACGCCGAAGCAAACCACTTTATATATGCAATTACGCTTGCGTGGCTTAAAACTGCTCCCTTGGGCACTCCCGTAGAACCCGAGGTAAACAGCACATAGGCGGGGTCGCTTGCTACCGAACGCGCCCTTATGTCGCACAACAGCATATTATCTGCTTTTGTGTTCAAACATTCCTCATATACAAAAACCCTGCCGCGATAACATTTATTCGCCTTTTGAATGAGGTCTGCCGTACAAATTACAGCGGCGGGTTTAAGGGTCTTAAATATGCTTTCCACTCTGTCATCGGGCATTTCGGTGTCGATAACCGTATAAAAATTTCCGCTGTATAACACCGATAGCATTGCCGTAAGACATTTTACCGACCTATCAACAATTATGGCGACAGGTCTGCCGTAAATACCACTTTTTGCGATTTCGGTGCCGATCTTTTTAGCCTTTGCCACTAACTGCAAATAGGTCATATCGCTCTCGCTGTCCCGAAAAGCCAACTTTTCGGGATAGTTCAGAGCAGAGTGCTCGACCATTTCGAGAATATTTTTCATTATAACACCCCGTGTAGTTTATCTGTCGCGTATTGCGTCGATAGGTCTCTTAGACGCAATTCGTTTTACAGGCAAATAGCTTGCAATAAAGGCTACTATTATACTTACAGCAAAAACAAGCAATATCTGTCTTAAACCGAAGTTAAGAACCGTAACAAGTATGCCCAGCTTTTCTCTCAGCAGGCTGTTTATTATTACAGTCGCCGCGAATACTCCTATTGATGACAGCACAAAATTAATTGCGGCTATTATAAAGCTCTCGGAGAAGAATATCCTGAAAACATCGTTACTGCGTGAGCCGATAGCGCGGAGAATACCTATCTCCTGCTTTTTATGGGATATACTTGTAGCTATAAAGTTTGCAAGCATAAGCGCCGCAAATACCGCAAAGCCTATACCGATATACAGGAAATACTTTGATACGGTTTTAAGAACATCGTTTATTGCGTCCAGCTCAAATGTTACGGAATTTTGTATTCCGAAACGGACATTTGGGCTATTGTTATAGCAATAATCAACCATATCGTATATCTGCGAGCGTTCCGACGGCATTTTGCCTATTGCGTACGAATATACATAGTCCCTGCCCTCGCAAAATTCGTTATACAGGCTGTCTGCCGCGACAACGCAGGACGAGAGTTTTGATTTGCTGTCCTGAGAAGAAGTATCTATTATGCCGACTATTTTGTACCCTTCAACCTGTTCGTCATCGACATAATCATACTGCCAAGCCGAAAGCTCGGGCTTTTTCTTTAAAAATTCATTATAATCGGAAATTGCTTCTTCGCCGTCGTAATTAATAAGATCCGACGTTATGATTATTTCTTTTTCGCCGAGTTGATTTTTTTCACCGTCTGCCCAAATTATTTTTTCGTTTGAAACGTCTGACAAGCGCGCAAGGTTGTTTGGGTCAACGTTTGCCTCATTGCCGTAAAAACTCAGAAATCCCTCGGTAATAGCCGACATATTCGGGCTGTTTTCTATCATACGCTCAACGTATCCGTCACCCGTCATAGCCACGCCTGCATAGCTGTAAGCGG
Source organism: uncultured Eubacteriales bacterium (assembly GCA_934463035.1). Taxonomy (GTDB): domain Bacteria; phylum Bacillota; class Clostridia; order Oscillospirales; family Acutalibacteraceae; genus UBA737. The sequence continues at coordinate 156,172 of CAKSIG010000003.1, read as the reverse complement.
AAGCGGCGCAGTACTCGTTATAAAGGACGTAATCAACCATTTTTTCGGCACTTGACCGGTGATCCTTTTTCTTGGTCAGATCCTCATATCTGCTTACATCAAAGCCCGTATCCACTACCGCAGTTACGGTAAACTTTGTTTTGTCAAGAGTAATTGTTTTACCTATCATATCATCAGGCTTTTCAATCTTCTGATAGAGCGGTACTTTGGCGCCCTTCGCGTCGGTAGTGAGCGTAACTCCGTCAAAATATCCTGCCTTTTTGAAAACCTCGTAAATATACTCGCTTATTGCGATTTCGTCCTTTTCACCGTTCGGCAATTCTCCGCAAAGAATTTTGAAATTCATCTCTTTAATAATGTCGTTTGTTATATCGGAAAAACCGCCCGAAAAACAGGGAGCATAAATGCCGTATTCGGTTTCGGTGAGTTTAACATCGGGATCGGTCTGCTCGGAGAAATCAAGTCCTGCCTCCGTCGGCATATAGACCCCGTGCATTTTAACGCCCATTCCGTCCGAGATCTGTTTTATATCGTCTTCTGAAATTTTATAATTGCCCGAATGCCAATAGCTTGAAGTCTTTGACTTAATATTCTTTGATTTTGCCACCGAGGTATATTCAACGCCCGTATCAATAAGAGAATTTGCGCAGGTCTTTGCGTGATTATATGAACCGAATGTGTCCGCAAGACCGAAAAGTCCGAATGAAATACAGGAAAGTATAATTGTCATTACAAGACGGAACTTCTTATATTTAAGTCCGCTCGCACCTATTTTAAAAGCGCTTTTTAACGGTAATTTTGATTTTATCAGCTTAAACTTAGCTGAATCGAGAGCGGCTATTTTTGATGTATCGGTATTAACGAACCGTTTTGCCGCGTTGCTTTTGCCGACAACGGATATACTCATTTCCTTGCCGTTCAATTCGTCTATATACTTATTTATCTGTTCCCTGTCTTCCTCGGTCAAATGGTAACCTGAGGGTACGTCAACCGTGTTTCCGTGGAAATTCAACGTATCTGTTACAGCTTCGTTATACTCATTATCAAGCTCAACGTCGCTTATTACCCTGCCGTCCGACAATTCAATTATACGGTCGGCATACTGTTCGGCAAATTCGCGGTCGTGCGAGACAACTATTACAAGTTTGCTTTCCGACAGCTTTTTAAGCGTGTCAAAAACCTGTCTTCCCGTATTTGAATCAAGCGCGCCCGTAGGTTCGTCCGCCATTATTATTTTAGGATTCTTAACAAGAGCGCGGGCTATTGCGACACGCTGTTTCTGACCGCCGGAAAGTTCATTCGGTTTCCTGTTTCCGAAGCCTTCCAAATCAACCTCTTTAAGTATTTTGTTGATTTCTTCATCTTCGGCTTTTCTGTCTTGAAGTTCTATTGAAAGAGCGATATTTGCGCCCACGGAAAACTCGTCAAGAATGTTATATTCCTGAAAAATAAAACCGACATAGGTATTTCGGTATGAATCAAAATGCCGTTGCTTAAAGTTCTTTGACGAAACGCCCATAATGGTTATTTCGCCGCCGTCATATCTGTCAAGTCCGCCTAAAACATTCAGCAAGGTTGATTTTCCGCTTCCCGATTTTCCAAGCAGAAAGACCATTCCCTTTTCCGGAAATTTCAGAGAAATATGGTCAAGCGCCGTTACGGGCACGCCCTTTTTAGGTTTATAGATTTTTACTAAGTCTTTTGTTTCTAACATAAAGAACCTCCAAATTTACGTACTAACTGTACTATTTCAAATAATACACTCATACTATACCACACGCGCCGGCTGTTGTCAACACCCGTTATTTATTTTTTGTTTCTTTTACGGCAGATAGCGTTATAGATTATTAAACCCGTTACGCTTATCACCAATGTTGCGGCAAAAACAACAGCCGCAAGTTCATATTCTTCCACACCGAGCGCACTTCCGCCGACGGTTGACGTTATCACCGAGGGAAGCCGCGCAACCGTTGTAATAATTATCAGCTTTAAGAATTTCATTTCGGTAAGCCCCGCAAAATAAGTAAGCAGGTCCTTAGGCGTTCCGGGCAGGAAAAACACGGTGAACATTATAACGTCCAACTTTTTTTCATTTTGCAGAAATTTCAGCGATTTTATTTTATCGTAGCTGAAAAACACCTCTACCGCTCTTTGACCGAATTTTCTGACAATAAAGAACACCAAAGCGCTTCCGAGCGTTATACCCGCAACGCAAAGCAGCGTACCCTCAACCGCGCCGAAGGCATAGCCCGCGCCTATCTCAAACGGTTCACCCGGCACAAGGGCAATCACCACCTGAAACACGATCATTCCTATAAAGGCAAAGCGGCTCCAAACACCGTGAGACTGCACCCAATCCCTGAACTTTTGCGGCTCCGAAACAAACCTTACCATAGGAACGCCGACAAAATATGTAACCGCCGCGCAAAACAAAACAAGTGCGCCGATTATGCAGATGCTTATTATTCTTTTTTGAGAATTGCTGAACCTATCACTGCTGCGTTCCATAATCGTTTATTCCCTTTTCAACGTCCTTTAAAAAAGTTTTCCACGCGTCCTTGTTATTAACATAATAAACGGGACACATCTTACCTGTTATGTCGTAATGGCGTATTACATCGCTTGACTTTAAATCAAATTCTTTACAGAGCCACGCCGTCAGCTTAACGACCGACGCATAGGTTTGGCTGTTGAATTTGCCGTCCTCGTCCTCGTGGCAGACCTCTATTGAAATTGTGTCGCTGTTGCGCCAATTACTTGCCGCCGACTTTTCGTAAACGGGCAGGCACTGTATTATTTCACCGTCAAGCCCGACAACAAAGTTTGAACTGACATCTGTGTTTTCTTTATCAAAAAAGTCACGGTTGTTCTTTGCGGTAGTGCCGGGATTGCCGACATAATGAATGACTATATTGTTGATACCCGACAGCTTTGTCCCGCTCCTTGCATTGCCGTGCTTATGTATAAGATCCACCGTCACCCAATCGGGCATTGCAAGCTCTTCCGCTTTTTTAACCTTTCCCGCCGATTCCGCTTCGGAATCTGTATTTGTGCTTTTGGCAGTACTGTAAAAACAGGCGTAAAGCTCCGACCCCGCAAACACGCCTGCCACCGCCGATATTACTATCAGGCAGAACAGCACAAACCTGCGTATAAACAGTTTTCTTCGGCGCAAGGCGCGTCTTTTGCTGTAAGATAAACTTCTTTCTGTTTTTTCAGACATTTTTATCCCCGTCCTAATTTTTTATATCAAATGTCATTATCACCTTAAAGAGGTCGCCGTCGGTGACTATATTAAGACTTCCGTTTTGCAACGCCACAAGACTTTGCGCTATTGAAAGTCCGAGACCGCTGCCCTCGGTATTTCTTGAAGAATCACCTCTGACAAAGCGTTCCAAAAGCTCGTCGCCAGATACGTTAAGTTCAAATTTGGATATGTTTTTAAATACAATTACCGCTTTGCCGCCGACATTGGCAACATCTAAGTATACGCGGGTTCCCGACTGGGCATACTTACAAACATTGCTCATAAGATTATCAAAAACGCGCCACAGATGCCGTCCGTCCGCCATTATTTTAACGGGTGTTTCGGGAAAATTTAATATCGGCTGTATTCCCGCTTTTTTTAACCGATCGTCGAACTCGCCTACCGTCTGCGAAAGCAGAACCCCTACCTCACATTCGGAGAGATTAACGGCAATATTGCCCGTAGACGCCTTTGACGCCTCAACAAGATCCTCAATCAGCTTTTTGAGCCTGCCCGACTGCCTGTCAAGCACCTCAATATATTCGCCTATGTTTTCGCCGTCGGGGTATTCCTTTTTTATAAGGTCAACATAGTTGATGATTGACGTAAGCGGCGTTTTAATGTCGTGAGAAACGTTTGTGATAAGCTCGGTTTTAAACCGCTCACTGCGCATTTTTTCATTTATCGCCGCCTGCAATCCGAGATTTATGTTATTAAGGCTCTCGCTGAAATCCTTAAAATCACCGTACATATACTGTGTATCAATCTTATGTTCCAAGTCACCCGAAGCAATTTTTTCTCCGCCGAGCTTGATTTTCTGCATTATTATAACAGAATACACCGCAAAGGCGGAAATTGCAACCGAGAATAATATCCAAAACCATTGCAGACCGTAAATTGAGTAGGCAAGCGAGGATACTCCGATAAATCCGACCAATATTACGGCAAGGCATATTAGAACGGTCTTCTTTACAAGAGACAGGTTTTTAAATATATATTTCAGACTGCCGTAAACCTTTTTAGCGCATTTCCAAAGAACTCTTATGAGCCTGTAAATAACCGTGTTTTTAATAAGCGTTCCGAGCTTTATACGCGCCGCAAGGGTAAGAACAACCACGAGTGAAAGCAGATATATTAGTTCACCCATTATACACGCCATAATTGCACTTTCGGTATATCCGTAGGTTTCCGCAACCGCACCCACACATAAGAACGTGCCTATTGCATATATCACCGCAATTATATCGAACGGAACTTTATCTAGGTGATTAAGGCGCAAAGTGCCGTCGCTTCTGTGGCCTACGGCGCAAATAAGGAAAATCATAAGAGCCAATGTGACCAAAGCGGCAATGACACCGATAACAATTATACTGTACCGCATTGAATAAAATGTGTCCATAAGCGTTTTTTCAAAACGAATTTTTGCCGATTTCTCGAAATTCTCGGTAAAAAACACCGTAATATCAACGCTCTCAATTTTTGCAGTGCTTTCGGTCTCCTCGGAAAAGTCGGCGTAATTATCAAAGGTCCCCGTGCCGTTATAGGTGTAGGTATAATTGTCCCCGCTGCGCGAAGAATAGTATTCCTCGTCCGTTATCGTATCCGTAACGGTGCAATCAATACCGCTTCTTTTGCTGTAATCGTCCAAATCGCCGCCCGTATAAAACAGCGTGGCAATATCACAAACGGCGGTGTTGCCGTATCCCGAAAAAAGCGAGTCTTCAAGGGTCGACTTATTGTCGGTATAAAAGCCCCTGTCAGCCATTACAATTACCGACATTACAGAAACAATGGTTACGGCAAAGGTAAGAACCGACAGTATTATCGCAGTTATCTTTACCGCAAGATTACTTAAAAGTTTTCTCATAAGGCTGTTCCCTTTCCATTTTGTATCCGTGCGCCCAGACCACCTTTAAAAAACGCGGCTCCGCAGGATTGATTTCTATTTTTTCACGCAGGTGGCGTATATGTACCGCAACGGTGCTTTCGCAGCCGTATGCCGTATCGCCCCAGACCTTTGAATATATTTCTTTCGGAGAAAGAACGTCGCCTGCGTTTTTCATTAAAAGTTTTAGTATTTCAAATTCGGTAGGAGTGAGCGATACCTCGTCGCCGTCAACAAATACCTGCTTTGACTTATCGTTAAGATGTATATTGCCGATTGCGTAATCTGATTCGCTTTTTTCAGCAGCACCGCCGCCAAGCTGCATATATCTGCGCAACTGCGAGCGTACCCTCGCAAGCAGCTCAACGGGATTAAAAGGCTTCGTCACATAATCATCTGCGCCGACGTTAAGACCGAGTACTTTATCGGTATCCTCGCCCTTGGCGGTAAGGAGTATTACGGGAATATTGCTCTGCTCCCTTAAACGCACCATAGCGGTAATCCCGTCGCATATCGGCATCATTATATCCATAAGCACAAGGTGAATATCTTCGCGCATTGCCGTATCAACCGCCTCGTTGCCGTTATACGCGGTAAAAACGTTGTACCCCTCAGCTTCAAGATATATTTTCAGAGCGGAAACAATATCACGCTCATCGTCGCAAACCAATATATTATACATTCTCTCAACTCCCGACATTATTCTACCATAAAAATTATTAAGTTTAAACCGTTCAAAATATTAAGATTTCTTTAAGATTGAAAAACCTGCGACACGGTGATATAATATTTGGTGTAACAAATTCGACTCTCATTAGCCCTATGATAATATATCTTTATCGGAGTTGCAACTATGAAACTTGAAATACTGCAAAATTGTCCTGCGTTCATACGCGACTTTTTAACCTACAACGAAACTATAAAAGGAAAATCTCCCCGTTCGGTCGAGGGATATTATATTGACCTGCGCACATTTTTCAGGTATTTGCTTATTGTGCGCGGAAAGGTTGAAAAAGGCACCGAATTTAATCAAATTGATATAAGCGGCGTTGATTTGGAGCTTACCCGTTCGGTCACGATAACCGATCTGTATGCATTTATGGTGTATTGCAGAGAAGAACTCGGTAACAACACCGCAACGCGCGCAAGAAAAACCTCAACGCTAAGAATGTTTTTCAGATATTTGTCGCTCAACACCCACCAGATTGACGAAAATCCCGCCGAACTGCTCGAATCACCGAAAATAAAGCAATCGCTTCCTAAACACCTTACGCTTGAAAATTCGATTGAGCTATTAGACTCGGTTGACGGTGAGTATTCCGAGCGCAATTACTGTATTCTTGTCCTGTTTCTTAACTGCGGTCTGCGTTTATCAGAGCTTTGCTCGCTCAATCTCGGTTCGATTACAGACGAGGGTACTATGACCGTAGTCGGTAAGGGCAACAAGGAGCGGATAGTTTATCTTAACGATTCCTGCAAGGCGGCGCTTAAAAAATATCTTACCGTAAGACCTAACAACGGTATCCCGACTGCTGACAAAAACGCGCTTTTCATCAGCCGAAACCACCGCCGCATAAGTCCGAAAACCGTTCAATACATAGTTAAGAACCAACTTGAAAAGGCGGGTCTCGGCGGAATGGGATTTTCGACCCACAAGCTGCGCCACACCGCCGCCACGCTTATGTATCAGCACGGGGATGTCGATATTCGTGTTTTAAAGGATATTCTCGGTCACGCAAACCTCGGCACCACGCAGATATACACACACGTTTCCGACGCACAAATTAAAAAAGCGGTGGACTCCAATCCGCTTTCAAAGGTAAAATAACAAAATCAAGTGCAGACTGAGTATAAACTCTGTATGCACTTGATTTTTTAATCTAATCCGATAAATGCGTTCTGATTTTTCAATTCTTTTTGAATGAGTTTAACGTCTGCGCTTTTTGCGGGTTCCTTTGCCTTTGAAACTATTGCCGCGGCAACGCCTGCGGCGTGTCCCGTCGCACAGCATATCGGCATAATTCTGATTGAAGCCTGCGCCTCGTGGTCACAGGAAATGCAACGTCCGGCGACCAGCAAATTGCTTACATCTTTGGCAACCAAGCTGCGGTACGGTATTGTATAGTACGTGCCTGCTTCAAAATAGTGGTGTGATGTACCCGTGCCCTCGGGATTATGTATATCTATGTCATAATCGCCTGCGGCTATCGCATCGGCAAATTTTGTTGTTTTTACAAGCTCATCGCCTGTGAGAATATGCTCACCGTTTATCATACGGCTTTCGCGAACACCAACCGAAACCGCGCTTGATACAATGCTTATATTTCGGCAAAACTCAAAATTGTTTTTTAAAAACTCGGTGAGTTCTATCATTTGCTTTCTGCCCTCTATTTCGGCTCGGCTTAGGTCGAACGGATCTGTGGGATTCAGTTTTACTATTCGCGTAGAATTAAAATGAATTATATTTTCGTTGCAGGTTTTGAATACCAGAATATCCTCACGCGGATTTTTTATTTTGCCTGCAAGGCGGTATTCTTTATAAAGCTCCTGAATTTCCGAATAATGACCGAAAAACTCATTGAACGAAACACCTGTTACACGGAAGCACAGCGTCATAGGCTGGCAAAGGCTATCCGATTCTCTGCCAAGACGAAAGCCGCATTTCGACAGCATAGCAAGATTTGCGTCCCCCGTCGCGTCAACAAAGCAGTCCGCCCCGAATTTATTTTTTCCGTTTACAGTTGATACCTCTATTGATTTTATCTTTCCGTCTTCAACCTCGGCGCCCGATAACGTTGCGTGAAACAGCACGTCTGCACCGCTTTCACACAGCATATTGTCTAATATGTATTTGAGATAATCGGTATTGAAAAATGTATCTGCTCCTACCTCGCGGCTTTTGGCTCTTTCGACAATTTCCTTAAATATTCCCTGAACCAAATAGAGCTTTTTCTTGGTGCCGTCGTCAGCCTTAACATCGGTAAAATGCCGCATAAACGGCAGAACCAAGGAATTGGAGGCGGCGCCGCCGAGACAGCCGCCCTTTTCTATCAGGAGAGTTTTTGCACCGAGTCTTGCAGAGGCAACCGCCGCTCCGACGCCTGCAAATCCTCCGCCGACAACTATAACATCGTAATTTTTCATATATAATCCTACTCCTTGCAAGTTTTATATTTTGTTAATAAAAATTTAACCTTTTTTGTCCCTATTTTAAAGTTATAAAAAACAACGAAACACCATATAAACCAACAAACTTTTAAAAAGTGACGAAATTCAGGCATGTTTTACAACGACTCCGACCTGATGAATTATATAAAGCAGACCCACGATGACATTGTAATTACCGATATTCAGATGAGCGGTTTTACGGGGCTTGAAATAGCCGAATACATCAACAAGCACTAGGCGTTTTTTGAATGTTAATCATTATATGACTCTATAAAATTTTTGTAATAGTAGAACGAATCTTTCGGCACGCGCTTTTGAGTTGCGTAGTCTACAAAAACCAAACCGAATCTCGGCCAATAGCCCTCGGTCCACTCAAAATTATCCATAAATGACCAAGCAATATAGCCTGCAACCTCGGTGCCGTCCTCCGTGCTTTTTTCAAGTTCTTTTATATACTTTTCCATAAAATCTATTCTGGCAGGGTCGTGAACCGCACCGTCGGAGCTTATTAGGTCGTTGCAAGCCATACCGTTTTCTGCAACTATTATCGGCAAGCCGTATCTTTTATACATCATTTTGGGACACCAATACAGAACATCGGGCGTTATATTCCAAGCAAGCGCACTTTTGGGTGTGTTGGAATCAATTTGACTGTATAAAATATTTCCGTTTTCGTCCGCCTTAAAATATGTGCCTTGATAGACATTTATTCCGCAATAATCAAGCGGCATACAGACCTTTTCTTTAAGCAGAGTCTTATAATTGTCAGGCAAGTATTTCAGCATAGACTGAAAATCCTCAATCTCCGAAATATCACCCCTATAAATGGCGTCAGCCCAAAACTGTGTGTTCCAGACCCAGCCTGTTTCGGGGAAAGCAATCATTTCCTTTTCCGTAACCAGCTTACAAGCGGCGGCGTTTTGCGGAATGGGCTGACCCGTGCATATAACGCAGCCGACCTTGCAGTCGGGTACGCATTTTCGTAAGACCCTGACCGCCTCTCCGTGCGCTAAAAGAACGTTAAATCCCGCTTCTGTAAGCTCGCGCGGCGAAAGGTCTATACCGGGTGCCGAATTTCCGCCCGAATGTCCCCACATAAACATTTGCGGCTCATTAAATGTGGCAAACATTTTCACGCGGTCGCCGAAATTTTCGGCAACAACACGCGCAAATTCACCAAACCACTTGGGGCTTTCGGGATTAAGCCAACCGCCTTTTTTATAAAGCGCATACGGATAATCCCAATGGAACAGCGTTATAAACGGGGTTATTCCTGCGCTTAACAGTTCATTTATAAGATTATTATAGAATTCTATTCCCTTTTCGTTAATTTGTCCTATCCCGTCAGGCAAAATTCTCGTCCAAGAAATTGAAAACCTATATACATTAACTCCGAGTTCTTTAAGCAGTTTAACATCTTCTTTATAACGGTGGAAATGGTCGCAGGCTACTTTCCCGTTATCTCCGTTACGGATTTTATCAGGCCGTTCGCAAAATACGTCCCATACCGACAGACCTCTGCCCTCCTCGTCATACGCGCCCTCAACCTGAAACGCTGCCGTCGCCGCTCCCCACAGCATATCGCTTTTAAATCCCATAAACTGCCTCCAAAAAAACTTTTTCTAAATGATAGCATACTGAAAATCGCTACGCAACAAGAAAATTGCCTTGTTTTTTATAAAAATTGCTCATAATTTATGATTTTGAACTTATTGACATAACACCGTTTAAGTGGTAAAATTATTACGATAATTGCGTCGGTATATTCCGACGTTGGCTTTGCTATTTTATTGCGTATATGGCGAATACCTTTAAATACTTGCTTGCCTACTATCACGGGGAAAATTACACGGTCCCCGTTTTGACTCTTATAAGTCTTAAATTACCGTGTTTATTATATACAGGAGGTGCATACTGTAATATGCCCGATACAGCAATTTACATCATATTAGGCGTTGTCGCCGTTGTGCTTGCGGTTGTCGGTTTTTGCCTCGGTTCGGCTCACCGTAAAAAATCAGCCGAATCCACAATAGGCTCTGCCGAAGATGAAGCAAGGCGCATTTTAAGCGACGCTATGAAAAACGCCGAAACAAAGAAAAAAGAAGCCTTAATAGAGGCAAAAGATGAAATTCACCAACTGCGTCAGGACACCGAAAAGGATCTGCGCGAGCGCAGAAGTGAAGTTCAGCGTCAGGAACACAGACTGATGCAAAAGGAAGAATCCCTTGAACGCAAGCTCGACAACCTTGAAGCAAAAGAAGAAAAGCTGGCGGCGAAATCAAAGGACATTGACAACCGACTTGAAGAATGTGACAGAATCAAGCAGAGCCAGATGGATTTGCTTGAAAAAATTTCAGGCTTTACCAAGGAGCAGGCAAAATCACACCTGCTTGATATGCTTGACGGTGAGTTGACTCACGAAAAAGCGGTAAAGATAATGGAATTTGAACAGCGCACCAAGGACGAGGCTGACAAGATTGCGAAGAACATTGTGGGACACGCTATTCAGCGCTGTGCCGCCGACCATTCGTCCGAGACCACCGTTTCGGTAGTTGCTCTGCCGAACGATGAAATGAAAGGCCGCATAATAGGCCGCGAGGGACGCAATATCCGCGCACTTGAAACCGCCACGGGCGTTGACCTTATAATTGACGACACACCCGAAGCCATTACCCTTTCGAGCTTTGATCCCGTAAGGCGCGAAATAGCGCGAGTTGCTCTTGAAAAGCTCATTCTTGACGGACGTATTCATCCTGCAAGAATTGAGGAAACCGTTGCCAAGGCTACGGCGGAAGTCAACGCTACCATTAAGCAGGAAGGCGAACGCGCGATGATCGACGCAGGCATACATAACCTGCATCCCGAGCTTGTAAAATTGCTTGGAAAGCTCCGCTACCGTACAAGCTACGGTCAGAACGTACTTAATCACTCGCTTGAAGTTTGCCACCTTTCAGGCTTGATAGCCGCCGAAATGGGTGAAGACGTTACCCTTGCAAAACGCGCGGGTCTTCTTCACGATATAGGCAAGGCTCTTGACCACGAGCAGGAGGGTTCGCACATCCAGCTCGGCGTTGAGGTTGCCAAGAAGTACCGAGAAAGCGAAGCGGTTATTCACGCTATTCACGCTCACCACGGCGAGGTTGAGGCTAAAACAACCATTGCCTGCATAGTACAGGCAGCAGACGCTATATCTGCCGCACGTCCGGGCGCACGCCGCGAAAACATTGAAAACTACATCAAACGTCTTGAAAAACTTGAGGAAATCGCCAATTCCTTCAACGGTGTCGATGGCTCTTTTGCCATACAGGCAGGACGCGAGGTACGTATCATAGTTAAACCCGAAGCGGTTACCGACGACCAAATGGTTATTATGGCTCACGAAATTTCACAGCGTATTGAAAACGAACTTGAATATCCGGGTCAGATAAAGGTCAACGTTATCCGCGAAAGCAGAGCGGTTGACTACGCAAAATAATAACACAGCGCAAAAAAACGGTTCCTTACTTAAAGGAACCGTTTTTTACATATAATTTTTAGGGGACACGCCCGTTATGCTTTTAAACACCTTGCTGAAATAATATACGTCGGAAAATCCTGACATTTGACTCACTTCGGTCACGGTAAGCACATCTGACATAAGCAGTTTTTTTGCCTGTTCAACCCTGCACTCGTTGCGAAACCTTGCAGGTGATTTACCGTAGCATTTATAAAACAAACGCCTGAAATAACATTCGCTGACCATACAAATTTTTGCTATTTCAGATATGCTCAAATCGCATTGGGGATCGCTTAATAATTCTGCTCCTCTTTCTATTGTCATCAGGTATTTATTGACTTCCCTTTTAGAGTCGGCTTGAAATATCTCATAAATTATTCCGTAAATATCGCGGTAAAGCCTTGACGGAGAATAGTCTTTTTTATTAAACTCCTCCGCCGCGTCAAAAGCAAAATTAACAACATCAATGTTTGCGCGGAATTTAGTGACATTATTGGCTGAAAATACAAATTCTTCCCCGTTCTCATCAAACAGGTCGAAATGCAGAACGATACTGTGAATGTCGCCGTTCTTTGCCTCATTAAAATCTATTCGGTATTCTGCGCCCTTCGGCATATAAAGCAGGTCGCCTTTTTGGACGGTCAGACTGCCGTTATTGCTTAAAACATCAGCTTTACAATCATTTATTAACAAAAATGTATTATCAGGTTTAGGCTGATTTAAGCAGGAATATACTTTGTATTTATCCCAATAATCCTGTTTAAGCGCCAACGGATTCTTTAAGGAAAAATCCGAACAACGCATTTCATCAAAAGGCACTATTCTGTTCACAATCATCACCTCGGTATTGTTTATTACAAATATTTTACCCTATTAGCGCTGTTTTTGCAACACTCAGTATCGTTTTTTACAAATATTGTAGTTATATTGCCATTCAAAAATCTTAGAAAAACAGTTATAATTTTATGAGATATATTTTAAAAAAGCAGGTATGACTATGGGATATTTATTTGCGGTCATTTCCGTAATACTCGGAAATGCAAAGGGTTATTGCGGCAAAAAAAGCAGCGGTTATTTGAAAAATGACAGCGACGCGATTTTTATCAATGTTTTCAGAATGGTTATATGTTCGCTTATAGGACTTTGCATAATCCTGTTTTCGCACAGCTCGCTTGCGGCAACATCAAAAGAACTGTTGATATTTCTTATGTCGGGCGTATCTTCGGCGCTGTTTGTAGTCTTTTGGCTGCTTTGCGTTAAAGAAGACGCCTATCTTATGCTTGACATATTTTTACTTTTGGGAACCGTGATCCCAATTACCGTAAGCGCGGTTATGTTTGACGAAAGCATAAGGTTTACTCAAATAATAGGCATTGTCGTTCTTCTTGTATCGGTCTTTCTGATGTGCGGATACAACAACAAACTCAAAGGCAAAATGAAGAAAAGCGGAATAATAATTCTTCTGCTTTGCGGTGTGTTCAACGGCTGTTCCGATCTGTCGCAAAAGCTGTATGTGAAAACAACAGAAAATATGTCCGCTGTTAAATTCAATTTTTACACATATTTGTTCGCCTTTGCGGTTCTGCTTATTACCTACATAATAAAAAAGAAAGCCCCGTCGGCGGAGCCGATGAAAAAGACCGTGTTTATATACGTTTTAATAATGGCTGTATGTTTATTCGGGTGTTCATACTTTAAAACGATAGCCGCAAAAACTTTAAACTCCGCAATACTTTATCCCCTGTCACAGGGTCTTTCGCTTATAAATTCTTCGTTAATGGCAGCATTTTTATTTAAGGAAAAGCCGAACAGGCAGTCAATAATAGGCGTTATTACCGCCTTTATAGGACTTATGATATTAAACGTTTAAAAACACCGCCGAGTATCAGCGTAAAACCGATACTCGGCGGTAATTTTATATCTTTTCTAACAATTTATCCATTATAGACGGACCGTGTTCTACAAACACACCCGTTTCAAGCGCATTCTTTTCTGTAAAACAATCAACTCCGTTCTTGCTTACCCTGCTGTCATATATCATATACGGCACAGGCTGTGACGAATGGGTTTTTATATCAAGCGGCGTCGGGTGATCGGGCATTATCAAAATGCGGTAATCATCTCCGCAGCCCTGCAAATAATCAAGCATAGGTTTCAAGGCTCGTGAGTCAATATACTCAATCGCCTTAACTTTGTTTTGAGCCTCTCCTCTGTGTCCGCACTCATCGGGAGCCTCAAAATGCAGGTAAACAAGCTGTGTGCCGTTTTTAAATGCGTCTATACCTGCTTTTGCTTTGCCTTCAAAATTCGTGTCTATGTAGCCTGTCGCGCCCTCAACCTCAGGCGTTTCCATACCCGCACATATACCAATGCCTTTGAGCAAATCGACCGCGCTGACAACGCAACCGCTTACGCCGTTTTTCTGCTTAAAGTTTTCAATCTGCGGTTTTGTTCCCTCTCCCCACAGCCAAATTGAGTTTGCAGGGTGAAGTCCGCGAGCCGCGCGCGCCTTATTAACAGGGTGATCCTTTAAAATGTCATAGCTCTTTTTCATAAGTTCTATAAGCGGACGGGCATTTTCCGACTGGCTGAGATATTCGCCTATCACCCTGCCGCTAATGTCGTGCGGCGGAGTCATATTTCCGAGATCGGTTGTGCCGCCGTCTACGACAAGACAGTGGCGGTAGCTGACGCCGCTGTAAAACCTGTAAATATCGTTTCCGAGCTTTTCTTCAACAGTCTTGATTATTTCGCGCGCCTCATCGGTTGAAATATCCCCCGCGCAGTAATCCACCATTGTCTTATCTTCATATTTTTCCTCATCCGACAGAGTGACAATGTTGCAACGCAAAGTAACGTCGGTATCTTTAAGGTCAATACCAATAGAAGCGGCTTCAAGCGGCGAACGTCCCGTATAGCATACCTTGGGGTCGTAGCCCATTACAGAGAGGTTGGCAACGTCGCTGCCCGGTTTCAAACCGTCGGCAACCGTGCGGCATATCCCCACCTCAGATTTTTTCGCAAGCGTATCCATATTAGGTTTCACAGCGCACTCCATAGGCGTTTTGCCGTCAAGTGCGGGATTGGGTGTATCCGCCATACCGTCGCAAAGCAGAACCATATATTTCATATTTGACATATCCTTTCTTTTATATCTCCATTATCAGTAATTATAACAATTTTTCATACCCGTGTAAAGATTCAAACGAAAAAAATACTTTAACTTTTCTTAGAAATAGTATATATTATAGTTATAAACACAGACAAAAGAACGGAGGAATAACAATATGGCAAATAAAATACGTCTTACGGTAGGCGGAATTAAATACTCAATAATAAGCGACGACAGCGAGGAATATTTAAGAGAGCTTGGCAGAGAATTGGAATTGAGGCTTGATTATTTTGCTAAGAAAAATCCATTCCTTTCAACAACAATGGTAGCGGTTTTGGCGGCGCTTGAAGGCTATGACAACGCAAAAAAAGCACAGCTTGAAAACGAACGGCTCAAAAGTGAGGTAAACCGCCTGACCTGCGAGCTTGCTATTCAAAAGAGCAACTCCCAAATTGCAAAAGCCGACAAGAAGGACGGTAATAATGCCTAACCCGATTAAACCCGAAGTTCTCTCCCCCGCAGGCTCATTTGAAATGCTTGAAGCGGCTGTAAGGAGCGGCGCCGACGCTGTTTATTTCGGAGCAAAGCAGTTTTCCGCAAGGCGAAATGCCGAAAATTTTGACGCGGAAGAAATAAAAAAAGCGGCGGAGTATTGCCGTATACGGGGCGTTAAGACCTATCTTACGTTGAACATAATGTTAAAAGAAAGCGAGCTTGAAGACGCTTTTAAGCTCGCTTGCGGAGCATACAACGCAGGTGTTGACGGAATTATAATTCAGGACTTAGGTCTTGCAAAGCTGCTTTATGAAAACGCGCCGCAAATACCTCTGCACGCTTCAACACAAATGTCGGTACATTCGCCGTCGGCGCTGAAATTTTTGAAACATTTCGGATTTAAGCGCGTAGTAGCGGCAAGAGAAATGTCCTTTGAAGCCTTAAAAGAGCTTTGCGAAGAAGCCGCACGGCTTGATATGACAGTCGAAGTGTTTATTCACGGCGCGTTGTGTATGTGCGTTTCAGGGCAGTGCCTGTTATCTTCGTTTCTCGGCTCCCGGAGCGGCAACCGCGGTTTATGCGCAGGACCCTGCCGCCTGCCCTTTTCGGTTGAGGGCGGCACGAGCTATGACCTTAGCCTTAAAGACCTTTCCCTTTTGCACTATGTCAGCGAGCTTTCCGAAATAGGCGTTGCTTCACTAAAAATTGAGGGGCGTATGAAACGCCCGGAATACGTTGCGGCGGCAACTGCGGCTTGCAGAAGCGCGGCAGACAGCGGCGTGATAGACGCACAGCTTGAAGAACACCTTAAAAACGTTTTTTCACGTTCGGGATTTACTGCGGGATATTTTGAAAACAAACCGTCTAAGGCTATGTTCGGCGTGCGCACATCGGAAGACATAAATTCCGTTAAAAACGCACTTCCCTACATACACGGACTTTACAGAAACGAATTTCAGCGTGTGCCGCTCAAAATAAAGGCTGAAATCAAAAAAGATAAACCGATTTTGCTGACGTTTGACGACGGTGAAAACACCGTTACCGTAACGGGAGCCATACCGAGCATCGCCAAAAATAAGCCGACTGATAGGCTTACCGCAAACGCAAATTTATCAAAGCTCGGTTCAACGCCTTATATAATTAAAAATATTGAAACCGATATTGACGACGGCTTGTTTGTAAGCGCGTCCGAGCTTAACGCATTGCGGCGCTCCGCCTGTGAAAGATTGACCGAAAAGCGTGCCGAATTGCATAGAAAATCGGTTAAATGCGAATTGAATCTGCCGTCACAAAAGCACACTCACACAGGAGCTCTGAAAACATATGCGAGATTTTCGTCAGTATCGCAAATACCTGATGATTTAGGAAAAACAGACGGAATTATTATTCCGCTTGACTGCACCGAAATAAACTCCTTGCCTGAAAATGTGTATAAAATAGCGGAAATTCCGCGCGGAATAACCGATGAAAAAGCTATAATAAAAAGACTTGAAGAATTTAAAAAATGCGGTTTTACCTCTGCAATGTGCGGAAATATTGCGGCGGTTGAACTTGCAAAAGAGGTCGGAATGAAGCCGATTGCCGACAGCGGACTTAATATATACAACACCGAAAGTCTTAATGCTCTCGGCAACTTGGGCATTGATTCGGCGGTGCTTTCAAATGAAATTCTTTTAAGCGATGCGAAACGGCTCGGTTCAAATGTTAAAAAAGGTATCGTTTCATACGGGAAAATACCGCTTATGATATTTAAAAACTGCCCTGTTAAAAACGGAAAAAGCTGCAAGGAGTGCGACAAAAACAACGTCATAACCGATCGCAAAGGTATCAGTTTCCAAATACGGTGCCGAATGGGATTCAGCGAACTGTTTAACAGCGTTCCGATTTGGCTGGCAGACAGAAAAAACGAACTTTTAGGTCTTGATTTTAACGTACTTTATTTCACAGACGAGACAAAGGAGCGCGCCGCCGAAGTATTATCAGCTTACGAAAACGGTCTCTCCCCCGATGTTAAATATACAAGAGGACTGTTTTGGAGAGGAACGATATAGATTGGATTTTAGAAGTTCGATTGTCGGTACGCTTTGCAAGAAGTATAAAAAATTAGGGTTTAGCACGCTAAACTCTAATTTTTTACGCTATTAAACAATATGAATTAATAATTTTCAAGATAGCTGTGCCATTCGCCGCAGTCGCAGTCGCGGAAACCGGGAAGTGTGGCAAGATTTACGTTATGCAGGCTCCTGAAAATATTATCGTCTACATTTGGGTTTACTTTTTTTATTTCCTTTATAAGCGCCTTTATTTCCTTGCGCTTTGAAAGTTGTTCGTTATGCTCGCTTTCCTCGGTAAATCGGCAGGCACATTGCAAAAAGTTAAGCCCGTTATAATTTGACCAGGCTATTATATCGCGTTCCTTTACCTTATAAAGCGGGCGTATAAGCTCCATACCCTCAAAATTGGTGCTGTGTAATTTAGGGAGCATTGTTTTAATTTCCGAAGCATACATCATACTCATTAAAAGCGTTTCGATAACATCGTCAAGATGGTGTCCGAGCGCTATTTTATTACAGCCAAGTTCGCGAGCCTTACTGTAAAGCCAGCCCCTGCGCATACGCGCGCACAAATAGCAAGGCGAACCGCCGACGCGCTCAGTCACTTCAAAAATATCGCTCTCAAATATTTTAAGGTCTATTCCGAGTATTTCAGCATTATGTTCAAGCAGTTTTCTGTTTTCGGCGTTATACCCGGGGTCCATTGAAAGGTAAACAACTTCAAACGGAACGTCCGAATGGAGCGACAACTGCTCAAAACACTTTGCAAGCAGCATAGAATCCTTACCGCCCGATATGCAAACCGCAATTTTATCCCCCGCGCTTATAAGCTGATATTCCTTTATCGCCCCGACAAAGTTATTCCATATTGCTTTGCGGTATTTTTTTATTATACTGCGCTGTGCTTCCTGCGCTCTGGTTAATTTTCGTTTTTCCATAACATTCCCCGAAAAAGTTTTTTATTTATTATATTGTCTCGGCGGTGTCAATTCAAGTCAAAATTAAAAACTTAATGTTATTTTAACGAAAAACTTGTAATATACCCGATAATTTGTTATAATGACAGAGATATTAGGGGGTCATAATATGGGTATAGGCTTTCGTAAAAGTTTATTCGGCTTTAATTGCGAAGATGTTATAAACTACATAGAGAAAACTCATCACGCGTTTGTTGATAAGGAATCAGCCTTGAACTGCAAGGTTGAAGAATTAAATAACGAATTAAATCTTTCAAAAGAAGAATGTGAAAAACTCAATGCGGAAAAGGAACGCATTTCCGCCGAGCTTAACGAATTTAACGAAAAGTATGACGAAATCCGCCGACTGTCGGACAATATCGGAAAACTCTATCTTGTTGCGCAGGCGAATGCGAGAGCGATTATGGACAATGCTGCACGCAGCAGCGAGCTTGCCGCCGATGAAGTGGAACGCAACGTAGGCTCGATTGATTCGGCGCACGAATCGCTTGATTCACTCAAAGAAAAAATACTTAAAACGTCGGACGAATTTGCAGGCAAGGTGGACGAGCTTATGAATTCTCTTGCAGAAACAAAGCGCCAAATACAGGATATGAGCGTTGAGAGCTGTAAGCACAGCAATGAATTTGAGGAGCTTTACAACAGTATCGTAAAATGAAAGAATACAGTATAAATTGCGGTGAGTTACGCAATTATTGCAAGGTTTTGAATGCGGGAGACAGAGTTTGTCTTTCGGGCACGGTATATACGGCGCGCGACGCCGCGCACAAACGCATATTTGAATTGCTGAAAAGCGGTGAGCCGCTTCCCTTTAATATTAAAGACGCCGTAATTTACTATGCGGGTCCCACCCCAACGCCGAACGGAATGGCGATAGGCAGTTGCGGACCTACCACCTCAATGCGTATGGATCCGTATACGCCGACCCTCCTTGACATGGGACTTTGCGCCACTATCGGAAAGGGCGCAAGAAACGAACAGGTTATTGACGCAATATTACGCAACAATTCCGTATATCTATGCGCAATAGGCGGCGCAGGCGCGCTTGCGGCGCTCAAAATAAAAAAGTGCGACGTTATAGCGTTCGGCGACCTCGGCTGTGAATCGGTAAAGCGATTGGAATTCAGCGGCTTTCCGCTTATTGTGGGCATTGACTCGCACGGCGGCAATTTATTTAAAAGAAAATAACTCGCATATTACAAAGGTCTTGCCGACATTTGCGCGGCAAGGCTCATTTTTTATGTATTTGAGAGCAATTTTTATAAAATATAGAGCAATTACCGATATTTATAAACTACTTTGAAAATGATATTATAAAACCAGAAATTTAAAGAGGTGTTGACAATGGACCTGAGCAAACTTACACTCCACGAAAAAATTTGTCAGATGATGGTTGTTAAGGCAAATCCGAAAAAGCATATCGCGCAGTACGGTTCCATAAAGAACTTTATGGAAAAATATCCCGTAGGCGGTATCTTCATCTGCAATGAACTTCGAGACGATAAATCAATTGACCGAAAGAAATTTGCCGAATTAATAGGCGAATATCAGAAATACTCCAAAATTCCGTTGCTTGTTGCCGCCGATTCAGAGCAAAGCACGGGCTTTTTGGGCGAGGATTACATACCGCTTCCCCCTCCTATGGCGATTGGTTCTTCACGCGACAAGTCGCTCGCATACGATTACGGCAAAGCCATAGCGCAGCAGTGCCGCACAGTCGGTGTGAACTGGGCATTTGCACCCGTTTGCGATATGACTTTCAATAAATTCAACGAAATTGTGCGTAACAGGAGTATATCCAACGACCCTCAGCTTCAAGCCGAAATGCTTACCGAAGAAATTAAGGGATTTCAGGATCACGGCGTTTTGACAACGGGAAAGCACTTCCCGGGCGACGGATGCGACGCGCGCAATCAACACATTGTCGGCAGCGTCAACAATCTTTCA
The DNA here is from genome assembly GCA_934463035.1 of uncultured Eubacteriales bacterium. Lineage (GTDB taxonomy): Bacteria > Bacillota > Clostridia > Oscillospirales > Acutalibacteraceae > UBA737. The sequence goes on along the minus strand of CAKSIG010000003.1, from coordinate 135,791 downwards.
AAGGAAGAATGGCTTGAAAGCTACGGAAAGATATACAGGTCAGCATTTAATGCGGGTATGATGGCGGTTATGGTCGGACATATTTCGGTTCCCGCCTTCCAAAACGACGCGATAGACGGGGTTTATCCCCCTGCCTCACTCTCTGCTGACGCTATGCGTCTTCTCAAAGACGAGCTTGGTTTTAAGGGCGTCGCCATCACAGACGCTATGGATATGGGCGGTTTTGTGCGCTGGAAATTCGACCGCAGAAAAGCTGAGGTCGAGGCGTTTAAAGCAGGTCTTGATATGATGCTTTGGCCGCGTGAGGAAACTGCTGAGCTTATAGAAAAAGCGATTACAAACGGCGAGATACCGATGTCGCGTCTTGATGACGCTGTGACCCGTATTCAGGCTCTTAAAGAAACCATTCCCGATTTCGGGGCTATTCCTGAGCAGTATGACAGTTCGTTAGAGTTTGCAAAAGAAACACAGAGCAGGCTTGCGGCAAAAAGCGCGACATTATATAAAAACAAACTCAACCTGCTTCCGATAGACGGCAACAAAATAAAAAAGGTGCGTATAATCACAGGCGTTGAATACCTTATGGAAGGCAGAGATTATGCGGACAGGCTTGCTGATTTTATAGCCGATGAGTTCAAAAAACACGGTGCGGAAGTAGATTTGCGCCGCAAATGGGACGTATATCTTGAAGACTATGAGGCGGGTGAAATTGACCGCGATTACGACCTAATAGTTTACTGTGCCTTTTCACATTCGGCTCTTCCGTTATATTCAAGGGAGCTTGTTAATCTTCATTCGGCACAGCGCTTTGACGAGGACAAGACGGTAGTAATGGTTATCGGCACACCTCACTATTTAACCGAATACTTCCCGCTTGCCGATACAGCAATCCACACATATCCCGACAAATTATGTTTAAGCGACGCTGTTGACGCAATTTACGGTGAAAGACCGTTCTGCGGAAAATTACCTATGAATATTTAAAAATTAAGTCCGAGTGTATCTCACTCGGACTTAATTATACCAATTTAAACTGTTTTCTGAACTCGGTTGGATTAATGCCTACCGAGTTTTTAAAACACAGGCTGAAAGCGGACAGCGATGAAAAACCGCAGATTTCCGCTATTTCCTCTATCGTGGTTTCGGTATTGATAAGTAAATTCTTAGCGTTGTCGATACGGCACAGCACCATATATTCGTGCGGTGTGGAGCCGTAATACTTTTTAAAACGGCGTATAAAATGATACTTGCTTAAATGCGCCGCTTCGGCAAGCGCGTCAACGCTTATATTTTCGTTATAGTGTTCCCGCATATATCCCGAAATTTTGCTGAAATTTTCGGGTATATTAGTTTTATTTATAAGCAGTAAATTCAGCATAAAATTGATTACGCTTACCGAGGACTTATACATCGAATCAACGTCGTTATTCTTTATAAACTCATCAACCCTATCCCAACACTCCTTTTTAAAGGCGGGATAATGAAACAACGCTGAGGTGCCCCCGTTGGTTATTGCCTCGTAATAAGGCATTATAATTTCCTTCTTATTGAGATGAACAAATATAAAATCCCAATTTTTATCAAAAGCGCCGTATCTCTGAAATTCGTAGCAATCTATTATAAATACATCGCCGACGCCAAGCGTATAGTTCCTGCCCTTATATTCAAGAAATCCCTTACCTGAGGTTGTATAAAGCAAGAGCAAAGTATCGGACAGGGCTCTTGTAAAATTATACGGATAATAGGTATTCCCCCTGCCGCAGGAGGTAACTATGCCAATATCGTTTTTCCACCATTCAACAGGTGTAAATGCGGTTTTAACCACTTCAAACTTGTTCAAGGCGTCCACTTCCTTTTGTTATATAATATCACCTTATGCAAAAATAGTAAACAGCAATTTTTATATAATTAAGCACAATTTTCATAATGATGTACCGCAAGATTGATATTTACAATTCCCCTGACACGGTATATAATAATATCAACGTTTTTAAGAGGTGCTACAATGATTAAGGCAGTATTATTTGATTTAGACGGAACACTTGTCAATTCGCTTGAAGATCTGGCTGACAGCACAAACTACGCACTTTGCGCATTAGGCTTCCCTACCCATAAAACAGACGAATACAACTATTTTGTCGGCGACGGAATACCAAAGCTCATAGAGCGCGCTTTGCCTGAAAGCGCAAGGACAGATGAAACCGAAAAGAAATGTCTTGATATATTTATGGCGCGTTACAGGGGGCATTATCACGACAAGACATACGCATATAAGAATATGCCCGAGTTAATAAACTTTTTACGGAAACAAGGCGTTAAAACTGCGGTAATATCAAACAAGGCGCAGGAAATGGCTGAAAAGGTCGTATCAAAATTATTCGGCGATATTTTTGATACGGTTGCGGGAAAGCGTGAAGGTTACCCCGCAAAACCAAACCCTAAGCTCACGCTGCAAATTATAAAGGAATTGGGCGCAGAACCCGGCGACTGCGCATTTGTAGGCGACTCAGGTATGGATATGGCAGTTGCAGTAAATGTGGGTGCATTGCCGATAGGCGTTCTCTGGGGGTTCAGAACTAAGGACGAGCTTATAAAAAACGGCGCCGCTTATACAGCGGAAAACCCCGACGAACTTATTGAAATATTAAAAAGCAAAATATAAACACTGATACATCTTGCCCCAAACGTGACAAGATGTATTTTTTTGTTGATAGTTTTGCATTTTTATATTAAAATAAAGGTAGATTACTTACAAACGGAGGGTTTATATGTATACCGTTCTTATTGCCGACGATGAAGCTGAATTAAGACAAGCCATTATAGAAAATGTGGATTGGAACCGCGCAGGATTTGAAGTAGTAGGCGGAGCCGAAAACGGTGTTGAAGCCCTTGAACTTGTAGAAGAATTAAAACCCGACCTTGTTCTGACCGACATTAGAATGCCGCTTATGACGGGTCTTGAACTTGCGGCAAAAATCAGAGAGGTAAGACCTGCCACAAACATCGTAATTCTGAGCGGATATGACGATTTTCAATATGCCCGCGCCGCCATACAGTACAATATAATAAGCTATCTGTTAAAGCCGATTTCCGCTGATGAAATGTTCTCGGAGCTTTTGAAAATAAAAGAGAAGATGGACGCTAAGATCGAGGAAATAAGGCAATACGGTCTTCGCGGCACCGAAAACATAGCAACCCGACTTAAAATAACTGAATTTTTGCTTCCGTTGCTGCTCGGAACGAATGAATCCTCTCCTGACGACAGATTGCTTAACCGCAGAGCCGCCGAGCTTGGAATAATTGATAAAATCAAGCCTTGCTCATTTGCGGTGGCGGTTTCAAAATACAAATTATCCGACGGCACAGTTTGTACCGATGAAACGCATATCGGTTTTTCCGACGCAATACTGAAAAAATACATCAACGCCGAAAGTTTCCTTGTGAACGGCGCTGTTGTGACCCTTGCCGTAATTGACGGCAACGATTATATGGAGCAGTTAAGACTGCCGCTCACCGAGCTTGTTCAACGCAGCGAAAAAATACTTAATCAGGAATGCACGATAGGCATAAGCCGCGATGTATCGGCTCTGTCGCAATGCGGAGGCGCTTATTTTGACGCCGTAACCGCACACCGTTACACAAATGACGGTGCAGGCAGTATTCGCTTTATTGCCGACCAAGAACGCGGCGAAAAGCGCGAATTTGATTCCATAGAAAAATCACTTTTCACACTTGAACAGCTATTAAAGGTGGGAACCAGGGACGACCTTACGGCGTTTTTGAGTGATTTTTATTCTGAAAAAAGCCGAAAAGGCACCGATTATATGGTAATTGAAATACTCGCTACGGTATACAGAGCCGTAAGCGCCGTATCCGAAAAAGAAGCAGTCTCCGAGCTTCTTAGTTCAAACAGTATATACTCGAAAATATCGTTTTACGACTATGAGGAAAATATAAAAAGCGACCTCTCGAATTTATGTATAAACGCAAGAGAGATAATATCGCACTATCAAAAGCACGAAACCGAAATTTTATGCGACAAGGTGTTGCAGATTATTGAGGAGGACTATTCAAGCGAGACGCTTTCACTCACCGATGTCAGCACACGTTTGAGCATAAGCCCGAATTATTTGAGCGCGCTAATAAAGAAAACAAAAAAGAAGAACTTTGTAACGCTTGTAACCGACAAGCGTATGGCGGTTGCAAAGGATCTGCTTATATGCTCAAAAATGAAAATACTTGAAATAGCCGAAAGGTGCGGATACAGCGACCAGCACTATTTCAGCTATTGTTTTAAAAAATATTACGGGATTTCACCGAATAAAATGCGTGAGAGCGCAAGAGGCGACGTTATATGAAAAAGCATTTGAAATTTCACCTGTCTTCATTGGCCGTTACCTTTGTCGCTATTACGGCTGCTGCCTCAATACTTGCAAGCATGGGTTCGTTTGTTACGGCTTACAACCGCGATACAACGCGCGAAATAACGACAAACACAGAACAGTCCGTTGAACAGACCTGTCTTATGGTAAGTAATTATCTTGACAGTCTTAAATCCATTTTAAAGCAACTAAGTACCGAAATACTCTCTGCTGACACCACCGAGTCGGTAAAAGAAAGGCTCAACATTTCTGCCGTGCTTCACACCGATATACAAGCAGCAAGCATATATGCCGCCGACGGCAGTTTAATACTATACGGGTCGGACAAAACCAATTTAAAAGAAGATCTGTCAAACAATATCGCTTTCAACCGAAAGCTCTTTGAAAACAGCGCTGTCGGAGAATATATTGTATCTGTCCCCCACGTGCAGACAATGTTTGAAGAATATTACCCTTGGGTCGTTACAATGGCACACCGGGAATATCAACCTCTGTTCGGAAATTATGTATACGTCACTATCGATCTTAGTTTTATCGGCATAGCTCGGTATATTGACAATATCGGTATTGGTCAGCACGGATACAGTTATATAATCGACGATTTGGGCGACATAGTATATCACCCGAGACAGCAGATGATATATTCGGGCTTAAAAACCGAGGAGATTAAAGAACTTTCGGATTTAAGAGACGGCAATTATAAAAAATCAGACCGTGCCTATGCAATTAAATCACTTCAAGGCAGTAATTGGCGCGTAGTGGGCGTAGGATTTACAAGCGACCTTGCAAAGTCCCGTTCTAAGGCAATCGCGAGGGTCGTTACTCTATCACTCACCTGTTGTATTCTTATGACAGTTCTTATTATGTTTATTTTTTCACGGTGGTTTTCGCGGCCTATTTTCCGAATAGTATCCGAAATGAAAAAATTTGAAGCCGATCCCGACAGTTACAGTTATAAAAGCGAAAATAATCTTATTTCGGAAATGCAGACTATAACCGATTCCTATGAACAAATGGTTAAAAAGACAAAGGAACTTATGGAGCAGGTGCGCGAAGAAGAAGTATCTCTGCGCAAAACCGAGCTAAAAGCGTTGCAGGCGCAGATAAATCCGCATTTCCTATATAACACTCTTGATTCCATTCAATGGATGTGCGAGCAAAAGAAGACGGACGACGCAATTAAAATGGTCGGCGCGCTTGCGCGGCTTTTCAGGATAAGTATAAGCCGCGACAAAGAACTGATACCTATTAAGGACGAAATACAGCACGCGCGCAGTTATCTTATAATTCAAAGCTACCGCTACAAAAACCAATTCACATACGAGTTCAATGTTGAACCCGAATTAGAAGACTGCCTTTGCAACAAAATAACGATACAGCCCCTTATAGAAAATGCAATTTACCACGGCATAGACCGTATGGTAGATGAAGGCAGAATAACGGTAAACGTTCAATCGGATGACGGCGATATACTGATAACAGTCAGCGACAACGGAGTGGGAATGACCGAGGAGCAATGCCGCAGTATACTCAGCAAGGAACGAACCGATTCAGGCGGCATAGGTATAAAAAATGTCAACGACAGACTCCGCATTTACTTTGGTAATTCATACGGAATTACCATTAACAGCGAGCTTGATGTCGGTACGACAGTCACAGTAAGAATACCCAAGTTGAGGAAGGAACCAAGCAATGTTTTATAAAAAGGCATTATCTTTAATGCTGTCGTTAATCACTGTTTTCGTTTTATGTTCCTGTTCGGGAGACAGCAAAAATAAAAGAACCCAAATTACGGTTATAACCAAATCCACAAACTCGGATTTCTGGAACAATGTGTTTCAAGGGGTAAATACAGCCGCCGCCGAATACAACGTTGATGTTAAGATAGAGGGACCCGAAAGCGAAGAAGATTACGTTTCGCAAATAGAAATGATACAGAAAGCTATTGATAATAAGTCGGACGCTATTGTGCTTTCAGCCATTGATTATAACCGTCTTACAAAAATTGTTGACCGAGCCGCAGACAAAGGCATAAAAGTAATAACCATTGACAGCGGCTTAAACAGCGACAAGGTCAGCGCCTTTATCGGAACCGATAATTACAAGGCGGGCGAATTAGCAGCTCAGACAGTAATCAATCAGCTCGGAACCGATAACGGCATTAAAATCGGAATAGTAAATTACGATGTTGAAACAGACAACGGTTATCAGCGCGAGCAAGGCTTTCGCTCATTTTTAAAGAAATTCAAAAACGCCGAGATAGTTGAGGCGGTGAATGTTAATTCCAATACCGACAGCGCGACAAGCGGCGCTATAACGTTGCTATACAACCATCCTGAAATCAATGTTATCGTAGGATTCAACGAATGGCTCACATTAGGCGTAGGTTACGCGGTGAGACAGCTTGGTTGTAAAGACACCGTTTATGCGGTAGGTTTTGACAGCAACACGGTTTCAATAGGTATGTTGGAAACGGGCGAAATGGATTCGCTTATAGTACAAAACCCATTCGCAATGGGCTATTTGGGCATTAAATCCGCCGTTAAAGCGATTAACGGCAAAAAGATTGAAAAAAGCATTACGACCGATTCAGACGTATTCACAAAGGAAAATATGTTTGATACAGACAAGCAAAAAATGCTGTTTAAATTTCAGTAAGTATAGCGCACATACAAAAAAGAGCGGTTGCCGCAAAGCAACCGCTCTTAAATTATATTACGTATCAGTCTTTTTTAAAGAAGCTCATAACATCGCCGTAGGCTTCGTCGTCATCGCTTGCATTGCCGATAATAGAAGCCAAGTCGTTTGCCTTTTCTTCCTTCTTATCGTCACCAAGACCTGTTGCAACAACCGTAACGCGAATTGTATCTTCAAGGGTATCATCAAGCTGAGCGCCCCAGATGATGGTAGCGTCGGGATGAGCCATTTCGGAAATGATAGAAGACGCGAGTTCAACTTCTTCAAGTCCGATATCGTCAGAGCCTGTTATGCTGATGATAACGCCGCGTGCATTTTCCATTGAAGTCTCAATAAGCGGACTGCTGATAGCGGTACGTGCAGCCTGTTCAGCCTTGTCGCGTCCCGTAGCAACGCCGACACCCATATGAGCATAGCCTGCGTCAGCCATAATAGACTTAACATCAGCAAAGTCAAGGTTGACAAGCGCGGTAACATTGATAAGCTCAGAAATGCTCTGAACGCCCTGACGGAGAACGTCATCGGCAATATCAAACGCATTTTTGAAAGTAATCTTCTGCTCCGAAACGAATTTAAGACGTTCGTTCGGGATAACAACAAGGCTGTCCACATGCTCTCTGAGGGCGGCAATGCCTGCCTCAGCCTGAGTCATACGCTTTTTGCCTTCAAAGCCGAAAGGCTTTGTAACGATACCTACTGTGAGTATACCGAGTTCCTTTGCAATCTGGGCAACGACGGGAGCGGCACCTGTACCTGTTCCGCCGCCCATACCTGCGGTTATGAAGATCATATCGGCACTGCGGATCGCGGCGGCTATTTCGTCGCGCGATTCCTCTGCTGCGGCACGTCCGTTATCGGGATTTCCGCCTGCGCCCATACCTGCGGTGGTCTTATCGCCAATCTGTATTTTCTGATTTGCCTTTGATAAAAACAAAGCCGCTTTATCAGTATTAACTGCTATAAATTCAACTCCGCGTACTCCTGCGGCAACCATACGGTTGACAGCGTTTCCGCCGCCGCCGCCTACGCCTACGACCTTAATTTGTACTACGTTTTCAAGTTCTTCTGCTACTTCAAATGGCATTTTCAAATTCCTCCGTATATGTAAAATGGATATAATAACTGTATAATATCAAATACATAATGATATTAACATAGTTTTACCGAAATTTCAATAGTTTTATTACAAATTTGTAATTTTTTTATTCAAATTTAGATCTCACTCAACCGCGCCCTCTATAAAAGTGCCTTCGGTTTTTGAGCTTGTCCACATACTTAGGTTTATTTTCCCTGTTTTCTGTGGGTCGATATTTTTTATCATTCCCGCAAGGTGCGCCGTTTTTTTATCAAGATTATTAACCGTTCCGAACTGAACGACAAACCTGTTTTCAACCTTTGCGGTAACGGCAAGCGTATCCGTTACGTCAATATAGTTTATATGTATTTTTGATTCTGAAAGGACATCTACAAGCTGTGATACCGTCTTATCGGTCTCGCTTTCTTTATATTGCACATATTCCCCTACCTTGCACTTAACGCCGTTTGCCCTGATCTCAAACACATTTTCGGGAATAGTATCGTATTCGTTGAGGACAAAACCCGATTTATCGGTAACAAAGTATTTTCCGTCTATATTATAGCAGGCATATTCCGCGGCGTCGCTTACTGTGATTACAACGTTTCCGGGAAGACTGCGCTTTACGCTAACACCGTTTACATAAGGAAGCGTTTTACGTATTTCCTCACTCATTTCCTTTTGCGTAAATGTAAACAGATTATCACCCTCAGACACACCGCAAGCCTTTATTATCTGTTCGCTTGTATATATCTTACTGCCCTTAGCGGTAATACTCTCTATCGGGAAGAATATTGTAAGCGACAGCGCTGTTCCGACAGCAAGCATAACTATAATAAAGCAAATAAAAAATATTATTAGTCTTCTTTTTTTTATGCGGCGCTGCCTTTCGGCTCTGCGCCGCTCAAAATCGTCCCTAAACTGTTTTTTCTTCAAGCTGATCTTCCTTTAAATTTATGTCTGCTCCGAGTTTTGCAAGCGTACCTGTTATGTCCTCGTAACCGCGTTCAATATGATGTATTTCACTTATATGCGAATTACCTTCTGCGGCAAGAGCGGCGATAACAACGGCGGCTCCGCCGCGCAGATCGGTACATCGAACATCTGCGCTGCAAAGCGAATCCACACCCTCTATGACCGCAACCTTGGCTTCGGTCTTTATCTTTGTGCCAAAACGCTTTAATTCGTCTATATATTTATATCGGCTCTCGAATATATTTTCTACGAAAACCGAGGTACCGTCTGCAAGCGAGAGAACTGAAATAATTATCGGTCCTGCGTCGGTAGGAAATCCCGGATAAACAAGACTTCTGACAGTAGGGATACGCTTTATTTGCTTCGGTGCGGTTAAAAGCACCGATTTACCGCTTAATTCAATTCCGCAACCGCACTCCCTGAAAGCCCACAGAATAGAGACCATATGCGACGGCATAACGTTATCAAGCCTTATCTCGCCGCCTGTCACCGCGGCAGCCGCCATATATGTAGCCGCCGCTATTCTATCGGGAATTATGGCGTGTTCCGTTCCGTAAAGCCGTTCAACGCCGTGTATAACGACCGTATCGGAGCCGCTTCCGTAAATACGTGCGCCCGCGCGGTTCAAAAAGTCCGCAAGATCGCTTATTTCGGGTTCCTTGGCGGCGTTATGTATGACCGTCGTACCGTCGGCTGTCGCCGCGGCGAGCATTATATTCTCGGTTGCGCCGACGCTCGGGAAACTGAGATTGATTTCGGCGCCGTGCAGTCCTTTTCCGCAGGAGCAATGCAAAAAACCGTGTTCTTCGGATATTTCAACGCCCAGCTTTTCAAGAGCGGACAAATGCAGATCAATAGGTCTTGGGCCCAATTCACAGCCGCCGGGACTGCTGACCACCGCGCTTTTACATCTGCCTATTATGGCGCCCAAAAAAACAATGGATGAACGCATTTCACGCATAAGAACGTCCGGTATCTCACAGCAATCCATTCCCGATGTATTTACCGTGACGGTGTTTCCGTCCTTTATTACGTTACAGCCCAGATGAGCCAATATACGAATTGAGGTTCTTACGTCTGAAAGTTCGGGGCAATTATGTACTATACATTCGCTTCCGCAGAGTATCGTTGCCGCAAGCACGGGCAGGACGCTGTTTTTTGCCCCCTGCACTTCAATCTCGCCGCTTATTTTCTTTCCGCCGATAACCGAAATATTTGCCATAACAGCACCCCTCACAGTCAAACTGAAAACAATTTCAATTCATACTATGCACAAGTGCGGATATTTGTCACGCCTGAGTATACAACTTCATTATTACTTGATAAATGCGTTCGTTCGCGTCTATAATAGCGTGTGCGCGCGCCGCTTTTCCCATATCGCTAAGCCGCGGTTTATTTTCAATCATATATTCGACCTTATTTATCAACGACTGCCCCGAAAGCTCGCTTTCTTCGATCACTTCGGCGGCGCCGTTCTTTTTTAAGGTCATAGCGTTATGGAACTGGTGATTTTCCGCAACATAGGGCGACGGAATAAGTATTGACGGCTTACCCATAGCTTGAAGCTCGCTCAAAGTGATTGCGCCTGCGCGGCATATAACTAAATCTGCCGCCGCCATACATACGTCCATATCGTTTATATATTCACGTACGGATATTTCTTCGGACAAATTTATGTCTTTAAGATTTTCAAGCATAGTATCATAGCCTGTTTTTCCCGTGCCGTGGATATGATAAAATTTATGAGTGCCGTTATGCCGCTTTATAAGTTCGGTCACAGCCTCGTTGATATGTCTTGCGCCGAGGGAACCGCCGAAAGACAAAATCATCGGACGGTCGTCAAAGCCGAGTTTTTTACGCGCCTGTTCCTTGGTTATGCTTAAAAGCTCCGTCCTTACGGGGTTGCCCGTAATTACAGGCGGATTTTTAAGTTTCAGATATTTTTTTGCCTCAGGCATAGCAAGCATTACATAATCGGCATTTTCGGAAAGCATTTTGGTCGTAACTCCGGGATATGCGTTCTGCTCGTGAATTGCGGTTTTAAAGCCTAACTTCTGTGCTTCTCTCAGCACAGGACCGCTTACATAGCCGCCTGTACCTACGACGACGTCGGGATTTATTTCCCTGAGCAGGCGCCGCGAGTCACGCGAGGAGGTAAACATCTTTTTTACCGCCGCTATATTTCTGCCGACATTTTTGAGCGACAGCTTGCGTTGAAATCCCGCCACGTCAATGGTGTAAAAATTATATCCTTTTTCGGGTACTAAACGCGATTCGAGTTTATCGGCTGTTCCGATATAGCTTATAACGGCGTCGGGGTGTCTTTCTTTGATATAACCCGCAACAGCAAGCGCAGGGTTAATATGACCCGCAGTTCCGCCGCCTGCAAACAAAATATGCATAAACATTCTCCTTGCTACATTTTTTCAATATTCGCGTACCGCGACACCGACAGCACGATACCCATTTCCGACAGCAAAATAAGCAACGATGTACCGCCGTAGCTGAAAAACGGCAGGCTTATTCCTGTGTTGGGTATTGTGTTCGTAACGACCCATATATTAAGCATAGCCTGCAAACCTACCTGAAACGTAAGTCCGATTGCCAAAAGCGACCCGAATTTATCAGGCGAACGCATAGCAATCGTAAAACCGCGCCAAACAAGCAAGCAGAACAGCAGAATTATAATTACTGCGCCTATAAGTCCGAGTTCCTCGCAAACTATTGAAAAGATAAAGTCGTTATGCGGTTCGGGAACCCACAAATGCTTTTGTCTCGACTGTCCTATTCCCCTGCCGAGTATTCCGCCTGAGCCGATTGCCAACAGCGACTGTATAGTCTGAAAGCCTTTTCCCGAGGCGTCTGCCCACGGGTCAAGCCAATATTTTATTCGGTCTGAGCCGTAGCCGATAATACCTGTAAGTATCGCAACAACTACCAAACCTACGCCGCCGCCGAGTCCCAAAAGAATATATCTTATCTGCAAACCGCCGACTATCATCAGCACAACGCCTATTGAAAAAATAAGAAGCGTTGCCGACAGGTGCGGTTCCAAGACGACCAGACCGCAGGTAACTCCCAAAATGAGCACCAAAACCATTATAAATTTAAAGCTCTTCATCTGCTGATAATTCGCGGCAATGAGCGATGAAAAAAGCAGTATTATCGAAAACTTCGCCACCTCTGACGGCTGGAAGTTAAGCGGACCTATTACTATCCAGCGTTTAACGTCCATTCCCGACACCATAGGCGGCAGGGCAAGCAAAACTACAAGCAAGCCTACTGACACAATAAACAGCAACCACGCGAATTTTCGCCATATATGATAATCTATTCTTGAAATAACGAGCATAACGGCAACGCCGAGAACGGCAAAAGCCGCCTGTCTGGTTATAAAGCGGTAACTGTTATTGTAATACGCATACGAATACGCATAGCTTGCCGAAAACAGCATAACAAGACCTATTGTCAGCAATATCAGAACAAAGGAAAGAAATGTTACATCAATCTTTCCTTCACCGCTGAACGCCGAACGTTTTTTCTTGACCGCCTTAGCCATTTAGCTTCCTCCGTTACCAATTAAATATTTCGGGTAAAATCGCGATAAAACAACCTACAAAAGCGACAAGCGAGAAAACAAAAACTATTTTTTGTTCCGACCAGCCGCACATCTCAAAGTGATGGTGGAGCGGAGCCATTTTAAACAGACGCTTTTTTGTAATTTTATAATATGCCACTTGAAGCATTACAGAAATTGCTTCCGCAAAATACACAATGCCCGCAAACAAGAGAAGAATGGGACGTCCTATTCCAAACGAGAGCGCAACGACCATACCGCCGAGGAACATTGAACCTGTATCACCCATAAATACCTTTGCCGGCTTTGCGTTCCAAGCAACAAAACCCACACAGGCGCCCGCAAGTGCGGCGCTTACGGCATTTGTTGTCATATTGTAAAGAAATCCCGAACCCAACATAAACGCACAGGCAACAACCAGAGTAACGGTTGCGGCAAGTCCGTCTATACCGTCGGTAAGGTTTACGGCATTTGTAAAGCCGTAAATAAACACAAGCGCTATCGGCCAAAAGATAAGACCTGCGCCGCGGAATATATCTATATCACCTACAAACGGTATGTAAGTGGTATTCATTCCCGAGAGAGCAAGGGAAGCAAGGTAAGCCGCAGAAACTAACAGCTGCAAAAATGTCTTCTGCCTTGCGGTAAGTCCCAAGTTGCGTTTTTTTACGACCTTTATATAATCGTCGATAAAACCGATAGCACCCATAAGCAACGCCATTGCAATTCCCGCGATAAACACGGACAAACGGTACGGTGTTTTAAGTTCGTTTGCAAAACGTCCCGAGCTTATTGCCGAATACGCAAACGCTATTGCAAGCGAAAGTACCACTCCCGCCATCATAAGCACACCGCCCATTGTCGGCGTTCCCTGCTTATCCTTATGCCACTTCGGACCTATATCAAGTATAGTCTGCCCGAATTTCAGCTTTCTTAAAAAAGGTATTACCACGTATCCGAGTCCCGCCGTTATCAAAAATGACGTGAGCGCGGCAATTACAGGTGTAAAATCTCTCATAACTTTAAACTCCCTTTTTACTGTTTATTTTTGCCCAATGCTTCGGCAACTACTTCCCGTTCTTCGAGATGTATCGTGCCGTCCTTTAAAATCTGGTAGGTTTCGTGACCTTTTCCTGCCAAGACTATTATATCATCTTTTACGGCAATTGAAACAGCAAATTTTATAGCCTCAATTCGATTTTCTATAACCTTATACGGCGTCTTTGTTCCTGCCATACCCGTAAGTATATCGTCTATTATCGCCATTGGCTCCTCTGTACGGGGATTATCGCTTGTAACAATTACGTAATCGGCGTTATGAACCGCTATATTACCCATAATCGGACGTTTTGTTTTATCGCGGTCGCCGCCGCAGCCGAATACAACAATAAGTCGGTTTTTCTCACACTCTTTAAAGGTTTCGAGTATATTTTTCAATCCGTCGGGTGTGTGCGCGTAATCTATTATTATTGTAAAATCACGGTCCGATGGCACAACCTCTGCCCTGCCCTTTACTCCTTCAAGCAAGCCTATTGCCTGAACCGCCGTATCGAGCGGTATACCGAGTTCCAACGCGCATACTGCCGCGCACATAGAGTTGTATACGGTAAATCTTCCGCCCGTTTTAACCTTTATATGGCTTATAATGCTGTCGCTTACAAGCTCGTATTCAACGCTTGCAGGCTTATATTTTATCGCCTTTGCGCTGTATGTGGAATCATTTCCCGTAGAATAAGTCACTATGCGGCAATTAAGTCCCTCTTTAAGCTCCGCCGCATACGGGTCGTCATTATTGATGATAGCAGTCTTGCACATACGGAACAGCTTTTTCTTGGCTGCAAGATAATTTTCCATTGTCTTGTGATAATCCAAGTGGTCCTGTGTAAGATTTGTAAATATAGCCGCTTCAAAATTTAGGTTATATATACGCTTTTGGTCAAGCGCGTGGGAAGACGCCTCCATTATTACATAGGTGCAGCCCTTAGCTTTCATAAGAGCGAACAGAGAGTTAAGCTCATACGCGTCGGGGGTTGTATTATGCGAAGCAACCGTTTCATCGCCTATCATATTCTGAATAGTACCGATAAGTCCGACCTTAAAGCCTGCTGTCTCCAATACTTTTTTAAGCATATATGTTACAGAAGTCTTGCCGTTGGTTCCCGTAACGCCCACAAGTTTAAGACTGTCGGCAGGGTTACCGAACCACTTTGCGCATATTTCGGAATAAACGGTTCTTGTATCTTCGACCACAACCTGATTTTCAATTCCCAAGTCACGCTGAGCAATTATAACCGCGGCGCCGTTTTCAAGCGCAGAGGCGGCGTATTTATGACCGTCCTGCACGGTGCCGACAATACAAACAAAAGCGTAACCCTTTTTCACTTTAAGCGAATTACAGGTGATGCCCGTTATTTCAACTTCCGAAACGCTTGTATTACACTTCGGCAACAATTCTTTTAATTTCATTTTTATCTCCTATTCTGCCGCAAAATCTGCGGAACTTTCGTCTCTGAAATACACCGTTACTATCTGTCCTGCGGGGACGCTTGCGCCCGCCTCAACACTCTGTCTGTAAGATTTCAAACCGCTTGTCGATGTATTACCCGAAAACTCGATATTTATACCCGCGCTTGCCGCCGCTGCATTTGCCTCGGTAGCGGTAAGACCGACGAGGTTCGGAACTGTTACAGACATTCCCGAATCACCGTCCGTATACAGTATAACCACGCCGCCGTTATAAATAGAGCTTCCTGCCTCGGGTAACTGCCGCAGAACCGTCTCACCGTTTCCTACGACTTTATAGCTCAGATTTGCCGAGTTTATCTTACCCTTAGCGTCCGATATATTGCTTCCGACGGTGTCGGGAACGCTCTTAGCAAGGCTTTTAAGCTCGTTTTCGGTATACTGAGGTTCATAACCGAGGTAAGGCAGTGCGTCTGCCATAATCTTGGCGCAAACAGGCGCCGAAATGGTGCCGCCGTAGAACTGACCCGCCGTCGGTTCGTCAAGCAGAACCAACACGGCTATTTGGGGATCGTCTATCGGGGCAAATGTAACACAGGAGCCTATGTATATATCGCGTCTTCCTGTTGTCAGTATCTTTGAAACCTTTTGAGAAGTACCTGATTTAGCGCCCACTCTGTATCCCGCTACGTAAGAATTTTTTACGCCGTTCTGCGAAACATATTCAAGCAGTTCACGCATTGTAGCGGACGTTGTATTGGATATTACCTGACGCTTATACCCTGTCGATTTTGTTTCCACTACCTTGTTGTTTTCATCAAGTATTTTACTTACAACGTGCGGCTGAACAAGATAACCGCCGTTCACCGCGGCAGAAACAGCCGTTATCAGCTGCATAGGCGTGACGTTAAATGTCTGACCGAATGAAGAAGAAGCAAGCTCGGTGGGTCCCATTTTCTCCTCTTTATGATATGTTGAAACCGCCTCGCCGGGCAGGTCAACCCCTGTTTTTTCAGTGAAACCGAACGCCTTAAAGTATTTAGAAAATGTTTGAGTTCCGATAAGACTGCCTATTGTTATAAACGCGGGGTTGCAGGAATTTGATATTGCCTGAGCAAGATTTTGAACCCCGTGACCGCTTGTTTTATGGCAGTGATAGGTGTTTCCCGCGACATTTATTACATAAGAGCAGTTAAAAGTGCTTTTTTGGTTTATAAGGTTTTCTTCAAGACCTATTGATGCCGTTACTATTTTGAATACCGAACCCGGTTCGTAGGTATCGGATACCGCCTTATTACGCCATTGTTTATTCAAAAGCTCGGATTTCAGCTTTGATTTTTCTTCTTCGTCTGCCGTTTCGTCAACCTTTTGTTGGTCAGCCGCCGAAAGGACAAACGGTGTGTTGGGATTGAAGTCGCCCTTTACAGCCACCGCAAGCAATTCGCCCGTGTTTACATTCATAACAACGGCCGCGCCGCGCTCCGCAACAAGATTTTCTTCGACAGCCGCCTGCAAATACTTTTCGGCGGTGTACTGTATATATGAATCTATTGTGGTAACCACCGATTTACCCTTTGTGGCTTCTTCAACCTTTTCATAGGTAAACGGCATATCCGTTCCAGCGGCGTTTTTTGCGGCTACCACACGTCCCGCTACGCCTGTGAGGTCGTTGTCGTAGTAGCTTTCTATTCCTGCAAGGCCCTGATCGTCGTCGCCGACAAATCCCAAAACAGCCGACGCAAGGGTATCGTTCGGATAGTAGCGTTTTGTTGTTTCGTCAAGACCGACATACCGTGTTATTTCAAGTTTTTTGTTATCGGATATAAACTTACGCACACTGTCCGCCGTGGATTTTTCTATCTTCTTTTTAACGATTACATAATACGAATTCTTGCCTGTATAATCGTATATCTTTTCGTAATCCATTTCAAGTATCGAAGACAGATTTTCGGCTATCAGTTTACGTATCTTTTCAGCCTTATCCCTATCTTTCAGGGTTTTAATGCCGTTTGGTGTTATGTAAACCGTCCAAGCGGTAGAGCTGGTAGCCAAAACCTGCATATTACAGTCATATATATCGCCGCGCGGAGCAGATATAAGGCTGTCGTAGAGCTGTTGTTCAGACGCGTCGCGCTGATACTTCTCGCCGTTGATTATCATTATTCTGACAAGGCTTCCCGTCGACACCAACGACAGCGAAAGAATAAGAACTATCATAACCAAGACTGACCGTTTTATCATCATTTTCCCGGGTCTTACCGACATTGCGCAACGCTCCCTTCCCAAATTTTATTATAAATCTATAATGCCCGAATACGAGAGTTAAAATTATCAACTCTCGTACCCTTATTACTTAATAATTATATTATCCTTTACCTTTTGTTTATTACTCCGCCGAAACAATATTGCCGTCAGAGGTTTTTGCGGAATTCTTATCGTTGACCCTTATATAGGTCACCTGATCCTTTTCCAACTTCTTCATACCGAGCTGAGTGGCTTCAAGCTCGATATTAGCGTAAGAAATTTTACGCTGCATTTCAACTTCAAGGCTTGTCTTTACGCTGTCAAGCTCGGAAATTGACGACTTTACGTCATTGATTTCGGAATTGACCTCGTTTATGCTGAGCCTTAAAGCAATATTACCGCAAAGCGCCGCCAAAATAAACACGGTGCTCATAACGGCAAACGCCGATGCCGACAGCTTTTTTGTCGCCGCCGCCTGTCTTTTTGCCGCCGCTACACGTTTTTTCGGCATAGCCACTATATTATCGCGCTCTCTTGCCTTTTGTGCCGTATTGCGCGGCGCAAACATTTCAAAATCATACGCAAGACTGTCGTTATAATACTTTAAATTGTTCATTTCGGCTTCTCCTTAATTCTTAATTATTACCCTTAATTTAGCGCTTCTGCTTCTTGGATTATTTTCAAGCTCGTCCGCAGACGGCTCAATAGGTTTTTTCGTAAGCAGGTGACCTTGCGGTTCTCTGCCGCACACGCACACGGGAAAATCAGGCGGGCATATACAGCCCTTGCAGTATTCGCTGAATTTATGCTTAACCATTCTGTCTTCAAGCGAATGGAAGGTTATTATTGCAAGCACGCCGTTCGGTTTAAGCAAAGAAAACGCTTTGTCCAAGACATTTTCCAACTCGTCAAGCTCGCCGTTCACCGCTATTCTTATAGCCTGAAAGCAACGGCGGGCAGGATGTGCGTCTCGCCTTGCGGCGGCAGGAACCGCGGCTGAAATTATATCGGCAAGCTGAATCGTTGAGGTTATTCGCGCCTTTTCGCGTTCTCTTACTATCCGTGCCGCTATACGTGCCGCGAACTTTTCTTCGCCGTATTTCCTGAATATTTCGCAAAGCTGTGCTTCGCTGAAATTATTGACAATATCCTCGGCGGATATTCCGTCCTTGCTCATTCTCATATCAAGCTCGGCGTCTTTATGAAACGAAAAACCGCGCTGTGCATTATCTAACTGATAGGAGGATACTCCGAGGTCTAACAAAATACCGTCAACACTGCGTATATTCATATTTTGAAGAACCGTGTCCATATCGCTGAAATTGCTTTTTACAACGTCGGCGGGATAGCCTTTCAACCTTTCGGAAGCAATTTTTACAGCGTCAGGATCTCTGTCAAGCGCTATCAGTCTTCCGCTTGTGAGTTTCTTTGCTATTTCAAGCGAGTGACCCGCACCGCCTGCGGTCCCGTCAACATAAATTCCGTCGGGACGGATATTAAGCGCCGAAACAGTTTCGTTCAGCAACACCGAAATATGTTTAAATTCCATTTTTAAAAATTCAACTCTTCCATTATGGAAGCAACGGATTCAGGTGTGTATTTGCTGTTCTCATCAGCCCAGAGAGCTGTGTTCCATATTTCAAGGTTGGTATCCATACCGATTATGTGCGCTTCACCGTCAAGCTGAGCATATTCTCTGAGAGCGGCAGGGATAAGTATACGTCCTTGCGCGTCGAACTCAACATTAAACGCGCCGTCATACAAAAAACGTTTCACCGCGCTTGATTTGGTGCTGGGAAGTGTTCCTATCTTCTCAACGAGCTTGTCCCACTCGGCAGAAGAATAGACGCAAAGGCAACGTTTTCCGTAAATTCCGCGGCAGATTATAAAGCTGTCGCCGAGTTCATCACGGAACTTTGAGGGAATGAAAACCCTGCCCTTCTTATCTATATTGTGTTGATAGCCTCCGAAAAGCACGATTTTCACCTCCGATTTCTCCACTTTGCTACACTTTAATGGTTTTTTACTCCACTTTGCTCCACATATCTGTATTATAATGCCACTTAGTGGAAAAATCAAGCACTTTTTTTATTTTGGCAAATTTTTTCATAAAAAAATAATACGCAATGCCGAATTTCATAGTTCAGCATTGCGTATTATCAAATTTTTTCAAGCCTTTAATCCGCCGAAACAGCGGTTTCGAGAGCTATTTTAATCATATCGGTGAATGAATTTTGTCTTTCCTCCGACGTTGTTGACTCACCCGTTATAAGGTGGTCTGAGACGGTGCAGACCGAAACAGCCGATTTCCCCGCTCTTGCCGCGTTGATATAAAGCGCCGCCGTTTCCATTTCGACCGCCATAACGCCCATTTTTGACCACGATTTCACAAAATTCTCGGAATTTTCCCTGTAAAAACAATCGCTTGAAATAACGTTGCCCACGTGAAATTTTACTCCCGATTTTTCGGCGGCATTAACAGCGCGGCTTAACAGCTTGTAGTCGGCAATCGGTGAAAAATTGCCCGACAGTCCGAAACCGTTTATATAATTAGAATCGGTGCAGGCGCCCTCGGCTATTACAACATCCCTAACCTTGATATTTTTATTGTACGCTCCTGCGGAGCCTATTCTTATAATATTATCGACCCCGAAAAAGTTAAAAAGCTCATAAGAGTATATTCCCATTGACGGCATACCCATTCCGCTTGCCATAACGCTGACGGGTATTCCCTTATACGTTCCCGTATAGCCCTGTACTCCTCTTACGTTGTTCACGAGTTTTGCGCCGCTTAAAAATTCTTTTGCGACAAGGTGCGACCTGTGCGGATCGCCGGGCATAAGCACCGTCTTTGCAAAATCGTCGGGCGAAGCGTTTATGTGCGGTGTAGGATAAGGTTTAGACATAACAAATATACCTCCGAAAACATTAAACTCTTTTATACTTTAATTATAATACAAATACCCCTCGCGGTCAAAGTTATTTTTGACCGCTTTTATAAAATTATCATATAATAGACAAGACGCAAAGGAGTGAGTATATGAACAAGCAACTTCCCACAATAAGTTCGGAAAACGACCTTAAAGCATATCAAAATTATATTGACAGTCAACATACAGGCGGCGAAAACAGCAGTTGTAAAATAAGCAAAGACGTTTCGGTGATAAGCCCTGCAATGAACAGAAAGAACACCGTTCTCAGCAATACTGATTTTATGCCGTCTTTCCTTTCAAAGTATATAGGAAAGCTGGTGCGCGCGGAATTTCTTATCGGCGACAGGCTTGAAACAAAAATCGGTTGGATATTAAAAGTCGGCGCGGATTTTATAGAATTAAAGCTGTGCCACGGCAGCGCAAGCGTGGTCTGCGACCTGCATTGCCTGAAATTTGTAACCGTTGCGCACGACAACGACCTAAACAGACTGAACGTATAAAAAATATGTCGGGTCTTTTGAACCCGACATATCTTATTTTATACTATTCTTACTCTGATAACGCCGTCTATCGCTTCAATCTTTTCAGCAACCGAGGTTGTGTCTCCCGCGCCGATGTCAAGCATTGTATAAGCGTAATCGCCGCGCGACTTGTTGAGCAGATTTTCAATATTAATACCGTCGTTTGCAAATATTCCCGTTATTGCGGTAAGCATATTCGGTATATTCTTGTGAATTACGCAGATGCGCTTTTCACCGCTCCGCGGCATTGAAATTTCAGGCAGATTTACGGAATTTTCAATGTTTCCGTTCTCTATATAGTCGATAAGCTCGCGCGCCGCCATAGTAGCGCAGTTGTCCTCCGATTCGGGTGTAGACGCGCCCAAATGCGGGATAGCTATAACGCCGTCAACATCAAGAACGTCGTCCGACGGGAAATCGGTTACATAAGCCGCAACCTTGCCCGATTCAAGCGCCGCCTTTAAGTCGGTGCTGTTTACAAGACCGCCTCTCGCAAAGTTGAGTATGCGCACGCCCGTCTTCATCTTGGCGATTGCCTCAGCATTTACAAGATTTTTTGTATCGGGGGTAAGCGGTACGTGAATTGTAATATAATCGCACTTTTCAAATATTTCGTTTATATCAAAAATGTGTATTGCGTTGTGAGTAAGGTTCCAAGCCGATTTTACCGAGAGATACGGGTCATAGCCGTAAACCTTCATACCGAGTGCATTGGCGGCATTGGCAACCATAACGCCGATAGCGCCGAGACCGATAACGCCGATAGTCTTGCCCTTGATTTCGGGTCCCGCAAAGGCACTCTTGCCTTTCTCAACCATCTTGCCGACTTCGTCCCCGTTGCCTTTAAGGGTCTTTGCCCATTCGATACCCGAAATAACACGGCGTGATGAAATGAGAAGTCCCGCAATTACCAGCTCTTTAACCGCATTGGCGTTTGCGCCGGGAGTGTTGAAAACAACTATACCCTGTTCCGAGCAACGGTCAATCGGAATGTTGTTGGTGCCTGCTCCCGCTCTTGCTATCGCTTTAAGGCTTTCGGGAAACTCGACATCGTGCAATGCGGCAGAACGGACTATCGCGCCGTCAGCATTTTCTACCTCGTCGCCGATAGTATATTTATCGTCAAATACCTGTAATCCTATTTTAGAAATCTTGTTATAGGTTTTAATCTTATACATTACGCATTTTCCTCTTCAAATTTTTTCATAAATGCTACGAGCTTTTCAACGCCCTCAACAGGCATAGCGTTGTAGATAGAAGCACGCATACCGCCCACGGTGCGGTGACCCTTGATGTTTACAAAGCCCGCCTTCTTAGCCTCGGCAACAAATTTCGCGTCAAGCTCCTCGTCACCCGTAACAAACGGAACGTTCATTAAAGAGCGGTCCTCGGGAACAACCGTACCCTTGAACAGCTTGCTTGAATCAAGGAAATCATATAGAATTTTTGCTTTTTTCTCGTTGATCTTCTTCATTTCTTCAAGACCGCCGAGCTTCTTTATCCACTTAAAGGTAAGTCCTGCAATGTAGATGGTGTAGCAAGGCGGAGTGTTGAACATAGAACCGTTGTCTGCGTGGGTCTTATAGTTAAGCATAGTCGGAGTAATATCCATAGCGTTTCCTATAAGATCCTTGCGGATTATAACGATAGTAACGCCCGCAGGAGCAACGTTTTTCTGTGCGCCCGCATAGAGAACACCGAACTTTGTAACGTCGATAGGCTCCGAAAGAATACAGCTTGAAATATCCGCAACCAGCGGAACGTCGCCTGTGTCGGGCAGCTCGTGATACTTAGTACCGTAAATTGTGTTGTTCATACAAATGTGAACATAATCGGCCTCGGGGTCGAAATCTTCCCTCTTGGTCTTCGGGATATAAGAATAGGTCTTGTCGGCAGACGAAGCAACAACACGGGCATTGCCGTATCTTGCGGCCTCCTTGTAAGCCTTGTTTGCCCACTGACCCGTAATGATATAATCAGCCTTGTGATTTTTATTCATAAGGTTGAACGGAACCATTGCAAACTGCGTTGAAGCGCCGCCTTGGAGGAACAAAACCTCGTAATCGTCGGGTATATTCATTATTTCACGCAGATCAGCCTCAGCCTGCTTGATTATCTCGCCGTATTCTTTTGAACGGTGGGACATCTCCATAACCGACTGTCCCGTTTCGCCATATTCCAGCATTTCCGCGGCGGCTGTCTTCAAAACCTCCTCAGGCAGCATTGAAGGACCTGCACTGAAATTATAAACTCTTGCCATAAAGTAAAACCTCCGATAAAATTAAGTACCAATACATTATATACAAATCTTTCCTAAATGTCAATAGGATTGTTAAAAATATAACATTCTTTTTTAAAACCAATAAATTTAAAGTGAAAATATTGTTATTTTTTTAACGAATATGTTTTTTTCATTTTTTTATACCAGCATTTTTCCCATCACCTGACCTCTGACGCCTACTAAATAAAAATCGGCAAAAGCATTTTAAATATGCTTTTGCCGATTTTGGTTATATTATTTGCTATTGAAAATTACTTTTCAATACCGTCGGTTTTATATATGAACTTAACGTTACCGTCGTATCCGTCCGCAAGGCCCGTAAATGACTTATAGTCCTTAGAAACGTCAACGACCGCTTTCATTCTGGTAACCAAACCGCCGAGGTCGCCGTCTACGGCGCTTACAAGTTTCTGTATACCCTCGTCGTTAAGCTGTTTGATACCGCTTGACAGTCTCATTGAGCCGTCTTGAAGCTGTTTAACGCCGTCGGGCAGTGCCGCCGCCTTACTGCTGAGTTCGCCTGCGCCGCTGTTAAACTCTTTCATACTGCCGGCATAAAGCGAAACCTTTGAGCTGAGTTCCGCAACGCCGTCGGTATAGGCGTTGATTCCGTCATACAGATACTTAAATCCCGGGTTTTCCTTTGTGCCTGTAAGCTGCTGCAAAGCCGAGTCAACGCCGGCGGTTATTTTTGATTTTGCCTGCCCTGCCGTTACCGCGTAAACCGCCTGCAATTTTGCGGGAGCGGGGTTAGCCTTTGCGGTTGCGACTTTAACATAACTGTCATAAACCGCAGCCGCCTGATTTACGTCGTCGTTGCTTGCAATGTAGTTATCAACCGAAACTCCTGACATAAACGCTTTATAAGACAGTATCTTATATACCGCGCCGGCCTTGTTTTGGTCGGCGGTTTGAAGCATACCCATTATTGTGGGAACCTTTGTTACATCTACCGAAACGCCTTGAAGCTCGCCCATAGTTGCAAGAGCCTTCATATCGTTCTGCATTGAGGCTAAAGCGCTGTCAAAATTGCCTGTTGCCGCATATCCGTCATATATCAGCTGAACAGCCGCGTCAACATATTCTGTCGGCACGCCGCCCTCTTTAAGCTGTGCTTCAAGAGAAGCCTTGCCTATTGCGGCAAACGGAGCAGAGGTTTTTATTTCGGCAAGCGCGTCTTCATAGTTTGCTATGGTAAGCTCGGTATATTTTCCGCCTGTCAGCACGGCGACGGTTGTGCCCGTCTGGCTTTCAAGAGTAGTCTGAACCGTGCTCAAAAGGGTTGAGAACACCTTTGCGGCGCCGCCCTTTAAGCTGTCGTTATTGGTTACAAGCTGCGTCTTTATTCCGCTGTCAATAGCCTGAGCCGCTTCGTTGAGCTGTGAAGCGTAGTCGGCTATTTTATCAATGCCCGCAACCAATTCTTCGGATTTTCCGAGAAGTGTTGTAAGTCCGCCGTAAAGCTGTGAAGAACCGTCGATAAGCTGCGTCATTGCGTCGTTGAGCTTTGCGGTCTGAGCCTTCAAGCCGTCAAGGCTGTCAACTCCGTCAAGACTGAGTTCCTCGGTCGGAACGTTGACGGCAAGCGTCATAGTGGTTGAAAGTTCAAAGTCTTTAACATCAGCGGTTATTTCAACATAATCGGGGAGTTCCAGCTTTTCCTTGTCAATTGCGAGGTTATCCTGCATTCCGGGGAGCGCAAAGCCCGCGACCGCTATATGGTCGCCGTCGCCCAATATTTTACCGTTGGTTACGTCAACATTTGAGAACTTATCGCCGTCAAGTATTGTTCCTGTGAGCATTATAAACGGAACATATATTTTGGTATCCTTACCGTCGATATTCACGTTTTCATACTGATTATTCTTATAATCAAATCTAATGCTTACCTTACCGCTTTTACCGGCAAGCTCGGAAGGAGATACCGTTTTACCGTCGAGCTTATATGTAACGCTGAGGTCAACAGGCAACTGCTTTTCGGTAGTGCCCTGCAAATAAACGTCGTTACCGTCGGCATTCCATTCACGCATATTATCAGCGTTCATAGTATAGCTTTCGTTGCCTTTTACGTTTTTAACGTCGTCCAGCTCGCCGCCGTCCTTAACGGTTGCGGATTTAGTGTTATTCTTTATCCAATCGCTTACTATAATTTTCTTTACCGAACCGTCGGCATTGGCGAGAACGTAAACGGTTTCGTCCTTTGCGAGCTTAGCGTCGGACGTTTGCGAAGATTCCGTCTGCTTTGACTCGGCGGTGTTTGCCTTGTCGCCCTTGTTTGTAACAGCCGCATAGGACAGCACGCTTACAGAACCGCTGACTATCATAGCGGCAGCGACAATGGCTATCATTTTGGTGTTTTTATTTACAAACCCGAATTTCATTATTTATTACCTCCGTCTGTATTTTTCTTGAATTTGAACCCAAGACTTGTATTGCAGATCACCTTATCAAACAGCATAAACATAGCAGGAACCAAAGTGATTACGCATACCATACTGATTAAAGCGCCCCTTGCCATAAGGTTGCACATAGAGCTTATAATGTCGATGTCCGAATACAGTCCCACGCCGAACGTCGCCGCGAAAAATCCCAGCGCGCTTACCATAATTGACGGCATTGAGGTTCTGAGCGCCGTCGTTACCGACGTTTGCTTATCGTTACCGAGCGAGCGTTCTCTCTTATACCTTGTAGTCATAAGTATAGCATAGTCAACCGTAGAACCGAGCTGAATTGTGCTTATACAGATAGGCGCAATAAACGGAAGCGAGGTTCCCGTTAAATGCGGTATTCCGAGGTTTATGAAAATTGCAAATTCGATAACCGCGACAAGTATAACGGGTATTGAAACGCTTTTAAGCACCAAAAGTATAATAACGAATATAGCGATTATTGAAATTGTGTTTACAACGTCAAAGTCGTGATTGGTTATTTCGATCATATCCTTGGTGCAGGGCGCCTCGCCTATCAACATTCCGCCGTCGTCATACTTTTTGAGTATGTCGTTAATCTCGGATACCTGTTTATTTACCTCATCGCTTGCGACGGTGTATTCCGAGTTAATGAGCATAAGCTCCCACTTATCGCTTTCGAGTATTGATTTTATTGAATCGGGTATTATTTCTTCGGGAACCAGAGGTCCTACAACCGATTTAAGACCCAAAACGTACTTAACGCCGTCAACCTTTTCCATTTCAGAGGTCATAGCGCGGACGTCCTTATCGGGCGTATCGGTCTCAACAAGCAGCATATGGGTTGAACCTACCGCAAATTCGTCTTTTAATTTTGAGTTTGCTATTATACATTCCATATCCTCAGGTATGCACTTTGTCATATCGTAGTAAACCTCTTTGTTTGCCTTTGAGTAGCATATATAAGCAGGTACAACGGCTATAACGAATGCAAGCAAAAACACCCAATATCTTTTAACGATAAATTCGGAGGTTTTTTTCATCTGCGGTATCAACGGCTTGTGCATAGTCTTTTCAAGCGGTTTATCAAGCACAAGTATTAACGAAGGCAGGGTTGTTATACATCCGATAACGCCGAATATAACGCCCTTTGCCATTACGATACCGAGGTCGATACCGAGCGTATAGGTCATAAAGCAAAGCGCTATAAATCCAGCGACGGTAGTTATTGAACTGCCTATTACAGAGGTTATGGTTGCCTTAATGGCGTGCGCCATAGCGCGCTGTTTATCGCCCTGATAGCGTTCTTTTTGCTCCTCGTAGCTGTGCCACAGGAATATTGAATAGTCCATAGTAACGGCAAGCTGCAAGACAGCGGAAAGCGCCTTGGTGATGTAGGAAATCTCGCCCATAAAGTAGTTGGTTCCGAGATTTAGGAGTATTGCCATACCGATACTTGTAAGGAATATAAACGGTATTATCCAGTTATCCATAAACAGCATCATAGCAACACAGCAAAGCGCAACGGCAATTCCGACATATATCGGTTCCTCGCGCTCGCACAGGTCTTTAAGGTCCGTAACGACCGCCGACATACCTGTTATGAAGCAATCCTTGCCCGCAACCTTGCGAACCTGCTTTATTGCGTCCATAGTTTCATTAGCAGAGGTCGAAGTGTCAAAGAACACCGCTATAACGGTTGAATTATCCGAATTAAACGCATTATACACCTTTTCGGGCAGTACCTCTTTCGGAACCGAAATATCCATTATACTGTCATACCAAAGCGCCGTTTCAACGTGGTCTATCTTTTCAATATTTTTACGAAGCTCGGAAACATCTTTGTCGTCCATACCCTCAACTATAACAAAGGAAAACGCCCCTTTGCCGAAGTCCTCCATAAGTATGTCCTGACCCTTTACGGTATCAATGTTATCGGGCAAATATGTAAGCATATCGTAGTTGATACGCGTGTTTACAATGCCGAAGACAGACGGCACCAGCAATACAATTGCGACTATCAATATCACAACACGCATCTTTACGATAGCCTTAGAGAATTTTATCATTTAAACCTCTCCTTAGTCTGTTTCATAATTTTCACCGTGTAAAAAGCATTAAACAAATTCTGCAACCCGTCAAACAAAAGCGAAATTCCCACAAGAACCATCAACGCGTTTGCTCCCTCAAACGGATTGAAAACAAGTAAAAAGCTCAAAACTATGCAGACTATTGCGCCAAGCAATATTACCCACCAGCTCGGCAGTCCGAAACGCTTTGCGTCAATCGCGGTTTGCAGTTTGAACACGCCGTCTATCATAATGCAAAGTCCGATTATGACAGGAAGAAAATTAATTATTCTGTCGGGTATTAAAAGCAATATCGCTCCCATTGCCGCCGAGAATATACCGAGCGACAAATCGAACTGAAAAGCAAGATTATAAAGGTCGCGCGATATATAGCCGAGTATTTTCGTAATTCCGTACAAAAGCGAAATTCCGCCGACAATATAACATATCACGAGCGATGACATTCTCGGCAAGGCGATTATGGTTATACCCGCCGCCACGAAAAGAAGCGAGCATATAATGTAGCAAGCCTTTGCCTGTTTTATTGTTTTCATACCTATCCCTCCTTCTTATTTTACATTAATAGATTATATCCAAAAATCCGAAGGTAACAACAGACAAAAAAAGCCTGCTGTGTAAAATTTACACAGCAGGCGTAATATGCCTAAAAAACAGACAAAAGGCTTAATTTGTCTGACTTTTCGGTGTTGCATTTCTTTCAAGGGTCTGTTTTATATTGCCGTCAAGCAATTTGCCGAGTTTATTTATGTAAGTATACGGATCCTCGCGCATACCGTCGTTCAGCCATTGCAGGACTATTCCGACAAGCGCGTGCGTATAAAACATTGACACCATATATATGTCTTCATCGCTTGCGTTAATATCCCTTGCGATATTTTTGGTGAAAGCAAGCATATTATTAAGAGTTACCTTATTGAGATAGTTTTCAAGCTGTTCGCGGCTTATCGACTTATATATATGGTAAATGCCCTGACGGTTTTTATATGCAAAATCGGTTGCCTTTATAAACGCGTCCTGCCACGACTCGAAAACGCTTACCTCGCCCAATATTCTCTGCGTTTCGGTTTCAAAAACGTCCTCTACCAGCTCGTAAATATCGCGGTAATAGTAATAAAACGTGTTTCTGTTAACACCGCACCTGTTCACTATATCCTTAACGGTTATTTTATCAAGCGGACGTTCGCTTATCAGTTCAATAAACGCATCGGTAATCGCATTTTTTGTAAACTTAGACATACAGCAGTCC
Organism: uncultured Eubacteriales bacterium; assembly: GCA_934463035.1. GTDB lineage: Bacteria > Bacillota > Clostridia > Oscillospirales > Acutalibacteraceae > UBA737. The sequence goes on along the minus strand of CAKSIG010000003.1, from coordinate 106,899 downwards.
TTTCATAAAGTTATTTGAAAATCCTGTTCCAAAACCCTTTTGAGTTTAGCTATCGGAAGTCCTACCACATTATAATAATCACCGTTTATTTTTTCAACAAAAAGCGCGCCTTTCCCCTGTATTCCGTATGCGCCGGCTTTGTCAAAAGGTTCGCCTGTTTTGATATATTTCTCAATTTCGTCAGAACTAAGAGGATAAAACTTAACTTCGGTACACACCGAAAAAGACACGCTTTTCTCACCCGATATAACGGTGCAACCCGTTACCACATTATGAGTTTTACCCGAAAGGGATAAAAGCATCTCCCTTGCTTCATTATCGGTGCGTGGCTTGCCGAGAGCCTTACCGTCTAAAATAACCGCAGTATCGGCGCCTATCACAACGCTGTCGGGATAAGACTTTTCAACCTGTTTTGCTTTGCCCAAGGCAAAATATTCAGGCAATCTTTCGGGAGCTAAACCCTCGGGAGCAATTTCCTCGAAATCAGAAACGACTGTGCGAAAACCGCCGCAGACAAATTTTAAAAGCTCACTGCGTCTCGGTGACGCCGACGCCAGAATAATATCCATCACTGCTTTGCCTCCGGTTCTATGGAGCCCTCGGTCATAATGGACATACCGCGGCGGCAATCGTAATAACCGCCTTTTGCGACGTTTATCATTATGTTGTTTATCATAATATTTTCATCATTGACCCATTCCATATCGGCGATGTCAATATCAGTCTGCCAGAAAACGTTTGTATGTTTTTTACCCGCGACGTTGTTATACTGCACACGGATCGCGCTTCCGAGGGAATTTTCAACCTTATACATCGAAAGCGTTCCGACGCCGTTTGAAGAATCAAGCGTAGCTATCAGCTTACCCGTAGGCAAATCGGACATTTTGAAGAAAAATGAATCCTTTACAAAAAAGAAAATATTAACCAAGGTCATAAAAAGCGCGGCAATATAAAAAATTTTAAAAGCGGCAGTTTTTTTCATTTCCCTCAAAACCCTTCGGCAAAAGTATCAGCGGCGGAGTCGGATTGCTCTATATGCTTATTATACTGTGCAACGGCAAAGCGCGTATGAACAAGGTAAGCCGTTATCATATAGGGAAATGTAAACATAAGCGGAAAAACAAATACCGAGAGTATTATCCACCCTAAAAAGCTGAAACACAAATAAACAAAATCAATAGCGCCGACCTTAGCTATTACGGAGGACGTATGGAAAGCCTCGGCAACGTTTATGTTATCATCGGCGACAAATAACATAGGAGCCGCATAGTAACGTATCATTGTAAAGAAAACGCCCACCGACGCCACTATTCTGAGTATCATTGCGAGCGGTTGGAGATTTGCCGTCCAAATAGGTCTTGCCATATCAAACCAATCGTAAAACCACGAGGACGAAACCAATTGAACCAAATAATACGGTATATTAAGCGCAACCGCGGTCAGCCCGAAACGGACGAACATACCGACCGTTAATTTAAGCGCCCTTAAATAATCCAAACATGAAGAAAAATAATAAAAAACCGACGATACGCTGTCTTTAACACCGAACAGCATACGCCAAAAATATCTCAGCGTGCCGATAAACAGCGGAGCCAAAATGAAAACGGACAGGAGTATGAACGCCGCCGAATAGCACACAGTACCAGCGGAGTGATACAACAGCTGGGCTGTCAGCGAAACAGCCATAGCCGACACAATAAACACCATACCCGCCGCAATGCACCTGAGCCAATTACCCTTTAATGCGGTTTTTGCAGTTATCTTTACCACAGAGCTGCCCGCCGTCATACAATTCACTCCCGTCTTTTCTGTTACACTAATAATTATACCAATAAATTCAAAAAATTCAATTTAAAAAATATTACAGAATTTTTAATTTTGCAAAGTTTGACATTAGCTTCTTTGTGCCAACCGAATCAAAAGCAATTTCAAGCATTGTGTCGTTTCCCATAGGCACGGTTGAAACAATCATACCCTGTCCGAAGGTCTTGTGTTCTACGCGCTGACCGACAGAATAAACTGTTTTCTCCGCAGCGGAGGAGGAAACACCCGAGCCTGCGACAAAGGACGACGCAAATGCCGCCCTTTTCGGCGCGGTTTTTTGCTGAACCGCCGAAGAATTTCTGCTTTTCATAACGTATTCAAGTCCCGAAGACTTTATTTCGCAACACTCTGACGGTATTTCACCGACAAACCTTGACTGTCGGTTTCGGTTCGTCATACCGAATATCATTCTTGTAGAAGCGTTGGTGATATAAAGGTTGCGCCTTGCGCGCGTTATTGCAACATAGCAAAGGCGGCGTTCTTCCTCTATCTCGTCGGGACCGCAGTAAATTGATTGGTTCCCCGGGAAAATTCCGTCCTCCATACCGACAATAAACACGTTGTTGAATTCAAGTCCCTTTGCCGAATGTACCGTCATTAAAATAACGCTGTCATCATTCTCGTTCATAGAATCTATATCGCTTACAAGCGCTATCTCTTCAAGAAATGCAGAGAGGGTCGGTTCATCGTTTTCAAGCTCATACTGCAAGATATTGGTCGAAAATTCCTTTACGTTGTCAAGCCTGTCGGCGGCTTCCTCGCCCTCGTCGACAAGCGCCTGTCTATATCCCGTCTTATCAAGCATAAGCTCAAACAGTTCGCTCATAGGCATTTCTTCGGCAGCATCGGTCAACTCATCAATAATATCGCAAAAGTTTTTGAGTTTTGCGGCGGCTCTTGACGTGCCCGTAAACTCATCGGCTCTTTTGAAGACCTCAAAAAGCGATATTCCGAGCTGTTCGGCTATTTCAAGAGCGTTTCCTATCGTTGTATCGCCTATGCCGCGTTTCGGCTCGTTTACTATTCTTCTCAGGCGAACATTGTCGCGGTTGTTGTTAATCACCTGCAAATAGGCGAGAATATCCTTTATTTCCTTGCGTTCAAAGAATCGAAATCCACCGATGACTTTATATGATATACCGCTTCTTGCAAACACGTTTTCAAGCGCGTTTGATTGGGCATTCATACGGTACAGCACGGCGTGGTCGGAGAATTTATCCCCTTTTCTTACGTTTTCAAGAATTTTTTCCGCGACGTATCTTGCCTCGCCGCGTTCGTCGTCAGCCGTGTATATTTCCACCTTGGAGCCCACGCCCTTGTCGGTCCAAAGCGTCTTGCCTTTTCTGCCTGTGTTATTTTTTATAACGCCGTTTGCGGCGTTAAGAATGTTAGAGGTTGAACGATAGTTCTGTTCAAGACGTATGGTAACGGCGTTCGCATATTCGTCTTCAAAATTAAGAATATTCTCTATTGTAGCCCCTCTGAATTTATAGATACTCTGGTCATCATCGCCCACAACGCAAAGATTGTTGTGTTTAGAAGCAAGAAGGCTCACAAGCACATATTGGGCGTGGTTGGTATCCTGATACTCGTCCACCATTATGTATTTGAATTTATTGCCGTAGTAATCCAGAATATCGTCGTTGCTTTCAAGCAGCCGCACGGTGTTGACTATCATATCGTCAAAGTCCATAGCGTCGGCATTTTGCAGGCGTTTCTGATAAATTTCATAAAGCTCGCCTATCGCCTGTTTTCTGTAATCTCCGCCTGCCGTTTTTTTATACTCCGACGGCGATATAAGCATATCCTTTGCCGACGATATTGCCGACAGTGCGCTTTTATGCGGCAGCAGTTTATCGTCAATTCGGTTTTGCTTCATTATTTCTTTCATAAGGCGGCGCTGGTCGTCCGTATCGTATATTGTAAAGTGAGAAGTAAAGCCAAGCACAGCCGCGTTGCGCCTTAAAATTTTACCGCAGACCGAATGGAAAGTTCCGGCCCAAATATCGTCCGCACGTTCGCCGAGTTTCTTAGCAATACGCTCTTTAAGCTCTCCTGCCGCCTTGTTGGTGAAGGTGATAGCAAGAATTTCCCACGGTCTTACAACGTCAACACCGAAAACACCGTCAGGCACGCAGTCGGTTTTACCGTCAAGAAAATCTTCGCCCGTTTTAACGGCTTCATCGCTAACATTCGGCACAAATGCGCTGTTATACGCATTGCCGTATTTGACCATATTGGCTATCCTGTTTACAAGAACCGTTGTTTTTCCGCTGCCTGCGCCCGCAAGCACCAAAAGCGGTCCGTTTACCGTTGTTACAGCCTTAAACTGCATATCGTTCATATTGCCGAAATCTTTTTTTATGACCGCTCGGCGAAGTTCAATAAAATCCATACGCAAATCCTTAATTTACAGAATAAAATAAGGCGCCGAATGACGCCTTATTTGTTGTTTTTATAGATAAAAGGCTCTATTTGCCTTGCAAGTTCCGCAACCATATCGCAATGCGCCGTCATTTTCACGGGTTTAGTCAGATCCAAACTGAAAATACCCATAATAGACTTGGCGTTGACCGTATATTTTCCCGATTCAAGCTCTATGGAATAATCCTTAGAGGAGGCTATATCCGAAAACTTTCTTACGCTGTCAATGGTGTCGAGCATTATCATTTTTTCGAGCATTGAAATTCCTCCCTCGAACAAAGGCAATCGGCAGTAATCCGAACTTGCCTATAAATAATACTATTTTTATGTCGAAAAGTCAATAGACAGCAAAGCATTTGGAAGAAATCGCCGAAAAGTGTCAGTTTTTGTAAAAATCGCGAATCGCCTGTGCGGTTGATGCGTTTATGCCGTCAACTTCGGCAAGTTCCTCAACAGTGGCGTTCTTTATTGCGTTTACGGTTTTAAAATGTTTTATGAGCGCCGCCGCCTTTGTCTTGCCGACGCCCTGAATACTAAGAAGCTCGCTGTTGAGCATAGCTTTACTGCGGCGGTTTTTGTGATAACCTATTGCAAAACGGTGAACCTCGTCCTGAATATCGGTTACAAGCGTGTATGCGCTCCTGTTTGCTTTGATTGAAATATCTCCGCCCGATGCCGCGATAGCCCTTGTGCGGTGCTTTGAATCCTTAACCATACCGAAAAGCGGAACTTTAATATTGTGCGCTTTCAAAATCGGTTCTACCGCCGACATTTGACCCTTTCCGCCGTCAAGCAAGATAAGGTCGGGAAGCGTTGAAAACGCACCGTCCTCACCCTTTTCATACTCGTTAAATCTTCTGTCAAGAACCTCCGCCATAGAACGGAAATCGTCCTGACCCGAAAATGTTTTTATTTTAAAACGCCGATAGTTTTGTTTAAACGGCCGACCGTCCTTAAAAACTATCATTGCGGCGACATTTTCACTGCCCGCGGTGTTAGATATATCATAAGCCTCAATATATCTCGGCGGGTTTGAAAGACCTATAATGGACGAAAGCTCGTTAAGCGCCGCCATTTCCCTGCCGCTGCGCTCGGCCTTTGCAGAAAGATTATCTGCGGCATTGTTAAGGCACATATCCAAAATCTGCTTTTGTTCGCCCTGTTTCGGAAACACAAAAGAAACCGTTTTGCCGCCTTTTTCAGTAAGCCATTCAGCCATAGCTGAGTTTCCGTCAAACTCACAGTCTATAACTATTCTCGGCGGTATATCTTCGCTGTCCTGATAATATTGTTGCAAAAATTCCGAGTATAATTCACTCTTTGAAGCTACTCCGTCTATAAAATAATGCCTTTTGTCCGTAAGCCGATTATTTCTGAAAATAAGAATTTCAACGCAGGCAAGCTCGCCTATCATAGCGCTTGCTATAACGTCCTCCGATTTATAGGAGGTCATAACCACCTTTTGGCGTTCCCGCATACGGTTTACCGCGTTTATCCTGTCCCGCAGACGCGCGGCAAGCTCAAAATCCAGCCTTTCGGACGCGCTGTACATCTTTTCTTCAAGCTGTGAAATGAAACCGCTGTCGGCGCCGCCGTGCTTTATAAAATCAACCGCCGAATTAACCGTCTGCAAATAATCATCCAGCTTTATTTTGCCGTTGCAGGGCGCCTCGCAGATACCGATATGATAATTAAGACACGGTTTTGAAATTGTATCGAAATTTCTTCGGCAATCGGGAAGTTTAAATACTTTACGCGCCTCGTCAACAGTTTCCTTAACAATATATCCCGAATTATAAGGACCTATAAAAGTTCCGCCGCCGTCCTTGGTGTTGGACGTTTCTATACGTTTCCATTTATCGTCGGTCACCTTGATATAGTGATAGCCTTTATCGTCCTTTAAAAGAATATTGTACTTAGGCTGATTTTGCTTTATAAGCGAGTTTTCAAGAATGAGCGCCTCAAACTCGCTGTCGCATATAATATATTCAAAATCGTCAACATTCGACACCATACGGCGAACCTTTTCGGTGTGCTGATTACCGCTGCCGAAATACTGGGTAACACGGTTTTTAAGCGCCTTTGCTTTGCCGATGTATATAATATTCCCGTCTTTATTTTTCATTATATACACACCGGGAGTCAGAGGAAGACGGTTGGCTTTTTGTTTGAGAATTTTCAGTTTTTCCTTATCGGCATACATAACGCCGCCATACCTCCTTTATAGTATTATCCAATACTGAGTTTAACACAACAAAGGGTATTCTTCAAGGGTTGATTTTTGTCGAAAAAAGTATTAAAATTCAGTTTAAGAGGCGATTCTTATTATGAAAAAAGCAATATCGGTTTTCTTCGGAATTTTGTTGATACTCGGCATAGCAGGCTGTTCCGTGAACACAAACGCATATCCCGAGGAAAGCAAGAGCGATATAGAAATAAATTTTGAGGACGGCGGCGACATAAACGGTTACAAGCAACCCAATACGTCCTCCGATACCGCGCAATCCGCCGTTTCAGCGGCACAGCCACAGGGCGATACAAACGAAATCGGCACGGCTTACTGCGCGAATACGAAAACAAAGAAATTTCATAAATCCGCATGCGCGAGCGCAAAACGGACAAATGAAGAAAACAGATATTTAACAGACGACAGAGACGCTCTCATAGCAGAAGGCTATGAGCCGTGCAAACGGTGCAACCCATAGATTGACGTTAAAAAAATTAAATAAGGATTTTAAAACCGCTCGGTTGTATAATAAGTGAAAGGATAAAAACAGGAGGAAAATTTTATGGACAACGGCGCAAGTAGCTACCGCCGTTTCCTTGACGGTGACGAGAGCGCCTTTGACGAGATAGTTAAAGAACTGTTTGACAAACTCGTTTTCTTCATCAACCGTTACGTGTGCGACATTAACGCTGCCGAGGATATTGCGATTGACGTATTCTCCGACCTTATAGTTAATAAGCACCGATATAATTTCAAGGTGACCCTGAAAACATATCTGTTTATGCTTGGCAGAAGCCGTGCCTTAAATCACATAAAGCACAGAAAAATAATCGGTTTTGCCGAGCTTTCCGAAGCAGACAAGGCAACCGCCGAGCAAGCAACCCTTGAAGATACCGTTCTTGCAAGCGAGCAAAATCGGCTTGTAAATAAGGCTGTTTCTTCCCTGCCGAAGGATATGCGCATTGCAATTCACCTGATTTATTTTGAGGGGCTGTCATATAACGAGGCAGCCAAGGTTATGAAGAAAAACCGAAAGCAAATAGACAACCTTTTATACCGTGCAAAGGGAGAACTTCGCACCGTCCTCGGAAAGGACGGAGAGCTTATATGAGAAATTTTGAAGAAAGAAAAGCGGAAATACTCCGCAGAAGTGAAGAAAGAATAAAAGAACGCCGCAAAAGCCGCAGACGTATCGTTGCCTGCTGTGTTCCGCTGTGCTTGTGCATTGCGATTTTAACAGCGATATATGTTCCGAAAAAAAAGGAAAAATCGGGTAACACAAATAATTACGGCTATTCGCAGCCCGCGGAGGAGTTTCCTTATACCTCGCTTGAACTTGTCGGCAATGATACCGAACTGAACAATACCGCCGACATAAAGGATATTTACAAGATTATTAATTCCGCCTTTGAGTCGGACGGCGCGTCCTCGGCTCAAAACGACGGCAAGGGTGTTGTCAACGGCTCAAACAAATCAAAATCACTGCGAGACACCTATGATACAAACGCTTTATACACTTTTAAGTTTTCATCGAGCGACGGGAAACAGGCAGTTTATACATTGTCGGGCAATACTCTTACCGATGAAACAACCAAAACCGCCGCCGCCATCAGTGATGAACAGTTAGAAAAATTGTATGAAATAATTGAAACTGCAACCGCCGATAAGGAGGAAACAGAATGAAAAGAACAATTGCCGTGCTTATTTCACTCGCACTTTTATTAACCCTTTGCGCCTGCCGAAATGTCAGTGCTGATGTAACCTCTCAAACCGAATCACACACCCACAGGCTTGCCGAAAAACCCGAAACGGTATCTAATCCCGCAACAGGCTACTGCGGCAACACACAAACCACAATACATTTTGATAACGGGAAAAGCTATACCTTTATGTATGAAAATTCCGTTGCGATGACCGATATACTCTTTAATCTTAATTACGATCCGAGCAAGCTGTGCAAATGCCGTTCCGAATACACGGTCGATACAGAATTCGGCACGGGATACGGAATAAACATTTCATCAGGCTACGCCCGTTGCGATAAGGGTCAGGCAAATCTGACAAGGGAACAGACCGAAAAATTAAACGAAATAATCCTCTGGGCGCAAAGCAAGGCAGAGTATCCCGAATATACCGACCAATGGCTTGAAAAAACTGAGGAGAACAAATGCGACGACCGTATTTTCGAGTATATAGACATCACCGAAATATACTCAAACTGTTTCTTTGCGGAAACGGCTGTCCCTATGCCTTACAAAATTAAACTCAACGGAAAATTATCCGACAAATGGTGCGTCGGCGACAGAGTGACCTGCACTTACAAAAACACGTATTACGACAAGAAATCTCAGCGTATTGAGGCAGATATGCTGACAATTAAAGAAAGTGATTGGCAGCCCGACCCAAATGTGGCTTATAAGCCCGTAATCTATCTTTATCCCGAAAAGGAAACGCGCGTGTCGGTAAACTTGGAATTAAACGGACGGCTTACCTGCACCTATCCCGAATATAAAAACGGTTGGCAGGTTACCGCAAAACCCGACGGCACTCTCACCGACGCAAGCGGGCAAATATATAACTACCTCTATTGGGAGGGAGAAACCTACGCAGATTATGACCTTTCAAAAGGCTTTTGCGTAAAGGGCGAGGATACTGCGAAATTCCTTGAAGCTGCGCTCAAAAAGCTCGGATTAAACCGAAAAGAAGCAAACGAATTTATCGTGTATTGGCTGCCGCTGATGCAGAACAACACGTATAACATAATTTCTTTTCAAACCACCGCTTATACCGACGCCGCAAGACTTAATATATCCCCTGCACCCGACACATTGATACGCGTCTTTATGGCGTGGAAACCGTCCGACTCGTATATAGAACTTTCAGAGCAAAAGCTCTTGGCTCCCGAACGGAAGGGATTCACCGCTGTTGAATGGGGCGGAACCGAAATAACAAAATGACCGCTTGATTTCATAAAAACGAACCTGCTTTAAAAAAATCTTGCATTATTCTACCGATTGTGTTATAATCGCCTTACGTTCGGAGGCGTAGCTCAGTTGGTTAGAGTACTTGCTTGACATGCAAGGGGTCATTGGTTCGAGCCCAACCGTCTCCACCAGAAAAAGCACTTGCAAATGCAAGTGCTTTTTTCAATGAAATACGGCATAATATTTGTTTAAATCCAGACGCCGAAAACGCGAATATATCACGGATTTTGCTGTCCCCTATCTTAAAGAATAAACGTCTCGGTAACATCGTCCTTGTGGCAGAGGGTATATATATACTTTTTGTGCAACTTGTGATTATCGAACAAAAAAATATTAGTATCGCATTTTGACATAACAATTTTTCTTATAGCAGTTTGAAGCTCGTCGTGGTCGGTAATAAATCCGTCGTCGCTTAATCCTGCGGAAGAAAAGAAAGCAATATCGGCATTTATCCCCCGCAAAAATTCCTCGGCAATACTCCCGACGGTACACATATCATATTTATAATAATTCCCGCCTACCAAAGTACATTTTATACCGCGCTCAGCGGCGGCAATAACCGTTTGAACGGAATTTGTAAAAATATGAATATCCTTATGCTCGGCTATAAGAGGAATAATATACATACAGGTCGAGGAACTGTCTATAAAAACATTTATAGAATCTTTAAGATATTTTTCAGCCATTTTAGCAAGATTTGTCTTTTGTTTTATGTGAAGCAGACGTCTGTACTTTATCGGCATTATATCCCCGTCGCCGTTTTTTATCATTGCACCGCCGTTATATCTGACAATGTAGCTTTCTTCTTCAAGCAATTTTAAATCCCGCCGTATTGTCATCTCGCTTACAAAAAACTGTTTTGCAAGCTGTACCACCGACATACGCTTTCTCTCTTTAAGCGCTTCAACGATTTTGGTTTGGCGTTCATTCAGCCGCAATATAATCCCTCCGAAATTTTGTTAAAGTAAATGTTCGTTTATAAACATATCGAACATTAATTGACATACGTTTGAAAAGAGTATATCATAGGTCTCGGCAAAAGTCAACGTGATGGGATTGGTCTTAATATGCGAGAGATAGTTATTCAGGCGTTAGGTTTCTTGGGAATTGCTGCAAGCATTATTACTTTTCAATGCAAAAAGCACGATAAAATACTGCTGTTCAAAACAGTCAACGAATTGCTGTTCGCAATCCAATATATTCTGCTCGGAGCATACACAGGCACCGCTATGAACATAATCGGCTGTATAAGGAATATTATTTCCGCCAAATTGGTGAAAAAAGGAAAAAGAACCACGGCAATCTGCATTTTTTTCAGCGTTTTGTTTCTTGTTTTTACAGCGCTTACCTGGGACGGATATAAAAGTCTCCTTGTAGGTGTAGCAAAAGTACTTTCAACCGTTGCATACGGAAACAAAAACCCAAAGGTCGTACGCCGAATTATTCTTTTTACGAGCCTGTGTTGGTTTGCATACAGTATTTTTATCGGTTCATATTCGGGTGCGATAAACGAATTTCTTACAATATGTTCTATTATCGTCGGAATTATCAGAATTGAAATTATACCGAAAAGAAAATCTAAAACTGTTTAATTATCCTATGAGTTCTGTCTAAGAAGCAAATTAACAGTCATTAGGCTAATAATGGCAGCGGTAAACCGCTGCCATTATTTTATATTAAAAAACTATAAAATACATAATTCATATTTTCTTGACATTATTCGACATAGGTATTAAAATAAAGGTTGATGAAGGTCAACCCGTAACGCTAACAAAAAGCGGTATGCTTTTTAGGCACACCGCTTATAATGGAGCTGAAGATGGGACTCGAACCCACGACCTGCTGATTACGAATCAGCTGCTCTACCAACTGAGCCACTCCAGCGCAAACTGCTTTAAAATTATATCAATTAACTTGCTTTAAGTCAAGCACTATTTTTTATTTATTAAAATGACACCGCAAAAGGAAGTGTTTATGATGAAGGAAACAATAAACGAACGCATTGCGAGATTCCGCAAGCTGTCAAATTTAACGCAAGCGGAAACAGCGGAAAAATTAGGTGTGAAATGCAGTACCTATTCGCAAATGGAAAGAAAGGGTAAGATAAGCACGGACACTTTAATGCGTCTTGCGGACGTTTTGGGAGTAAGTCCGTTTATACTGCTTTACGGCGATGACCATAAGGAAGAACACACGGTCGGCTCGCTGCCGTATAAGCTCGACGAAACTCCCCAAAGCAGATTGGTTCTTCATCAGGGCACCGAGTTTTACAACAATCTTTATGATAACAAGTCCGATTTTGTACCGACAAGGAAAGAAGAAAATATAATGAAGATCATTCACTTCCTCCCTAAAAAAGCAAAAGAAGAAGTTTATGAGTTTGTTTACCAAAAATACAAAGAGAACAAATAAATAACTCGGCAGGTCTTATCCTGCCGAGTTTATTTTTATTTCAGTTCATATCCGCCTACGGGGCGTATGCTCAGTTTACAGCAGGAGCCTTCGCCGAATACGGCTTCGATATACTTTTTATAGCCGTCGAACATATCGTTCGGTATATAGCATTGCACCGTACCTGCAAAGCCGCCGCCGTGAACACGGCAAGCTCCCCTGCCCTTTAAAAACTTCTTGGTAAGCGCAATGGCAAGGCACAAGCCCTGTTCGCTCACGTTGGAAGTTGAATAAAGGTTTTGCAGATAATCGTAAGACGAGTTGCCCGATTCGTTGACAAGCCTTAAAAATTCATCAAAATCACCGCCGAGCAACGCCTTTTTCTCGTTAAACACACGCTCCTGCTCGGTGAAGAAATGGAACGCCCTTAATATACTGCGGTCGCCGCAGGTCTTCCTCAACTCCATAAGATTTGAATAGAACCTATTTTCGTCGGCGTCGCGAAGATAATCCACGCCGAGCGCATTGCTTATGCGCTTGCACTCAACCGTTATATCCGCATAATCGCCTGTGAGATTGGCGTGGTTTCCGCCCGTATCGACAACACAAAGGGTATATCCGAACGAATGAATATCAAGCTCAATATTTTCAATTATCGGATTTTTCGGGTCCTTAAAATCAATAAAGGTAAATCCGCCGAACGAGCTTGCCGTCTGGTCAAGCAGACCGCTCGGTTTGCCGAAATAAACGCTCTCGGCAAACTGCCCTATCTGCGCTATTTCCGCCTGCCCCGTTTTGCCGCCGCCGAACATACCGTTTATTATATTCGCCACCAAAACCTCAAACGCCGCGGACGAAGAAAGACCCGAGCCTTTAAGCACGTTAGAGGTTGTGTATGCGTCAAAGCCTTGAAGCTCACAGCCGCGCTTTTTAAAGGATTCGCATATTCCCTTTATCAGAGAAATTGCCCTGCCCTCCTCGGACGGATTTTTTTCGGTATCGGAAATATCGACCGTGTCCATAGGATAGCCCTCGGACTTGATTCTTATAACGTTTTCGCCGTTAAGCGCAACAATGGCTATAACGTCAAGGTCAACGCCGCCGGCGATAACTGCGCCGTGCTGATGGTCGGTGTGGTTGCCGCCTATCTCGGTGCGTCCCGGTGCGCTGAACACCCTTACTTCGTCTTTGCCCTTAAAAAGCTCCTCAAAGCTGTTGATTGCCGCAATATACCGCTTTCTTGCACTCTGCGCGTCACCGTACAAAGTGATAAAATCCTTGTCAAACCCGCCGTCTGAAATCTTTGAAACTAAATTGCGAATATTCATTGTTGTTCTCCGAATTATAATTTTGATATTATTTCAAGCGTGTCTCTCGCGATTGCAAGTTCTTCGTTTGTGGGGATAACATAAACGTTTACCTTGCTGTCGTCGGTGGAAATTCTTACTTCCTCGCCGCGAATCTTGTTTTTGTCCTTGTCTATCTTCACGCCGATAAACGAAAGATTTTTGCAAACGTACTCCCTTAGTTCGGGGTCGTTTTCGCCGATACCGCCTGTAAATGCTATTGCGTCAACCCCGTCCATTGCGGCTATGTATGAGCCGACGAATTTAAGTATCTCATACCTCTGCATTTCTACCGCAAGCTGAGCGCGGCAGTTGCCTGCCTCGGCGGCGGAGCAAATATCGCGGTTGTCGTTTGAAACGCCCGAAATTCCGAGCATACCCGACTCCTTGTTGCAGATTCGGTTAACGTCGGCAGGGCTGAGATTTTCTTTTTCCGCTATGTATGTAAGCGCAGAGGGGTCAAGCGTCCCCGAACGGGTGCCCATCATAAATCCGTCAAGCGGAGTGAAGCCCATTGACGTATCGACGCAAACGCCGTCCTTGATAGCGGTTATGGAACAGCCGTTGCCCAAATGGCAGGTTATTATTTTAATATCCTTTTTAGGCTTGTTCATAATCGCGGCAACACGGTCGCTTACAAAGCGGTGTGAGGTGCCGTGAGCGCCGTATTTGCGCACGCCGTATTTCTCGTAATACTCGTAAGGAAGCGCATACATATATGCTTTCGGCGGCATTGTCTGGTGGAAAGAGGTGTCGAAAACAGCCACCTGAGGTATCTTGTCGCCAAACGTCTTTATGCAGGCGCGTATCGCAAGAACGTGAGCAGGATTGTGAAGCGGAGCCAAAGCGCCGAGCTGTTCTATCTTGTCAAGAACGTCGGGCGTTATAAGGCAGGACTTCGGGAAAATGCTTCCGCCTTGAACTATGCGGTGTCCGATAGCGGAAATTTCATCGAACGAATCAATAACCTTTGCTTCACTCTTGGTAAGAGCATAAACAACCGCCTCAAACGCCTCGCTGTGCGTCGGCATAGGAGTGTCGGCTGTGTACTTGCGCCCGTCAGCCGCCTTGTGAGAAATAGCGCCGCTTACGCCGATACGCTCGCAAAGACCCTTTGCAAGAACCTGTTCGTTCTCCATATCAATAAGCTGATATTTGAGAGAAGAACTACCCGCATTAACAACAAAAATTTTCATTTTACAGTCCCCCATCAAAAAACATTGAAGATGTTTGATAAATATGTTAAACTATTTATACACTAATATATAATACTTTATATAGAAATGTTTTTCAAGTTATTTTTGAAAAGATGTGATATTTTGCGTACAGTCGGTATAATAGCTGAGTTCAATCCCCTGCACAACGGTCACCGCTTTCTTTTGCAGGAAGCAAAAAAGCGCGGAACGGCAGTATGTGTTATAAGCGGAAATTTTGTTCAGCGCGGCGATACCGCGCTTATTGAAAAACGCAAGCGCGCCGCCTGTGCGCTTGAAAACGGCGCGGATCTTGTTTTGGAGCTGCCTGTTTGCTGGTCTATGTCCACAAGCCAAAATTTTGCGTTAGGCGGTGTGTCTGTTCTCTCTGCCGCCGGGTGCGACGGTATTCTTTTCGGCAGTGAAAACGGCGATATTTCCGCACTTGAAAAAACCGCCGATATTTTAAACACCGAGCAATTTTCAAAAGAACTTTTAAAGGCGCTTGACAGCGGCATAACCTTTGCCGCCGCAAGGGAGACAGCCGCCTTTAAATGCGGTGCGGATTCGGGGCTTTTATCCGCGCCCAACAACAATTTAGGCTTGGAATATATATCCGCCGCAAAACGTCTCGGTATTGATATTGAATTTGACACCGTTAAGCGCAAGGGCACCGCGCACGATTCCGAGGAAACAGTCGGGAATTATGCCTCTGCCTCGTTTATACGCAGTAATATAAACGACAAGCGGCTGATTTCGCACTATCTGCCCGAACAAACGGTTAAATATCTGAACGCCGACAGCGTTTCGGACATAAAGCGCGCCGAACGCGCGATACTTGCGCTTTTGCGGCTTAAAACCGCCGAGGATTTCGCCGATCTGCCCGATTTAAGCGAGGGAATTGAAAATAAACTCCTTTTTGCGTCAAGAAACGCTTGCAGTCTTGATGAGCTTTATAATATAATTAAGTCAAAGCGGTACACCTTGGCAAGAATACGCCGACTTGTTTTAAGCGCGGCGATAGGGATAGACAGCAGCTTTTTTATGAAACGTCCCCCCTATGCCAGAGTTTTGGGATTTAACAAAACGGGCGAAAAGCTCATAAGGGAACGTTCGGGAAATTCCGATATACCGCTTGTTCTGCGCGCGGGCGATATTTCCGCGCTCGGCGGCGGCGCAAAAAAAGTGTTTGATACCGAGTGCCGCGCAACCGACCTTTACGGTCTTACGCTCAAAAAACCGCTTAAATGCGGTCTTGAATATACTTCAAAACTAATTAAAACGGAGTGACAAAAAATGGTAAAAATTAATGAGATTGAGAATTTCAAGGATTACGGACGTTGCGTTGAGATAACCAACGGCGTGATTGAGGCGTATGTTACGGTGGATTTAGGTCCCCGTATTATCCGTTTCGGCTATGTCGGCGGCAAGAACATAATGCAAAGTGAGCGCTATGAGTTCGGAGAAAAGACCGACGCACAGTTTGAGTCCTACTTTGGAAATGGCAAAAAGTGGGAAAACTTCGGCGGGCACAGAATTTGGCTCTCCCCCGAATCCTACCCCGAAACATACTATCCCGACTGCGACCGCGTTGAGTACACCGTGACCGAAAACGGTGCTGTCTTTACCCCGAAAGCCGAGACCGAGAACGGCGTTCAGAAATCGCTTGAAATCAAAATGGATCCCGACGACACAAATATGCAGGTAATAATGCGCGTTAAAAACATAAGCGATAAAGA
This sequence comes from uncultured Eubacteriales bacterium, assembly GCA_934463035.1. GTDB lineage: Bacteria > Bacillota > Clostridia > Oscillospirales > Acutalibacteraceae > UBA737. The sequence continues at coordinate 90,771 of CAKSIG010000003.1, read as the reverse complement.
CAAAAAGTTTGCCATTTGGGGTCTCACCGTTTCCGAAAAGGGCGGCACCGTTATCGTCCCGATGAATATTAACGATACGGGTCTTCTCTCAAACAGGGTAATTTCCCTTTGGCCTTATACCGATATGTCTGACGAACGTATTTATTGGGGCAAAAGGTATGTTACCGTCAAGCAGGACGTTAACGCCGATAAGGCGCTTAAAATCGGCTTTGACCTTAACTGCGGAACCGTGTACTACGTCCTTGGGGACGACCTTTTCTGCAAGAAATACAACACGCTCCACCCGACCGCCGAGTACCCCGACGGCGGCTGTTCCTTTGAAACGTACAGCTGTTCAATATTTACCGAGGTTGAGAGCTTAGGCGAGCTTAAAACCGTAAAGTCGGGCGAAACCTCCGAACATACCGAGTGCTGGTCGCTTAATAAAATTCCCTTCACCCCCGATTACCGAAACGACGATTCAATAGATAAGTTTTTTGACGAGATTTAAATAATTTACAATCCAAAAGCATACAAAAAACAGCCCCGCTCCGTGAATTACGGAGCGGGGCTGTTATCTTTTAGAATAAATGTGTTGCTATTACCGTTCTTACCGAATCATCCTTATAACAATACCAAATTATATTGTCAATTTCATCATAATCCATTGATTCTGGCAATTCTTTATTTAACCTGTCTACGAGTATCTTCAATTCTTTATATGAGCAATCTTCAAGTTTTTTCTTTGGAATTTCAACACCATAATAGTTCAAATAATATGGGAGTATTGTTCTCACAACATTGTCATTTATTGGAAATTTTGACTGTTTGAATTCAAGTTTGCATAGGTAGGAGCATACCTTACTTGCAAAACTTTTTTCTCTGCGGCTGAATCCGTCAATATAAGTTAATTCATCAACAAGTTCAATATGGCCAAATTTAATTCTTTTCAAAAATTCTTCACGATTTTCTATAATATAATCGGCAAGGATTTTGATATTTGCATTTGATGTACGTGTTGAATTTGATACCGCTATCTTTTTTAATAGTATCGTAAGTTCTTGTTTATCATATTCTTCAAGTCTTTTTTTCCCTTTTTCAATGTTATAATAAACCTCGTAAGAAGAATCATTATAATGTTTCTTGATGAGATTATATGCCTTTTTTGCATTATATTTTGTTAGTTTATACATATAGTTTTCATCAAGCATAAAATCTGTGTCCATAACATCTTGTGGGGTTGTAATTGAGACAAGTCCTTTTGGTGATTCTATTTCTTTTAATTTCATAATAAACATTCCTTTTGTTATATTTATTCCTTAATCCAATCAACTTTATAAGCTTCAAAAGTCACATAGGCGTATTGCGTGCTTCCGCCATAACTCATTATAACCCAAGTAGCTTTTTCAACTTTTCTTGAAAGTGCTATCGCCGCCATTCCCGAGTCTGATAATTTATAATTAAAATTATTATATCTATACCCTTCTCCTTCTTTTTGCTCAATATGGAAATCGGTCATAGTTCCATAACTGGTACCATATCCCGTTTTTTGAATGGATATTTCCCCTGTCTTCCAACCCGAGGTTGACTCTAATACAGCAGAAGTAAGACCCGAATTATAAAAAGCATATTTCCCAATCAATTTTACCGCTGTCGGTATAGTTATAGTAGTGAGAGAAGTACAGTCATTAAAGGCATATTGATTTATTGCTTCAAGACTCTCGGGAAAGATTATATCACTAAGTCCCGTACATCCATCAAACGCATTATTTCCAATTTTTGTAATACTTTCAGGTAAAGTAACTTTTTGTATAGTGGTTAATCCCTTAAAACCGTCTGCACAAATTTGTGTAATCGACTTTCCATTATAAGTTTCAGGTATATTTATAACCGCCAAATTTTTTGCTTTGCCGCCTGCCTTGACACCGTAAGTACCGTCGGACAATTCAACAAATATAAGTTCCAAATTATCTTCTGCATTACCTACCGCACCTGCATTTTCCTGCGTTCCGTCAGTGTAGGTTACTATCAATTCGCCGAGCGAATTGATTTCGGTTTTTTGGATTCCCCTGCCTGCTATGCCTTGGATACCCTGTGGACCTTGTGCCCCGTCCTGACCGTCATCGCCTTTATCGCCCTTGTCGCCCTTAATATTACCGAGCGATTTTGTTGTGCCGTCGCTGAGTTTTATTGTGAGGGTTCCGTCGCTGAGGATATAGACGTCGCTTATACCGACTCCGTCGGTTCCTTTTGCACCGACAACAACTCCGAGGTCGGCGGTTGTATTGTCAGAATACGTTAATATCAAATGACCGTTTTCGTCAACCCTTGCGGCCTTAATGCCTATACCGTCGGCGCCGTTTATATTGCCGAGGTTAATATTTGTTCCGTTGGTCAGCTCTACCGTAAGATCGCCCTCGGCGGATATGGTGACGTTGCTGATTCCCACACCGTCGTTACCGTTTTGACCGTCGTCTCCTTTATCGCCCTTTTCTCCCTTGATTTTGCCGAGATTAATCTCGGTTCCGTCGGAGAACGTCAGAACCAACTCGTCATCGGTATTTATGTCAGCGGAGGATATACCTCTGCCGTCAGCTCCGTCCTGTCCGTTTTGACCGTCAACGCCGTCGGTTCCGTCACGGCCGTCAGTTCCGTTTGTACCGTTGGTTCCGTCTATGCCGTCACGTCCTGCGGCGCCCGTCTCACCTTTATCACCTTTGTCGCCCTTATCTCCTTTATCGCCCTTGTCGCCTTTTGCACCGACAACCTTGCCGAGATCCTTTGTGTTGCCGTCGGTGTAGGTGATAATCAAATTACCGTCTTGGTTTATTTTTGTTTCGGAAACGCCTATGCCGTCGGCTCCGTCACGGCCGTCAGTTCCGTTTGTACCGTTGGTTCCGTCTTTGCCGTCCTTGCCTGCGGCTCCCGTATCGCCTTTATCGCCTTTCGCACCGTCTACACCGTTTGTACCGACGACCTTACCGAGATTTTTTGTATTGCCGTCAGTATAGGTTATTTCAAGTTCGCCGAGCGAATTTATTTCGGTTTTTTGAACTCCGACGCCGTCAGTACCGTCTTGTCCGTCAACGCCGTCTCTGCCGTCGTTACCGTCGGTTCCGTCACGTCCGTCGGCGCCCTTGATATTTCCGAGATCGAGGGTGGCTCCGCTTGTAAGGGTTATTTTAAGATTGCCGCCGTCTATGACTATACTTTCAATTCCCGTTCCGTCCTGTCCGTTTTGACCGTCAATGCCGTCAGTTCCGTTTGTACCGTTAGTTCCGTCTATACCGTCACGGCCTGCGGCTCCCGTATCGCCTTTATCGCCCTTATCACCTTTGTCGCCCTTATCGCCCTTTGCGCCCACAACAACGCCGAGGTTTGCAAAGGTATTATCGGTATAGGTAACAACGAGCTCGCCTGATGAGTTTATTTCTGATTTCTTTATTCCGATACCGCTATCGCCTTTCTCACCATTTGCGCCGTCGGCTCCGTTTGTTCCGTTTGTTCCGTCAATACCGTCACGTCCTGCGGCTCCCGTATCGCCTTTATCTCCCTTATCACCTTTGTCGCCCTTTTCACCTTTTGCACCTACAACGGTGCCCACGTTTGTGCGCTGATTATTTGAAAACGACAGCACAAGCTCGCCGAGTGAATTTATCTCGGCTCCCGTTACGCTTATTCCGTCCTGACCGTCAATACCGTCACGTCCGTTTGTGCCGTTTGTACCGTTGGTTCCGTCTTTTCCGTCCTTACCTGCGGCACCTGTGTCTCCCTTGTCGCCTTTTGCGCCGACAATACGTCCGAGGTTGGCGGTCGTATTATTTGAGTAGGTTATCACCAATTCGCCCGAAGCGTTTACAACTGCGTTTTGTATGCTTATACCGTCGTCGCCCTTATCGCCCTTTGCTCCGTTTGCACCTGTATCGCCTTTGTCACCCCTATCGCCTTTGGCTCCGTTCTGACCGTCAACACCGTCACGTCCGTCGGTTCCGTTTCTGCCGTCGGCGCCGATAACTCTGCCGAGATTTGCCGTCTGACCGTTTGAGTATGTAAGCACCAGCTCGCCGTTTTGGTTTATTTCGGAGTTTGCAACGCCTATACCGTTTGCGCCGTTACTGCCCACTACCTTATCAAGATTTACGGTTTTGCCGTCGGAAAAGGTTATAACAAGCTGACCGCCGGCATTGACGTTTGCCGACGAGATACTAACGCCGTCTTTACCGTTTTTACCGTCGGTTCCGTTCGCGCCGTCTTTACCGTTACTGCCGTTTTTACCTACGGCAACACCCAAGTTAATATTGCTTCCGTCCGACAGGGTCATTATAAGCTCGCCATTTGAAGAAAATTTCGCGCTCTTAATACTTGCGGCATTTGCCGACGCGTTTGCTTTAAGCGATTCGGAAAAATCCTTTTCACTTCCCGTATAACCGTTTTCTTTTGCTATATCGTAAGCGGATTTTCCGTTTAAGGATTCCAGCCACTCCTGAATGGTTCCCTCATAGCCGTAGGTCTTTGCCAGCTCATAAGCCGAAAGACCGTTTTTAACCGTTTTGGACGCCTTAACGGCGCCGCTCCTGTTTACTATCAGCGTTGTACCGATTGTAATAAGTATTACAATTATCAGGGACAGCATAACAATAAACGCGTTCTTTGTTTTTTTACTCACAGTAATTCCTCCCGATTTTACCGCAACCGAATACTACATAATCTGTATTATGTTGCAAAATTGTCTGCCTGCGTTTCTTTTTACAAGGATAAGCGGAACTAAACAGAGCGTTATATTAGCCAAACCCTTGTGATACCGACAGCATTTTCAATAAAAAAGTATAAAAAACCAAGCCTTACAACAATTTTTTAAAAAACGTTCTGCAAGGCTTTGTTCGCTATGCCAAAATGTTACAATTATTGATATTAATTCTTTACTTTTACGTTTTTTTATGATACAATGCGATATGTAAATTGGGGTTTGACGTCAAACTCAATAATAACTGCAACATAATACAGATTATGTTATACGCGCCTTTATCGGGCGCTTTTTTATATTATCAAACGCATACTTTCCATCCTTCTGCGGTGTTCCGAACCCGTAGAGATTATATATATTCTTGTGGTATTGATACTGCTGTGACCGAGAATATCGGCGAGCTTTGCTATATCCCTTTCTATTGCGTAGAAAACACGGGCGAACAAATGGCGCAGGTTATGCGGAAACACCTTTTGCGGGTTTACGTTTGCCTGCTTGCACAGGGCTTTCATCTCACGCCAGATATTCGTTCGGCTTATCGGTTTTCCCGTCCGCGTTACAAAAACCGTACCGCTGTTAATTCCTTGCTTCGCTGCATAGCGGAGCAATTTTTGTTTCAGCTCTTTCACGATAAAAACCGTTCTTGTTTTCCCCTTGCAGCTGACAACGGCTTCGCCGCGCCTTACCGCCTCGACCGTTATATACGGCAGTTCGCTGACGCGGATACCCGTTCCGCATATCGTTTGCAAAATCAAATTAAGCCGCTTATTATTATTTCTTTCGGCGGTTCTGCAAAGCCGAGCGTATTCCGCCTTTGTCAGTTCCTTTTCTTCGGGACAGAAGATTTGCCGTTGCAGTTTCAGCGTTCGCACCCTTAGATCGTAACGCTCCAAAAACGCAAACAGGCAGTTTACGCTCGCAAGCATTGAATTTACGCTCCGCGCGGCGTAATTTTTTTGCAGGTAGGTTTTATAGGCTATCGCCGTTTCCCTTGTCGGTTTGCTATTGCCTAAAAATTTTGCGAACGTTCTGACGTCGCGGATATATTTTTCGACCGTTGCCCTGCTCTTTTCCTGCGAAGTAAGATACCGCTTAAAATTTGTCATCTGCGCTGTTATTTCATTCATTTTTACACCTCCGAATATTCTACATAGTATTTTATCCGAAGTTGACGGCAAAAAACGGCACACCGCAAAATTTGCAGTGCGCCGTTTTGATTTTTTAAATTATGCCATTTTCAGTTTTAATCTTAATTTATCGCTTATCATTGCGATGAACTCGCTGTTTGTAGGCTTACCTCTGTCGTTCTGTATGGTATAACCGAAATAGGAGTTAAGAACATCTATATCGCCTCTGTCCCACGCGACTTCGATTGCGTGTCTTATAGCGCGTTCAACGCGTGACGAGGTAGTACCGTGGTTCTTAGCAACGGTCGGATAAAGAAGTTTAGTTACGGAGTTTATAATATCGGCATTTTTAACCGAAAGTATAATTGCTTCTCTCAAATAATGATAGCCTTTAATATGGGCAGGAACGCCTATTTGATGTATGATTTCCGTAACCATAAGTTCAAGTTCGGGATCGGTCACAACATTATTCCTGACAACCATAGGAGCAACGTTATTCTTCCAACCCGAAAGATGTATTATTCTCTCCGCCATTGTGTTTATATCAAACGGTTTAAGGAAATAATAGCAAGCGCCCGCTTCGAGGGTTTCTTTCTCCAAACGCTGATTATCAAAGCTCGACATTGCCATTACCATAGGTCTGTCCTTCTCGGGAATATCCTTCAAAGCGCCCAACACTCCGATTATATCAAGATTAGGCATAAACACATCTGCAAGCACTACGTCCGGCTTGTCTGATTTTATCTTTTCCAAAACGGCCTTGCCGTCTTTCTCACACAGTTGCACCTCCATACCGTAACCTTTCAGCGCCTTTGCACAGTTTTGTCCCAATTCGGTGGAGTCGTCAGCAATTACTATTTTCAACTTCTTTTCCATCAAATAATACCTCCTACGTTTTTGTTTTACATATATTACCATATAATAATGTAATTTTCAAGAGCAATTGGAAAATTTTTGCAATTTCTTGGAATTTTGCCATTTATTGTCAATTTGTAAACAAGTACTTCTTTGTTAATCGCTTGACAAATCGGAACAATAGTACTATAATCAAGACACAGAAGGCAAAGGCGTCTCGATTTATCGGGGCGTCTTTTCTATTTTTACAAAAAGGAATTGATGAAAATGAAGATAGGTATTATAGGCGCTGGCGCAATGGGTTGCCTTTACGCCTGTATGTTATGCGAAAAGAATGACGTAACTCTTTTAGATGTTGACAGCGAAACGGTGGAAACCGTAAACAAAGACGGAGTATTTATGCGCGAGGCAAACTCCGAAAAGGAAGATATTTTCAAGCCGAAAGCGGCGTTAAGCGGCGGCTTTGACGGCAAATTTGATTTAATAATAGTCTTCGTTAAGGACACGGCGACCGCCGCCGCCTTAAAATCAAACCGCAGTCTTATAGGCGAACACACCGTTTTACTTTCCTTACAAAACGGTATGGGCAATTACGAGATAATGGAAGAATTTGCGGATACAAAACAAATTTTGCTCGGAACCACAAAGCACAATTGCGTAACGTTAGGGCGCGGAAAGATATACCATTCGGGCGCGGGCGTTACGCACATAGGCTCCCCTGCCGACAACGGCATTGCGGTTGAAAAGGTATATGAAGTATTTAACAACAGCGGAATTGAAACCGAAATATGCGGGGACGTTAAGAGACTTCTTTGGGAAAAGCTGTTTATAAATATGACTATCAACTCAATAACCGCCCTGCTTGACTGCCACATTAACGTAATTGCGGACGACAAAAACGCGTCGGCTGTTGCAGGCGAGCTTATTAAGGAGGCGGTTGCGGTCGCTAAGTGCGAAGGCGAAGAATTTGACTACGATACGGTATACAATGACGTTATAACCACCGCCGAAAAATTGGGTACGGGCAAAGCCTCTATGTGTCAGGACATAGAGAATGGGCGCAAGACCGAGATTGATTTTATTAACGGCGCGGTTATCAGGCTCGGCAAGAAGCACGGAATTGCAACCCCGTATCACAGTATGATAACCTCTTTGATTCACGCGAGGGAGAACTTATAAATTAAAAAACGGAGCATGACCAAGTCACGCTCCGTTTTTTAATTCTTTACGTACAATCCCATAGCTCTCAGCGCAGAACGTGCTGTTTCAATTTCTTCATCGTTCGGCAGGACCGATGGGAGAGTGTTTTTCATATTAAGACTTGCGTATTTACTGCCCGCAAGATTGTGATACGGCAAAATCCTAACTGCCGACACGTTTTTTAGCGTTTTAAGAAAAGAGCCTATTTTTTCAATCTCACCGTCATTATACTGCGGCACAAAAGGTATTCGGATTTCCGTTGCTTTGCCGCATAAATCAATATATTGCAAATTTTCAAGTATTATATCATTCGATTGTCCCGTACATCTTATGTGCGTGTCCCTGTCAATTGCCTTGATATCATACAAAAATATATCGGTATATTTCATGACATACTCTATTCGCTCCCGCGGAACAAATCCGCAAGTGTCGACCGCAGTATGAATTCCATTTTCTTTAAGCAAACTAAGCAGTTCAGCGCAAAAATCTGATTGCAAGAGACATTCGCCGCCAGAAAGTGTAACTCCGCCGCCTGAATTATCATAAAATGCCTTGTCTGCAAGTAGTATAGAAATCAATTCATCAATTGTGTATCTTTTTCCGTAAATTGCAAGCGCATCGCGCGGACATACCGCAACACAATTTCCGCAAACAACACATTTTTCAGAATTAATAATGTGTTCGCCGTTTTTTATTATATGCACTTTGTTTTCACAAACGTCGGCACATTCTCCGCACATAACGCACTTATTTTTAAAACAAGCAAGCTGCGCTTTACATTCTATCCCCTCCGGATTATGACACCACAGGCATTTAAGCGAACAGCCTTTAAAAAATACGGTCGTTCTTATTCCATCGCCGTCGTGAACAGCAAAGCGTTTAATTTCAAATATATTTCCGAATTTCATTCCGAGACACCCTCTGCACGCAAAATATATGCCTCTTGTTCAGTCGGACTTAAATTATTCCACAGCACATTCCAACCGCAGACACGTACCTGCAAATTTTTATACTTTTCAGGATTTTTCTGCGCGTCACGCAGTGTATCGGCATTAAATATATTAAACTGAATTGACATACCGCCGTTTTTAAAATATGTCATCAACAACCCATAAATAGCTTCAAGTCCGTCTTCACCGTCCGTTGCCGACGGCGAAAGCATCACGTCAACACAAAAGGACTCAGTAAAGTGACACGGTTGCAGTTTTAATGATGATTGTATAAGTGCCGTGACTCCGTTTCGGTCGGCTCCGTTTACCGCTGACGCATTTTTTGAAAGCTCTGACGACGCTTTTCTGCCGTCAGGCAATGCGCCTGTCTTTTCTCCCTGCCATACAAACTCCATTGCAGAGTGTGCCGACAGTTTATACACACCGTCTCTTGCGTTTGGTCTTCCGTTTACCTTTTTACAAAAATGTTCTGCGAGCGTTGATGCAATCGCATCGGCATTGCAATCGCCGTTCCCGTATTTGCACGACAATTTTTGCGCATACATCCGCATTTTTTCGTAGCCGTTCCAATTATTCTGCAAAGCGTTTTTCAACTCAGCAGGTGACAGTTTGCGGTTATCGAAACAAATATCCTTAACTGCCATCAGTGAATCCACAGCGTTTGCAAATCCTGAGTTAAGAAGAACCGAATTACGGTACTTTACACCGAAGCAATAGCCGTCCTTTCCGCTTTCAAGCGAAGACTTTATAGTTGACGAATACAAATTTGACGGATTTATAAAGTTTAATTTATCCTCATACGAATTGCCTATTTTGATTGTTTCATCAATCAAATAATCCAATTGCTCAATAAAAGCCCGGTAAAAATCATCAAAAGTTTTAAAGTTGGAAAATTCACCTGTATTTTTACCGACTTTTAGCTTTGTTTTCGGATCAACACCGTTGAAAATTGCAAGTTCGATAGCCTTGGCGGTATTTATGTATCCTACGGAAGATGATGATTCGTTAGAACGTACCCTCGTCTCATAGCATCCGCTAATTTCAAAGTTCTGTGCTTCTTCATCAGTTACACCATAGGATTTCATAGCCTTGCGAAATCCGTCCTCGCAACAAAACACAAAACTTGAAACACCGCTTTTCAAAAGCTTGAAGACCTTATATAAAACATCCTTTGGCGTGTCTTCCGACACCATTATCTGTATTTTGGGATTATATATCCTTAACTCCTCATACAATCCTAAAATCATATAGGACATTTCATTATACTTTGTATTTCCGACTGCGTCAGTTCCGCCCATATACATAGGCTGTCCCCAATAGTTTCCGATTGCGGAATACTGCATTAAAAAATATGCAATAAACTCCCGTTCCTCGTCATAAGAAAATAGTCCATTTTCTATGTCTTTTTTGTAAAAGGCATACAATGTGCTGTCAATACCGTTTCCAAGACTTCGGGTTTGAAAATTATCAACACATTCGCACAGTATGTAAAACAGATACATAACCTGTAACGCCTCATACAGATTTTTCGGTTTGCCATCTCTTATGCTTTTAAGGCACTCTGCTTGCAATTTGGATTTGGCGTTATTTTTTGTAAGCGCATAGTTATAATAACGGTCAAGCAGTCTTAAAATTGCCTTATAGGATATTTCTATGCCCTCATAAAACGCTTCGGCTTCATCGCTTATATCCGACTGATTTTTTTTATGATAATACTGCGTTCTTTCAAGGAGTCCCCTAAATCCAAGGTCTAAAAGATCGGTCCAATTCGGTACGACGTGATCAAAATCGGGCCAAATGGCAACCGCACCGCTTTTATTAAACAGTTCAATCTGTTTTGCTGTATCGGGGATTTTTGAAAATACCTCTTTATTCCAAATATTTGACGTATATTTATAAATAGGTCTTCCCCAATTATAAAACCCAACAAACCAATCTTTTTCATTCACATCAATTCTTGCGTTGTCAAGTACAAACTCAAATAGCCTTGCTTTTGCTATCGGGTGCGGCAGATCTTTAACCGAGTTGTAAACGCCGTTCAACCCTATATCCATTTCTTTATCATTCAACCCGGTTTTTTCGTCGTATTCATAACCGTGATACGCCATTCGGTTATAAGGGTCAAAAGGCTCGTTTGTTTTATGATACTTGTTTTCCAAAAATTCTAAATCGTTATAAAAAGTTTTGAGCATAAATATCACTCCCTTATCGACAATTATAATTTTGATATAAAATTTGACAATAACAAAACGAAACTATTTGACTTATACGAAACAGTTAATTATAATTATTACGGTGATTTTATGAGTGAATGTTTATTTGACTGCGCATTATTTGTTACTGAAATAGTATTAGCTTGCAGAGTAAATGCGGGAACAGGCGAAAAAATCCATAAAAACCGACCATCGCACGGTGTCGCCTACAATACACTCGGGGTTAAAAGGTATCGTTTTTCCGACGGTAACGTTATTGATGTTGCTCAAAACGAAATAATATATTTGCCGAAATTTTCTAATTACACCGTTGAAGAAATTGAACCCGGTGATTGCTATGCAATAAATTTTATGCTAAAAAACGAATCAGAATTTAAACCGTTCAAATGCCGCATAAAACACGATACAGACCGAATTGCCAACTGTTTCAAAACAGCAGAAAAGCATTTTATTCTGCGCGACAAATTTTTTTCCGAAATATGCTGTAAGGAACTTTATGAAATTATTGTCTTATTGGAACGAAACCTGTATATGTACAGCTATACAACCTCAAAACAGCGTGATATTATTAAAACTGCAACCGATTATATAGCAAAAAATTTTTCAAACGGTAATATTGATGTTAAAACCCTGTCGGATATGTGCGATATAAGCGAAGTTTATTTGCGAAAGATCTTTAAAAACGAGTACGGTGTTTCCCCTGTAAAATATATAAACAACTTGCGTCTTAATTTTGCAAAATCATTAATTCTCTCGGGCGAATACAGTATTACCGAAGCGTGTTTCGACAGTGGATTTAACGACACTAGTTATTTCAGCAGAACATTCAAAGCAAAATTCGGTTATTCGCCTGAAAAACTAAAACACAGATAATCGTACACTACGATACCTCTTTTAGTTTATCTTCTTCTTCTGCGGCGTACTGTGCCTCTTTAAGCATATTTTCAGCGAATATGCCGTAGCCCGTGGTCGGGTCGTCTATTAAAACGTGCGTCACCGCACCTATCAGCTTGCCGTTTTGCACTATCGGGGAGCCTGACATTCCCTGAACAATTCCTCCCGTTGCTTTTATAAGCTCTTCGTCCGTGACCGTTACCGTTAAATTCTGCGTATCGGAAAGGTATGCCGAACTGCGTTTTTTCACGGTGCAGGAATATAACTTAGGCTTTTCGCCGTCAATAGTGCAGAGTATTTGCGCCTCGCCGTCCTTTACCTCCTGTTTAAGCGCTATTTCCGTTAGATTAGAGACGTCTATTTTGCCCTTTAATTTGCCGTATACCCCGTTTTCACAGTTAAGGGAAATATCCGCTATCGTGTCATAGGTAAACCGTCCCTTTAATTCTCCCGGACTGCCTGTACTGCCTTTGGCGACCGAGACTATCTGCGAGCTTACCATCTGTCCCGAATTAAGGCTGAACAGCGTTCCTGTTTCATCGTCGCATATACCGTGACCGAGTCCGCAGACTATACCTGTTGCGGGGCTGTAAAACGTAAGAGTACCTATGCCCGCGGTGCTGTCGCGTATCCACAATCCTATGCGGTAGTCGCCTGTTTCCTTTGATTTTACCGCAGAAAACGAAAATTTGCGTTTTTTATTTCCCCGCTGAACTACAAAATCTATCTTTTCACCGCCCGAGCTTTCCACAATAGCCGCAAGGTCTTCGTTTGTGTATATCATAGTCCCGTTGGCAGAAACAATGTAATCGCCCTTTTTAATGCCGGCCTCCTTGGCGGGATTTACGTTGCCGTTTTCGGAGTCCACCTCGGTCATATCTATTACCAAAACACCCTCGGTATATAGCTTCATACCGAACGGGTTTCCCAAAACCGCCACGTACATCTCGTCTACTACCTCGACATTGACGGTTGAAAACGGTATAACGCCGAACATTTTTAGATCCACGTCAAAGGTATCGCCGATAGAGTCGTTGCTCAATGCGTTTGAGAGCTTTGTTCCGTTATACTCCACCGTCATCGGAACCGACGTGCCAATATTTAATTCATCGCCCTTTTTAATTTTATATTCCGAATTTACCAGACTGCCAAGATAAAAAATCATTGAAAACAGTCCTATACAGGCAATCAGAAATGTAAAAAATAACGTTTTAATTATTATGCGTACAGATTTCAAGCTAACACTTCCTCAAAATCTATTATGCGCATTTTTATAAAAAAAATCAGTGTGACAGGATATGACCTGCCACACTTTTTACATTGGTTTAATTATTTCGCCGCGGCTGCCGCCGTAGCGGTTTCTGATTGGTGGTTCGGTATCGACAAGAATAGTCTCCTGACCGATAACCTCAATATCGTGCCACGGAATAATAGTATCGTTTTCCCTGCCGAACAGACCGAAAAATTTCGGTCTTCCGGGTATTATCACCGAAGTCATATTCCCTGCGTTTGTATCTATTTCAATATCGTAGACATAACCCAACACCGATCCGTCCTTGATACAAACCACCTGTTTATTCCGCAAATCGGCTATCCTGCAATACATAAAAGTCACCTCAGGATAAATATATGTTTAATGCGGAATTAAAATGAGCGTTTATTCGGCGTTTTCTTCTGCCGAATCTTCATTTTCCTCCCCGTCCTCCTCGGGAAGCTCAGTTTCGATACCGAGATTGCGGCGTTTTTCAATATCTTCATAAGGATGCTCTTTATAATACGGGTCGATTATATATTTCTTGACCGACGGGAAAATGCAATACTGTATTATAAGATAACGGAATGCGGGAAAGCAGAAAACAAACAGAGCAAATTCGATTACGGTAACAGCCATAGAATTTCCAACAAAATATCCCACAACCAAGAACAGCGCGTATATGGCAGTTATCATAAGGAAGCAGAGTAAATTCATTTTGAAATTTATGAAAACAAACTTAAAACTGTTTTTATAAACCTCGCTCAGCTTGAAATTAAAGGTTATGATAAGCGTCCATATATAGTATGTCATCACGGTAAAAATGTAAATTATACTTATACCTACTCCTAATAATACCGCCGATACCATACCTTTGAACCAAGAAAAAAACACCCACATATCAATAGCAAGAACCGCATATATGGCTAAATTTATTATTCCCGCAGGAAGCGCCTGTTTCCAATTTGATTTTATTGTATCAAAAAAGTCGCTTAAACCGAAAGAATGTTTGTCTCTTGCGATATTGCGCGTAACGTTTGTAAGTCCCGCCGCCGCCAAGCCCGACGTTAAAACGGGCAGTGAAATAAGGCAATAAACAAAGCTGATCGGAATAAATTTCCAAAAGTTTCTGAAAAAAGTTTCAAAGAAAACAACAAAGGTTTTCTTTTTAGGAGCGTCCTTTTCAATACCGGGACCCTCTTTTGCGTAGTTGAATAAACCGAAAAAGCCTGCCATTATTTATTTATCTCCTTCTTTTTGTATATCATTTTTTCACGCAATGATATTTCCTTGTAACCCAAAATATAAGCAACCGCGCAGAGAAGCGGTATAACAAGATGCACCGCAAACAGCAATATGAAATTCAGCGGCGTAAGCTCGTAAGCATAGACAGCGTTGCCGATGGCTGCCTGCACCAATCCGAACAGACTGCAATTCATAAACTTATATATGAGCAAAGCAAATTTAGGATACGCGCCGCTTGCAAAAACTATTAACACTATATTAAACAGATAAGCGGGTATTATCGAAAACAGACCGATTTTAAGACCCTTTAACTTATCTTCCTTAATATGACCGAAGTGAACCTTGTTATTATCGGTCGTGCCGAGGTGCCAAATTTCGCCGTATATAAACATAATCAGCACCACAAAGCTCGCAAGCTGGTCAATCACCAAAAACGCCGCCTGACCGCCGCCTTTCATATTGGAACGAACCTTTACCGTTTCTACGGTGTATCCCTTTGCCTCATATTCCGCTTTTTTCGTATCCTCACCCTCGGAATAGCGATATTCATATAACTTTTCCCTTGAAGCAGAGGAAGAAGTTACGGCACTGCTGTCCGAAGCAAGGGTACCGTAGGCGGTATAGCCTATGTCGGAAGTAAAAAGATATGTACACAAGGCGCTTATTGTAATACAAACAAAACAGCAAATTACGTTTGCAAAAACGGTGCGTCCGAACACACCGACGCTTTTTTTCAAAATACTATTCATATATCCACCCAATCACAAAGTGTATGCCGTCATACACATATACTTTTTCTATTATAATTTAACCAAAAGAAAAATGCAAGAAAATCTATAATCTTCCTGCATTCCTTAATAAAATATTTACAAAATTAACAACAAAGCCGTTACAGCGGCGGCACAAACAAGAAACGCCGCTATCGACAGTTTTATTATTCTTTTGGTTTTCATACGCCGTCTCAACGATTGCGACATTCTTCCGCTTTCAAAATTAAAAGAAAACGCCGCGGCTGCCTTTCTTAACTGTTTTGCGCTTAATGTACCGTATTCGGGCGTAACATAGAAAACTATGCGCTCAAATAATTTACTGCCTGTATTATTAACTTCAATAACCGTTCTGTTCACACCTTTAACCACTTGTGCAGACCCTCCCTTTTTTGTAATAACATTTTGGGCAAAAAAGGAAGTAATTATTCAACTGATAAAACAAGTTTACATAAAAATGTGGATAACTCGGTTAGTAAGTCTATAAACTCCCCGTTTTCAGCGGAAAAAGTTATCAACCGAGGCGAAAATTGTCGAATTATGTAAATCGGTCAACCCAAAAACTTTACAGTATTCTCAACCGAATTTTCAAGTCCGTCGGTCGATTCGCCGTTCATTCTGCTCCTGTAATCATATTTCGCGCAATAATCGGAAAGCTGTTTATACAGACGCTCGCTGTAATCCTTGGTTATGCGTTTAAGGTTTTCGGCAAATTCTTTATGAAAGTGCTTCATATACTTTTTGTCGGCATAGGACATCAATATCTGATAGTGGTCAAGGCAGAACATAGGCTGGTTATTGAACAGCTTTCTGAAATCCGCGTCGGTTTCATAACAGCGTATCACGGTGTTAATCATACGTGACATACCCCATTCGAGCTTATCGCAAACAAAGCAATCCTCAGAGCAAAGGTGCAAATGTTCGTTCCTTTTAATCTTTTGCGGTTTATTATAAACGGTCTTATTTATTTCATCAATGTGCGTTTGAAGCATAAGCGCCAGCTGCAAGCGCCCCCTGCGGCCGAGCATATCGTTATAATGCTCCTTGCAAAAGCCTGTTTTGTTGGTTTCTATTCGCACGTCGGGTTCCATCATTGCGTCGCCGAGGATATAATCAAGTATCCGTTCCTCGCTTATCTTCTTCATACGGCACAGAGGACAACCGTCATTTATTTCAAACACTTCGCTTACGGGGATTGTGTAAATACTCTCTCTCATAATGTCTTCCTTTCTATGATATTCCTATTGATATTATAACAGAAAAAAGTTATAATTCAATCATTGGGGGCGTTATCTTGTATAATATAAGCGAACACGACGGTAATTTATATATCACGGGACTGCACGGCTTTGACATACCCAAAACGCTTGACTGCGGACAGGCGTTTCGGTGGAGCTGTTTAGACGGCGGCAGATGGCACGGTATAGCCTACGGGAAATATCTTGAAATAGAAGCGTTAGCGGACGGCACATTAGTGCTTTACGGTGCCGACACGGCTGACTTTAACAATCTTTGGCGGCAGTATTTTGATTTTGACAGGGATTATGATACAATAATAAGCAGTATAAGCGGAAATGAGGTTTTAAAACGCGCGTCGGCTTACGGTGCGGGTATACATATTTTAAATCAGGAGCCTTGGGAAACTCTTTGTTCATTTATTATTTCGCAAAACAACAATATTCCGCGCATAAAAGGTATTATAGAGCGGCTTTGCGAGAATTTCGGAGACAGGTGCGACGGCGGTTACTCCTTTCCGAGTGCCGAGAGAATAGCGGCTTTGAATGAAGACGACCTGAGCGTATTACGGTGCGGATTCAGGGCGCGTTATATAATCGACGCCGCAGGAAAGGTTGCCGACGGCACAGTTGACCTAAACACATTAAAATCGCTTGATGTTGATTCTGCAAGAAACGAGCTTATGAAGATAACAGGCGTAGGTCCCAAGGTTGCCGACTGCACCTTGCTGTTTTCTCTTGAATTTATTGAGGCATTTCCGAAAGATGTTTGGATAAAACGCGCTATGCAGGTTCTTTTCGGCGGTGAATTGCCGCAAGAGGCGCTGCCCTATGCGGGGATAGTCCAGCAGTATATTTTTTACTATGCACGAGAAACCAAACTCGCGTTTGATGAGCAAAAAGAAAGGACGTAATAATGAAAAAAGTTTTCGCTGTATTAGTATTAACCGCTCTATTGCTTACAAGCGGTTGCCGGTCGCAAAAAGATTTGCATACGAGTTCTGACAATTCAAGCAGTATGCCTGCCGCAGAAAGAAAGAGCGAAAGCAGTGCAGATATACCGTCTTCGGAAGAAACATCAAGCATTTCTCCCGAAATTACGAACACGCCGATCCGCAACGACAGCATACGCACGTCAAGTACTCCGACGAAAAAGCCCTGTACGCACAACTATCACGCAAGCGATACACGCATTTCCTGCACGGAGAACGGATACATCAAGTATGTTTGTGAGAACTGCGGCAACAGTTACAGTGAAACTGTTCCGCCACAGCACTCCTATTCAAAGTATTTATGCGACAACTGCGGCAAGGTCGACCCGCAAGCCGATAAATTTTGGGCTGTCAATGCTTGGCTTACAAAATACGGCTCCCCGAATGGCAAAGGTAATATGAACGTTTATACTGTGGGAGCATCAGGTCTCAGCATTTCAAACTATTTGGATCAAAACAACTTTTTTATTGAATACTCAGATATTGCAACGAACGAACAGTTCAGTGTTTTCATTCAGGGTCCTGACATAAGCGAAGTTAGCTTTTCAAGCGGCAGTACACAGGGTTATTACACAATCAAAAATTCCACTCTCTCATCAGCACGGAAAATTGTTTTTGATGAATTTTACACAGATGAAATCAATCCTGCCGACCGTGACGTTTTTGCAACCGAATGCGCTAAAAAGATTGACGCATATATGATGCGTTTTCAAAATGAAATTTTAGCGCCCAAAATGGGACTTACTTTAAGCGATTTCGGATTTACAAATTACAGATAGCTTTTACAACAAAGGGCAGCCGTGAATCACGGTTGCCCTTAAAATTATATAAATTTTCTATCTTGCTTCGTTTTTATATGCTTCGCAAACCGTTTGCGTATCGCCTATGAGCTTTACCTTACCGTGGTCAAGCCAAACGCAGTGCTTGCAAAGGCGTTCGATCTGATCTATTGAGTGGGATACTATTATTACCGTTGTGTTATCCTTCATCATAGCGTTTATGCGTTCTTCGCACTTCTTTTGGAAAAGGAAATCGCCCACCGCCAAAATTTCGTCAACAATGAGTATATCCGGCGTAGTAACGGTTGCTATCGCAAAGCCTATACGCGCTACCATACCCGAAGAATAGTTTTTCATAGGCGTATCAAGAAAGTCCTTCATCTCGGAAAATTCAACAATATCGTCAAACTTTTCATCCATAAACTTTTTTGAGTAACCGAGAACCGAGCCGTTAAGATAAATGTTTTCGCGTGCGGTAAGCTCCATATCAAAGCCCGCGCCGAGTTCGATAAGCGGCGCTATAACGCCCTTTGTCTTAACGGTGCCTTTGGTCGGTTGAAGTATTCCCGATATTATTTTAAGAGTTGTGCTCTTACCGCTGCCGTTAAGACCGACTATGCCGAAAACATCGCCCTGCTCTATGTCAAAGGAAACGTTATCAAGCGCAACAAAATCCTCAAACATAAGTTGACGCTTCATCAGCTTAATGAAATATTCTTTAAAACTTTCGAGCTTTTCCTTGCACATATTGAAGTGCATTTCTATATTTCTAAGCTCGACAGCATTTTCTTTTTTTACCGACTTTTGTTCCATACTATCCTCCAAAGGATTAAATGTGAAGAATAAACTTGCCTTCGCATTTTTTGAAAACAAGCGAACCTATTATCAACGAAACGATTGCTATGCCTATACATTTCAGATTGAATATAATATCAGGTACGGTATTATACATCATAACGTCACGGATATATTCAACATAATAGTACATAGGATTGAGCTTTACTATATTGTAGATAAAGCGCTTGTCCTCCAAAAGCGTTATAGGATAAAGTATAGGAGTAAGATACATCCATATCGTCAGCAAAACACCGTAGAGGTGCGCAATATCCCTAAAATAGACCGTAACAGCGCTTAAAAACAGGCTGAACCCGCAGCAGAACACAAAGCAATACAAAATCGGCAATATTGCGAGAATGGTTGTCCAGGTAGGATACACCCCCTGAATTATCATAACCAAGAACACCGCAATAAGGCTGAAAAGGTAGTTTATCATAGCGAAAATGCACTTTTCAAGCGGGAACATATATTTAGGCACGTAAACCTTTTTAATAAGCGAAGACGCTCCTATAACCGAGGTCATTGCAAGCGAGGTAGACTCGGAAAAAAATGACCAGAGCGATGAACCGACTATATAATAAGTCGCAAAATTTTCAACCTGAACACGAAGCAGCATCTGAAACACCTGTGTTAAAACAAGCATTGTAAGAAGCGGATTCAGGATACTCCACGCTATTCCGAGAACCGAGCGGCGGTATTTGACCTTTATATCCTTTGAAGCAAGGTTAAACAATAAAGGCGTATATCTTTTAAAATCTAAATAAAACTTTTTAATTCCCGTTACAGAACTGTCCAAACTGTTTCCTCAATTCTTTATGACAATCAAGTCAATCGTTACAACGGCATTGTACCATATTTTAGTTGATTTTTCAATAGACAAAACCCAATTTATAATGCTTGCCTGTACTGAACCTTTGCCGATACGCTTTTCAGGCAGGCGGCGCGTCCGTTATTGTATTCAACCTCTGTTTCTATATAAACGGGGCTTTCTTCATCAAGCGGGGTTATTTCAAAATTCAGTATATGCGGATAATCATAGCTCGCAAGATTAATTTTCATTCCGTTGCCGTTACAGTATTGATCCATTATAAGCTCGTCGGCAAGATAAAGCCTGCCCGTATCGCCGATATAATCCAGCGTAAGAATTACGTCTTCACCGACAGCGCCCTGAGGATAGTCAACAAAAACGGTATACCCTGTTTTATTTTCTCTGAAATCAGCAGTTATATCCTGTTTTTTACATTCTGTACTATAACAGGTAAATACGCCGTCTTTCCCGATCTCACGGAATTTCTTTTTTAACTGCGGATATGACTTATACTCCGATACGTCTTCACCGATAAGATAAACGCCGTTATCGGTATTTATAACATTCGCTTTTGAAATTATTAAATAGTCTTTATCAAGAGAAATCTTATAGGCGTTTGCCGCGTCCTCCGATGACAGGGTAATTATATTGCAATCTCCCAAATCGCCCTCAATTTCATATTCGGGGTCACGGTCGGAAAAGAAAACATAATCCCTGCCGTTAAGTATGCACAGCGGCTGCGCTTTTGCGGTTTTAAGCACTGCACCGCCTATTTTGAGGTTAAACGGATAGATAAAATACTCGCCGTTTTTAACTGTTATATCTTTAAATAGGACTTCTTGTTTGCCGCAAGGAACAGTCAGGGTCTTTATTTGCCTGTCAGGCATATCAATATGCCGCTGATAATTGTTTATGAACAAAAAGCCGCTCTCACCGTCAGTTCTGAAAGTATACCTAAACGCTTCGGTATCCGACGGGTCGGTTGGGTTTCCGTTCGGGAAATACGTATCCATAGGCGACAGCAATTCACCGAAATCGTTGGTGAACATAGCAACCTTTTTCAGTTCCTTATATGACGGCTTGGTTTCCTGCCAACTTGAAATAGGAGCCTGAAAGTCATAATCTATGCACGGCAGATCGCTTGCATAACCCGTCCAAAAACGTTGCGTCATTTCATAGCTCTTATACTCCTGCATAGTCGAAAGAGCGCCTATCGGATTTTTACCGCCGCAAAGCGTGTAATATCCCAACAAATTAGCGCCGCTTCCGAGTTTAACGACGCTCATAGCGCCCAGATCCTTAGCCCCCGCAATCGGTCTTCTGTTTTGCGTTGCGTGAATACCTCCGCCGAGTTCAGCCGTCAGATAAGGAAATTTGCCCTCTGTCGTTGAAAAACCGCTGTGATCGCCCGAATCGCTTGCTATGCTTGCATCGTTCTGATTTTTTGAAAAAATGTAATTATCATTCGGCGAATTGGGCTCGTAACCCGAATTCCACGGCGCATCGCAATAACCGCCCCAAACAGGCAGGCAGCTTCCCGTATGCGAATTGCCCCACCCCGTTGCAGTATAAAGCGGAACCTTGAAACCGATATCTTTTATCATATCTTCGAGAATCTTGAAATGCTCCTCCTCGGCTTCCCATCCGAATGAACGCAGAGCGGCGCCGAATTCGTTTTCAATCTGCACGCCTATTACGGGTCCGCCCTGTTCGAGCAGGTATCCGTCAACCTGCTCGAACAGCTTTGAAAGATATTTCTTTACTTCTTTAAAATATCTTTCATCATTAGAACGCGTTTGAAAACCCTTGTCAAGCAACCAGTCGGGAAATCCGCCGTTTCTTACCTCGCCGTGTATCCACGGACCTATTCTGAGAAACGCATACATACCGCATTCCTTTATAAGTTGTAAAAAATATCTTAAATTTTTATTGCCGCGAAAATCATAATGATTTTCTATTTCCTCGTGGTGTATCCACATAACGTAAGAGGACACTATTTCAACGCCTGCCGCTTTCGCCTTATAAAGGTCTTCTTTCCAATACCTGCGTTCGGTTCTGGAATACTGTATTTCGCCCATTGTCGGCATCCACGGCCTGCCGTCTTTTAGCAAGGTTTTAGAATTATAAGATATTTCCATTGTTTTCTCCCTTATTTAATTATAGCGAACTATAATGCTATAAATTTGCGATTACCCGCGAAAACAGTTTTTAAGCTGTTCTGTCCTATCCGTCTTTTCCCAGCTTAAATCAATATCGGTTCTTCCGAAATGACCGTAAGACGCAGTTTTTCTGTATATAGGACGGCGAAGATCGAGCGCGTCGATAATTGCCGACGGGCGTAAATCAAACACCTTGTTTACTGCCGCGGCTATTTCATCATCGGGATATTTACCTGTTCCGAAAGTGTCGACCATTACGGAAACGGGGTGAGCAACGCCTATTGCATACGCCAACTGAATTTCGCACCTATCGGCAAGACCTGCCGCGACAACGTTTTTAGCGGCGTATCTTGCGGCATAAGCGGCGCTGCGGTCAACCTTTGTGGGGTCCTTGCCAGAAAAAGCACCGCCGCCGTGACGGGCATAACCACCGTAGGTGTCAACAATAAGTTTTCTGCCCGTGAGTCCCGTATCGCCCTGAGGGCCGCCGACAACGAAACGTCCCGTCGGGTTTATATATATTTTAGTATCATTATCAAGAAGCTCCGACGGTATTATATATTTAATTACATTTTCAAGTATATCAGCTCGCAGAACGCTTAAATCAACGTCGGCGCTGTGCTGGCTTGAAACAACAACGGCGTCTATCCGTTTTGCAACGCCGTCATCATACTCTACGGTGACCTGAGTTTTACCGTCGGGTCTTAAATACGGCAAAAGTCCGCTCTTTCTTACCTCTGTAAGGCGGCGGGACATCTTATGCGCAAGTGATATTGCAAGCGGCATAAGCTCGGGCGTATCGTTGCAGGCGTAGCCGAACATCATACCCTGATCGCCCGCACCGTTGAGATTGTATACGTCTTCTTCCCCGTGCTTATATTCAAGGGAACTGTCAACACCCAAAGCAATATCGGGAGACTGCTTGTCTATTGCGGTCATAACGGCGCAGGTATTGCCGTCAAACCCTGCCGACGGGTTGTTGTAACCTATATCGCAAACGACATCGCGCACTATCTGCGGAATGTCAACATTGCTTTTTGTTGTTATTTCGCCCATAACGGTAACGCTGCCCGTTGTGCAAAAGGTTTCGCAGGCAACGCGTGAATACGGGTCTTTTTCAATCATAGCGTCAAGTATAGCGTCCGATATTTGGTCGCAGATCTTATCGGGATGTCCCTCAGTGACCGATTCGGAAGTAAAAAGCATTTTAGACATTAAAATTCCTCTTTCTTTAAAAAATAAAACCGCTCCGAAAAAGAGCGGTTGTAAAACCTCATCTTTCGGATAATCCGCCGGAATTGGCACCTTGATAAAAAATCAGGTTGCCGGGCATCACAGGGCCGGTTCCCTCCGCCGCTCTTGATAAGGACTATATTAAATTTCCTATATATTTTAACATATATACGCGTTTTGTCAACTGTTTTTTCCTTTTTTCACGCCGAATTTCATAATCGGGGATATTCTTTTATAAACGGCAAAGCAAACGGCAGAATCAATTATTCCCTTTAAAAAGGTAAAGGGCAGATTGAATATCAAAAGGTCCTTTAAAAGCGTGTCGGCTGACGGCAAAATTGCCTTATACATACCGATAATAGCCTCCATAGGCATACCGTAGATCACAACATAAGCGGGATATACCAAAAAGTAATTGGAAACAACGCTGAACAAAGCCATAGCGGCAGAGCCTGCCAAAGCGCCTATAAGCGCATTCGACCTTGATTTGTTCCTTACATAGAAAAGACCCGCGGTTCCCGTAAAAACGGCACCCAAAACAAAGTTGGACAGCTCCCCTACGCCAGCCGAATTAGTAAACGGCAGGTGCAAGAGATTTTTCACAAGGCAGACCAGCACGCCATACTGCGGACCGAAGGCATACGCCGTTATTATAGCGGGAATTTCGGAAAAATCCAGCTTAATAAAAGCCGGGATAATGAACGGCAGAGGAAATTCAAGCAGCATAAGAATAAATCCTAACGCGCCCATTACCGCGCTTACGGCTATTCCTCTTAAATAATTCTTTTTCATAACAAATACGTTCCTTTCTTTTTCGGGCAAAAAGAAAAGCCCCGTAAAAACGGGGCTTAAAAAATGCAATATTCCTATAACATTTCTTCTTTCATCCGGACTGTACCGTCGGCTTCGGAATTGCACCGAATCAACCGCAAAAGCGGCTTGTGGGCTATACCACCGGTGAGGAATTGCACCTCGCCTCGAAGATTACAATGCTATTTTATTACTTTATTCCGACTATGTCAATAGCTATACAATAAATAATTGTAATTTGCAAAAGCATTATAAGGGGTATTCCCATCATAAAGCTCTTATGCTTTGTTTTATGCCTTATTGCAAGCATAGTAAGGTACATAGCGGGGCTTCCGCCCAAAAAGCACAGCACAAAGAGAGTTCTTTCCCTTATTCTGCGTTTTTTGCGGCGCGCAGCATTTTTATCGTAAACACATACAATAACAGATAAAATATTTATAAACAAAACATATACAGCAAGTGCGGTTTTAAGCAGTTCCAAAAATATCACCGCTCAAATTTTAACATTTCTACACGGCTTTTTCAATCTGTTTTTTAAGTTTACCTATTATTCGCTTTTCAAGACGGGATATATACGACTGCGATATGCCTAAGCTGTCGGCGACCTCTTTTTGGGTATACTCCTGATAACCGTTCATTCCGAACCGCATTTCCATAATCTGTTTTTCACGCACGGGCAGACCGTTTACAAAGCTCATAAGCAAAAAACGTTCGTCCTCCTGCTCTATTCCTCTGCCGACCTCCTCGCCGTCGCTGCCGAGAACATCGGAGAGCAGAAGCTCGTTTCCGTCCCAATCAATGTTGAGCGGCTCGTCTATTGAAATTTCATTTCTTAAAGAAGAATTTTTCCTTAGATACATTAATATTTCGTTTTCAATGCACCTTGACGCATAGGTTGCGAGCTTGATATTTTTTTCGGGACAAAAGGTATTGACCGCCTTGATAAGTCCTATCGTACCTATCGAAATCAGGTCTTCTATATTTGTGCCTGTGGAATCGAATTTTTTTGCGATATAAACTACCAAACGCAAATTATGAACTATCAGTTTATCGTGGGTGTTTTCGTCGTTTTCCCTTAAAAGGCGCTGTTCTTCCTCAACGGTCAGCGGCGGCGGCAATGTTTCGGCGCCGTTTATGTAAAACGTAGGCTTTATTATGCCTAATTTAAAAAGTAATGTTAAAAATATGCTCCTGATCTTCATTGCAAACTCCGTCCTTTACTCCAATATATCGGGATTGATTATAGCCGAATAATCATCGTTAAACGCGGTCTTGGAAACCGCGAGTATGGGTTTTTCAAGCGTAATTGCCGCGCCTTTACTTTTTATCACGGCACTGTCGCATCGGTAGCCGTCAAGCATATCGGCGCCTGACACGGTATTGCAGGGCAACGCGCGGTACCGCGAGTCATAACGTCCGTCCCGATTGTTTTCAAATCCTTCAAACAGTTCAGCTACGCATTTTTTATCGGCAATAATAACCTCGGAATTGCCGAAAACATCTCTCACGGAATTGCCCGTATCCGCTATTGCCGTCATATCTATGCTTTTATCGCCTACTGTGACTTTCACTTCGCACTTTTCGCTGCGCAGTGCCGAACGCGAAAAAATGAGATTGCATATTATAAAAATTATGTATCCGACAACCGTGAAAAGCACAAGCACAAGGGGAGAAATATCAAAATACACTACGGAATTGTTTATATACATACCTTTCGGTCTGAATGTGATCCACAGCGCCGTCATCACGCCTGCGTAGGCACAGGTGATTATAAAAAGCACGGCGCTGTTTTTAAGCAGCTGCTTAACATTACCCAATCCAAAGGCACAAAGCGCCATCAGTATACAAACGGTAACCTTTACCAAAACATCAGTCACAACTAAGCGGTATGGAAAAAATATGTATATTGAAGAAATGCCGCCCACCGCCGCGGATAATATCAAACGCATTGTTTTGGGCTTTTTATGCAAAAAAGCCGAACAGGCGCGCAGTAAAAAGTAATCTACTATCATATTTACCGCAAAAAGCACATCGGCATACACCGTCATCTTTTCTCACTCCCACATTAATAATTATACGCCTCGGAGAGTGAATTTTATGTCGATATAAATAATAAATTACTGTAAAAAAAGATATAAAAAAGGCGCTGTGCAATGCGTCGTACCCTTAAGGACAATAACTTATGAGCACGGGCATTGCGAGGGCGAAGAATTCACCGAGATTAGTCTTCGAAAGACTTTTCTCGGTGTTTTTCTATGTATTTTTAGAGGAAGGATGCCAAACTCGTTGGCTGGCTTCCTTGCAAAATTCTTCGAAATTCGTTGCTTTTATTGAGTTGTTCAATCACTTTCCGAAAGAAAATCAAGAGTGCCAAGCGATAATTATTTGGCATTCTTCCTTATCCACACATTCGATTATTTCTGTGCCCTTCGTTACAATGAGAGCAGGAAATTAAAGGAGGTCAGAATGGTGAAACAAAAATATTACCTTGCGCTTACGACCGAGGAATGGCGGCTTATGATTGAATGCCTTAACAAACTCCGCAATCGGCTTATATCGGAAGGCAAATACACTGATGCCGTGGATGAGGTGCTTGTTAAAGTGGCAAACGCAAAAATCAAAAAATTCAAGATTGCAGAACGGAGGGTTTGACTATGGAAAAATACATTACAGACGAACGAACGGGGCTGAAATATGAGTTGGTCGGTGATTATTACCTTATCGCCGGAGATGATGAGCCGGATGAAGAACAAAAACCAATCGGGATATGGGGACAGCGGCATCTTCATTATCTAAAAAATCACCGCAAAGTGCTCTATGCCAATTTGCTGACAAGCGGCAAATTAAACGACTACCTTGCGGATATTGACCGACAGGCTGAGGAAATGTTTGAATGGCTGATAAAGCAGATGGCAACAACGGAGGGCATTACCGAGCAGTTGAAAGCTGATAACCAAATGGTGTGGGTCGGCAGAATGAACAGCATACGAAATCGAGCTATTGAGATTGTAAACAGTGAAATTATTTTTATATAAAAATAGAGGGTATGCAGTATTGAGCCGCATACCCTTTGTTTTTATTTTCGTTTTAATTTATAACTTCCGCCATCTGTTCCGCTACCGCCTACAAGAGTCAAAATACAGTTATCGGTTGTAAATGTATATTCACAGTCACGGACAATATCTTTCGTGAAGTCTATAATAAGCCTATCGCCCTTGACAGAGTATATATAGTCATACACCACATCATCGGCAAGTAATTTACCCTTGCCGCTTTTTTCAAAAATATACTGCGTATGCTCATCATACACCCAAGTACCGACTAACACATTTGGCTTTTTACCAATCTGCATACCAATCAGGATTATGACTGCCGCAATGATGACAGTTATCGTAATAATCAATGCTGTTTTTTTACCGATATTACTTCTTTTACGGCGTCTTTTTCTCGCAGAAGTATGTTTGCTGCCGTAGGCTCTGTTTGTATATTGTTCTGCCATAGAAATCCCCCTAAGCAAAGGCGACGACAGCGTAGAAACACGTTGCCGCCGCCTTTAGTTTTATCTTACTCGCTTTTTCTTTGAAGTTACTACAGTAGCACTGAGACCTACAAGAGAAAGAACCGCTATAAGACTCCAAATAACAATATTGTTGTCATCACCCGTCT
Organism: uncultured Eubacteriales bacterium; assembly: GCA_934463035.1. Taxonomy (GTDB): domain Bacteria; phylum Bacillota; class Clostridia; order Oscillospirales; family Acutalibacteraceae; genus UBA737. The sequence goes on along the minus strand of CAKSIG010000003.1, from coordinate 63,026 downwards.
TGGGAGATTCAGCAGATCCGCCGTTTGCTTTCACGGTGAACTTAGCTGTTGCAGTTCCGCTTTCCGAAACAATTCCTATGGTATGTTCACCCACAGATAAGGTAGAAACAAATTCTGCGTTCAGAGTGACTATAATGCTGCCTTCTTCTTTCGAATAGTTCTTTTCGTCAAGAGTTTTGCCGTCAAGCTCTACACGAATGAAATCGGCAAATGCCGCATTGGAACGGAAAGACAAAGCTTTCTTTTCGCTCTTGGTTACAACTGCGTTGTTGCCTTCGATGATTTCCGGCGGAAGCTTTTTAATTACAGTTTCTTCAAAGCTGATTTCTTTCGTGCCGTTTGCATCTGCAAAGTATTTACCGCAATTTTCGCAGTGGTAATACTGAATATTGCCTTGCTCCGTAACGGTAGCTTCTTTTGCTTCCACCAGCTTCGGCTGATGCGTAAGTTTATCAACCTCCGTGCCTTCTGCAATTTTCTTATTGCAATCCAGACACCAAGTATCTCCGGTATAACCCTTTTCTTGCTCGGTAGCTGCTTTTACATCCCGCAATTCAGTATGCTTATGATTAGAGGCATTCAAATTGCCGTATTCAGCATTGCAAACGGAACAAATTGCTTTCTTTACACAGGTTGCTTCACCGCCGTTGTGGGGTGCTTTATCAATGATATTACCACAGCCGACCATCTGACACTCTTTCCAATGGTCGGTTTCGTCGGTTGTCCAAACAGAAGCGGGATTATGTGCGCTTTTTGCAATGGACTGACCGTCTTTGATTTTTACATTACAATCGCTGCAATAGGTATCGCCGGTATAGCCTTCTTCGTAGCAGGAAGCTTCCTTTTGATCCTTTACATAGGTTGTGCCTTTATGATTATTTGAATCAAGTTCGCCGTAGGAATGCCCGCACACTGTGCATTCTGCTTGCTTTTTGCAAGTGGCTTCACCACCGGTATGGGCAGTGACATCAAACTTTGTGCCAAAGTAGCAAGTATGCCAATGATTTGTGCCGTCTGTTTCCCATTTGCCGTCAGCATCAGTATGCTTGCCGGTGGCAGGAATATCACTGCCGGAAGAAATCTTAGTATCACAATCGATGCACCAAGTGTCACCGGTATACCCGCTTTCACAACAGGTAGCGTCTTTTGCGTTACGTACTTCGGTGTGCTTATGGTTTGAAGGATTAACTTCTCCATAGGCAACGTTGCAAACGGAGCAAACAGCCTTGTTTACGCAGGTTGCTTCACCGCCGGAGTGAGGTGCTTTATCAATGATATTGCCGCAACCAACGGTCTGGCACTCCTTCCAGTGATCGGTTTCGTCAGTTGTCCAAACAGAGGCGGGACTATGTGCGCTTTTTGCAATGGACTGACCGTCTTTGATTTTTACATTACAATCGCTGCAATAGGTATCGCCGGTATAGCCTTCCTCATAGCAGGACGGTTCTTTTTGATCTTTCAGATAAGTTGTGCCTTTATGATTGGAGGCGTTCACTGTACCGTAAGCTGTTTGACAAACTGTGCAGACGGCTTTGTGAATACAAGTAGCCTCTCCGCCGCTATGAGCGGTTAAATCAAACTTTGTGCCGAAATAGCAGGTATGCCAATGATTCTTGCCGTCTGTTTCCCATTTGCCGTCAGCATCGGTATGCTTGCCGGTCTCAGGAATATCACTGCCTGAGGAAATCTTGGTGTTGCAATCAGTACACCAAGTATCGCCGGTGTAGCCTTTTTCACAGCAGGTGGCATCTTTGGCATCACGCACTTCGGTGTGCTTATGGTTGGAAGGATCAATTGCACCGTATTCTACCTTGCACACAGAGCAGATTGCCTTGTTCACACAGGTAGCTTCGCCGCCGGAGTGGGCTGCTTTATCAATAATATTGCCGCAGCCGACCGTCTGACACTCTTTCCAGTGGCTTGTTTCATCGGTTGTCCAAACGGAAGCCGGATTGTGAGCGTTTTTAGCGATAGGCTGACCTTTGCTGATTTCTCGGTCACAAGTTCTGCAGTAGGTATCACCGGTGTAGCCTTCATTGTAACAGGTTGCTTCTTTCTGATTTTTCAGATAAGTCTCGCCGATATGGTTGGTATAATCATAATCGCCTGTTTCAAAGGTTTCTTCGCTTTGTATACCGCATACGTCGCAGCTCTTGTAGTAAACCGCCTTGCTGCCGCAGGTGGCAGCAGTTTTCAAATAATCCGCCTTTACTGTTTCGCCGTATTTGTGGGCTGCAAGATTGCCGTACTCTTTATGGCAGACATCGCAAACTGCTTTCTTTACACAGGTTGCCGTACCACCGATATGATCGCCGAGCGGTAATTCACTGTTGGAACCCTGTGTGACCTCACCGCAATCATTACAAACGGTATATGCTTTATGACCGTGCTTAATGCAGGTAGAGTCTTCGGCAGGAACATCTGTTGTGTTCAGATGCGAGCAGTTAACTGTCACAAGGCAGGATGCACTGAAACCGCCGTCCTCGGTAGTAACCGTAATAGTTGTTGTACCCTTTTTAAGAGGTGTTACAATGCCGTTTTCAACGGTTGCAACGGTCTTATCGCTGCTCGACCAAGTTACATTTTTATTCGTTGCTGTTTCGGGGGAGAATATCGGTGTCAGCGTCAGGGTTTCGCCGGTTCCGATGCTTGCCGTTTCTCTGTCCAGTGCAATGCCGGTTACAGGAACGGGCTTGTTTTCTACCGTTACACTCCCGTTTGAAATATCAAACGCAATTTCGTCGAATGAAATGTTGATAATATCTCCGGCAGTATATCCAGCTTTGATTTCATATGTTCCCGGCACAGCGTTTTCATTGATTTTGAAATTCAGCGTTGCAAGAGTGCCTGCAGCAGTTGAAATGTTTTCCAAACCACCCGCCTCGTAGGAAAGCGTATATATATCCGCATTCAGGTTTCCTTTTGTCCACTCGGAATTCTGATAGAAATTCCCGTTTTCAACGCTTGTCAGTGTCATTGCGGTTTTATCATACGATATTCGCAAATCCATACCCCAAATACCCGGATTGTTTTCAATTGACACTGCAATTGAGACTTCGTCGCCGGCATAAGCTTTCTTTTTCTCAAGAGAAATCGTTGGATTGGATACCGCAAACGCCGATATGGCAGCGGCACTCATCGAGAAAAGCATCGTTACCGTCAGCAATAAAGCCAAAAGTTTTTGTCGCATAGTGTTTCCTCCTTTTTATGCTCCCAACTCTACATCTAAACCGGCTAAGAATTGTTTTAGATATAGGGAATCTTTTTTGTTGATTACTCCGTCGTGAAAAACATCAGCAGCTTCTTTATCGATATCTGTTGAGTTATCCGCAAGGTACATTTTCATTAAAAGAGAATCCTTCTTATTAACAACACCGTCACCGTTCAGATCACCGTAAATAACATCAATTACTTTAATTCCGCCTGAAACAACGGTCGGATTGATTTCTTCAAAATCGGCATTGATGATATCACCGTTATTGAACGAAACGGAAATCTCATAAAAATCATCTGCTTGTGCATCTTCATTTACGGTAAATTCCAAGGCGGCAATCACCCCGTTTGCCATAATGTTTTCAAGTCCGCCGGCTTCGTAGGAAAGAATGTATTTTTCTCCGGAGAGATTTCCCTTAGTCCATTCTGCATCTGCAAACACCATACCGTTTGTTACGGAAATCAGAGTCAGTTTAGTTTTATCATAATTGACAGCAAGATCCATACCCCACATTCCGGGATTGTTTTGCAAAGATACATTTACAAGAACCGTTTTTCCGGCACGTACTTTTTTTGTATCAATCGTAATCTGTACCGGATTTTCCTCCACATAGTCTGTGTAACTGTCAATATACTGATATCCGCAAGCCGAGCACTTATGGGTCGTATATCCCTGAGCTGTCGGTGTAGGCGGGATAACGGTATCCACATAGGAGTGTTTCAGCATTTCAACATCCGCTGTTTCCATCACTTTCCCGCAGCCGATACATTTTTTCGCTTTCGTTCCGCATTTGCTGCAGGTCGCAGGTTCTATGATTTCCCATTCACCTGCCGTATGAGCAATTTTCGGAAGTGTTACAATCGTATATTCATTGCATCCATCTCCAGTACAATAAATCTTTTTGCAGCCATCTTTTGTGCAGGTCGCAGCCTCGATCAATTCCTCTTTGCCCGAAAAATCGTGTACATGCGGTGCTTCATAATCGGTATACGAATCAATGTAGGAGTACCCGCATACCGTGCAGGTATGGGTGGTATATCCCTGAGAAGTGGGAGTGGGCGGCGTGACAACATCGGACAGCGTATGCTTTGTCATATCAATGCTTTCGCTCTCCAAAACCTTACCGCAAGAAGTACACCTTTTAACCTTGGTTCCGGTTTTGTTGCAGGAGGGCTGCTCTGTAATTTCCCAATCTCCCTTAATATGGTCGATCATATCAATAGCAACCACCGTATATTCACCGCAGGATGAATTCAAACAATAAACTCTTTTTTCACCTTTTTCGGTACAGGTAGCCGGTTTGATAATTTCCTCTCTGCCGGTAAAATCGTGAATATGTCCTTCGCTCAGCTTCGGAATACGAGCGGTTTCGATTTCGTCACAGTTTTTGCACCGCCGTGCCTTTTCGCCGTCTGTATCAAAGGTCGGCTCGGTCGTAATTTTCCACTCACCGAAATCGTGGTCGGTTTTAGGAATAGGCTTTGTAATAAACTCGCCGCATTCTGTTTCCGAGCAGTAGACTTTCTTGCTGCCTTCGGCAGTGCAGCTTGCCGGAGTAACAATTTCTTCCTTGCCAGTAAAGTCATGCGTGTGACTTTCGCTCAGCTTTGGAATGCGCTGCGATTTATAAGCTTCACATCTTGAGCAATATTTGCGGCTCTCTCCGTCCTCACGGAATGTTGCCGCTTTAAAGATTGTCCATTCGCCCCAATCGTGACCGAGTGCCGTTAGCTCCCGCTGTTCAACGGCATCACCGCACAGAGCGCATTTCCGCACTTCCTGTCCGTTATTTGTGCAATCCGGAGCGATGGATTGTTCCCAATCGCCGAGAGAGTGTTTTAACTTTTCCGTATAAGTATCAGAAAATGATTCGGAACAAACGCTGCAAGTATGTTGCGTATACCCTTGTTCTTTACAAGTTGCAGGGACAACCGTGTCAACATACTTGTGCGGGGCTTTGGGGATAATAACCTCATCCGTTTTTCCACAGCCTGAATCGGTGCAGGTGCGGCGCTTCAAACCTGTATTTTTGCAGGTGGCTTCTGTAATTATCACCCATTCGCCGTATGTATGATTTGAAATATCAATGTAACCGTTTATCGTAGTACAGGCTACATCCGATTCTTTTCCGCCAACAACCTTATAAAAGCTGTCATATCCGTCACGAAAAGCAATGCTAATGTATCCCTTACCGGGAACAGCGTTTTCTTTTACGGAAAAGCGGAGATAGGCAATTATTCCGTTATTTGCAAAACCGCTGTCCGACGTCCAAGCAAGATTTACAGCGTGACCTTCGGGCGTACCAACAACTTTATATCCGTCGTTCAAAGCAATTTCCGAGCTTTCAAGGTTTAACCTTGTACTGTCGTAATCAACGCAAAAGCTAAATCCTGAAATCCCGGTATTATTCTCAACGGATATCGGAATAGCAATATCCGTTTCATTTATAGCAGCACTTGCCGTGCCAACTGTGACCGAGAGTGAAGAAGTGGGTTCTGCGTTTGAAATATTCACGCCGCCAGCCTGTGTGATAACCGAAATATCCTGTTCTTTGCCGCCGATTGTTTGATAAAAGCTGTCATATCCGTCACGGAATTTAATTTTTATATCCGCCTTACCGACAGAAGCGTTTACAGCCACATTAAAGTGCAGATTGGCAACGATTCCGTCATTAGTGTAGTTATCCGCTCCCGTCCAGGCTAAATTGATACCGTCGTCGGATGTTTCTTTTGCTACCTTATAACCGAAATTGATCGCAACCTCGGACTTTATAAGCACAAGCTTTTGCGAATCATATTCTACGCAAAAGCTGAAACCGCTGACTCCGGGATTCCCGCTCAACCGAATCGGAACGACCACATCGTTTTGCGCCTGTGCAGCGTTTACGGTATCCACCGATACCGTAAACGCATCCGCACTTTCTGCACTGACAGGCAAAACAACTGCCGACAGAAGCAATATGACCGATAGCAACAATGATAGTGTTTTCTTCATTCTATCACCCCGCCTCTCAGTAAATCTCAACGGTATTGTCATTCAGATACTCAACAAGCCGTGTGACATCCTTAATGGAAACAACGCCGTCACCGTTAACATCCAAAGCCTTTTTAATTACTTCGTATGCTTCATTGTCATTAAGGTAGTTTACAAGCCGTGTAACATCCTTCATATTGACAATTCCGTCTCCGTTGATATCACCGGGAATATAGTCAATAACGGTAACATCAAATGTACAGCTCTTTTCACGGTAAGTCAGTGTAACCGTTTGATTGCCTATGGTTTCTCTATCAAAACCGCTGAGGCTGTAACCGGACTCAATTACCTTCGAGGTTCCATCCGTAAAGTTGACCGTAATAACAACATTGCTCATATCCAAATCTTCGCCAATGATACTATTCATTGCCGCTTTCGGAGTAGCAGTTATAAACGATACCTCCTTCGGCAAAACAGTTACTTCAAAAGTCTTGGAAACGCCACGGTAAGTCACCGTTACGGTTTGAGTCCCGATAACATTGGGGTCGTAACCGCTGACTGTATATCCGGTGGTAATGGTTCTCTCGCCGCCGATCGTATAGGTAATATTCAAAGCGAGACCGCTGAGATCCAATTCTTCAAGCTCCATATATTCTGTTTTTGTCGGAGGAGTCAATGACATAGTAAAGTCATTTGCCAACTCGTGATATTCAAGCCCGTTTTCTTCGCAATAATCCTCTACATACTGATTTTCGAAACTGTAAATCACGGCATCCTCAGCACCGTAGAAAGCAAGCTCGTGAATATACTCAACATCTCCGTTAAGCATCAACTTTTTAAACTTGACGCAACCGTAAAACTCCGAATTGCCAATTCTTGTGATACCGAATCCGAATTCAGCCTGTTCAAGCCCTGTGCAGGCGTAGAATACGCAATCGCCAAGCTCGGTCACGCTGTCCGGTATGCTGATTTCCGTAATACTGCTGCAGGAACGGAAAGCATAATCTCCGATAGATTTCAAGGTGTTCGGCAGAATGATTTCCTTTACCTGATTGCAGTTGTAGAATGCATAAGCGCCGATAGACTTAAGCGTATTACTTAAATCAAGAGTTTTTGCTACAACGCAGCCGTAATAAGCATAATCGCCGACGGAAAGAACCGTATCGGGAATGGAAATATCCAAGAGAGAGGCACATCCGAAGAAAGTATACTCCTTGATTGCGGCAATACCGACAGGCAGATTGATTGACTTCATACTGTTGCAGTCATAGAATGCGTGAGAGCCGATTTCTCGAACAGTTTCCGGTAGCACAACCTGCGGAATGGATTTGCAACTATCAAAGGCGTGATTGCCGATGCTGTAAAGCTGTGATTCGATGGCAACTCGGTTGATTGCTATATCGTTATAAAATGCATAATTACCAATTGTTACTGCATCGCTGATTATTAAATCAACCAATAGCGGATTATTGGAAAAAGCACTGTCAGATATTTTCTTTACGCCTTTGTCAACGATCAAGTGAGCAACCCCATCTAATTTACCGTCACAGACAGAATTATCGATAACCTCATCAACTCCACGGAAGATAAGTACAATATCGCCGTTGGATGCCGCAAATACATTATCGCCTATTGTTGACACAGTATCCGGTAAAGAAATGGTTTTCAGCGATTTGCAATTATTAAAGGCTTCTGTGCCGACAACTGAAATTCCGTCACCGACAAGAATATAACAGATGTTTTGCGACTTCAAAATATTTTCAGATATTGTTCCGTTTACAAAATAGAAGGTTACCGTGACTTCTTTACAGTTATACATAGATTGTATGACATTATAAAAAGCCTTTTCACCGATCTTTTCTAATGTATCCGGTACAATCAAATTGCGCAGCATCGCATTATCTCTGAATACCTCGCTGCCAATCGTTTTAATTGCAGGAGAAAGTTTATACTCACCCGGATTAACGGTTTCGTTTCCGTATGTAACGGTGCTGAGTTCATAGCAGGAATCAAAAACATTGTTTCCGATTGCCGTTATATCCGCATCAAGAATCACATGGTGAACGCCTTGCTGTTTCAACAAACCGTCAGCCACCGTACCGCTGTTTTTGCGTATCTCTACGGTAATATCATTATTATAGAAGAACACGCTTTTGCCGACAGAGGTTACCGAATCCGGCAACGATACGCGGTAAAGAGCCGAGCATTTAAGGAATACGGCATCGCCGATAGTATTCAGCGCATCGGGCAGAGTAATTTCTTTCAGATTTGCACATTGCCTGAAAGCACTGTCGCCAAGAACTTCTACTGTTTCAGGGAGAATAATGTTTTCAAATGCGTTGTTATAAAATGCCGAAATGCCGATTCTCGTAACTGCTCCGCTGATGGTTACATTGGCAAGAGAAGAACAATTGGAAAATGCTCGGTCATTGATCTCCGTTACACCGACGGGAATTGTAACTTTCGGAATACTGCTGCAATTTTCAAATGCTTCAATTCCGATGGAAGTTACCGTTGCCGGGATAGTGATTGTTGCAAGCACTCCGCAGTTACGGAAAGCGCCGTTTCCGATTGTCAGCAAATTCTTACGCAGCGTTGCCTTAGTCATTTTATCATTTTCGGCAAAGGCGTAGTTTCCTATGCTGACCGTTGCCGACGGTATGCTGACTCTGCCGAGAGCACAATTGTAAAATGCATAGTCTCCTATGGTTTTAACACTGTAACCGACCACGATATTTTCAAGCTTTTCGCAGTTATAGAAGGTATAATCTCCGATAGACTCTGCTGTAGTACCGATAGTTGCCGTCACCATAGAAGTGCAGTTATAAAATGCATACGAACCGACATATTTTGCCGTGTCGGGCACGACCGCTTCAATGAGAGAAACGCAGTTATAGAAAGCGCCTTCACCCAACGCCTGTACGCCTTCGGAAATAGTAACATTCTTAAGTCCTGTGCAATTGTTAAAAGCGTAATCTCCGACGGTATCAACGGTAGTCGGGATAGTAGCATTTACAAGTCCGGTGCAGCCTGTGAAGGCGTATTTCCCGATATTCAGAATGTTTGCCGGAATGGTAATGCTGTTAAGTGTTGTACAGTTAGCAAAGCCGTAATCACCGATTTTGTTTACCGCAATACCGTCAAAATCCGTAGGGACGGTAAGCTCGGTGCTCGTTGTGGTACATCCGATGATTTCCGCACAGCCATCGTCATTTACGATATAATAGTAGGTTTCATTACCGGTTGTAAATGAACTGTTCAGTACAATCCTATTTGTAGAGCGGTAATCATACCCCGCAGACGGACGGTAAACGCTGATCGTGCAAGCGTTCGGAATGGCATTTCCGCCGATTTTGATAACCGACTTCGGAATAGTCATAGCCGTCAGATTTGTGCAGCCATTGAATGTGTTCTCTCCAATGCTGAGAAGCTTATCGGGCAAAGTGACAGCCGAAATTTTGGTGTTGTTCTTGAAAACACCGCCGGCAATGTGTTTCACTGTGTCCGGAATAACAACGTTGCTTTTTGTACCGTTGTATTTAATAAGTACATTGTCACCGTCAATTACAAACTCATCGGTTAAACTCTTATACCACGGATTGTTTTGGAATGCATAATCGCCAATGGATGTAATACCGTCATTCAAAACAATTTTGTTAATGTATGCACAATTGGCGAAAGCACCTGCACCGATTTTGCTCGCATTCGTAATGTTGACTGTTTTTATCGAGGAAGGAACGCTGTAAATATAATCACAGCTATAACCGATACGTCCTTCATTTACAGAGGTTACATAGCTATTTCGGCTGCCGTATTCATTGCATTTGTAAATATCCCCAACGGAGTATCCCGTTGCATCAGCACCGCCACTGGAACCGTCAGTTTTATAATCGAAAATATAGCCAAAAGCGGATTCGTAGCCTGTTGCATTGCGGCTTTTTCCGACGAAGGGTAATGTTATTTCCGAAAGTTTGCTGCAGCCCTTGAATGCCAAAGCGCCGATAGTTTCAACAGTATTTGGCACAGTGACTTTTGTAAGATAAGCACAATTTGAAAAGGCATTTTCCGGTATAGTTTTTAGCCCCGAGCCTATACTCAATTTTGTTGCTCCCATAGGATAGCTGGTGTTGCTTGCAGCGAAAGCATTTCTTCCAAGCTCTGTTACAGAATCAGGTATGTTGATTTCGGCAATATTTCTGCATTCTGCATAAGCATATGAGCCTATGCTTTCAACTTTATCCGGAATAATAAGTTTTGTTATTCCAAGGCAACTATAAAAAGCATAATCTCCAACGGAAATAACATTTCTGCTCATAACAACTTTTTTAATATTCTCGCAATCGTAGAAAGTGTATTTTGCAATAGCAGTTATTCCGTTAGGAATTGATATTTCGGTTAACCCATTGCATTTGTAGAAAGAATAACCACCGAGAGATGTTACGCTGTTGGGGATAACAAAATCTTTTATTCCGGAAGCAGAATAAAATGCATAATCGCCGATGGATGTAATACCGTCATTCAGAACAATTTTTGTAATATTTTTATAATTGGCGAAAGCACCACCTACAATTCGGCTTGCATCCGTAATGTTGACTGTTTTTATCGAGGAAGGAACGCTGTAAATATAATCACAGCTATAACCGATACGTCCTTCATTTACAGAGGTTACATAGCTATTTCGGCTGCCGTATTCATTGCATTTGTAAATATCCCCAACGGAGTATCCCGTTGCATCAGCACCGCCACTGGAACCGTCAGTTTTATAATCGAAAATATAGCCAAAAGCGGATTCATAGCCTATCGCACTGCGGCTTTTTCCGACAAACGGTAATGTTATTTCAGAAAGTTTATTGCAGCCCTTGAATGCCAAAGCACCGATAGTTTCAACAGTATTTGGCACAGTGACTTTTGTAAGATAAGCGCAATTTGAAAAGGCGTTTGTCGGTATAGTTTTTAACCCTGAGCCTATACTCAATTTTGTTGCTCCCATAGGATAGCTGGTGTTGCTTGCAGCGAAAGCATTTCTTCCAAGCTCTGTTACAGAATCAGGTATGTTGATTTCGGCAATGTTTCTGCATTCTGCATAAGCGTATGAGCCTATGCTTTCAACATTGTCCGATATTTTTAGCTTTGAGATATAAGAACATTTCTGGAAAGCAGAATCGTTAATAGACTTTAGTTCTACGGGAAGAAAAACATCTGTCAGGTTGGTATTGTAAAAAGCATATTTTCCGACTGTTTTTACACTGCTTGGTATTTCAAAGGTTTTTAGGGAAGAACAATTGTAAAAAAGGTAGTTTTCTATTGTATTGATTTCTGCGTTGCAGCTAACCCGAGAAATATATCCACAATTGGCGAAAGCACCGCCCACAATTCGGCTTGCATCTGTAATGTTGACTGTTTTTATCGAGGAAGGAACGCTGTAAATATAATCACAGCTATAACCGATACGTCCTTCATTTACAGAGGTTACATAGCTATTTCGGCTGCCGTATTCATTGCATTTGTAAATATCCCCAACGGAGTATCCCGTTGCATCAGCACCGCCACTGGAACCGTCAGTTTTATAATCGAAAATATAGCCAAAAGCGGATTCATAGCCTATCGCACTGCGGCTTTTTCCGACAAACGGTAATGTTATTTCAGAAAGACTATTACAACCCTTGAATGCGGAAGAGCCGATAGAAGAAATGGTATTCCTAACTAAAATTGATGTTATCGAAGATAGATAGTTATTCCACGGTGCAGCGTTGTTTTTATAAGACGGTAATGCGCCTTCACCGGAAATTTCAAGAAGCCCATTAGTATAGAAAGTCCATACTACATTTTCAATAGTTCCGCTATCTTTAACTGTAAAAGAAGATGTTGATTGATTACCGGCTTTCAATGCCTCATAGGCTTCCCGTGCATATCTTAGAGTGCTGTAATTTGTAACTTGATCTTTCAACTCATCAGTTAAGTGATTAAAAGCATTTTCAGCCTTGACGATTTTAGAAAGGCAAAAATCGGTGAATTCCACCTTACCGATTTCATCAATCTTTTGTATCACATCTTTAACACGGGCATCAAGTTCTTGTTGCTCCCTGTCTGTGATGATATTTGCTTTGCCATCAGAATAATCAATAGTAAGCGCAAATACCTGTGCATTACAGCTTAGCATTAACGCAATACACAATATGACGCTCAAACCTTTTTTCCATTGATTTTTCATCACTGTAATTCCTCCTCAATTAAAATAGAATTTGCGATATACCGCTATATTTCAATCCAAAGCCAGCGCAATCACTTTTTACGAGATCGGTGAATGTCTCTGAAGCATTTGGATTAACTTTAACATCTTCAATGTCATTGATATCAAAACTCAAATGACGATCAAGCGTCCCAAACTCACCTTTAATTCCATAGAAATGTCGCTGTAAACATTCAGATAATGTATACCCGTATGATGCTGTATGAAAAAAGTGATTCGGTGGTAAAAATACCACTCGATGCTCATCCTCGTATGAGAACACATCTTTTTTGATAAGAACGAATTGTGGTATTTTCCGATTTTTCGCAAATGATTTGAGAAGCGTTTCACAAGACACCTCGGAATGATAAGAAATATCTTCGTGAATAATTCTTCCCTCATCACACGCTTTTTCGTATTTATCAAGACTCGCTTTATTGATGCATATTCTTACTGTTTCATTACTGTTTCGTTCGTTCCACATTACCAAATCATCCTCTTTATAAGTCCAGCACTGGCAACGTGTTTTTATCAGAATTGCAGACAAAATCTGAAAATCACTTTTCACATCGAACACAGAATAATTTGGAAGCTTATTTTGATATGTAGACGATAATCTGTTTAGCTCTGTTTCATTTTCAAAACACTTTAAGAACAACATTTCCAACTTATCAGGCCATTGCCCCGGATATCTTAGCGTTAATCTGTTGAACCTAAGTATATCCAAAAATTCATTGTAGCTCATATAACGATAGATGTACTTTCTATCGCAATGACTCATTACTTTCAATCCCCCTCACAACATAATCCCCATTATGTTTCTGCCGCCGATTTCGGTGGCTTTTTTCATAGTATCAGCCGCATACTCTCCATACGCTGGCGATGTTCCGTACCGGTGGAGATAATATAAATTCGGGTCGTGTTGATGCTGCTGTGGCCGAGAATATCGGCAAGTTTGGCAATGTCTTTTTCGATTCCGTAAAACACCCTTGCAAACAGATGGCGCAGGTTATGCGGAAACACTTTTTGCGGGTTTACATTTGCTTCGGCGCATAAGGCTTTCATTTCCCGCCAGATGTTTGTTCGGCTTATCGGCTTGCCTGTCCTTGTCACAAAAATCATACCGCTTTTAATATTTTGCTCTGCTGCGTAGCGGAGCAATTTTTGTTTTAATTCCTTTACGATAAACACCGACCGTGTTTTTGCTTTGCAGTTTACAACCGCCTCGCCCTGTTTTACCGCTTCAACCGTTATATATTGTAGTTCGCTGACGCGAATACCCGTTCCGCATATTGTCTGCAAAATAAGGTTAAGCCTTTCGTTGTGTTTGCGTTCGGCAGTTCTGCAAAGCCGTGCGTATTCCGCTTTTGTCAGTTCCTTATCTTCGGGGCAGAATACTTGCTGTTGAAGTTTTAAGGATTTCACTCTTAAATCGTGCCAGCCTAAAAAAGCAAATAAACTGTTGATGCTTGCAAGCATTGAATTTACGCTCCGCACGGCGTAATTTTCTTGTAGGTGCTTTTTATATACAATTACAGTTTCTTTTATAATTTCATTGTTTTCTGCATACAATGCAAACGCTTTTACATCACGGATATATTTTTCAACCGTTATTTCGCTCCTTTCCTCTAAGATTAGATGTTCCTTAAATTCGGCAATCGCTTTTGCCGTAATAATTCGTCCTTTCATTTTGGTTTACCTCCGAGTATTTTTCTAATATTTTACCCGAAAAGTATGAAAACAGAAATTGTTACTGTTTATTGTAGAAAAAACAGCGGTAATAATCGAATGTGCGGATATAAAGCAAGCCCCGATGAGTTTCAGATCATCTCTGTACTCATCGGGGCTTTTTGCATTTCAGATATTGACTTTTATTCGGCAGACGCCGCTGCACACTTCTCTTGTCAGTACAGCGTCGGGGATTTTGGCAAGCCATTTTTTGCTGAAATTTGTGTTTCTGTAATAGCAATCAAAGCTTGCAACGGGCAGTACCACCCACTCACTATCATTACTTTTATTTGCTTCATAGTAGGCAACCGTATCGCAGACTACTTCTAAAGGAACGGTGTTCAAGTCAAGGCTTTTCAATGCGTCATATTTTGGCTGCGGCAAAACATATACCTCCGTTCTAAGCGCGCCAAGCTCCAGCGCATCGGCAAGAATGTCATCAAAGCGCAGCGCCCACGCCGCTTTGGTATTCAGCGCAAATATCGGTACTTGCAGTTGCCGGACTTTCTTTTTCCATTCCGCCTTAAAGCCTTTGCTGATTCCCGCAACGGTGTTTTTTGCGGTTGCGCTGACGGCATCGGGATGCTTTTTTACAAACCGAATAACATTTTGAATATGCCTGTAATACCATCCCTCGCCATTGCTGTTTACAAGCTCGGGAAACCTATCGGCAAGCCCTCCGAAGTTCACAAAAGGGGCTGACTCATTCTTGTCCGGGATACTGCACCAAGCAAAGAGCGCACTTCGTGCATAGTCAACACGGGCGTATGGATCGTCGGCAAGCAAACCGCCGTTTTTATCGTGAAAAATATATCCCCTTGCCAAAACCGTCAGTATTCTGCCGAAGCCTTCAAAGTCGGTCACGGTCTTATAGAAAAACCTGCCGAGGTAGGAAAGATCGTGCTTGTTTACGGCGGAATATTTCGGTTTTTCGGTATATGCCTTAAATTCCAACCACTCGTTTGTCATCGCCACAGTCTCCGTTTCTTCTGCGGTTTGTTCCGGTCATATATATGGCTGCGGTCTATTGTTTGCTCAGATACCGCAAACGGCAGCACTTCAAGAATGAATTGCCGTTTGCCGAGAGCAACCGCACATTCTATGACTTCAGCATAGTCAAGGCAGTTTTTCCCGTCGATAGGACGGATAATACTCAGGCAGTTGCGGATAATCTGCTCTTTATAGTCCGATGCAGCGGTCACACCCGACAGCAATGTCCGCAGCGTTCTGCTGTCACCCTTTTGCTTTGAGAAATTCTTTTGTATTCCTATTTTGCGGAACATATCGTCAAAGTCGCAAATAATATCACCCACTATACGGTACCCACCGCAACGGAAATCGCAGAACACATCTGCATATGCATATACCCGCATACCGCCGATAAGAGAGCCGAGCACATTCAGGCGTTCTTTCGGCGGAACAAAATGCCAGTCGGTTTCGCTCAGCGCAAGCCGCGCTTTTCGTATCTGCTGCGGAAGCATCCCTTCAAATGCAGAATACAGCTCATCTACGGCATACTCTTTTTCCTGACCGCGAGCAAAAAGAATACGGTAAATATCCCCCTTACGCTTCATATCGGTGGAAATATGCCGAACATACCGCACACGATTCAAGGCAGTTTCGTAATCGGCAATCAGCTCTGCAACGCGGGCAAGCATTGCGGGATCAATATGCTCCTTCCAATTCGGCGCTTGGGCAAACAGAAACATTTGATTTTCCGACACAGGAGTGACCGTGACCGCTTCGGTATCACACCTCAGCCTGTATGCCAAATACGGAAGCCTTTCTAAATTAGAGCTGACATCGCTCCAATCTATGCTTTCAAAGAATTTTTTCAGGCGGGCGTTTTTGGACGGCTCATACCACCGGTGCTCCTCGCCGCTGCCCGCAATCGCCTTATAGCGCAGAAAAATACTGCGGCGAGCGGTTTTCTTTTCCGTATACTCTGACAGATCGGGCTTTACGCCGCTTTTTGCCGAGTCGATCTCCAGCCCCGTTAATATGGCAAGTGTCTCCACCTCGTGAAAGCAGCGTTCTTTAGCCTCGTCGGCGGTATTTTCGTCATAGGCTACAATGCCTCTGCCAAGTGCAGCATTGCTGATCTGACCCACACGGGAGGAAAAGGTGTTTCTGACCGTAGCAAAGCGCTCATGCCAGTCGTTGGCATCCGCCATAAGCGGCTGTTCGGTGGGGATTTTGAGAAGCGGCAATTCCGTACTGCTGCGCATAACACAGCGATTGATAAGCGGATCGGCAATGGTTTTTACCATATCGCCGTCAAAATCTGCACCGCCCAATCTTTCGGGGATCAGGGAACGGGAATCCACCATAATTACATAATTCAGATGAGAAAAGTATTTCTCCCGCAGCCCGCCTGCCGCCATCGGTTTTACAAGGACTTCCTCGTTACGCGCAATATGCGGACTGCGCAGCACGGTGTAATATTCCCCCGTTTCATAGCTTGGTTGAGGCGCATAAATAAAGTGATCTTCGATAAATTCCCGTTCAAGACGGCGATAGGACGCACCTTCTCCGACGGCGTCCCTGACCATACAGGCAATAAGACGCAGCAGATCGTCGGATAAATAACGGTTATCCCCTACGACCGAGAGCTTACCCACAGCATATTTGGCAAGCAGATTTTCAGCTCGGTCTTTCAGTTCTCCGGCATAGATAGGCTCGTCAATAAAAAGAGCATTTTTTGTAAGCAGTTCTGCCCGCTGTTTCCGTCGGCTGCTTAGCGATTCCTTTTCTCGTAGTTCGTCGGTAAAATATTTGCGGCGGGCTTCGTGGTCGGCAACAAGACGGTAATATTCCGTTTCGGTCGTTTTGGTGATCCAATGCCGTCGATCATATTCCGGCGAGCTTTTCCAGCCGAGCGGAAGATCCTTTGGGCGAAACTCATCATCGGTCATTGACAGCGTATTCAGAAACTGATAGTTCAGTTCCGTTGTATTTTGCGGTTCGGTCTTATCTTTACCGGATATATAAAGCGCGTGACGGTACTTATTGCACCGTTCAAGATATTCCGCCCAAGAAAGTCCGTTTTCGTTCATCCATCCAAGCCCTTTGAACATACTCTCGGTCAGAATTATATCCACCTCGGCGGGGCTGTGCTTTTTACCCCACATATCCACGATATAGGGAACATCTAATTCGGAAAGCAGTGCGACAAAATCCACCCGATGCACAACGCCCTTAATGTAAGGCATCCGAATCTGAAAAGAATTATGCTCTGCATCCAGACGATCCGCCAACCTTGGAGAAACAAAGCCTTCTCCGTCAAACTCCGTTATGCGGATATCCGTAACTTTTTCAACTCTTGTGTATTTACGCAAGGCTCCGGTACTGTCATTACTGCATACGGTGACAATAGGAACATTTTTAATGATCGATTTTGGGTTCTTTATAACGATAATTTTTTTATTGCTGAAAATAGTATCATCGTTATAACGCGCTCCGCTTGTGAAAAGCAGCGCGTTATACGCATACAGCTTGCTGAGCTGACACAAACCGATATGCAGCCCGAGCATCATACGCTCCCGCAACGGCTCATAGACATCCGCCCGAATAAAAGACAGACGATTTTCACGGCTCATAGACGCCGAACGCTCAAAGGCAATATATCGGTTGTCCTCTTTGCCAAAATTGAGAGTGATGCCATCCGGACGAAACATATACTCGGCAATCTTTTGATGTTCTGATACTCTGCCTACGGGCTTGCGGTCAAACACACCGGAGAAATCAATATAGACGAATACATCCTTCAGTTTATCGGATACCCACTCTGATTTGTCAGGGTTTTCTCCGATAACGAGCATTGCCTGATAAAAGATCGGGCAATCGTCCTGCTGCGTGTTTTCAACTAAATATTCCTTGGTTATATCGGAAGCGTCAAGATAAAAGCTATAGCCGCTGTCCTTTGGAATAGCGGCGGAAATGATACTTTGCGCCGCTATTTCCGGTATGATATATTTTTTGCATTTCATATGCCGTTCCCCCACAGAAAGCTTGGCACTATTATACCACAGTTTTTCTGAGTTTTCAATGTCACAGTTATTTGATAACTGCCCCCACAATTATGAGCTGCGTGGGACAAATACGGTTATCAAATTGACAAGGAAAAGGAGGAAAGGTCTATGCTCAAAATCACGCCAAAGCAGCGGGCAAAAATCAACGCCCTTGTACGCAAAGCTTGCTGTAATTGCTATAAGGGAAATTGTCTGCTGCTGGACGACGGCGAAGAAACGAAATGCGTGCAGCTTATTTCTCGGTACGGTATTTACTGCAACTATTTTCTGAAAGCGGTATTACCGGCTGAAAAGGAGCTGTACACAGAAATCTTACGGCAAAACGGGATCAATGGATAACCGCCCGAAAAAGAGTTGTCCGAAATATTTTGAAATGCGCTATGCGCAGGAAAGGGCTTACTATGAAAACGATCGACAACACAAAAATCATCGGCATTGACCACGGTTACGGAAATATGAAAACGGCTAATTACTGTTTTCCGACAGGCATTACTGCCTATGAGCACGAACCGCTGTTTACAGCTGATATGCTGGTTTATGGCGGTAGGTATTATCTCATCGGCGAGGGACACAAGGAGTTTGCGCCGGACAAGATCAAGGACGAGGACTACTATGTGCTGACCCTTGCGGCGATCGCCAAGGAACTGAAAGCCGAAAATCTTACCGAGGCGCATATTGTGATTGCCGCCGGTTTGCCACTGACTTGGACAAGCGGACAAAAGGCAGATTTTAAGGCGTATCTGACGAAAAATGACGAGGTGGCGTTCACCTACAAAAAGGCAGATTACCACCTCTATATTGACGATGTGCGTATCTATCCGCAGGGGTACGCCGCTATTGCCAGCTTCGCTACCACCCTGAAAGGCGTTAACCTGATTGCCGACATCGGCAACGGCACAATGAACACCCTGTATATGATCAACGGCAAGCCGCAGCAGGGCAAAATGTTCACCGAGAAATTCGGGACATACCAGTGTACCCTTGCTGTCCGTGAGGCATTTATGCAGAAAACACAGCGGGAGATCAACGACGCCATCATCGACGAAGTGCTGATCACCGGCACGGCAAACATTGCGCCTGCTGATCTGAAAATCATTAAGAGCGTCGCCGCTGAGTATGTGCGGGACATCTTCCGCAGACTTCGTGAGCACGGCTATGACGAGAATACGATGACCTTGTATGTGATCGGTGGCGGCGGTTGCCTTGTAAAGAACTTTTATAAGTTCAGCGCCGACCGGGTGAAATTCGTTGAGGACATCTGCGCTGCCGCAAAGGGATATGAGTATCTGGCAGAGGCACAGATGAAAGCCGAGGCAAAGGGATGAGCAAGTATCGGATCAATGTGCGGTTTGATTTGGGCAAGCCAACGGAGTCAAACGCCACACAGTATTTACAGGCGCTTGACAAATCCCGCAACGCTTTTATTGTAACGGCAGTTTTAAATGAAATTCAGCGGCAGACATCCACAAATGGGGTTTTGCTGGATGATATTCGGCAGGTCATACGGGAGGAGCTGCAGGAGGTGTCGTTTGTTGCGGCATCTCCTGTTTTTGAGCAGACACAGCCGGAACTGACCGAGGAACAACAGGCCGAAAACGAAAAGAGTGTGCTGGATGACCTTGAAATGTTCGGCTGAGCCAAAACGCCGATATGTGGCTCAAATCGCAGTATTGGCAGCCGAATCAGCGCCACTTTGGCTCAAAGACAAGATACACCCAAAGTGGACAAAAAGCGGCTTTCGGTATTGGGCAGCGCAGAAATACGCTGAAATCTCGGTATCTGACAGCCGCTTTTTTTATGCTCTGCGGGGTGTGTCTTACGGTATAGCAAGCAGGGACTTTGTGTGCCACAAAAGTCCCAATCACAGCCGAAATCGGCTGACTCTTTGGGGGCGCAGCCCCCAATCCCCACAAGGAAAGGAGCGTGATGCTATGGGGAAAGATATGCGTATTGCCGTCCGTGTGACGGAAAAGGATAAAGAAAAAATTCAAGCCAAAGCCCGAAAATGTGGGCTGAGTACAACCGAATATGTGAAGCAAAGAGCGTTGGGGTACGAGCCGAGAGCGATTCCGCCTGACGCTCTTTTTGTTTGCCTTGAAAAGCTGGGCGAGCTTGCGGACAAAACGAGTTCACCGGAACTGGACAAAGAAATTTGCACAGTGCTGAAACAGATCACAACGGAGTTTCTGCTGCCGGGAAAGGGGTGATGTGCTATGGCTGTAACAGGCTTTTGGCCTGTGTTCAAAAATCTCAAAGCCACGCTGGACTACGCCGACAATCCCGACAAAACCACCGCCCCGGAATATCTCGACGAGGATTTATATGCCGCCCTGCACTACGCAGAAAACGATGACAAAACCGACCGCAAGATGTTCGTGGGAGGCATCAACTGCTCGGCACAGAATGCCTACGCCGAGATGATCGCCGTCCAGCGGCGGTTTGGTCTGCGTGGAAAAGTTGTCGGCTACCACGGTATTCAGAGCTTTCGTGAGGGCGAGGTCACGCCGGAGCAGGCGTTTGCAATCGGCAAGGAAACCGCAAGAAAGATGTGGGGCGACCGGTATCAGGTGCTCGTTACAGTCCACTTGAACACCGACAATGTGCATTGCCACTTTGTTGTGAATCCAGTGTCCTTCAAGGACGGCACAAAGTTCAAAAACAAAATCGGCGACCATAAGGAGCTGCGGAAAATCTCCGATGCAATCTGCCGTGAACACGAGCTGTCGGTATTGGAAAACAGCGATTTCTACTCCAAGAGCAAGAAAAAGGAGTATTGGGTTCACAAGGCCGGCAAGAAAACGCACCGGGACTATCTGCGGGAGGATGTGGAATACTGCCTGTCCTTTGCGACCAACCCAAGAGAATTTGAAAATCAGCTCTATGCGCTCGGTTATACGCTCGACCCTGTGCGCTTTTCTGTCAAGGCAAAGCATTGGGAACGAGCCGTGCGTCTAAGCGGCATCGGCTTCTCAAAGGAGCGTGTGAATGCGCAACTACGGCAGAATGCCGAAAACCGTTATCGGCTGTTCACATTGGAATACCGACCGCCGTACAAGCCGAAGAAATTCCCACTGGAGGACGAGCTGCGAAAGTTGGATTTTTCCATTGAGCACAGTTATGACACCGCCACCGTTTTGGTGGATACGGTGTTTTATCTTGTCATAACGGTAATCCAAATCGTAACCGAGCTTGCCGATGTGATGTTGCTGTCGCCGGATCTGCGGGCGGCGGAAAAGGATTTGAAAGAATTGGTTACCGACTATCACTTTTTGCAAGAGCACGACATTCATACGGTAGCCGACCTCCAAGCAAATATTGAGCAATTCAAGTCTGAACTTTCCACTTTGGAGCGTGAGCGCAGCGGCATCAGCAACCGTATCCGCCGACCAAAGTCGCCTGAAGAACAGGCACAAAACAAGGAACGCCGCAAGACGGTATCCAAGCAGATGAAACCCGTTAGGGAGCGCCTGCACCGTGCGAAGTGGATTTTAGAAAAATCTCCGCACCTGTACGAACTGTTAAAACAAGAGCACGAGCTGGAGAAAAAGGCCCGTGCAAGATACAAAGAAAGAGGTAGATAAAATGAAAAATACGATGAAAAAACCGGTGGCAATTCCGGTGGAAAAATTGCACCCCTTTGACGGACATCCGTTCAAGGTCAAGGACGATGACGAAATGAACACGCTGATCGAAAGCATACAGACGCAAGGTATTCTTTCGCCGTTGATCGTCCGACCCGTAGAAAATACAGACGAATATGAAGTCATAAGCGGTCACCGCCGCCTACACGCCGCACAAAAGGCAGGGATTACCGAGGTCCCTGCCTTGATTTATGCCCTTGACCGGGATGTCGCCGCCATTGCCGTGGTGGACAGCAACCTGCACCGTGAGCATATTCTGCCATCCGAAAAGGCGTTTGCGTACAAATTAAAACGAGATGCGATGGCTCATCAGGGGCGTACTTCTCCCCAAGTTGGGGAGAAGTCGCTTACCGTTGAAAAGATAGGAGTGGAAACAGGAGATAGTAAAAATCAGGTTCTCCGGTATATCCGCTTAACCCATCTCATCCCCGAATTGCTTGACCTGATGGACGAAGGCAAAATTGCACTTATGGTTGGTGAGGCTTTGTCCTATCTCGGCGATAAAGAACAATATGCCGTCTTGGAGCAATGCGAAATTAGCGATTGCACGCCGTCTTATGCACAAGCCGTTGAAATGAAAAAGAGGTATCAGGCTGGAAATCTCACGGCTGATAATATTAGCGAAATACTTGCCCGTGAAAAGGCAAATCAGAGGGAAACCATTAAAATTCCAACCGAAAAACTACGAAAATACGCACCGAACGCCGATGCGAAACAGCTTGAAGATTTTATCCTCAAAGCCTGTGACCATTATCGTAAATTCTTAATTCGTCAGCGTAATCGGAACGAAAGGTAAGGTAAGAATATGATACAAAAAATTAAATTTAATGACTGCGTAGCTATTCGTGGTATGGGGCGAGTTGATGAAACTCGCCCTATTGATTTGCGAGAATATGTAATTCCGAAAAGTAAAACGCTTAGAGCCACGCCGTTGCCAATTATGCCTATTCCAAAAAAGATTTGTGTATCAAATAGAATTGGAAAGACCGTTTATGATGTAACTGCTCATTTTAGTCTTGATGGCAAAGAAACGATATTACAGCAATTCAAGAATTTGATTTTATCCGCAAAATTGAAATAAGTGTACCGAGTATTGTATAATGGCTACGCCCAATATGCAATGCTCGGCTTACACAGAAAGGAGTTTATTATGGCAAAGAAACAAGCCGAGAATACTATTAAAATCACAGCATTATACTGCCGTTTATCCCAAGATGATGGGCGTGACGGCGAAAGCAACAGTATATCCAATCAAAAGGCAATCCTCTCTCAATATGCCAAGGAGAACGGATACCTTCATCCTGAGTTTTTTGTGGATGACGGAATATCGGGGACAACCTTTGACCGCCCCGGATTTAAGCGTATGCAGCAGATGGCGGAAAACGGAGAAATCGGCACAATTATCGTAAAAGACCTATCACGCTTCGGAAGAGAAACGATTGAGATGGGTAGACTGACACAAGTAGTTTATCCGTCTCTGGGAATAACCTTTATCGCCATTCAGGAAAATGTGAACACCATCACCGGAACGGGACTTGAGATGATGCCATTCTATAATATTTTTAACGAATGGTATGCAGAACAAACGAGTAAAAAGATAAAGGCTGTTTGGAAGTCGAAAGCTGAAAACGGTGAGAGGGTATCTGCCGCTGTTCCTTTTGGGTATATGAAATCTTCTGACAATTCAAAGCAATGGATCGTTGACGAGCCGGCAGCAAAGATTGTTCGTTATATCTTTGAGCTGTGCCTTGCAGGACTCGGACCGATGAAAATTGCACGCCGATTAGAAGATGAACAAATCATATGCCCAACGGAGCATTATTACAGAAAAGGCATAAAAGCCTCTAACCCAAGACCGCAAAATCCATATATATGGGATCAGACAACGGTGAGGCATATTCTTGAAAATCGTCAGTACACAGGTTGCACCGTCAATTTCAAAAGCACCTTTGTGAGTTTCAAAGTCAAGAAAAAAGTGCACATTCCCGAAGAAGAATGGCAAATCATCCCGAACACACAAGAAGCGATTATTGATGATGACACCTTTGAAAGAGTACAGGAACTCAGAAAGCACCGCCGCAGAAATACAGCGACGGGAAAAACAAGTATGTTTTCTGGGCTTCTCTATTGTGCTGATTGCGGTTCTAAACTGTATTACTGTGCTTCAAAAAGCATTAAAGACGGACAGGAGTTTTACAGATGTTCGCAGTACAAAGAAAATCGCGGTTCCTGCAACATTCATTTTATCCGTGATTCGGTGCTGAAAAAATTGGTGCTTGATACGATACGGAAGGTTGCTAAGTATGTTCAAGAATTTGAACCGGTGTTTCTTTATCTCTTCGCAGAGCAAAATACGCTCGGCAGAGAAAAAAGCATCCGAGATATGAGGCAGAATATTGAGAAAGCCAAGACACGGATTAAAGAGCTTGATATGCTGATTGAGCGTATTTATGAGGATAATGTGCTTGGTAAAATATCGGATGAGCGTTTTCTTCGTATGTCTGCAAACTACGAAAGCGAACAAAAAGAACTGCTTGCCACCGTGGAGAGTGACGAGCAGACTGTCAAAAAAGCCGAACAGGAAAAAGTTGACCTAAAAGTGTTTCTTGACACGATACGGAAATGCACTGACCTAAAAGAACTGACGCCAACGATCGTAAATACCTTAATAAGGAGGATTGATGTGCATAGCAGTGTCAAGGACGATAATGGTGTTAAACACGTACCAATCGATATTTCCTTTACGGCGGTTGGGATCATCAATGTTCCTACTGAAAAAGAACTGATTACCGCAATGGAAAAAATGCGTGAAAAGCCGCTGAAAACCGCTTGAAACAAGGAAAACGGTGTAGCCCTCACGGGCTACACCGCATCCTACATAGCAACTGTCCTTTAGAGTACGACTCTAATGCACAACGCCTTTTTTATTACTCACCGAACGGGAAATTAAATGTCCCGCCGCCTGATGAATTATCCTCCGATGAATCGTCCTCCTGCTTTGAGGGGTCTTCCGTGCTGTAACTCGACTCGCTTACATTAGCGCTGAGTTTTACCTCTAAATCGACGGTTGAGCCGTTTGAGGTCACCGCCTCAATAGTAATCTTATCGCCCGCACGGCTGTCTTCGATTATGTTAAGCACGATCTCGTCGCTCGTTATATCTATACCGTTGATCTTGGTTATTATATCGCCTGTGTTCAGCTTGCCGTAAAGATCGCTGTCCTCATTCACAGCCGCAACGTATAATCCGACCTGACTGTAATCTCCAAGCTCTGCGGCAACCGAATCAACGGCGTTATATGTTATTCCGAGCTTTGCGCGTGTGGTTATCTTTCCGTCGGAAATCAATTCTTCGACAATTCTTTTAACCGTGGTCGTCGGAATAGCATAACCGACCGAATCGTAAGCGACGCCCGCGATTTTTGAAGACGTAATTCCTATGACCTGAGCGTACATATTGAGAAGTGCGCCGCCTGAACTGCCCGGGTTTATCGCGCTGTCGGTCTGTATAAGTCTTGCGGAATAGCTTGACGTAGTCTTGACGCGGTTACTTGTAAGCGAGATGATGCCCTTAGTTATCGACGAGTTATGCGAAGCGCCGCTCGGTCTGCCTATTGCCACAACGTTTTCGCCGCAAACGATTTCATCGGAGTTTCCGAACTCAGCCGCGGTAAGACCCGTTGCGTCAATTTTAAGCACCGCAAGGTCGCTTATTTTATCACCCGCAACATACTTTGCGTCATACTCCTTGCCGTCAGCGGTGTATACTTTAAATTTCGGCGACGCAACCTCGGAATAGATGTGGTCGTTGGTTACTATATATCCGTCCTTTGAATACACAACTCCGCTTGCCTGCGACAGCTTGCCCGCGGTATTGTATACATAAATTCCAACTATGCTGTTATCGGCTTTGTCATATACCTGAGCCGCCGTAAGTTCATCAGTATCCTTCGGCTTTGAAGCAAGGCTTACCGAAACCTTTTTATTAGAGCTGTATTTTACCGTGTTTTTGCCGTACATATATCCTGTCATACAGGCGGCTGTCAGGAGAATTACTCCCGCCATTACAGCCGCAAACACCTTTAAGCCTTTGCTTACGGGGGCATTATCCTTAACGGGCGTAACAGGGGTGTAATTCACAGGCTCATACGTCCTCGGCTGACCGTTAAGTTCACCGAACGAGCTGCCGCTGCTTTCCGCTTCGGGCGTATTATTTTCATTTTCCGAAACTTCATTTACAGGCTCGGTATTCTCTGTTTCGTTTATGTTGTTATAATCGTTATCGTTCATACCTAATCTCCTTTATTACAACGGCAAAACCACTCTGAACGTTGTAAATTTATTTTCACTGCTCGCAACGGACAACACTCCGCCGTGCGCTTTTATAATGGTTCTTGCTATATACAGTCCCAATCCCGTACTGTTTTTATTTACCGAACGGGATTTATCCACCTTGTAAAACCGCTCAAAAACATAAGGCAACTCCGCTTCGGGAATACCCTTGCCCGTATTTGTTATTTCAAATACCATTTTTTTGGACTCGGTTTTCAGCGAAAAGCTGATCGTTCCCTGCTCCTCAGTAAATTTTATAGCGTTATCTACAAGGTTATATATCACTTGGTGAATCAGGTCGCGGTCGGCATTTACCGAAATATCCGCCATTGAATCAAGTCCCTCAATATTTATAGACTTCTTTTCAATGCGCTGTTCCTGACTTACGACTATCGTACACAAAAGCTCCCTGAAATCGAACAGTTCGGGTTTTATAACAAATTCGCCCGATTCAAGTTTTGCCATACTGAGCATTGACTGCACCAAACGCGAAAGGCGCTTGACCTCCTCGGACACGATATTCAGATAATACTGCTGTTTATCGGGTTCAATAGTACCGTCGATTATGCCGTCGATAAATCCGCTTATCGTTGTCATAGGCGTTTTAAGCTCGTGCGAAACATTGGCGACAAAGCTGCGCCTCATTCCTTCAAGCTGAACCAGTGAATTTGTCATCTGGTTAAACGAGACGGCAAGCTCGCCTATTTCGTCGTCGCTTGTAACGGGTATTCGCTTTGAAAAATCCCCTTTTGCCATTGCTTTTGACGCTTCCGACATCAGTTTAAGCGGCTTGGTAAGCCTATATGTCATAGCGTAAATAGCAAAGAACATTACGATCAGCGGAAACGCCGCAGAAATGAGGTAAAGTTTTACAAGCGTTGACATAAGCAACCGTATTGACGACACAGGCGCCGTAGCAAATACATATCCTATCAGACCGTTATTGCTGTCATTTATAGACTGTGCGCTCACGTAACGCACCTTATCGTAAATACCGAGCGTAGAAAGCTCAAATACATCGCTGGATTTTACACGCGAAAGAAGCTCGCTGTCAACAACCGCACCTACGTGGTCGCAATTATTCGTTTCCTGCCAAGTCTCACAATTACATATTAAGAGCTTTCCCGAAGTATCCGCTATAAGCATATCCACCTCGGAAACATCGGAAACGGTATTCATAATCCCAAAAAGGTTTTGATAATTCCCGTTCCCGCCGTCGGCATAGTTTTTGCTTATAAAATCCTCAACCGAATTACAGCATTTGCTTAAAGTATTATATTTGGATTTCGCAAGATAATTATTGAAGACAAACAGCAAAATCATCATCATTACGGTAAGACTGAAAAGAATTATGACCGCCGTTGTGAAAAAATACTTCTTAAAGAGCTTTAATTTCATACAACTATCTTACCTCGAATTTGTATCCGACACCCCAAACGGTTTTAAGGCTCCATTGATCGGAAACATTTTCGAGCTTTTCTCTGAGTCTCTTAACGTGAACGTCAACCGTTCTTGAATCGCCGTAGTAATCAAATCCCCACACCTCGTCAAGCAGTTGGTCGCGCGTATAAACGCGGTTCGGATTGCTTGCCAAATGGTAAATAAGCTCCAATTCCTTAGGCGGCGTGTCGATGCGTTTACCGTCCACTATAAGCTCATAGTTTGTTAAGTTTATGCTTAGTTTATCGTAATGCACCTCAGCGACATTGCTGTTTTTCTCGCTGTCGCTGCTGCGGCGAAGCACCGCCTTTATACGGGCAATTACTTCCTTGGTATCGAACGGTTTGCTGACATAATCGTCAGCACCGAGTTCAAGACCCAGAATTTTATCAAAGGTCTCACCCTTTGCGGTAAGCATTATTATCGGCACTTCATCGGTCTTTCGTATCTCGCGGCAGACCTGCCAACCGTCGAGCTTGGGAAGCATAATGTCAAGCAAAATCAAATCGGGATTATATTTTGTGTTGTAATCAATTGCCGTCTCGCCGTCATTGGCTACCACGGTTTCAAAGCCGTCCTTTTCAAGATAAAGCCTTAATAATTCGCATATATTTTCATCGTCGTCAACGATTAATATTTTATTCTGTTTCATACAACCGTCCTCCTCATTTTAGGTCGATAAGAGCCAAACCCCTCAACCTACCCTTTTATTTAAACACAATATTACAATAATTGTATTAAGAAAATGTGAATAATTGTAATAAAAAAAACAGACGGGCGTTTGCCCGTCTGCTGAAAAAATATCAGTTACAAATGGTAAGCTCTGTATCTTTGTCGAAAAGGTGAATCTTGTCTGTTTCAAGAGCAACCTTAATCTTGTCGCCAGGCTGAGCGGTAGAAGTCGGGCTAACGCGAGCGTTAAGAGCCTGACCCTCGCAGTTCATATAAAGATATGTCTCAGCACCCATAAGCTCGGTAACTTCAACATCAGCGAAAATAACGCCGTCTTTATTTGCGGCAACAAGGTCTTCCTCGTTGTGGATATTCTCAGGACGAATACCCATTATTATTTCCTTGCCTACATAAGCATCAAGGCAGTTGTCCTTATTCTTATCGGCAGGGAGTTTAATCTGATACTTAACACCCTCGTGATTTGCGGTGTCTTCCGAACCGAACTCAACAACATAATCGTCGCCGTTCTTAACGAGCTTTGACTCAATGAAGTTCATTTGAGGAGAACCGATAAATCCGGCAACAAAGAGGTTGCAGGGATAACGGTAAAGATTGTTCGGAGAGTCAACCTGCTGAACGATACCGCTCTTCATAACAACGATTCTTGTACCCATTGTCATAGCCTCGGTCTGGTCGTGGGTAACGTAGATAAAAGTTGTTCCCAAACGCTGATGGAGCTTTGAAATCTCGGTACGCATCTGCGCACGGAGCTTAGCGTCCAAGTTGGAAAGCGGTTCATCAAGCAAGAATACCTTAGGCTCACGAACGATTGCACGGCCGAGAGCAACACGCTGACGCTGACCGCCTGACAAAGCCTTCGGCTTACGTTCAAGCAGGTGTGATATATCAAGTACGCGAGCAGCTTCTTCAACACGGCGTTTGATTTCGTCCTTCGGGGTCTTACGAAGTTTAAGACCGAAAGCCATATTATCAAACACGGTCATATGAGGATAAAGAGCGTAGTTCTGGAAAACCATTGCGATGTCACGGTCCTTAGGAGCGACATCGTTAACAAGACGGTCACCGATATAAATTTCACCGTCAGATATTTCTTCAAGTCCTGCAACCATTCTGAGGGTTGTAGACTTACCGCATCCCGAAGGTCCGACAAGAATTATAAATTCTTTATCTGCTATTTCAAGATTGAAGTCGGAAACGGCTGTTACGCCGCCGGGGTAGCGCTTATAAACATTACGCAAAGATAAGCTTGCCATTTGGAAACCTCCTAAAAATTACACTTTATAGCGTAAATTATTATACCAAAAGAACAGCAAAATTACTATACTAATAATACCCAATGTTGCGGCAAATGTTTTGTTAAATATGCATACCATAATTGTCAGAATTTGCTTTTAGGCGGGGATTTGAGTTAAATTATTCCTAAAACCATTCCATATTCTTCCCTGCTTAGTTCGCGGCAATCTCCATACGCTAAATCATCACTCAATTTTAAGCTGCCTATTGATATGCGTTTAAGTCCGTTTACGCCGAGTCCCACCGTGCCGAACATACGCTTTATCTGATGATATTTGCCCTCGGTTATGGTTATTTCAGCTCGGCAATCGCCAACACGTTTCAGTTGCGACGGAGCGCACAGCGTGCCGTCGGCAAGGACAACGCCCTTTTCAAAAAGTTCGGTCATTTGCGGCGTCACATCGCCGTCCAGCTCGGCGATATAGGTTTTTGGCAGCTTGCTTTTAGGGGATATTACCCTATGCGCGAAACTGCCGTCGTCGGTTATAAGCAATAGTCCCGTCGTATCCCTGTCGAGCCGTCCCACAGGAAAAAGCCCTGCGCGCTTTAAACTGTCTGGCACCAAATCCACAACGGTTTTGCGCCTTTTATCATTAGAAGCCGAAAGCACCCCCGCAGGCTTGTTCATAACAAGATATATAAACTCTTTATACTCGACTGCGGCGTCGGCAAACGTAACTCTATCACTGTCGGTATTAACCTGAAAAGCCGAATCCTTGACGGTCTTGCCGTTCACCGCCGCCTTACCCGAACGTATCCCCGACTTTGCGTCGCTTCGGGATATATTCAGCTGAGAGGACAAAAACTTGTCCAGTCTGCTTGTACTCATATACTTCCTCCGAATATTATATCACCGTTTCAAAAGCGGTTTCATTTCTCCGTTTATACATACATCTGAAACATCGCCGCCGATTACAACGCCGTCACACACAATAATGTTGACGAACTCGGACTCAGAATTTTCAATAGCGTATGTATATACCGTAACCTTTTTCCCTTTGTATTCAAGCAGGTCGTATCCTGCCTTGCGCTGTAACTCGTTATACTTTTTATAAACATCTGAAAACTCGTCCGGAACGGCGGTCTCCTTAGCGGACACGGCGCTGTCGTTCACAGAATAACCCATACTGTTTATAAATTCAATTCTCAAAGCGTTTGTTTCGCCGTTTTTAACGGTGTTGCGCGCTGCCGCTATCTGTCCGCCTACCGCGATAATTATTAAAGCGGCGGCAACCGCTATTACCAGACTTTTTTTTGAAAAGGTCATATACAGTTTCAATTATACCATTCCCCGATATATTATCTATGAAATGATATGCTCTGTCCCTTTTAAATATTCTTCTAATCTATTAAGCAGACCGCGTGGGCAGATATGCCTTCAAGCCTTCCCGTAAAGCCGAGTCCCTCCTCGGTGGTTGCTTTAACGTTTACCGAATTTGGGGCGATACCGCAGTCCGATGCTATATTATCACGCATAGCCGATATATATTCCGAGAGCTTCGGTCTTTGCGCGACAACGGTTGAGTCTATATTCACAATATTAAAACCGTTTTCCCTTAAAAGCGCAGCCGTTTTTCTTAACAGTATCCGGCTGTCGATATTTAGGTACTCATTATCGTTATCGGGGAAATGCTTTCCTATATCCCCAAGTCCTGCGGCTCCCAAAAGAGCGTCGCAGACCGCGTGCAGCAAAACGTCCGCGTCGGAGTGTCCGAGCAGTCCCATTTCGTAATCTATCTCTACCCCGCCGAGCACCAATTTCCTTTCGCGCGCAAAGCGGTGAACGTCGTATCCGTGCCCCACTCTCATAAACTACTCCTCCCCCGTATACAAAAGAGCCTCGGCAACCGCGAGATCCTCAGGCGTGGTGATTTTTATATTCCTGTAACTTCCGTCAACCGTAATTACCTTATAACCACAGGCTTCCATTATTGACATATCATCGGTAAAACAGCCGAGTGCGCCCGCTCTTTCCACAGCGCTACGGTATTCGTTTACGCTGACGCCCTGAGGGGTCTGCACGGCGACAAGCTCGTTTCTGTCGAGCGTATCCTTTACGGTTCCGCAACCGTCTACCCTCTTTACCGTGTCCTTTACCTTTACGGCACAGGTGACGGCAACGTTTTCTTTGAGCGCTTTTACAACGCCGTTTATTACACGGTCGCTTACAAGCGGTCTTGCGCCGTCGTGTATCAACACCTTGCTGTCCGTCACAGTTAATCTGTCAAGACATCTGCTGACCGAGTCCTGTCGGCTCTCGCCGCCCTCAACAACGTCTTTCAGCTTTGTTATCATATATTTTTCAGCAATTTCAAGGACCTTTTCTGCATCGGACGGGCGAACCGCTATTATAATTCTTGAAACTGCGTCGCAGTTCTCAAACGCAAGGAGCGTTCTTGCAAGCACGGGTATTCCGCAAAGATTTGAGCAGAGTTTATTTATTCCGCCCATTCTTGTCGAAGACCCCGCGGCGGCAATAATAACGGGGATACCCGATTTGTTGCCGTCACTCACGGTATATTGAAGTTTTGTTTCTACACTATTCATCTTTGTTACCCTGTTTTCTGAAATAGATCTCCGTCACGGCAATCGCAACCATTGAGCCGAAGCACCAACCGCTTATCACATCGCTTAAATAATGAACATTAAAGTAGACCCTTGAATAGCCGATCAAAAATGTCATAAGCAGACAAACGGATACAAGCGCCGCCTTTTGTGTGCGTGTTTTGCAAAGTTTAAGTCCCAAAAGCATTATCCCGACATACAGTGCGGCATTGCTTGCGGCGTGACCGCTCGGAAAGCTGTAACCGCCGACTTCAAGCAGCCGTTCTGTCGGTCTTGCGCGTCCTATAAGTCTTTTAAGTCCCGTATTCATAAGCCAAGCGGAAATAACTGTGACCGAAAGCGGCGCACCGACGCGGCGCCTTGTAGCGGGAATGAGCATTGTTACAGCTGTTACGGCTATAACGCCGTACGCCTCGCCGATATACGAGAAAAGGCGAAGTATTGCGTTTTTGTTTTTATTCGGATTAATAAATTCGGCGACAGAGCGTTCAACGTCAACCGAAACACCGCTTACGGCAAGTACTGCGCCGACGGCAAATACGCACGCCAGAATTATCATAATCGCAATCTTTGATCTTTTCACAAAAAACACTCCCGATACAATATTAAAAAAGCCGCACCTTGCAAACGCTTAGTGCGGCATAAATTTTAAAAAATTAC
Organism: uncultured Eubacteriales bacterium; assembly: GCA_934463035.1. GTDB lineage: Bacteria > Bacillota > Clostridia > Oscillospirales > Acutalibacteraceae > UBA737. The sequence continues at coordinate 30,228 of CAKSIG010000003.1, read as the reverse complement.
TCGTGGTCGCAATCGTCTTCGCAGTCTTCACAATCGCAGTCGCAGTCGAAATCAAATTCAAGCTCGGTTCCGCAATTCGGGCAAGTTATACCCTCGTCTGCAAGCATATCTTCATCAAGATATATAACGTCGTGGCACTGCGGACACTCAACCTCATAAAGATCGTCGTCGCAGTCACAGCAATCGTCGCAATCGCAGTCGTCATCTTCATCATATATGAGTTCTTCAACAGCGGAAAGATCCTCGTCAACCGCGTCTATCTGTTCAAGCATAGCGTCACAGCCGTCCTCGATATCACAGATTTCCTCGGTAATGTCGCCGAGAACATCTATAACAGCGGCAAGTATTTTGCCTTCCTTAGTCTCGCTGTCAAGGTTAAGACCTTCCGCAAGACCCTTTATATAAGCAACCTTCTCACAAATATCCATTTTGTTACCTCCGTTCTTTCTTATGCGCGCTCCATATACTCGCCTGTACGTGTGTCAATTCTTATCATATCGCCTTCGTTTATGAAAAGCGGAACACGTATTTCGCAGCCTGTTTCAAGAGTTGCGGGCTTTGTTGCATTTGTAGCGGTATCGCCTTTAAATCCGGGATCGGTTTCGGTTACTTGAAGTTCTACAAATGTAGGAGGCTCAACACCGAATACTTTTCCCTTGTAAGACAAAATCTTACATACCATATTCTCCTTTACGAATTTGAAATTATCGCCAAGCTCGCTTCCGTTGATGGGAACAAGCTCATAGGTTTCCTGATCCATAAAGTAATATAAATCGCCGTCGTTATAAGAATACTCCATATCCTTGCGCTCAACAAAAGCCGAGGGGAATTTAGCGGTCGGGTTATAGCTTTTTTCAACCACAGCGCCTGTTATAACGTTTTTAATTTTCGTTCTTACAAAAGCGGCGCCTTTGCCCGGTTTAACGTGCTGAAATTCGATTATTTGAAGCACATTTCCGTCTTCCTCAAAGGTTACGCCGTTTCTGAAATCGCCTGCACTTATCATAAATGTCTGATCCTCCAAAACAATAATATATCAAGTAGATTATATAGCTTTTTGCACTCTTTGTCAAGATTTTGATTATTGTGTTGTATTTGATATGAATTTTTGCCGATTTTCGGCGCAACATAAGAAAACGAATATTTATTTTTATGGGAGCGAAATATGAAAACAATTGCTTTTTTTGACGCAAAACCGTATGACCGCGAAAGTTTTATGAGATTTGCCGACGATGAAATAAACATAAGATTTTTTGAAAACAAACTAAACCGCGACACCGTAAGTATGGCGGCTTGCTGCGACGGTGTGTGCGCATTTGTAAACGACGAAATAAACCGCGAGGTAATAGACGCGCTCGAAAAATACGGCGTGGGCGTGGTAGCGCTGCGCTGTGCGGGATATAACAATGTTGAGTTGAAATATGCCGCAGGCCGCATAACGGTGTTAAGGGTTCCGGCATATTCGCCCTACGCGATTGCCGAACACACTATGGGAATGATACTGACCCTCAACAGGAAACTGCACCGCGCTTATATCAGAACGCGCGACCACAATTTCTCGCTTGAAGGTCTTACGGGATTTGATCTGCACGGAAAGACGGTAGGCATTATAGGCACGGGAAAAATAGGCTGTTGCTTTGCGGATATATGCAACGGCTTCGGTATGAACATTCTCGGCTTTGACCCGTACCAAAACGACGGTTTTAAGGGAAAATACACCGACCTTGACGCACTTTTAAAGAGCAGCGACATAATCTCCCTGCACTGTCCCCTGACCAAGGAAAACCGCCACCTTATATGCGAAGACACCCTTAAAAAAATGAAAAAAGGGGTTTATATTATAAACACGTCGCGCGGTCAGCTTATTGATACAGGCGCCCTGATAGACGGTATGAAATCGGGAACGGTCGGAGCGGCAGGACTTGACGTATACGAAGAAGAAACGGCGCTTTTCTTTGAGGATTATTCCGACGAAATAATCCTTGACGATACGCTTTCGACCCTTATAGCAATGCCGAACGTGTTGGTGACATCGCATCAGGCGTTTTTAACGCGTGAAGCGCTTGACGGCATAGCAAAAACCACAATGGAAAACCTTAAATGCTATTTTGAGGGAAAACCGCTTGAAAACGAGGTCACGAGCAGCCGTTAAAATCAATAATTCTTGAAAAAAAGCACCCGCTGTGATATACTTATCAGCGGTGATTGATTTGACAAGGTTGTATTTGATAAGGCATTGCGAGGCTTTGGGCAATGTTAAAAGAATTTTTCAGGGTTCTACCGACCTTGATATAAGCGAAACAGGCGCAAAACAGCTTGAATGTCTTAAAAAGCGTTTTCTTGATACAGAAATCGACGCAGTTTTTTCAAGTCCGCTGTTAAGGGCAAGAAAAACGGCTCACGCCGTTGCCGACCAGAAAGGGTTGCCCGTAATTCCGATTGACGGGCTTGCCGAAATACACGGCGGCATAGTTGAGGGCAAGCCGTTTGCCGAAACGTTCGGCGCTATGCCCGAGCTTGCCGACGCTTGGGACAACCGCCCCGAGGATTTTGCACCCGAAGGCGGCGAGCCTATGCGCGCCGCTTACGAGCGCATTTGGAACACGGTTCTTGACATTGCCCGTAAAAACGAGGGCAAAAGCATTGCCGTTGCAACGCACGGCGGTGTTTTAAGATGCCTTAATTGCAGATTGCTTCACGGCGACATTTCACATTTGAAAGACACTCCGTGGTGTGATAACACAGCGGTTAATCTTATTGAATTTGACGGCGGCTTAAATCCGCGCGTAGTATATATAAACGATATATCGCACCTGCCGAAAGAACTTATCATAAAGAGAAACAGACTTTCGAGCTTTATGAAAGGCGAAAAGCAATGATAATAATGTCGGTGGATCTCGGAAAGGCAAGAACGGGCATAGCGGTTTCGGACAGCGGCGAGAGCTTTGCTTTTCCGAAAAAGGTTATAACACAGTATAACGAAGAAAAGTTGATAGCTGAGATTGCCGCGACAGCAAAGGAGCTTAACGCAGAGTTAATTGTCGTCGGTTTCCCGAAAAATATGGACGGAAGCATAGGCTCGCGCGCAGAGGAATGCCGCTGTATTGCCGAAAAAATCAGCGCTTTAAGCGGACTTGAAACGGTACTATGGGACGAACGTTGTACCACTATTTCCGCGCATACGGCGCTCAACTACACAAACACACGCGGCAAAAAGCGCAAAGAAACGGTTGATGCGGTTGCGGCTGTGATAATTCTTGAAGATTATTTATCCTACAAAAAGAACAAGGCTTGACAGAGTTTTTTCTGTCAAGCCTTGTTTTTATTTATTCAAATATTCGTCTATCGACTTGGCGGCGGTTTTACCCGCGCCCATTGCAAGTATTACGGTAGCGGCGCCCGTTACGGCGTCTCCGCCCGCGTAAACACCCTGCTTGGAGGTTTCGCCCGTACTTTCGGTAACAACTATACCTCCGCGCTTATTGACTTCAAGACCTTTGGTCGTGTTTTTGATAAGCGGATTAGGTGAGGTTCCTATCGACATTATCACGCAGTCGGCTTCTATTTCAAATTCACTGTTCGGAATTGCGACAGGGCGCGCTCTGCCCGATTCGTCAGGCTCGGAGAGTTCCATTTTTTCGCACACAACACCCGATACCCAACCGTCATTTCCGTTTATTTTAACGGGGTTTGTGAGGAATTTAAAGGTTATTCCCTCCTCCATTGCGTGTTCAACCTCCTCGCGTCTTGCGGGAAGTTCGTTTTCTGTTCTGCGGTAGACTATATGAACGTCGGCACCCAAGCGGCGTGCTGTACGCGCCGAATCCATCGCAACGTTGCCGCCGCCCACAACTACGACCTTTTTGCCGTGGAAAACAGGGGTCTGGCTGTCATTCTCGTAAGCCTTCATAAGGTTGTTTCTCGTAAGAAATTCGTTTGCGGAATAAACGCCGTTAAGCGATTCGCCCTCGATACCCATAAATCTCGGAAGACCTGCCCCCGAACCGATAAACACCGCCTCGTAGCCCATTTCAAACAGTTCGTCTACTGTAACGGTTTTACCGATTATCACGTTTGTGGCAATCTCTACCCCGTATTTTTTCAGCGTTTCTATTTCTTTTTTAACTATTTGCTTCGGGAGACGGAATTCGGGAATTCCGTAAACCAGCACTCCGCCCGCAAGATGCAACGCTTCAAAAACGGTGACAGAATAACCCTTTTTCGCAAGGTCGCCCGCGCACGTAAGCCCGGACGGACCCGAACCCACGACCGCGACCTTATGACCGTTGTTTTTCGGAAGTTCAATGTTTTCACTGTTATGCGTATTATGCCAATCGGCAACAAATCTTTCAAGACGTCCTATACCGACAGGCTCGCCCTTTATTCCGCGCACACACTTTGACTCGCACTGCGTTTCCTGAGGGCAGACCCTGCCGCAGACCGCGGGCAGGCTTGAAGAAAGAGATATTACCTGATATGCGCCCTCAAAATCGCCCTCTTTTATTTTTGAAATAAACTCAGGTATATGAATATTAACGGGACAGCCGCTCACACAGGGCATATGCTTGCAGTTAAGGCAACGCATTGCTTCATTAAGCGCAGTATCCTCCGAATAACCGAGCGCTACCTCCTTAAAGTTCTCAGCCCTTACCTCGGGAGATTGCGTAGGCATAGGATTTTTCTTAGGTTCCATATTTATCGGCATATATTTCACTCCTTGTTGAAAAGATTGCACGTCTGCTCATAAGCGTGTCTTTCAAAATCACGGTACATTGAGCCGCGTTTCATTGCCTCGTCAAAGTCCACCTTATATCCGTCAAAATCGGGACCGTCCACGCAGGCAAATTTTGTCTTACCGTCAACCGTAAGGCGGCAGCCGCCGCACATTCCCGTTCCGTCAATCATAATCGGGTTCATCGAAACGGTGGTCTTAATGTTGTAGGGTCTTGCCGTATTAACAACAAATTTCATCATAACAAGCGGACCTATCGTTATGATCTCATCATACTTTTCGCCGCTTTCAAGCGCGGCTTTTAAAGGCTCGGTAACAACTCCTTTTTTGCCGTAAGAGCCGTCGTCTGTCATTACGTGCAGCACCGAAGACGCTTCGCTGAATTCCTTTTCAAGAATGACCAATTCCTTAGAACGGAAGCCGATTATCGAATGTACCTCGCAACCCATCTCGGCGAGCTTGACAGCGATAGGCATAGCAATAGCGCAGCCGACGCCGCCGCCGACTATGCAAACCTTTTTAAGCCCTTCAAGGTGCGTAGGGGTACCCAAGGGACCTGCAAAGTCTGAAATAAATTCGCCCTCGTTCTTTTCATTTAAGAGCTTTGTAGTAGCTCCGACAACCTGAAAAATAATTGTAACCGTTCCGTTTTCTCTATCGTATCCCGCAACAGTAAGCGGTATGCGCTCGCCGTCATCATTTACGCGGAGTATAATAAACTGTCCCGGTTCCGCTTTTTTAGCAACAAGAGGAGCCTGTATGACCATTTTAGTAACGGTAGGATTTAAAACTTCCTTTTTGACTATTTTATACACGGTCTTTGTTCCTTTCACAATTTAATATTAGGGCGGCTCTTAAAAAGAACCGCCTTTTGAACAAATTATATTATATATTATATCGGTTTAAAAATCAACCTCTGTTCCGTAATAGGTGCATTTAAGCAGTTTCGCCATAACCTCGGGGGTTATTTCTCTCGGATTGGAGCCTGTGCAGGCGTCGGCAACCGCGTTGGCGGCAATTGCGTCAACCTTATTCAAAAACTCTGCTTCGTCTACACCGAACTCTTTAAGAGTATGCGGAATATTCAACTCCGTATTCATTTTGTCAATCAAAGCGCAAAGGCTTTCTGTGAGTGCCTTATCGCTGCTGCCTTGAAGTCCGAGCATACGGGCTATATCGGCATATCTCTCCGAAGCGCGCTGATCATGTGCGTTATACTTTATAACATAGGGCAGATATATGGCGTTTGCACAGCCGTGCGGAATGTGCTGACCCTTCATATTGCCCTCTGAGAATGCCGCTCCCGTTTTATGAGCCATTGAATGAACTATACCGAGAAGCGCGTTTGAAAACGCCATACCGGCAAGGCACTGCGCATCGTGCATCTGCTCGCGCGACTCATGGTTGCCTTTGTAAGACGAGGGCAGATAGGCGGTTACCATTTCAATTGCTTTCATTGCAAGCGCGTCGGTATAATTGCTCGCAACGGTTGAAACGTAAGCCTCTATTGCGTGGGTGAGAGCGTCCATACCAGTGTGGGCAACGAGCTTTTGCGGCATTGTCTGAGCAAGCTCAGGGTCAACTATCGCAACGTCGGGCGTGATATTGAAATCCGCAAGCGGATATTTAATACCCTTTGAATAATCTGTAATTACGGAGAACGCAGTTACCTCCGTCGCTGTTCCCGAGGTTGAAGAAATAGCACAGAATTTTGCCTTTGTTCTGAGTTTCGGGAAATTAAACGGTATGCAGAGTGATTCAAACGTCACATCGGGATACTCATAGAATGCCCACATAGCCTTTGCGGCGTCTATCGGAGAACCGCCGCCTATCGCAACTATCCAATCAGGCTCAAACTCGCGCATAGCCTCGGCGCCGCGCATTACCGTTTCCACAGAAGGATCGGGTTCGACGCCCTCGAACAGCTTTACCTCCATACCCGCTTCTTTTAGATAGGAAACAGCCTTATCCAAAAAGCCGAAGCGTTTCATAGAGCCGCCGCCGACAACAACAATTGCTTTCTTGCCGTCGAGCGTTTTTAAATTTTCCATTGCGTTTTTACCGAAATATATATCTCTCGGAAGTGTAAATCTTGCCATACTTGTTTCCTCCTGAAAATATGTTTTTGTTTTTGTGATTTGATTATATCACCTAAACTCAGAGAATTGAAATATATTAATTGCATACTGCTATTGCAAAAAGTATATAGTTAAAATATGTCAAGTTAATTATTATTATACAAAACTGCTAAAAATGCAATTCTTTTCCAAGAGCAAAAGAATATATTATCTTTTCTTTTACACGCTTATTGAATATTTTTTCACAGGCTTTCGCGTATATTGAAAGCTGTTCCTTATATGCGGCGATAAGCTCGCCGCCGTCGCTTACCCTGTCGGTTTTAAAATCAAGCACAACTATCTCACCGTCTTCCTCAAAACACAGATCGACAGCTCCCTGAACCATTATTTTTTCATCTTTAAAAGATACCGTACCGTCAACAGAGCTTACGGGAAGTTCGGTCAAAAACCGCATTTCGCGTTTTACGGTGCGGGAGTTAAGTATGCGCGCAAAAACATCGCTGTCAAAGAATTTTTGCAGTATCTTAACATCAACCGCCTCCCTTTCGCGTTCGGATATAAACTTCCATTCATACAGTCGGTCAAGCTCTGCTTCGGGGTCGTCCGATTTTGAGAAATCAAAAAACTGCATTGCTTTGTGAACCGCCGTTCCACGCTTTGCTGCGGTGAGACCTCCTGCGCTCATAAACGACGGTTTATCCGAAAAGGCATAAAAATCGCTTTCCGCCTTGTTTGCCACCTCGGAAACGGAGTATTTTGCTTCAATTCTCCTTAACTCGTCATACTTATATATGAATTTGATATTTTTTGAAATGATGTCCGCAAGTTCCTTATTTGCGCACGGTACGCCGACTTCGGCGGTTTGTCTTTCTTCAAGACTTTCGCTTGATACCGTGCTGACCGTCAAACGCCCGACCGCCTCGTCTGTCGGGACAAACAGCTCCCTGTTCCTTATGCTTGCGGCGTCGGGGTGCAGCAAAGCCGTAAGCAAAAGCCAATCCGAATAAGACTTTGTTTTTGAAAATATATCCGCGCCTATTCTGCCGCCGTTTGCCGAGAGCATTGCCTGTAACGAGCCTAACGTTTTTTCGGCGTTACTCAAAGCGCAGGTAAACACCAATCGTTCCTCGGCGCGGGTCATAGCGACATATAGAAGTCTTAATTCTTCTTCAAGAGAATTTCTTTTTGAGCTGTTTAATATGACCTCCCGACCGAGACTGCTTTTAAAGCATTTTTCTTCCTCATCATAGTATTTAAAGCCTATACCGTTTTCGGCAGAATACGCCACGCGGTTTCTTAATTCGCTGTCGTTAAAGCGCGCGGACGTGCCCGCGATAATACATATAGGAAACTGCAATCCCTTTGAGGAATGAATACTCATAATTTTAACGGAATTTCCGCCTGCTCCCGCCGACGAAGATTTAAGCCCGTGTTCCGACCGGCGCTGAATATATTTCACAAACCCGCCGAGACTGCCCTTTCCGTCCGAATTATAATCAGCCGCATAACCTACAAACATACGCAGATTGTTGCGCCTGCGTTCACCGTCGGGAAACGCCGAAATAATATCCGAATATCCGCTTTTAACAAGCAGTCTTGAAACAAACTGTTCAAGCGGCAGGGTTGCCGCAAGCAACCTATATCCTCTTAATGTTTCAAGCATTTCCGAAACGCGCTTATTCCCGTTTTCGGCGGCAAAAACCACTGCGCCGTACAAATCGCCGAAGTTTCTGTCGGCTCGGATACAAGCCAATTCCTCCGCCGTAAAACCGAATATCGGCGAGAGCATTACCGTTAGCAGTTCAATATCCGATTGGGGGTTGTCAATAACTTTCAGCAATGCCAAAAACGTTGAGATTTCGATTGAATCGGCATATCCCTCGCTTCCGTATTCGGCGGGTATTCCCGCATTTCTGAGTTCGGACGCTATAACCGCCGCTCTGCCGCCTTTCACAGCGCGCAGGAGGATAGTAAAATCTGAATATTTAGCCTTTCTGAGCATTTTTTCATCACTGCGTATGCACTCGCCTCCGTCAACAACGGAGCGTATGTAAGACGCAATATACCGCGCTTCCGCAATATCGCGGTCGCCGCCGCTGCCGACGCCGTCTATAATATGCAGTTCGGCGGCGGGGCGGTTATATTCGGGATAAACAGCCGATGGAACCAGCATTTCCTCACCATCGTAAACAATATTGCTGTTATCCTCAATCATTATGTTTTTAAAAAAGAAATTTATATAGTCGCACACGCCGTCACGGCTCCGGAAATTGTTTTTCAGTATTATTTTTTTCGGGTCGCCGTCATTTGCGTTTTCTATCGGAACATATCTTTTCTTTTTTGCCAAGAAATTGTTGGGATTGGCGCCTCTGAATCCGTAAATGCTCTGCTTTACATCGCCGACGGCAAACAGCTTGCACTCGCTGTCGGACAGCACATAAAAGAGCATATCCTGCAAATCGTTGGTGTCCTGATATTCGTCAACCATAATCTCGTCGTAACGGTTGATAATATCCTGTGCGTCTTCCTTGCGGTACAGCTTACCGTCACGCATTTCGCACAGCAGTTTAAGCGCCAAATGTTCGGTATTGTGAAACGTATAGGTATTCATTTCGCCGTACGCTTTGAACAGCCTTTCTTCAAGCTCGCAAAGTATTTCGCCGAGAAGTTTTACAGGCTTATTGAGTTTTAAAAATATTTTGTTATTTTCATCAGCGCTGTAAGCAAAAATACGGCGCAGAACGTCTATATCTTTATCAAGCGATTTCCAGACTTCTTTTGCCGCCTGTACCGCCGCAACGCCCGAAAACCCTCTTGTATTGGGGAATGCGGGCAATTTAAAGTTTGCAACCTTATTATAGAACAAATCCCAATCGCACGGTTCGCAGGCGTCGTTTAGTTCCGCCAAAAGTTCTGCCGCAAGATGCAACGAAGGTACGAGCCTATCGGCGGACTCAACTTCGCTTACCATATCGCATACGTTTGCAACCGTTCTGCGCATTCCGGATACCGTTTTTCTTGCCGTTTCAAAGGCATAGCCGTACCACAAGCAGCTTTTGTCAAACACGCCGCCGTTATATGTGTTTCCGAGAAACTCAAACCACTCATCGGGGAAAGGCAGCTGGCGGCTGTATTCGTATATACTAAGCACCGAATCGGCAAAATTTGTATCGTCATATTCAGCGCCGAATATATCAACAAGCTCGCCGAAAACGGGATCGCCCGATTTAAGACGTTCGTTTATTATGTCCGACATAACCCGCTCGTTTACCGTTTTAAGCGAATTGCCATCGCTCATTTTAAAATCGGGGCTTACGCCCGCTTTATCGAAATTATCTCTGACAAGGTCGATACAAAAGGTATCAATGGTGCATATCTTTGCGCTCGCAAGGAGGTGCTTTTGTCTTAAAAGTCCGCGGTTTTCGGGATCGCGCCTTATTTCCTCGTCAATGCGCTTTTCAATTCGCGTTCTCATTTCAGCCGCCGCCGCGTTGGTGAATGTAACTATAAGCAATCGGTCCGCTGAAACCGGCTCTGTTTTGTCGGTAAGACGCCTTATAACGCGTTCGACCAAAACTGCGGTTTTTCCCGAGCCTGCCGCCGCCGCAACCAAAATATTCCCTTTTGTTTCTATTGCTTTTTCCTGTTCTTTTGTAGGATTAAACGCCATTGCCGTTCACCTCGCGAATCTTTTCCAACACTTCACCGTTAGCCATACGCTGTACCTTTTCGGCAGGGGACTCCTCGCGGCCGCAGACCGATGAGTAATCGCAGTATTTACAGGCGGGCGAATCACAGCCGTCTGTCGGGTCTACCGAAATATCGCCGCTCATTATACTGTCGCCCGTGTCCTTCATAAGCCGCTCAATATAATCGAATATATCCGAAAAATCGGACGGAGCTATATATGAGTTATTCAGTTTTGACAGCGAGCCGTCCTTATTCTTACGCAGTTTCGGTATAAATTCGCCGTTGTTATTCTTCTCCATTGCCGTAACAAGCTCCTCGTCCGCTTGCGCCAATCCGTTCATAGCAAGTCCCTCGCCGTTTAAATCTCTTTTTGACGGCATATAGAAAATTCCCGCGGCGCATTTATCGTCCTCTTTTCTGCCGCGTATTACCGCATACAGATATATGAGCATTTGCAAATTAAGTCCGAACAGAATGTCAGGCAGTTTAAACGTTCTGCTCCCCGTTTTATAATCAATTATTCTGACATATCCGTTGTATGTATCAACACGGTCTATACTGCCTTCAAGCATTATTTTGCCGTCGCTGTACGGCATTGCGAGAGGCGGTATCTCGCCGTCTCTCCCTATTTTCAGTTCGCAGCGCACAGGTTCAAAATCGCTTTGTGAAAATTCAGCGGCAATTCTCCCGACAACCTCTTTTAAAGACCTTGATATTCGGCTGACAAGAAACGCCGACCTTGCGCTTTCAACGCTTCGGTATCCCTTTATTCCGTCAAGGTATTCGTTGATGTACTTATCTACCTCGCAATTGCGTTCATCTTCCGTAAGATAAGCAATTCCTTTTTTGTGCGCCGAAATCATGCGTTCAAGCACATAATGGACAAGAGTGCCCCTTTGGAGAACATCAAAATCAGCGGGCTGTATTTTTTTAGCCCTTAATCCGTAGCGGCAGAAGAACGAAAACTTGCAGCGGTGGAATGTATCAAACTTTGAAGCGGACATAGGTATATCTCTGCCGTATAGCTTCAATGCCGTTTCGTGCGAAATGCTTTTTTCCTTGCAATTCAAAAGTTTTAAGAGGTTTTCCGTTTTATCATAGGTAACTGTCCCCGACAGTCCCAATCTTACGGTTGCGGCGTCGTCCGCATTGGCATTGACGTTACCGCAAAAGCGCGCGTAAGCCGTCTTTTCGGTTTCGGGAAGATTATCCTCTGAAAGATTTTCAGGCTCGCTCAAACGCGTGCAGTTTAAATTTTCGCATATTTCGGACACAAATGCCGACGGTTCCGACTTTTCACCCGAAACGGTATACGAATAACTGCTGATATAAATGCGTTCCGACGGGCAGCAGACGTTTGAATAGACAAGAAAGCTCTCGTCAATTGAATCCGCCGCCGCGTTATCCGATATTTCCAAGCCGAGTTCTATCATCTCACGGCGTTCGGAAACGGCAAATATGCCCGTGCGCACGGGTATTCGCGGAAAAATGCCCTGATTTGCGCCGAGTATAAACGCCACTTTGGGTCTTGAAGGTCTTATTCGGTCTGCCGAGCCGAATGTCACCTCGTCAAGCGTTTGCGGTATTGTGCCGACGCTTGTTTCGCAAACCGCCAAATCGAGTACATCGGCAAAGCTCTGCCTTGTAACGGCGGCGCCGCCCAAGCATTTAACCAGACTGTCAAGTATGTCAATATACATACCGTACCCCTGTTTCAGAGCGTCAGGCGGGAAACCGCATTCCTCGGCACACCTGTCTTTGCAAAGCTCGGAAAGTTTTTCGCCTGCGGAGCAATCCTTTATCAGTTTAAAGACCGCCGCCGCCATATCTCTTGCGCTACCCTTAAAATTCTCTGAAAAATTAAGTATGGGTGAAAGCGCAGTTTGCCTTAAATCATTTATATGTATAAGCTGCTGTCTGACGTCCTTAGAATCGGTTTCGTTTACAAAACCTTTGGGATTCATATCCCACTCCGTATTCCACAGATCGCCGTCAATATTCCAAAGATAGGTATAATTTTCAAGTTCGGATATTTCCTCAAAATTAAGCGTGCCGAGTCCTGTTTTATGAAATTTTAAAATATGCTCGGTAGACGGCTTTAAAACCGTATCTACTGCTGCCTTTACCATTACGGCAACGGGGAACGACGAAAGCGGCACACGCCTGTCCGTAAAGCAGGCAACGCCGTTTGCCTCGCAGGCTGTTTCGACCGCGTCGGAATAACTGTCGGCGTCACGCGCTATAATGACAAAATCTCGGTACCTGTAATTTCCTTCCCTTATAAGTTTTCGTATAGTGCGCGCGGCGAACTCCGCCTCGTCATAAGGCGTTGCGGCATTTATAACGGTAATATCCGAGCCGTTTTCCGCATACTCAAACGGTTTTCCAGCCATAAGTCTTTCAAGCGCCGCCATTTCACGGCTTCGATTATAGCCGTCTTCAAGCACAAGCGGCTCCGATGTATCGACCGCATACTTCTCGGCAATCCGTTCAATTCTTAAAACCGCACCCCTGATATTGGTGAATATATCGTATTCACGCGGCTCACCCGTATCATTTGTAAGGCTGATAACGGTATTATTCGACTGCGGTATAATGCGTTCGAGAATTTTATATTGCTGACCCGTAAATCCCTTAAAACCGTCGATATAAACGTCACAGTCCCCAAAGAAATTGTAGTTTTCAAGCTGGCGGTATAAAACGGTAAGTATATCCGACGGGTCGATGAATTTTTCACCTATCAGCATATCGTACATATCGTAAACGGCGGCGGTATTGCGGAGCTTTTCCCTGAGACCCGCGCTTTCGGTTTTTTCGGCGGCGGCACGCAGCTGCTCTGCGGTTACGGCGTTAAGTTTTAGTTCGTTAACGGTATCGACCATAGTTTTTGCAAAACTGACAGAACCCGAATAACGTTTCCACGACGGACACTCCGATACCGCCTCTGCGAGCGCACGGTGCATAAATATAATTTTATCACGGTCGGCAAGCACCTCCGAAGCGCTGCCGCCTATATTGCGCCCGACCTCGTCAAAAAGGCGTGTAAAGCTCATAACCGAAACGGTAAGCGCCGCCGAATCGCCGACGCTGTGCAAAACCTCTTTTTCCGATTCAAACGAGAATTGTTCGGGGACTATTAATATAACGCGTCTGCCGTGAGCAACGCTTTCTTTTATCATTTTCAGCACGTTATAGGTCTTACCCGAAGCAGGTCTGCCGAATATAAATTTTAACAACTTTAATCACCGCCGAAATCCGTTTTCTCTATTTTACCATAAAACATTCCGTTTTACGAGTATATTTTACATATAGATGTGTACGAAATTCGGGACAATGCTGCATTTATGCCTAAAAAGTATGAAAAAGTCTTACATACATAAAAAAAGAGAGAAACAGCCGTTCTATAACACGACTTTTCTCCCACTCAGCCACATTGCGGCGGCAGCTTTCCGTCAAAGAGAGCCAACATCGCCATTAATAATTTATCCTGCGTATATTTTTTAACTGTTTATACCTATGAGCATCTTTTTAAGCATTACAAGGTCTGTGCCGTTTACAGCACCGTCTGAATTAATATCTGCTGATGATACAAAATCGTCAGGATTTTCAGCAATGCATTTTTTCAGCACTATCAAGTCAAGTATATCTATTTCACCGTCGTGGTTTATGTCACCCGTCTTGGCATTACTAACAATAATGTATTCCGAAGAGCCTATTACATCTATGTCACTTCCGTTAGAGTATTGACAATCGGTCAAGGAAAATTGTCCCAATCCTTTTGCTTTTGCCTTAAACATAAATTCCACAACGATGGATTGCACACCCGTAGCCGTAGGTGCAAATTTTACGGTGCCGCCGCCGCCGTTTGCCACTACATTACTCGAAATGTAATCAAAAATATCCTCATCATATTCAACCGTTCCAACTACCGCATATATATCTTTTGCACCGTCAGTTTTTATATTAATACTCACGGTAACGCTTTCACCGACGCTGATATTACTACTGCTGAGGGACATTATACTGCTTCCTGCGGCTGACGCTCCTACATTTACAACCAAGACCAAAACAGATACACAAAACACACAAAAAAATTTTCTTATCCGCCTTAACATTTCTGCTATTCCCCTTAATTTAATGTCCTAACTCAAATAGTATTTATTGGCATACTATTAAAATTGAAAACTGTAATTCCGACATTGTCACCATACTATGTTATTTTTATTATTTAGCAGCAATTATGTTGAATACTGTTCACCATAATTTATTAGATTATAGCATATAATAACTTTAAAATCAATTGCAAAAAGAGGAATTTTATATGTTTAAAATAAAAGCCTCGGACGGTAAAAACAATATTACAGGCAAAAGAATTGCCGAAATCCGAACAAGCAGAGGTCTTTCACAGCGAAAACTCGCTGCAAAAATGCAACTTATCGGATTTGATGTTGATCACTATTTTATACGAAGGGTTGAAAACGGTGAACGCTTTGTGACGGATATTGATCTCGTGATTTTTGCCAGAGCTTTACAAGTGGAAATATCTGATTTATTGAGTGCAAAGAATGAAAAAATATAACACGGTATGGGATTGTAGAAACCATACCGTGTTATATTTTTTATATAAATAATTGAAGTACCAAAAGTCCGCAAACGCAAGGTATCCCATAGACGGCACTGCCCACCGCAGTCCACTGATTTATTGGGATATGGACGCCTGTAAACCGGGTCGTAACATCGACAACCGCCAGAGCCGCTATTCCGAGCATAGCGTTTATTAAAAGTGATTTCAGCGGCTTGCCGCTTCGCATAGCAAAGATTATTATGATTATTGCCGTTATCGAAAGGAGCGCAATCGCACCGTATTTCAGTACATCCATTATAACACCTCTGTAAAGTATATGTGCAAAAACAGGACAACAGAACAAAAAACAGCCGCCTTTCAGCGACTGTTTTCATAGTTTTAAATTAAATTATTTAGCAAGCTGTTTCTTAGCAACAAATCCGCAAGCACCGGCAGCCATCATAACAGCGGCAAGATACATAACGGTGAAATCGCCTGTCTTCGGTGAAGAAGATGAACCGTCAAGAATCGGTTTTGTAACAACGCCGTTGTAGTTACCGCAGATGATAATATCTGTCAAGGGCTTTACAACCAAGTTAGCGTCCTTCAAAGAACCTGAAACAACAGTGTAGTCAACGCCTGCAACAGCGACAGTTCCGTCAGCCTTGTAGATTACCCACTCATTGAAAGTTCCCTGAGCAGGATCGGCGGTAGCGGTAAACTTACCGTCTTCACTTGCCTTAACTGTGTTGGTTGTCTGAGAAGCCGCGCTTCCGTTACGGAAGGAAACCTTGAATTCACTTTTAGCCGTAGCGCTCGGCACAGCAAGTGAAGTTACAGAGAGGCCCATTATCATAACGAGCGCAAAAACCAATGCAATTACTTTTTTCATTTTGAGAGTACCTCCTCAATTAATTTAAAATTTACCAAGGTCATTATACCATTATTAGGAGAAAATGTAAATACCTTTTTTAAAAAAATGCAATGGCTTTTTCAATAAAAAAAAGACTGCATTTTGATATATTTTTACCATTCATCGACTAAATCCAAATTTCCCGACCAACAAACGGTGAGAGTACCTGACTTCACGCCGATTTCCGACGGCTTACCGCAAAACGCATTGCTTACGCCGACGGGAAAATCGAATTTCAGCGCCGCGCCGCTTAGCTCATACGAAAGTCCCGAAATATAAACGCCCTCGCAAACGGACGTAGCCGAAAACACGGAAACCGTACCGCGTGAACAAGCCTTAAAGCGCAGTTTTGAATTTGTTACGGCGGTATACGTGATACCGTCGCCGCACAAAAACCCGACGGCTCCCCTGTTTGACAGATACGAAAGCGTTTGGAGATTGGCAAGGGTATGGTCGGTTCTTCCGCCGACTCCCCCGTAAATAACAAAACGCTTAAATCCCCGTTCAAGTCCCGTTTTGACAGCGAGCATTGTATCTGTATCGTCCTTCCTTACAGGGTGTTTTATAATCTCCGCGCAATTGGGAACATAACCGAGCGAATCAAAATCACCCACGGCAATATCGGGAAAAACGCCGTATTCCGAAAGGTGTTTATACCCCGCGTCGGCGGCAATTATCAAATCGCCGTCGTTTTTCTCAAAGAAAGACGGCAGACCGCCCGCGGCGGCAAAAATGTAACATACACCGTTAATAACAAACATCTCCCGTCAGCAAAACTGCCGCCAGATTAAAATTCAAGGCCCACGCTCTTGCCTGATTTTTCATAAAGGCGGTATTTCACGCCCGCGGTTTCAAACATTCGCTTAGAAGCCATAACGCTGTCCGAATCCGAATATTTATCCGACATATACACAACATTGGTAATTCCCGACTGGATTATCGCCTTAGCGCACTCGTTGCAGGGAAAAAGCGTTGTGTAGACCGTGCAACCGCGGACATTGCCGTTTATACAGTTGAGTATAGCGTTTAATTCAGCGTGGCATACGTACAGATACTTTGAATCAAGACCGCTGCCGTCGCGTTCCCAAGGATATACGTCGTCACTGCAACAGCGCGGCATACCGTTATAACCGACAGACAGTATTCGGTTTTCGGAATTTACGATACAGGCGCCGACCTGTGTTGACGGGTCCTTACTCCGCATAGCCGAAAGCATGGCTATGCCCATAAAATACTCGTCCCAACTCAAATAATCTTCACGTTTCATAAAAAATCACCGACCTTTTAGTTTTGAAAATCTTTTTCTTTAAGGAAAAACAAAGCGGTTATGATCATAATCAGCGGAGCCGCCGCAGAGACCAAAAATCCCACGTTCAGGCTGCTGTTATCCGCAACTATACCGAGCAGCCACGGTCCGAACGAACAGCCTAAGTCGCCGCACAGCGCAAATACGCTGAACATTACGGCACCGCCGTTTGGGAAAGCCGCCGAACCCGCCGAATATGTTCCGGGCCACGAAAGGCTCACGGTAAATCCGCAAATTGCACAGGCAATCAAGGAAAGGACAGCGACATTGCAAAGTCCTACGACAATATAACAGACAAAGCAGGCTGCGCTCATAGCAATTATGGTGCGCCTGAACGAAATTCTATCCGAAAAGGCGGCGTATACCAAACGTCCGAGTCCCATAAACAATGCAAAAGCGCAGGGACCCGCAAGATCGCCGACAACCTTGCTTACACCGAGACCGTTTTGTGCGAACATAGACGCCCATTGCGACATAGCAAGCTCGCTTGCACCCGCGCACAGCATCATAACCATAAAGCAACGGAATTTGCGCGATTTTATAAGCTCGGGAAATGTGTCCTGCTTTACCTCGGAGGGAGGTTCGACAACGGGAACATACAAGAAACAGACGGTATTTATCGCAGGCAGTATCGCCCATATTATAGGTATGAACTGCCACTTACCGTATCCGAAAATATATACAAGCGCCGTAGTTACAACAACCGTAAACGCCTGACCCCAACAGTAAAACGAATGAAGAAGCGACATATTGCCGCTTTTATTCCCCGTCGGCAGCATTTCTATCATCGGGCTGAGGGCTACCTCCATAAGTCCGCTCGAAAACGAATAAACCAGCAATGCTGAAACCAAGGCGAGATACACGTTGGGCAAAACAAGCGGAAGTATACCCGCCATAAGCAGTCCGACAGCGGCGCCGCCCTGACACAAAACCGCGGTTTTTTTATAACCTATTGCGGAAATAATTTTCGGTGTTATAGAATCCACAAAAATCTGTGTTACAAAGTTTATAAGTATAAGTCTTCCGAGTTTTTCGTAACTGAGTCCGTATTCCTTTTGAAACACGATAAACAAAATCGGAAGAAAGTTATTGACTATTGCCTGAACAATATACCCCACATAACAGGCAACCTTTGTGGGGCGGTATTTTTTATAATTTTCGTCCATTATAAAATCTCCGAAATTCGCCAAAATAACAAAAAGCCTCAGGACAAGCCCGAGGTGTTTTTTGTAAAGAAATAAGCTCAGATAGCTCTGGTAACCTTACCTGAACGCAGGCAACGGGTGCAGGCATTGATACGACGCGGTGATCCGTTTACGATTGCCTTTACCTTCTTAACATTGGGCTTCCAAGTTCTGTTTGAACGTCTGTGTGAGTGAGAAACCTTTATACCGAAAGCAATTTCTTTGTTGCAGATGTCACATTTAGCCACGGTCTGCACCTCCTTCTTTATTAACCGACATACAGCCGATTACGATAGCAAAGATAATAATAACAGAAACCGAATAAAAAAGCAAGTGTTTTTTTCGTGCTTTTTCGTTTTTTTAATGTTCGCTTCGGTTTGGACGGCGCATAAGATCGGTTACAACACTCTTAACGTCCTTACCTTCATACAAAATTTGATAACATTCTTCTATTATCGGCATTTCTATCTTATACTTCAAACTCAGCGAGTGAGCCATATCGGCGGCATAGTAGCCTTCAACCGTTCCCACTTCTTCAAGCGCCTGTTTAACTGCCATTCCGCGTCCGACCTTGTTGCCGAAGCGGTTGTTACGGCTATGCTGAGAGGTACAGGTGACGACCAGATCGCCTATCCCCGTAAGTCCCGAAAATGTGTATTCGCACGCACCCATACATACGCCGAGACGGGTCATTTCCGCAAGCCCCCTTGTTATGAGAGCGGCTTTGGTGTTATCGCCGAGACCGAGACCGTCGCAAAATCCTGCCGCTATGGCTATTACGTTTTTAAGCGCTCCGCCAAGTTCGACGCCTATTACGTCGGTTGAGGTATAAACACGCAGATAGTCGCTTGACATAACGCTCTGTATAACCTGAGCCGCAGGGAGGCTTTCAGACGCGGCAACAAGCGATGTCGGTATATTCCTTGCGACCTCCTCGGCGTGCGACGGACCCGAAAGAATAACAATATTTGCATCGGGAATTTCGCTTCCTATAACCTGAGACAGACGGTTGAGCGTACCTTTTTCAAGTCCCTTTGCCACATTGACGACTATCCCGTAATTCTTTTGCTTAGCGAGCTTAGCGGCGACCTCGCGCACAGCGGTTGAAGGCGTTGCGATTATAGTAACGGTTGAACCGTTTACGCAAGACATATCGCTTGTTATTTTTATTCCGTCGGGTATTATGACCCCATTAAGCAAGCGGTCATTGGTATGCTTTTCAAGAAGCATATTAACTTCATTCTCAAACGGCGACCAAAGCGTTACATCGTTTCCGCTGTTATACGCCGATATAGCAAGAGCTATTCCCCAGCCGCCCGAGCCTAAAACAGTAATCTTAGCCATTCTTTTTCCTCCCGAAGTTCAGCTTTTTTTCCTCGCCGCGGGCGAGTCTTTTTAGGTTTTCGGAATGTTTGATAAATATTATGGCAAGCATAATGCTGCCCATTATAACCTTAGGAACAATATTTCCCTGATTATCACACAGGAAAAACGACAGAATAACAACCGTAGCCGTTGCCAAGAGCGAGCTTATGGAAACATAGCGCGACACAAGCAAGACAACCGCAAACACGCAAAGACCTATAATCAGCGATTTGGGGCAGCAGACGGCGAATATTCCCGCGCCCGTAGCAACGCCTTTTCCGCCCTTAAAGTTAAAAAATATCGGGAACACGTGACCGAGCATACAGGCTATACCGCAGGCATAAGTGCCGTATATCGGAACCGCCCAAGCGGCGTCGCTGTTTGCGCCCAAATATTTAAAAGCGGCGTAACCCAAATAGGCAGCGGCAATTCCCTTTAACGCGTCGCACAAAAAAGTAAGCACGCCGGGCAAAACGCCTGCCTCACGCAGCATATTTGTAGCGCCCGCGTTGCCGCTGCCGAGTTTTCGCACATCTTTTTTTATAAAGATTGAAGAAAAAATAACGGCAAAGTTTATACTGCCTATGAGATAAGCGCATATTATGACGGCAATAGCATTTAACACCATATTATTTTTCGCCCCTTTCCCGAATTACAAAACGCACAGGCGTACCTTCAAGCCCGAATGTCGAACGAATTTGGTTTTCAAGATAACGCTGATAAGAAAAATGGAGTAGATCCGCCCTGTTGCAAAAACATACAAAAGTAGGCGGTTTGGTGGAAGCCTGCGTCATATAGTATATTTTAAGGCGTTTACCCTTATCGGTAGGCGGCTGAACGCGCGCCGTTGCGTCGGCAAGTATATCGTTCAGCATACCCGTTGAAATACGCATAGTATTTTGAGCGTGAACATACTTCACAAGTTCAAGCAGTCTATCGGTGCGCTGACCTGTTTTTGCGGAAATGAATATTATCGGAGCGTACGGCATAAAGGAAAAGTCCTTCGTAAGCTGTTTTCGGTAGCTGTCCATCGTTTTTCCGTCTTTTTCAACAATATCCCATTTATTAACGGCTATAATACAAGCCTTTCCGCCTTCAATCGCGAGGCCTGCGACCTTTGAATCCTGTTCAGTAAAACCGTCCTTTGCGTCTATCATTATAACGCAGACATCAGCGCGATCAACCGCCATATTAGCGCGCAAAACGCTGTATTTTTCGATTTTATCCTCCACCCTGCTCTTACGGCGGAGACCTGCCGTATCAATAAAATTGAATTTACCCGATTTCGTTTCAACAAGGGTGTCGATAGCGTCGCGCGTTGTACCCGCAATGTCGGAAACTATTGAACGCTGTTCGCCAGAAAGGTAATTAACAAGAGATGATTTACCCGCATTGGGTTTACCGATAACAGCAACGTTTATTACGTCGCTTTCTTCTTCATCAAAGCTCTCGTCAGGCAGATAGGCGAATACCGCGTCTAAAAGGTCGCCCGTGCCGTGTCCGTGTACCGAGGAAACGGCAACAGGCTCGCCGAGCCCAAGATTATAAAACTCATAAAATTCAAGCGGGGTATCGCCTATTCTGTCGCATTTATTGACGCAGAGTACCACGGGTTTACCGCTTTTTTGCAGCATTGCCGCTATTTCCATATCGGCGGCTGTGACGCCGCTGTTTAAATCGGTTACAAATATTATAACGCTTGCCGTTTCAATAGCGAGCTGAGCCTGAGCGCGCATACCCGAAAGTATTATATCGTCTGTCTTAGGTTCGATACCGCCCGTATCAACCAGCATTATTTTTTTGCCGAGCCACTCCGCATCGCCGTAAATACGGTCGCGTGTTACGCCGGGCGTATCGTCAACTATTGAAAGTCTTTGTCCTATAAGTTTATTGAAAAGGGTGGATTTGCCGACATTAGGTCTTCCGACAACCGCCACAACGGGTTTTGCCACTTTTCTTTATCTCCTTTATTCTTACGTGCCGACAGTACGGCAGACAGATTGCCGGCCGCAATTATCAACAGGTATAATTTTACGTTGATTTCTCCTACGAAATAGTTGTTTTCAACTCTAAAAATATTATACTCTAAATTATGCCATTTTTTTCTTGCTATGTCAACTATATCTCGCAAAATCAGATATGTGCGCCGACGGCAACAAGTAAAAAAACAGAGGAAGATTTCTCCTCCTCTGCAAAAGAACTAAACGGCAGACTGACGATTACTCGCCAACTTTTAATACCTCACGGCCATTGTACTGACCGCACGCAGAACAAAGTCTGTGCGGGCGCTTGTATTCGCCGCAGTTAGGGCACCTTACTAATGTAGGAGCACTGATCTTCCAAACATTGCTTCTTCTTTTGTCACGTCTTGCTTTTGAAGTCTTTCTCTTCGGTACTGCCATTTTCAGCACCTCCTTAAATTAATAACTCAAATTAATCTTTTAACAAATCGGCAAGCGCTTGAAGCCTTGGGTCAATTTCCTTAGCGGGACAACCGCAATCGCCCTCATTAAGGTCTTTGCCGCATTTCGGACATATACCCTTGCAATCATCTTTACAAAGGTGCTTCATCGGCAGATTGACAACAACCTCCGAATATATAAGTCCGTCAACATCAAGCTCCATATCGGGGACAAGAATGATACTGTCGCTGTCCTCCCCCTCAATAGAAGGAGCAAGAACCTTGTCTATAACAACCGTATGACTGACTGCGGTATCCTTTCCGCAACGGTCGCACGGTGCGTCATAAACGAAACAAATATCAGCCTTAATACCGACAACACTCGCTTTGCTGAAAACAGAGCCGACAATTTTCACAGGTTTTTTGAGCGGAAACCGACCTGCAAAATCAACCGAGCTCATATCCAGCTGATACTCAATCGGTAATGAAGTATCATCATTGACAAAAAGCCTTTTTAAATCAAGAACCATACTTCCACCTCTATCGTCACAAAGACTATTATATATATATACTTACCCTTTGTCAAGCAAAATTTAAGAAAAATTCGGGCGTAATTTACATACGCCCGAAAAAATCATCAGCAAACTTCCGCTATGTCGAATATCTTTTTGGGGAGTTCTTCCTTATCAGCGGATATTGTGAAAATAAAATCAACATCTGCTATTTTGGAAACCCTTTCAAGGAAAACTGCAAGCTCGTCATAGTCGCGGCTTCCGAGCCTTAAAGTAGCGTCGCCGAAAATGTGGGTAACGTCGTGGTTGCCCGACTTGATGCCCGCGAGCATACCGTAGTATTCACCGTAACCCGAAATTGCATAATCCTCGGCGTCAATAAGCCTTGCCTTATGAGTAACGGAATAGGTAAGGGTATCGCCTTTTTCAATGCAAACAACGTTTCCGAGGCTTGATTCGGCAGCGGAATTAACCATATCTACCAATTTTTTTGTTTTGCCCGAACCTTTTTTTCCGATTATGAGTTTAATCATTAATATCAGCTCCTTTTATATTTAACCGCCGAAAGCGGTTGCTTCCTTATTTAAGTCTTGCTTCAAGTTCAGCCTTCTGCGCCTCATATCCAGGCTTGCCGAGGAGAGCAAACATATTTTTCTTATAGCTTTCAACACCGGGTTGATCGAAAGGATTAACGCCGAGCATATAACCCGAAATCGCGCAAGCCTTTTCAAAGAAGTAAATAAGTCTGCCGAGGTTTTCTTCATCGGGCTTATCAACATTAATTACAAGGTTAGGCACTCCGCCGTCGGTATGGGCAAGAACCGTGCCCTCAAAAGCCTTGGAATTAACATAGGTCATAGTTTTTCCGGCAAGGAAATTAAGACCGTCGCCGTTGTCGCTTTCTTCCTCTATTATAATATCCTTATCGCTCTCGTTGAACTTAACAACGGTTTCAAACATTAAACGGCTTCCGTCCTGAACGAACTGACCCATAGAATGGAGGTCGGTCGAGAAGGTAACGGACGCAGGGAAAAGACCTTTGTTATCCTTGCCCTCGCTCTCGCCGAAAAGCTGTTTGAACCATTCGGACATCATAGTAAATCTTGGTTCATAGCTTACAAGAAGCTCTACCGACTTACCCTTGCGGTAGAACGCGTTTCTGAGCGCCGCATAGGTGTAGCAATCGTTCTTATACATATCAGGCTCGTTATAGTCAACAGCCGCTGCTGCCGCGCCAGCCATGAGCTTATCAATATCAGCGCCCGCGGCGGCAATCGGGAGAAGACCGACTGCGGTAAGAACCGAGTAACGTCCTCCGACATCGTCGGGAACAACAAAGCACTCATAACCCTTTTCGTCGGCAAGCTGTTTAAGAGTTCCCCTTGCCTTATCGGTCGTGCAGTATATACGCTTTGCGGCTTCTTCCTCGCCGTACTGCTCTTCAAGATATTTCCTGAACACCCTGAACGCAACGGCAGGCTCGGTCGTAGTGCCCGACTTAGAAATAATATTAACCGAAACGCGCTTGCCCTCGCACATTTTAAGCATATCGGCAAGATAAGCGCCGCTTATGCTGTTGCCCGCAAAATAAATTTCGGGTGCGTTTTCGCGAAGCGAATTGTAGTAGGGTCCTTTTAAGAACTCAATAGCCGCGCGTGCGCCGAGGTAGGAACCGCCGATTCCTATAACGATAAGAATATCGGTATCAGCCTTGATTTTTGCGGCGGCGGCTTTTATACGAGCAAATTCTTCTTTATCATAATCTGTCGGAAGATTTACCCAACCGAGGAAATCGTTTCCGAGACCTGATTTTTCGTTTACTGTTTTATGCGCGGCGGCAACCTGAGTTTCAAGACCTTTAAGGTCGTTTTCCCTGATAAACTGCTT
This sequence comes from uncultured Eubacteriales bacterium, assembly GCA_934463035.1. Classification (GTDB taxonomy): domain Bacteria; phylum Bacillota; class Clostridia; order Oscillospirales; family Acutalibacteraceae; genus UBA737. The sequence continues at coordinate 5,596 of CAKSIG010000003.1, read as the reverse complement.
TGCATAAGAATAATTAAATTTAATAGCCATTATATTCCCCTGATTCTTTATTTACTGTATTATCATTTTACATTATATTGCCGTTTTTTTCAAGACAAAATATAGATGTTCATTAAAAGTTTTCATAATATCACAATTTAAACAAACCCGTAAGCAAATTTTTAAGAACAAATCCGAATGTAATTCTATCTACGTCGCACGCTGCGGTTATCTCTATCTCGCCGATAGGTTCGCCGCCTATGCTTATATTTACGGTTCCTAAAACGTCGCCTTTTTTAACGGGCGCCTTGATATTTTTGTTAAAAACAACTTCGCGTTCAACATTTTGATCCGCGGTTCTTTGCAAAAGAACGTTTAACACGCCGTCCGACCTTACCTCTGCCTTTTCGGCGGTGCCGTTTGCTATCGGAACGGTCAAACCGCTTTCAAGTCCCGAATCTATGCGTGTAAAGGTGTAATTGGCAAAGCCGTAATCAAGGAGCTTTTTAGCGCCGTTAAATCTATCGGGACTTGTTTCGCCGCCCATAACGACCGCAACCAGCTCCATACCGTCCCTCTCGGCGGTGGCGGACAGACAGTATCCCGCCGTGCTTGTCGTACCTGTTTTAAGACCCGTCGTCCCCTTATAGAAACGAACCAGCTTATTTGTGTTTACAAGCTCGCTCTTTCCGTCACGCAGAGTATCCATCCACACAGTCGAATATTTTTTAATCAAATCGTGTTTAATAAGTTCGCAGGACATTAACGCGACGTCGTGGGCGGTGGTAACGTGTCCCTCGGCGTCAAGACCCGTTGCGTTGACAAAATTTGTGTTCAACATTCCGAGTTCCTTTGCGCGGGCGTTCATCATTGCGACAAAGCCCTCCTCGCTTCCCGCGACAGCCTCACCCAACGCCACCGTAGCGTCATTGGCGGAAGCCACAACGGCGGCTTTCAACAGGTCGTCTACCGTCATACTCTCCCCCGGTTCAAGCCAAATCTGCGAGCCGCCCATACTGCAAGCGTGTTCGCTCGCCGAAATAACGGTTTCAAGGTCAAACATACCTTTGTCGATAGCCTCCATAACCAAAAGCAATGACATTATCTTTGTTATTGAAGCAGGCGCAAGAACCTCGTCGGCGTTGCTTTCATAAAGTATGTTACCCGTGTTCGGCTCCATAAGTATTGCGGACTTTGCCTTTATTTCAAGAGTCTGACCGATAGCGGCATTGTTTGCCGAAGTCTCTATCGGCACTTCAATATCCGAAATGTCGCACTCGCTCGATACAGTCACCGCACCCTCTGCCGCCGAAACGCTCATTCCGAACGTTAGGACTAAGCAAACCAATAAAGCAATTATTTTTTTCAAAACGGCACACCCCTTGATCTATAATAACTAATAGAAGAATATGCCGTTTGTTATGATTTAATAACCTAAACTCTCGCCGCAGATTATTACTGATATTCTGTTTTTAACCGTTTGCTTTGCCGAAACAAGATAATTTGCGCATATCCTGCGTTCGTTCATACAGCCGTCTGTCATTGCGGGGTCGCTGTTCTTTTCAAGCGAAACGCAATGCCCGAGCTTTGAGCAGGGAGTATCTATCCCGAGGCGCACGCAGTTTTTCGGCGCCGCAATCTTCTTGACCCTCAAAAATCCTTCTTTTATATCGCTGACTATCTTGTTCACACCGACTATCATTACGACCTTTTTGGGACCGAAGCTGATTGAAGAAATTCGGTTGGCGCGTCCGTCAACATTTACAAGCTCACCGTTTTCGGTTACGGCGTTTGAAGAACAGAAAAAGAAATCGCAGCCGATTGCCGCCTTAAAAGCCTTTTCCTGTTCCTCAGGCGTTATATCCGGCTTTGCGCGGTCATAGAAATTGTATTTTTTGTCGTTAATTATATCCCAAACCCCGCTTTCCTTTAAAGAAACGGAGCCGCCGGCGGTTATGGTACAGCCGTCGAAAAGCATTTCGCCGACCTTTTCGCAAACCGCTTGCCTATCCTCGGCAAAAACTGCTTCAATGCCGTTTTTACGGAGATTTTCGATTGTTTTTTCTATTGATGACATAACTATTCCTCCATTACCCGAATCTGTAACACTATCTGTCCAATCCTTTTACAATAGTTCCGCCGCCGACCACAATATCGCCGTTATAAAATACAGCCGCCTGACCGGCGCTCGGCGCTCTTTGCGGTTCGTCGAACGTTATAATTGCCTGTGAATCGCCGTAGGGCTTTAAAACCGCCGATTGTTCTGCGTGTCTGTAACGCAGTTTTGCGGTAACGCGCATTTCGGACTTCAAATCGTCAAACGGAATATAATTCAAATCGGTTATAAGAACGCTCCTGTAAAAAAGACCGTCCTCGTCGCCGAGGGTCACATTATTGGAAACAGGGTCTTTATCTATAACAAAAGCGGGTTTTCCGAGCGCTATTCCAAGTCCTTTTCTCTGCCCGACGGTGTACCTTATTAAGCCGTTATGTTTACCGAGAATGTTGCCGTTTTTATCAACAAAATTACCGCTCGGCGACTTTCCTGCCCTGCGTTCTATAAACGCCGCATAATCCCCGTCGGGGACAAAGCATATATCCTGACTGTCAGGCTTTGACGCATTTACAAAACCGAATTTTTCCGCGGTTTTTCTGACATCGGGCTTTGAAAGCCCGCCCAAAGGAAACAGCGTTCTTGAAAGCTGATCCTGCGTCATACAGTACAGCACATAGGTTTGATCCTTGTTTTTATCCTGCGGACGGCGAAGCAGATACCTGCCGTCTTCATCGGTTTCGACCCGTGCGTAATGCCCCGTTGCAATTTTATCATAACCGAGCATTTTTGCCCTTTCAAGCATATCGCCGAATTTCACACGGCGGTTGCATACGATACATGGATTAGGCGTTCTGCCGTTTTCGTATTCGGATATAAAATCGCTTATAACCGAATTTTCAAAACGTTCCTTAAAATTGAAAACATAATGTTTTATGCCGAGTTTACAACAGACCAAACGGGCGTCTTCAACATCGGACAGCGAACAGCAGGTCTTGGTCTTGCCCGCTTCATAATCCTCGCCGTCGTAAAGCCTCAGAGTAACGCCGCTTACATTATATCCCGACTCCATCAAAAGCGCCGCCGCGACCGACGAATCAACGCCGCCGCTCATTCCGACCATAACTTTTTCTTTTTTCATACCGTAACACCGCCTTTATCAGCAAAAGAGTCGGAAGCGGATTCCGACTCAGAATATTAAATCAAATCAGACAAGGTCCACAGCATACGCGACGCGGAATGTACCCACACTTCATTATAGGTAGCCTGATTAGTGCAGGGCGCGTAGGGTGCGTCCCCGTAGCCTTGGCAATTCATTCCGACCGCTATTTCACCTGCGACATCGGGCAGAAATTCCGTAAACATATTAGGATAATCATACCCCTCGCCGTATACAAACGACCTTGAAAACGGATTGTTTCCAACGACCCAGCCTATCTGCTGTTTTGCTATCTGCAAAAGCTCATCGCTGTTAAGGGTCTTAGCGGCAAGCGAAATCGCCTTCGCTCTTGAAAGAATTATACCGTAACTGCCCCTGAATTTATAAAATATCGGGATATTGCGTATGTAAATACCCTCGCCTATTTTTTCGGCATAGCGCAAATATTCATAAAAATCCTTACCCGCTCTGTCCTTTTTGTGGTCGCCCGTATAGGTAAGCGCAGGCGGAAATTCCTCAAAATAGATTGCGGCGGGGAGATACCCGTACGGCTGTGAAAATTCGCTTAGCTTTAATATATATTCGCCGTAAAGTTCCACCGCTTTAAGCCACTTATCACGGTGAGGATCATCCGGGAGCAGTTCTACTGCCTTGCAAAGCGCGGCAAGCATAACCTGCTCGTGTCCCCTGTGGTCGTAGTTTACAGGAACCCGTCTTTCGGAATCCTCATAGAAAAATCCCCTAATAGGTATATCCCAATCGGGCAATTCGGTTTGCTGACACAGGGTTATATAATCACAGTTTTCCGCGGCAATATCGGCATATTTTGATTCGCCCGTAATTTCAAAGAGCGACAAAGCGGCAAAAGCCGCCTGCGCTTTAAGCTGAACCAAAAAGTTTTTTTCGGTTTCATTGTTATCAGGTGAAGTAAACACCTTATAAGCGCAGTCAAAATCGGTCAACGCCGCGTCAAGGCACTGTTTTGCGAATTCAGCGTCGCTTTTTGCGAACGCCTTATAGGCCTCAGCCTCAGCCGAAACAGCACAGAAATTCTCAAAAGAAGCGTTTGAAGCAGGAAAATCAAATACGTCCGTGTTTCGGTCAAATTCATCTGTCCAAGATCTTGAAGTATTCCAGACCAAGCGGTATCCGTCGCCAAAGCGGGTGGCAAGCAGCCATTTCAGCCCGTGACGTGCTTCTTCGTACATTTTTTCAGAAAGCTGAGAGTCGATTTCTTTCACCGACTCACCGAAATTTAAAAAAGTATGTACCGCCTCGGCGGTATTGCAAAGACCCTGAGACAGATCGCCTGCGTCGTGCCAACCGCCCGACGCGCTCAGCTTTTTACCGTTTACGGGGTGAACCGCGTATGCGTTCTTGTGGCACACGCCGTGCACACCCTCAACCTCTGCCCCGCAGCGCTCGTACTTAAAGAAATTGCGCAGTTTATCCGCAAGGGGCAGATAATGCGTATTGCTTACAGTAAATTCGGGCGTAACAATTCCGCCGTAGCTTATCTTATAATTTCCCTGTTCACAAAGATTTGAAAAGTCAAGAACGGAAAAATTACCTTTCTTGCAGGATACCCTTTGAGCCTTACCTGTGAAAACAGTTTCGCCTCTCGCACAATTTATAATTTCAAATATTTCGCACGGAAGATCGGCGGCAACGGCACGCTTTGCGTCATTCGGGGAATATCCCGAATGGCAAAACGCGATTCGATTCGGAAACATATCCCAACCCTTGGGCTTGTCCGCCTCGACTTCTTCAAGACGCAAATCGCTCAAATAAACAACGGCGGTATCAGGATCGCCGTTATCAATTCCCCTTGCGGGAAAATTAATTTGAAACATTGTAACACAGTCGCGCGAAAGCTCTGGGAACTCCCAAACTATGCGGTTCCATTTATTGGGCATCGCGGCAAAATCGTGTATTCCGCTAAGCCAATTGCTGTCAGGAAACGGATGCTCTCCTCCGTTTTTAAACTCAACGCAGGAGGTATAAAAATCCTTTCCCTGCTTTACGGGATATATCCAAAACGAGATACGGTTATAGCCGCTCCAATCCTCATTATCATAGTCAAATCGGAGACGGAAGCAGTTTATATGCTCGGTATCTTCGACCCTGTTGCTGTATACTGTCTTTAAAACAGGTCTGCCGTCACGCGTAATTTCCGACGACACCTCCGTATGCGCACAGGTGCCGTCATTATCGGATATTTCACGAAAGCCCTGCTTATTTTCAAATGAGCAGAGCGTCCGTGATTTTTTTACTTTTTTGTTTATTAGTCGGTTATACTGTGAGTTTTCCGATAAGGAAGACATAAACTCTCCTATAAAAAGTCAAGTAGTTTTCACTAACTTGCTGTATTTTTTGATAACCTGTATGGTTATCCGTTGAGGGCA
>CAKSIG010000002.1 GCA_934463035.1 uncultured Eubacteriales bacterium | reverse complement strand
CAACACAATACCACATACATGGCGGAATATCCAGCTAAATTTGCGGTAAAATTCGCAACCCCTAAATCAGCGAGGTTAAAATTCGAGCAACCCCTAAATTGCGGTTTCGTAACCGGATTGCAAAAGCCGTACAAACCCTTATGCGGTCGGCGTTGCCGTCCGCTGTGTCCTGCGAGGGGAAAGCAAGGCAACCCCTCGCTTTCTCCTGCTTGTTTTCGGACGAGCCGTAAAACTGCCGTTAAACCGCCGATTTCCCGTGTTTGCGGTCAAATTCGGCGAGTTTTTTCAAGGCTGCCTGACGCCGAACTTCTTCGTGCAGCCGTATCAGCTGTTGCTCGTAATACTGCTCCAATGCTTCCCTAATCGGGCGTATTGTATAGCGCAAATTGCCGTTGCGTTTTTCTCCGTCTTGGGTGATGACGGAAGTCGGCTCGGCAGTAATCAGCTGCTTTTCAATCAGGCTGTCTACATATTTCTTGACGGTGTTTTTGCTCATGCCGACAGCGTTGCCAATCGTTTTGTAGCTTGGATGGCACTGAAAGGTTTTTCGGTTTTCACATCGGAGCAGATACGCATAGACAGCAATCTCACCGCTGCTCAGTCCCAAACAAAATATTTCATTCGGCACGGGGAAATAATCCTTTAGTGCGTCCCGTTTCGGATAGCGATTGTATTTCATTTACCGCCTCCCGAATGTTCGTCCACCCACTTTCGGAACTTTTCTTTCGGTACGATGAGCCGTGAGCCGATACGCAACGACGGAAACCCTTTCTCGTGCATCAGCTCGTAGCTGCTTGAGATGGAGATGCCGAGGAGCTTGGCTACCGTTTCAGCATTAAGGAACAGTGGCAGATCCTCATAAGCGGTGTAAACAGATTCTTTCATTGGTTTTTCCTCCTGTTAAATTCACACGGTTTTTCGCCGTGTTATGTAGAGGACTGCTGTTTTGCAAAACAAAAAGACCCGCACTCAATCCCGATGCGTAGTTGCATCGGTGATTATGTAAGTGCGAGTCTGAAACTCAAAATAAAAATATGTGTATTCAATTGTCGGTTGCTTTCTTTACTTGCAGTATAACATACTGGAAAAATTCTGTCAAGTTTTTTGCGCCAACAGTGTATATTCCGGCGCTTTTGCGGGAATACTGTTTTCTTTGTTTTCTGCGGTGCAGATTTTAACCGTGCTGGGTCGAACTGAAAATCGCAAGGCCAAACCGCGAAATCGGCTCGGCCTTGTTTCTGCAAATTCAATCCTCTGACGGCTCGTACAACACTTCGGTCATGATTCTCGCCGCGAGCTTAAAGCCGCTGATAAACGCTTCGCGCTCATTCATACCGTGCAGTTCCGCCTCGCAGTCTTTGAGCTTTTCAAAGGCTTCTTTTTGCTGAGCCGAAAGCGTCGGTATTAAGCTGTCCTGATGCCGGATAACATAGCTCAACACTTCGCTGTAAGCACTCCCGCGCTTAAAACTGTGTTCGTGAGGAACGATGTTGCCGTAATATAAATCTTCAAGTGTTGTCATGCGCATTGCACCTCACATAAGAAGAGGACGACATGTCATCGGTCATACCCGACACCGTGTCGCCCTCACTTTTCATTTTCTCTGCTGCAATCAGCGCGTGTTTTACAAGCAGCATATCAAGCCAAGTCCGCTCGTCGTATTCCGACGGACATCCATTTTGGAAAAAGTCTTTCATCACTTCACCCAGGATGCCGTACTTCTCTCCCACACCTTCTCCGCGGTATAATTCTTCTAAACTCATCTGTGCCATATCCGCACCTCCTTTGCAGTACACAACAGTACCACAGGTCGAGGCGGAAGTCCAGAGAAAAACACCATAAAACCGAAAACATAATCACAAAGATTTATTGTCGATAATATAGTTTTCAATTAAAGCTTCCTTTAATTCAGCATATTCAGGTTTGCTAGTTGAATTTAATTTTTCGCATATTGCAGTTGTTTTTATAGACACTAACTCACCATCATCGTTATAGGTAATAAACCCTTTGAAATCATCATAAAACAGTTTGGATAAATGTCTCGGAACGCCTAACTTTTGAATTTCAATAAGCTCTTTTTTTGTCGTTCCATGTTCCATGTACAGAGCCCAATCCTGTCCGCAGTGCTCCTTACCATCCCGATACTCGAGAATAGTATAATAATTTTCAAAATAATTCTTTAAAGCAAATCTAATAATAGAATCAATTTCACTTATTGTTTTGTTTATCACTATATTAATGTGGCGCTTATTACTCGGATTGAACCTCACCATGTCCATTTGACCTGTCGGCAGATAACCAACCGCAATATCCTTCCCGCGATAATTATATAGTGTTTGGTTAATAATTTCATTGATGGATTTACTGTTCATCCAATCCGTCATTAAACTAGCATAATGCTTAATAAAGTTTTTATTCCCCTTAGGGAACAAGGGATTTCTTCCTCCGCTTTCTTCTAGATCCCAATGATACAATTCAAATAGTATATCCAACATTTTCAAACAATTATCGTATGTTGGGTCTGCTAATGGCGGAGTAAGCAAAGAAGTTGTTTCCCAAATTTCATTTTGATAATGCACTTTAATTAGAGGAAACCGAGAAACAATACTTGAAGGTATAGAGATACTTTTGTTAATGTCAGTCAAGATCTTAACACCTTCTGGTTCTTTCTTTTGCATCTCATTTCTTAACAAACTAGGCTGATCATCAAAGAAGTGGGCACATAGCACGTTGGAAAAAGCATTATAGACTCGACGCTGGTTTTCTGAAACGTTTTTGCGTGTAAATGGTTTGCCTTGAGCTGCACGAATTATGTTCTTATAAAAATTCTCCTTTCCCGTCAAAACATCCGTACTTATTTCTTCCAGTTGCTTATTTTTGATTATTTTTAAACTATCGGAAGTATTCCAACGTCCATCTTTGCTGATCCATCTTATACAGATTACATTGCCACACAACTCTTTGGCTAGACGTCCTGCCCTTCCGGCAAGATTCCAAAAATCGATACTTTGCAAATTTTTGTTGCCAATTTGATTATTTAGAATAAAGATATTTTGTGCTGGCAAATTAACTCCTTCTAAAAGTGTTGAGGTGCAAAATAAATAGTTTATATCTCCATTTTCATATAACCGTTCAACAATATCTCTTACTCTCTGCGGTAGTTTGCCAAAATGGAAACCTACACCCTTGCGTATAAAATCAACCAAGTAATAATCTTTATGTATAAATGTTGCAATTTCATCCGCTGCGGCATTTAAGTTAGCAGAGGGCGTTATGTTTAGGTAGGCTTCCATTTGTCTTGCGCATTCAATAGTATCATCTATCGTATTACAATATATTAAGCTCTTAGGATTATTAGGATCTATGTTCTTGGATATATATTCAATTAATTCCGGTAAACGGTTTGGCAGATTGTAGTTTTCAGTATATACTTCATCTATATCAGAAAAAAGTTTAATTTGTTTATCAATCATATCAATAAACATTCTTGTCTGACAAACAGGAGATTCTGTAATCGTTTTGGTTTCTGTAGATGTTTTATTAAATAATTTCAAGAAAATATCTACATTGCTAATGTTAGGCGAAGAAAAAAACAGTTTGCAACTTTTCCTTTCAGCCAAAGATATAGCATGATAATAAACAGCAGATCGGGTATCATCAGATAGTATTTTTTGAGCTTCATCCACGAAAACATACTCAATTGTTGGATTCGATGCGACTGAAAAATAATGCAATAATCTTTCCGGTGTAAACACAAAAATGTAATGTGGATTCCTATTATGCAATAATGCAGGAATATCGGGACTAGAGCTCAAAAAATATCCTTCAACATCATCTACGACGTGTTTTAATTTTTTCAATGTTTGTGATACTAGCGCACGAGTAGGGACTAAAAAAACAATATTAAGTCCTCGTCTGTTGTTCATCATAAGATTTTTTATAAATGATGTTAAAATAAAGGATTTTCCAAACGAAGTGGGTCCAGAAAAACTAAAATGGTTTTTATCCAACAGAGTTTCCAACATATAATATTGTTCATCCGTAAAAACTTTATCACTATATTGGTCTTTATTAATTATCTCCTTAAATTGTTTTTCAAAACTGATATCCAATGGCAATATAGTGTTTTCTTCAGTATCATTAGAAGATAATAAATCATATCCAGGGAAATTTCCTAGTCTGATCATTATACCTCGTGAATAATACTGAAACTTTGCATCCGATGAATATGTATGATTAAGACAACTAATTATTTTGATTGCAAAATTTCTATGATCTGCAACCGAAGATAACGATAGAATATCAGCAAAAGTCAAAATGTCAGCATATTCTTTTGACGAAAAAACACAAGTTGATAGTTTTTGAGGTTCAAGAATATGCTGCCAATACATTTTTTCTGCAGTATGAAATAGTGATAAAAAATAATCGTCTTTTATAGCTTCCAAAGCCATTTCATCAATAATATTCACTATTCCACCACCTTTGTTAAAACTTCTTTTTGGTTTTCATCCATTTGCTCAAACGGAACAAGATAAAAGTAGAAAGCATGCCCAAGCAATCCTCGTCTCTCTATTCTTTCTAAAATACTAGGAAGCATTCTTGTTATTTCACTCTTTATATTACTAAATAACCATTCGCGAAAAACAGAATTACTCCTCGTCTTTTCTTTTTTGTCAATTTCCAAATTATATAAAACAAACACTGCAAAAGCAGTATCAACATTATATTGACTTGATGTGTTAGGGTATATTAGACTTTTTAAGAATGCTCGTTCTTCTTCAGAATAGGTCTCTTGCGCGATACAAGCATTTAATAACCCTTTTTCGAAAGTAATTCCTTTGACAGAACCGCTTTCATCGTCTTTGATGTTGTCGTTTTTAAAATCTCTAATACTATTTAATGCCGCAGAAATTCCGTCACTCAAATCCGAATATACTTTCGATTCACCAAAAATCAATTGATAATCGCCATTTTCTAATTTTAAATAATGGACACCATCCGCACCATTAAAATACAAATTGGGATTTGTTTTCAATTCCATCTTAGTAAGCAACTTTGGTGCTTTTAAATCTGTTTCAAGAAATGAGAATAGTAGCAATTCACCTAATTCGCCATCATTACTACTAAGTTTGCGAAACTTCTCTCTAACCAAATGCGACAGTTGCATAGGTCTTCTTACATATTCATCCCATGTTCGCCGAGACAGACAATAATGACCCGCTGCATCCCTCAATGAAATAATAAGTCTATCGTAACTCAAAGAGTTTGCATCTATAATAGGGCAGAAAAACTTTAATCTGTTTTGCTTTTCTTTCGCATCGACAATCAAATGAAAATTATCTAAAAAGTCAGCCTCAACCCTGGTGTTCACATTGTTACTCAATTTATTTTCACCTCTCAAATCCCGTTTTATATCAAAATCAATTACAATGATCCACTTCATGCTGAATGATTTGCATCATCCATCCTGTAAATGTTTTTATGCGTGTTTGAAACTCGTTAATTGCCATCTTACTTTGATAGATTAATATCGCTTACACAGACGGGGACCGCCAAAAAGAGAAAGGCCTCCTTCTTCGGTGTCATACGAACCACATTTTTTATAATTTCTGGATTGAGCATCACTGTGCATGTAGGCGTCGATTCACTCTCGTCAAGAAAAGAGATGATGCGTTTCTCAAACCTATCATATTCGCTGCTATACCAACACAACTATCCTTATGCACCATCAACGTACCAAGTAAATTTTGTGCCGCTTAAAAATTATCTTTGGCTGTATCTTTCGAATTTTTCATGAGAGATATCGGATCCTGAACCAGTCCCTTGACCATGATTATAAATCCTCAACATTTTTGACGTTTTGTTCCTATGTATAAATGACAGAGTTACGGCAAATAAACATATCCGCCCTTAGAACAATTAAGACTGTTTCTAATATACTTTATATTCATACCATCATTTTGCCTTATATCACGAATCACACGTGTCCAATCCCTGTTACCCGTACATATAATATCTAAAAAATCCACATCAAATTCTTTGCCGGGATTGCAAGAGAATAATTTAATCAACTTATTCTTTGCACCTTTTTCATGTAAAACCTCTGCAATCAGTTCAGTATCCAAATCTTGAAAATATGCTTTTTTACCTTCGTTGCACGGCTCGCATAATGTCCATAAATTTGATTCGGAATTATCTCCACCGAATTCGACCGGAATTTTATGATCTACATGCAATTTAACACCGTCTGATGCTTTCGCTCCGCAACGCTGACAAATGCTGTTGTCACGCATCAAAATTCTATATCTTAACTTCGGAGATATAGTTGCCCTGACATTACCGGTTCCGGAAGGTTCCCCGGAATGAAGAATATATCCGTTTCTTGTAGTCTCTAAATCGTATCCTTCTTGACGTAATAAGCGCAAAGATCTGGCCCAGTCCGAAATCACTGCGATATCTCTCAGCGTCTCACGATCTACTTCTTCTCCTATATGTTCTAACAAGTAATCCAACATTCTTTTCTTTGCGCCTGCCATAATTACCTCCTACATCAACTCAAACAATTTTGCTGCTATGCTTTTTATAATCGGAACACATACTGTATTTCCGCATTGCTTATATGCACTTTTCAGAGAAACTCCTTTGAATGTATATTTCTTGGGATATCCCTGAAAAGCCAGGCACTCCATCGGCGTCAGCATACGAATGCCAAAATCATCACGAATGATCGGTACTCGGTCGTGATATGTTCCCATGTTGGCTTTAAGTGTAGGACATATCTCCCATTTGTGTGTTGCGATACCGCTGTCATCGATTCTGTAAATTCCCGTCTTATCGACGATTTTTGTATTGAGCGCTTTAAAATATCGGCTTTCAGAGCCGTAATAATAAATATCATCGTGCTTTATACTTCGATCGATAACATCCTCAATTGTTGCTTCTAACGGAGCATATTGGGGGAATGAAAACTTATCACAATCCTCGATATCACGGAAAGCAACAATAAAAATACGGGCACGATTTTGTGGGATGTTCACATCGGTTGCATTGATTACTTTGTATTTTACGGAATAACCAAATTGTGCAAGAGCGTTGTAAATAACCAAAAATGTTTTCCCGTTGTCATGTTCCATAAGATTTTTAACATTCTCCAGAAAAACCACTTTCGGTCGCTTAACATCAATAAAACGTGCAATTTCAAAAAACAAATTGCCGCGTGGATCATTGAAGCCGCGTCGATAGCCCATTACGGAAAACGGCTGGCACGGAAATCCTGCAACAAGTACGTCAATATCTGACAGTGCGCACGGATTGATATTTCGAACATCGTCCTCGATAAGAATAGTGCTCGGAAAGTTGTTTCGGTAGGTCTTGCATGCCGCAGCATCAAAATCGTTAGCCCACGCAATCTCAAATCCTGCTTGCTCAAACCCTAAATCTATACCGCCGATTCCCGAAAATAAACTTCCGACATTGACCTTGTTCATTACTTAATGAACCTCACTTGCAAGTTCAGTTTAAGATAATATTTTCCGTTATTTTTATAGATAGATCCGAATCCATGACGGCTTGTACTGCCAGTTTCAAACTTTGTATTGTTCAAAAGATAGTTTTCAAACTCATTGCGGTTAAACAAATGGTAGCATAAAACCTCGCCGTCTTCTCTGACAATTATGTATCCTCCCGTAGCATCGGCAGTGCCATCCCAAGTTTTAGATGGTAGCATACCAAGCGCACACTCCGTCAATAACTTTTTAAACTTATAGCTGTAAAACGGATGTCCCGCCGAAAGATTATAATTTAAGGGATTAGTTGCAGTTAAATGAGAAATTGCATCTTTTACCGTTGTGATACCCAAAGAGAAAAAAGCCTTAAGCATTTCGGCACAAATCTCCGGTAAGTTGCCGTCAAGCAACAATAAATTGTTCTCAAATGTGCTGTTTTCCATGCAAAAATATGAAATATCACATTTGTTTGCGTTTAAAACAGCAAAACGATTCTTGAACAACTTAGAGCAAGAGTTAAAATCTTTCATTATTGAATCTGTCATCGGTCCTGTAACTTCATAAATAAAGTTAGTCGTTTTTCCGGCATTAATTAACGTGGAAGGACTTCCGAGCCTGGATTTGATGCTGAAACCTTGCACAATATCGATACCGGTGTTTATATCATGAACTTTGGTTCTGATATCGGATTTGTCCGTAGATTTTGCTTTTAGACTGTATACACGAATATTATTCAAAAAAGTCTCGGTTGCAATAACAGAGAAAGACGGAGACTTAGCAGCAATAATTTCACTATAGAGTTCATCGGCAGCTTTTTCAAAATCTCCAAAAGGCAAAGAAATCAGTACAATGTTTGTATCACTGTCTACAACAGAAACACGGCCCCTGTTACTGTCAACATGAAACTCCAGTTGCTGTCCGTTTTCGTTTCTGATTATATTGAGTATATTATAGAATGTTCCGTTGATTTTGTTTAAATCGGCATCTGCCGCAAAAAGCTTACCTGTGGCCAGCAGACGGAGAAAAACATATATTTCACTCCATTCACCTTTATTTCCTGTCAGTGGCATTATCAAGCACCTCCTTGATTTTCTCGGCAATCGCTTCTATTACATTAACGGTAACGCTGTTGCCGAATTGTTTATACAGGTGTACATCGGCAAGCGGAAGCTTGAAGGTATCGGGGAAGCCTTGCAATCTTGCCCATTCACGAGGAGTCATTTTGCGTATACCTTCTCTGTTTACTTCACCCTTGATGTGGGTAGTAGGTGTTAAATTTGTTTGGCGGTTATCGACTATCAGATTTCTTTCTCTGCCCATTCCTCCGCACACAATAGCACCTGCGATATCTTCCATCCCTCTCACTTCATATCCGAAGCCGTTCCCTTTGGCTTCATGTCTGGCTTTATGTCGGCGAAGCGTCTCCAAGTATACATCGCTGAGGTAATATTTTGCGGGAACAGGATTTTCTTCAATAATATCTTTAATTCTTTTGGTATCATCATTTCCTTGCGGGAAATCAAATTTCTCAGGAGCAATATCTTCCCTGAATGCCACAATGTATATTCTTTCTCTGTTTTGCGGCACACCGAAATTTTTGCTGTTAAGCGTTGTATCTTTGTTGGTAAATACTTTGTATCCCAGATCCGCAAAAGTTTTCTTGATTATTTGAAGGGTTCTTCCTCTATCATGAATCACAAGTCCTTTTACATTCTCACAGAATATTACGCCGGGATGATGATGTTCGCAAATCCTTGCAACATCTAAGAATAAAGTACCACGGCACAGACCTTTATAATTATCTTCAAAGCCTTGCCTTTTTCCTGCCATACTAAATGCCTGACACGGGAATCCCGCTAAACAAATATCGAATTCGGGAATATCAGCCTCATCTATCTTTGTTATATCGCCGGCAATTTCAAAATCATCTTTGAAATTTGCTCTGTATGTCTTTTGTGCATATTCATCCCATTCGCTGACAAATACCGTTTCTATCTGATTCTTAAATGCCTTTTCGAATCCCAAACGGATACCACCGATACCTGCAAACAAGTCAATCGATTTGTATACTTTCATTCCAGTTGTTACCGCCCTTTCAATTATATCAGCACACCATTTGGTTTTCTTTTTAATATCATTACCCCAGAATCGCAACACCGTCCAGCCTTCGCCTTCAAGTGCCTGATTCACTTCAACATCTCTTTGCATATTGCGTTCGATCTTTGGTATCCAAAATTCTCGATGAGACTTAACTTCATTTTTCTTGTTTTCCCAATCATAACCGTGCCAGAACTCACTGTCGCAAAAAACCGCAACTTTCTTTCCAACGAACACGATATCAGGTTTACCTATGATTTTCTTGTAATTTTTTCTATAGCGCAATCCGCGAGACCATAATTCTTTGCGAAGCAACCGTTCTATTTCGGAATCCTTATTCTTCACAGCTTTCATGTTTTTGCGCCGCTGTTCGGGGGTATGATTATCCATGATGTGCTACTCCTTTTTTGCAACCACAATTATATCCAACCGTTTCAAAAAGTCCAGAGAAAACCTCGGATTTTTGCGAAATAATCTTCATCAATTTCGTAGTCTTTAATCTCATGAACTCCGATACCGAATTCGGCAAGTTTAGTGATGAATTCTTCGCCATCAATCAAATCGATTTGTTGCTTTCCGGGAGCTGCAGCTTCCTCTATAGCTGCTTTAGAAAAAGATCCTGTCGATATAAATACGCCTTTTTCAATATTGGTAGTTAGTGATCCACGAAAATCTCGTATATCACCGGCACCGACCACTCCGTGATAACGCTTGCATTGAAAAGCTATATTAAAGCTGAAAATACCATTGATTTTCAATTTGCCGGTACCGTCAATTCCGCCGTCGCCCGACTTTTTCGTAACTTCAACCTGTGTAAACCCACATTCGCGAAGTAACCTTTGAGTCAATCGTTCAAATCCATACGGATCCATATTTTGAATTACATCTTGCAGTTTGCTTCTCCAAGATCTTACTTCTTCAGGAATCTCTACACCTGCGTTTTCCATTTGCACCTCTGCAGGCGCATTTTTAGTTTGAGACGGCTTTTTGCAATTCTTCTCTATGTAGTCTCCATCGACAGTTTCCACGGATGCAAAAGCAGCAGTAATAGCCCAAACACTTCTTGCACTGTTTTCTATCGCACCATGATTCTTCAAAAGTGTTCTTGCCCACGCACACCTATAATTCACTTCGGACATACTACTGCTGTTAAGATGCGGAACATCCAAAACGTCATCCGGAAGATTCATTAACTGTGCGACCTTATCGTTGATTTCTGTATTCTTTCCGGATCCCCCGAGTTCCTTCAATGCAATAAAAGTATTTTCAATCAACTGAGCATAGGTTGGTATAACAATATTGTTTTTCATATTCAAACTCCTATCACTTTTCATTTACTATCTCAACTATATCGTCCATAGTACACTCAAGCGCGGTACAGATCTTTACGAGGACATCACTGGAGACTACTGCGCCGTCTTTGCCCATCTTGGTGATGGTGGCTATGCTGATGCCGGCCTTTTCGGCGAGCTCTTTCTTTTTCATATCACGGTCGATCAGAAGCTTGAACAATTTTTTATAGCTTGCGGCCATTGTATTACACCTCATAAACAGTTATAGTTAGTACATTGTATTATCGGAAATCATTATACCACACTCCACACCAAATATCAACAACTTTCGGCAGATAAGTACTGCGATTTCAGTATTTTTCGGTTTTTCATCACAGATTCTTACCATTGCAGTATTGTGAAAAAGTACTTTGCATGATATAATGGAGATAAATAGGCAAGAACGGAAGGAGAACCCACTTGAATAAAACGGCTCAAAAATATTTTGATATGGCGTTCGAATACCACGTCGCTGCATTAACATTACATGTAAATATCTTCGATGCACCGTACTTATACAACCCCACAGCGTTCCTCCTTAGACATTCAATCGAATTGCTCCTGAAAGGACTTATTATTAGAGAAACACAAAAAGCAAGAAGAATTGCTGCAAATAGAATCACCATTGGGGGCCGAAAATTGAACCAAACCCATTCCGTAGGATTACTTTGGAATCATTTTAAAACGCTTTATCACATTCCGGAAGGAAGTGTAGTTTCTCTCAATAAAGCTATCGAAAAACTAAACAAAAAAGATATCGGTGCAGATCGTTATCGATATCCATATGAAAAGCAGGGACAACCCATCCCTATAGAACCCGTGGTTTTTGATACATCCAAGAAAGCACCCGATTTAGAAGATGGCATTCCCTATATCATTGAAACACCAACTGATTCAAAAGTAATAACGAAAGGTCCCGTGCTATTAACGGAAATGAAAACACTTATTGAGGAGATGGAAATTCTTTTTAGTCTCTCCGAAGAAGCATGATCTCTTTTTCTTTGTCTACTGCGGTGCAAATTTTGACTTGAATCAGGGGTTGTTCAGAGTTATAATAACCGTATAAAAGTAAAAGTCTCTCGCGTGAGAGCGAGAGGCGTGTAGTGCGTATTATTCTGCATAAATCCCTGTTGACCACATAACAGACCACCTACCGTTTCGGAGCACTCGGAAACAGTGGAGATAAGAGTGCCGAAGAGCGCGGTTTTCCGAGCGGAAAGGGGCAGAAAAAGCTATTTTTAGCGGAAATTGCCTTCATAGGTCCGTTTGGGACCATCAGGCCGCAGGTTCGATCCCTGTCACTCGGACCAAAATTTTGACCGAAAGCAGAGTTTATTCTCCACTTTCGGTCATTTTTTATGCTTATTTAGGTGTTTTACCGCCACTTTTGAAAAAACCGCATTTTTACGACCACATAAGCAAATGTGGACTGAAAATTCCTTTTTCTTTGTTTACAGCGGCGCAAAATTTAAGTGGCATTTAAGTCCTAAAAACAGGCATTTACTTATTCGGTTTCTGTGCGAATAGTAAACACATCCGGAATATTGAAAATATCTTTTTTCAAAAACAACGGGTAAAAGTATTCATCCTTTAATTGAGCAAACCCTAACCACTCAAAGGTGTGTATGCGGTCACCCTCGTTTGTTGTGAACTTTTTACCCCGCGATAATAAATCGGTATCTGTTATATCCATTAAAAAATAAATGCACAATTCGTGGTAATGCAGATTATCGACATCTTCCGTAAAAAATGCTTGGTTTAGCCAAACGGGGCGAACAATCTTAGGAGTTACACCTAATTCCTCCCGAACCTCTCTGATAACGGCATTTTCCGCAGTTTCTCCTATTGCAACCCTTCCACCGGGCAAATAGTAATACGGAGACCGTTCGTCGTGCATTGCTAAAATTTTGCCGTCGGAAATTATCATAGCACATACTCTGTAATTAAACTTTTCATTGCCTATCTTAAAGGAAATATCCATTCGATTTTTTACCTTTCTTATATTTGATAAATTAAATTGATTATATCACACAATCAAATAATAATCTACAAATAGATGCATAACAATCTACCGCCACAGTATCCCGTGGCGGCATTTTATTATGTCCGTTTTATGTGTTTTGTCTTGATTTGAGTTTTTCTTTCTCGGCGGCGATTTCCGTATTCAGCAGAATGCAATTCACCTGTTTGCATATTGATGACATCACAGAAACTCACATACTTTTCGCACAATAAATTATATATTATTGTTTACTTAATTTACAGACCGCAATTAATAATCTCAAAACTGCTTGCAAACCATCAATATTACTTTTAATAACAAAGTATGTGCCGTCGACATCCAATTTTTCAATCATTTCATGCTTAACAAAATAATCAATAAAAATCTCCGCTTCTTTTTCGGAACAATCTAAAATTCCCTGAACGGTTTTGTTAGTTATAGTTTGATATTGTTTTAACTCTTCTCCGAATTCCTGCATTACATCCAATACATTAGGGTATTGGTTCAAAAATGGTAAAAATTCTTCTGAACTCTTGCTTTCATCAAACTCAGCCATAAAGGAAAAATATTTTTTCAGCATTTCTATATCGTACGTATGCTTCTCAGTCGGTGCAAAAAAAGCATTAACATCACATTTTAAAATTTCTGCAAGTTTCGGAAGATAATCAATTGACGGGAGCATTTCGCCCCTTTCCCATTTTGAAACCGATTGAGGAGACACCATCAAATAATCTGCCACCTGCTTTTGTGACAATCCTTGCTTGAATCGAATATTTCTTAAGTTCTTGTTAAACATGTTTTTCCCTCCGTTCGATTACAGCATCATTATACCTCGAATTCATATCACCGTCAATGACCGGGTAAGATATGAACCTATCAACTGTCAGTTGATTCTTACCCTATCCAGTTATACCTCTTCCACCGTTTCCAGACCTTCCATGACTTCTACAATCAGCCGTGCTGTCAGTATGAAGCCTTCCGAGAATGCCACGCGCCGTGAGGTCGAACATCTCGCTTTGGCAGTCGGTGAATTTATTAAAGATTTCTTTCTGTCGGTTATTCAGATTTTTAGTAAGCCTTTCCTCATTTCGGCAGAGCAGTTTCAAAACTTTTTCTTCCCTTGAGCCGTGCTTTATGTACCGCTCGTACGGAGCAATGTTTCCGTAATACAGATCTTCAAGTGTTGTCATGCTCATCCCACCTTACATAGGAAGATGGCGGCACGCTATCTGTCATACCCGACACCGTGTCGCCCTCACTTTTCATTTTCTCTGCCGCAATCAGCGCATACTTTACAAGCAACATATCAAGCCAAGTCCGCTCATCGTACTCCGCCGGACGCCCGTTCGTGAGATAGTCCGCCGTCGCCGCACTCATCACGCCATACTTTTCGCCTCTGTAAACTTCTTCTACAGTCATTCGTGCCATATCAGCACCTCCTTTGCAGTACACAACAGTACCACAAAAGTTTGCGGAAGTCCAGGGGAAATAGCTCTCTAATGAAAAAATTGAAAGGTCAAATATGATGACATCAGACAGTATTTTTGAGATTGTTATGGTTGCTCTTGATATACATTCAGAAGTTTTACAACTTTTTTCGACCTTATATAACAATACAGTTGCTTTTTTGCGGCTTATTTGCTATAATAAAGCTATACAATTGCAAAGGAGGGCTTTCCTTTGAAGTTTAGCGATTCAATTAGAAAAATTCGAAGAACATGTTTGCTCAGTCAAGAGGATTTTGCAAAACAAATCGGGGTCTCATTTTCCACCGTCAACAGATGGGAAAACGAGAAAGCAATTCCAAAACTATGTAAATTAAAACTCATTAGAGACTTTTGCATTAAACACAGTATTCCTTTTGAAGTAGATGCTTATGTTTCCGGAAATGATCAAACTGAAATGGAGTAACAAATAATGCCGACCATCGGGCCTTTTGTGCGTTGGGCTGGAGGAAAGACTTGGTTGATTCCACACTTACTGGCTATTGTGGAGAATTTACATATCGAACATTACCATGAACCTTTTTTAGGCGGAGGCGCCATTTATTTTTCCATGGAGCATACCAAAAGGTCATATCTTTCTGATGCCAACACGCAATTAATAAACGCTTATATACAAGTGAGAGATAACCCAGAAAAATTAATAGAAGTCTTCACACAATTCCACAATACAGAAGATGATTATTACAGAATTAGAACGGAGATTACGGGGGAAAACACAATTGAAAACGCTGCAAAATTCCTGTATTTAAATCAAACATCATACAACGGATTGTATCGTGTTAATCGAGATGGACAATACAATGTTCCATATGGATTTCGCACAAACTGGTTTTATGATCTCGAACGAATCAAGGCTGCCAGTTTGCGCTTGCAAAACGCTCGAATTTCCACTGGTGACTTCGAAGTTAACAAGTATCGCATCCGAGAAAATGACCTGGTTTTTCTCGATCCTCCCTATACTGTTTCACACAACAACAATGGATTTATAGCTTATAATCAAAAGCTTTTTTCACTGGAGGATCAACAGCGTTTAAAACGATTCATTGAATATATTAAGGCTAAGGGTGCCTTCTATATTTTGACAAATGCAGCACACGAAACAATTCGTGAAATATTCTTGACGCATGGTGATAGAATTATCGAATTGCAACGAAACAGCCTTATTGGAGGAAGAAACGCAGCACGTGCAGCAATCTCAGAGTATATTTTCACAAACATACCGGAGGTTAATCATGAGTGAGACAAAAACAAAATGGGAATCAATTGTTTCGGATGAAGCGCTAACAAGGATTCGTACTCTAAGAAGCAAAACATTTATAGAGTCCAAAGAACGTCGTGTCGCACTTCCAGAACTCATTGAAGAAGGCTGGGAAGAATCTAAGAGTTATAAAAATAACAAATTTGTCGGCGTGCGTAAAAATAAAAAATTCGATGAGATTTTTGAGGATCGAGTGTGGTGTTTGTTCGCCAAACTTGGTTTTACTCACCTGAACAAGGATCGGTATTTTGACATGTCTTACGACTGTCAAAATCCAAATATCACTCAGCAAATTGATGTTTTTGCTGCAGATGAAGAAACCGTAATCATTGTAGAATGCAAGGCTGCTGAAAATATGAAGGATGGTATCTTTAAAAAACCTTTAGAAGCGTTTCATAGCCAAATGGATGGGTTACGGCGAGAAGCTCAAAAGCGTTTTCCAAAAGCAAAGGTTAAGTTTATTTGGGCAACACATAATTTCATTATATCCCCAGCAGATCAAGCGAAGATGCGTGAATGGGATATTGTCCATTTTAGCGATGCCGTGATTAACTATTATTACGAGTTAGTTAAGCATTTAGGCACTTGCGCTCGGTATCAACTTCTCGGCAATCTGTTTGCAAATCAAGAAATTCGCAATATGAATGATAAAATTCCAGCAATACAGGGTGAGATGGGAGGTCATAAATACTATTCCTTTTCAATTGAACCAGAGCGACTTCTAAAAATCGGATATGTGCTTCATCGTAATGAGGCAAATAAAAACATGATGCCAACATATCAGAGATTAATAAAAAAGAAGCGCCTTTCAGATGTGCAGAAGTTCATAAATAATGGTGGTTATTTCCCTAATTCATTAATTATCAGCATCGACTCTGGCGGTAAAGGCTTGCAGTTTGATATCTCTGGAACAAAAGTAGAAGGGGCGCATTCTCGACTGGGGGTATTACATCTGCCTAAAAGGTATCGTTCTGCATATATCATTGATGGACAGCATCGTTTGTATGGATATTCGGACTCCGCTTATGCAACTACTAATAGCATTCCTGTAGTCGCATTTGTCGATTTGGATAGGCAAGAACAAATAAAACTTTTTATGGACATTAACGAAAATCAGAAGGCCGTTCCCAAAACACTCCGTGTTACTCTAAATGCGGATATGCTCTGGGATTCTTCAGATTACAATGAGCGCCGTCAGGCGCTACGCTCCAAAATTGCACAGATGTTTGGTGAAGAAGAAACATCTCCATTGTTAGGTCGCGTTGTTATTGGCGAAGATGAAAAATCTCCCGTTAAATGTATTACGGTTGAAGCCATACAAACCGCATTGAAAAAATGTGATTTTATGACACATTTTGGAAAAAAGAACATTATCGTTAATGATGGTACATTTGATGTTGGAACTAATAAAGGCACTTGCGACTTGCTGTATCCGTTTTTAGAAGCATGTTTACGGTATGTGAAAGATGCTACTATCGAAGAATGGGAGCGTGGCGACAGCGATGACGGTATGTTGACTATGAACCGTGGCATGCAAGCTATTATCCGCGTGATTAATGACATCGTAAATCTGCTTGTAGATCGTAAAGAGATTTCTCCTAAAACACAAAAAACAGAAGAATTGGTAAAACAGGTGGCTTTTTACCTTGATCCGTTAAACGAATATCTGAATAATCTTACCCAACAGGAACGTAAAGATTTAAGAGGATATTTTGGCGGCGGCGCTGATACCAGATTTTGGAGAGCTTTTCAACGTGAAATTGCTAAAGAACGCTCCGATTTTAAGCCCTCCGGATTATATGAGTATTGGGAAAATGAAGCAAAAACCTACAACGCCGATTCTATGACATATTTGCGAGAAATAGAAGCTTGGGTTAAACAAACGATTCGGGCAAGGCTCATGGATAAGTATGGGGAAAACTGGGAGATCAGAGCTCTTCCTAAACCAATTTACAAGAGAGCAAAAGGTATTGCCGATGAACGAAACTATGACAATATTACCTCCGGTGATGTAATGAACACCGTTTCTATATGGGATTGTATAACTCTCAAAGAATGCAAAGAAGTGGCTACTGTCGGCAGTCATTGGACTGAATTGTTTGAAACTTTGCTAACTCGTCCAGAAGAGGAAAAGATCAGCGGCGGCAAAACGGCACGCACAAAGTGGATAGAGCAAGTGGAGAGCCTACAAAACAAATTAAATATGCCTTCTTATAGCGTTACGACCACAGAGTTTGAGTTCATTAAGTCTGTGTACAAATGGATAAAATCATAACGCCAAAATGGACACCGGCAGATGGGACAACCATCTGCCGGTCTTGACATATAAGAGCAAATTATTTCTTCTGCTTTTCTTTCAGTGATTTCAGGATATCGTCTATATTTGATTCCTTTGCGACCGTTGGATACTCCTTTTCAAAGCCAACCAAAATATCCTTTGACTCGGTTTCATCTCTTTTGACCGAAGTGTAAACAGCTTCCAAGTCTGCAGTTTTAAGCGCGTCCTCGATAAACGGTTTTGAATCTTCAGGGAAATCATCCCAACCGCCGTAAAGATTGTTCACTGCCGTATTGATCCTATCAAGTGTGATTGGCGTGCCGCGCTTTTGGTGTTCTGCCAGGATACCGATTACATCGGAAAGGTCATTTTTATACTTTCTACCCGAACGGAGTTTCATGGCTATGAGATATTCCGCCGACACGGTTCGGACGGATAGAACGCCGTAAAACGTTTTGTAATAAACCGAGTATTCGTCCAGTTTCGGAGAATAGGAGCCTGTGCGCATAAAGTCGGCATTCAGCCAACCGTTCGGCAAATGGAATTTATCCCCGACACGGTTGATGGCATCTTTCATAGACGATGCGGCGTGTATCACCGCATCTATATCCGTAGTCATATCACGAAACCCGTAATTTGTTAAAATAGCGGAGCCGCCGACCAACACAATTTCTGCCGGCATTGATTTACCGTTTAACCGTCTGAACTCTTTGGCGAGCTCTTTCAGGTAATTGTCCAGATTTTCTTTTGTGAAATTTTCAGATGACATTCCGCACCTCGCTTTCTACGATATTAAATCGCATAAACTCCGGAATTGCCTCTTTTAAGGATTGCTCCTTGATCTGAGGATTGTTTGTAACCTCCGACATTGCCAGCACACCCGCTGGGAAAAGCGCGTTTTGCAATTTGAACTTACGCAGGTCATCATACTGCGTGCAAAGCGGTACATGATTTTCACGGCTTACATAATCGAGCATGGCAAGGAGGTACAGGCTTTCACGATACCAGCCTTTCTGATAGGCTTTGCGAATTTCGTCCTTTTCCAGCAAATCAATCATAAAGGAAATATCGCCGAGTTCTTTCAGCCTATGGCAGGTATTGCTTTTGAACAATTCAAAGTCGCTGCGTTTTTCTAAGCATGGTTCTATCAGGCTTTCCATCGTAACGCCCAGTGTTTTTGAGATTCGGTAAACCGTTTCGGCGGAGCATTTTTCAAGCTGCGCCTTGCCGCTGCAGATATCATTCACGGTCGTGTACGGAACGCCGCTGTCTTTTGAAAGCCGATATTTTGTTATTTTTTTCTCATTCATCAATTCGCTTACTGTCACGATGCTTCGCCTCCTGTCACTATTATTATATCGGTTAACCGTGATATTGTCAATAGTATTTGTTATTTTCATTTAATTATTCCGCAGCGCTATTCTTTGTTTACAGCATCGAAGATTTTGACATTGTTGAAGTATGAGTAACCGTTATGATATAATTTGTATTGACAAACACAAAAGTTGTAGTATAATACAATGATTTAGCTTTGGCTGATTGGTAGGTTAGGGAGAATGTTTTTAAGAGGGATAAACAAATGCATGATTTCAGGTATGTAACGAAAAACGAAGCGAAACCCATAAAGGAAGAATTATATCAACTCCTTTATGAAGTTCAGGATCTCGTCAGAGATTACTTCACATTCAAATTCACAACAGTTGGCAGTTCAAGCCGTAATATGATTACCTACGATGCGAACTCAAATATCGGATTCGATTTTGATATCAATATCGAGGTGAATGACGACGATGAAAATTTTGAGCCAAAAGAAATAAGAGAGATTGTTCGTAATGCAATCAATCACGTAGCTTTTCGCTATGGATACAAAAATTGCGAGGATTCCACTCGCGTTCTTACAATTAAGAAGGTTGATACTTTTCATTCTCGCATTATTCATAGTTGCGACTTTGCAATAGTATATAATTGCGGCGACGGAAGGCAGCAGTATATTCGGTTTAACAAAGACAACAATTATTACTCTTGGAAATATCAGGGGAAGGGTTTTGTAGGATTAGAAAAGAAAATGGATTGGTTAAAAAGGGAGAACCTTTGGGGCGAGTTACAGGATTATTACATATACAAGAAAAACTGCAATGATAACCCGGATAAACACTCCCGTTCGATTTTTGCCGAATCAATAAATGAAATGTGCCAGAAAAACGGATATCGCAGGTAAGACTTTTCTTTGTTTACAGCGTCGCAAATCTTGACTGACAAGACTTGACTTTTTCGGTGTTCAGAGTTACTATACAGACATCAAACGAACGCTCCCTGAACGATTTTTGTTCGGGGAGCGTTTTTGTGACCACATACCGTCCCACAGTCTTTTTCTGAGCGGACGGAAACAGTGGAGGTAAGAGTGCCGGAAAGGATGGTTTTCCGAGCGGAAAGGGGCGGAAATGCCTAAAAATAAGCGGAGAGTATCAACCAGACTGCGTTTGGGACCATCAGGCCGCAGGTTCGATCCCTGTCACTCGGACCAAAATTTTGACCGAAAGCAGAGTTTTTTCTCCGCTTTCGGTCATTTTTTATGCTTTTTTAGTGTCTTGTTACCGTCACTTTTGAAAAATCGCATTTTTACGACCACATAAACAAATGTGGACCGAAAATTTCTTTTTCTTTGTTTACAGCGGTGCAAAATTTGATATGCGCAATTATTTCAATTACCTTATTTAGTGTTTCGGTCGATTTTCCGCCGTCCAGTTTTTCGGGTTCGTATCATCAGGCGCAAGCCCTGCCAGAATTGCCTCATAATGCGCAACCTTGCCGTCCATATACTTTGCGGCGGCCTTGGCTTCATCTACACGTTTATATGCTTCCTCACGCTGTTTTAAGATGATTTCATACCTTGCCCGCAGATTTTCCTCCGATTCTTCCAGCAGACAAAGGCGGCAGTATTCTCTGATATCCTCAATGGACGCACCGCAGCCTTTCAAACATTTTATGCCCTGCATCCAGTTCACAGATTCTTCGTTGAAAACACGGCGGTTGCCGCCGTCCCGTTCACAGGGCAATAACCCCTCGTCAGTATAAAAGCGCAGCGTATGCTCCGTTACGTCAAACATTTTTGCCATTTGTTTTATTGTATAGTACATAGCGTCCTCCGAAAAAATGTAAAATACCTCTTGACTTCGTGTTACTCGAACTTGTTACAATAAGTATAGCATAGAATATATATCTGCGCAATATGAAAACGGAGGATAGGACAATGGATTATTTAACCTTGAATAACGGAATAAAAATGCCGCTTATAGGGTTCGGAACTTTTATGCTTGGCGGGGAGATCTGCACCAAGGCAGTTTCGGTTGCCATTAAAAACGGCTATCGAATGATTGACACGGCGGAGGCTTACGGCAATGAAAAGGCGGTAGGTGATGGAATTAAGCAGAGCGGAATTGACCGCAGGGAGCTGTTTCTCATCACAAAGGTGAATTTCAAATCCTATGAGAACGCCGAGCGGACAGTTGTGCAGTCGCTTGCCAATCTGCAAACAGACTATATCGACCTGTTGCTTTTGCATTGGCCGTTCGCCAACTATTATGCGGCGTGGCGGGTTTTGGAAAAGCTGTACGCGGCGGGAAAAGTTCGTGCCGTAGGCGTTTCCAATTTCGAGCCCAATCAGCTCCTTGATTTGATTGCTTACAACAAGGTTGTTCCTGCTGTCAATCAAATTGAAACGAATCTCTATTGTCAGCGCAGCACCGAGCGGAGCTGGATGGATAAAAAATGCGTGGCACACATGGCTTACGCACCGCTTGGTCAAGGCAACCGAAACGAAATGTTTACAGAACCTGCTGTACTTGCACTTGCGAAGAAATACGGCAAGACCTCAGCACAGATTCTTTTGCGTTTTCTGACGCAGAAGGGCATTGCCGTTATTCCGAGAAGTTATAAGGCAGAGCATATACAAGAAAATTTTGATCTGTTTGACTTTGCATTGACAACTGACGAAGTGGCACGGCTTTCCGCGTTGGACAAAAAAGAGCCGCTGATAGGCAAACCTGAATCGCCTGAGCTTGTTGAGCTTTCACAGAATTGGTAATAAAGCAGATTTATTGTAACACCGGCCGCCGCGGTTTTCCGCGGCGGCCGGTGTTATGTCTGTCCTATCTCGTTTATTTATCTTTTTTCTGGTAGAATATCGCGGTGCCGTTGGGCTGAAAAATCGGAATTTATAGTTTTAACAAATAGAGTATGCTGTTTCTATCGGGATATAAATACGGTACGGGCAAATCCGACGGTTCTATTCTGCAAAAGCCGACCTTTTCATAGAATTTATGAGATACGCGGGCGACGGACGGCGTATCCAGCACAATCTGCCGAACTCCCGCGTTGTTAGCGAATCTCAAAAGTTCACTATACAAAGCCGACCCTACTTTTTGCGAGCGAAATTCCTTTTTAACAAAGAACTTTTTTAAAACGGCGCAATGCTTTTCCCTCATCATCAGACCGATGGTTCCGATTACCGTATCATCAGACAAGGCAATCCAAAACTCTCCGCCGTCCTTTTGGTAACTGCGGTAAATATCAAGCAGGTCGGGCTGCTCTCGGAGCGGCAGGCCGATTTTCGCCTCATTATTTTGAATGTTTAAAATGAGGGATACGATTTGTTCATCATACTTTCCGCTGTATGTTTCGATTTTCAAAAACGTCATCTCCTTAGTGTGACAGGACTCGAACCTGTCACGCCTACGAAACAAAATTTTGCATAATACATTGCCTCAAAACTTGAAATACGGAAGTATTCCTGCGTTTAGTCGGCTTCGTCTTATAACAAAATTTTCAGTTTCGGTAGGTTAGGCAAGCGGTAATAATCCGAATCCGCCTAAAACGGCGTCTTTTCGGCGTATTTTCACTTGTCGTCGTTGCAAGGCGACAGCCTTGCTGCCTCCTCCGCATAAAAATCCACTCTAAAATACGCTCGTTTTAGGTCGTAGATTTTACGTGTAGCAGATTTTTTGCAGGGCGAGACACAAAACGCAGTTAATCCTTTCGGATTAACGAGTATTTTAACAATGCAATGCGGAAAATCTGCTCACGTAAAACGGGTTCGGATTTATTACCGCTTGCCTATGCTTTGGATATAAGGCGGGCGCCCAATTCTAATTTGTTCAGAGCTATAATTCGGTTTTCCGATAATCACAAGCCCCTACATTCCAAAATCATACGTTCAAGCTCTTTGGCAGCCACGCTAAGCGGCTGTTCTTTTCTTTTTATTATTACAATATTCCGTTTCGGAATCTGTTCTTTAAGGTTTATTGTGCAAATTCCGCCGACATCTTTCAAAAACTCCTCGGGGACAAAGCCTATGCCGAGGTCGGCTTGAACCATAGGCAGTATCTGATCCGCTGTGAATGCCTCTATATCGGGCTTGTAAGATAATCCGTGCGCAGAAAACAGCGCCGAATAAAATTCAAAAGATTTGGTGTCCTTGCCGAGTGAGATAAGCGGAAAATCCGTTAATTCCGAAAGAGATACGCGCCTGCCCGCAAGGTCCTTGAAATACGGCGAGCATACGGCAACTTCGGTAATCGGCTTGACGGGTGTTTCCAAGAGCGACGCCGTATGTACGGTGGGGGTGGTGACGACGGCAATGTCCGCCGAGCCGTCTTTCAGCGCGCCGATCGCCTGCGGTGTGGAGTGATTGCTGATACGGATATGAATACCCGGATATAAAATACGGTATTTTTTCAGTATCGGCAGAAGAAGACAGCGCAACGCTACCTCGCTTGCCGCGATATACACCGTTCCGCTTTGAAGATTGCGGCTTTCCGTAAGCTCCGATTCTCCCGCGTCGATATGTTCAATGGCAATGCGGATATGCTCGTACAGCCTTTCGCCCTCAGGCGTCAGCTGCATTCCTTTTTTGGAGCGCAAAAACAGCGGGCAGCCCAGCTCGGCTTCTAATTTTTTAATAGTGCGCGTCATATTCGGCTGATTGTTTAAAAGGAGCTTTGCCGCCTGCGATACGTTTTTGTATTTTGCAACATAATAGAAGATACGGTAGTAATCATAGCTTATATACATTTGCGTTGCCTCACTTTATCTATGTCATAAAGATATTATAAATATATCTAACATACATTTTACATATATATCAATCTGAATTATAATATACCCGTCATTGAAAGTCAAGGAGTGGTACGATGAACTTTTGCGAGGCAGATGTGTCTTTACTGTTATCAGAAAAAGAAAAGTGTGAAAAAAGGCTTGAAGAAATTGCTGAAAACGGGCTTTCCCTTGACCTTTCCCGCGGAAAACCCTCGCCGGAACAGCTTTCGATTTCTCTGCCGATGCTGGACGTGCTTGATCACCGCAGTATTTTGGACAGCGAAAACGGAATAGATTGCCGAAATTACGGCGCGCCCGACGGTATACCCGAAGCGCGTCGCTTGCTTGCACATATGATGGGAACACACGTAATGCACACGCTTGTGGGCGGAAACAGCAGTTTAACGCTGATGTATCAGCTGGTAAGCCACGGTATGACGGACGGAATCTGCGGCGGTACGCCGTGGCAGGAAATAAAGAACCGCAAATTTTTGTGCCCCGTTCCGGGATATGACCGTCATTTCGCTATTACAGAGCATTTTGGCTTTGAGCTTATCCCCGTTGAGATGAATGATGACGGGCCTGATATGGAAAGGGTAGAGGAGCTTATAAAGGACCCAAGCGTTAAGGGTATTTGGTGCGTGCCTAAATACCAAAATCCTACGGGTATTGTGTTCAGCGACGAGGTCGTTCGCCGTTTCGCGCGGTTAAAACCCGCGGCGGAGGATTTCCGTATCTTTTGGGACAACGCCTATTGCATACATTGCTTTGACGGAAAATGCGCCGAGATTCCCGATATAATCGAGGAATGTGAAAAAGCAGGGAACGCGGATCTTGTCTATGAGTTCTGCTCAACAAGCAAGGTTACTTTCCCCGGTTCGGGAATTTCCGCCGTGGCGGCAAGTCCCGCCAATCTCATAGATATTCGCTCGTTTATGCATTTTGCCACCATAGGTCCTGATAAACTGAATCAGCTGCAACACGCGCGCTTTTTTAAAGGCAGCGCGGGACTCAAATCGCATATGAAAAAGCACGCGGATATTTTAAAGCTCAAATTTGACGCGGTGTATAAAACGCTTGAAAAAGAGCTTGGCGGCACGGGTATCGCTGATTGGACGACCCCAAAGGGAGGATATTTTCTTTCCTTTAATACATTGCCAGGCTGTGCCGAGGCGGTTGTTCAGATGTGTGCGGAATACGGAGTCAAGTTCACCCCCGCAGGGTCGACATATCCGCACGGATATGATCCGCAGGATCGCAACATACGGCTTGCCCCGTCCTTCGCCTGCGTTTATGAAATTACCGAGGCTATCAGAGTTCTGTGCCTTTGCACCAAACTTGTCAGCATAAAAACAATTATGAAAGCAAGGTCATAAAAATGGTATCGGTTTTGAAAAATGCAAAGACCGTATTGCGCCGCAGCCGCTTTTTCGGAAAAGAGGAAGCGTTATGAAGAACGTTAAACCGTTTCACGGACAAATGTCAGACAGCTTTCGTGCGGCTATATTTATTATTCTGTCAGGCGGCTTTCAGGACGCTTACACATATACCTGCCGCGGCGGAGTTTTTGCAAACGCGCAGACAGGAAACATCGTTCTTCTGAGTACGGCGCTGTTTCGCGGTGAATGGCAGGCGGGACTGAAATATCTTGTTCCTGTAATTTCTTTTCTTATCGGTACGGCGGCAGCGGAATGTATACATATACGCCTTAAAAACTGCGAAAAAATCCATTGGCGGCAGATAATTCTTCTTTGCGAGACGGTTTTGCTCTTTGCCGTCGGATTTTTGCCGAACACCGCCGAGCCGATTGCAAACGCATTGGTATCGTTTGTCTGCGCTATGCAGGTGCAAACCTTCCATAAGGTCCGCGGACACGCCTATGCCAGCACAATGTGTATAGGAAATCTGAGGTCGGGAACAGAGGCGCTGTGCGTATATTTTCGAGTGCGCGACAAGGAGATCCTGCGGAAAGCGCTAACTTATTTCGGCGTGATTTTGGTTTTTGGCTTAGGCGCAGGCTTCGGCAGCATTTTAACGCTTGCGTTAGGCTATAAAGCAATTTGGCTGTGCTGCATTTTATTATCAGTCAGCTTTGTTATGATGTTTGTACCCGAAAAATAAAACGAGGTGTTGTTTATGTTATCAGCAGTTGTAGGAATTAATTGGGGCGATGAGGGAAAAGGCAGAATGGTTGATTTGCTCTGCCGAAATTTTGATATTGTTTGCCGTTATCAGGGCGGAAACAACGCGGGTCATACGGTCGTTAACGAAAAGGGCAGATTTGTGCTGAATTTGTTGCCGAGCGGTATTTTGCAGGACGGCACGGTGAACGTACTCGGAGGCGGTACAGTCATAGATATTGAGCATTTGGTAAAAGAAATAGCCGCCTTGCAGGCGGCGGGCATTAACATTACTCCCGAAAACTTGAAGATCAGCGACAAAGCCACCGTCTGTATGCCGTACCACCGTTTGCAGGACTGTCTTGAAGAAGACAGGCTCGCCGAAAACAAATTCGGCTCAACACGGCGCGGTATAGGTCCCGTTTATTCCGATAAATATATGAAAAAAACAATCCGTATGGGCGACCTTAAACGGCTTGATTCCATTCGCCAACATATTGCGGACATAGTGGAATGGAAAAACCTTATGATTGTCGGCGGTTACGGTAAGCCGAAAATAGAAACGCAGTCGGTAATGAATTGGCTTTATACCTACGGCGAATCGCTTAAACCGTTCATCTGCAATACTTCAAAGTATTTGAGCGACGCCGTTTCCGCCAAGAAGCGAATTTTATTTGAAGCGCAGTTGGGCGCCCTGCGGGATATTGATATGGGCATTTATCCGTATACCTCGTCTTCAAACAGCCTTGCCGCCTACGCCCCCATAGGCGCAGGTATTCCCGGTGAAAAACTTGACGGTGTGATAGGAATTATGAAAGCCTATTCAACCTGCGTCGGCGAAGGACCTTTTACCTGCGAACTGTTCGGCGAGGAGGGTGAAGCCCTCAGAAAATCAGGGAATGAATACGGTGCGGCAACGGGACGGCCGAGACGTGTGGGCGGTTTTGATGTCGTCGCCTCGCGTTACGGCGTTAGGGTTCAGGGCGCCGACAAGATTGCCCTGACAAAGCTCGACGTGCTTTCGTATCTCGATAAGATTCCCGTTTGCGTGGCTTACGAAGTCGAAGGAAAGAGAATTTATGATTTTCCGTTCGGCGATGTGCTTGATGAAGCAAAACCGATTTATGAATACTTAGACGGCTGGAAGCAAGATATTTCCCATTGCCGCAGTTATGACGAACTGCCGAAAAATGCCCAAAAATATGTTGAGTATATCGAAAAACTAGTCGGCTGCACGGTGAATTATATCTCGGTCGGAGCAGAAAGAGATCAGATAATTATCAGGTAAAAATAAGTTTATTTCGTAAATTTGGTGACGGGATTAGGGATACTTTTATGTTCGCCTATAATTTTTTCTGCCCATATCATATTGTACCAGCGTCCGAATTTATATCCGCACTTGTTAAACTTGCCCGCAACGGTAAAGCCGAGGTGCTTGTGAAATTCGGCGCTGTTTTTTGTCAGATATTTGTCGTTTTTATCGGGATACGCTATGCACGCGTACATATTAACTATCCCCATTTTTAAAAGAGCGTTTTCAAGCGTTTCATACAGCATTTTTCCCAAGCCTTGTTTTCGCGCGTCCTTGTCAACATAAATTGTTGTTTCGCAGGACCAATCGTATGCCGCCCTGCCCACAAAGGCGTGAGCATAAGCGTAGCCCTTTATTTCGCCGTTCTCGGTTGCAACCAAATACGGATACCGTTCCATCGTATTTTTCATTCGCTCGCGAAATTCCTCAATAGCGGGGGTGGTATATTCAAACGTTATAGCCGTATTTTCGACATAGTAGCCGTATATTTCCAAAATGCGCTCGGCGTCTTCAAGATTTGCATTGCGAATTTCCAACATAAAATCCCCTCCTATCA
Organism: uncultured Eubacteriales bacterium; assembly: GCA_934463035.1. Taxonomy (GTDB): domain Bacteria; phylum Bacillota; class Clostridia; order Oscillospirales; family Acutalibacteraceae; genus UBA737. Next base: position 271,236 of record CAKSIG010000002.1, on the reverse strand, counting down.
AATGTGGTTATATTATATAACACTTTCCGTCCGAAAGAAAGGACTTTGTAATCTTTTCGTTTCTTTACTTATCTAATAAAACGGAGTATAATGGGGTCACTGATTTAGAAGGTGGATTATGAACAGGAACGACGATTTTGATTTAATAAGTATGAGCCGAAGCTCACGGCGCGATATGGAGGACATAAGCTCGCAGTCTTATACCGATATATCGTCAAACAGCAAAAGGAGCGCCAAGAAGAAACGCAAAGCCAAGAAAAAGCACAGGGCGGTTAAGGTCATAGCCTTGCTTTTATGCGTTTTGTTTGTGTGCGGCGCGGCGTTTTACGGCTACGGTTACAAGGTGATAGACAAAATAAAGCGCACCCCGCTTGATACGTCCGACCTTGGAATTGCCACTGATAATTACAACGGCTATAAAAATATCGCCCTACTCGGTATAGACACGCACGAGGACAACGATTCGGGGCGCTCCGACGCTGTCGTTATACTTACGGTCGATAAAAAGCACAATAAGTTAAAGCTGACCTCAATAGCGCGCGACAGCTATGTTGAGATAGACGGTCACTCTAAGGACAAGCTGACCCACGCCTATGCCTACGGCAAATCTCAGCTTGCGGTAAAAACGCTCAACACCAATTTCGGACTTGAAATAACCGATTACGTGACGGTAAACTTTTTTGAGTTCGCAAGAATAATTGATTATGTCGGCGGAGTTACGGTTGATATTGACGAAAAAGAAATGAACGAAATGAACGTCAATATAATACCGTGGCTGAATGAAATGGGAATTAAATGCGATACGGTGGCTTCGCCCGGTGTTCAGCTTCTTTCAGGCGGTCAGGCTGTTTGCTACGCGCGTATTCGACATACCGACGGCGACGTGCAGCGCGGCAACCGTCAAAAGGAAGTGCTTACGGCAATGTTCGCACAGGTAAAGAAAATTAATCCTGTAAAACTGCCTAAGCTCGCAAGTATGATAATAGAGGAATGTGAGACCTCTATGAAAACATCGAATATAATTTCGCTTGGTATGTGGGCTATGCTTCGTTCGCCGGAGTTTGAGCAGCTCAGTATTCCGAACGACAATTTTGCTTCCCGCGGCGGTATGGTAAAAGGCGTTTGGTACTACATATACGATCTCGAAGACGCAAGCAAAGATATTCACGATTTTATTTTTGAGGAAAACTATTATTCTGCCGAGGAAAAGGCAAAACGGGCCGCCGAGGAAGAACAGAAATAGATATTAGAAATTAGATGGTAGATGGTAGAAATTAGACGAGCGTGCGTTTCACACCTATAATAGTTCGTAATGCGTAATGCGTAATTAAAATATCCGTTTGACGGGATAAAAAATTAGTGTTTAGCGAAGAAAAATAAGATTGATATACCTGCCTCCCTCTGACGAGGGAGGTGGATTTTTGCGTAAGCAAAAAGACGGAGGGAGAGACAAATTCCACATAAAAACACGGTTTTTTCTCTCCCTCAGTCAACTGCGTTGACAGCTCCCTCGTCAGAGGGAGCCTGCAATTTTTTCAATTCTATTACTGCTAAACTCTAATTTATTTTAATTTTCAATTATAAATTTTCAATTTTCAATTGTATTATCGTTTGCGGCTTTGGTTTTTCGGTATTCCCCAGGGGTGCAGCCCACGACGGCGCGGAACTTGCGTATAAAATATCCCACATTTTCAAAACCGCAGCGTCGTGAAATGTCGGCAACGGTCATATCGGTATCGCCCAAAAGCGCGGCGGCATTTTTGACGCGTATGCCGTTAAGCTGTTCAAACGGCGTAATTCCCGCGTATTGTTTGTAGTATCGGCAAAAATAATTAGGAGACATATGCGCCGTGTCCGCAAGCTCTTCAAGGCTTATTTTGCGGCGGTAATTTTTTTGCATATACTCTATGCAGGTCTTTATGCAGGCGGAGTGTTTGTCGGGCTTTGCAGAGCTTTTTTTGATGTATTTTGCGCCGTACAACCGCGACATTATGTAAACCATATCGGCTATTACAGCCGCCTTTGAATTTATATCGCAATCAAACATTTTTCTTGCAATATAGGATATTTCTGAATTTAATTCGCTGCCCGAGGGGATTGCGCCCGAAAATTCCGCTTCGCCGCTTTTGAGCGGAGCGGTTATTTCCGTCTGAAAAAAGTTTTCATCGGAAAACTCTATCAGCGAGGTTGAAAATACCGCGGCGTCATACTGTATTTCGGGGGTTTTCTGGACTATCATATGCAGGCGGTCAGGCTCTATAAAAATTATATCGCCGTTTGTAAGACGGCGTTTTTCGTTGCCTGCCGTAACCTCGATCTCACCGCGGCGCATATAAAGCATTTCAATTTCGGGGTGCCAATGCATATTTATCATAGTTCCCGCAAGCGGATGGCGGTGCTTGTAGCAGGCAAACCGAAAATCGGGTGTGCCGCGCTCGGAAAATTCACGGTATGGGTCCACGTTATCACCTCTTGTCTAAAAAGAATATGGAAAAGCCCTTAATTGTGTGATATAATTTTTATCACAGAGTATAAAGACAAAGGCTGATGAAAATGAATTGGGAGCATATTTACATTTCGGAAATGACCGATGAAGAATATGCATACGGTCTTTCGCTTATGAGCGGGGAAAGACGTCTGAAAGTGAATAATTTTTTGTATGACGAAGACAGAAGGCGCACCGTTGCAGGCGAGCTTTTAGCGCGCAGAATGATTTCGTCTTTTACCGCTATGCCGATTGATGAAATTTCGTTCGCAGTCGGCAAATTCGGCAAGCCCTATGTTTTAAACAGCGGGGTTCAATTCAACATAAGCCATTCAGACAATGTTGCGGTGTGCTGTGTTGATACGGCGCCTGTCGGCATTGACGTTGAAAGAATACGTCCGATAAATCCCGCGGTGTTAAAGCGCATTTGCAAGGACGGCGACCGTGATTACATAGTATCAGGCGAGCTTTGCGAAGAATTGAGCAAGGCTCAGATGTATCGCTTTTTTGAAGTATGGACCGCCAAGGAAGCGTACCTCAAACGCATAGGAACGGGGATAAGGGATATAAAAACGGTGTCGTTTGAGGAAATAAAAAGCGGCATAAAGCTCTTTAAATTAGAGGATTATTTGATAAGCGTTTCGTTATAGACCGTCCTCGGTTTTGGGCGGCATATCAATATCCTCGGGCTGTTCTTTTTTTGCGATACGCTTGTCGGTAGATTCCTCAACAAGCGTGATTATGACCGCCGTAAGCGGAATGAAGAACAGTATTCCCACAAGACCGAACAGCTTACCGCCAATCAAAGCCGCAAGCAACGTCCACAGAGCCGAAAGACCCACCGAGTTGCCGACAACGTGCGGATATATGAACTGATTTTCGATAAACTGCACGACCGAGTAGACTATTACGCAGAGAATTACCTTTGACGGGTCGTATATCAGAGTAAGCAGAGCGCCCGTAACACAGGAAACGAAAGCGCCGATATAGGGAATAAAGGCGCACACCGCCGTAAGCACCGCAACAAGCCCCGCATAGGGCAGGCGGAATATGCTGAACGATACGAACATAAACACTCCGAGTATGACCGCTTCAACACACTGACCCGAAAGGAATTTACTGTATGTAGCGCTTATTATATCCGACACGCGGTATATCCTGTCGGCGTGTTTTTTGTTGATGTAGGCGTAAATGTATTTCTTTGTTTTTTTCGCAAGCGATTTCTTGTCAATAAGCACATAAAACGCTATTACTATCGAGAACAGCGACGTTGTTATTATTGAAATTGAGGATTTCGTTATTCCGATTATCGAATTGAGAACCGAACCCATACTGCTGGTAGCGGTGCCGATTATCTTATCAACGTCTATTGACTTCATCCAATTTGTCAGCGCAGATGTGTCAAACTCGGAATGGCTTATATAGTCTATCCATATCGGCCAGCGCTTTTCAACAAGCGAGTATATGTTTTTGACCGAGGAAACAAGTTCGGGTATTACCGTAGTCACAACAAGCGCTATTATAAGGGAAATGCAGATGACCGTAAGCACAATGCTTATAATATCTACCGCCCGTTCGTTCGGTTGCTTTTTGCACTTTCTGAACATTCGGTTTATCAGCTTTTCAAAGCCTTTTACGGGCACGTTGAGTATAAACGCTATTACGAGTCCCGCAACCAGCGGCAACAGCATTGATATAGCCCAACCGACAGCCGACCACACCACGTTCAGGTTGGTAAGACCTACGAAGAGCACCACCCCGAAGGCTATTAAAATCATAATTCTTTTTGTTTTTCTGTCCATTGCTCGGTATTCTCCTTTCGGATATGGGTTTTATCGCAAATATGCCTGTAAACGCCGACCGCGGCTATCGCGGCACAGCCTAAGGCTGTAAAATACTGCTTTTTTACTATCAACAAAACGGCTGATACAAACCCGAAAATCGCAAACACGATTATACTTCGTTTTCTTATCGGGTCTATTTTCAAAATGGTTGAAAGCAGTATATATGCGGCGGCAAGGGTGACAAGTCCTATTAAACTTATCTTTGCGCAGCCTATAAGCACCCCGAACGACACCGCTATGCATTTTCCGCCGTGAAAGCGGTTAAACGGAGCCGTCGCGTGTCCCAAAACGGGGGCTGTCATAGCGAGGGTGAAAAATACGCTTTTGGGATTTACAGAAATTGTCGCAAAATACATAGGGATAAGACCCTTTAAAATATCAAGCGTCAGGCAAATACTGCCCCAAAAAACACCGCAGTTCATAAATACGTTTCCCGCTCCCGGGTTGCCGTCGGCGCTTATCTCGCATATATCCTTTTTTAAAAACACGGCGGGTATAAGCCAACTGAACATAATACCGCCCGAAATAAAACCTGCGATAACTATTGAAATTTGAGAAAGTAAATTTCCGTGCGTCATAATTCGGTCACCGCTTTCACAATATCGCGTGCGGAGTATTTGTTTATTTCGGCTCTTTGCGCCGCAAGCATTTTTTCGCACACAGGCCTGTCCTTTGCGAGCGCGGCAGCTTTTTTTGCCGCCTCACTCGGCGACAACGATTTTACCGACATTCCGAGGGCTTCAAAAAATTCGGCGTTCTTGGTTTCGCACCCGGGTATTGTAATAAGGTGGACAAGCGGAACCTCGCAGGCGGCGGCTTCGGTGCTTGAAAGACCGCCGGGTTTTGTTATCAGCACGTCGGCGGCTTTCATATAAACGGGCACGTCCCTTGTGAACCCGACAGCCGTTATCCTATCGTCGGTTCGGTAGCGCGCGTTAAGTTCGGACAAAAGATTTTCGTTTTTGCCCGCAAGCACCGTGACTGAAAAATCTCCTTGCTCGCTTTTTATAATTCCGTCGCATATCTCCGATATATTTCCGCAGCCTACGCCGCCCGTCATTACGAGATACATACGATTCGATACGTCGGCGCCTATAATTTTCCGCGCTTCGTTCTTATCGGTCTTTATTAAGAACCTTTCGGATACGGGTATCCCCGTCGCAATCAGTTTTTCGCGCGGTATGCCCTTCTCGGCTATTTCGTCCGCAAGAGCGGTATGTGGAATAAAGTATCCGTCAAGCGCCGTGTCGCAGAAAAAAGGTATGCAGGTGTAATCGGTCAAAACGCCGTAGCAGGGTATATGCACGCCGAGCTTTCGCTTTATCGCGGTCATAGCCTCCATACCGTATAAATGGGTGCAGATAACGCGGTCAAACGACTGCGCTTTTATATATTCAAGCAGGCGCTTTGCGTAAAGCGAATTTGCAAAATACACGGGAGAGCGGTTAAACCTGTTGCTGTAACTCTCCCCCACGCGGTAGACCTTTCCGAATGTGCGCGGACTGCGCTTTATCATAGAATTATATATGTCGGCGACCTTGCGACTCGCAAAATCCCCCGCAAACGATACGGGGTCGGTTATCTCGTTTTCGAGACCGCGTTTGTCCAACACTTCTTTTATTGCCAAGGCGGCGCTGTGGTGTCCCTCGCCTGTGTTACAGCTTAAAATGAGTATTTTCATCGTAGCACCACCGCATTTCAAATTATTTCTCTCCCTATTTTACCTTTTTTCGCGTTATTCTTCAACCTTTTTATAAAAAATTGTCACCTTTTTTCAATTCTCGTGTGTTGTATGGGTGTAGACCGGCGAGTGAAACCTCGACGGGTTCGAGTAAACAAAAAGTGAGGTGTTTATACGGTATATGTTAGCGCTGTGCTTAACTTTTATTGATGATACCGACGATAAAGATCTGTTTGAAAATCTGTTTTATTCATACAGAAAACAGATGGTTTGTCTCGCGTTGTCTTATATACATAACAGGGAAGACGCCGAAGACGTTGTTCACGATGTTTTTCTTAATATCGCGCAGAGGTATATGCCCGTTATAAAAAGCATTGCCAACGAAACGGATATGCGGAATTATCTTTTAAAGGCGACTAAAAACACCGCTTTAAACCGTATTCGCAAGAATAAAAGCAACAGAGAATATCTAAAAGCTGACGGCGAAGCGTTATCGGACGACGATTTTACCGACAGAATTTGCGAAAAAGGCGAATACGCTGAGGTGCTTTGTGCGATTAAGGACTTAGACGAAAAATACAGAAACGTGCTTTATTATCACTTTGTATTGGAAATACCCGTAAAACAGGTTGCAAAAATGCTGAACCTGCCCGTATCAACGGTAAAAAAACAGCTGGTGCGCGGCAAAAAAACACTGTTGAAAATGCTAAATAAGGAGGAAAGGCTATGTCAATATGCAAAGAAGAATTTATATCGGCTTTAAGGGTTGCGGTTTCCGCCGAATTTCTTAGTGTTCCCGACGATGAAAATGCAATTAATTTTTCTTTTTCGGACGGTTTTAATAAGAAAATGCAAAGGCTGATAAAATCGCAGAAAAAGCCGTATTGGGGTCTAATAAAGACCGCGCCGAAAAAGGCTGCCGCCGTCTGCGCCGCGATTGCGGTGTTAATTTGCGGTGCCTTTTGCGTAAAACCCGTAAGGGTATCGGCTAAGGAAATGCTTGAAGAAATAATTGTTAAAACAAAGAGCATTTTTCAAACGGCTTATGAAAACGGTATTCCTCTTTCCGAGGTGGACAGCGGCGGCGATTTCAAATATACCGAATTTGACGGCGAAGAAAGGGTTACAAGGCAGGACGGAGCCTCGCCGTCCGTCACGGGCGAGACCTTTGCCGACCCAAAGACCGACATATATAATAAAATGCTCAATACGATAGATCATTTCAACAAGGTTGAATTAAGCGTAAATGTCCATTTGGCAGGGGACGACTTAACGGTAAATTCCTATGCGGATATTGACAAATCTTTGGCTTACGAGGCGGTATATGACCGCGGCCGCTTGAACTCCGAAACATTTTGCGGCTCGGAAAACGATTTTCTGACAATTGTTGACCACAACCAAAAAACGTATTCCCGACAATATTTAAAGAAGTATAAACGCGCCGATTCGCCTTATATTCCGCTTGAAGAACGGATAATAATTTCTCCCGACACGGGCGACGGATTGCCCTGCTATTGTTACAGGGTAAATGCCACCAACTGCCCTATGGCGTCTTTTTCTATGCTGCCCGAGGGAATGGCTTTCAGCTATTTGTCGGATTTTGAGCGGTGGTCGATAGCGGAAGACGGTGTTGATTATTTAGGCAGAAGCTGTGTTAAGATTACAGGCACGACAAAGCCGTCGTCTGCCGAAAAGCATAACAATGACGGTTTTATGATGCTTGTTGACAAAAATACGGGGATACTTATGAAGTTTGAGGGCTATAAAAACGGGGGAATTTCCGGTTATATCACCGTAACAAAATGCACCGTTGACGGCGATACGGCAATCAAAAAGTTTGACGAAAGCGAGTACCCCTCATATACCGAGGGCGAACAGGCGAACTATATCAAAAGGAATAATTGACCTTTAATTTGTATTTTTCTTGATAAAAAGGCTCCGATATGATAAACTTATAAGGTTGATGTGAATTATTAAGGGGCTATGTTAAGTGACAGAATTAGAACGCGAAATAAAACGCCGCCGCACGTTTGCGATAATCTCGCATCCTGACGCGGGCAAAACCACCCTTACCGAAAAGTTTTTGCTTTACGGCGGTGCTATACAGACCGCAGGTTCCGTTAAGGGTAAGGCTACCGCGAAGCACGCGGTGTCGGACTGGATGGAGCTTGAAAAACAGCGCGGAATTTCAATAACCTCGTCGGTAATGCAGTTTGAGTATGAGGGATATTGCATAAACATTCTCGACACGCCCGGGCATCAGGACTTCTCGGAGGATACCTACCGTACGCTTATGGCGGCGGACAGCGTTGTTATGGTTATAGATGCCGCAAAGGGTATTGAGACACAGACAAGAAAGCTGTTCAAGGTCTGCGCTATGCGGCATATACCGATATTTACGTTTATAAACAAGCTCGACCGTGAGGCGCGCGATCCGTTTGAACTGCTTGACGAGCTTGAAAAAGAGTTCGGAATAGGCACATATCCCGTCAACTGGCCGATAGGGTGCGGAGTCAGCTTTAAGGGTGTGTTTGACCGCGACAAGCGCCAAATTCTCACCTTTAACGAGTTCCACAGAGGTCAGGAAAAGCTGACCGCGATAGAGTGCGATATAACCGACACCGAAAAGTTAGACGAGCTTATAGGCGAGTATCAGCGCAGGGAGCTGGTCGACCAAATAGAGCTGCTTGACGGCGCAAGCTATGAGTTTGATTTGGAAAAGGTGCAAAAGGGCGAGCTTACGCCCGTGTTCTTCGGTTCGGCGCTCACCAATTTCGGCGTTGAACCGTTCCTTGAAAACTTTCTTAAAATGACCACCTCGCCGCTTGCGCGTATGACCGAGCAGGGCGGGGTAGACCCGTTTGACGACAATTTCTCCGCGTTTGTTTTTAAAATTCAGGCGAATATGAACAAGGCGCACCGCGACAGGATAACGTTTTTGCGTATCTGTTCGGGAAAATTTGAAAGAGGAGCCGAATACTATCACGTTCAGGGCGGCAAGACCCTGAGACTGTCGCAGCCGCAACAAATGATGGCGGAGGAACGCCAGATAATAAACGAGGCGTATGCGGGCGACATAATCGGCGTTTTCGACCCCGGAATTTTCTCGATAGGCGATACGGTTTGTTCGCCTAAAAAACACGTTAAATTTGAGGGAATACCCACCTTTGCGCCCGAGCATTTTGCGGTTATAGAGCAAACAAATTCCTTAAAGCGCAAGCAGTTTGTAAAAGGCGTTGAGCAGATAGCGCAGGAGGGCGCTATACAGATATTCCACGAGCCGAATACGGGTATGGAGCGCGTTATAGTCGGCGTGGTCGGCGTTTTGCAGTTCGAGGTTTTGGAATATCGGCTTCAAAACGAATACAATGTCGAGGTAATGCGGAACAATCTGCCGTATCAGTATATCCGCTGGATACGCAACGCGGATATAGACGTAAAATCCTTAAATCTCACCTCCGATACAAAGTGGGTTCAGGATTTTAAGGGCAATAACATTCTTATTTTTACAAGCGAATGGAACATTAATTGGGCGCTTGAACGCAACGAAGGTCTTGTTTTGGAAGACTTTAACAAGAATTAAAAATTGATAATGGAAAATTGAAAATTAACAATAAATTAGAGTTTGCGAAACAAATAGGCTCACATCTTTTCATAGAGGTGAGCCTATTTTTATACCAATATTATTTATATGGCTAAGCCTTAATCTGTTGCTTTTTCGCCGTTTTTCGGAAAGGGCATATTTTCCGGCAGTCCTAAAATATAATCAGCCGATACGTTATAGTAAATACACAACGCTTTTATTATATGGGCGGGCATTTCACTTTCTCCGCGTTCCCAACGTTGATATTGTGTTGTGTGTTCATTCAGCAATTCTGCAATTCCGGCTTGTGTTATGTCTCTATCTTCTCTTAAATCTCTTAATCTCTGATATTTATATTTCATTTAAAATTCACCCCAAACTTATTTTACCAAAAAACACAAAAAAGTGTTGACAATAACACGATTTAAAATTGAAAATTTATAATTGAAAATTAAAATAAATCAGAGTTTAGCAGAATAAATAGGCTCACCTCTATGAAAAGAGGTGAGCCTTCTAATATCTAAAATCTAACCTCTACAATCTAATTTCAGTTATTTGCGCCGATGGTTATATCGGTGGTGTAATATCTGCCGTTGCGGTATATTTTCATTTCAACCGTCTGTTTGGGCGAACATTCTTGGAGCAGATTATCAAGAACGTTATACTCGGTTATTTTGGTGCCGTTGAACTCGGTGACTATATCGCCCTTTTTAATGCCTGCCGACTCGGCGGGACTGCCGTCTGCAACGCTGAGAACTACCGCGCCTGTCGGATAGCCGTAGAATTTAAGCACCTCGGCGGTATAGCGTTCGCTTATGGTTATGCCGATATAAGGTTCGGGGTCGTTTTCCTTTGAAATTATGGATTTGCATACCTCGACTACCGTGTTGACAGGGATAGCAAAGCCCATTCCCTCATATTCCTCGGACACTATTTTTGAGCTGTTTATACCGACAAGCTGACCCTTAGTATTTACAAGCGCGCCGCCTGAATTGCCGGGGTTGATCGCGGCGTCGGTCTGGATAAGTTCGACATTTGAGTCGGACGATACCACGCGGTTAAGACCGCTGATAACGCCGTATGTTACGCTTCGCATAAATTCAAGTCCGCCGGGGTTGCCTATTGTTACTACATACTGACCGACTTTAAGATTTGACGAGTCGCCTATTTCAACAGGGGTAAGACCCGTTACGTCGATCTTTATTACGGCAAGGTCAACCGAGATATTGTATCCGATAACGGTTGCGGTATATGATTTTGACGCTTTATTGTCAAGGAAGACCTCGATTTTAGAGCCGCTTCCCGACAGCGCGCCCGAGATAACGTGATAGTTAGTGATTATATATCCGTCGGACGAATATACAACGCCGCTGCCCTCGCCCGTAGATTCGCTGCTGCCGCCGAAAAAGCTGGTGACAGAGGTGGTTGTTCTTATTCCGACAACGCTCGGCGTGACTTTATCGGCAACCGCTTCGACCACCGATTCCGCCGTTTCATCGACGTTTATGTTTACGTTACTGCCCGAAACGCCTGAGGACAGGTCGACGGTCTTGTTTTTGTCCGACGTCAGCTTTACGGCGGCTATTCCGCTTGAAGCGCCTATGACGGCGGCGAGCAGAGCCGCCAAGACAACCGCACCGAGCCCGTATCTTTTATTATGCTTTTTTTCCTTTTTGGGCTTTACGGGGCGGTAGTTATAGCCGTAAGGCTGAGAATAGTAACTGCGCGGCGGCTCGGCAGGCGGTACATTGCCTGAATCCGAGCTTTGCGGTGCGCTTTCGGTCTGCGCGTTGTCCTGAATTATCTCATCTTTCTGTCTTGTGTAGTAGCCGCTTTCGGGAGTTACGGTATATCCCGAACCCGAATCGGTTTCGCGTGTGTCTGTTCCGTTCACCGAGTCAAAGCCTGATATGCGCGCTTCCGAGTCGGAATTGTTTATATTTTCAAGGTCATTGTTTCTTTCTGTATCGTTCATAACAAGATCCCCTTTCTTTTTTTCGCTGTCATTATTATAGGCGCGCAATATTGCGTTCGTTAGGGAATTTTATGAACTTTAAATTAACAATTATTACGGATATTTCAAATGTGTCGGTGAATGTCCCAAAATGTCCTGCTAATATATAGCTGCCGGAGGGGTAACGATGAGCGACAAAAACAAATTTTTTCACAGTACGGTAAAACGGCTTCTGAACGAAAGGCTGTCACAGGCGGAGGAACAGTCACTTAAAGACGAGGGATACGAGCTTAAAAATCCCACAAGAAAGACCGCGGTGATGATAGCGCTTTACAAAAAGGCGTCGGGCGGAGACCTTGCCGCCATAAAGGAGCTGAGAGCTATTGTGAACGAAGATGACGGCGTCGGGGAAAAATCCTCCTGCAAGGCGGTGATGATTATTGACGACATCGGAAATTAAGATGTCGCAGACCGTCGGCAGGGGGTATGACGAATTTTGGAACTGCCGTAAACGCTACCGCGTGCTTAAAGGCGGCAAAGCCTCTAAGAAATCCGCTACGACGGCGCTTAACTTTATTTTCAGACTTATGAAATATGAAAACAGTAATTTATTGGTCGTAAGGCAGGTTATGAACACCCACCGCGACTCAACCTTTGCACAGCTGAAATGGGCGCAGGAGCGGCTTAACGTGGCTCACCTTTGGAGCAACACGCTTTCGCCGCTTGAAATGACCTATAAACCCACGGGACAAAAAATTATTTTCCGCGGATTTGACGATGTTTTAAAGCTGGCGTCAACCACGGTTTCCAAGGGTACGCTCAACTTTGTCTGGATAGAGGAAGCGTTTGAAATAGCGAGCGAAGCGGACTTTGACAAGCTGGATCTGTCGGTTCCGAGAGGAAACGTAGAGCCGCCGCTTTTTAAGCAGACCACGGTAACGTTTAACCCTTGGAGTGATTCCCATTGGCTGAAAAAGCGGTTTTTTGACAGCAAATCCGAAGACGTTGCGGTATTTTCCACCAATTATCTGATAAACGAGTTTCTTGACGATACCGACAGGGCGGTTTTTGAACGTATGAAGCGCGCAAACCGCCGCAAATATGAGGTGGCGGGGCTTGGAAATTGGGGAATATCCGAGGGCCTTGTGTTTGAAAATTGGCACGTAGGCAGGATAGATACCGACAAGAGCGAGGAATACCGCTGGAAACACTTTTTCGGGCTTGATTACGGATACGCGAACGACCCCACGGCATTTATTGCCTTTAAGGCAAACCCTATCGAGAAGAAAATTTACATTTACGATGAGTTCTACAAAAAGCGTATGCTTAACTGCGATATAGCCGACGAAATAAGACGTCGGGGATACGCAAAGGAGCGAATACGCGCCGACTGTGCGGAGCCGAAGTCGAACGACGATTTAAGGCGTCTCGGAGTACCGAGAATAACCCCGTCGGTCAAGGGCAGGGACAGCATATTGAACGGCATAGCTAAAATATGCGAATACAGCATAACGGTCGACCCGAAATGCGTTAATATGATACGCGAGCTTTCCTCGTACATATATGACGACCGCCTATGCGAGAACGGTCTGCGGCTGCCAAAGGACTGCGACAACCATTTATGCGACGCGTTGAGATACGCTTTTGAGGACGTAAAATTTTTTCACCCCGAAAGGGAACGTCAGCCTGCATATGAGGGCTTAAAGGGAATCACCCAAAACGATTTAAACGGAGGATGGGACGTATGATGTTGATCACGGTTATATCCGTCTGTATAAGTGCTTTTCTTTTCGGCTTTTTGCTCGGAATATCTTCCGAACCCGAGAGGGACAAAAAAGCCGTTAAAAGGAGTGCGGAGCGGACGGCGGCGGTCGACAGGATTAAAAAGGAATATGAAAACTTTTTAAACTACGACGGCAGCGAACAAAATTAAAAGCAATTCTGAGAAGGAGAAAGAAAAATGGAAAAAGAGACTTTATGTCCTGAGATGACCGAACCACAGGAATCGGGGGCGGAGTCGGCAGAGGGCGGGGAAACCATAACCGAGCCTTCAAAAAACGAAATTCTTATTCCCGTAAAATTCAACAAGGAAATTAAAAATCTTACCGCCGACGAGGCGGCGCAACTTGCGCAAAAGGGTATGAAGTTCGACGCTATTTCGGACGATTACAACCGTATCAGAGCTTTGGCGGCAAAAAACGGCGGCAGCGTGTCGAAGTTTTTGAACACCATTGAGGAGATGCAGAATAACAAGAGGAAACAGGAGCTCTTACAAGGGTGCGCGGGAAACGAGGAGCTGGCGGAGCATATAATGCGGCTTGAAGGAATGAAAACGGGCGAGGAAAGCGGTTTTGAGGAGCTTAAAAAAGAGTTCCCCGAAATTAAAAGCATTGAGGAAATACCCGAAGCGGTAAGAGAAACCTCTATTGAGAGAGGGACAGATCTGCTTGACGAATATCTCAGATACCTGCACAAATGCTCGCGTAATGCGCAAGACGCCGCGCGCAGGCAAAAAGAAGCAAAAAGGGCGAGCATAGGCTCGCAAAGGGCGTACGGCTCGCCCGAAAACCCCGAGGCAGCAGAATTTTTAAAGGGTCTTTGGGGATAACTCACTAAGGAGAAATGAAAATGGCAATTAATTCACTTGAAAACGCAGAAAAATATTCATCGGAGCTTGACAGAATGTTTGCGCAGAAAAGCGCAACGGGATTTTTCGCGGACAACGCGCTTGCGGCAAAGTTTGTCGGCGCGAAGACCGTAATTATACCCGACGTCGATTTCCAAGGCCTTGCCGACTATGACCGCGACACAGGCTTTACAAAGGGTGCGATAACCGTATCCAACACATCTTACACTATGGCGATGGACAGGGCGCGTTCCTTGCAGATAGACCGTGAGGATATGAGCGAGACGGGCGTTGCAAATCTCGCAGGCAAAATCCTCGGCGAATATGTAAGAACAAAGGTCGTTCCCGAGTGCGACGCTTATGTTATTTCAAAGCTCGCAGGTCTTGCTATGACCCGAGCCAACGTTATCGACGGCGACACCGACAAGCCATACAAGGCGCTTTGCAGTCTTATAAACAATGTTCAGTCAACCGTCGGCTACGACGAAGAGCTGGTCGCTTTTGTTGACAGCTATATGTATGCAGAGCTTCAAAATTCTTCCGAAATTTCGAGAATGATGACGGTATCCGACTTCAAGCAGGGCGACATTAACTTAAAGGTTAAATCCATAAACGGCGTAGCCGTAATACCTGTTGTTGCGGAGCGAATGAAGACCGCATACACCTTTAATTCGGCAAACGACGGCGGATTTACGCCTGCCGCCAACTCACGCGATATTTATATGCTTGTATGTCCGAAAAGCGGCGCTCATCTTGTTAAGAAAACCGAAAAGATGAGAATTTTCACCCCCGAACAGAACATAGACGCCGACGCATACAAGTTCGACTACCGCATTTACTATGATGTATTCGTAAACAAAAGCGGTCTTGACGCGGTATGGACGTGGGTATCGCCCGAAATCACAATTTCGGCACAGCCCGCGAACAAATCCGCTACGGCAGGCTCAATAACCGCGACACTCTCGGTAACAGCCTCCTGCACAGGCAAGACTCTTTCTTACCAGTGGTATCAGTGCGACGCAAACGGCAAATCGGCGGTTAAGGTGGGCGGAGCCAATGCCGCGACCTTTACAGTACCGAAGGATCTGACCGCGGGAACCTACTACTACTTTGTACGCGTAAGCGTAAACGGCATTGCAGGCGTTGATTCCAACGTTGCTAAGGTAACGGTTTCAGCGTAAACCGATGTCACATATCTAAGGACGGTCTCTCAGTCAAAACATCGGGTTTTGGCTGAGAGAATAACATAAAGAACGGAGTGAATATATGGAATTAAGCCCGCTTGAAATATATGAGGAATACAAAAACGCCGTAGATTTTAAGGCGTCGCTCGGTCAGCGCGGAATGTTTGAACAGAACAAAATAAACGAAAGGTTTTATATAGGCGACCAATGGCACGGCGCGAAATGCGGAAACGACCGTCCTCTTGTCAGGCACAACGTGATAAAGCGTATAGGCGATTACAAAATGGCGCAGGTACTCAGCCGACCCGTAAGGGTCAGTTTCAGCGCAGACGGTCTGCCGAACACGGTGGGGTTAAGAAGAAAATTCGAGCTTAAAAAGAGCGATATTGCCAACGACCCCTCCTATGTGTTTGACGGTGAGAACGACACGGACGAAATAAACATAATAATGTCGGCGCTGGGCGACTATCAGCGCGTTACCGCCGAAAGGGTCGGACTTGACGCGCTTGAAAGCAAGGCGTTAAGAGACGCCTATGTTAAGGGTAGTTCGGTAATATACACCTATTGGGACTCTGCTGTGTCAACGGGACTGTATGCGGACGAAAAGAAAAGCGTTCCGATAAAGGGCGACATAAACTGCGAGGTGCTTGATATAGAAAACGTGTTTTTTGCCGACCCGTATGTGATATCGGCGCAGGAACAGCCGTACATTATAATATCAAGCACGAAAAACGCCGACGACGTGCTGCGCGAGGCAAGGCTTTGCGGCGTAGGCAGAGAAGACCTCAGAATGATAAAAGAGGACGCGCGCGACGGAAAGGTGACGGTGCTTACCCGACTTTATAAGGAATATAAAAGGGACGGAAGTTATACAATTAAATGTAAGAAGACGACAAGACGCGCCGTTGTGCGCGCGGAATACGATACGGGGCTCAGGCGGTATCCGTTAGCCGTTTTTTCGTGGGAAAACAGAGGTAATCTTATCTACGGCGAAAGCGAGGTTACATATCTTATACCCAACCAGATAGCCATAAACCGAATGATAACGGCGAACGTGTGGGCTTCAATGGTTATGGGTATGCCGATGATGGTGGTAAACGGCGACACCGTCACAGAAGATATAACCAACGAGCCGGGGCAAATAATAAAGGTGTTCTGTTCAAACGAAGATGTTGCGGGAGCGGTAAAATATATTTCGCCGCCTGAGTTCGGCGCAAACTACACCGCCGCTGTCAGCCGGCTTATAGAAAATACCCTAACGCAGAGCGGAGCCAATGAGGTAGCCCTCGGCGACAGCCGTCCCGACAACGCCGCGGCGCTTAACACAATGCGCGACGCCGCGATAATGCCGTTGCAGATAATAAAGAACAAATTTTACGCATTTGTAGAAGAAATATCAAGAATATGGGCGGATTTTTGGGTGACGCAGTACGGAAACCGCCGCATAAAAATCAGCGATGAAAACGGCGTGTGGTATATGCCCTTTAACGCCGACAGATACACCGATCTGCTTATAAACGCAAACGTTGACGTTGCGGAAGGCACCGTATACAGCGAAAGCGACAGTGTAAATACCCTGTTATCTCTTTACGAAAAGGGCATAATAACGGCAAAGCAGGTTATAAAGCGTCTGCCTGACGGAATTTTACCGCAGAAGGACAGCCTGATATATGAGGAGGACAGCGAATGACGGGATATGAGGTTTACAGAAAAGCCGCGGCGCTTGTCGGGGTTGATATAACAGCGGAAAACGCTCAAAACAGCGGGGTTATAAGGCGCGCTTCCGACGTAATCAATCAAATATGCTACGACCTGCGTATGCGCGGGATAGACGACCTGTCGGACGGTATACGCGATTGCAGCGACAAACAGCTTGACGCACTGTGCTACGGTACAGCTATGCTCCTCTCGCTTTCGGAGGGAAACACAAAAAATTCCGTCTTCACCGATATATATAACGCCAAACGTTCGGCTGCGCTTGCGGGCAGGGGCGTTCTTAAAGACGTTATTCCCAATGACGACGGCGGGGTGGATATGCAGTGAAATTTTCATCAATCAAGCCAAACAGCGCAAAGCAGTATACCGTAAAGGCATTAAACGGCGGTATTTTGCCCGAAAACGGGCAGTATCAAAACGGCGGTCTTGCGGATTGTAAAAATATGTGGTTTAAAGACGGACTTTTACAGACCCGACCCGGAATTTCGGCTTCGGCAGACTCCGCAATAGTTGACAGCGGAATAGCAAAATATAATCTTGACGGTCAAATGTATTATGTTTCGGACGGCACCTTCAATATAAACGGGAAAGAATGTAAAATTCTCTGCACGGGGGTTTGTATTGACGATTCAATATATAAAACAAACATATATTTTGTCGACGCAAACGGCGGCGCCGTCTTCGGCGGATATATAATGAACGGCCGAACCACATCTGATGTTTTTTTGCGTCCTGTTGAATACACGTTTTTCAAAGAAAATCGGTCCTCGGGCGACGGAATTTACGGCGTTTTTAGGCTTGAAAATATTTACGATACAGCGGTAACGGAATACAAAATATACAAATACAACCCTTCGAGCGGCGAATGGAATATAGTGTTCGGCAATATGTATACCCCTACGGTCTACATAAACGGTCGGGGAAACAACTACCTTATCACCGAGGGTACGGGAGAAGCGTATACCGAAGACCCCATGGGTCTTGAATCGGTCAACGTAATGTCAAATACGGTAACGGCGTACTATTCGTCGGACGGGCGTTCGTCAACATTCCGTCTTCCGTCAGCCGAGCTTATGAGCGGAAATCTGCGGTGCCGTATATACCGCGAGCCGTCAAAATATACCGAATGGTCTATGGATTCGTCGAAAACGTCCTGCACCGTGAATTTTTACAATGCCGATATTACAATGACGGTTGACAAGGTGAACGGAATTGTGAAATTTACCGACAAAGACGGCGATTACCCGATACCTATGATGGAGAACTGTCGCGCCAACAATATAGTGTTTTACGGTGTGAGCAACGACAGGTCGGGCGAGCAGGATATTGCCTCCTGCAAGAATTTTGTCACCTGCAATTCGGTTTTGTACGCTTCGGGAGGAAGAAAGCAGGGCAGGATATACACGGCATCTACCGATAATACGCTTTATTTTCCGAAGGACTCAGTCTGCGAGGTCGGCGACAGGGACGACCCCGTGACGGCGCTTGCCGTGATGAAAGGAAAAACCGTTGCTTTTAAAAATCACGAAATATATGCGATAACGTACAGCGACCGAGGGAATTTCGATGTTTTAAGCCCGCTGTCGGTCAGCGGAAAGGTGTTTAAAAAGGCGGACAGGGTGAGTGCGGAGCTTATCCGCGACGACGTCGGCTGTATAAGCCAAAAGACAATTGTTTCCTGCAAGGGCGGACTTATATGGCTCGGCGCTGACCGAAAATTCTACGCTATGAACGGATTTTCGGCGGCGGCGGTCAAAAATTTTGAGTGCACCGTTCAGGAAAAATTAAATTCCGAGTCCGACGAAAACATAAAAAAGGCGTTTGCCGTCTGTTCGGACGGACATTATATTCTTTTTGTCGGGAACAGGGCGTATGTATGCAATATTTCAAAAATATTTAACAACTCGGCGGGTAAAAACGGTGTAGAATGGTATATATGGGAGTTTCCTGTCGAAATTTGTTTTCTCGGGGGCGACTGTTCGGGACAGCAAGCTACGCTTATATGTGCAGACAAGGCAACCGAGACCTGCTATATTGCGGCTCTTTCGGGCAGCTTTGACGCGCGCGCGGTGACCGAAACAGACAAAACCTCCGCTAATTTCGGCGGAGTATCATTGGCTGTTACCGAAATCGGCGCGGAATTCAAAACCCTGCCGTCCGATCTGTCGGAGCCAAGCTCAAAAAAGAGCATAGAGCGGATAAATCTTTTCGCCTGTTCGCAAAACGCGCTGAACATAAAAATCTCGGCGGACGGCGAAACGAGGAATTTCAGGTTAGATCCAAAATACACGGGCGTTCAGTCAGCGGAGTATGAGCTGAAACCGTCGGTTTGGTCTGCCGAGCGGGTGGGGCTGAGAGTGACGGGTACCGCTCCGTTTGGAATAGGGAGCGTTTGCGTTCGCTACAAAAAGAATATTTTTTAGTGTTACAGGTTCGAGTAAGGGACAGATGATTATATGAAAAAAATAGGAATAATTTTAATATGCATTGTATTGTTGCTTTCGGGGTGCGTCGGCAGGACCGAAGACGGCAACGGCAAAGCGCGCGCGTCTTCGGCGGGTATCGCGAGCGCGGGAATATGGCTGTCTCACAGCGAAATAAACGCAATGCTCAAAAGCGAAAAGGGAATAAAAGAGGAGTTCGCCGCGGCAATTCAAAACTGCAAGGACGCAGGAATAAAGGATATTTACATACACGTGCGCGCGTTCTGCGATTCGCTTTTCAAGTCAGATTATTTTCCGCTTAATTCCGCGGCGGCGATCTACGATTTTGATATATTCGGATATATGACCGAGCTATGTCACAACAACGGAATGAGAGTACACGCGTGGATAAATCCATACCGCGTATCAACCTCGACAAACGATATAAACAGTTTGAACCCCGAGAGTCCCGCGTACAAGTGGCGCAATGATGACGATACCGAGAACGATACCAACGTATGCACGACCGAAAGGGGAATATATCTAAATCCCGCAAGCGCCGAGGTGCGCGGGCTTATAATTGACGGGATAAGGGAGATATTGAACAAATATCCTGTTGACGGAATACATTTTGACGACTATTTTTATCCCGTTACCGACGCGGGGTTTGACAGCGCAAGCTACGAAAAGTATCTTGAAAAAACCGAGTCGCCCATTTCTCAGGACGATTGGCGCAGGGCAAATGTAAACGCGCTTATAAGCGGCTGTTACACCGCCGTTAAATTTATAAACAAGGATATTATTTTCAGCATAAGCCCTGCGGCTTCGCTTGAAAAAAACTACAACGAATACTATGCGGACGTTTCGGCGTGGATAGAAAACGGCTGCGTTGACGCGATAATTCCTCAGTTATATTTTGGCTTTGAATATCCCGACGAAAATTTCAGGTTTGAAAATCTTTTGGCGGAATGGAAAGGCGCGGCGGACAAAAACGACGAAGTAAGTCTGATTATCGGATTGGCGCCGTATAAGATAGGGACTGACTCCGAAAAGGACTCCGCGGAATGGTGCGAAAGCGACGATATAATAGCAAGGCAGGCAAGGATTTGCATATCGGACGAACGGGCAGACGGCTTTGTTTTGTTTTCGTACTCGTCATTTTTCTCGCAGTCGGAGCTTAACACACGTCAAAGGGAAAACTATTTAAAAATCGTAAGAGAGGAAGTAAACGGACAGTGAGCGGAACGGTAATAGTTGCCGTTATCTCATTCGCGGGCACGCTCGTAGGTACGATAGGAGGCATAATAGCCTCGGGAAAGCTGGTAAACTACCGTCTTGAACAGCTTGAAAAAAAGGTTGACCTGCACAACAGGTCAACCGAGAAGATCCCTCTTATGGAGGAACGGCAAAGAATTTTTGAAAAAAGACTGGCGGCAGTAGAAAACGGAGGAAATATTTATGAAGGTTTCAAAAGCAACCATTGTGCGAACGGCAATGCTTGCAATTGCGATAATTAACATCGTGCTTGAAAAGTGCGGTGTAGATATAATAAAGGCAGATGAAAACACGGTTTTAAGCGTTGTTGAAAGCTCTGCCGAGCTGCTTGCCGTGCTGGCGGCGTGGTGGTATAACAACAGTTTCAGCGAAAAAGCCTTAAAAGCGCAGAAATATCTTGAAGGTTTGAGGAGAGAAACGGCAGATGTATAAAATAGCGCTTAACGCGGGTCACGGTATAGGCACTTCGGGCAAGAGATGCCTTAAAGCAATCGACCCGAACGAAACAAGGGAATGGTCGCTTAACAGCCGTATATGCACAAAGGTGCAGGAAATTTTAAACGGATATGAAGGCTTTGCGCTTATACGTACCGACGATGTGAGCGGAAAAACGGACATACCTATTTCAAAGCGCGCGGCGGCGGCAAACTCGTTCGGCGCGGACGTCTATGTTTCGGTTCATCACAACGCGGGAATTAAAGGCGGTTCAGGCGGCGGAATAATGGCTTTTACCTATCTGAAAGTGGATAAGAAAACAGAAAGCATACAAAAAACGCTATATGAAAAGCTGATTTTAAAAACGGGTCTTAAAGGAAACAGAGCCGCACCGCTTGCAAAGGCGGATTTCGGGGAATGCAGGCAGACAAAAATGCCCGCGGTGCTGCTTGAATGTGGGTTTATGGACAGCATAACCGACACTCCCGTCATTCTGACGGAGGATTTTGCGGGCAGAGCGGCGTCGGCGATAGCAGAGTCGCTTATTGAACTCGGCGGTCTTACGCGAAAAAATGAACAGCCTGCCGAAAAACCTAAGTCAGACGGCAGACTGTATTATGTTCAGGTGGGCGCATACTCGGTTAGAGAAAACGCCGAAAAAGCGGTAAATGCTCTTAAAGCGGCAGGTTTCAGCGCGGTTATCAAGTAGTTATTTCGGTTGTCTCATAGCTCTTGTCGAGTTGAGAATTGCCACTACCAGAACGCCGACGTCGGCAAAGGACGCCGCCCACATATTTGTAAGTCCGAGAGCGGACAGCGCAAGCACCGCAAATTTTACGGTAAGCGAGAATATGATATTCTGCCACACAATGCCGTTTGTTTTTTCGGATATTTTAACGGCGAGCGGTATTTTGGAGAGCTTGTCGTCCATTATAACCATATCGGCGGCTTCAATCGCGGCGTCCGAGCCGAGAGAGCCCATTGCTATGCCTATATCGGCACGGGCAAGCACGGGAGCATCGTTAATTCCGTCACCTACAAAGGCGGTTTTTTCGGTGCTTTTTTCTTTATTGATAATTTCTTCAAGGTGGGTTACCTTATCGGCAGGCAGGAGAGAGGCATAGTATTTGTCAACCCCGATTTCTTCTGCCGCCTGCTTTGCGGCGGCTTCAAGGTCGCCTGTGAGCATAACGGTCTTAACGCCGTGCGTCTTTAATGCCTCGACGGCGTTTTTGCTGTCGGGCTTTATTTTATCGGAAATTACTATGTGACCTGCGTACCGTCCGTCAACAGCCACGTGTACTATTGTGCCTACCCTGTGGCAGTTGCGGTATTCAACATTTTCTTTTTTCATCAGCTTGTCGTTGCCGACGGCAACGTGCTTTCCGCCGATAACCGCTTTAACGCCGTGACCCGCAATCTCCTCTACATCGGTTACATCCGACGGGTCTATCTGTTTTTTGCAGGCGGATCTTATCGAGCGTGAAATCGGGTGGTCGGAGTAGCTTTCCGCCGCCGCCGCAAGATAAATAAGTTCTTCGCTGTCTGTTTCGTTCGGATGGACAGCCGTTACAAAGAAACTGCCGACGGTCAGCGTTCCCGTTTTATCGAATACTACCGTCTTTACCTTTGAAATGTTTTCAAGCGCACCCGCGCCTTTTATAAGGATACCCTTTTTGGAGGCGCCGCCTATGCCGCTGAAATATGACAGAGGTATTGAAACAACAAGCGCGCAGGGGCAGGAAACAACAAGGAACATCAGCGCGCGGTAGAACCACTGTGTAAAGTTGCCGACGATAAGCGACGGAATAACGCACAGCAAGACCGCAAGTATAACGACCGTCGGCGTATACCAATGCGCAAAGCGTTTTATAAAGCTCTCGGGCTTAGCTTTGCTTTCGGCTGAGCTTTCAACGAGTTTAAGTATTTTTGCGGCGGTTGATTCGGCGTAAACATCGGTTACGCTTACGCGCAGAACGCCGCTTATGTTCACACAGCCGCTTATGACCTTGTCGCCTGCGGCAACGTCCGTAGGCAGAGATTCTCCCGTGAGGGCTGTGGTGTTTATCGAGGAAACGCCCTCCTCAACTATACCGTCAAGCGGTATTTTTTCACCGGGCTTTACAACGATTATATCGCCTTGCTTTACTTCTTCGGGCGATACCGTTATAATCCCGTTTTCGGTTTCAAGATTTGCGCTGTCGGGGCGTATGTCCATAAGCGCGGTGATTGATTTTTTACTGCGGTCGGTCGCGATATGCTCAAACAGCTCGCCTATCGAGAAAAACAGCATAACGAACACCGCCTCGGGGTATTCGCCGACGGCAAACGCGCCTATCGTCGCTACGCACATTAAGAAACATTCGTCAAAAATTTCACCGTGGACAATGTTCTCGCCTGCCTCCAAAAGCACTTCGCCGCCGACTATGAGGTACGGAACGACAAACATAAGCAGTTCAACCCACCACGGGAACGAAAACAGCTTTGTTATCAACATAAACGCCGCAAGCAGCACGCCGCTTACTATTATTTTTATAAGGTCTTCTTTGTGTTCTTTCATAATTATTCCCCTATTCCGTAACGTGTTCTATTCCCTGACCGATTATGGTCTTTACGTGGTCGTCCGCAAGGGAATAATAGCTTGTTTTGCCTTCTTTTCTGTATTTCACAAGACCCGCGTTTTTAAGCACCCTGAGCTGATGGGAAATTGCTGAAAGCGTCATATTAAGCACCGCGGCAATATCGCAAACGCAGACCTCTTTTTCAAACAGCACATACAAAATACGTATCCGCGTGCTGTCCCCGAATACCTTGTAAAGCTCCGCCAGATCGTAAAGCACATCAATAGGCGGCATTTCGCTGCTAACAAAATCTACCGCGTCGGTATGTACCTCCTCGTTCTCGCAAAGAATTTCATTATTTTCATTCTTATCCGCCACTGTAACATCTCCTTGTTGAACACTTGAATTATTGTTCAAGCGTTATTATAAAATAAAATTCCCCGTTTGTCAAGGGGATATATTCCATAAAAATTGCAGTTTTTTGAAAAAATCACTTACATCAAAATTTTTTAGGTGCTAAAATATAAGTATATTAAAGGGGGAAATTGAAGTGTTCAGTATTGGGGAAAAGGTAGTATACGGAAAAACGGGCGTGTGTGAAATAGTTGATATTTGTGAAATGCAGACCCCGGGAGGCGTCGGAAAACAGCCGTATTACAAACTGCGCCCTATTTCGGAGCGAAACAGCACGGTATATGCTCCTATAAACAGCGAAAAGGTTTTTATACGGAAAGTTATGAGTAAAGAACAGGCTCTGCACCTTATATCTCTTATACCTTCAATGCAGTCACACGATTTTTCGGGAATGTCGCAGACGGAGGTGCGCGGGTATTATACGGATAAGCTTAATTCGCACAATATCCTTGATTTGATAGAAATAGCGGTTTCCGTTTATTCAAAAAATAAAAATGACCGAAGAAAAATGGGAACAGTCGATATGAAATATAAAAATGAGGCTGAAACTTTGCTGCACGGCGAGCTTGCCGAAGCGCTCGGAATACCCGAAGACGAAGTTCCGAATTTTATCGCTGAAAATATCAATAAATAAAACGGCTGTCCGCAATCAGGCGGACAGCTTTGTCTTAACGGGAGTGTTATCTCTTCGATAACACTTCTTTTTCGTATTCTTTTACTTCTTTAAACCAATCGTTGCTTGATACGCCGCAGCGGGTGCAGTATTCGTCCCAAACATCGCCGAACGGCAATGTTTTAACCTCCTCCTGCATTACAAGCAGTTCGGTAAAGCGCGATTCGTCTTGAAGCTGTTTTAATTTTTCGTTTGGTAAAAGGAGCGCGTTTAAAAGCGCCTTTTGCCAGCTTCTGAAACCTACCGTCCAAGCTGCAATGCGGTTTATGCTTGCGTCGAAATAGTCAAGCGCCATATATACGCGGCCGATTGCGCCGTTTCTGACTATTTCTTTTGCGATCTCCTTTGTCTCGTCATCAAAGGTCAGCACGTGGTCGGAATCCCAACGCACGCCCCTTGTTATATGAAGGGCAATTTCGGGGAAGAAGCAGAGCAGAGCGGATATTTTGTCGGACACGACCTCGGTTGGGTGGTAGTGCCCGTTGTCCATCAGCGGCAGACAACCGTCGTGCGTTGCCGCAAAGGACAGCGCAAATTCGGCGGAGCCGGATGTATATGATTCCACTCCTATTCCGAAAACTTTTGATTCTATGCAGGGTTTTACAAGGCTCTTGTCAAACGGTTCTGAAAGTATCTGTTCGATTGAGTCCTTGTATCTCATACGCGGTCCCATACGGTCGCTCGGAACGTCCTTAAAGCCGTCGCCCGTCCAGATATTCATAACACAGGGTATGCCCGTTTGCTCGGCAAAGTATTGAGATATACGTATGCACGCCTTGCCGTGCTCGATCCAGAAACGGCGCACCTCTTCGTCGGGAGAAGAAAGCGTGAGTCCGTTTTTTACCATCGGGTGCGAGAAAAATGTGGGGTTAAAGTCGATACCCATACCGTTCTTCTTTGCAAAATCCACCCATTTTTTGAAATGGCGCGGTTCGAGTGCGTTGCGGTCGGCAAATTCGCCGTTCTCAAATATCGCATAGCAGGCGTGAACATTCAGCTTTTTCTTACCCGGACAAAGCGACATAGCCTTGTCCATATCGCACAGCAGCTGTTCGGGGGTGGTTGCTCTGCCCAAATAGTTTCCCGTTGTTTGTATGCCGCCCGTAAGGGGTCCGTCGTGGTCAAAGCCGATAACATCGTCGCCCTGCCAGCAATGCAAAGAAACGGGAATGTTTTTAAGCATTTCAATCGCTTTTTCGGTGTCAACACCGAGCTTTTTGTATATCTGTTTTGCTTCTTCGTATCTTGAACTCATCTATAAACCCGCCTTTTTACCGATTTTATATTATATATTATAATGCGGCGGATTTTACTATACAACCTGCTTTTTTAATATCAATGGTGCGCTTTTTTAGTGTGACGGGGGGTCAAAACATCTTAAAATAATGCACCAATGTAAAAATATCGGCGGTTGTACAGCCGACGGACGTATGTTATATTTGTAACAGATAAATCGGAGGGATCGCTATGGATAACGGTAATTGGATAAAAAAAGACGTAAACAAAAGGGACGCTCAACTGCTTGAAAGGGCATACGGCGTTTTAAATGACAATATTCTTGTCGGCAATGATTACCCGTGGAGTCCGCTTAAAGGGATAGTCCCGTCGCTTACCACATATAAGGGCGTTTGGAATTGGGACGCGGCTTTTCACGCAATAGCGGCGGCGCGCTGGGATAAGGAGCTTGCATACGACCAGTGCAGGGTTATATGGAATACACAAAAGGAAAACGGAATGTTTTGCGACGTGACCTATGCCGACGGCAAAACGGACTACGGTGCCTGCAAACCGCCTGTTTTCCCATGGGCTTTTATGCGCGCGTACCGTTTAAATCCCGATAAGACCGTTCTAAGCGAGGCTTATGAAAAATACAGGAAAAATGAGAGCTTCTGGGTAAACGAGCGAAGCCGTGACGGACTTTTTCACTACTATTCGATTGACGGCGGAATATACGCAAAGTATGAGTCGGGGTGGGATACCTCGGTGCGCTGGGATAAATACGGTGCGCAGAACCTGTATCAAATCGACCTTAACTGCTACGCCGTTATGATGTATGATGCTCTTGCCGAAATGTCCGAGATACTCCAAAACGGCGAGCGGGATTTATGGCACAGAAAATCAAAAGAGCTTGCCGAGAGAATAAACAGATATTTCTGGAATGAGGAACTCGGCTGTTATAATGATATAACGATTAAAGACAAAATCGGCACGGGAATACTCTCGCCTGCTTCATTTATGCCGCTTTACGCAGGAATTGCACCGAAGGACAGGGCGCAGTCGCTTGCCGAAGCCGCGGGTGATAAAAAACTGTTCTATCCGCTTATGCCGACGGTGTCCTACAACGACCCCGATTACAGCAGCAGCGATTATTGGCGCGGTCCTATGTGGCTCAACACCGCCTATTTTGCGCTTAAAGGCTTGAAGAATTACGGCTTTACAGCCCTTGCGGACGATATGCGCGAGCGTATTTTAAATGCCGTATACAATGAAAAGCGCGGAATATACGAATATTACGACTCAAAGACGGGAGAGGGACTCGGCGCATACAATTTCGGCTGGTCGTCAGCGTTTATAATAGAGTTTATACTTGATTTTTGAAGTGTTTATTATAACTGCATTGACAATCTTGACAAATCAAAATAATTTGTTATAATATAAACAGAAAGGCAACCGATAGACGGTTAGCCCCAAATAAGTTACTAAAAGATTTAGCCGCTTAGTTTGCAGACAGGGCGGCTATTTCTTTTTTATTGCTATGATCGAATATAAAACTATAACAAGAATTATAATTATGTACTCCATCGGCAACACCCCCTTGCAGGGGCAAGATTTAACCGACTAGGCAAGTGGTAATAATCCGAATCTGCCTAAAACGGCGTCTTTTCGGCGTATTTTCACTTGTCGTCGTTGCAAGGCGACAGCCTTGCTGCCTCCTCCGCATAAAAATCCACTCTAAAATACGCTCTTTTTAGGTCGTAGATTTTACGTGTAGCAGATTTTTTGCAGGGCGAGGCACAAAACGCAGTTAATCCTTTCGGATTAACGAGTATTTTAACAATGCAATGCGGAAAATCCGCTCACGTAAAACGGATTCGGATTTATTACCGCTTGCCTACCGTTGTAGGTTGCCTTTAAGGGTGTTTAAAACACCGACAATATTTTACATAATATATCGGTATATGTCAATTGAAAATTATTCAAATTTATCCTTGATTTTTGATATACCTCCTTGACAGTAGCGGATTTGTCTGCGATAATATTCGTATATTTGAAAGCAAGGGGAAATCAGCGTGTATAGAATAGGAATTGATCTCGGCGGCACGAATATTGTCGCAGGCGTGGTTGATGATGATTATAAAATAATCTCAGCGGCAAAGCGAAAAACGAATTGCCCGAGAAGCGCCGAGGAAATAATTGCGGATATGGCGGCAGCCGCAAAAGAGGCGGCTGAGAAAGCGGGACTTTCAATGTCGGATATAGAATCCGTCGGCGTGGGCTCGCCCGGTGCTATTGACCCGATAAACGGCGTGGTATGCTTTTCAAACAACCTTGAATTTTATGATGTGCCTATGGCGGAAATGCTTTATAAGCATTTGAATAAGAATATATACATAGAAAACGACGCGAACTCCGCGGCTTACGGCGAATATATCGCGGGAGCGGGCAAAGGGGCCGCAAATTTTGTCGCAATAACCCTCGGAACAGGCGTCGGCGGCGGAATTATAATCGACGGAAAAATATATTCAGGTTCAAACTATGCGGGAGCGGAAATCGGTCATACCGTAATCTGTATGGGCGGCGAAGGCTGTACCTGCGGAAGACAGGGCTGCTTTGAAGCCTACGCCTCGGCAACGGCTCTTATACGCCAGACCAAACAGGCAATGATACGTTACCCCGAAAGCAAAATGTGGGATATGTGCGGCGGCGATATAAGAAATGTGAGCGGAAAAACCGCTTTTGACGCTATGCGCGCGGGGGACGGCGCAGGTATAGAGGTTGCAAGAAAATACACCGAATACCTTGCGATAGGTATATCAAACTGTATAAATATTTTCCAGCCCGACGTTATCTGCATAGGCGGCGGAATTTCAAAAGAGGGCGATACGATAGTAGAGCCTGTTAGAGAGTATGTAAAAGGCGAAAACTTTGCAAGAAATATAAAAAAGCAGACCGAAATCAAGGTCGCGGCTCTCGGAAACGACGCAGGAATTATCGGCGCGGCATTTCTTGACTGTAAGTAGAGGTGTATAAAAGTATGTATCCGTTGTTGTTAAAGGCTCCTGTTAAGGACTATCTTTGGGGCGGCACACGCCTTAAAACCGAATACGGATTTGAAACTGAGGCGGAAAAAGCGGCGGAAGCGTGGGTGCTTTCCTGCCACCGTGACGGAACCTGTACGGTTGAAAACGGCGAGTACAGCGGACTTCCGCTTACAAAGGTGCTTGAAAAATGGGGGAGCGGCGCGCTCGGCGCAAATGCGGCGCAGTTTGAATATTTCCCGTTGCTTATAAAGCTGATTGACGCAAAAGACAGACTTTCGGTTCAGGTTCACCCTGATGACGAATACGCGCTCAAAAACGAGGGCGAATACGGCAAGACCGAAATGTGGTATGTGGTTGACTGCGAGGAGGGAGCCTCCCTTATATACGGCTTTAACCGCGAGGTTTCAAAAGAGGAATTTGAGCGGAGAATTAAAGAAAATACGCTTGATAAGGTCTGCAATTACGTGCCCGTTCATAAGGGCGATGTGTTCTTTATAAAGTCGGGAACTCTGCACGCGATAGGCGCGGGCATACTTATAGCCGAGGTGCAGCAGAACTCAAATACAACCTACCGCGTTTCGGATTACGGCAGACTCGGCGCAGACGGCAAGCCGAGACCCCTGCATATTGAAAAGGCGGTTCAGGTCACTAACCGCGAAAAACCCACACTCCCTTACGGAAATGTGGGCGAGGTTGAAACGTCGGGCAGCGTCAGCCGCAGACATTTGGCAGAGTGCAGGTATTTCACCGCCGAATTGATGACGGTTGACGGACTGACAGCACTGCGAGATAACGACAGCTTTGTTTCCGCGGTGGTTTTAAGCGGAAACGCAAAAATAGTGTGGGCTGACGGCGCAATTTCCGCCGTTAAGGGCAACAGCATATTTATCCCTGCGGGAACGGCGGTGGAAATTTCGGGCAAAGCCGAAATACTGTTAAGCTATATCGGCGGCTGAATTACCGCCCTATTTCCCAATAGTATTTCCGTTTGGAAACGGGAAAGTCCGAAAGCACTCCGTGCTCGGGGTCGTAAAATTTACCCTTAAAGTACAGCGACCAATGCCAGCAACGCGGTGTTTCAAGACTTAAAATGCACATTTCAGGCAGGTCCTTTTTTGAAAGGGCCTGCTTTCTTTCTTTTTTAAATGAAACACCGTAATATTCAAGGGTAAAAAACATATCTTTAAGCGTGGTTTCGCGTTCGTTGCCAAGCAAGGACACAATCTCGCCTACTCTGACTCCGCACAGCATTGCCAGCACCGCCTGACCGCATTGAAGCGGCGTGGGCTCCTTTATATATGTTATGTTTTCCGAAATTGCCATTCTGTCACCCTCTCATTTAATAAAATAATAACACATAATGCGATTTGGCGCAAGAACGGTTGACAAACGGGATAAAAACATGTATAATTGTATACATCGTAAAAAGAGGGGGAGGAAAACAGATATATGCTTGAACTTTCAAACAAGACTAATCTGTTGGAGCAGGACAGTTACCGCTATTCGCTCCAAGATGTAAAAGAGCCTAATCTTTACCGTGATTTTTATACATATTCGGACGTTCCGCGGGTTGCCTTCAACCACCGCAGGGTGCCTATGGGAATGCCTAAGGATATTTGGATAACCGATACTTCGTTAAGGGACGGTCAGCAGTCGGTCGAGCCGTATACGGTTGAGCAGATAGTGGAGCTTTATAAGCTGATGTCAAAGCTCGGCGGACCGTATGGAATAATCCGCCAGACCGAATTTTTCGTTTACAGCAAAAAGGACCGCAAGGCGATTGAAAAGTGTCAGGAGTTGGGACTGAAATTTCCTGAAATAACCACCTGGATACGCGCCAACCGCGAGGATTTCAAGCTGGTGCGCGACCTCGGAATAAGGGAAACGGGCATACTTGTTTCGTGCAGCGACTATCACATATTCAAAAAGCTGAAAAAAACGCGCAAGCAGGCAATGGAGGGTTATCTTGCCGCCGTTGCGGACGCGTTTGAGGCGGGCGTTATGCCGAGATGCCACCTTGAAGATATAACAAGGGCGGATTTTTACGGATTTGTTGTTCCGTTCGTAAATGAGCTTATGCGTATGTCGGCTGACGCGAAGATACCTGTAAGAATACGCGCGTGCGACACTATGGGTTACGGCGTTCCGTACCCTGAGGTTGCTTTGCCGAGAAGCGTGCCCGGAATTATTTACGGTTTACAGCACTATTCCGATGTTCCGAGCGAAATGCTTGAATGGCACGGGCATAACGATTTTTATAAGGCGGTTGCAAACGCCTCTACCGCGTGGCTCTACGGCGCGTCGGCGGTCAACTGCTCGCTGCTCGGAATAGGCGAGAGGACGGGTAACGTTCCGCTTGAAGCTATGGTTATGGAGTATGCTTCGCTCCGCGGTTCGCTTGACGGTATGGATACCACGGCAATCACCGATATAGCAAGGTATTTCAAAAACGAGATAGGATACGAAATACCGCCGATGACCCCGTTTGTAGGCAGGAATTTTAATGTAACGCGCGCGGGCATACACGCCGACGGTCTTTTAAAGGACGAGGAAATATACAATATTTTCGATACCAAAAAAATACTCGGCAGACCCGCCTCGGTTTCGGTCGGCAAGACCTCCGGACTTGCAGGCATCGCGTATTGGATAAACCAGAATTACGGGCTTGAAGGCAGTGATACTGTCGACAAGAAGGATCCGCTTGTTGTTGCGCTTAAAGAATGGGTCGACCTGCAATATGAGGACGGCAGACAGACCACCCTTTCAAACGGCGAGCTGGAAGAAAAGATTGAAGAACTGTCCGGCGGCAGATATTCGAGACTGTGAGGGATTTGAATGATAGAGCATAAAACCGTATCGCTTGCGGATCAGGTTTTCGAGCATCTTGAAAACGATATTTTAAGCGGAAAATATCAGCGCGGCGAAATACTTACCGAAAGCAAGCTGAGCGCAGAGCTGGGCGTCAGCCGAACACCGATAAGGGAGGCGTTGCGCAGGCTCGGTCAGGAGCATATAATCGAGGAATCGGGCAAGGGCTCGGTGGTACTCGGAATATCCGAGGGCGACCTTCGGGACATTTTCTTAATAAGAGAAAAGGTTGAGGGACTTGCCGCGGCTCAGGCGGCGGAAAGATGCAGTAAGGAACAGCTTGATAAGCTGCGTGAAACCGTGGAGTTGCAGGAGTTTTATGTTGAAAAGCACGACGCCGAGCAGATAAAGCAAATGGATAACAGGTTCCACGAGCTTGTATATAAATACAGCGGAAGCACGATATTTTACGATACCCTTATTCCGCTTCATAAAAAGGTTCAGAAATACCGCAAGGCGGCTATGGAAAGTTCAAGCCGAGCGGTATCCTCGGTGCGCGAGCATAAGGAAATTTATAACGCTATTGAAAAAAGGGACAGCGCTCTTGCCGAAAAATGCGCTATTGAGCATGTCAGGAACGCTTACCGCCATATAATCGGAAAGGATAGGTAGATATGGGATATACTATTGCACAAAAAATCATTAAAGCTCACCTTATAAGCGGCGATATGACCGTCGGCAGCGAGGTTGCGCTCAAAATCGACCAAACCCTTACTCAGGACGCTACGGGAACGATGGCGTATCTTGAATTTGAGACAATGGGGCTTGACAGGGTAAAGACCGAGCGCAGCGTGGCGTATATCGACCACAACACACTGCAATCAGGTTTTGAAAATGCCGACGACCACCGTTATATTCAGTCGGTAGCGAAAAAACACGGAATTTATTTTTCAAGACCCGGCAACGGCATTTGCCATCAGGTTCACCTTGAACGCTTCGGCAAGCCCGGCAAGACATTAATAGGTTCCGACAGCCATACTCCCACAGGCGGCGGTATAGGTATGCTCGCAATGGGTGCGGGCGGTCTTGACGTTGCGGTTGCTATGGGCGGCGGCGCGTATTACATCACAATGCCTAAAATGTATAAGGTGAATCTTACGGGTAAGCTCAACCCGTTTGTTACCGCTAAGGATATAAGCCTTGAAATTTTGCGTATACTCTCGGTAAAGGGCGGCGTAGGCGCGATTATCGAGTGGGGCGGCGAGGGAATTAAAAATCTTTCGGTGCCCGA
This sequence comes from uncultured Eubacteriales bacterium, assembly GCA_934463035.1. Classification (GTDB taxonomy): domain Bacteria; phylum Bacillota; class Clostridia; order Oscillospirales; family Acutalibacteraceae; genus UBA737. The sequence continues at coordinate 238,021 of CAKSIG010000002.1, read as the reverse complement.
GCGCGCAACCATAACGAATATGGGAACCGAGCTTGGCGCTACAACTTCTATCTTCCCGTCCGACGAGGTAACAAAGGCATTCTTGGAGGCAGAGGGCAGAGGCGAAGACTATGTTCCGCTTGCAAGCGATGAAGACGCGGTCTACGATAAGGTTATAGACATTAATCTTTCTGAGCTTAAACCGCTTATCGCCTGTCCCCACAGCCCCGATAATGTTGTTACGGTTGAATCGCTCAAAGGAACAAAGGTTGATCAGGTCTGCATAGGCTCCTGCACCAACTCGTCGCTTTTCGATATGTTAAAGGTTGCCGCTCTTTTAAAGGGCAAGGTTATAGACCCGACCGTAAGCCTTTCGATCTCGCCCGGCTCAAAGCAGGTGCTTACAATGCTTTCCGACTGCGGCGCGCTAAGCGATATTATAGCAAGCGGAGCGCGTCTGCTTGAATGTGCCTGCGGACCGTGTATCGGTATGGGCTTCTCGCCCAACTCGGCAGGCGTTTCGCTGAGAACCTTTAACCGCAATTTCGAGGGCAGAAGCGGCACAGCCGACGGCAAGGTATATCTTGTTTCTCCCGAAACCGCGGTTGCGGCGGCGCTTACGGGATATATAACAGACCCGAGACTTTTAGGCGATATGCCCGAGGTTAAAATGCCCGAGAGCTTTAAGATAAACGATACCGCCGTTATCGCTCCCGCCGAGCCTGAAAACGCGGCGGAGGTCGAGGTTTTGAGAGGACCCAACATTAAGCCGTTCCCCGAGGCAAAGCCGCAGGAGGATACCCTTGAAGCAGAGCTTGTTTTGAAGGTTGGCGACAATATCACGACCGATCACATAATGCCTGCGGGCGCAAAAATACTGCCCTACCGTTCAAATATTCCGTTCCTTTCGCAGTTCTGCTTCGGCGTTTGCGATAAGAGCTTCCCCGAGCGCGCAAAGGCTCTCGGTCAGAGCATAATTGTCGGCGGCAGCAACTACGGACAGGGTTCATCGCGCGAACACGCGGCGCTTGTGCCTATGTACCTTGGCGTGCGCGCGGTAATAACCAAGAGCTTTGCGAGAATACATATCGCAAACCTCATAAATGCGGGCATTATGCCGCTTACCTTTGAAAATCCCGACGATTATGACAGATTGAATCAGGGCGATAAGCTCTCAATGTCCGACATATTTGCGGGTATGGAGAGCGGAAAGATAACGCTTAAAGACGAGACAACGGGCGAGAGCTTTAACCTCACCTGCTCGTTCACCGACAGGCAAAAAGCAATCCTCAAAGCAGGCGGACTGCTTCAATTCACTAGCGTGACAGAACTTTAACCTGTCACGCCTACGAAACAAAATTTTGCATAATACATTGCCTCAAAACTTGAAATACGGAAGTATTCCTGCGTTTAGTCGGCTTCGTCTTATAACAAAATTTTCAGTTTCGGTAGGTTAAAAGTTTCTGCCGCCGAATTTTTTATTCGGCGAAGCGAGAAATTTGCAGCAAGGCTGACGCCTTGCAAAAATAAACGCAAAGCCGCAATCTAAAAGGCGGCGAGCGAAACCGTGGCAGGTTAAAGTCCTGTCGCGCTAAGAAAGGGAAATAATAATATGGAAAAGTACATTGATTCGGCGGTAGAACAGTTCCGCAAAATACTCACAGAGCAGATAGCGCGCGAGCGCAAAATGGAAAATGAAAAGAAGTTTACCGATTATCAGAAGCTCGATAAAATAGTAATCGGTATCTGCGGCGGCGACGGTATCGGCCCGATAATCTCGGCTGAGTCGGAAAGACTTTTGCAGTTCATCTTAAAGGATGAAATTTCCGCAGGCAAAATAGAGCTTCGCACAATAGAGGGTCTTACCATTGAGAACCGTATAGCGCACAATCAGGCTATCCCCGACGATGTTCTCGCCGAGATAAAGGCTTGCAACGTTGTTTTAAAGGCTCCTACCACCACCCTTAAAGGCGGAACTCTTGAAAGCGCGAACGTTGCAATGCGCCGCGAGCTTGACCTTTATGCAAACGTGCGCCCCGTGTGCGTTCCCGAGGAAAATATCGACTGGACGTTTTTCAGAGAAAATACCGAGGGCGAGTACGTTCTCGGCAGCCGCGGTGTTGAAATTCCCGATACGCTGGCGTTTGACTTCAAGGTAACCACCAACGAGGGAACACGCCGTATTGCGCGCGCGGCTTTTGAGTATGCCAAGAACAACGGCAAAACAAACGTGGCTATCGTAACCAAGGCTAATATAATGAAAAAGACCGACGGAAAGTTCTCGGATATATGCCACGAGGTAGCTAAGGATTACCCCGGTATTGAGGCGGAGGATTGGTACATTGATATAATGACCGCGAACCTTGTAAATCCGCGTGTAAGAAGCAAATTCCAGGTAATAGTTCTCCCCAACCTCTACGGCGATATCATTACCGACGAAGCGGCTCAGATACAGGGCGGCGTCGGAACGGCAGGCAGCGCTAACATAGGCGACGAATACGCAATGTTCGAGGCTATCCACGGCTCTGCTCCCCGTATGATAGAAACGGGCAGAGGCGCCTACGCCAACCCGACAAGTATGTTTAAAGCAACCGAAATGCTGCTTCGCCATATAGGCTATGCCGATAAAGCGGATAAGCTCGGCAAGGCTATGCACTACTGTATGGATGTTGATAAAAAGTATGTTATCACGGGTCACGAAGACGGCGCAACAGGCAGAGAGTTCGCCGATTACCTTATGGAAACAATAGAAAAAATGTAAATAAATAAACCGACCGCTTAATCAAAACCTGATTGGGCGGTCGATTTATTGAAAATTAAAAATTGAAAATTCATATTTGATGATACAATAAAATATCAAATAATAAGGCGGTGGACGGTATACCAAGGCATAAAAACCCTGATACACAAGCCAAAAATACAGCATATAAAAGCGCATATAATCAATAACATTATGAACGTTTTACATTAACTGTTCCTAAGGGTGCCAAAAAAGTATTACAAGAGGCGGCAAAAGCGCGGGGTGAGAGCCTAAACGCCTATATAATACATTCGCTTGAATGGAACGAGGGATTAGATTTATCAGGGAATAAAAAGTTATAAGGCGGATATTTCCGCTTTAAACTTTGATTATACTGTACAGTATGCAAAAGAACAAAACAAAACCCCTTTGAGCCAATCAGTACAACAACCAATTAACCCAAAGGGGAAATATCCTAAACTATTTGTTTATATCCGTATTATCTGTTCTACCTAACAAATAATCAACCGAAACATTAAGGTAGTCAGCAATACGGGCAAGGGATACGGCGGAAATAGCGCGACCGTGTAATAACATACTTATTGTATTACTACCTAAGTTTAACGCCTTTAACATTTCCGCAGCTGTAACAGTGCGATTTTTACAAGTTTCTTTAATTCTTTGTGCAATATTCACAGTGTTATAATCGTTTACAATATTGTCTATTGTGCAAACCTCCAAAATCGCGCAATATCGCGAAATTACTATTGACAATCGCGCAATATCGCGATAAACTGTAATCAATCCAAAAGGCAAGCGCCCGACACTCCCGCAGGGCGGACAGAACACGCAAGCGCTAATTCCTTTTAGATTATAACACGGCTTGCCGCCACCGTCAAGAGTGGCACAACAAAATAATTATAGTCCTTGTGACTCTAAACAGGAGTAAGTTATGACAAACACAAATAACAAAAACACCGCTTATCTTACAAGCCGTATCCGCAAAGTGAGGTAAAAATATGGAATTTTCTGATATGATTAAAAGGTGTAAGCTGTTAGAGATAAGTAATTATCTTATCGGATACGGTGAATCGGCGGTGGAAAGTAAGGATTTGGATTTTGCCGCCGCTATAATGGATATGGAAAGACACACAAGTAAATTTTTAGACGAACATTTTGAAGATGAAAAGGAACGCGACGCTGTTTCCTACGAAATGGCAATCCGAGAAAAAACTACAAGCGAAACATATTTTCAAATGGGTCTTATCGCAGGGATAAATATATCAAGAGAAATAGAAAGAAAAACGAAAGAACTTAACAGAAAAAAATAATATAAATTAGAGTTTAGCTGAATAAATAGGCTCCCATCTTTGAAAAGATGGGAGCCTTCTAACGTCTAACGTCTAACATCTAACGTCTAAATTTACTCATTATCGCTCTGTGCGGAGCATACGTTCGGAGCCTTTTCCGCCCTGCACGACCTTTAAGGAACGGCGGCGCAAGGTGCATATAAGGCGGCGTTCAAACGCGGCAAACCTGTCCTCGTGAAACAGTGCCCAAAGGGTAAAGCAAACAAGCGCAAATTCAAAAACTGTCCTTAATATCATTGAAACTGTCATAATTTCCTCCTACCGAACAAATGTTCGTCTCTGTCATTATTATAATATCAAACCCTCGGTTTGTCAAGCAAAAAAACAAATATTTTTTTATTTTTTCGACTCTGGTGTTATTATATCCGTCGCGGTGTCCGAAATTTGACACACCAAGCGCCCCAAAACACACAAAATTACAAATCTGTAAATAATTTCTATGACAATTTTTGAAATTTATGCTTGCAATGGCAGATATATGATGTTATAATCCATTATGTAAAACTATCATATTATATCCTAATTCTTTAAGGAGGAAGGTCGATGAGAAACAAAGGATTGAAGATAACCGCTCTGGTTCTCGTTCTTTCCCTGTTGGCTGCTGTTTTCGCTTTCTCAGCATTCGCTGCCGAAACTCCCGAAATTACAATAGGTTCGGGTGAGGCAAAAGCAGGAGAGGAAGTCAGGGTTGACGTCAAGGTGAAAAACTTTAAACAGGTTGCGGGTATTCAACTTGATATTGCGTACGCTGATCTGGTATTTAAGAATGTCACCTCTGAGAAGCTTGAAGATCTTACCGAAGATGTGGATTATTCCGCTAAGGAAGGCCATTTCAAAATTGCCGGTACAGGTGAGGTTGACACAAGCAACTATCAGATAGGCGGAGTTATCAATACTGATGATGAAGTAACGCTGCTTACCCTGATTTTCACCGTTCCGTCAGACGCCGAGGTTAGCACCGTTTATGATGTTAAGTTCAACGGAACAGGCAACACCTTCGGTGACAATGATGAAAATCTTATCACGGTCAAAAAGACAGACGGTAAGGTAACCGTTAAGGGTGATTACTTAAAGGGCGATATTAACGGTGACGGAAAAGTTTCAACAGCAGATTTGACAAGACTGTTAAAATATATCAACAAAGAAGACGTTGAAGTTGTAGAGGCTGCGTTAGATGTTAACGGAGATAAAAAGGTTTCTACGGCGGATTTAACACGACTTTTAAGATATATAAATAAAGAAGCCGTAGAAATTTATTAATTGGGAGGAAATAACAAATGAAACGCATTTTAACGTGTATATTGTCTGTTATAATGGTGGTTTCTACTTTTGCTGGCTTGACAGTATTTGCAGGAACGGAACCTGAATGGACGATTGAAAGTAAAAACGCTCAGGTGGGTGAGACAGTTGATGTTAATATCAACGTGGTAAATAACCCTGGGTTTAACGCCGCAAGTTTTAGAATTGAATATGATACTACAAGATTAACGCTTAAAAAGGTTAAACTTGCAGATGAGTATGCAGGAATGTCAAGTGCAAAAAACCTTCCTAATTTTACCTTCCTTTGTGAGGAAGATGTAACTACTGATGGCGCTATGCTTACAATGACATTTGAAGTTATAGCAGGTGCACCTACTGGGGATGCAAAGATTGATATTTCGTATGACCCCGATAATATCACTAATTTCAATGAAGATGTAGTCGGCTTTAAGATTACAGCTGGAAAAATCACTGTTGTTTGCGATCACGAATGGGCTGCAACCGCTGTTGACCTCGGCGACGGAACACACGGCATTAAGTGCACAAAGTGTGGCGAGGCAAAAGATATAGAAGCTCATAAGGGCGGAACCGCTACCTGCACAACAGAAGCAACTTGTGAGATCTGCGGCGTTAAATACGGCGAAAAACTGAAACACATCTTTGGAATTTACAATCCCGAAGATGAAGGAAACGTTTATAAGGATAAGGATGCAACCTGCACAAGCGGAGCAACGTACTTCGAGCGTTGCGCAACGTGCGGCACAAAAGGCACAAAAACCTTTGAATTCGGCGATCCGATTGCGCACAATCCGTCAACCGATTGGGAGTCTGACGCAACAGGTCACTGGAAAAAGTGTCAGTTAGGCTGCGGAATTAAGCTCAACGGCGAGGGCGGCACAGGCGTTGTTGCTCATACCTACACAGCAAATTACGATGCAAAGTATTTAAAGGACGAGGCTGACTGCAAGAGCGACGCTGTTTATTGGCTGAGCTGCTCTGTTTGCGGATTCTCTGCTAAGGACGATACATCAAAGCCCGAAGACGAAAGAATTGCTGTAAAACAGAACACAAAGAAAAACCACGATTATGAAGAATATACTCCTGACGAAAGCGCGACGACTTATAAAAAGTCCGACGCTACCTGTCAGCACAAAGCCACATATTACAAGAGATGTAAATATTGCAAGGAACAGGGTACAGAAACCTTTGAATACGGCGAGAAAGCTGCTCACAATTTTGAAACATATAACCCCAATGACAGCACGACTGTTTATAAGGCATCTGACGCTACCTGCAAAGAGGCTGCTAAGTATTACAAGAAGTGCTCTGTATGTGATAAGCAGGGAGCAGATACGTTCTCTTACGGATCACCCAACCCTGACAACCACGATTATACAGGCGCTACCATAACCGACCTCGGCGACGGAACACACGGCATTAAATGTAATCTCTGCGGCGAAGCTAAGGACAAAGAGGATCACGTGGGCGGAACCGCAACCTGCATAAAGAAAGCGGAATGTTCTAAGTGTCACGCTGAGTACGGCGATTATGCTGCGCACAAATATGTTGAAAAGGTTGACGACAAGTATCTTAAAACTGCCGCCACCTGTAAGGATAAGGCTGTATACTACAAGAGCTGTTCTGTTTGCGGCGAAAAGAACGAATTAGAAACCTTTGAAAGCGGAACTACCGCACCGCACGCAAACGTTAAACTCGTAAATGCCAAAGCGGCTACCGAGGAAGAAGAAGGCTACACAGGCGACGAAAAGTGCTTGGATTGCGGTGAAGTTATAAAAACGGGTCACAACATAGCTACGCTCGTACACGAGCCGAAGAAGGTTGAAGCCAAGGCGGCTACCGCCGCAAGCGAAGGCAACAAGGAGCATTACTACTGCGAGAACTGCGGCAAGTATTATCTTGACGATACGTTTGCAACAGCAGTTACACGCGACGACGTTGTTATAGCTAAACTCAAACCCGCTATTGTTGATAAGGATAAGCAGAACTTCATAAAGGGTTCAGATGGCTCAATAGGATTTAATTCCGACGCCGCTTACGAAGATTTCAGCGGTGTTAAGGTTGACGGCAAAGACGTTGACCCGTCCAACTATGACGTAGTCAAGAATGAGGACGGCACACTCCGCGTTGTATTCAAGTCTGCATATCTTGAAACGCTCGGCGCAGGCAACCACACCGTTTCAATAGTTTCAGTATCCGGCTCTGCCGATACCGAATTTACCGTTTCAGCCGCTGCGAACGTTGTTAATGAGAGCAAGGGTACTTCACCGAAGACAGGCGACCTCTCCAACATATTCTTCTGGGCAGTTATGGCTCTTGCGGCAGTATTCGGTGTATTCACAGCCGTATATGTTCGTAAAAAAGTTGTGAACAGATAAGCTGTTTATAAAACTCATTTTCATAACGGCAAAAGCGTAAATAACGTTTTTGCCGTTATTTTTATAGTATTCAAAAAACTTCTTTCGGAGGAAACTATGGAAGAAAGAATTATAAATGTCGGCGGTTCGGGCGGCAATAAGCCGAACCCGCGCAAACACAGTGGCGGCGGTATATCAAGGCTTACGGTAATACTGCTCGCCGTGTGCGCCGTTGCGGTGTGTGTTGTGGTGATTGTGTGCGTCTTTGCCTTTATTCCGAGCAATAAAAATGTGCTTGTCGGCACGTGGGAATATAACGACAGTATCCACTACACCTTTGAAGAAAACGGCAAGGGACATATAGCCGATTCAGGTTATGAGTATAAATATTCTTACAAATATGATAAAAGCGAGATAAAGCTTGACTTTGAAGACGATTTTATTGTAGACTGCGTTTATAAATATTCCATTTCGGGCGATGAGCTTACGCTTATCGGAAGCACGGGCACCGACGGCGGAACTTACACACTTAAACGCGCCGAACACTAAATAAACTAAAATCAATATTTCGGGAGAGAATATATGAGATTTTATGAAAATCCGCTTAAAACAAGCGAAAACCGTATGCCGCCGAGAAGCTATTATATCCCCGAAGGCGCGGCAGAGTATAGGCTGCTTAACGGTAAATGGCGTTTTGCCTTTTTTGAGGACGGCAATCCCGACACCGATTTTGAATGGGACAGTATAGACGTTCCGTCCTGCTGGCAGTCGCTGGGTTATGAAAACCCGAACTATACAAATATAAATTATCCGTTTGCGTTTGATATGCCCTATGTCCCTAATATCAATCCCGTCGGCGTGTACGAACGTGATTTTGATGTGTCGGATGAGTCAAAGGAACTGTATATCGTATTTGAGGGTGTGTCCTCCTGCGGTGTGCTTTATGTAAACGGCGAATATGTCGGCTTTACACAAGGCAGTCACCTCCAAGCCGAGTTCGACATCGGAAAATACGTAAAAAACGGCTTAAACACCGTGCGAATGTACGTTTATAAGTGGTGTTGCGGCAGTTATATCGAGGATCAGGATCAATTCAGATTTAACGGAATTTTTCGCGACGTTTATCTGCTTTCAAGACCAAAGGGTCATATTTTTGACATTGATATACGTACGGTCGGCGAGAAAATCGTTTGCTATGCGGACCGTGACTGCACCGTGACCCTGTTTGACGGCGGCGAGCTTATAGGTACCGCTATGCTTAGCGGCGGCACAGCGGAATTTGACGTCCAAAACCCGATGTTGTGGAACGCCGAACAGCCGTATCTTTACACCGTGAAATTTGAGGCGGCGGGAGAGATAATTACCCGTAAAATAGGCTTCCGCACCGTTAAAGTGTCCTCGGAATATGAAATTTTGATTAACGATACCCCCGTAAAGCTCAGGGGTGTGAACCGTCACGATACCGACCCCAAAAAGGGTTGGTATATGACTGACGGCGATATTCTCCGCGATTTGGAGCTTATGAAGGAGCTTAACGTCAACACGGTGCGCACGGCGCACTATCCGCCCACCCCGAAATTTCTTGATTTCTGTGATGAATTGGGATTTTACGTCATTCTTGAAACCGATAACGAGGCGCACGGGGTGTTAAGACGTTATCCGAATGTTGATTACAGGTACGATTCGGAAAGCACCGATTGGCCCGGCTCCAACCCCGATTGGAAAAGTGAGCATATTGAGCGTATTCAGCGCGCGTATGAGCGCGATAAGATCCACACTTCAATAATTATGTGGTCAATGGGCAACGAAAGCGGCTACGGCGAGAACCATAAAGCAATGATGCGCTGGGTAAAACAGCGCGACGATACACGCCTTGTCCATTACGAGGGCGAGTCGTATGCAGGCGAAACCGAGCTGTCCGACGTTTTCTCGGTTATGTATCCGTCGGTTGAGGGCATTGTTGCAAAGGCAGAGGATAAAAACCTTAAACGCCCGTATTTTATGTGCGAGTATGCCCACGCTATGGGCAACGGCCCGGGCGGAATTTGGGACTATTGGGAAGAAATATACCGCCGCAAAAAGCTGGTCGGCGGCTGTATCTGGGAATGGTGTGACCACGCCGTGCTTGTAAACGGCGTTCAAAAGTACGGCGGCGATTTTAAAGGCGAGCTTACGCAGGACGGGAACTTCTGCTGTGACGGAATGGTATTCTCCGACCGTTCCTTTAAGGCGGGAACCTATGAGATAAAAAACACCTATGCTCCGTTCAGAATTGCGCTTTGCGACGGCGGCATAACCGTGACCAATTATTTTGATTTTACCTCGTTTGACGGGTATGAGTTTGAATATACCGTTGAGTGTGACGGCGAAACGCTTGAAAAGCGCATTGTAACCGCAAACACCAAACCTCACGAGAGCTTTAATATCCGCATAACCTGTGATTTGCCGGAGGAATGTCGGCTCGGCTGTTACATTTCCGTCCGTATGTCGGAAAGGAACGGCAGGGAGCTTGGCTTCTTGCAGGAACAGCTTCCCGTAAAGATAGTAAAAAGGGAAGAAAATTTGCAAAAGGCGGAGCTTGTCGAAGACAGGCTTAATGTAATCGCTCAGGGCGACGGTTTCAGGTATGTTTTCTCAAAACAGCTCGGTAATTTTACGAGCATTGTGATAAACGGCGCCGAGCAGCTGCTTTGTCCTGTTAAACTGTCCTACAACCGCGCGTGTACCGATAATGACCGCAATATAGCGGCGCTCTGGAACAACGTGAACATCTGGCAGGGCGAAAATTACGACTGTGTTTTCAACAATGTCCGTAAGGTCGTGACCGACGGCAACCGTATTACCGTTACAGCCGTTGCGGGCGGAATTTCGCGCAAGCCGTTCTTCAATTATACCTTAACAGCCGATTTTTTCACCGACGGCAGCGTTAAAATTTCGCTTGACGGAAATATAAGAGAAAACGCCTATTGGCTCCCGCGGCTCGGGTTTGAGTTTAAACTGCCGTACGGCAAAAGCAAATTTGAATATTTCGGCAACGGTCCGCTTGAAAGCTACCGCGATATGACGCACCACGGTTTTATCGGCAAACATTCATCGTCCGCCGATGATGAATATGTGAACTACGTGCGTCCGCAGGAACACGGCAACCATACCGACTGCCGCGAGCTTGCAGTTGAAAATTCGCTCAGATTTACGGCGGAGGACAAAATGGAAATATCCGTTTTGCACCACAGCACGGAACAGATAGCCGCCGCGAACCACACCGACGAGCTTGAAAATTCAAACGGCACTCATATAAGGGTGGACTACAAGGTGTCGGGTATAGGCACCAACTCCTGCGGTCCCGCATTGCCCGAAAAATACCGCCTTAGCGAAAAGAATATTCACTTCGGATTTACTATCGGGATATAATTGCCCGACGTAACCGCGGACAAATAAAACAATCCCTCATTCAGCAGCGCTGAATGAGGGATAATTATAATCCTAAGATAAATTAATCCGTCAGGGATTTCATAACACTTTTGGACTGCTTATAAATGCCGTCCATATTTTTTTTGCCTTCAAGATTAGTGCCTTTTACCGTGCGGCAGGAGATCTGCAATCCGTCAGGCAATGCCGAGCCTTCGCCGCCCTTTTCCGAATGTTCCTCTAAAAACGAGTCGGACAGCGGCACGGGGTCGCTTTCAAAAACGCCGTCCATACCTTCTAAGCTCATAAGATATTCGTAGGATTGCTCATCGGTTATAAACAAAAGCGCGTCATAGTCCGCCGCCAAGGTCGCTTGCAGCTTATTAAGCATAGCATATTCATACTGCCCGTCCTTGTTGTCGGATGCGTATGAACAGTTCACCAAGGAAACGTGAACCTCGCCGTCGCCGTTCACATCGTCCGAGCGGTCTTCAAGTTCGGAACGCAGAAGCGAAACCTGCTGTTCGGTCATAGGCTTGTAGCTGAACAAAACGACCTCAAAATCATAAACCGTGCGGTTTATGTACTGCACCAGCCCTACGATTATTATGACCGCCGCGGCAACGGCGGCAATGGTGTGCCATTTGTACTGAAACCAGAAGTTTGCTATTTTTTCGCTCGGCGTTGACGGAATTATCGGCTGAGAGCCCTCGTCGGGCACCTTTTCGCCGTGCTGCATTTTTTTAAGCTCCAAAAATTCCTTTCGCGCCTTGCGCTGTTCTTCAAGAATTTCGTTTTTATATCCTTTTGCCAAAGCAAAATCACCTCAATTTCGGTTGCAATAATTATATGCCCGCGCGGTGCGGTTGTCAACCGAATTACGGCTTTATTAACGGAATGTTCAATATTGACGAAAGCCGCTCTGAAAGCCGCCTTGCCATAAGATCGTGACCGTGGATCGACGGATGTATCATATCCCCCGTAAGCTCGGTATGGTCCTTTAAAATTTCACTGCTTTTTATAAAATTAACGCCCGTTTCCTTTGTCAATTCCTCGGCAACAGTCTCATACGCGCGGTATCTTTCAACCTTCGCCTTATCGGTACAGACCTCGGCAGAGCCGAAAAGAGTGGAAACAAATACTGTCGGTTTGCCCGTCGCCGCCGCCTTTTTAAGCAGATAACCCGCCTTTTCGCGGTATTCTTCGGGCGAAAATTCATCAAGCATATTAATTCCGAGTTCAAGATACAGAATGTCTGCATCGGCTTTCGGTATGTAATCGGCAACCGCCTTTTCGCAATAGCAGGAGCCGCCCATTCCCTTGTTCAAAACCTGTATTCCGAGCGCCTCGGCTGTCTTGTAAATGTAAGCGTTTTCATACATAACCGCGCCTGTGCCGTGCGTTATTGACGAACCGTATGCCAGCATAGTAGTTTTCGGCAATTCGTCGTCTTTGGGCGGACGTATCTCGCCGAACGGCTCTATCTCAACTATACGCACGCGTATGTCGTGACCTATCACAATCCTCCAAACGTTGGGGGCATATCTGCCGCGCGGAGCGTCCGACGTATCAAAATATCCGTTATCATTGTAACCAAGCTCCAACGTCAAAAGCTCGTTTTTCCGCACCTGATGAACGCTCACCTGTCGGTCGCCGAGATATACCGTCACAAAGCCGTACCAATCAAGTATTCTAAGCGTTATAAACGCTTCGCCGACAAACCGCATTTCGATCCCCGTTGTGAGCCGCGCGATACGCTTGTTGTATTCGCGCATACCCATTTGCTCGGTAACGTCGGTCGGGAAACGGTAAAGCACCGTGCCGCCGCTGCCCTCATTTATGTCCTCAACGTTGAAAAGTTCAATATTTTTATATATCATTTTTGCCACCTCTTATTTACCGCGTTTTACAAGCAATGTTTTGTGATCTGCGCTGTATGCGCCCTCCGTAAGATGCAAAACAAGCTCTTCAAGTGATGAAATACCGCTTACCGCACACACCGCGGTTGAATATATCACTGTAAGTCCGAATCCCATAAAGAAAGGCAAAAGGAATACCATCGCGCCTGTCAGCTTGTTAAGATATGTATGCACAGCGGCAAAGCGGTGAAAACGGACGGCGGCAGTCACATAAGACGCAATCCGTATCAAAAGCACCGCCAACACGCCGTACCAAATGCCGCGCGGCAGCCGTTCCCAAAGCAGGGGAAACAGTTTTATGAGCATAACCGCATAAAAAAGCAGATCTGCAATGCTGTCGAGCCGTGCGCCGAACTCGCTTGAAGCATTTAATTTTCTTGCGGCATACCCGTCAAGCACGTCGCTCAGACCGCTTACGGCGTAAACCGTATAAAAGGCGGCTGAGAGCGGCTTCAAAAACAGCAGACACACCGTGCCGACAATGCGCACAAAAGTAATCGCACAGGGCAGGCGGTTTAGTTTTTTAACGTCCATAAACATCCTCCGAAAGGGCATAATACCCTTGCAGTAAATTGATACGTATATATTAACACAGCACCGAAAATCTTTCAAGAGAATATTGATTGGTGTGACAGGGCGTTTTTTATTTTCGTGCTTTTTTGAATAAAATGCTTGCATATAATGATCTTTTGTGATATAATTTATCGGCTAACGTATATGTTGGCAAATATTACACACATTCCGTCTTATTCGGTAAGGTGCGGCTGTACTGCTCGGCTGATTCCGAACGCATTACGGGATGGAGGGAAAACCTTAGGAGGAAAAACAAATGGCAGTAGTATCAATGAAACAGTTGCTTGAAGCAGGTGTTCACTTCGGACATCAGACAAGACGCTGGAACCCGAAAATGGCTGAGTACATTTTCACGGAGCGTAACGGAATTTACATTATCGACCTTCAAAAGACCGTTAAGAAGCTCAACGAGGCTTATATGTTCGTTCGCGACATAGCGGCTGACGGCGGCGACATTCTCTTTGTCGGCACCAAAAAGCAGGCTCAGGACTCCGTTAAGGAGGAGGCTATCCACTGCGGTATGCCTTACGTAAACGCGCGTTGGCTGGGCGGTATGCTCACAAACTTTACAACTATCCGCACAAGAATTGCAAGACTTAATCAGCTTCGCAATATGAGGGACGACGGTACGTTTGAACTTCTCCCCAAGAAAGAGGTTATCAAGCTCAATCTTGAAATAGAGAAGCTCGAAAAGTTCCTCGGCGGTATACAGGATATGAAGAAGATCCCTGCGGCTATGTTCATAGTTGACCCACGCAAGGAAAGAATTGCCGTTTCCGAAGCTAAGAAGCTCGGTATCCCGATCATCGCAATAGTTGACACCAACTGCGATCCTGACGAGATTGACGCTGTTATCCCCGGTAACGATGACGCTATCCGTGCGGTAAAACTCATTTCTGAGACTATCGCCGCCGCTGTTATCGAGGGCAGACAGGGCAGCGAAATGGGAACCGCGGCTAACGATGCCGAGGAGACCGCAGAGGTTGCCGAAGAAGCAACTGTTGAAACAGAAGAATAATTTAATACTGATAGGAGAGAAATATAATGGCTTTCACAGCGAAAGATGTTCAGGCTTTGAGAGAGAAGACAGGTTGCGGTATGATGGACTGCAAAAAGGCTCTTACAGAGTGTGACGGCAATATGGACGCCGCCGCGGACTTCCTCAGAGAAAAGGGACTTGCCTCTCAGGCTAAAAAGGCAAGCCGTGTGGCTGCCGAGGGTACTGTATGTGCCTATACTAAGGATAATGTCGGAGTTGTGGTTGAACTTAATGCAGAGACCGACTTCGTTGCAAACGGCGTTGAGTTCAAGACGCTTGCAAGCAAGGTTGCCGAGGTTATCGCCGAGCAGAACCCTGCCGATGTTGACGCGCTTTTGAAGTGCGAAAAGAACGGTCAGACCGTTGAACAGATGGTTCAGGAGCTTTTCCTTGCCGTTCGTGAAAATATAAAGGTTCGCCGTTTCGTACGTTACGAGGGCAAAACCGTTACCTACGTTCACGCAGGCGGAAAGATAGGCGTTATGGTTAAGTTCGATACCGAGCTTGCCGCTGACAATGCTGATTTCGTTGCAATGGGCAAAAACGTTGCTATGCAGATCGCCGCTATGAACCCGACTTATCTTGACGAGGCTTCCGTTCCTGCCGAGGCAATCGAAAAGGAAAAGGAGATCCTTATCGCTCAGATGAAGGAAGATCCCAAGATGGCTAATAAGCCTGAGGCTGTTCTCGGAAAGATCGTTGAGGGTAAGATAGGCAAGTTCTACAAGGAAAACTGTCTTGTTGAACAGCAGTTCGTTATGGACGGCGAGCTTACCGTCGGCAAGTATGTTGAGAAGACCGCTAAGGAGCTTGGCGCCGACATTAAGATAGACGCTTTTGTTCGCTTTGAAAAGGGCGAGGGCATTGAAAAGCGTGTTGACGATTTCGCGGCAGAAGTTGCGGGAATGATAAAATAATAAAAACCTTGAAGCACCGAGTTTTCGGTGCTTCTGTTTATAGTTGGTGTGACGGGGCTATCGCCGGTATAGCGAGTATTTTAACAATGCAATGCGGAAAATCTGCTTACGCAAAACGGGGTCGGGTTCTTTCACGCTAAACTTTCACAAAGCGGCGTTTGCGCCGCATTTTGTATATTTTCGTTGACAATCGGTCGGCGCACGGATATAATCAATATAATATCTAAAAAACAGCAGAACGGAGAAGAATATGGCATATTATTTTAACGAAGTATCACACACATTTAATGAGTATCTTTTGGTTCCCGGGTTTTCGTCTTCGGAGTGTATTCCTGCGAATGTCAGCCTAAAAACCCCTCTTGTGAAGTTCAAAAAGGGCGAGGAACCGTCGCTTTCTATGAATATTCCTCTCACCTCGGCTATAATGCAGTCGGTTTCGGGCGATAGACTTGCCGTTGCTCTCGCGCGCGAGGGCGGCGTTTCCTTTATCTTCGGTTCACAGAGCGTTGAGGAGGAGGCAGCTATGGTTGCCCGCGCAAAGTCCTACAAGGCTGGCTTTGTTGTGAGCGATTCCAACGTTTCGCCTGACAGCACCCTTGCCGATATTCTGGCTCTTAAAGAAAAAACGGGTCACTCCACCGTCGCCGTTACGGAGGACGGAACCGCAGGCGGAAAGCTGCTCGGAATAGTCACCAGCCGCGATTACCGCGTCAGCCGTATGTCGCCCGACACCGCGGTAAAGGATTTTATGACTCCGTTTGACTCGCTCACCGTCGGCGATGAAAGCACTACGCTTAAAAAAGCCAACGATATTATTTGGGATAAAAAACTCAACTCCCTGCCGATAATTGATGAGAACAGACGTCTTAAATACTTCGTTTTCCGCAAGGATTACGACGCGCATAAGGAAAACCCCAACGAACTGCTTGACGGAGATAAGCGTTACGTAGTCGGCGCGGGAATAAACACTCGCGACTATGCCGAGCGCGTTCCCGCGCTTGTAAATGCGGGTGCGGACGTTCTTTGTATCGACTCATCGGAGGGATTCAGCGAATGGCAGTCCCGCACGATAGCGTTCATACGCGAAAAATACGGCGACACCGTTAAGGTGGGCGCAGGCAACGTTGTTGACCGCGAGGGCTTTATGTTCTTGGCGGAAGCAGGTGCCGATTTTATCAAGGTCGGCATCGGCGGCGGTTCTATCTGCATAACGAGAGAGACAAAGGGCATAGGCAGAGGTCAGGCTACCGCGCTTATCGACGTTTGTGCCGCAAGGGACGAATATTTTGAAAAAACAGGCGTTTATATCCCCGTCTGCTCGGACGGCGGCATAGTTCACGACCACCATATGACCTTGGCGCTTGCTATGGGTGCAGATTTCCTTATGCTCGGCAGATATTTTGCGCGCTTTGACGAAAGCCCGACAAATAAGATAACGATAGGCGGAAATTACTATAAGGAATATTGGGGCGAGGGCTCAAACCGCGCCCGCAATTGGCAGAGATACGACCTCGGCGGCGATAAAAAGCTCTCATTTGAGGAGGGCGTTGACTCCTATGTGCCGTACGCTGGCTCTTTAAAGGATAACGTTAGCCTTTCGCTTTCAAAGGTCAAATCAACTATGTGCAACTGCGGCGCGTTGACCATTCCCGAGCTTCAAAAGAAAGCAAAACTCACTCTGGTTTCCGCAACCAGCATTATTGAAGGCGGCGCACACGACGTAATTCAAAAGGAAACATCACTCGGAACGGCGAAATAATATTATTCGGCGGAGGTAACTATGTATCCGACACTGTATGTGATAATTCCGTGCTATAATGAGGAGGAAGTACTGCCCATTACGGCACCCGAATTTCTCGGTGAATTAAACAAATTAAAAGAATTACAGCTAATATCAGACGACAGCAGAATTATGTTTGTCGACGATGGCAGTGAGGACAATACGTGGAATATCATCACCGACCTGTCAAAGCAGAACGAAGCCTTTATCGGCATAAGGCAAAGCCGCAACCGCGGTCATCAGAACGCGGTTCTCGCGGGTCTTATGGAGGCGAAGGATAAATGCACGGTGACGATTTCGATTGACTGCGACGGGCAGGACGATATTTCGGCTATGGAGCAGATGATCGGAAAATACCTTGAAGGCAACGAGGTGGTTTACGGCGTCCGCGATAACCGCGATACCGATTCCGCATTTAAACGCAACACCGCGCAGGGATTTTATAAATTCCTTAATTTAATGGGCGCAGAGGTTGTTTATAATCACGCCGATTACCGACTTGTTTCGTCGCGCGTGTTAAAAGAATTTTCCGAATATAAGGAAGTAAATCTCTTTTTACGGGGTATGATACCTCTTGTCGGGTTCAGCAGTACAAGCGTTTATTACACCCGTCACGAGCGTGTTGCGGGCGAAAGCCACTATCCGCTCAGAAAAATGATTTTGCTTGCGCTTGACGGGATAACAAGTCTCAGCATTAAACCGCTGCGCATTATTTCGTTTTTCGGGGTAATAGTTTCGCTTCTCAGCTTCATAGGTATTGTTTGGGCGGTTATCGCGCATTTCGCGGGTGGCACCGTCCTCGGCTGGGCGAGTATTGTGTGCATAGTCTGCCTTATGGGCGGAATACAGCTAATATCCTTGGGTGTTATAGGCGAGTATGTAGGTAAGACCTATTTGGAGGTCAAGCACAGACCGCGCTATATCATAAGCGAGCGGACAAACGAAGATAATGAACAGAAATAATATAAAGGAATTTGCGCTTTACGTTATTGTCGGCGGAATTGCCACCGTGACCGAATGGGCGGTGTTTTATCTGCTTGACATAAGCGGGATTTATTATCTTGCCGCCGTCACGGTTTCGTATTTAATATCGACCTTTGTGAATTGGCTTGCCGGCAGACTGCTTGTGTTTAAGACGCGCAACATATCGGTTCTGCGTGAGATTTTGAGCGTTTACCTTGCAAGCATAGTGGGACTTCTTATGAATTTGCTCATTATGTGGGTCGCAGTAGATTCGCTTAAATTCAGCGAAATGCCGTCAAAGGTTGCCGCTACGGGTCTTGTGTTTGCATATAATTTCATAGTCCGCAAATACCTGATATACAAAAAAGAGGGCAAATAGCGTATTATCAACGCTTGTTCTTGACATAACAGTTCAATAATTATATAATATTTTTTATATGGATAAAAGGTGGTTTTTATTATGGCAAAAACTATTAAAGTAACCGATGAAGGACTTAAAAAGCTCCACGACGAGCTTGAAAATCTCAAAACCGTCGGACGTGCTGATATAGCCGAGAAAATCAAAATTGCAAGAGGCTACGGCGACCTTTCCGAAAACAGTGAGTATGACGAAGCTAAAAACGAACAGGCTAAAATTGAAGCCCGTATAGTTGAGATAGAGGCTATGCTTAAAAACGTTGAAATAATAAAGGACGTTAAGGGCAAAAGCAAAACCGTTATAGTCGGCGCTATGGTCAAGGTGCTTGACGAGACGGAGAATGAAGAATGTGAGTACCGCGTTGTCGGTTCGACCGAGGCTGACCCGAGGAGAGGTCTTATTTCTGACGAATCCCCTGTCGGCAAGGCGCTTCTCGGCAAAAAGGTCGGGGACGATGTAATAGTCGAGGCCCCCGGAGGAGAATTCAAGCTCAAAATTCTCGCAATATCCAAATAAATAGGAAGTGAAATAAATGGCACAAAACAATAACGGCAATACCGAGCAGGATCTGAACGAAATACTGCGCGTGCGCCGTGAAAAGCTCGCCGCACTGTGCGATGCGGGCAAGAACCCGTATGAAATTACAAAATACGATTTTGACAGCAGCTCCGCTGTAATAAAGGGCGATTATGACGCATTTGAGGGCAAGACCGTAAAGCTCGCGGGCAGGATTATGTCACGCCGAATTATGGGTAAGGCGAGCTTTGTCGGCTTTGCGGATTGCGACGGCTCGATACAGCTTTACGTCCGCCGCGACGATGTCGGCGAGGAGGATTATGCCGCTTTCAAAAAGTGGGATATCGGCGATATTATCGGCGTTGAGGGCTTTGTTTTCAAGACCCAGACAGGCGAAATTTCGGTACACGCAAAGGCTATAAAGCTGCTTTCAAAGTCGCTTTTGCCGTTGCCCGAAAAGTTCCACGGTCTTAAAGATACAGATACAAGATACCGCCAGAGATACGTTGACCTTATAGTTAATCCCGAAGTGCGCGATACGTTTTATAAGCGCTCGCAGATTTTGAAAGAGATACGCAACTATCTTGACTCAAAGGGATATACCGAGGTGGATACCCCTATTCTCGTTCCGCTTGAAATCGGCGCCGCGGCGCGTCCGTTCAAGACCCACCACAACACGCTTGATATTGATATGTACCTGCGTATTGAAACCGAGCTGTACCTGAAACGTCTTATTGTCGGCGGTATGCACCGCGTTTATGAGGTGGGACGTATTTTCAGAAACGAGGGTATGGACACCAAGCATAATCCCGAGTTCACAACGGTCGAGCTTTATCAGGCGTTTACCGATTATAAGGGTATGATGGACCTTGTTGAAGAAATGAACACTATGCTTGCCGAAAAAATTTGCGGCAGTAAGATAATAAACTATCAGGGAATCGAAATTAATATGGGCAAGTGGGAACGCCTTACTATGGTCGAGGCTGTAAAGAAATATTCAGGCTGCGATTATTATGATTGGAACTCCGACGAGGAGGCGCGTGCCTGCGCTAAGGCAAAGGGCGTCGAGGTACCCGAAAACGCAACAAAGGGCACCGTTTTGGCGGAGCTTTTTGACGCGTTTGTTGAGGACAAGCTCATTCAGCCGACCTTTATTTACGACTATCCTGTTGAGAACAGCCCTCTCGCCAAGAGAAAGCCTGAGGATCCAATGTTCACCGAGCGTTTTGAATATTTCATAAACGCTACCGAGTTCGGCAACGCCTTCTCGGAGCTTAACGACCCGATAGACCAAAAGGAACGCTTTGAAAAGCAGGTTGCCGCCAAAAAGGCGGAGGAGCCTGACAGCAAGGCAGAGGTGGATTACGACTATGTAACCGCGCTTGAATACGGTATGCCGCCCACAGGCGGACTCGGCTTTGGCGTTGACCGCCTTGTTATGCTCCTTACCGACAGCGCGTCTATCCGCGACGTCCTCCTGTTCCCCACAATGAAGCCGATTGATTGATATAATATATTAACGGGCAATCCCAATCGGGATTGCCCATTTTTAAAACAAACAGAAATACAAATCAAAATTTGTGGAGGTAATATCATTATGATTTTGTGCTTTTCAGGAACAGGCAACAGCCGTTATATAGCAAGGCGAATTGCAGATGAATTGCAGGACAAAATTGTAGACGTAAATGCAAAAATCAAGGCAACGGATTATTCACCAATAAAAACAGGTGATAATGTAATCGTTGTAACTCCGACTTATGCGTGGCGTATCCCCCGAATTGTGTCGGATTGGCTTTCCAAAACGGACTTGCTTTTTGCAAAACGTATTTGGTTTGTTATGAACTGCGGCGGTGAAATTGGCAATGCGTCAAAATATAATCGTAGTCTTGCTGAGCAAAAGCACTTATGCTATATGGGCACATCTCAAATTCTTATGCCGGAAAACTATATTGCCATGTTCGGTGCACCCCAAGCAGAGGAAGCAAGAAAAATTGTAAAGAATGCTGAGCCTGCTATTATGGACACCATTGCCTGTATTAAGACAGAACACCCTTTTCCTGTACCACGAAACAATCTCTATGACCGTTTCATGAGTGGTCCGGTAAATCCTATTTTTTATCAGTTCTTTGTGAAAGCTGCTGCATTTCAGGCAGATGATACCTGTATCGGATGCGGTCAATGTGTTAAAAACTGCCCGATGAACAACATTACACTTGAAAACGGCAAGCCGATATGGGGAAATCAATGCACTCATTGCATGGCATGTATTTGCTATTGTCCCACAGAAGCAATAGAGTATGGTAAAAAGAGTATCGGAAAACCGCGTTATCATTTTGAGCAGTTAAAGATTAGATAATTTGTAAAATTTTAGTGTGTCAATTTGCCCTTTGAGAGAGGAGAAATCCTTTTTTCAAAGGGCTTTTTCTATTTATATAGATATTCGCAAACTACAAGATAAAGCCAAAACTTCATATACTCTAAGCGTTCATAATTTTTTATAACTCTTTATAATTTGACTTGTTTCAGGGTTTACACCAAAACTTACACCAATTTATACAATCGGCACACAAATGTAAGCGGCTTCTAAGGTTTAATATACGATTGACAAATACTGTCGAAAGTAGTATCATATCAACGGTGCTTTGCACCCTTAGAGGCTATCATAACGGTAGGCGGTTAGCCCTTTCTTTATAGGAGGGGCACTTTTTCCCTCCGGAAAGGAGGGGTGCCAATGGTTACTTTACGAGACATTGTTCCTTTTTGGCTCACTTGTTGTAGCAATTATAGCACTTGTTATTGACATAACAAAAAAGAAATAACCGCCCCTCGCCAAAAGTGCGGTTGTTTCTTTAACCAAATCTAAGACTAACCGTCTATCGGTAGTCTCTCTGATTATATTATAGCAAATTTTATTAGTTTGTCAACCGATAATTTATAAGTTGTTAAACAGATATATTAACGGGCAATCCCATTTGGGATTGCCTGTTTTTTACAAAAAATAAGTCAAATCATCACTAATGGTTGGTATAACTTCCGTATAGTTTATTTATATATTTAAAATTTCAACTTATACTATTAGTTATAGAAACATACTTGGTGGTTGAAAAATGAAATCTTTTGCAATCGGTAAAAATATTAGAAAATATCGTATTATGAGAAAATTACGGCAGGAGGATTTGGCAGAGAAGACCGGATTGACTTCAAATTATATTGGAATGGTTGAACGAGACGAAAAAACACCATCACTTGAAACGTTTATCAAAATATTAAATGCGCTGAATGTATCCGCTGATATGGTTTTAAGCGACGTTTTGAATGTAGGTTATGTAGTTAAAAATTCTATGTTGAATGAGAAACTTGAAAAACTTACTCCCAACGACAGAAATAGAATTTACGAGGTCTTGGATACGCTTATAAAACAATCAAAATAAATAGTTGCAAATATTGAGCACCCGCTGTAAAAAGTAAACAGCGGGTTTTATTTTTTGTGTATTGACACGGTTTGACACGTTTCGACATTAGATATATGGTACAATAACAACTGTCGGTTATAGATAATGACTATCAATCAAGGGGGATGTTAAAATGAATGACATTATAGAAAGAATAGCTAAACAAAACAGAACAACTAAACGGGAAGTGAAAAAAGAAATTCAAAAAGCCATAAAAACGGCAATGGAAAGCAATGATTATGAAGCAAAAACTTTTTGGGACGAAATTGCCCCGAATAAAAAAGAACCGACGATTGATGTGGTAATTGAAAAAATCGCTGCAATGGTAAGTGAAAGAAAATACGGTTAGAAATATAGGGGGATATTAATATGGAATTTTCTAATATGATGAAAAGGTGTAAATTATCGGAAATAGGCAATTTTCTTACGGGATGCGGCGAACTGTTAGTAGAAAGCAAGGATTTGGATTTTGCGACTGCTATAATGGATATGGAAAAGCAGACAGAAGCATTTTTAGACGAACGTTTTGAAGACGAAAAGGAACGGGAAGCCGTTTCCAATGAAATAGCAAGCCGAGAAATTGTTGTAAGAGAAACATATTTTCAAATGGGCTTTATAGCGGGGATAAATTTATCAAGAGAAATAGAAAAAAGAACAAAGGAACTTAACAGAAAAAAATAAATTAGAGTTTAGCGGAGATAAAATTGAAAAATTTGTTGGCTCCCTCAATTTAGAAATTAGATTTTAGACGTTAGATGTTAGAAGGCTCACCTCTATGAAAAGAGGTGAGCCTATTTGTTCCGCTAAACTCTAATTTATTTTAATTTTCAATTATAAATTTTCAATTTTCAATTTCAATTCGCATTATCGTCCTTATCGTCAAGCGCGTCGGGGTTTATTTTAAAGCCGCCGTTAAAACCGCTGTCTATATGCGGAATTTCAAAATCCGTATCATCGTCAAGTATGCTCGGCTTTGAAAGCGCGTTTTCGTCAAAGGTAAGCTCGATATACGCCTGATTTTCGTCGTCCTCGCGCCATTTTTCAAGCAGTATATCGCCCTCGGGATATTCGGTCTCGGCAGGGTGATTTTTTATCCACATACGCGACGACAGCAGGTAAAGAATGTATAAAAGCACGCTCGCCGCAGAAATCAGCACGCCGTAATAAAGCCCCGGGGTGTTATAGTCAAAGCGTATCGTGCTTGCGCCCTTTTCAACCTTGACCGCCATAAATCCGACGTTTACTTTTTCAATATCGACCGATTTGCCGTTTACCGTTGCGGTCCAACCCTCGTCGTATGGAACCGAGAAGAACACGAGCGAGTCGCTGTCGCGCGTTACCTTTGCGGTAAAGCCTTTGTTGTCGGTCTCAAACGAATCGGCGCTTGTTTTGGCGCGCTCGGCGCAGTCGTAAGCTACGGCGTATTTTGAAAACGACAGGGTCGTTTTCGTCTCGGAATTTGCGGCGGAGCCTGAAAGCGTGTCGATATTGCCCTCGAACATATAACCGTATTTTTCTATCTGCTCGTCGGAAAGCAGCATTGCTTTAAGCATTAAAGCCGCGCGGTTGTCGGCATTGTAGCCGTCGCAAAATTCGGTGCTCATATAGTAATCGTATGAAAAACCGTAGGGTATATAATTTGCGTTTTCATAAATATAATAACCGCCGCTTGTTTTAACGTAGCTGTAACCCGGCATTACAGTTTCGCCGTCTTCGTCAACAAAGCTCTTTCCGCCTGTTCGGTTGAGCAGATATTTAACCGAGAGCAGGGGGCGGAGCGCATAGTTGTCGGTTTCGGGTCGGCTTCCGACGTCGCGCTTTTCGCCGACGTATTTGTAAAACTCCATAATAGAGGCAGGCACTACCGAATGGAAAGCGTTTATTCCCGGCAGACCTAAATACATTGAGGTATTGTCCACCCCATCGTAAACGTCTACACGGTATTTGTCGCTGTCTTTAAGGTCAACGCTGCCCTCTATAAGCTGGTCTATCATAACCGAGTCGATCTCGTATGAGTGCGAACGTCCCTCGGATATAAACACGTTGCCGTATATCACCGAAACTATGCAGACGCAGGCGATAGACGCGGTGTAGAACTCCTTGCGCTTGGACTTAACAAGCCCCAGCAGTAAATACAGCACGATAAGGCTGATTATCGCTATAAGGCAGGTGAGCCAGAAACGCAGTTTATACATATTACTGCTGTCCTGCGTGTAAAGGCCGTAGGTGATATTGCCGTCGGTATCCTTTTGCGGATACAGTCCTATTGTCAGTGTGAAAGCAAGAGTTATGCCGAGCGTCCACCTAAATCCGCTTGTCCAGTCAACCTCGCTGTCCTCGGTCAGCATAACCGTAGCAAGACACATCATAAGAATAGGCATATAGAACCAGCGCGCATAATAAGAGCTGTTAAAGGCGTAGAACGCGCTGTTGAGAACGGGAACCATCGCCATAAATATGCAGATACCCATTACACGTTTGAGCCACGTGCCTTTTTTGTATATGAACCACGTAAACACGCCGACCATACTGAAAACGGGCAGCCAGCCGCCGAGCGACGACCACTTTACATCGGCGTTGGGGAAGAAAACGGGTCTTGCGGGAATATCGGGCGGGAAGAAGAAACATTCGATAACGTTGAGGTATATCTGCTCCTTGCCGTACATAATTGCGTTCCAACCGAATTGTAAGTTTGAAACGCGGCTGTTGTCAAGTATAGCAAGCGCAGACGGCAGCAGTATAAACATAGCGATACCCACGCCGAGCAGAGCCTCGAACACAAGGACAACAAACCTTGAAAGCTTGAATTTCAGAGCGTGCGAGAAAACCCTTACAAAGTAGTAAATAACTGTGAAAACCGCCATTCCCACAAAGAAGAAATAGTTTGAAACGGCGCACAATGCGACGGTTATCGCAAACAGTCCGCGTTTGTTTTCGGTCAAGAGCAGTTCCAGCGACAAAAGCAAAAGCGGAAAGTAGATTATCGCCTCGTGGAAGTGGTTAAAGAAGATGTTGTAAACGGAAAATCCCGAAAAAGCATACAGAAGACCGCCCAATTGAGCCGCGGCGGGAGTTTTTGTAAACCGTCTGATATAAACATATGCCGTGAACGCCGCGCAGGCAAATTTAAGAATAAGGAGCGGCCCCATAAGATACGGCACCATCCAATTCGGGAAAGGTATTGTCAGCCAGAAAAACGGACTGCCGAGCAGATAAAAGCTGTAAGACCCGATGAAGTTAGCGCCAAGGTCGGTAAGCCAGCTCCAACGGATATTTCCGCTTTTTATCGCCGCGTGGCATTGCTGATAGAACGGGATCTGCTGAACGTTGAAATCACCGTAAAAGGTAAAATATCCGTGTCCCGAAATAATATACGGCACAAAAAACGCCGCCGAAACGAACAGCGCAATCAAAAAAGTTGAAAGCCTGCGCTCCTTCTGCGGTTTAAGGGTAGTAAGTTTTGAGTATGAAAATCCCATTTCCGACATCCTTTTTTAAATCTTTATATTGATATTATAACAGTTAATGATATAATATTCAATAAAGGATGTGAAAGAATGCACAATCATTTTTATGCTATGCTGTCAAGAATGAAATACATATACCGTTGGGGTCTTATGCGCAACACGCGCGGCGAGAACCTCAGCGAACATTCGTTGGAGGTCGCCTTTGTGGCGCACGCGCTCGCGGTTATCGGAAACAAGCGGCTTAATAAAAGCTACGACCCGTATTATGCCGCGGCGGCAGCAATGTTCCACGACACGTCTGAGATTATAACAGGCGATATGCCCACCCCGATAAAATACTACAATCCCGACATTAAAAACGCATATAAGGACATTGAAAGAGCGGCAGAGGACCGACTTCTTGATATGCTTCCCGACGATATTCGTTCGGAATATATACCGCTTTACCGACCCGATGACGAAACCGAGCGGCTTGTTAAAGCGGCGGACAAAATTTCGGCGCTTATAAAGTGCATTGAGGAAACGGGAATGGGCAACCGTGAATTTGCGATTGCGCTTGATTCAACAAAGAAGTCGATTGAGGATATGCGTCTGCCCGAAGCCGACATATTCCTAAACGAATTTGCAAAAAGCTATTCGCTTTCGCTTGATGAACAGAACGTTAACCCTGTTAAGGAGGAAAAAATATGACAGAACAAAAGGCTCTTGCGTACGTAAATATGTACGGCGTTTTAGGCACGCTTGAAAATCTTTGCGAGCTGGACAGCGCCGCAAAGGAAATTTTAAGCTCGCTCAAAAAGGACGTTAAAATTTGCTTTGACGTTAAGGGAGGTCCCTGCTGTACGTTTAACTTTTCAAAGAACGGCTGCAAAATGACCGAGGGCAGTGCGGACTGCAACTGCAAGATGAATTTTGCGTCGCCCGAAAAGTTCAACACTATGATAAACGAGGGCAAGCCCGGTCTTCCCGTAAAGGGAATACCCACGCTTTTGGGCTTTCTCACGGGGCAGTTCACAAAGCTGACCGACAGGCTGACGGTGCTTTTAAAGCCGTCTGACGAGGACTTAAAAGACCCGAAATTCTTTGAAGAAAGCACTCTGCTTACGCTGTATACGATAGCGGGCGCAATATCCGCTCTCGCAAATAACGACAGTATTTCAAAAATCTCGGCGCATAACACGGTGGACGGCGAGATCTCGCTCGGAATAAAGGACAGCGTGCATATCACGGTGTCGGTCAAGGATCACCGCTTTACAACCGTGAAACGCCAAGCGGAAAATCCCCGCGCTATTATGGAGTTTGCGTCACTTGAACTTGCTAACGGACTTTTCGCGGGCAAGGTCTCAACAATAAACGAGATGTGCAAGGGCAATATACGCCTTGCGGGAATGCTGTCAATGGTAGATAACGTCAACCGCATACTTGACAGAGTTGCGGTTTATCTGGGATAGGAGGTATCGTTATGAGTAAATTCCCTAAATATGAGCATACGAAAAGCCGCGAGTGGTTTGACCGCGCGTTAAAGGTTATACCCTCGGGCATATACGGGCATCTCGGCCCGTCGGAGGGACTGTTTCTTCCGCTTGAAAACTGGCCGCTTATAAGCTCTAAGGCTGAGGGTACGTATTTTTGGGATATGGACGGCAACCGCTATCTTGACCTTATGTGCGCTTACGGTCCGAACGTACTCGGCTACCGCGATCCCGATGTTGACGCGGCGGCGCTCAAACAAATGCAGTACGGCAACTGCACCACCGCGCCGTCATATAAAATGGTCGAGTGCGCCGAATTGCTTACGGATACCGTTGCCTGCGCCGATTGGGCGTATTTTATGAAGAACGGAACCGACGCCACGACCTTTGCCGTTCTCTGCGCAAGAGCGTTTACGGGCAAGAAAAAGCTGTTCTTCTTCAACGGATATTACCACGGTAACGACCAATGGGCAATGAAAGCCGACTATCCGGGAATACTGCCCGACGACGTAAAAAACAACGTCGTTCTTCCTTGGTTTGATATTGACGCTATGCAGGCGGCTTATGACGAATGCGGCGGCGACGTTGCCGCATTGATAGCACAGCCCTACGACCACGGAAATTTCTACGACAACAAGTGCGCCGACCGCGAAAGCTGGCGAAAGGTAAGGGAATTTTGCGACAAGCACGGTATGCTCCTTATAATTGACGACGTGCGCGCAGGCTTCCGCCTTGACCTTGCGGGAAGCGACCATTATTACGGCTTTAAGGCGGATATAATCTGTTTCTGCAAGGCTCTTGCGAACGGATACAATATGTCTGCCGCCTGCGGAGGGGAGCATTTGAAAGCGACTGCTTCTTCGCTCTCGTTTACAGGCTCGTATTGGATGAGCGCCGTGCCGTTCGCCGCGTGCATTGCCTGCATAAACAAAATGAAGGAGCTTGACACGCCGACCCTGTTCAGAAAAACGGGCGAAAAACTTACCGACGGCTTTAAAAAGGCCGCCGCCGAGCACGGCTTTGACCTTGTTGTATCGGGCGAGCCTGCGCTGTTTTATCTGCGCATAGCCAATGACGACAGCCTTATGCTTCATCAGGAATGGGTCGCCGAGTGCGTGGCAAGGGGACTTTTCATAACCTCCCACCACAACCACTTTATGAACGCTGCTATTACCGATGATGATGTCCGTCTTGCCGTTGAGATTGCGGAGGACGCGTTTTCAGAGGTTGAAAAAAGGCACAAATAAACCAATATCGGCAATTGATGTTAGGCGGGGCAAATTCAGTCAGGCGGGCAAACCGCGGCAGGTTTTGCAATTTGTATATAAAGGTTGATATTTCCGATTAATATAAGTATAATATTAGTGTTAATATATACGCTTGTTTGGGGGCAGTCAGATTGGATTGTAAACAATTTTTTGAACAGATAAAGGGTAAAAAAATAGCAATGTGCGGTATCGGTGTAAGCAACACTCCGCTTATACTTGACTTTCTTTCAAAGGGCGCGCGGGTATACGCCTGCGACCGCCGTTCGCGCGAGCAGATAGGCGAGCTTGCCGACAGAATAGAAGCCGCGGGTGCCGTTCTCCGTTTGGGCGAGGGGTATCTTGACAGGCTTGAAGTGGATATAATATTCCGCACACCCGGTATGAGCTTTAATCTTCCCGAGCTTGAAGCGGCGCGCAAACGCGGTATCGCTGTGACGAGCGAAATGGAGGTATTCTTTGACCTTTGCCCCGCGACGATTTTTGCGGTAACGGGGTCGGACGGCAAGACCACTACGACAACCCTTATTGCCAAAATGCTTGAAAAAGAGGGCAAAAAGGTGTTTGTCGGCGGCAATATAGGCAAGCCCTTACTGCCGATCATCGAGGAGGTAACTGCCGACGATTTTGTGGTCGTTGAGCTTTCATCATTCCAGCTTATTTCAATGCGTAAAAGCCCTGATATAGCGGTGGTGACCAACGTTGCGCCCAATCATCTTGATATTCACAAGGATATGGACGAATATGTTGAAGCCAAGAAAAACATTCTTCTTCATCAAAACGCCTTTTCACGCACCGTCCTAAACGCCGATAACGATATAACTAAAAGTTTTTCAAAATACGTCAGGGGACAGTCGCTAAGTTTCAGTATGGAAAAACCGCTTAAAAACGGCGCGTGGCTCGATACCGACGGTACTCTGCACATGGCTTACAGGGGTATTGACGTTCCCGTGATGCACCGCAGTGAGATAACGGTTTTGGGCGATCATAATGTTGCCAACTATCTTGCCGCTATTTCCGCGGTTTGGGGATATGTCGGCGTTGATACTATCCGCAAGGTAGCTGAGGAGTTTACGGGCGTTGAACACCGCATTGAGTTCGTGCGCGAGGTAAACGGCGTTAAATATTTTAACGATTCTATCGCTTCAAGCCCCACAAGAACAATAGCGGGACTTAAAGCCTTTGACAAAAAAGTAATTCTTATCGCCGGCGGATATGATAAGCATATTCCGTTTGACCCGATGGTGCCGTATATAATCGACAGGGTAAAAACACTTTATCTTTGCGGCAACACCGCCGATAAAATAGAAAAAGCGGTACGCGCCGACAAGAATTATAGAGGCGCACCTGAAATAGTCCGTGTAAAGGACATTGACGAGGCGGTATCAGAGGCGCACAAAAACGCGGTAAGCGGCGATATTGTCACTTTAAGCCCTGCCTGCGCCAGCTTTGACGCTTTCCCGAACTTTATGGCGCGCGGAAATCATTTCAAGGAATTGGTAAATAAGCTATAATGGATATTAAGGAAACTCTTATGCGCTTGTCGGAGCAATCTGCCGTCGGAACGGTGAAGACGGCAGCCGACACAGCCTACGAAATACTTTCAAAATATGCCGATACCGAAAGGACCGATAACCTTACCGTTATCGGCTTTATTAAAGGCGCGTCGGACAAGACTTTAATGCTTGACGCGCATATTGACGAGGTTGCGATGATAGTTACCGACGTTGATGACAGCGGATTTATCACCGTTGCAAAATCCGGCGGTATTGATTTAAGAACGCTCCCCGCGGCAAGGGTTACCGTTCACGGCAAGCGTGATATTAAGGCGGTTTTTTGCAGTACTCCGCCGCACCTTTCAGGCGGCGAAGCCGAGTATGACGATATTTCCAAATTAAAGATAGATACTGCTCTCGGCTCAAAAGCAAAGGAGATTGTGTCGGTCGGGGACTATGTGACCTACGACGTACAGCCCGCGAGCCTTTTTGAAAGCATAGTTACGGGTAAATCGCTTGACGACCGCGCAGGCGTTGTCTGCCTGTTGGAGCTTGCCGAGCGGCTTTCCGATAAAAAGCTCCCGCACAATGTTGTGTTTGTATTGAGCGACGGCGAGGAGCTGGGACTGAGAGGGTCGAAAACAGCTACATT
Organism: uncultured Eubacteriales bacterium; assembly: GCA_934463035.1. Classification (GTDB taxonomy): domain Bacteria; phylum Bacillota; class Clostridia; order Oscillospirales; family Acutalibacteraceae; genus UBA737. Next base: position 206,960 of record CAKSIG010000002.1, on the reverse strand, counting down.
CTCGGTAGAACCCGACGAGGCAATAGCGATAGACGTCAGCTTCGGCGACGGACCCGATATTTCGCCCGATGACTGCGGCAGGGTGTCACACGGCGCGATGATAGGCATTTCACCCGTTTTGGATAAAGAAATAAGCCGCAGGCTTTGCGAGTGCGCCGAAGAACTCGGAAACGAATATCAAACCGAGGTAATGGGCGGCAGAACAGGCACAAACGGCGACGTTATATCGGTCACCAAGGGCGGAGTGCGCACGGGGATAGTGTCCATACCGCTCAGGAATATGCACACGGGAGCGGAGCTTGTCGATGTGCGCGATATAGCGAACGTCTGCGACATTCTTGAAAAGTATATCCTTTCGGGAGGTGTTCTCGGTGATTGAACTTTTAAAAAAGCTGTGCGAGCTTGACGGCACTTCGGGCGATGAAAATGCCGTCCGTGATTTTATAATATCCGAAATAAAGGGACATTGCGAATACACCGTTGACGCGCTCGGCAATATATTGGTTCATAAACAGGGCAAAAACCGCTCCGAAAGGCGGCTGCTTGTTGATGCTCATACCGACGAGGTCGGACTTATTATCACCGATATTACCGAGGACGGATTTTTGAAATTCAAAACCGTCGGCGGTATTGAAACGGCGGTTCTTCTCGCAAGGCGCGTTCGCATAAACGGTAAGATAAACGGTGTTATCGGGTGCAGACCGATACATCTTTCAAAGGGTGATGAGGCTAAAAAACTGCCCGACGTGAACAGCCTTTATATAGATATAGGCGCTTTGAATAAAGGGCAGGCGCTGAAAGCGGTAACGGTGGGCGACCGCGCCGTTATGTGCGGAAAATTTGAGGATACGGGCGATAAAATTATTTCAAAAGCCATTGACGACCGCGCAGGCTGCGCTATACTGATAAGACTTTTAAAAGAAGAAAGCGACTACGATTTTGACGCGTCCTTCTCGGTTCAGGAGGAAATAGGACTTCGCGGTGCAAAAACTGCCGCTTATTCGCTTGACCCAGACAGCGCAATAGTGCTTGAAGCCACTACCGCCGCCGATATTTCGGGCGTTTGCGCCGAAAAACAGGTGTGCTGTCTCGGTGACGGCGCGGCTGTGTCTTTTATGGACAACGCGACCGTGTATGACAGAAAGTATTACGATTACGCGCTTTCGAGCGGTATAAAGTGCCAGCCCAAGCGCGCCGTTGCAGGCGGCAACAATTCGGGCGCCGTGCATTTAAGCCGCGGCGGTGTGAGAACGCTTGCAATCTCGGTGCCGTGCCGTTATATTCATTCGGCTTCCTGCGTTGCCGATAAATCCGATATTGAGTCGGCATATAACCTTGCAAGATATATGATAAACGGTATCTGCGGCGGAAAAGCTGAATGATAAGCATTGCCGAAAACGTGCCGTCGGTATTTTGCGACAGCGCGGAGCTTATAAAAATACGCGGTCTTTTTGAGTGCTACTTGTCAGACGGGTCGGTTATGTTCTGGGAACAGGATAACGGGCGCGCATTTATATCAATGGCGGATTCCGATTTGACGGTTTGGAACAACGGCGCCGATACGGACGAGCTTGCAAGGTTTGTGAATATGCTTGCCCCGAGCAGTGTGTTCAGCGATACTGAAACCCTTGAAAAAATCGGTTTAACGCCGTTCGGTACGGCTTGCGTTATGGCGATAAGCCCCGAAAACAGCGGTGAAACAGAGGGTGACGGGCTTTCAAGCAAGGAAATTTATGATATTTTCTTCAAAGCGGGGCTGTATCTGCCCGAATACGGGCATTTTGCAACTGATTATTGCAGACGGAAAAACCGCGGACTGCTTGGCAGCTTTGCGTTAAAGGATAAATGTGCGGCTGTCTGGCTGAAAAGCGGCGGATATTCGCTGTTAAACGGGATAGCGAGCCTGCAAAAGGGCTTCGGCGGCGTAGCTCTTACCGCGGCGCTTGAAAAAAACCGCGGACAAAGAGTATTGGCGTACTGCCGCGAAAATATAACGGGATTTTATGAAAAATACGGATTTTGCCGACTTTACGAGGTCGGCAGTTGGGTGAAAACAGATGAATGTGAATAACTTTTTTAATATTGATTCGGCGCTTTGCGAGCTTGACAGGCGCGCGCTTGACCTTTGCCGCGAGCGCTTTGGCGAAATTGAAGATACCGCTGAATTTAACCAATTAAAGGTGCTTTCGGCTTTTATAAAAAACGGCGTTAGCGAGGCTTATATGGCGGGCACCACGGGCTACGGGTATGACGACCGCGGCAGAGAGGTGCTTGAAAGGGTAATGGCGGACTGTATGTGCGCCGAGGACGCGCTTATGCGCCACAATTTTGTTTCGGGTACGCACACGCTGACTGTTGCGCTTTTCGGAATACTGCGCCCCGGCGATAAGGTGCTGTGTCTGACGGGCAGACCGTATGACACCATAACGGGCGTTTTCGGCATAGACGAGGTAACCGACGGTTCTCTTGCCGATTTCGGTGTTGAATATCATCAGGTCGAGCTTGATGAAAACGGCCGCCCCGATATAGAGGCAATACGCGCGGCGCTCAAAAACGATACCTACAAAATGGCTTATATACAGCGTTCAAGAGGGTATTCGTTAAGACCGAGCCTTACCGTCAGCGATATTGAGTCGCTTTGCAAAAACGTGCGCGAGGTAAGCCCCGATTCGGTAATAATGGTTGATAACTGCTACGGCGAGTTCACCGAAAAGCGCGAACCGCTTGAAGTCGGCGCGGATATTATAGCAGGCTCGCTTATAAAAAATCCCGGCGGCGGTATTGCGCCTACGGGCGGTTATATAGCGGGCAGACACGACCTTGTGGAAAAATGCGCCTACCGCCTTACCTGCGCGGGAGTGGGCAGAGAGATAGGCGCTACGCTCGGTCACAGCCGCGAGCTTTATTTAGGACTTTTCAATGCTCCTCACGTGGTGGGCGAGGCGCTGAAAACGGCGGTTTACGCATCGGCTCTGTTTGAAATGCTCGGCTTTGCCGTCACCCCGTGTTACAAGGAAAAAAGGGGAGATATAGTTCAGTGCGTTACCCTAAACACCGCCGAGGGGCTTATAGCTTTCTGTCAGGGTATACAGTCGGGCGCGCCTGTTGACTCTTTCGTTGTTCCCGAGCCTTGGGATATGCCGGGGTATACCGACAAGGTTATAATGGCGGCCGGCGCGTTCACTCAGGGTTCATCGGTCGAGTTCTCGGCAGACGGACCGTTAAGACCGCCGTTTGCCGCTTGGATGCAGGGCGGAATTAATTTTCACAGCGCGCACGCGGGTATATTGCTCGGCGCGCAAAAAATGTACGAAGCGGGAGCTTTGCAGGGGGTCGGTTTATGAAAAAGGTATTTTCGGGGGAAGTATATGAAATGATGCCGCTTTCAAACGGTATCATATTTTCCTACTGCAAGGATACGATAGATGAACGCGTGGTCGTCGCCTATAAAATGATTTCGTTTGAAAACGGCAGATTTACCGATGTTGCAAAGAATATCTATCTGCTCACAAAGTTCGGAAATAATTATAAGGCAATATCGGCTCTGTGTGATAATTATATAATGACAAAGTCTATAATTCTTCCGAACAACAAGGTCTTTTTGTTAGAGCCTGACGGAAGCGCTTGCCTTGCCGATGTTGACGCAACACCTGTTTGGACGGGCGACCTGCGTTACCGCAATCAGGCGCCGTCGGATATTGCTATGCACAAAAATACCCTTTGGGCGTGTTATTCGGAATCCAACGTTATTTTGAAATTTAATCTTACAACTATGCGCGAGGAACTGCGGATAGGCGGCGTGCGTTCGCCGTTTTCAAAGCCGAACGATATGTTTGTTGACGGCGATAACGCTATGATAAGCAACGTCGGCTCAAACAAGCTAATACAGGTAAACCTTAACTCTTACAGCGTTTTCGATTATGAAACTTTTGACGAACCCGTTTACCAGTATATCCGCGCGGCAGATTGCAGATTTGTCGTGCTTAAATCGGGATTGTACCTTATTTAGATATTAGATATTAGACATTAGATGTTAGATGGCTCCCCTTCTATGGAAAGAGGGGAGCCAATTTTTTAATATATACCAAAATAGAACATTTATTTCGGTGTGATGTGCTATAATGGAACATAAGGCGGTGATTTTGTGTACGGTGAACGTTTAAGGCAAGCGAGAAAACAAAAGAATTTGTCACAGGTGAGTGTTGGTATAATGCTTAATACAACACACGCCACCATTTCAAGGTATGAAAACGGTAAACTTGAACCTAATCTTGATACATTAAAAGCACTGTGTAAACTTTACAATGTTTCAGCAGACTTTATACTCGGCTTAGATGAAGAATAGCAAACGGTTTTTCTTTATGAATAAAATAGGCTCCCCTCTATTGAAAAAGAGGGGAGCCTTCTAACATCTAATGTCTAATATCTAACGTCTAATATCTAACGTCTAACTTCATACTGCGTCAGGATGGGACGTTTTGTACTCTATCTGCTTGGTTATCATCATATCCTTGACCTTCATAAGCCTTGCACGGCTTGAACGCTCGCTTTCTTCGAGCTTCATTGAAATGAAATGTATTGTCTCGGTGTATCGGGGAATAAGCACGTGTTCAAGCGCGTTTACACGTCTGCGCGTTTTTTCAATTTCATCAGCCATCAGCTTGACCGATTTTTCCTTTTCGGCAAGCTCCAACATAGCGGGCAAAAGCTCTGACAGACCGCTTACCGCATTGTCAAGCTCAAAGCTCGTTGAAGCAAAGCCGTATGAGAAAATATCGGTTTTTTCGCTCGTACGTGTTTTAATATCGTACTTAGGTATATCAACGCTCATAACGTTTTTAGTGCCTGTTTCGAGGTAGACCTCCTGCTTCGGCATAAATAAAGCGGTGTCAAGCTCCTCGTCGGACATAACGCTTGAAGCCAGCGTAAAACTTGCATTAACGCCTTTAAGCTGTTCCTCAAAGCGTTCGCGCAGTTCCTTTGTTTCCCTTATCATATCGAGAAACTGTCTCATAAGCTCATCGCGCTTGTCTTTGAGCAGCTTGTGACCCCTTGTTGCCGTGTTTAGCTGTTTTTTAAGCCGCGACAGCTCCATTCGGGTCGGATTAACATTAAGCACTGCCATAAAAACACCGCCTTAAACCTTGCCGTAATAACGGTCAAGCAGTTCGTCGTCTATACGTTTAAGCTCGCTGCGCGGCAGTATTGAAAGCAATTTCCAGCCTATGTCAAGCGTTTCTTCAATCGTTCGGTTGGTCTTGTAGCCCTGTGAAACATACTCCTTTTCAAACCTGTCGGCAAATTCGGCATATTTCTTGTCAATATCCGTAAGAGCCGCCTCGCCGAGTATGACCATAAGTTCCTTAGCGTCCTTACCTCTCGCATAAGCGGCAAAAAGCTGATTCATTGTCGCCGCGTGGTCTTCACGGGTTCTGCCCTTGCCGATACCCTTGTCTTTAAGTCGGGAGAGCGACGGCAAAACGTCGATAGGCGGTGTGACGCCCTTTCTGTAAAGCTCGCGGCTCAGGATTATCTGACCCTCGGTGATGTAGCCCGTAAGGTCGGGAATCGGGTGGGTCTTGTCGTCCTCAGGCATTGTCAGAATAGGTATCAGGGTTATTGAGCCGTCCTTGCCTTGCAGTCTTCCGGCGCGCTCGTAAAGCGTTGCCAAGTCGGTATACATATAGCCCGGGTAACCGCGCCTTCCGGGAACCTCTTTTCGTGCGGCGGATACCTCACGCAGAGCGTCGGCATAGTTGGTTATATCGGTCATAATAACAAGCACCTGCATACCAAGGTCGAAAGCGAGGTACTCAGCCGCGGTAAGCGCCATTTTAGGGGTTGCTATACGCTCAATCGCGGGGTCGTTCGCAAGGTTTACAAACATAACGGTTCGGTCTATGGCGCCCGTTTCCCTGAATGAGTCAATAAAGAAGTTTGACTCCTCAAAGGTAATACCCATTGCGGCGAAAACGACCGCAAACTGCTCGTTGTCGCCCCTTACCGCCGCCTGTCTTGCTATCTGTGCGGCAAGATTGGCGTGGGGAAGACCCGAAGCCGAGAATATCGGCAGTTTTTGCCCTCTTACAAGGGTGTTAAGTCCGTCAATGGCGGAAACGCCCGTCTGAATAAACTCCTGAGGGTAGTTTCTCGCTGCGGGGTTCATAGGTCTGCCGTTGATGTCCATACGCTTTTCGGGGATTATTTCGGGACCGCCGTCTATCGGGTGGCCGAGTCCGTCAAACACGCGCGAAAGCATATCGGGCGATACGGGAAGCTCCATTCCGCGTCCCAAAAAGCGCACCTTTGAATCGGCAAGGTTGATACCCGCTGAGTTTTCAAAAAGCTGAACGAGGGCGTTCGTGCCGTTTATTTCAAGCACCTTGCAACGCCTTGTTTCGCCGTTCGGAAGCTCTATTTCGCCAAGCTCGTCATACTTTACATTTTCAACATCGCTTACCATCATAAGAGGTCCTGCAACCTCTCTTATGGTTTTGTATTCCTTAGGCATTTAAAACTCCCTCCTTAATCCTCGTCCGAAGTCTTTACGGCGCGGTCAATATCGCTGTCAAGCTCCGCCGAAATTTCATCGAACGATTTTTGTATTTCGTCTTCTTTTACATACTTAAATCTGCCTATCTTCTCGCGGACGGGCATAGCGACTATTTTTTCAATCGAGGCGCCGTCGTTTATAGCGGCGTTTGACCTGTCGTAGAACGCAAGTATCAGTTTCATTAACAAATACTGCTTTTTAAGCGAGGTATATGTGTCGGTTTCGTGAAATGCGTTCTGATGCAGATAATCCTCGCGTATAGAACGCGCCGCTTCAAGTTTGAGCCTGTCGGGGGCGGAAAGCGCGTCCATTCCGACCAGCTTTACTATTTCTTCAAGCTCGGCTTCCTCTTGCAGTACCGTCATAAGCCTGCCGCGGAGCGCATACCAATCCTTTGCAACGTTTTCGTTGAACCAATCCGACAGCGAATCGGCATAGAGCGAATAGCTTGTAAGCCAATTTATTGCGGGGAAGTGGCGCTTGTATGCAAGCGAGGAATCAAGTCCCCAGAAAACCTTTACTATACGCAATGTTGCCTGAGAAACAGGCTCGGAAATATCGCCGCCGGGGGGCGATACCGCGCCGATTACCGAAAGTGCGCCTTCGGTTTCGGCAGAACCGTTCACAATAACGCGCCCCGCGCGCTCGTAGAACTGCGCAAGTCTTGAACCGAGGTATGCGGGATATCCCTCCTCGCCCGGCATTTCTTCAAGTCTGCCCGACATTTCACGCAGCGCCTCTGCCCAACGTGAGGTGGAGTCAGCCATTAATGCCACGGTATAACCCATATCGCGGAAATATTCGGCTATGGTTATGCCCGTGTATATAGAGGCTTCACGCGCCGCAACAGGCATATCGGAGGTGTTTGCGATAAGCACGGTGCGCTCCATAAGCGAATTGCCCGTGCGCGGATCGCGCAGCTCCGGGAATTCGTTAAGAACATCGGTCATTTCGTTGCCGCGCTCGCCGCAGCCGATGTATACGATTATATCCGCCGCCGCCCATTTTGCAAGCTGGTGCTGAACCACGGTCTTGCCCGAGCCGAAAGGACCGGGAACCGCCGCAACGCCGCCTTTTGCTATCGGGAAAAGGGTGTCTATAACGCGCTGACCCGTAACGAGCGGAATATCGGGGGATAATTTGCGTTTATAAGGTCTGCCAACGCGGACAGGCCAGGACTGAACGAGCGTAAATTCCTTTATGCCGCTCAAAGTTTCTATTCTATATACGGTATCCTCTACGGTAAAATCGCCCTCGGAAATTTCGGCTATTTTGCCGCTTATTTTATCGGGCACCATTATTTTATGTTTAACTATCGCGGTTTCCTGCACGGTGCCTACGCAGTCACCCGAAACCACCTCGTCGCCGACCTTTAAATCGGGGGTGAAATGCCATTTTTTCTCTCTTGAAAGGGACGGAACCTCAACACCTCTTTGAAGATTGGTTCCGCTTACCTTCATTATTTCCGCAAGCGGACGCTGAATTCCGTCAAAGATAGAGCCTATCAATCCGGGACCTAATTCAACGCTCAACGGCTTACCTGTTGATACTACCTGTTCGCCGGGTCCCAATCCCGCCGTTTCCTCATAAACCTGAATTGACGCTTTATCGCCGTGCATTTCTATTATTTCGCCGATAAGGTGTTTGTCGCTAACCCTTACAACGTCGAACATATTTGCGTCGCGCATACCCTCGGCGATTACAAGAGGTCCTGCGACCTTGGTTATCGTTCCTTTGGTCATACATATATCTCCTTATTATTTATTGAAAATAATATCTGAGCCGACTGCCTTTTCCACCGCTTCTTTAAGCAGTTCGGTGCCTACTCCCGTGTTGCCCGAAACGCCCGGTATTGCCACTACCGACGGCGTAAGCCGCTTGTCGAGCTTTTGGATTTCCTTTTTAAGCACCGTTGCCAGACGTTCGGTTATATAGATTATGCCGTAACCCGCGTTTTCAATGCTTTTCAAGATTTCGGCGGCTTTTCCGTCGTCCTCACAGGTAAAGGTTTCAAGTCCGACGGCGGCGAAGCCTTTAATGCTCTCGGCGTCGCCCATTACTGCAATTTTAACCATAAAGCTCACGCAGCCTTTCGGTTGTTATTTCGCTGTCGGCACCCGTTTTGATGCCGCTGTATATTATCCGTATGTCCTTTATTTCGGATTTTTTCGCAAGCATATAGCCTATAAGAGGTTCCACGCCGAGGGTGACCGTTTTGCAATTTTTTGCGGCGGCTGTAATTCGGTCATCAACATATTTTTCAAACTCGCTCGGACTGCGGCGGTAATATTCTGACGCCGCGGCGCCGCCCGCCTTAGTGACGGTCGAGAGCAGTTCAAGAACGTCGTCCTCACCCTGCAACGCGGCTTTTACTATGCGTTCTTTTTTAAGGTAAGCCGTTTCGGTAACGGTTTTGTCCAAAAAATCAGCGCTTTTGCGCGCTCTTGCGGCGCGCAGAGCCGTTTTTATGTTTTTATAGAATACGCTCACTGCGATTATCTCGGATATAATGCGGTTGTCGGCAGTTTTCGCGCGCTCGGCCTGAGCCGCCATACAGCCTGCGTCTATAATTCCGTCGCAAAGCTGGGGGTCGCCGCTTTGCGTAATGACCGAATACGCCTGCTCGGCGGTGGTTTTTACATAGTCGGGAAGAATATCAAACCGCTTTTCCGAGAAAGCCTTTTCAAACAGCTCAGGAGGTATGAGCGAGGGGGAAAGTATCATTTTTTCATACCCCGTATTCTTAATTATCGCCTTTAAGACCGCTTTCATATTGTGAAAATCGTTTTCATATAAAAAAGGCTCAAAAAGCGAAACGTCGGGGGCTATATCCATAAGGTATTCAAACAGCTTTTCGTTTTCGTAACGGAGCATTTCGGGGACCGCCGCATTAGACGTTTGATCGCCTATACCTTTATCGCGCAGCATAGCGCCAAGCTCCGTAACGTCCTTTGCCGAAGCAAAGCGAATAAGGTCCGATTGCTTTAAAAGCGTGTTTTCCCTTGCTCTTAAATTACCCACCGCAAATCCGCAGGATTTGACTGCCATTTTTTCACCCACCTTTTATTTTGCAAAAAGTATACGGTTTACCTTATCGGTAAGTATTTCGCGCTTTTCGTGTATAAGCGCGGATATTGCGCAATTCATCTGAATGTCACCGTATTTGAGAATAAAACCGCCGTCTATATCGGCAGGGCTGCCGTTAACGGTCAGACCAAGGTTTGCAAGCTCCGCTTTAAACGTATCGGTTTTGCGGTTAAGGTCTTTTTCACAAAGGAGGACCTCGCCCTTGCCGTTCATACGGTTGTTTTTTGCTATTCCTATAAGAAACTCAAAATATTCTTCATCGCCAAGACCGTTTATTCTGTCAGCCGCGGCGTTTAAAACCTCGTTTATCATTGCGCTTTTTTCTTTGAGCATAAGGTCGCGCTTTATAAGCGCTGCGGCGGAATTGCCGTTGCTTACGGCAGTTTCGGCTTGCTTTTTTGCCTCCGCAATTATTTTGTCACAGCGCGCGTCGGCACCGTCAAGTATGCCTGAGCGGATTTCCTGCGCCTTTTTTTCGGCGTCGGCTATAATTGCATCCGCGCTGTCCTGCGCGTCCTTTAATATGCCCGCAAGTATTTTTTCACTTGATGTCATAATCTTCACCCTTTATGGTGTTCGACTTTCGTCAGTATTAAAGAAGAATAACGGTAAGGAACGAGATAAGGAATGCCAAAAGTGCGTATATCTCGACAAGCGTTATAGATACCAGCGCTTTCGGGAAAGCGCTGTCGTCCTTGGCGAACAGCGAAATGCCCGCAACTGCCGCTCTGCCCTGCGATATAGCGGACATAAGACCGCCGAACGCTATCGGCAGGCAAGCCGCAAATATCATAAGTCCGTTTGAAAGAGTAAGCTGCTGTAATCCGCCGAATACGCCGATTTTGGTAAGAACGATAAAGGAAACTATAAATCCGTAAAGTCCCTGTGTGCCCGGGAGAAGCTCCAAAACAAGCATTTTACCGAACTTTGATGAGTCCTCCGAAAGCACTCCCATACCTACCTCGCACGCCATTCCTACGCCCTTTGCGGAGCCTATTCCTGCGAAAATTGTTGCAAATGCCGCGCCTACAAGCGCCAAAAAAGTACCTAATGTCATTTTAATTTTCCTCCTTTGAATTTTGAACGCTTAAATCGGTGTATTTTGAATTAAGCGTAAAAGTCTTAAATTCTCTGCCGCCGCCCTCATAGAATTTTGAGAACAGCTCGACATATTGAAGCCTCAGCGTATGAACATAAGCGCCGAGAACATTAAGACCGAAGTTAATGGCGTGACCGAGCGGGAAGATTATCAAAAGCATAATCACGCCGCCTACGGTTCTTCCGCCCATTCCGCTGAGCATATTGAATACCGCGCTCATTGCGGAGGTGGTAAGACCCAATGCCATAAGTCTTGAAAAAGAAAGCAGATCGCTTACATAGCTTGTTATATCGTAGAGTGATATTATTCCCGAAAACAGCCTTGCTATCGGGTTTTTCTTATTGCGCCCCTGCGTCAGCACAAGTCCTACAACCGAGATTACCGTCACCCATATACCGATATTTTTGAGGATAGGCGCTATGAGGAAGCCTGCCGCCATAACAGCCAAGCCCAAAAGGGTCGTTATCCACAGCCCCGCATCGAAAAACGCACCTGCGCGGTCGCCGTTTTTAATACAGGTGGCAAACTTTGCGCAAAGTCCGGCGATTATTTCTATAAGTCCCAAAATAAGGCTCAGTATCAGCATTGTAACGGCGTCGCCGTTCATCGGGTCGATAAGCGCGGGGAGCGCCACTCTGTGCCCGAAGAATTTTTCGCTTATAACGGCTATGCTGTCGCCGAAAAAGCTGCCGTAAACAAGTCCCCAGACAAATGTGGAAATTCCGCAGTAGTTAAACAGTTTTAAGCTCTGTCTCATTGCGGGGGAAGGATTCAGCTTTTTAAGCGCAAACGCCGTCGCCAATATCATAATCAGTCCGTACCCGGCGTCGGAAAACATCATTCCGAAAAACAAATAGTAGAAAAATCCTGTTATAAACGTCGGATCAATGTCCTTAGGACCGGGCAGGGAATACATCTTAACAAGCGTTTCGGCAGGCCTTGCAAAGGCGTTGTTCTTTAACGTCACGGGAGCCAAGCTCTCGTCTGCGTCCTGCGCCTCGATAACCACCGTAAAGTCTTTGTTGAGCGTTTTTTCAAGATACGGCAGGTCGCGTTCGGTGATGTATCCCTTTATCATCACCGTGTGGGCGGTGTGGGCAATTTCACCCATCGCCTTATACCTGTCCGCGCGCACACGGCAGTAATCGTAAAAAAGCTCAATGTCCCGCCGATATAGGGTAAGCTCCTTTATCTTGTCGGAAGCCTCTTTTATCCGCTTTTCGCAGTCTTCCATTCGGCTTAATTTGGAGGCTATCTTGTCCTTCGCGGTTTTTGAGGTTATCTGAAACGGTCTTGCAAATGAAAGCTCGCGTAAAGCGTTTTCAACGTCCTGACTCTGCGATTTCGGACAGCATATAAAGATATATGTACTGTCCGAAGCAGTATTAACTATCTCGCCGTAAACCTCCGCCGCAGGTGTTAGTTCCGCTATTCTGCAAAGCAGACCGTCAAGGTCGTAAACGCCGCTGACCGTGCCGATAAAAGCAGCGGTTTTTGCGGTTCCCGAAAAGGAAAGAGGAACGTCAAGACTTTCCCACGGCTTCATCTGCTCCGCCGTCAGCCGAAGCCGCTGTTTTTCGGCTGTTTGTTCGGCTATAAGGCGGTCAAATTTTTCAATATCGCCGATGTAGGAAAGCCGCTCTTTAATGTCCTGCTCATTAAGGTAAAATTCGTCGGGCGTTACCTCGCGCGGACCCGAAAGCATAGATTTCAAGCCCTTCTTTTCGGGATAACGTGCGTTCAGTATTTTTAATGCTCCGTCCGCCGATTGAGCAAACCGCTCGTACATATCCGATTTGTATGCAGTATCGCTTTTCTCAAAGCCTTCGGGAACGGCTGACGTCTGCTCGTCCTCGGCGGCAGTGTCAATATCAATAACCGACATTTCTTGAAGCCGTTTCATAAGAGCGTGCGAGCTTTCCCTCGGAGCGTATATGCTTACCAGCTTGCATTTAAGTTTAGCCAAAAATTATCACCACACTTATTACCGCTTATTTCAGTAAGTTTACAACCGCGTCAACCGCCGCCTCAAAATTATTTTGCGCGTTCTTTCTTAAATCGCCGCAAAGCGTTTTAGCTTCGGCAGCCGCGTTTTCCTTTATCTGATTTGCCGCGGTTTTTGCTTCTTCTGTCAGCGACGCGGCTGTTTGCTCGGCGTCAGACAGCTTTTTTTGCAGTTCGTTCTCAGCATTGCTTGAAGCGCAGCTTTGAATTTCCTTTGCCTTTTTTTCGGCGGCGGCTATAATTTCGCCGCCCTGCTTTTCGGTCTCGCGTATTTCATCAACAAGCAATTTTGCCAAGTAAAACACTCCTTTCGTTGGTTTAATTTTACTCTAAGTTTCAAAAAAAGTAAACAGACAAAACCTCTTTCTTGCCTAAAATAATGTTTTTTGAAAAAAAACTTCTTTTTTTAAGTATAATTTGGTATAATAGCATTGCGTTAGTATAGATATATGGGGAGTTGATGTTTTACGGAGACAGTTATAGACGGTCTTAAAATTCAGTATACCGACAGCGGCAGCGGTATCCCCGTTCTGCTTCTTCACGGCTGGGGTTCGTCCTATGACGTATACAAGGGGGTCATAGCCGCCCTTTCCGACAGGTGCCGTACCGTTGCCTTGAATTTCCCGGGCTGCGGCGGTTCGGATACTATGGAAACGCCGTGGAATATTGACGATTACTGTGAATTCGTTAAAAAATTTATTTCGGCTGTGGGGCTTGAAAACCCGATACTTATAGGCCATTCACACGGCGGCAGGGTCATTTTAAAGCTCGTCGGTTCGGGAATGATGTCTCCGCCTAAAATAGTTTTGCTCGACTCGGCGGGTCTTATTCCTAAAAAAACCGCAAAGCAGAAAATGCGCGCTAAGAGCTTTAAGGCTATAAAAAAGGTTTTAACGCTCCCCGTTATTAAAAATCATTCGGAAGGTCTGCTTGACAAAGCCCGCCGCCATTACGGTTCGGCTGACTACAACGCCGCGCCCGAGGTGTTAAGAAAAACAATGGTTTCACTTGTGAACACCGACCTGCGCGGACTTTTGCCCAACATAAAATGCCCGACCCTGCTTATATGGGGTGAGAACGATACCGCAACGACTTTGAGCGACGCAAAAATAATTGAATCCCTTATTCCCGACGCGGGACTTTGCGTGATAAAGGGAACGGGGCATTATTCGTTCTGCGAACGCCCGTATGAGGCAAGCGCCATTTTAAGAAGTTTTATAAGGTGATATAATGAATTACATTCTGTTGATTACTATGATTCTTTCCGCCGCGTCGGCGCTGTTTTCGCTTACAAGGCAGTTTCAGATGTTACAGCAAAATTCCTACTTTCCGTCAAGGTATTTCGGTTGGCTTAAAGACTCGTTCGCGGTAATCCTCGCCGTGCTTTCAATACTGTTTTGCGCTTCTTCGGTTCTGTATACATCTGAAAAATATACCGAACAGGGCGTTTTAATTGCATTTATACTCGGTTTCAGAATAGTCAGCGCCGTAAATATCCAAAAGAAGTCTATAAAAAAGCTGGTGTTTACCTCGCGCGTTAAAAGGCTTTATGCCGCCGCCGCGGTAATAATGCTTATACTCATACTGCTTTACTGCCTTTTCCCCGAAACGCTCACGGGTGAAATAGGCGTTATTCTGCTGTTTATGCTGTCGGTCGTTACCCCGCTCCTTACGTTTTTGTGCTGGGCGGTAACGCTTCCGTTTGAAAAGGCTTTTGCCGCCGCCTACGTAAGGGACGCAAAGCGTATTTTAAAGGAATGTCCCGACCTTACAGTTATAGGAATTACGGGAAGCTACGGCAAGACCACCACTAAATTTATACTTAAAAGGATTTTAAGCGAAAAATACAACGTAGTTGCAACGCCTAAGAGCTTTAATACTCCGATGGGCGTTGTAAGAACCGTAAGAGAGCAGATACAGCCGCAAACTCAGGTTTTTATCTGCGAAATGGGCGCGAAAAATATCGGCGATATTAAAGAACTGTGTGATATAGCTGATCCCGATTACGGGATTATAACCGCGGTGGGACCTCAGCACCTTGATACTTTCAAGTCGGTCGATAATGTCTTTAAAACCAAGTTTGAGCTGTCGGACGCGGTTAAGGCGAAAAACGGCGAGGTCTTCGTAAACGGCGACTGCGCCGAGATAACGAACCGAATTGATAAAAACGGTTATATTCTTTGCGGAACTGCTGAAAACTGCGAATTTCGCGCCGAAAATATTTCCTATTCAAGATACGGTTCGTCCTTCGACCTCTGCCTTGGCGGCGAACGGGTCGGCGTTACGACCCGTCTGCTCGGTATGCACAGCATTAACGATATAGTTATTGCCGCGGCGTGCGCCTACCGTCTCGGCGTAAGCGTTAAGGATATAGCCTTTGCAATATCCTCGCTTAAACCTACGGAACACAGGCTTGAACTCAAAAGCTACGGCAAGGCGGTGCTTATAGACGACGCGTACAATGCAAACCCCGAGGGGAGTCTCGGCGCGGTCCGCGTTCTCGGCTCGTTTGATGGTATGCGGAAAATAATAGTAACACCCGGGCTTATTGAACTCGGCGAACGGGAATATGAATGTAACTATGCTTTGGGTCTTGAAGCCGCAAAGTATTGTGATATAATAATCCTTGTCGGCAAAAATCGTTCCCGCCCGTTAAGGGACGGCGTCGAAGCCGCGGAGTTTGACAGTAACAATGTTTATGTCGTTTCGAGCTTTAAAGAGGCAATGGGGGTATTTACGCCGCTTGCGGACAGCAATACCGTGATACTGCTTGAAAACGACCTGCCTGACAATTATCTTAATTAAAGAAAATGAGGAGATTATCGTATGAAAACTAATATCGGCGTATTTTTCGGCTGCCGCTCGGTTGAGCATGAGGTTTCAATAATATCCGCCGTTCAGGCAATGCGCTCAATAAAGCGCGACAAGTATGACGTAACGCCAATCTACGTTACAAAGAGCGGCGATATGTATACGGGAGAGGCTCTTTTTGAAATTGAGGAGTACCGCGACCTTGCGGCGCTGCTTAAAAAATGCAATCGTGTTTTCGTGGTAAAAAGCGACGGCAAGGTTGTCGTAAAATTCGCAAATAAGGGATTTTTCTCAAAGAATAAGGATATAGAGCTTAACGTTGCTTTTCCGATAGTTCACGGTACCAACTGCGAGGACGGAACGATACAGGGCTATTTTGAATATCTCGGAATACCGTATGTCGGCTGCGATATAATATCCTCCGCCGTCGGCATGGATAAAGCGGTTTATAAAGATGTTATGAAAAATGCGGGTATACCTGTGCTTGACTGCGTTCAGATTCGCTCGCGCGACTACGCCGAAAACAAGGAAGGCTTTGCAAAGGAAATAGCCGAAAAAATAGGCTATCCCCTTATAATCAAACCCGTTAATTTGGGTTCAAGCGTGGGTATCACCAAGGTGGACTCCGCCGAGGAGCTTGACGAGGCAGTTACCCTTGCTTTCTCGTTCGCCGACAGGATACTTGCCGAGCGCGCTATATGCTCGCTCAGGGAAATTAACTGCTCGGTGCTGGGGGACGTGGATAATTGCGAGGCAAGCGTTTGCGAAGAACCGTTTATGCACGATGAAATACTTTCTTATGAGGACAAATATCTCGGCGGCTCAAAGTCGGAAAATCAGGGTCCCAGCAAAGGTATGGCGTCGCTCGGACGTAAAATTCCAGCCGATCTGCCTGCGGAAAAGTCGCAGGAGATACGCGGGCTTTCCTGCAAAATATTCAAAGCGCTCGGCGCAAACGGCGTTGTCCGCATTGATTTTATGATAGATACCGAGACCGACAAGGTCTATGCCAACGAAATAAATACTATCCCGGGTTCGCTTGCTTTCTATTTGTGGGAGGCGTCCGGTCTTAAATACCCCGATATGCTTGACCGACTTATAGAGCTTGCTTTCCGCCGTCAGCGCGGACGTGATAATCTCACCTTTACGATAGACACGAATATCCTTTCGGGAGTATCTTTCGGAAGCAAGGGCGCAAAGGGAGCCAAGCTGTAATGACGGAGCTTTTGGTGCGTCTTTTTATAAAAAATCCCGACGATACCAACGATGTTAAGGTGCGCGGCAGGTACGGACTTTTGTGCGGACTTGTGGGAATTGCCTGCAATGTTATATTGTGTTCGCTTAAAATAGCGGTAGGTGTCATAACGTCAAGTATTTCGGTTATAGCGGACGGGCTCAACAACCTTTCCGATATGGGTTCTTCGGTTATCACGATGATAGGCTTTAAGCTGGCGGGCAAGCCTGCCGACAGCGACCACCCTTTCGGTCACGGAAGAATGGAATATATGTCGGCGTTCGTTGTTTCGGTTATTATCCTGATAGTCGGCGGCGAGCTGTTTATTTCCTCGGTTAAGGATCTGATAAACGGCACGGCGGCGCCTGTCTACGATAAAACCGCCATTATAGTTTTGACAGTTTCAATACTTGTAAAGCTGTGGATGTTTGTTTTCAACCGCAAATTGGGTAAAAAAATAAACGCCGAAGCGCTTATGGCTACGGCGCAGGACAGTATCAACGACTGCATCACAACCACGGTTATACTTGCGGCGGTTATTATCTCTATGCTGTTTAAGCCCTCGTTTAATCTTGACGCTGTTATGGCGGCGGCGGTGGCGCTGTTTATTATATATTCGGGACTTTCGGCGGCAAGGGATACGCTTAATCAGATATTGGGCGAGCCGCCGTCAAAAGAGCTTACCGAGGCTATTGAGAATACGATTATGTCGTTTGACGGGTTTATAGGCATACACGACCTTATCGTGCATAACTACGGACCCGGCAGGCAGTTCGCCTCGGTTCACGTTGAGGTTCCGCAGGATATTGATATAGTCAAATGCCACGAGCAGATAGATATTTGCGAAAAGCTGGTAAACGAGCGGCTTGACGTCGCGCTTGTTATACATATGGACCCGATAGACACCAATGATGAAACCGTTGCGGCGGCAAGGTCGGCAATGTCGGACGGATTAAAGAAGATAGACGAACGTCTGTCTTTGCACGATTTCAGAATGACCTCGGGCGGCGAAAATCACACAAATTTGATTTTTGATGTTGTTGTGCCGTCCTCGGTGAAAATAAGCAACGCCGAGCTTGATAAAAGGATAAGCGAAACGGCAAAGCAAATTAATAAAGGCTATATCTGCGTTATAACCTTTGATAACGATTTTACAGGGAAATAACTTAAAAAGCATCTGCCTTATGGCAGATGCTTTTTGTGTGAGGGTAACGGCTTTTTTAATGAAATAATCCTTGCGGATTATGAAATATTTTGCCTTACGGCAAAATGTGAAATAAAATTCGCTTACTAACATTTGCGCAGCAAATATTTCATACGCGTAAGCGCATTTCACAGCGAAGCTATTTCACTCGCCGAAAGGCGAATTTCATTGAAAAAAGCACTTGCAAATGCAAGTGCTTTTTTCTGGTGACCCGGACGAGATTCGAACTCGTGTTACCGCCGTGAAAGGGCGGTGTCTTAGGCCTCTTGACCACCGGGCCGCAAAAGAATATACCGAAGTATATTCTTTTTGGTGGCTGTAATTGGATTTGAACCAATGACACTGCGGGTATGAACCGCATGCTCTAGCCAACTGAGCTATACAGCCAAGCCGTGACCAATATATTATATCTGTTTAAGATGTTTTTGTCAATACCCAAAATGCAATTTTTAAAAACTATTTTGCAGAGCGTTAATCTGTATAATAGCTTGCCGAGGTTCTGCCGCTTTTTAAATGCTTTTTCGTTCTTAAATTGCTTGACGAAAAATGCGAGAACGTGAAGGAGGCTGCGAAGAATCCGCACATAAGCACCGTAAAGGCGGCGGGAAGCGTTCCGTGCATATATTCAGCGTGTCCCGAAAGCAGGGCTATTATGCGCGGCATAGCGTCCGTAAAGCACGCCATAGCGCAGCACAGACCGAATGACAGCAGTTTTTTGAAATTCTTTTCGATATCAATACCGTTGTAGAGTTTAGCCATACTTACCATAAACAGCAGTATCAAGCAGTTGGAAGCAAGCGTTATAATATTTTCCACAATAAGCGCAAGCTCCGAAATTGAGGTGAAAATGCATATCAGCCTGAATATCCAATAAACTGCAGGTATAAGCGAAAAGAGCTTCGGCAGTTTGTAATTTACTATCATCTTGAAGCCGAAGGCTATGAAATATATTGCCGCGAGAGCGCCCGTTATATCAAGCATTACTATCTGCCACGAGCGAACGTTGCTCACAAATTCCTCGGTGAAAAGCTGATACGCCATTGAAACACCGAGCGACAGCGAGAAAAGCCCCGTGATAAGATTTACCTTAGGAGGGTTTTTGGGACATCTGCGCGCAGTATACGACGTTATAAAAACCGCCGCAAACGCAATTAATATTGTGACAAGCAGAGCAAAGCCCATACCTGCGTATCCTCGCTTGAAAAACCCCGTAACGTCTTCTACGGTGCAGACCATTTGGATAACACGCAACAGAATACTTATCGGTAAAATGACGCAGAAAACCTTTATAATATTATTATACTTCATCAGAACTCTCCTATAATAAATAAAATTTTTTCGGCATAGAATTATACTGTAATATTATTATATAATTTGAAACGGAGAAAGATATGAAAAAAACCGTGTGCGTCGTCGGAATATTGCTGGCGGCTATGCTGCTCGTGCCGCTTTCGGCAATGAAAAAGGATAACGCGCCGCTTTCTGTCGCGGCGTCTAAAACCGCGGTCAATATACCAAAGGCAAAGGATGCGGTCTCCGACAGTTTCAGGGTTCTTGATTCGGCAAGCGGAAACGTGACCGAAATGAAGTCCGAGGATTATATTTTCGGTGTGGTTGCAGCCGAAATGCCTGCGCTGTATAACGAGGAGGCGCTTAAAGCGCAGTCGGTCGCGGCATATACCTACGCCTGTTATAAACGCGCGGAAAACTCACAAAAGAGCTACGATATAAGCACCGACCATACTATCGACCAAAGTTATATATCCGAGTCCGCCGTCAGAGAACGCTGGGGCGATAAGGCGGACGAATACGCTGAAAAAATCAAAAAGGCAATAAGAGACACATCGGGATATATGATAACCTGCAAGGGTACCCCGATACTTGCGGTGTATCACGCAATATCAACGGGGAAAACCGAGTCCGCCAAAAACGTATGGGGCGGCGATTATTCCTATTTAAAGCCCGTTGACAGCTCGGGCGACCTGTTATCGCCCAACTACGCTTCAACTGTAAGCCTTACAGCCGAGGAAACAGCCTCAAAACTGTCCGAAATATGCGAGGTTTCGGGCGAGGCGGCGAATTATTTCGGAAAATCCGAAATAACCGAATCGGGCAATGTAAAGGAAATCTCCGTTTGCGGCAAAACCGTTAAGGGCGCGCGCATAAGATCCCTCTTAAATCTGCGCTCTGATGCGTTTGATGTTAAATATGAAGACGGAAAGTTCACCTTTACCGTGCGCGGATACGGCCACGGCGTCGGAATGAGCCAATACGGTGCCGACTATATGGCGAAGCAGGGAAGTGATTTTAAAGAGATACTGACCCATTACTATACGGACTGCACCGTAGAAAAGGTAAAATAGTTAGAGTGACGGCGATAGTTATTCGGCGTCCTCGGGCATTTCCCAATTGTGCCAAATCGCCTGAACATCGTCGTTTTCTTCAAGCATATCAATGAGCTTTTCCATTTTTACTACGGCATCGGGATCGTCGATAGCAGTCATAGTTTGCGGTATGTACTGAACCTCCGCCGAAAGGAAAGAATATCCCTTTTCTTCAAGAGCCTCGCGCACCGCGCCGAAATCGTTGGGATCGGTGGTTATTTCAAAAACGTCGCCGTCATAGTTGAAATCCTCCGCTCCTGCTTCAAGAGCGTGTTCCATAACGGTATCTTCGTCCTTGCCCTCTGCTTCTATCACGATAACGCCCTTGCGGTCAAACATAAACATAACCGAACCCGACTGACCGAGGTTGCCGCCGCACTTGTCAAAATAATGGCGCATCTCGCCTGCGGTACGGTTGCGGTTGTCGGTAAGGGTTTCAACAACTACCGCGACGCCGCAGGGACCGTATCCCTCGTATATAAGCTCCTCGTAGTTGTTGGCTTCGCCGTCGCCCGCCGCTTTTTTGATTATTCTTTCAATATTTTCATTCGGGACATTTGCCGCCCTCGCTTTTGCAATGGCGTCCTTCAATTTGCTGTTTTCGTTCGGGTTGGCGCCGCCCGTTTTAACTATAACCGCAATTTCGCGGCCCATTTTTGTGAAGATCTTAGCTTTTGCGGCGTCGGTCTTTTCTTTTTTTCTTTTAATGTTGTTCCATTTGGAATGTCCTGACATGGTAATTTCCCCTCATTTTATCGTTTCATACTGTACCATAATACCACATTTAACCGTTTTCTTCAAGTGCTTTTGAGCAAATAAACTCAATGTCGCTTATGCTCTTTATTTCACCGCACATACGCCTTAAAGCCGCCGCGCCGTTAAGACCGCGCATATACCAAGCGGTATGCTTTCGCGATTCAAGTATGGCGTTGTGCGGATCCTTGTATTCGTGCATAAGTTTTATCTGCTTCATGAGCACGCGAAAACGTTCTTCAAGGCTCGGCGGGGTGTAGCTTTCACCCGATAAAAAGGCGTTTATCTCCTGAAAAACAAAGGGGTTGCCCTGCGCTGCTCTGCCCACCGCAACAAAGTCGCAGCCGGTGGCGGAGTACATATATTTCGCACTTTCGCCGTCCGTTATGTCGCCGTTTGCAACAACGGGAATTGAAACCGCTTTTTTTACCTCGGCTATCGTCTTGTAGTCAACGCCCGGGGCATACATCTGTTCGCGTGTTCTGCCGTGTACCGTTATCATCGCCGCGCCTGCGTCCTCGCAGCGTTTTGCAAGCTCGGCGGCGTTTATGCTGCTTTTGTCCCAACCCGTACGCATTTTTACGGTAACGGGAATATCCACGGCGTCAACCGCCGCGCGCACTATCTCCGCCGCTGTCATTATGTCGCGCATAAGTGCGCTTCCGCCGCCGTTTCCTACTACTTTCGGCGCGGGACATCCCATATTAATGTCTATAAAGTCGGGTTTAAAGGCAAGCGCCGAGACCGCCGCCGCGGCAACCGTTTCAGGCTCCTTGCCGAAAAGCTGAACGCCCGCGGGACGTTCATTTTCGCCTACCGTCAAAAGACTTGCCGATTTTTTGTCGCCCAGACTTATGCCCTTTGCGCTTACAAGCTCGCCCACCGTGTAAGCCGCTCCGTGTTCGCGGCATATTTCGCGCATTGCTCTGTCGGCAACACCCGCCATAGGCGCAAGAGAAGCATATCCGTTGATTTTTAAATTCATAATATTCATAACATTGATTATACAATATTAAATCGCCGCGGTCAACCGTATGAAAATAAGGCAAAATTGAAATTTTTGTAAATTGGGTATTGATTTTATCCGAAATGTGTGATATTATACTATGGCAACAAAAATTGTATGCGCTGATAGCTCAGCTGGATAGAGCGTCTGGCTACGGACCAGAAGGTCGGGAGTTCGAATCTTCTTCAGCGCGCCAGCAAAAACTCCGTTCTCTTGTGAGGACGGAGTTTTTGTATTTACTGAATATTTGCTTCTTATTTGATTTCTTGTTCTAATTCCTTAAACTTTTTTGTATCAAAAAATTCTGTAAGAGTTATGCCGAAACCGTCGCAAAGCATTTTTATAGTTACTATTCCGGGGTTTTTGCTTTTACCGTATAGAATGTTTTTCAGAGTAGACGGCGGAACGGCTGATTCTGTTGAAAGTTTGTTCAATGTTAAATTTTTTTCCTCACATAGTTCCAGAATACGGCTTTTAACAGTTTCATACGTTGCCATAATACCAAACCTCCGAATTTGATATTATTGTATGACAAAACTATTGACTTTATGGGCTATATATGATACTATATAGGCTATAAAAAGACTATGGGGGAATTGAAAAATGGCAGTAAATAAAACTTGTCCGAAATGCGGCAGCAACCGAGTTCAACTATCTAATGAACGCAGTAAACACGGTTGTTTATGGACTATACTTTTAGGTTGGATATACATTTTTTGGGTTTTCATTAAATGGTGCATCGGCTTTATGATTTTCATTTGCTATGATTGGTGGATGGCAATTATTAAAAAATGCAGCGGGAAAGGGCATATTTGGCAGTGCAGAAAGTGGCTTTCGGGGAATAAACGAATATTTTATTGCCACGATTGCGGATATAATTTTAAAGCCTGATTTTCATAAAAGCTGAAAGTTTGTAAAATTAAAGTTTAGCAGAACAAATAGGCTCACCTCTTTTCATAGGGGTGAGCCTTCTAACATCTAACGTCTAAACTCTAATTTTTAAAAAGCAATCAAATTTAATTTGCGTTATTATCCGCATTGTGGTATAATCAACGATATTATTGTTAAATATTGGGGAGAGATTATATGGATTCATCTGTAATTTGGATTATGATATCTATAATAGTTTATCTTATAGGTATGGTAATCATCGGGGCGATATGCTCCAAGAAAAACAAGAGTACCGACGATTTTTATTTGGGCGGCAGAAAGTTAGGTCCGATAGTGACGGCGATGAGCGCCGAGGCTTCGGATATGAGCTCGTGGCTTTTAATGGGTATGCCCGGCGTTGCTATGATAGCGGGTCTTGCCGAGGCTACGTGGACCGCTGTGGGTCTTGCTATCGGTACATATGTGAACTGGCTTATAGTCGCTAAACGCATACGCCGTTATTCAAGCAAAATCGGCGCGTTTACGATACCCGACTTCTTTTCAAAGCGATACAACGATAAGAAGAACATTTTGAGCCTTATTTCCGCACTTGTAATAATAGTGTTCTTCGTGCCGTATACCGCGTCGGGATTTTCCGCCTGCGGAAAGTTGTTCAACACGCTTTTCGGCATTGATTATGTTACGGCGATGATAGTAAGCGCCGTTGTAATAGTCGCCTATACCGTTATGGGCGGATTTTTGGCGGCGTCTACCACCGATTTGGTGCAGAGCATCGTTATGACGGTAGCTTTGATAGTAGTTCTTTTCTTCGGAATAAGCAATGCAGGCGGTTGGGACGCGGTAGTGGAAAACGCAAAATCCCTGCCCGGCTTCTTAAAGCTGACAAGCACCTATTCGCCCGAAAAGAACGCCGCGGTGCCTTACAGCGGTCTTACCGTGTTTTCATTGCTCGCTTGGGGACTCGGATACTTCGGTATGCCGCACATACTGCTCCGCTTTATGGCTATTGAGGACGAGAATAAGTTAAAAACTTCAAGAAGAATTGCTTCTGTTTGGGTCGTAATATCTATGGCGGTTGCTATTTTGATCGGCGTTGTCGGCAATGCAATGGTCAAATACGGGTCAATCGGAAATCTTGAAGATACCGAAAGGATAATAGTTGAGGTATCAAAGCTGTTAAGCCGTCACGGCGCCGTTGCGGCTCTGCTTGCAGGCGTTATACTCGCGGGTATACTTGCCGCTACAATGTCAACGGCTGACTCGCAGCTGCTCGCGGCGTCTTCAAGCGTTTCGCAGAATATACTCCGCGACGTCCTCGGACTTAAAATATCTGAAAAGACAGCTATACTTATAGCGCGTATAACCGTTGTTGCGATAGCGGTTGTCGGCGTTCTTATGGCGCTTGACGAAAACAGTTCGGTATTCAGGGTAGTGTCATTTGCCTGGGCAGGCTTCGGCGCGTCGTTCGGTCCTGTTGTGCTGTTTGCGCTGTTCTGGAAACGTTCCAACAAATGGGGCGCTCTTGCAGGTATGCTTACGGGCGGTATTGCCGTATTTGTTTGGAAATATGTCATAAGGGTCAACTTTGCGGGAACCGTGCTTGATATATACGAGCTTCTGCCCGCGTTCATACTTGCGTCTGTTGCAATAATAGTTGTAAGCCTTTTAACAAAAGCTCCTGAAAAAGAAATAATCGAAACCTACGAATCGGTTTGATACCTAAAAAAACCTCGGTCAACAGACCGAGGCTTTTTAATCAGATAAATTTTTTGTAATCGCCGAAAAGCCTTTCGGCAAACCATACGTCTTTAACTTCAAAGCTCTTTCCGTTGAGATAATTCAAAATGCCTGCGTCGGTCGTAAACTTGAAGGTCAGCTTGTATGAATAGAGCGCCTGCTTGTTAAAACCGAGCTTTTTATCCTCTTTGAGTCTGCCGTATTTACCGTCGCCCAATAAGGGGTGGCCGATAGACGCCATGTGCGCGCGTATTTGGTGCGTGCGTCCCGTCAAAAGCTCTATAAGGAGCAGTGAAAGACCGTTTCGGCTTTCAAGCACGCGGTATTTTGTCTTTATCGTGAGTGAATTTTCGGTGCGCTTGCCCGATAAGAAGACCTTGTTTTTTTCGCTGTCCTTGCTCAGATAGCTTTCAAGCGTGTCGCTTTTTTTCTTGGGTACGCCGTGAATTACGGCAAGATAGAGCTTTTCAAGCTCGCGCGATTTTATTTTGTCGCACAGTATCCTCAAAGCCTCCGCATTTTTGGCGGCTATAACAATGCCGCCCGTGTTGCGATCTATTCGGTTGGCAAGCGCCGGCTTAAAGCTGTTTTCTTCGTCGGGGCGGTATTCGCCCTTGTCATATAAATAGTGCTGTATTCTGCCTATAAGCGTGTCGCGGTATTCGTTTTTGTCGGGGTGGACTAAAAGCCCCTGCTTTTTGTCGGCAAGAAGTATGTTTTCGTCTTCGTATACAATATCGAGGAGCGCAGGCGAGCTTAAAAAGTCATATTTAGGCGCAACGGGCGCAAAAAACTCATCGTTTATATACATTTCAACCGAGTCGCCCTCTTTAAGACGGGTGCTTATCTGCGCACGTGACGAGTTTACCTTTATCCGTTTGGTGCGTATATACTTGTATAAGAGAGACTGCGGCAAAGCGGGGCAGACCTTTGTTACAAATTTATCAAGTCTTTGATTTGAGTCATTGCTCTTGATATTAAAGATTTTCATATAATACTCCTAAATTATTTAGATAAAAGCCTTGAAATATAATGGCAATTTGGTATAATTGGTATGAATGTGATAGTTGGGAGGATTTCGTAATGACTGAAAATTTACACGACGGACACAGAAGACGAGTCAGAGAGAAATTTGAGCAACACGGGTTTGATGAAAACACTCCCGAACACGAGGTTCTTGAAATGCTGTTGTTTTACAGCATACCCAGACGCGATACCAATTTAATAGCGCACAATCTCGTAAATCATTTCGGCTCGCTGTGCGGCGTTCTTGAAGCGCCTAAGGAAGAACTTATGGAGGTAGGCGGTATCAGCGAAAATTCCGCTTCGCTTATAAAACTAATGCTGCCGATAGCGCATATTTATTCAAGCAAAAAATGCAAGTGCCAAAGGTGCTTTAAATCAATAGAGCAAATAGGCGATTTTCTGTTAAACAAGTATTTTGCCTACACCGACGAGGTTTTCTCGGTCATCAGCGTTGACGCAAGCGGAAAAATGCTCGGATATGACGTGGTAGAACGCGGCGACCTGGCTTCGGTCGGAATACCTGTCAGAAAATTGGTTGAAATGGTTATCAAACGCAAATCACCCTGCATAATAATTGCCCACAACCACCCGAGCGGTATAGCCCTGCCCAGCGAATACGATGTGAAAACCACAGTAGAAATTATGCAGGCGATGAACCATATCGGCGTCAAACTGTTGGATCACTTTATTATGGTGGACGGCGATTATGTTTCAATGGCGCAAAGCCGCCGTTTTGACGATATTTTCAGACCGAATACACAATAGAAAGTATAATATCATATATTTGAACTGTCAAGACCCGCATAGTTTTCACAATATATGATTTTTATTTAACTTTTCTTAACAAAATATCCTAAACTTACGAATATAATTATTATGTAATAGGTTATATTCAAAGAGGTGAGTGTATGGATTTTCGTTACAGACTGATGAGGTTTATGAGCGGACGTTACGGTGTGGATTCTATGTTTTACGCGATAACCGCCGCCGCTGTTGTACTGTCGTTTGTAAATATATTCGTGCGTTCGCTGATTTTACAGATAATTGTATATGCGCTTATGATATATGCCTTGTTCCGCGTGTTTTCGCGCAATACCGAGGCAAGAAGCCGTGAAAACCGAATGTTTGCGGGTTTTGCCGAGCGCATAAAAAAACGTCGGGATTTTTACAGGCAAAAGAAAAACGACCGTTTCCACGTTTATAAAAAATGCCCGCATTGCGGAGCAATTTTAAGACTGCCAAGAAGACCCGGCACTCATACGACCGCCTGCCCCAAATGCGGCAGGAGCTTTAAGGTCAAGGTGAGAAAATAATCGGTAATGAAACAGGCTCCCATTTTTCAAAAAATGGGAGCCTTCTAATATCTAACATCTAATATCTAACGTCTAACTTGCTAAACCGCTTTGCCTATTATCGCCGTCATAACGGTTATGTCGTCTTCGTGGTTGTCCGAGCGGCGGCGCTTTGCGCATTCGCATAGCTTTTCCGCAAGCTCCTCTGCGTTTCCGTCGCGGAACGCCTCAATTTCCGCCCTTATCCAGTCGGTGCCCTCGCTTACGGCTCCGTCCGACATAAGAACTATTATGTCGCCCGTTTTCATTTTTATTGCGGCGCGGTCAAAACCAATATCGCGCAGTATTCCTGCGGGCAGGGAGGTGCTTTCGGCTTTGCCCGTTCTTCCCGAACGCCGTACTATTGTCGGAGCGGCGCCCGCTTTGTAAAGCTCTGTTATCCCCGTGTAAAGGTCAATGCTCGCAATGTCCACCGTTGCAAGCGATTCGTCGGTCGATTTAAAGAGCATTGAGGAATTGAGTATTCTCAATGAGCAGTCATATCCGAATCCTGCCTTTATAAGCCGCGACATAAGACCCGACGCCATAGCGCCGTCAACCGCCGCGCGTCCGCCTGTGCCCATTCCGTCGCTCAAAACCATTATAAAGTGACCTCTGCCGTCGTAGAAATATTTGTATGCGTCGCCGCACATCGAGGAGGACGAGGCGCATATCTGACTTACGCCTATATCCACGCATAAGCCTGCGTGTTCGCTTAAAACTATAAATATATCGCCGCCCGTTTCGCTGACGTTCGGAATGTCAAAATCGCGTTCGCAAACGGTTGAAATCAGCTTCATAACCTGCATCTTGTTAATAACAAGTTCGGGGCTTTTTTTAACTTTAAGCTCTATTGTCATACGTCCGTATTTATCTGTTCTGCTGCTGCATTCGTCAACCCGTATATCAAGATTTTTGAGAGCCGCCGCCGCGTTTACCGCCGCGGAGTTGTCAAACTGCTCGTCCTTTTCAAAATCGCACGCAAGGTCGTAAAGCATTGCCGAAATTCCGTTAAATTGGTCCGAAACGACCGACCGTACCTCGTCTATTCGGTTTTCCGCCGCTATTGAAGAAGCATAGTCCGAATACCGCTTGTAAACCGCCGTGCCTACCTTTTGCGGGCGCAGACACCTGCCTTTAAACTCCTCGGTCGTATGCTCGGACGGGTTGTATTCGCCCTGTTTTACCGATTTTGTCATTTCAAGAATTGCGTTCAGCGTTTCCTCGCGCTTGGTTTCCCAACAATGCACGCGCAGCTTGCAGCCGGCACAGGCGTCCTGTTCAATGCCCGATATTACCGTTCCGAAGTCGGGCGAGTTTATTTTTGAAAGCTCCTTTGATACCTGTTCAACCGTTCCCGAAACGTCCTTTAAAGCGTTGGAAGCCATAGTAAGCCGCATAGTCAGTCCTTTTTTAAGCCCTGTCGGCACGGATATTTTCGGATACGCCGAAAACAGCTTGCTTATATGTATTCCTGCGCCCCTCGGCAGCATAAGAAACAATGCGGAGCCTATCAGCGCCTGTATTACCGACGAGGCGGTTTGCGCCGTATCGCCCGTTGCCGCCGAGCCGACAAAACAGCAAACGATTACCGCGCCTATCTGCGCGTATTTGCCGAGCGAGGCGAACACTCCCGCCATAAGTCCGCTGAAAGCATAGGTTATTTGCGGTACCTCGGCTTGTCCGCCTATTGCCGCGGAAAAAGCCACCGCAACGCCGCTCACCGCGCCCGAAAGCACTCCGCCGTATTTTGCGGCGGTCAGAATAAGCAAAATGCCGAGTATTCCGTTGAGAGGTATTCCTGCGGGTTTTATCCCCGAAATCCCCGTAAGTATTATGCTTATTACTATCAGCACCGCGGAAAGCTCCTCGTGGCTCAACCCTGCGGAGGACCTTTTAAGTCCGTAGGAAGCACGGCTGACAAAATATGCCGCTCCCGCCGCAAGCAGGGATTCGGCTATCGTCTTTACAACGCTTGCGTCGGTTCCTCTCAATGATACCGCGGCTGTAAGAAAATCGGCGGCAAGGCATATTCCGCCCGCAAAAACAGGATTTTTAACAAGTCTTTTATAACTGCCCGCAAGCAGCTTTATGGCAAGTATTGCGAAAAGCGCCGCTATGTATCTGAACGCGCTGTCACCGACGGCGGGGAAGAAGTATCCCAAAAATATACCTATCGCCGCCGCAGGGGTGTACGCAACGGGAACGCCTGCCGCAACAGAAAGTCCAAACGGAATAAAACTGCCGAAGACTACCGCGCGCGAAGCGCAAAAACCGGCAACCGCCGCGCCTGCCTGAAACGCCGCCGCTTTTATCATATCGCCTGCCTTGTATTCGGAATGAGTGCCTGATACCTTAACAATATCCTTCATCTGAGAGACTCCGTTTCTGTAATACTTTTTATTCATATTAATTATAAGTCCCTGCGACTGCCGATTTTGTCAAATCGGGGTGTTGTAAAAAAGGTTTTTTTGAAACAAACGGAGGTTTTATGATACTGTTTATCATTCGCACATATAATCGGCAAAAAAAGGCAAAATAAATCCGTGACGTTATTATAGCAGATTCAAATTTATTAACGGGAGGCAAACTATGAAAAAAAGAATAATACGCACGCTTTGCCTTATGGCAGTCATCGCGCTTATGTGCAATATTTCGGCGTTCGGACTTTCAAAAATGGGCTCGACGGGTGAAGAAGTGAAAAATATCCAAACGGCGCTGTCAAGCAAGGGGTATTACAGCGGAAACATCGACGGTATATACGGAACAGGCACCAAGAATGCGGTGCTTGCATTCCAAAGGGATAACGGTCTGTCTGCCGACGGAATTGCGGGCAAGCAAACCTTAAAGGCGCTCGGCATATCCGACGGCAGCGATACCTACGGCGGCTACACCTCGTCCGATTACGAATTGCTTGCGAGGATAATTTCGGCAGAAGCAAGGGGTGAGGATTACCTCGGTCAGGTTGCGGTCGGCGCGGTGATACTCAACCGCATCGAACATCCGTCCTTTCCCGATACTCTTTCGGGTGTGATATACCAAAAAGGCGCGTTTTCCTGCCTTTACGACGGGCAGTTTTACGAAAGCATAGCCGACAGCGCATACAGCGCCGCGCGCGACGCCATAAACGGACTTGACCCGAGCGGAGGAGCAATCTATTATTACAATCCGCAGACCGCTACTAACAAGTGGATAAGATCGCGCGAAGTAATAACCACAATAGGCAATCACGTGTTTTGCAGTTGACACTGTTTTAATTTAGATGTTAGATGGTAGACATTAGATATTAGAAGGCTCACCTCTATGGAAAGAGGTGAGCCTATTTATTCAACTAAACTCTAATTTATATTATTTTTTCCTGTTAAGTTCCTTAGTTTTTCTTTCTATTTCTCTTGATATATTTATCCCTGCGATAAGACCCATTTGAAAATATGTTTCGCTTGTAGTTTTTTCTCGGATTGCCATTTCGTAGGAAACAGCGTCGCGTTCCTTTTCATCTTCAAAATGTTCGTCTAAAAATTTACTTGTGTGTCTTTCCATATCCATTATAGCGGCGGCAAAATCCAAATCCTTACTTTCCACCGCCGATTCACCGTATCCGATAAGATAATTACTTATCTCTAACAGCTTACACCTTTTAATCATATTAGAAAATTCCATATTTTTACTCCTTACAGCTCAAAGTTGTATTTTTCTAATATAATAACACAACATTCGTTCAAATGTTTATTTAGCATTTGAATGAATGCATTTTAGCTTTTAGAAAACAAATAGAGTTGGTAAATAAATAAAAAGGACTGAAAAAACTTTGACTCCGCTCTTTTCACAGATGAAGTCAAAGTTCTTTCAATTTACTTCGCTAAACTTTAATTTTTTATCCCGTTAAACTGATATATTAATTACGAATTACGAATTACGAATTACGCATTATCATTGCGCGTTTGTTATAACGCTCAGCGGAGCTACCGACTCGTCGTTTTTGCAGACTTCGATGTGTATGTGGCTCTGATCGGCGCACTCGCTCGGAATTTCGCCGACATCGCCGATAACCTCACCCGATTTTACCGCGGCGCCTTTTTTAACTGTGGGTTCTGATATACCGCAGTATTTAATGGTTATTCCGTTTCCGTGGTCTATTGTTATTACCTTGCCGTATGACGCGGTATCGTCAACCGACATGACCGTGCCGTCGCCGCAGGCATTTACGGTACTTCCCTTTTCACAGGCAATGTCAATTCCGCTGTGCATACGCAGATCGCCGTAGGTCGCCGAATACATAAGCTCCTTGTCGCTGAAACCTTTTGTTATCTCGCCCTGTATCGGCATTGAAAACGATTCAGCCGCGGGCTTGCTTTCGGAGCTTGCGGCGGCTTGCGGCTCGCTGTACGGTATGCCGCTTTCGTTCTTTCCGACATCGGCAGAGGGTGTGATACCGCTCTGAATAGGTGTATCCGCGCTGCTGATATATGAGCTGTCCTTGCTTGGAAATGAGTTTTGCTTTTGGCTTGACGA
This sequence comes from uncultured Eubacteriales bacterium, assembly GCA_934463035.1. Classification (GTDB taxonomy): domain Bacteria; phylum Bacillota; class Clostridia; order Oscillospirales; family Acutalibacteraceae; genus UBA737. Next base: position 175,328 of record CAKSIG010000002.1, on the reverse strand, counting down.
GCCGGAGCCTGTTGAATTGATTTTTGATACCGCGAACCACGACGCGGCGCCCACCGCTATAAGACAGCAGGCTATTATCACATAAAATCCGGTGCTGCCGACGAATTTTGTAAATTTTGATTCATAATATTTCATTTTAAATCATCCTTTCGTTGTCACGTTCTTATTATTGACAATATCGTTAATGATATTCGGTTAAAAAATTTAAAATTCGTTCATAGAAAGGAAAAAACTTTGTTTTATTATATAATCGTACCGAACAGGGAGCCGCACCCTTACGGTACAGTCTCTCAGATTTGAGAGACTCTCTCCTCAAACCCCTTAAAGCGAAGGAAGACCGTTTTTTTACGGTCTTTTTTCGCTTTTTTATTATTTTTTGATTTTGTATGGAAAATTCCGCTTAAAAGCGTTATAATTCATTATTAGTCAGATATAGGTGAGAAATGATATGGGAAGTTCAAATATTAATAAATTTAACAAAAACGATTTTTTAAACGGTATGCGTGACGGTATTCCGATAGGACTCGGCTACCTTGCGGTGTCGTTTTCGCTCGGTATAGCGGCGCGAAAGGCAGGTCTTACCGCGTGGCAGGGCTTTGCGGTAAGTCTTTTGTGCAACGCCTCGGCAGGCGAGTATGCAGGATTTATGTCGATTGCCGCAGGTGCGCCGTACTTAGAGCTTATACTTATAACCCTCATAACCAACGCGCGCTATTTTCTTATGAGCTTTGCAATGAGCCAGCGTATGTCGCCCGATGTAAAACTGCGCCACAGACTGCTTATGAGTTACGATATAACAGATGAGATATTCGCCGTAAATATATCGCAAAGCGGTTATTTAAAACCGTTTTATATGTACGGCGTTATTGCCGTTGCGGCGCCGAGCTGGTCGGTCGGTACGGCGCTTGGAATAATAGCGGGCAACATACTTCCGACTAATATAGTGAGCGCTCTCGGCGTTGCGCTTTACGGAATGTTTCTTGCAATAATCATACCGCCCGCAAAAAAAGACCGCGTTATTGCGGGAATAGTGGTGTTCTGCTTTGCCGCGAGCGCCGCGGCGGCATATATTCCCGTGTTTTCGGGAATATCGTCGGGAACTAAAACCATTGTCCTGACGGTCGCAATTTCGGCTTTGGCGGCGGCTTTGTTTCCAAAGGAGGCAGAGCAATGAAAAACACGATTTACATACTGATAATGGCGGCGGTTATCTATTTGATACGTCTTTTGCCGATGACCTTTTTCAGAAAACAGATAAAAAACCGCTTTGTAAGCTCGTTTTTCTACTATGTGCCGTATGTTACGCTGTCGGTGATGACCTTCCCCGCGATAATCGAGGCCACGGGCAATTATGCGGCAGGCACGGCGGCGCTTGCGGCGGGCATTTTTGCCGCGTTTGCAGGCGCGGGTCTTTTCCCCGTTTCTATTGTTTGCTGCGCTACCGCATTTGTTGCGGAGCTTATAACGCATTATTTCTTCTGAAAAATGTCAAAAACAGTAATTTTTTCTTGATTTTTACAGTATAATGTGATATAATAAATCAAATTTTTTTATTAAACCGTGTGATGCTTGCAGGAAAAGAATCGTTTTCGATTCGCCGAAGAAGTAAAACTTTCAGGTGCCGTAACGGCGGGACTGTGGGCTGACGGAACTTTGGAGAACCCTGTTTAATCAGGTGCCGAAGGGGCAAAGCGCCGTGCGCCAATCTCTCAGGCAAAAGGACAAAGTGTGTTTTATATTTTGTTTTTTTGTCGGACCGTGTTGCGTAAACAGGGTTCTTTTTTATTTTTAAGGGGATGAAAAAATGGAAAAATTCTTTGAAAAGCTGACCGAGATCAATGACGTTATAAACGGATTTGTATGGGTCAAAATAGGACTTGTTCTGCTTATCGGTACGGGTATTCTCACCACCGTTTGCACAAAATTCTTTCAGGTCTCGCACTTGGGGCATTGGTGGAAATGCACCATAGGAAGCGTTTTCAAAAAGGGAAGCGCGTCTAAGAAAAAGGTTGATAAAAAGAGCATTTCCCAATTTCAGGCTCTTTGTACCGCTCTTGCCGCCACAATAGGCACGGGCAACATCGCAGGTGTTGCGGCGGCTATCGTTGTCGGCGGACCCGGCGCGGTTTTCTGGATGTGGCTTGCCGCTTTCTTCGGTATGATGACCAACTATTCCGAAAACGTTTTGGGTATCTTCTACCGCCGCAAAAACAGCAAGGGCGAATGGTGCGGAGGACCTATGTACTATCTGCACGACGGACTCGGCGCAAAGAAGCATTGCAAGGGTCTCGGCAAATTTCTGGCTGTGCTGTTCTCGATATTCGCAATTCTCGCCTCATTCGGAATCGGAAATATGGGACAGGTCAATAAGATAACAATTAATTTACAAAATGCGTTCTTCTCGTCGGTAAATGCTCCGAGCGTTGGCGGCATTTCGGTCGTATCTATCGCAATCGGCGTATTCCTGATGATAATTGCCGCACTTATTATAATCGGCGGTCTTCAAAGAATAGCCGCGGTTGCGGAGCGCGTGGTTCCGTTTATGTCGGTGCTTTACATAATCGGTGCGATTGTTATTTTCTGTGTTCATATCGACAGAGTGGGTCTTATGTTTGAATCTATATTCAAATTCGCTTTCGGCGTAAAGGCTGTTGGCGGCGCCGCAACGGGTATAGTTATTAAAACCGTTATCACGCAGGGCTTTAAAAGAGGCGTCTTCTCAAACGAAGCGGGTCTCGGTTCCTCGGTAATGGTTCACTCCTCGTCAAACACGCGTGAGCCTGTTATGCAGGGAATGTGGGGTATATTCGAGGTATTCTTTGACACGTTCGTTGTCTGCACAATGACCGCTATCGTTGTTCTTTCATCGGGATACATCGACCTTAACACAGGTCTTGCCAAAGGGGACGTTAACGACGCAACCTTGGTTGCAACCGCTTTCCGCAACGTGTTCGGCAAGGGCGGCGAGATATTTGTGGCGCTTGCAATATTCCTGTTTGCGTTTACCACCGTTCTCGGCTGGTCGCAGTACGGCTCACGCGCCGTCGAATATCTTTTCGGCGAAAAAGCGGTAAAGGTCTATCAGGTAATATTCGTGCTTATGATAATCTCGGGCGCCGTTATGACTTCGTCGCTCGCTTGGGACATATCGGATACGTTCAACGGACTTATGATGATGCCCAACCTTGTCGGCGTTATCTCGCTTTGCCCGATAGTTATTAAAATAACCCGCAACTATGTCAACCGCAAAATTAAGAAAACGGATGAGGAACCCGTTTTGTCGTTTGACGCGGATATGCAGGCAGAGGCCGCCGCGATAGTTGCAAACGAAGACTGATAATTAAAAAATTTCGTAATTTATTTTATCGAGAAAAGGACTTGCATTTGCAAGTCCTTTTTCAGTCTACCGTCCTGTTAAGTCGTTTTTCTTGTGATTTATGATTTTTTTGTTAAAGCCCTGCGCGATCGTTGGATATAGGTTGCTTGTATCCGCTGTCGGCTGGATTTCATAGGTGCCGTATTTGTTCACCATTTCAATCGCCGTTTCGGGTTGACCCATTATCGGCGTTGAGGACGGGGTCTTTTCAATATTTTCTTTCATTTGTTATCACCTTACCTCGCATTTATTATGTGAGAAAAGGCGTTTTTTATTTTTGATTTTTTTCAGTTAATTTTTTCAAATTTTTTTCGTTTTTTGCTTTGGGTCAGCCGTTTGCAATTCAAAGATTGCGGCAAATCGCGGAAAGGTTGGCTGAAAGCTAAAAGATTTATCAAGCAGTTTTGAAAAAAAGCCTATTACGGTGCCGTTTAAAAGCGCCATAACAAGCGTGCCCCAACCAATGCCTTTGATTTCGCCGAAGAACGCAAACGTCATAATCACGCTTGCCGTAAGACAGGAAAGGTCTACAATTGTTTTTAGGAGGGCGAGCTTTATTCCGTATTTAGCGGAAACGGCTTTTACAAAAAAGTCGTACACCTGCGGAAAAAGGTAGGTCTTAAAAAACAGCGCAACAGCAAATGATGTGAGTATCATTCCGATAATGAACATAAGTATACGCAGCGGTAAATCAATAATGTCGGGCGGTGTTACCGAAGGATTTAAAAACGGAATTTTTCTCCATAGGTCAAGAACAAACCCGTATATAAGGCAGGTTCCGAATGAAAACAGGTAAGCGAACTTAAACTTTCTCAGAACAATGCAGAGAAGAATAAACACACACGCCTGAATGACATATTCGGCTTGACCGAAACTCAAAAAACCTGTTTTAAGGCTTAACAGGTACGCAGGCGCAACAATCATTGAAATTCCGAAATTGGCGGCGGAAAGAATTGCGACCGCCAAAGACAGCAGGATAATTGCGACTAAATAGGTGATTTCACTTGATATTTTAATTTTTTGTGTCATTGGTCTTATGCACTTCCTTTTTTCAGTTTATTGTGATTTTTTCAGATGTAACCGTGATAATCGTCGGCGGTAGTGAAGTTCTCTATAAAAAATCGCCATACACCCGTTCGGGTGTATGGCGAAAAATGAGCTTAAACCTCAGAAAAATCCATACATATTTTGGAATTATATTGTATCACAAAACAGCGCAGATTACAATAGCAAACTGTAAAAATATGGATTAGATCAAATTGCGAAATCGAGAAATATTTATTTGATTAATACGTTTGACAGAGATATTAAGGTGTGGTATACTGAATATTAATGTAGAAAAACGGAGGAATGACAATGCTTGATATTCGCTTTATTTGTGATAATCCCGAGCTTGTGAAGGACAACATAAAAAAGAAATTTGAGGATAAAAAAATCCCGATGGTTGACGAGGTTATTTCGCTTTACAACGAAAAGTGCCTTGCCAACAACCGCGCGAACGAGCTGCGTGCCAACCGCAACAAGGTAAGCAAGCAGATAGGCGTGCTTATGGGTCAGGGCAAGCGCGAGGAAGCCGAGGAGCTTAAAAAGCTCGTGAACGATCAGGCGAACGAGCTTAAAGAGCTTGAAGTGAAAGAGGACGAGCTTTCCAAAAAGGTGCTTGAAATACAGATGAAGATACCGAATATCGTGGACGACAGCGTTCCTGTCGGCAAGGACGACAGCGAGAATGTTGAGGTTGAGTGCTTCGGCGAGAAGACAAATCCCGATTTTGAAATACCCTATCATACCGATATTATGCAGCTTTTCAACGGAATTGACAAGGAAGCCGCGGGAAGCGTTGCGGGCGAAGGCTTTTATTATCTTATGGGCGATATTGCGCGTATGCACTCCGCCGTTCTTGCCTATGCGAGAGATTTTATGATAGACAAAGGCTTTACCTACTGTATTCCTCCTTATATGATAAGAAGCAACGTTGTTACGGGCGTTATGAGCTTTGAGGAAATGGACGCTATGATGTATAAAATCGAGGGCGAGGACCTCTATCTTATCGGAACGTCCGAGCATTCTATGGTAGGCAAGTTTATAAACAGCATTACCCCCGAAGAAAGCCTTCCGCTCACTCTTACCAGCTATTCGCCCTGCTTCCGCAAGGAAAAAGGCGCCCACGGTATAGAGGAAAGAGGAATTTACCGCATACATCAGTTTGAAAAGCAGGAAATGATAGTTGTCTGCAAGCCTGAGGAAAGTATGGATTGGTTCAATAAAATGTGGGGATACTCGGTCGAGCTTTTCCGCAGTCTGGACATTCCCGTCCGCACGCTTGAATGCTGCACGGGCGACCTTGCCGACTTAAAGGTTAAATCCTATGACGTTGAGGCGTGGTCACCGAAGCAACAGAAGTATTTTGAGGTATGCTCCTGCTCCAACCTCGGCGACGCCCAGGCAAGACGTCTCGGAATAAGGGTAAGAGGCGCAGACGGACGCAAGTATCTTGCGCACACACTTAACAATACCGTTGTCGCTCCGCCGAGAATGCTTATCGCTCTGCTTGAAAACAATCTCTTGTTTGACGGTACGCATTACAGCATTAAAATACCGAAAGCATTGCAGCCTTATATGGGCGGTAAAGAGATAATAACTTCGGATAAAACTCTGTAAAAACGGTTCAAATTTCAAAAAAACAGCCTTGGGGTCACCCAAGGCTGTTTTTTTATGGCGGTTACCGTTTGTTTTGCCTGAAAACGGCAGGGGATATGCCGTATTTTTGCTTGAAAAGCGTATACATCCAGCCGAGATTTGAAAATCCGCTCTCATAGCATAGGTCAATTATTGGGACGTCGCTGTTCACAAGGCGGTTGGCGATATACGTCAGCCGTATATCGTTTATAAATTCCGACGCCGTAACGCCGTAGTATTTCTTCATACTTCGGCATAAATGCTCCTTCGTCCTGCCCGAAAGCTCCGCCATTTTCGGCAGACCCTCCGAGAAATTCTTTATATTGCTCATAGCCGAGCAGACGTTTGAGAGCCAAAGCGGCGTGTCTCGGCGAGGTTTCTCTTTGTGAGTGTAGAAAAAGCCCGCAAATATCTGCACCAGCACCGAGCGCATAGCGATATTTTTCGCCTGCCTGTCGTCAAAACCGATGATGTTAAGGCTGTAAAGAAGATTTTTAAGCAGCTTCACACCCGATGAATCAAGTATCACATAAGGCGGGAATTTCGCTGCGAGCATACTCGAAGACGGGAAAAATGAACCTAAATAGGCAAATACGCTTTCCGCCATATTTTGCGTGAAGGCAAGGTGTTGTATCACCGATTCGGTGTTCTGCTCGTCGTACAGGTCGTGGCAGTCGTCGGGACGTATAAATATAAGTGTATTTTTCGGCAGGTCAAACACACTGCCGTTCACATAGTGCTTTTGGGCGTTGCTTTCAAGAAATATTAGTTCGTAATAATCGTGGGAGTGAAGACTGACCCCCATCTCGCGCTGAACAAATTGGTTGTATCGGTACTCGCAGACTGCGTCTATCTGCTCTGTCGCGTGAAGAATGTTTCTTTTCATAATAACACCGCTAATATCAATATACTGTAAATACTATATCATAATAGCAAAAGAATTTCAATGCATAATCGTGTAAAATTACAGTGAAAATGGAATAATTCCATATCAATAAACTTAAAGGCAGGTCAGATTATGAAAAGATATTCTTTTATTGACGAAAAAAAGGAAATACAAATCAACAAATACGATACCCCGACCCCGTGGATGAACTATTTAAGCAACGGAACATTTCACACTATGATTTCTCAGGCGGGCGGCGGCGTCGCTTTCTATAAATCGCCGCAGATATGGCGTATAAACCACTACCGCTTTTTCCATCTGCCGACCGACAGAAGCGGTTTTTACACCTATATTAAGGACGGAGATACCGTGTTCTGTCCTACCTCCGAGCCTGTAAGCGAGAAGCCCGACGAATGGAAATGCACCCACGGTATGGGTTATACATATTTTGAGTCGTGCAAGAACGGACTTAACGCAAACACGAAATACTTTGTCGGTCCTTATGAAAACTGCCTTATATGGGAGCTTACGCTGAAATCGGATACCGACAGGCACATTCAGGTATTCCCGTATGTTGAACTTGGTATGATGGAGTTTATGCGCGAGTTGCAGTGGCAGTGCTACAATAAGCACCAGCTTACGGTCTATACGCTTGACGATATTATGGTCTATAAATACGGCGTTGAAAATCAGCCTAAGCCCGATGAAACTCCGCTTGTATATTTTGCGGCAGACGTGCCTGTGGCTGGCTTTGACGGCGACCGCGACGAGTTTATCGGCGCGTACCGCAGTGAGGAAAATCCGATAAGAATAGAAAACGGAAAATGCTCAGGCTCTACTATGATGGGCGGCGACCCCTGCTTTGCGCTTCAACTTGAAGTCGATTTAAAGGCGGGTGAAGAAAAGAAGATACACGTATTCCTCGGAACAGCTATGACCGATGAGGATATATTGAAATCGGTTGAAAACTGCCGTAAGACTGATTTTGCAGAGCGTTCCTTTAACGCCCTTTGCGAGAATTGGGACGGCTTCCTTTCAAAATTCAACTGCACTCTCCCCGATAAAAATACCGAAAGAATGGTAAATATCTGGAATCCCTATCAGGCGGAGCGCAACTTCTTATTTTCAAGAAATATCTCCTACTACGCAACAGGTACGTTCAGAGGGGTCGGCTACCGCGATACCGCGCAGGACGTGCTTGCAATGATACCCTTTGATACGAAAAGGGCAAGGGATAAAATCAAACTGCTTTTGTCACAGCAGTATAACGACGGCCACGTAAACCATTATTTCTTCCCGACGGAAGGGTGGGACCCCGTAACCTCGGTTCATTCTGACGACCATTTGTGGACAATACTTTCCTGCTATGAGCTTGCTATGGAGGAGGGCAGTCTTGACTTCCTTAACGAAACCGCAGAATATTATGACGGCGGCAGCGGCACGGTTTGGGAACATCTTAACAAGGCGGTGGATTTCACCCTTAAAAACCTCGGTGCGCACGGATTTCCGCTTATGCTTCATTCGGATTGGAACGACCAGCTTTTCAGAGTATGCAAGGAGGGCAAGGGCGAAAGTATATGGACGGCTATGCAGTTCGGAACCGCGCTTCGCGATATGGCAAAGCTCGCAGAACTGAAAGGCGAGTCTTCGGATAAATTCAAGGCAGAATACGAAAAGCAAAAAGAGCTTGTCAACACGGTCGGCTGGGACGGAAAATGGTACCGCCGTGCGATAATGGACGACGGACGTTTCTTAGGCACCGACAGCGAGGAACAGGCAAAGATTTGGATAAATACCCAAACCTGGTCGGTAATTTCGGGTATGGCTGACAGGGATAAGGCAATAAAGGCTATGGACAGCGTTTATGAGCGCCTTAACACTCCGCTCGGAATAAAGGCTATCGACCCGTCTATGAAGGACTATCCCTCCAAGGAAAATCCGCTTACAAATTACAACAAGGGCACGGGCGAAAATGGAGCTGTTTTCTGCCACGCAAACACCTGGGCTATAATCGCCGAATGTCTGCTCGGCAGGGGCGACAGGGCGTATCAGTATTACACCCAGCTGCTTCCTATGCTTGCTCAGGAAAAGGCGGGCGAGTGGAGATACAAGGCGGAGCCTTATGTTTACGCGTCAAATATTTTCGGACCCGAATCGGATAAATTCGGTCTTGCCAACGTAAGCTGGCTTTCGGGTACGGCGGCGTGGATGTATGTTGCCGTAACGCAGTATATGCTCGGCATAAAGCCTGAGTGGGACGGACTTAAAGTCAACCCCTGCCTGCCTACCGATTGGAAGGAAGCCAAGGCGAGCCGCGTGTTCAGAGGCAAAAAATACGAATTTGAACTTAAATAGAGGTATAATATGGAGAGAAAAATACTAAGCCTTAACGGTTTGTGGGATTTTTGCCCGCTGTATGATGTAAAGTGCGATTTGTCGCTCCCCGAAAACCCTGTATACGAGGATACAAAAATACGTGTGCCGTCAAGCTGGCGCGCGGATATATCATACAGGGATTTTCACCCGTTTGATATTAACGAATATCCCGATGAATGGAATAAGGCGCTCACGGGCGTTTGCCGCCGCTTTTTCAGTACTTCGGCTGAAAACAGCGAGCGGATACTGCTCAAAATAAACGGGATAGCGCAAATGGCGGCGATATACATAAACGGCAATCACGTTGCCGATTGGGACGAGGAATTTTTGCCTCTTACCGTAGATATTACCGATTTTGTGACCGACGGCGAAAACGAATTGCAGGTGGTTTGCACCACTTTTGAGTCCTGCACTATACCCTCGGGCGGCGTAAAAAGCACGGGACTTTGCGGCTCGTGGTACGGTATATCCGCAAGGGGCATTTGGCAGGATATAATGCTTGAAACCGTACCTCAAACGTATATAACCGACCTTACGGTTAGAACCTCGGTAAGAAAAGGCACGCTTGAAGTGATACCCGAGCTGTCAGGCGGCTTTGACGGTGAAATTTTCGCCGAAATTACCGACGGCGGAAAAACGGTTATGAAGTTCAGGTGCGAAAACGGCGGCAAGGTAAAGGATTGGAAAGACCCAATACTGTGGGACACCGAAAATCCGCACCTTTACGGGATAACGCTTACCCTTGAAAAGAACGGCGAAGTTGTTGACAGCCTTTCCGACCGATTCGGATTTCGCGAGTTTTGGAGCGAGGGTCCGAGATTCATACTCAACGGCACTCCGATAAATATAAGGGGCGATTCGTGGCACTTTCAGGGTGGCATACAATGCACCAAGGAATACGCTGAAAATTGGTACGATATATGTATTGAAAACGGCGCAAACAGCGTCCGCCTGCACGCGGAGCCGCATCCCGAATGTTATCTTGACGCCGCTGACGAAAAGGGTATACTCATAGTGGACGAAACGGCTATTTACGGCTCGGGAAAAAGTATGGACGCGGCAAATCCGCTATATATCGAACGCTGCAAAAAGCACGTTGAAAGACTGATAAAAAGAGATAAAAACCACCCGTCGGTCGTATTTTGGAGCTTGCAGAATGAAATGCGCTGGGTAGACGGCAGGGACGTTTTCAAAAAGCACATTCCCGAAATGATAGAAAAAATGAACCGTCTCGACCCGACAAGAAAGGTATCGCTTGACGGCGATAACAGGCTTATATCCTATGAAAATACGCAGTATGAGAGTCTGCACTACAACATTGACGGCACAATCGCCCAATGGAGACGCGAAAAGCCGCTCACGATAGGCGAACACGGCGGAATGTGGTATCTCTGTCCGCAGAACGGCAGTGCGTATACGGGACTTCAAGCATATAACAGTTTTGAGGAAGCGGCGACCGCATTTGCCGAAAAGGAAAGGCTGTTTGTGGAGTCGGCGCGCCGTGAGGAAGTTTCGGGCATTTCAACCTTTAATTTTGCCTATTATTATACCTACGTTATGCCCGAAAAGGACGTGTATCTCGGTGACGGCGCACCGTTTAAAAAAATACCGAAATATTCGCTTTCAATAAACAACGGACTGTTAAAAGGGTATCCTAAAAATATCCCTAATCCGCTTATGCCGATAATGGGCGAGTGCTTTAAGGCGGTTACGGTTATAAACCGCGAGTATGATACTTCGTTTTATGACGATAAAAGCGTTGCGCGCTCGTTTGACGTTTATAACGATACGCTTAAATCGCATAACGTTACATTAAAGTACAGGTGGGCGCTGGACGGTAAGGTGATTGCCGAAAAGGAAGATAGCTTTGTTCAGGCTCCCGCCGAGCATTACGTTTGGAATACGGTATCGCCTGAAATAAAGGTAAGCGAAAAATCAAAACTCAGCCTCAGCATAAGCCTTCTGCACGACGGAGAAGAAATGTTCTCACGCGGATTTGATTATTCGCTGTATCCGAGCGCGATTAAGTCCGAAAAGGTTAAAACCGCACGTAAAACGGCATATTACGGCAGTGACGCGGGATATGAAACCGTATCTAAAACGGCGGTCTGCGACAGGGTAAGCGAAATTCCGTCAGACGGCGAATACGGGCTTTTGATAGTAGGACCTTATTTGAATTCCGACAGCGGTTTGCAGTCTAAGCTCGAAAAATTTGCCGCAAATGGCGGAAATGTGCTTATAACCGAGCAGTCCGACTTCTCGCTCGGAAACACCGCGCTCCAAAAGCAAGGCTTTATAAGCGCCCACAGCGGAATGAAGCAGCACCCCGTGTTAAACGGACTTGAAGATAAGGACTTTATGTTCTGGGATCCCTACACTACCGAGGGCGAACCCGAGCCCGTCATTCTGCAAAACTTTAAAAAGCCAACCTACGGGTCATATAAATTTATACTTGAAAGCGACAAGGGCGACTATGCCGACGGCGGCGATCTTTGGTCTCCGCTTATGTCGGTGACAAGCGGAAGCTCCGAAATAATGATGTGCCAGCTTGAAATATTCTCGCATTTTGAAAGAGTACCGCAGGCTTGCGTGCTGCTTCGCAATATGATAGAATATCTCGGTAATCTTGAACCGATAAGCAAGGATGGAATAAGTGCGCTCGGTCAAAGAGCCGAGGAGCTTTGCTCTGCTGTCGGCGCAAGAATATCCGACGGCGGCAATTTAATGCTTGCCGAAGCCAATCTTTGCGGCACAGATAAGGTAAAAAATTTCGTGTTAAACGGCGGAACACTTATCACCATGCCGTTTGACGGCGAGGGAGCAAAGGTATTGTCCGACCTTACAGGAACGGAAATTACCGTGAAACACGCTCCGACCTGCCATCTTATAAAGGCACAGGCAAGCGATATTACCTTTGGAATATCGCCCGTAGACCTATTTCATTACGACAAGGTTCCTATGTCGCCGCGTCAGGTACAGAATACCGTTGCCGCCGAAAACTGCATAACTGCTCCGAACGGCGAAACTCTTATTACCGATGTGCCGGGTACCCCGTGGGAGGATTATTTCGGCAGGAGCAATTCATCCGAGTTCTGCCGAATAGCCATAGTTATGGCGGCAAAGGAAAACGCAGAGCCGAAAAAGACATATATGTCGGAAATCAAGCTCGGCAAGGGCAGAATAATTCTCAATCAGCTTTGCACCGATACCGAGAACGAAAAGGATATGCGAACTCTGCGCAATTTGCTTGACGGTTGCGGCGTTTCGGTTGATAATAAACTGTTCTCATACCAAAAGAGCAATTTTGACTTCGCGGCGGACTATTTTATGACGCTTCCGCTTGAAGAATGGCAGAACGAGGATGAGGTTCGGGCATATTACATCGATAAGGAGTTTTCACTCAACAATCTCGGCGAGGGCCTTTACGGCTGGATGTTAAAGGTCGAAAAAAGCGCCGAGGACGGATACATAACCGTTCCAAACAGTAAGGGCAGAAAATATTTCCTTACCTGCTTTGCCGATAAGTCGGGCGACGGTGAAATAACGGTACAGCTTGACAGTAACGCGCCTGCCGTATTGTATATAAACGGTGAAAGGCAGAACGGCGAAAAATGTCTGTTCAAAAAAGGCGTAAACCGCATAGTTGTCGAGGCGGATAACGGCAAATTTGACGAAAACCTGAAATTCAGAGTAATTTTCCTGAGCGGCGGAAAGCCTGCAACCGATATACGCACTCACCTTACGATAGACGAGGTTGATCCGAAATAATAAATACAGGAGGGAATTTATGAAACCTATTTCAATTGACAGACCGCTCGGCGCAAAATACCACCCCGAGCTGAAAAACAAGTTTGCGGCGGAGAATACATTCAAGGGTCAAACGCCCGAAAACGCCGATATTCCTGCTTTCTCGGAAATAAGAGACAGACTTCCGAAACCGATTTGGGAAGGTCAAAAGAACGCGATAGATGCATACTACCGCGCGTGGGAAATATGTTTTGCGCATATCTGGAAGCCTGATGAGGGTACGGGATTTATAAAGAATTACGTGGATTGCAATTTCGGCGGCTGTCTTTTTATGTGGGATGCCAGCTTTATGCTTATGTTCGGCAAATACGCAAAACACATATTCAATTTTCAAAATACCCTTGATAATTTTTATGCAAAACAGCACGGCGACGGATTTATAAGCCGCCAGCTGATTGAATTGAGCGGCGAAGAAACCTTTGAGGAATACGACCCTACAAGCACGGGTCCGAATATTATGCCGTGGTGCGAATGGGAGTACTATCTGAATTTCGGGGATAAGCAAAGGCTTGAAAGAATTTTCCCGTGCCTTATGGCGTATCACGAATGGCTCCGGCTCTACCGCACTTGGCAGGACGGCAGTTATTGGAGCTGCGGTTGGGCTTGCGGTATGGATAATCAACCGCGCATAGAACAAAAGGGTGAAAATCCTATGGAGGAACAGGATTTTCATCACGGCTTTGCTACTTGGATAGACGCTTGCTTGCAGCAGATAATAAGCGGTAAGGTACTGATGAAAATGGCTCGTGTTATAGGCCGCGAATCCGATGTTGCCGAAATAGAGTCCGAGGTCGAGCTGCTGTCCGATTATGTAAATAATAAAATGTGGGACGATAAAACCTCTTACTATTACGACCGTTTCAGGGACGGCAGATTAAACGGTGTAAAAACAATCGGTTCATATTGGGCGTTGCTTGCAGACGTCGTTCCCGAGGAACGCTTGCAGGGATTTATACAGCATCTTGAAAACGAGAATGAGTTTAAGCGTCCGCACAGGGTGCCGTCTTTGTCATACGATCACCCGTGGTACGACCCGCACGGAGATTATTGGAGAGGCGGAGTTTGGTCAAGCACAAACTATATGGTAATAAAGGGACTGCAAAAGAACGGCAGATTTGATACTGCGTTTGATATTGCCTTAAATAATGTTCTCAATGTTGCAAAGGTGTTTGAAACCGACGAAACGCTCTATGAAAACTATGCGCCCGAATATATAAAAAGAGGGGGAACCTCTTATCCCGAATATAAGGACAGGTCGCGTGTTGATTTTGTCGGTTGGACGGGACTTACGCCTATTTCAATAATGTTTGAAGGCGTTTTCGGAATAATTCCGAACGTCGGCGAAAACCGTATAGATTGGCATATCAATCTTACCGAAAAGCACGGAATAGAAAACTATCCTTTCGGCGATAAGGGCTTTGTCACCCTTATTTGCGAACAGCGCCATTCACCCGACGAGGAGCCTAAGGTTAACATAAAGGGCGATATTGACGTTACCGTAAATGTGTTTTGGAACGGAACCTCTAAAATAATCAAATGTGAAAAGCAATAAAACCGCAAAATAATACCCACGCACCCCAAAGCCAACCGCTTTCGGGTGCGCGGGTATTTTGAAATTTGCAGTATTTTCGGCACAACTGCGAAAATGAATGATGTAACTTTTTATGAAATATTGTTTCCCGCGGTCACAATATGAAATAACTTACTGCGTAAATTATGAAATTTTCTGCTGACGCAGAAAGTGAAATAAAATTCGTTCCTTAATATGCCGCAGGCATATTTCATATTTTGGGAAGCCAAATATTTCATATCGAAGATATTTCACTCGTTCCGTAGGAACGAATTTCATTGAAAAAGGCACTTGCAATTGCAAGTGCCTTTTTCTTGGTGGAGAATACCGGGATCGAACCGGTGACCTCTTGCATGCCATGCAAGCGCTCTCCCATCTGAGCTAATCCCCCGAATACTGTGCCGAGGTTACCCTCGGCTGTCAAACTAACGATAATTCTACATTAAAAAGTGCAAAATGTCAAGTACTAATATAAGAATATCAGCGGCGTATTAATTTGCTTATATATACCGACAGGAAGTAGGCAAGAACGATTGAAACGGCGTCCTTTAACAGATAGGGCAATGAAGCGGCGATAAATGCAGCAAGTATACCCGTTTTATAAACAAAGGCGAATTGAACGACTCCTACGGCGTGGCACATCGCGACGCCTAAAAATCCCATAAGTATGCGGACTATAACGTTTTTAAAGCGCATACCGAGTCCGCAAAGCGCGCTTAACCCGATAAAACCTATTATAAATCCGCCTGTGAGTCCGAACAGGACGTTGACACCGCCCTGAAATCCGGAAAAGACGGGAAGCCCCACGGCACCTATTAAAATATACGTAACAACGCTCGCCGCCGACCAGCAGCAACCGAGGGTATATCCGCACAGCGCAACCGAAAAAGTCTGCAAAGTCAGCGGTACTCCGAACGGCGTGGATATTGACAGCGGCGAAGTGACCGCGATAAACGCCGTAAAAAGCGCCGCCAGAACAATTTTTAATGTATTATTTTTTGAAACCTTCATTTTTATTCCTCCGAACACCGAAATTATACCCCTTTGCGCGCGAATTGTCAACCAAAATTATATAACAGGTTTACAATTAAAATTTCTGTTAACAATTTGTTAAAAAATAATTGTAATGTGAGCGATAATATGATATTATTATATAAATGAGTTTTTTTAGGGGGTAATTTATGAGAGCAGACGGTAAGAGGCTGAGAAACACCGATCCTATGTATACCGTTGCGGCGTATGTAATGGATAAGCGTGTTGACGCTATGAATATGATAACACTTGATATACCGATAGACTCAATCCAGAGCTATTTGAATGAGAAGCGCAAGCAGGGCAGAAGCATCAGCCACATGGCGGTAATAATCGCGGCTTATCTGCGTACTGTTACGGAATTTCCGATGCTTAACCGCTTTATAGTCAACCGCAAACCGTATGCGCGTAATGAATTTTGCGTTGCAATGGTGGTTTTGAAGTCGGGCGTTATGGATAACGGTACTATGTCGAAAATGTATTTTGAAATGACCGATACTATTTTTGACGTAAACCAAAAAATCAACGATTACGTTGAAAGCAACCGCAACGTCCCTGAGGATAACGGAACCGAAAAGCTGATAAAAATTCTTTTAAGTCTGCCTGGCGTTTTGCCTGCGGGTGTAGGACTGTTCAAGTTTTTGGATAAGCACGGTTGGCTTCCGAAAAAGGTTATAGATATGTCGCCGTTCCACAACAGCCTTGTTATCTCAAACCTTGCTTCAATAAGAACAAATCACATATATCATCACTGTTATGAATTCGGAACTACGAGTATATTCATAACAATGGGTAATATGCGCGAGGTTCCAAAGCGCAAGGGCGATGAGATTGTATTTGAGCGTTGTATGCCGCTCGGTATCGTTATGGACGAACGTATATGCTCGGGCAGTTATTTTGCTCTTGCGTTCAGAAAAATGAGCCAGTATTTCAAAAATCCTGAGCTTTTAGAAGTGCCGCCCGAGAGGATTTTACCCGACCCGTCGCTAAAACAAAAATAATTTTTGTAAACGATTTATTAAAATGTTCTTCGGGTCTTGATTTTACGGCGAATATGATATAAAATAACTATTAGATAAAATTTTAACAAATACGGAGGAATTAAAATGTTGGTTTCAGCAAAAGAAATGCTTACAAAGGCTAAGGCAGGCAAATATGCGGTGGGTCAGTTCAATATCAACAACCTTGAATGGACAAAGGCCATACTTCAAACTGCCGAGGAGTTGAAGTCTCCCGTTATTCTCGGTGTTTCCGAGGGCGCAGGAAAGTATATGTGCGGCTACAAAACCGTAGTCGGTATGGTTAAGGGAATGATTGAGGAACTCGGAATCACCGTTCCCGTTGCTCTCCATCTTGACCACGGCAGTTACGAAGGCGCTAAGAAGTGCATTGAGGCCGGTTTCTCATCTGTTATGTTCGACGGCTCGCATTATCCGATCGAGGAAAACATCGCAAAGACAAAGGAACTCGTTGAAACCTGCAATAAGCTCGGTCTTTCGATTGAAGCCGAAGTCGGCGC
The DNA here is from genome assembly GCA_934463035.1 of uncultured Eubacteriales bacterium. GTDB lineage: Bacteria > Bacillota > Clostridia > Oscillospirales > Acutalibacteraceae > UBA737. The sequence goes on along the minus strand of CAKSIG010000002.1, from coordinate 158,083 downwards.
TATCGGCGGCGAGGAAGACGGCGTTATAGGCGGCGGCGAGGTTGCCGATCCGAAGGAATGTAAAATGATTGCCGATCTGGGCGTTACAATGCTCGCGGCAGGTATAGGAAACATTCACGGTAAATATCCCGAGAATTGGGCAGGTCTGCGTTTTGATACTCTTGCTGAAATTCAGGAGCTTACGGGAACAATGCCTCTCGTTCTTCACGGCGGCACAGGTATTCCCGAGGACATGATAAAGAAAGCTATCTCACTCGGCGTTTCAAAGATTAACGTTAATACAGAGTGCCAGCTTGCTTTTGCCGCGGCTACACGTAAGTACATTGAGGCAGGCAAGGACCTCCAAGGAAAGGGCTTTGACCCGAGAAAGCTCCTTGCGGACGGCACACAGGCAATTAAGGATACAGTATCTGAAAAGATGCATCTGTTCGGCTCTGTCGGCAAGGCTTAAACGTAAAGTAAAGGGGCATTTCGATGCCCCTTTTTGTTTATTACGGAAAGGACGGTGTAAAGCGTGAGTTTTAAAAATCTGTTTTCGGATAAAAAACGCGCCGTATTAACGGCAGGGGCGGCTGTATTGGCGGTTGCCCTTATAATATCGGCTGTATTTGTTTTAACCGATATGTTCAAAAGCAAAAAGAACGGTAAAAATACGCAGATTTCGGTGAGCGCCGCAAGCGCGGCTGACGATGCCGAGGACCCCGAAAACACCGAACTGTCCGAACAGGGCGCAAACGTAAATGCCGACGACCTTTACCATGAAAACGGAAAAGCCAACGGTATAGACGTTTCAAAATGGCAGGGCAAAATAGATTGGAAAAAGGTAAAGTCAAGCGGTATTGACTTTGCGATAATAAGAATAGGTTTCAGGGGCGAAAACGGTACGCTTTATAAGGACGCGTACGCCGATTATAATCTGCAACAAGCCGAAAAATACGGAATACTCACAGGCGTTTATTTCTTCTCTACCGCCAAAACACAGTCGGAAGCCGCCGAGGAGGCGGAATGGACAGCGGGCGCCGTTGCGGGATACTCTATTTCCTACCCTATAGTCTATGACTGCGAGGGATTTTTGAACAGCGACAGCCGTATGTTCGGATTGAGCAATTCAATAAGGACAGACAATGCGGTCGCGTTTATGAAACGCGTTAAGGAGCTTGGCTACGAGGCTATGTTTTACGCCGCGCACAGAGAGCTTACCTCGTCAAAATATTGGGATACAGAGCGCATTGAGAAAAACGGTATGGTATGGGTGGCAAGGTATCCGTCCGTGCCGTATCCTGCGACAAAAAAGCCTGACTATAACGGGAAATACGACATGTGGCAATACACCAATATGGGTAAGGTGTCGGGCGTTGACGGCAATGTTGATATGATAGTGTCGTACTTCACACGCGAAAAGGCGGCGGCTAAAAATCCGTCGTCAAAAGCGGACGAGGCCGAGGCTCCGCAGCAAAACGACAATATTTACACCGCGGCGAACGACAGCGTGACCGCTAAGATAGAAACAAATTTAAGGGTTGCCGCAAGCACCAAGTCGGAAATTGCCGCAACTATAAAAAACGGCGAATTTGTAGAGCGCAACGGCATAGGCAGCAACGGTTGGTCAAGACTTGTATATAACGGGCAGACGGTTTATGCCATAACAAGTTACCTTACAAACGAGGCGAACGCCGCTTCCGAGCCGACAGCGCCCTCCTCGGTAACCGAGTACGGTATGATGTTTACATTTGTTAATAAAAGCGTTACGGCTAAGGAGTCAACAAATCTCCGCAGCGCGCCGAATACCGACTCGTCACAGGTGGTATATACCCTTAAAAGCGGCGAATTTGTTACGCAGACGGGTACAAGCGCCGGCGGCTGGGCGCGCCTTGAATATAACGGACAAACGGTTTACGCAATAGAAAGCTATCTGTCCCAAGAGGTGGTGGCGGTAAAGCCTGACACTACCGTGACGGAATACGGTATGGAATTTGACCTTGTAAACGATACCGTTACCGCAAAGGAGGAAACGTATCTCCGCACGTCGCCGAGCACCTCTGAATCGCAGGTGGTGTATACCCTTAAAAACGGTGAAACAATCAAGCGAACGGCAATAAGCAAACGCGGCTGGTCAAGACTTGAACTAAACGGTCAGGTCGTATACGCCGTAACGTCGCTGTTGCAGTAAAAAATACTTGACATAAGGTGAATTAAGAGTTATTATTTCTATGTAAAGCATTGATGAGGACAGTAACCTTTTGCAAAATCCTTTAAAGAGAGCGCGCGCCGTCGGATGAAAGCCGCGCAGGGTAGGAAAGGGCGAACACCGCCTCTGAGCGCCGTGGGTAGCAACACGGACGTTTGACCTGCGTTAAAGGGTAATGAGTGCCGTTTTATGAACGGAATTTGGGTGGAAACACGGAGATTTTTCAGCTTCGTCCCTTTTTAAGGGGCGGAGCTTGTTTTTTTATTCAGAAAGGAACGGTTTAAATGATTAAAGTTACTTTAAAGGACGGCAGTGTGTTAGAGCTTGAAAACGGTCTTACCGCTTATGACGCCGCCAAATCAATCAGTATGGGTCTTGCCCGCGCCGCCTGCGCCGCAAAGGTGGACGGCGAAAATGTTGACCTGAGAACTCCGCTTACGAAGGATTGTAAGCTGGAAATACTGACCTTTGACGACGAGTACGGCCGCCGCACCTTCCGCCACACCGCCTCTCACATAATGGCTCAGGCGGTAAAGCGCCTCTATCCCGATGCAAAACTTGCGATAGGACCCGCGGTTGACGACGGATTTTATTACGATTTTGATGTTGACACCAAGTTTACTCCCGACGATCTGCTTAAAATCGAAGCGGAAATGAAGAAGATCGTCAAGGAAGACATTAAACTTGAAAGACACGCTATGTCACGGGCTGACGCGGTAAAATATTTTAAGGATAAAGACGAGCCTTACAAGGTCGAGCTTGCCGAGGACATTCCCGAGGGCGAGGAAATCAGCTTTTATTCACAGGGCGAATTTACCGACCTATGTGCGGGCGCGCACCTTATGAGTACGGGCGCCGTTAAGGCTTTCAAACTCACCTCGGCAACGGGAGCGTATTGGCGCGGCGATTCAAGCAAAAAAATGCTCTGCCGTATATACGGAACCGCTTTTCCCAAGGCAAGCGAGCTTGAAGCGCATTTGAATATGCTTGAAGAAGCCAAAAAACGCGATCACAACAAACTCGGCCGCGAGCTTGAACTGTTCACAACGGTTGATATAATCGGTCAGGGTCTGCCTATACTCCTGCCAAAGGGTGCAAAGATAATACAGATATTACAGCGCTTTGTTGAGGACGAGGAGGCGCGCAGAGGCTGGCAGCTTACCAAAACTCCGTATATGGCTAAACGAGAGCTTTACAAGCTCTCGGGACACTGGGATCACTATCTTGACGGAATGTTCGTTTTGGGCGATCCCGAGGACGAAACTAAGGAATGTTTCGCCCTGCGTCCTATGACCTGCCCGTTCCAATATCAGGCGTATCTTAACCGTGCGCGTTCCTACCGCGATTTGCCGCTCAGATATGACGAGACTTCGACGCTTTTCCGAAATGAGGACAGCGGCGAAATGCACGGTCTTATAAGAGTCCGTCAGTTCACTATATCGGAGGGTCACCTTATGTGTACCCCCGAACAGCTTGAACAGGAGTTTAAGAGCTGTCTGGAACTTGCTATATATATGCTTAAAACGCTCGGCTTGTATGAAGACGTTTCATACCGCTTCTCGCAATGGGATCCTAACAACCGCGAAAAGTATATAGGCACGCCCGAACAATGGGACGAGGCTCAGGGAATGATGTCAAAGATTCTTGACCACTTGCAGATTCCTTACACAATAGGTATCGACGAAGCCGCATTCTACGGTCCTAAGCTCGACATTCAAATAAAGAACGTTTACGGCAAGGAAGATACGCTTATAACAATTCAGATCGACCAGATGCTTGCCGAAAAGTTCGGTATGGAATATGTTGACCGTGACGGTCAGAAAAAGAATCCGTATATCATTCACAGAACCTCTATCGGCTGTTATGAAAGAACGCTTGCTCTGCTCATAGAAAAATATGCAGGCGCGTTCCCGATGTGGCTGGCTCCCGTTCAGGTAAAAATACTCCCCATTGCCGACAGGCACGCGGATTATGCTTATGAAATCAAGAAACAGCTTGAAGACGTAGGTATGCGTGTTGAGCTTGACGACCGAAATGAAAAAATCGGTTACAAGATTCGCGAGGCAAGACTGCAAAAGGTGCCGTATATGCTGATAGTCGGCGATAACGAGGTTGAAAGCAAGACCCTCTCGGTAAGAGAAAGAGGAGAAAACGGCGACCTCGGCGCTATGAGCGTTGAAGACTTTATAGCACGTGCCAAAAAGGAAATTGACGAAAAAATAATAAAGTAGTTTTTGTAAAAACAACCCCGCTCGGCTGAGCGGGGTTGTTTGTGCTTTCTGTATCTTATTTGTACTCGGCGGAGTACTTGTATTCCGAGCCCTTGTAATATCTTTTGTAATAGCTTGAACGGCGCGGTTCCGTGTCGTTCAGCACAGCACCTAACAGCTTGCAGCCGCTTTTAAGTATCTGCTCTTTTACATTGTTGGCTTCGTGGTAGCTTATCTTACCGTCGGTTATTACGAGAATGGCTCCGTCGCAGTATGACGCTATGACTGCGGCGTCTATAACCGCGCCGAGCGGCGGGGAATCTATTATCACATAATCGTAAATTTTCTTAAAATCCGACACAAGCTGTTCAAATTTGCCCGAGCCTAAAAGCTCTACGGGGTTAGGCGGATAATGTCCGCAGAAAATAACGTCAAAATTAGGCTCGTTTGTGTTGTAAACAACCTGTTCAAGCGTGCATTGGCCTGACAAAAGCTCCGAAAGACCGTTTATCTCCCGTCCCCGTCCGTTCTGGCGGAGCATTTCCGATTTTCTCAGGTCAGCGTCTATAAGAATAGTTCTTTTGCCGCTCTCTGCAAGACTTTGGGAAAGCTCGGTGGAAATGGTGCTTTTCCCCTCGTTCTCGCGGCAGCTGGTAATTACTATTGATTTTATATCAACGCCGCTGAAAAGAATATTCGTGCGCAGGGTCTTATATGATTCGCTGGTCGCATAATCCTTTGCCGAGCTTGAATTAAAGGCAACCTTTCCTGCACTGCTTTGAATTTCACTTGATAAAATATCGTTAGGCATTTAAAATCCCCCTATCTTGCGGCATTGTGCCGACGGGCTCGGTCGGCAGTTTTACTGCGGTTTCGCTGTTTGTTGTAGGGAATTACGCCTAAAAGCGATATTCCGAGGTATTTCTCAACATCTTTCGGCCCCTTTATTTTATCGTCAACGAAATAGTAAACGAACACAACGGCAAGCGACGCCGCCAAACCGATCAAAAATCCGACAAGGAGATTTTTTGACATTACGGGAGACGACGGACCCTTGGGCAGGTTGCCGTCGCGGAATACCTTCGCGCGGTCAACACCCATAAGCTCGGTTATTTTGTCTATTGATACCCTGCATACGCAGTCTGCAATCCGCTTTGACTGCTCTGCGTTGCCCGTTACCACGCTGATCTCTATTATACGGGTGTTTTCAGGATTCTTTATACCGATTGACGATTTAAGACCCTCGTATGAGCAGTTGAGATTAAGCTCGTCAATAACTACTTCAAGAACCGAGCGGTCAACTATAAATTCCTCATAATCCTTCGCGAGATACGAGGAAACCGAAATATCCTGCGAGTTAAAGGTCTGGGTTTCATTGTTCATAATATATATTTTTGCCGTTGAGGTATATTTTGAAGAAATGAAAAATTTTGTAACCGTAAATGAAAGAAAGACCGATACAAAACACAGTATCGCCGCTATGTACCATTTGTCAAGCAGAACATATATGTATTCACGCAAGTCAAACGCATTTTCCTGAGAAGAGTTGTTATTATTATACATCTTTGATGCCCTCATAGATAAAAATTATGTCATTAATTATGTTATCATATCGCCGTTTTATTGTCAAGAAGACTATTGCCGATATAACAAAAATGTTTGACATTTTGCGGTGTGTATAGTAATATGTATTAGTAACGGACTGTCGTTTCGTTCGTTACAGGGGATAATATGCTGCAAATAAAGTGAAAGGGAACCCCTTGGTATTTTAAATTTAAGCGCCGGGACCGTACATAGTGGCATAGCGGTTGACGAGGTTGGGGAGCATCGAAATATTCGGCGGATGCCCCACGGTAGACATATCGTAAACGGATACTTAAAAACCGGAAGTAATTCCGAAACAAAGGTATTCGCTATGCCAAATTAAAACATTTTATTTTAAACAGTATGTGCGGGATTCGGATTTTTTAGATTTTTTTGTCAGTGCGACAGGGGTTGAACCTGCTGCGGTTTCGCTCGCCGCCTTTTAGATTGAGACTTTGCGTTTGTTTTTGCAAGGCGAATAGAATTAAAGCGGCAGAAACCTTTAACCTATCAAAACTGAAAGGTTTTGTAGGCGTGACGGGTTCGGGTTCTGTTGCACCGAGTGTACTCTTTTTACACCTGCGCACATACTGCGGAAAGGTGTATTTTTTATGTGCGGAATTGTTGGTTTTACAGGTAAGGATAACGCGTCGGGCTTTTTGCTTGACGGGCTTGAAAGGCTTGAATACAGGGGTTATGACTCTGCGGGAATAGCCGTACTTAAAGACGGGGAAATAAAGACCGTTAAAACAGTAAAACGAATTAGCGATTTAAGAGATAAGACAAACAACGGCGACGGTATCTGCGGCAATGTAGGTATAGGGCATACACGCTGGGCAACGCACGGCATTCCTTCGTTTGAAAACGCCCATCCTCATTTGAGCGCGGACGGACGTTTTGCCGTTGTTCACAACGGAATAATCGAAAACTACGCCGCTTTAAGAGCGGAGCTTATATCCGAGGGAGTCGAATTTGCAAGCGAGACCGACTCGGAGGTTGTGCCGCAGCTTTTGGCTAAGTATTACAACGGCGATCTGCTTGACACCGTAGCCAAAACCGTCGCAAGGCTTGAAGGCTCCTATGCTCTCGGCATAATCTGTGCCGATCTCCCTGATACGCTTGTTGCCGTCAGAAAATTCAGTCCGCTTATAATCGGCATTTCCGACGATGCGAATTATATAGCGTCCGATGTTACGGCAATAGTATCAAGCACGAGGGATATAGTATATTTGGAGGATAAGGAAATTGCCTTTTTAACTCCCGACGGCGTCAAAATTTTTGACAGTGACAAAAATCCTGTTGAATATGAGGTTTCCCATATAGATTGGAATGTTGAGGCTGCCGAAAAGGGCGGTTACAATCATTTTATGATGAAAGAGATAGTTGAACAGCCGAACGCGGTATCCCAAACCGTTGAAAGCCGTATTCACGGCAGAGACATTGTTTTTGACGGGCTTAAATTAACTGCCGAAAAGCTCAAAGCAATAAACCGCATTGAAATAGTTGCGTGCGGTTCGGCATATCACGCAGGAATGGTTGGAAAATATGTTTTTGAAGAAATGCTCAGAATTCCTACCAACGCCGACCTCGCAAGTGAGTTCAGATACAGAAATCCGATAATAGACGATAAAACGCTCACAATAATAATCAGCCAGTCGGGCGAAACGGCTGATACCCTCGCCGCGCTCAGGGAAGCAAAAGCGCACGGCTCCCACGTTATATCAATAGTCAATGTGGTGGGCAGTTCCATTGCAAAGGCGTCCGACGATGTTATCTACACTTGGGCGGGTCCCGAAATAGCGGTTGCAACCACTAAGGGTTACTCTACTCAGCTGTCCGTTCTGTACCTCTTTGCCGTATGGGCGGCAAGGATACTCGGCTCTATGGACAGCACCGAAATAGAAAAGGTGTTTGACGAGATACGCCTGCTGCCCGAAAAAATAGAAAAGGTTATATTGCAGGAAGACAGAATAAAGGAAATGGCGAAGAACTGCAAGGATCCCGAATCCCTGTTCTTTATAGGCAGAAATATTGATTATGCCGTAGCTCTCGAAGCATCGCTTAAACTTAAAGAAATTTCCTATATCCACTCCGAAGCGTATGCCGCAGGCGAATTAAAGCACGGCACAATATCGCTGATAGAGGAGGGCAGGATAGTAATAGCGCTCGCCTGCTGTGAGAAGCTCTTTGACAAATTGCTCAGCAATATCAAAGAGGTCAAGGCGAGAGGTGCGCACGTTCTTGCCTGTGCTGTTGAGGGTCACGCCGACGTTGCCGCGGAGTCGTCCGAGGTTATTTATATCCCGCGCACGCACCCGTTGCTCACGGCGTCCGTTGAGGTTATTCCTTTCCAGATTTACGCTTACTATGTCGCTTTGTATAAAGGCTGCGATATAGATAAGCCGAGAAATCTTGCAAAATCCGTTACGGTAGAATAAATTATGTATCGCCGCTCTTTTTGTTCATAATCAATGTGGACAAAAAGAGCGGTTTGTTATATAATTAGTGCGTAAATGTCGGATATACGGGCATTGTACAGTTTCGGCTGGACAAAATGTCATACTTGTTATATAATAAACAGGCAGTATAAAAAAGTTATTTATAAAGGAAGATTATATTGACGGAACAGATTTATAATGAATCGTATTACAGGAATTATGATATCGGAATCGGCTCTCCCGTAAATTACGCTGAAAATGAGCAATTAAACAGTTTCTTCAAAAACTTGGCAAAGAAAATAGTGGAGAAATTTAACCCCGAAACAGTGCTTGATGCAGGCTGTGCATTGGGTTTGTTGGTTAAAGAATTGAGGGCGCTCGGCGTTTCGGCTTACGGCATTGATGTTTCCGAATACGCAGTTCTGAACTCGGTTCCCGAAGCAAGACCGTTTTGCCGCGTCTGTTCAATAACAGAAAAATTTCCCGAGGAATTTCCGAAAAAATTTGACTTGATAACCAACATAGAGGTTATGGAGCATTTGAGCGAAGACCAATGCGGCGCCGCTATTAAGAATATTTGCGCTCATACAAATAGGGTGCTGTTTTCATCTACTTCAACAGGTTTTGATGAACCCACCCACATAAATGTTCAGTCGGTTCCTTATTGGGCAAAAAAATTTGCCGAAAACGGATTTTATAATGCAGTAAATAATTATCCTGATTATATATCTTCGGACGCGTATTGTTTTGAACGCTGTGACGCATCAGATGCTGTTGAAAGATATGAAACCGCGCTGTGCAATGAGAAAAGAGAAAAAGAAACCGCGGTTTCCGAAAAGCAGGCCAATGAGGAAAAATATTCATTTGAAGTTAAGCGGCTTTCATATCTCAACGAACAGCTTGACCGCAAGATAAATGACGAAAAATCTAAAAGAATCAAGGCGGAAGGCGATTATAAAAAGGCTGTTGAGGATCTAAATGAGGTTACAAAGCTGTATTATGAAATTATACATTCTCAATATTGGCGCATAACCAAACCGTTCAGAAAGGTTACAAATTCCATAAAGGTGTTCTTAAAGAAATGGAAAGTAACACGTTACCCTCTTAGAGCGCTTAAAATTCTCATTTTGTCGGGCCCGTCCGCATTGTTTAATACAATACGAAAATACAGAGAATATGCAAAATTCACTTCCGCAAAGATCGACTATACCGCAATATCAGCCGAAAAACGCAGGCGTGAAGAAGCGGAAGTGTTCCCGAAAGACATAAAATTCAGCATACTCGTTCCGCTTTATAACACACCTATAAAATTTCTTGATGAAATGATTGAATCGGTCAAAGCGCAGACCTATAAGAATTGGGAACTCTGCCTTGCCGACGGAAGCGATAATGAACATACCGAGGTCGGGGAACGCGCAAAGGAGTATTCCGCGGCGGACAAGCGTATAGTCTACCGAAAGCTCGAAAAAAATCTCGGAATTTCAGAAAACACCAACGCCTGTATTGATATGTCAACAGGCGACTATATTGCGCTTTTTGATCACGACGATATTTTACATCCGTCGGCTTTATATGAAAATATGAAGGCTATTTGCGAAAACGGCGCCGACTTCATATATTCAGATGAGGCAACATTTGAAAGCCCAAATATTAAAAAAATAGTCTCCTTTCATTTTAAACCCGACTATGCGGTTGATAATCTCAGGGGTGTAAATTATATATGCCACTTTACCGTTTTTTCAAGGGAATTGCTTGAAAAAACAGGCGGGTTCAGGGACGAATTTGACGGAAGTCAGGATCACGACCTGATACTCCGACTGACCGCAAATGCGGGCAAGGTCTACCATATCAGAAAACTGCTTTATTTTTGGCGTTCGCATCCGCAGTCTGTCGCGATGTCTATGGGCGCTAAGAATTATGCCATTGAGGCGGGTAAAAAGGCGGTTGCCGAGAGTATACGGAACAGCGGATATGAATGTACTGTGGAAAGCAGCAAGGTACACCCGACAATGTACAGGATCAAGTATGAACTGAAAATTCACCCTAAGGTGTCAATAATTATTCCCAATATGAATCATAAGTCCGATTTAAAGCGCTGTATAGATTCCATTGTGTTTAATTCGACCTACGATAACTATGAAATTATAATAATCGAAAACAACAGCACAGAAAAGGAAATTTTTGATTATTACTCGGAAATAGAAAAGCAAAAAAATATTAAAATAGTTAAATATGAAGGCGTTTTCAACTATTCGGATATTAATAATTTCGGCGCAAAGTCTGCGTTGGGCGAATATATGATCTTACTTAACAATGATACCGAAATCATAACAAACGAATGGATCGAAGAAATGCTGATGTACGCTCAGCGTCCCGAGGTCGGTATAGTCGGTGTAAAACTTTACTATCCCGACAATACCGTGCAGCACGGGGGTGTCATAGTCGGTCTCGGCGGCGTGGCAGGTCATTCGCACTGCCGATTGGAGCGCGACGATCCCGGTTATATGGGCAAAATGTTCTATTCGCAGGATTTGAGCGCGGTTACTGCGGCGTGTCTTATGATACGAAAATCAATTTTCGACAGCATAGGTGGATTTGACTGTGAATTTGCCGTGGCATTCAATGATATCGACCTCTGCCTTCGTGTGCGCGAATTAAATAAGCTCGTCGTGTTTACACCTTATGCGGAGCTTTATCACTATGAGTCAAAAAGCCGCGGATATGAGGATACCCCTGCTAAACAGAAACGCTTTGCGGGAGAGGTTGAACTGTTCCATAAAAAGTGGGACAAAAAGTTCCTCAGCAAGGGCGATCCTTATTATAATCCTAATCTGTCACTTGAATCGGATTATGAAGTGTTGTATAATAAGGTTCATACGGAATGTGTCAAATAAAAAAGACCGCTGTTTTTACGTAAATATTTGATTGTAGGAGAAGAAAATGGAAAAGATTTTGGTGCTTGACTTTGGCGGACAGTACAATCAGTTGATTGCAAGACGAGTCAGAGAAAATAATGTTTATTCGGAAATACGTCCTTATACCGCCCCGATAGAGGAAATAAAAGCCGCGGGATACAGCGGTATAATACTTACGGGCGGACCGAAAAGTGTTTACGGTGAGAATGCGGTTCTGTATAAGAAGGAACTTTTTGAACTCGGCGTCCCGATAATGGGAATTTGCTACGGCGCCCAGCTTATGGCGCATACATTGGGCGGCGTTGTTGAGGCAGGCGCGAACGAATACGGTAAAGTTGAGGTGACCGTTGATACCACAAGCAAACTGTTTGACGGCATTCCGCAGAAAACGGTTTGTTGGATGAGCCATACGGATTACATAAATCAAATACCCGTAGATTTTAAAATAACCGCAAAAACAGGCGATTGCCCCGTTGCGGCTATGGAAAATGCCGCTAAGAAGCTCTATGCGGTGCAGTTCCACCCGGAGGTTATGCATACCGAGCTTGGCAGTGAAATGATAAAGAATTTCGTTTATAATGTGTGCGGCTGTAAGGGCGAATGGACTATGGCGTCGTTTACCAAACGCACAATAGAGGAGTTAAAGCAGAAAATCGGCGGCCGCAAGGTGCTTTGCGCGCTTTCGGGCGGAGTTGACAGTTCGGTTGCGGCCTTGCTCTTGCATAAGGCGGTAGGAGAAAACCTTACCTGCATATTCGTCGATCACGGTCTTCTCCGCAAGGACGAAGCAAAGCAGGTCAACGAACTGTTTAAGGGAACCTATAATATTAACCTTATATCAATAGATGCGTCGGAGCAGTTTTTGGGTCAGCTCAGGGGTATAAGCGACCCCGAACAAAAACGCAAGATCATCGGACGTGAGTTTATAAGAGTTTTTGAGGCTCAGGCAAAGAAGATAGGTAAGGTCGATTTCCTTGTTCAGGGAACTATTTACCCCGACTGTATAGAATCGGGTGTAGGTGACGCGGCGCTGATTAAGAGCCACCATAATGTAGGCGGTTTGCCCGACCACGTCGATTTTGATGAGATAATAGAACCGTTAAGAGATTTGTTCAAGGACGAAGTCCGCAAGGTTGGTTTGGAACTCGGTATGCCCGAAAATATGGTATTCCGTCAGCCGTTCCCCGGTCCCGGACTCGGCGTCCGCATAATCGGCGAGCTTACAAGAGAAAAAATATCAATACTGCAAGACGCCGACGCGATATTCCGCGAGGAGATCGCGAACGCGGGTCTTGACCGTGAAATAGGGCAGTATTTCGCCGTGCTTACCGATATGCGTTCGGTCGGCGTAATGGGCGATTTCCGCACATACGACTATACGGTAGCGCTGCGCGCGGTCACCACAAGCGATTTTATGACTGCCGATTGGGCGCGTATCCCGTATGATGTTCTTGACGTGGCATCAAGACGAATAGTAAATGAAGTCAAGGGCGTAAACAGAATTGTTTACGATATAACCTCAAAGCCGCCGGCAACAATAGAATGGCTCTGAGCTTTGGATTTTTTCGGTCTATTCCGAGGGTTTGTTAACGAACCTTCGGGATCTTTTTTATATCTGCGCTGTTTATAAGATGAAAAATATACTGTAACATAAAAAATGGTAATTAATTGTGTTTTAAAGCAATGGATCGAGGGCGGTCTGTTGCTTTTATTTTTATAAAAAATATGTAGTCAGAAAACCATAAAAAAGTATCATTTTACTACAAGAATAAGATTTGTGGCGATTGTATAATGTCTACAAAGAAAAGTCAATTAATTGTAGAGAAAAGTGTTAATTTCTTGGTGCTGATTGTACTTTTTTACAAATAATTCCAAAATTTTTTAAATTTTGTAAAAATCAAAATAATGGAAGAAGATGGAGAATGAGGAACGATCAGTTTGCTGATATAGCTGCTTCTTACAGCGCCGATAAGCGAAAGGGTCTTACTGTACCCGAACCGATTGCCGTGGCTGATTCAGCGGTATATTTGGAGCAAAACGGCGACGGACGCTTTGACCCCGTCGGCAAGATTGAAAGCCGCGAACAATTAGATGTGAAAATAAAAGATATGCGGCGCGAATACAGCGATTTTCTAACCGATTTGGCTCCAAAGGTCCAATCGGTTGAAACGCGTGTTGATATAAATGAATTTGAGTTTTGCCTTAACGGAGGCAGTCGGGAGATTGTAAAAATTCCGCATTACGGCGGACCGTGCGGCGACCAGACCGCTGTTTATGAAACGGATTTCTCGCTTGAACCGTTTGACGGCAAAAATGTTGTTTTGTGCTTTAAAGGCGTGGACTATATCGCCGAGGTTTTTGTCAACGGCGCATTTGTCGGTTCTCACGAAGGCTTCTTCTCGCCATTTGAGTTTGATGTTACCGCGGCTGTAAAGGTTGGAAACAACAGGTTAAAGGTAATCGTAAAAAATATGGAAAAGATGCAGTTCGGCGGCGACAAGATATATGCTGCAACGGGACTCGGCTGGGACGACCCGTATGTCGGATGGCATCATTGCCCCGCAGGTCTGGGGATATACAATAAAGTTTTTGTCGAGCTTCGCAACAGCGCTTACATAGCCGACATTTTCCCGAGAATTTCCGAGGACGCATCGGAAATATGGATAGAAACATCGGGAACTGCCGAAACCGAGGATTACTATTTTGAGGTTTCTGTTTACGGGCAGAATTTTGAACACACCGAATTTGAGAATTATAAATTTACCCCCGCAACAAATGCGGAATGCGGCTTAAACGACACCTTTACCGAGGCAATAATGCTTAAAAAAGGCACTCTCGGAAATGCGATTCCCTTAAAGCTGGGGAAAGGTTATAACCGTTTTATTATGCCGCTTGAAATTAAAGAGCCTAAGTTATGGGATAATGATACCCCGTATCTCTATAAAGCGATAGTAAAACTTTATGTAGAGGGCAGGTTGGTAAGCGCAAAGAGCAGGCAATTCGGCGTAAGGTATTTTAAACAGGATACCGAAAGCGTTCCCAAAGGAAAGTTTTATCTTAACGGAAAAGAGATAAGACTGATGGGCGCCAACACAATGGGCTTTGAGCAACAGGACGTCTTAAAGGAAGATTACGAACAGTTAATAACGGATATTTTGCTTGCAAAAGCGGCGAATATGAATTTTTTGAGGATTACTCAAAGACCCGTTCAGGAAGAAATATACGATTATTGCGACAGGCTCGGACTTATGGTGCAGACTGATTTTCCGGCCTTTGGCTCAATAAGAATAAATCAATACTGCGAGGTTTTAAGGCAGACCGAGGAAATGGAAAAAATTGTTCGCTCCCACCCGTGCTGCATAATAGATTCGTATATCAACGAGCCTTTCCCGAACGCAAACAATCAACCGCACAGAATGTTAAAACGAAACGAACTTACTTGTGCGTTCAGGGCGATGGACGATATAGTTCATCTTCAAAACCCCGACAGAGTTATAAAGCATATTGACGGCGACTACGATCCGCCCGACGCTTCAATGCCTGACAACCATTGTTATACGATGTGGTATAACGGCCACGGAATTGATTACGGAAAACTGCACAAAGGATATTGGATGGACGTAAAGCCCGATTGGCATTACGGCTGCGGCGAATTCGGAGCGGAGGGTCTTGAACGCGCCGAACTTATGGATAGGTATTATCCTAAGGAATGGCTTAAAGAACCGTTCGATCCCGCAAATATAATCTGCTGTCAAACGGCGGCTTTTTCGGGATTCTTTTATGAAAGACCCGATTCAAGGGAAGAATGGATAAAGCAAAGCCAAAAGTATCAGGCGTTTGCGGTCAGAGATATGACTTCGTCGTTCAGGCGCAATCATGATATGAATACTTTTGCGCTTCATTTGTTTATTGACGCTTTCCCGAGCGGTTGGCAAAAGGCGGTAATGGACTGCGAGCGTGTTCCGAAGCCTGCTTATTTCGAGTATATGGATTGCCTGTCTGACGTTTTCTGCTCGCTCAGAAACGACCGAAATACATTCTTCGGCGGCGAAACGGTAAGCGTGGAGACATACATAAACAACGAAAAGAACAAAAAAGTCGATAAGATAAAGTATTTTGTGACTGTCGGCGAAAAGGTCATCGCTTCGGGCAGTAAGGAGTATATCAACTCTGTTTCTCAGGGAAGTATAGTTTTCAAGCTGCCAAAGGTCGAACGCTGCGAAACGGCGACCTGTTATATGGGTGCTTTTAACGGCGAAGATCTCGTCCATTATGCAAAGCAATCGTATAAGGTATTCCCTTACGAGGAATTGAAAAAACCGAAAACGGTGCCTTACGAAAAATATGCCGCTCAAAAAGCGCATTTCGATAAAGAGGTAGAAAACGGTTTAAAGCTCGTTATCACAAATGTTCCGCAGGGCGTTTATACAGTCTGCGGAAAGGAAATAACCGTTAAAAAATGCGGAATGGGCGCTGTCTATTTCGGAAGCCGGAAGACGGGGCATATATGCACAAACGGTATAGAAGCAAATGATTTCGGATATTTTTATGACGAAAAAGTTGACCGTATGTCGCCTATTTCCGAAACTACGCTAATCGGCGACGATATTGAGTATATAATCAAAAGCTCAAATAAAGACGTACAGGGAAGATGGCAGGAGGAGGCGCTGTGCGCTGAATGGCAGTACGGCAAAGGCTCCGTAATAGTTTCCCAGCTCCTGCTTGACGGAAAAGAAAAGAACCCCTGCGTTGTAAAATTCTTGAATAATTTAGTGTGACAGTTTCGGGTAACCAAATATATAAAATAAAAAGAAAAGGCGGAAAGAGTATGAAATCAAAAAAGTTTTTGTGTGTGTTTATGACGGTTATCTTTTTGGCGGTCATAGGGACGGTAGGCGTTTCTGCTGCATCGTTCAGCGGAAGCGGTAAGGGTACGAAATCAAGTCCTTACCTTGTGACTAATGCACAGCAGTTGGACGAAATGCGTAACAACCTTTCTGCCTACTATAAGCTGAGCAACACAATAGATATGTCGGGCGTTGCGAATTTTAAGCCTATCGGAAATGTTGCAAAACCGTTTACGGGAACATTTATTTGCGATACCAATTCGGAGGGCGCGCCTATCTACGCTATTAAAAATCTTACCGTAAACGTATCCCCCGAGGGCGCAACCGAGGCAGGGGGCTATTCGGGATACAAAAAGGACGGAACGTCAGGCTGGGAAGCAGGCCTTTTCGGCAAGGCAAAGGGCGCTACGTTCAAAAACATAGTTATATTAAACGCAAATATAACAAATAACGTTGAGGGCAGAAACTCGGTCAACAACGACAACAAGCCGAATCCGGGTCAATCAGATGAAATGGGTGCGGCGGCGCTCGTCGCAATAGGCGATTCCGTTACGGTAACGGGTTGCGGAAGCACGGGCAATGTAACCGCGGCTTGCAACAATGTGGGCGGCTTGCTCGGATATATGTATAACAACTGCAAGGTTAAAAACAGCTATTCATACGCAACCGTAAGCTCTACGGGCTATTGGAATTCGGCCGGATTTGCCGCTGTTGTAGAGGGCACAACTGAGAGCTGCTTCTACAACGGAACCTTTAAAGGCGGTATGTCGAACGCGGGCGCCTTTATAGGAGCGCAGGGTTATAAAAAGGGAATCACCGTTAAAAACTGCTGGGCAGGCGGAACGGTCAAAACTCCGAGTTCGGGCTGTTTCGGCGGCACCGAGGTTCACGATACACAGGGCTTTGTAAATTCCTGTGATTATTCCGAGTATTGCTACACAATAGCAAAAATCGAGGGAAGAAAGAACGCCCAGACAAATAAAAAAGTCACTAACCACAACTATATAACCGACGAAGTCGGCGGTTTTGAAATGGGATTTGCCGCGGCGAGCATTGCGGAAATCAACGCCGCTTTTTCGGGCAACAGCGCTTGGAACATTGTCGAGGGTCAGTATCCCCAGCTTAAAGGCGTAGTACCGATAACCGATGAGTCAAAGTATGTCGTAGGCACAGCGGTCGGTCAGGCTGCGGCGAGCAACGGCAACGATGCCGCAGGAACGGATACGGCAAGCGCCGATACAAATTCCGACGCAACCGAAAGCAACGCCGATACAGCAATTGAAAACGGCAAGAGCGGCGACGACATTATAAACACTGAATTTAAGAGCGAGGTACCGAAGCTCGGCAAGGCGGAATTGATACTTGTCATAGTTCTTACCGTAATTATCGTGTTGACCTTGGGATTTGCGGTATTTGTTTTGGTACTCAATATGAAATACATATACAGGACTAAGAAAGATAATTTAGAGGACGGTGCTTTGAATGAGTAAAAACAACACATTAAAGCATAAAAACGTCAAGCAGATAATGTATGAAAATATCCCGTATTTGTTGCTTGTTTTACCTGGATTTGTATGGCTGATATTTTTCCACTATGTCCCGATAACGGGCATAGTCTTGGCGTTTAAAAATTTCAACTACATACAGGGAATTTTCGGAAGCCCGTGGGTAGGATTTAAAAACTTTGAAACGTTTTTCAAGTCAAACGACTGCTGGCGTATTATGCGGAACACTATCGGATATAACCTTGCGGGAATGTTGATAGTGAGCTTGCTTTTCTCAATGATTGTAGCGTTGCTTTTATACGAGGTAACGCGTCCTAAATGGAATAAGTGCTTCCAGATATCAATTATGATTCCGAACTTTATTTCGTGGGTTGCGGTTGCTTATATAGTATTCATATTTTTAAGCCCCGAAAACGGAATACTCAACTCTATCATAACTGCCGCGGGCGGTAAATCCGTAAACTGGTACAGCGAGTCGGGGGTATGGCCGTTTATACTCATAATGGTATCTATCTGGAAAAACGCGGGCTTTGCTTCGCTTTATTTCTACGCCGCATTGCTGGCGATTGATACTTCGCTGTATGAGGCGGCAGAGCTTGACGGCGCTAAAAAACGTCAGCAACTGTTTTATATTACGATACCGCATCTTACCCCTATGATTTGTATGACGCTTGTTATGAATATGGGTAAGATAGTCGGCGGAGGAATGGACCTTTATTATCAGGTTCCTATGAATTCAAGTGCGGTTTACAGCACTACCGATGTCATTGCAACCTATATCTACCGCGGCTTGGTCGGCGGTAACGTGGGTGTTACGGCGGCAGTAGGACTATTTCAATCTGTTGTCGGGGTAATAATGTTGCTTACAACAAACGCAATCATTAAAAAGATGGACCCCGAACAGGCGGTATTTTGAGGTGAGTGCAGATGTTTAACAAAAAGAGTTTTAACGCGTTTGTATATACGTTGATGACCGTCTGCTCTCTGGTTGCCGTTCTTCCTATTTTTCTTATAGTCATAGTTTCTATTACAAAGGAAAGCGTGCTTACCGAATACGGTTTCAGCCTTATTCCGAGGGTAATAGATTTCACGGCATATAAGATGCTTTTCAAGGATTCGGGCAAGGTAGTGTGGTATACGGTATGGACCTTGTTTTTGGCTATTGTAAGACCCCTCATTGTTATATTGGTGACGGTGTCTTATTCATACGCCCTTACAAGAGATAAATTCATATTCAAAAACTTTTTTACCAAGTTTATTCTTTTCACGATGTTTTTCAGCGGCGGTATGATACCGACCTACGTAATAGTAAGTAATGTTTATCATTTGGTTGATAACCCTATCTATTATTTCCTTGAAGGCTGGATCGCCTTTTCGTCGGTCGTTATTTTCAGAACGTTTTTCAAGCAGGTGCCTCAGTCGCTTATAGAGGCGGCGAAGATAGACGGCGCAACCGAATCTCAGGTGCTTATGAAGGTAATACTTCCGATGTCTACAACGATTATCGGCATACAGTATTTTACAACCTCAATAGGAATTTGGAACGATTATCAGACCTCGCTTATATATATGTTCGGAAACGACAAGTTCTGGACTATTCAGTACTATATGCAGCGTGTGTTGCAGGACGCGAGCTTCCTCAAAACATCGCTTATCGCGGCGGGTCTGAAAGCGTCGGATATACCTGAAAACGGATTAAAATATGCAATGTGTCTGTTCTCGCTGCTGCCGATCTTCATTATATTCCCGTTTGTGCAAAAGTATTTTGCAAAGGGTATTGCAGTCGGCTCGGTCAAAGGATAGACTTTCAGAATTATCGCAATGTGCAGAATGGAGTTTTTTATATGAAACGTTTATTATCAGCAGTTTTAACAGTGCTTATGCTCGCAACGGTGTTTGCGGGCTGCGGCGGCTCAAATTCGGGTAAGGTCGAGCTTGTTTGGGCGTCTTATTCGCGCCAGTTGGAGGACAGCAAAATGGTTCTCGGCGAATTTAACAAACAGCTTGCCGAGGTGCTTCCGAATACTTCTATAAAGATGATAGAGTGCGACGATACAAACTGGCAGCTCTATATGTCAGCAAAGAAGCCTATTGACATAGCCTGGACAGGATATGTTTTTGATATGCAGAATGAAATAAATTCAGGCTCATATCAGCCCCTTGACGATTTGATTGAGGAGTACGGTCCCAACATTAAAAAGGAAATGACCGATTATGAGGACGACTATAAGTCGGGTACATATAACGGTAAGCTCTATATGATTCCTTGCCAGCAGGCTATTATGAATCAGACCTCTGCGCTTACTATTCCCGTAAGTCTTGCTAAGTATATGGATATTGACGCGGTGAGAGCCGCCGCCGATAAGTCGCCCACATCAACAAAAGAACTTTACGATTTGGTTGACTCATACCTCACCAAGGTTTTCGCTTCAAGCGACTACGACACGGACGTTGTAGGAACAACAATTGATATATATTCGCTGTTCCAGACATTGGCGTACAGAGGTTATGATTTTGTCAGCAGTACGAGAAACGGTCCGCTCCTTTGCTATGAAGCATTTGCAAGCGACCCGAAGGTTGTCAGCTTTTATGAGACCGAGGCGTTTAAGCTGTTCTGCGAATATACGGCAAAATGGTGCGAAAAAGGATATATCTCGGAAGAATCGCTCCTCCTCGGAACATCAAGCGGTTCGCGTGATGAGATAATGCGCGGTAACAACTCGGCTATGTGGTACGGAATTGATAATCCCGAAACGGGCGAGGAGCGCGGCGTGGTTTATTCCTTTACCGACGGCGAGATAACCTCCTACAACGTGCTTTTAAGCAATCTCAACAATCTCTTTAACGGTGTAAGCAAGCTCGGTTCTGAAAACACATATCTCACAATTCCTTTCACCTCAAAGCACCCCGAAAGGGCAATGCAGTTGCTTGATTTGCTCCGTTCTGAAAAGGGAAGCAAAGGAAACGACCTTTTAAATATGCTTATCTACGGATTTGCCAAGGATTCAAAGGAAGCCGAGGAATACGGAACATATCACTACGTTTTGGAGGGCGACTGCGCGTACGCAAACGACTATGTAAGCCAGCCCAGCTCCGATTCAAAATACGGAATCAGCCGTTGGGTTGCGGGAAATACAATGCTTTGCTACCGTACCCCGAATATTTTGGAGGGACAGACGGAGTATTGCATAGATTACGAGAAAAACACCAAGAAGACTCTTTTCAATACCAAATATCAGGGCGCTACGGTCGATCTTACCGACCATAACATAGATATGTCGAATCTTGCGGCGGTGTCAACCGAATATGCACAGCGTATCTATTACGGCGTTGAAAAAGAGAATTGGAAAAACGTATACGACGAAATGATGAACAAATTAAAGGCGTCTAATCTTGAAGATGTTAAAAATGCGGCACAGAAGCAGTTGGATGACTATTTGAGCAAAAAATAAGGAGGACAAAATGTGTAAAAAAACTGTATCACTGTTTTTGTCTTTTATCTTAATGATCTCACTTCTTATCCCGTGCGTCTTTGTTACCGCCGCGCAGAGCGCGTCGTTTAAAATGAACGACGTCAGCAATATTGGGGCTGGTCAGGAATTTTCGGTCAATATCTATTTGGAGTCCCCCGAAAGTATACAGATAAGCGGCTTGAATTTTGCGCTTAGTTACGATTCGGAAAAACTCGAATACACCGAAAATTCCCTACGGAGCAATGTGTTCAGCGGAATAAGCTCCTATTCCAATAACGGAAAGGTTAGCTTTGTTTGGGAGGACTCCCAAAATAAAACCGTGTTAAAGGGTTCTGTAATTTCTCTTAATTTCAGATGTAAGGACAGCTTTAACGGCACTACGCAGCTTAAATTAGACTGCATTTCCGCATATTCCTGCAAATACGCGTCAAATAAACTTGTTTTTGAGGAAGTTTGCCCCAAAGGCACTATTGCAACGGCGAATGTGACAACAGGGTCCGATACGGACCCTACGGTCGTGAGTCTTATTAACAAGATCAACGCGATAGGAACGGTTACCGCGACCGAGGAATGTAAAAATATGCTGGACTCGCTTTTGGCGGAATATAACGCCCTGTCTTACAGCAATAAGAAAAAAGTGACCAATTATTCCGTACTTGTCGCGGCTTACAATAAATATACGGAGCTTTGTCAGAACGACGACGCTTTGAATCGAGAAATAAATGCTTTCCTGATTGCGAACAGCAAGGCTCTTGCCCTGCGCGCAAGCACCGTTACGGTGGACGACAAGGAAATTGTAAATAAAGCCCTTGACGATTGGGATAAGCTGTCAGTCTCGGCAAAACTGAAACTCACTACACAGCGCAGCTTGCTTAAAAACCTTTTGGCAATAATAACCGAGCTTGACGCTGAAAATCAAAAAAGACTTGAACAGGAAAGACTGCAAAGAGAAGCCGAACAAATGGCTGCCGATTTCCGCAGCCTTAACAGCTGGGTTTTGGAATTAAAGGAATCCGATATTATGGCGGATCACCGCGAGGGTCTGCAAAAAGCGCTTTCCGAGCTTGAAGAAATGGAATTCTTCAACGACCTTGCTTATCAGATTTTCGTTAAGGACGGAACCATTGAGCGCCTGAACAGATTTTATAATAAGGCAAAGGAGCTTTACGACGCGCTCCACCCCGCGGACGCGGAATATATCGACAAGGCTGAAAACTTTAAAGCCAGCTTCGGGTACATATTGAATGTTGCGCCCGCGGATCTGACCTATGATGACGTTGCCGATGTAAATCTTGCGTATATGGTTTATTCGTTCCTTGATGAAAAGACTAAGGGCTACCTTAAAAACGAGGCGGCATTGCTTGACGCTTTGATGTCCGCCGCCGACCTGCTTTCGCCCGACGACGATGAAGACGGAAATTCCGATACCGAAACGATTACAGAAACCGTAACGGAGGTAAAGACCGTTAAGGACACTAAATACATTACAAGAGACCTTGCCGACAGATACGATCTGTTGTTTTCAATGAAAGGTATGAGCAATGTGGTATGGATATTGCTCGCTATCGAGGGAGCTTCGCTTATACTGCTCGGCGGTTCGCTGTTAATGTATTATTTCACAAAAAAACGTAAGAAAACGGAGGGAGACGCAATATGACAGCAAAAAAACGTTTGTTATCGGTAATATCCGCTGTTGTTTTAACCGCAGTTGCAATCAGCGTGTTTGTAAACGTATTGCCTGCCTCCGCTGAGGAGATACATCTTGAAAATCCCGACCTTACGCCTTACAGCATAGACAGCGACCTTGAAGTAAGCGCAGGCGTTTCGCATTACGTTCCCGACACTCAGTTGGAGCAGAACGGAGGCACCTATACTTTAAGGTCGAACGCACACGCGGTCTGGGGCGCTAACGACGATTGCAGCTTTGCGTACAGAACGTTTAACGTAAGCGATTCCGATACCGATACGCTTACTATGGAAACAACGGTAGAAAGTATGAATCCGTCAAGCGGCGAGCTTATCCACGCCGCCTCAATGGGAATAATGTTCCGTTCGGGACTCGGTAACGATACTTCCGAAATATTCCTGCATTGCAGACCCGAGGGCATAGTTGTTGTTTACCGCTCTGTCGGCGGAAAGGGAACCAACGTTAGATATTCGGGTATTTCTCCCGTATATCCCGTTAATCTCAGAATGACTAAAACGGGCAAAACCGTTGTCTGCGAGTTTAAAACCGCGGATATGACGGGCTATAAAACGTTCACCCCGAAAAACTTTACATTCACAGCGCCGGGTCCGTTATATGCGGGTCTTTGCGGACACTCAAATAACAGACTGCAATATAATATCGGTGTTTTCAAGAATTTGAAGTTTGACGGCGTCGGCACCTACGACCCGAATTCTGCAAGCTCTGGCGGCAGCAGCTCGGGCAGCAGCGATACGCCCGTTCTTGAACCTGTTGACGACGACCCCGTTATAACCGACAGTAACGTTCTTATGTACGAAACATTTTCGGACGCCGACCTTACCGACGGTAAAATGGCAAAGGGCGACTACGTATGGCAGGATTCCGCTATAAAAGAGTTTAATATCAGCGAGGAAAAATTCAAGGTAGAGAATAAAAACCGCTACCTTTACCGCTCCGATATTACGAACGGTGCTTTGTACGTAGGCTCTCAAAAGTGGACGGATTACAAAGCCACGGTTGACGTTAGCTTCACCGAGGACTGCGACCTGAACACTGAGAACTCAAACAACCGATTCCTTTTGTATGCGCGTAATTTTAAAAACGATTATTACGGCTACACCGATTATGCCGCCGTTTGTCAGAATGTTTTGAACGACAAAAAGGAAACGGTTCAGCAGATCGCGCTTTATAAGCGCACCAACTACCGCGACGATTTGGGTATTCAGGTTGAAGCGGTGACCGTTGATAACTTCTACGGCGACAATCTCTGGCATAAGCTCTCAATTTCAGTTCTTGATAATAAAATCAAGGTTTATTGGGACGGAAAGTGCCTTATCGACTTTGTTGATGACGGAACGATTGTAACGCAGGATACAACAGGCGGATTTATCAACGTGACCTGTAACGAGGGCGGCGTTGGAATTTCCAGCATCGGAACATTCGTTAAGATAGACAATTTGCTTGTTGAAAAGCTGGAAGATCCCATCGGCGGCGACTTTGATAACTATATAGGCGGTATGTGGGACGAACCCATTCCGCAATACATACTTGATTCCATAGAGAAAGGAATTCAATACAAGTTAGGAGGAGAACAATGAATAAGAAATTAAGATTATTTTCATTCCTTTTAGCTGTGTGTATGTTGGCGACCTGCATAGGTGTGTCGCAGGTGGCGGTTGCCGTTACCGATACCTATACGGTTACCGAGGACTTCTCAAAGGGCGTGTCCGCCGCAACTCTTTCGTATACAAAGAACGACGGTACTACCGAAACCGCGCCGCTTATAAAATCGCCCGACGGCTTTTCAGGCGTAAACTGCCTTACGTGGGACAGTAATAAACAAAGCGGAAATGCGGGCGAAATTCATCAACGGCTGAATATTGCCAAAGAGTATAGGGGAGCCTCCCTTACCGAGTTTTCCTTTAAAACCTTGGCGCTGTCAAACAATAAGGCTACGCCTGTTTATATACTGTTGGGCAAAAATTCCGATACTACGCAGTTTGCGTTCGGCGTGGGCGGTTATCATAACGAAAACGGATTTGGTTTTAAAAAGATAACCGATCTCCCGTTAAACCCGACCGCTGCCGTCAACGGTACGACCGATATTTTTATGAACAGCGCGTGCAGTAAGGATATAATCGCCAACGAGGCGGGCAAACTGTTCCTTACGGTTACCGTAAAAATAAATTATGAAACGCAGATAATTGACTTTACGGTCTATAAACCCGCAAGCGCATATAACGGCGAAATAAACGCCACGCTCCAAAGCACAAAGCGTGTGTCGTTTGCCGATTTCTCCGATGTTTACTTCGCAATCTCGTCTTCGCAGGCGTTTCCGAGCAGTATCACCGATGTTTCGATGACCTACACAAAGGAAAGCCCCGATAACGCATGGGTCGGCGATGTGTCTGACGATACGGCGGCGCCGAGCTACCTTTCTTATACCGCCTCCGACGGCGTTACGCTTAAAGACCCGATAATAGAAACTGTTTCGGGTAAAAAGGCGGTTGTTTACAACAGCAGTAAGAGCGAAAATAAGTCTGGCGAAAATCATCAGAGAATAAACATTGCCGCTTCTTATGACGAGGAAAGATATGCGTTAAGGTCGTTTACCTATAAAACGCTTGCTCCCGATCCGAATAATAACAAAGCCTGCTTGCAGTATTTGCTTTTCGGCTCGGTCTCGGACGATAAACAGCTTGCCGTTCCGATTGTGGGCTACCGCAATCAGTCGGGAACAATGTATTGGGCTTGCGTTGCGAGCGGTCTTGCCAATATTCCTCCTACGTCTAACCCGAACCTCTGCATTGCTACGAATATCTCGCGTTCGCAGAATATTACTTTGAGCGCCGACGAATATTTCGATAAGCTGGCTGCCGACGCAGGCAAAGCGTGGGTCACGGTAAATGTCGAGATAAACGAGAAATACAAAACGGCAAATATCACCTTTACAAAGGAAAAAACCTCAAACGTCCCCGAGTGGAGCGCTTCGCTCACCGTTGATTTGTCGGACGTCAAGACCGATTACTACGCGATTTCAACCGCGGCGGTAGGCACCAGCATTTCCAAAGTGTATGTTACCGATATATCGGCGACATACGAGCGCGTGCAGACTCCGCTTGAAAGGGTAAACAGCGAGATTGCAAATCTCCCCGATTTTAACGCGTTCGATAAGGACGATTACGCTTCGTGGATCGAGCTTAAAAACAAGCTGGATTCAATTTCAACCGATTATGACGGTCTGACCGACGCTCAAAAAGGTCAGGTAGTAGGGTACGATACCTTCCTTAATTACGTTGATAGGTTTACCCCGCTTTATAACGTTGTAATTGCCAATTATAACGCCAATAAAAAATCGGGCGCTATTATCAATTTTGAAGACGGAAATTATGACGCCTTGGTTGCGGTCAACTGTAAGGACGAAACCAAATGGGGCATAACCGATATACCCCATAACGACGACGTAAACCAAAGCTCAAAATGCGTTAAGATAACTCCTAATTCAAAGTCAAGCTATAATAAGTCCTTGGGCGCTTATCTGCTCAATACCGATTTGGTAAACGGCACGACCGACGCGGTCAATACGTTCCGCGCAAAGCTGCTTGTAACGACCCAGAAAACGCGTCCCGTTATGATTTACGAGTATAAGGACGACAGCAATTGGTCGGGCTTCTTCTTCGACCTTAACGGCGGCGAAATAGGAATAGGCGTTGTAAGGTCTTCGGTTGACGAAAACGGAAACACGGTTGTGAAACATATTCAGAACTTCCCGTCAACCGTACCTATGGTGAAGGACAACTGTAAGATAGAAGGCGATACTGCTTGGATAGACGTTGTAATTAAATACGACGTTTCAAAGGTCTCGCTTATAATCAACACGCCGAACGGACTTGTCAGACCCTATAACAAAACAATGACGCTGACAATGCCAACGGTTACAAGAGTAGGATTTACTTCGTTTTCTTCCTCCTCTACCTGCTACGTTGACGACGTTTCGGTCACCTTCGGCAAAACCGCTTCAACCATTGTGGCAAATTCTTACCTCAAAAAATATGATGAGCTTTTAAGAATTCGCGCCGTAACCCTTGCCGATACCGATAATAACACGCTCACGTCGGCAATTAACGATTATAATTCGCTTTCTCAAAACGAGAAAAACTCTCTGCCGCTTGTAAACGTTCAGTTGAACGAACTGCAAAGCGCAATGACCGAGGTCCTCGGCTCGGGCGTAACCCTTGCCGATAAGGTGGTTTCGGCTGACTATTGGAACACCAACGAAACCTATACGATTACCGAGGATTTCGAGGGCGAAGGTTCTCTCGGCAGATTTGTGGATTATAACCCTGAGCAGTTTGACCGTAACGGATACGGAAAAACTCCCGTTGTCAGATATAACGGTCAGTTTGGCTCAAAAGCGCTCAATCTTTATAAAGTAACGCTTGCGGTAAAACAGGACTTCCTGCCCGAAAAGGCGCAGTTAAAGCATATTTCCTTTGATACTATGCTTGATAAGAACGCAACCGAATTGCGTTCTTCCAATGCGCTGAGAGTGTATATGTGGTTCTATAATTCCGAGCATAACGCATATTATGACATCTTCTCCGATTTAAAGGATTTTGCAGACCGCAACGCCGCAAGGTTTAAATACATAATCAAGGGCGCAAACACAAAGGGCGGTATTGATAAACCCCTGTTTGATATGACCGAGCCTATGCATTTCGATTTTGAATATATAGGCAAAAAGGTAATGGTAACGGTTACACAGACCTACTTTAACGGCGAGGAAAACGAGACCGTTACCTATGAGGCAATTTACGATTGCCCCTATGATTCGTCATTCTTCCTGCTTTCGGGCGATAATAACACCTGGATAGATAACCTCAGCGCAACCTATATCAAGGGCGACTATGATATAGATACCGAGGTTGAGGATATTAAGGTAATATACAGCGGAAATACGTTCCAGAACCCGGGCGACACGGTTGTGTTAAACGGCGAGAACCTCGGTTCAAACGTTTCCTCCGTAAATATTGCAAGAATTGACGAAACAGCAGTCTCCGCGGCTGATATGGCTTATATAAACACCTATAAGCCCGATTTCGGCGGCGTTCAGGCAGGCACGTTTTCAAGCGAGCCTACCGCACCTGTTTGGAACAGCGAATGGGATTCAGACGCTTATAAAACAGATATTCTGCAAACCACGTCCGATTCCGTTAAGTTCAAAATACCTCTTGAATATAAACAGGGTATCTACGCTGTCAAGCTGTTCGGAAACGACTTCTTCTCTGATGAAGACGATAAGGTCATATACATCAACGCACCGTATATTGACTATGCTGTCGGCGATCAGGGCGAAAACGTCACCGCGGGCGGCGAATTGCAGGTAGTCGGTAAAAACCTTTCCCCGAACCAGAGCGGCGAGGGCGCGGCGGTAATTTCCAAAGCGGTCATAAAGGGCAACGGATACATCGGCGAAACCGCTGTAAAACAAGTAAAGTCGGATTATTCGTTTGTTATAGATATACCGAGCGAGCTTACTGTGGGTAACACCTATGAGCTGTGGGTATATAACGGCTACGGCGATAATACCTGTTGGTCGATTCCCTTGAAATTCACCGTTGCAACCGACATTCGCAGCGGTTGGAGCAAGACATTTTACAATTTCCAAACCGATTTCGGCGCTACGGGCACCAAGGAAGAAAATGCAACGCCGCTTTTGATAAAGGCAATGCAGGCGCTCTACGAATCGGGCGGCGGTACGCTCTATATGCCGAGAGGTATTTACCGCGTTGAACAGCCGATAATAATACCTGAAAACGTTGTGCTTACGGGCGACTCGTCAAACGATTCCGTCGTTCTCTACACACCGTACAGGTGGCAGAACGGCGAGCTTCCCGACTTTGTAATTAAGGTGACCAAAAACGTTGAAATATCGAAAATGTCGTTCTACGGCACCCGTATCAACGGATTTATGCAGGTCAATACCTTAAAGGAAAATCCGTCCGACGAATCGGGCAGGAGCGAAAACATTTATATTTCCGACGTCTATGTTGAATGGAGTCCGTATTCAGGCGGTCCTTGGGGCGTTTATAACAATGTTTCACCCCTTATCGGTTCCGAAAAAGACGGTTCTATTGAGCTTATCAACGCTATAAACGCGGAAATGATTGCAAAGCAGATGTACTTTATGTCGAAAACCACCGATACCGACGACCTTAAAAACGTTCAGATAAGCGATACCACTTTCAGAACGTTCGGGTATCAGCACGGTATTTGGACGGCGTTCGGACCTCCCGCACATTGCAGCTATTGGCAGATACGCGGATATAACCAGAAATCCAACTGGTCGTCATTGCAGCTTGATAACAGTATTGTTGAAGATTTCAACCATAACAATTCAAGCGCCGCGCTTTGGGGTCACGGTCTCTACGTTCAGAACTGCAGCTGGACTGATGATATGCAGAACAACCGCGAGCTTTGCGTAGCGGATAAGACCTCTATGGCATACGGATTTGCTATGACAGCCGTGGAGGACGGCGGTAAAAACGTAACCTTTACCGTTCCGCTTAATACCTCTACCGTTTGGCTGCGCGAGGCGCAAATATTTGTGTCCTTGGGCAACGGCGCGGGACAGACAAGGCGTATAGTCAGCGCTAAGAGAATAAAACAGGGACTTACTGAGATAGTTCTCGATTCGCCGTTTGTAACGCCCGTCAACCGCAACAGTATGTGCGTTGTCGGTTCTGTCCGTGAAAATCAGTACTACGTTAATAACTACCTTTCAAACGGTTCAACGGGCATAGGCTTCTACGGCAGATGTATCGACACCGTTCTTGACGGAAATACCTACAATAAAGTCGGCACACCGTATATGCAGGCAAGAAACGAAGAAAAATGCTGGTACTATTCGTTCATCAACAATCAGCTCTTGGGCGGCTCGTTCTTTAACCGCGCCACGGGCGGCGAGGACGGAACCGAGTTTACCTATTTCTTCACCTTCTCGTCGGGATATAAGGGTATAAGGAGCTTTACGTTCCGCAATAACGATTTTAACGACTACGGTATTCACATAAAGGGTTCAAGCGTTTCGGGCGGTGCAATAACCGACTTTATAGTTGAGAACAACAGCTTCTCAGACCGAAAGGACGCTATCTGGCTTGACGGCTCCGCTTCCTATACCGACGGCGTATATATTTGCAACAACGTCTTTACCGATGTTGACGTACCGTACACCGAACAGGTTTACAGCGGAACAAGCCTTATGAACGAAACAGGTTCGTTCAGGATAGTTGTTGCCGAAACGGAAAGAAAAGATCTTTTGGGTGACGTAAACCTTGATAATAAGGTGAGCGTCAAGGATATAACCTACATTCGTTATTACCTCATCGGCAAAATTGAACTTACCGACGCTCAAAAGAAAAACGCCGATATGGACGCCGACGGCGAGGTTACGCTGAAAGACGCTATCTTGCTCAGGCAGTACATATTGAAAAACTAAGGCGGTAATAATTCATACGGTTGCGGCTTTGCCGCGGCTGTATGAATTATGCAGCATATAATCAAAAAAATCTTTTAGGAGGAAAAAAATGAGTAGCTTATCTAAAAAAGTGCTTTCGCTGGTTTTAGGGACTTGCGTTGCGGCAACGCTGTTTGCGGCTTCAATGGTTCCTGCTTCCGCGAAAGTAGACACAGAAAAGTATACCGAAGACTTTACTGACAACACGCTTGAACAGGTACTTACCTATACGGGTAACGACGGTATTACCGCGCGTGAGGATTTTGTTATAAGCTCTTTGGATAACTTTGGAGACAAAAGGTTCCTTACTTGGAACAACGCGGATACAACCGCAACGGCAGGTATTAACCAGAGGCTTAATATAGCCAAAGAAAAAGGCGATTTTAAACTTACGTCGTTTTCTTTCAAAATGCCGTTGTATTCCACGAATAATAAGTATCATCCCGCATATATCCTGTTTGGTCAGGATTCGGAAAACACGCAAACGGCAATGGTTCTCGGCGGAAGACACAATGACACTTTTATGGGTTTCAATATTTGTCAAATATCGCTTACACCTGACTCTGAGGTAAATAGCAGCAATAGCGCTTGGAATAGCAAGGCTTATACTAGTAAATTATTGGAAGCAGAGAATCAAAAGGTATTGGTTACATACACTGTCAGCATTAATTGGGCTAACAATACGGCTACGGTAGCGTTTTCAAAGCCCGCCGCAGACGGCGTAGAAGGCTCTTACGACTATGCTTTATCAGGCAATGCGACAGTCGATTTCGCTGATTTTGAAGACGTTTACTTTGCTCTTTCGGCAGGCAGATTAGGCTCCGGACCAGTTTATATCACCGACGTTGAGACAACTTATGAATATGAATATGTATCTCACGATTGGATAAATGAAGTAAACCCCAACACAGCCGACGCCGAAGATGTTCTTTCCTATACAGCGGCTGACGGTCAGACCGATATGGAGCCTGTTGTTACAAATATAGCAGGCGCAAATGCGGTTACTTGGAACAGCAACAAGACAACAGGAGCTTCGGGTGAAACGAACCAGCGCATAAATATTGCACCCGAAAAGAACGGTTTACCGCTTACTTCCTTCTCATTCAAGAGCTTGGCTGTAAGCAATGGTGCAAATTCATCCCCTGTATACGTTTTGTTCGGCAGCAGTGAGGACGAAACAACACAAACGGTTGTAACTTTAGGCGGTAAGAAAGCTACTGGTTATTTAAACTATGGTTTATTGACCAATGTTACAAATCCTGCAACAGGCTCAGTTAATAGTGGTTTTTCCGTATTCAACAAGAATACAACGGGAACATTACGTACGGATGTTAATAGTGAAATAGGAAAAGAGTATTACAGATTCACAGTAAAGCTCTACGGAACTTATGCTAAAATAATAGCTGAGGATTTGGACGCTGACGGTAACGTTGAATGGTCGGGCGAAACTCAAAACACTATTTATCTGTCGACTGTTGCCAATCCGTATTACGCTATTTCTTCTGGTTGGGCGTCTTCCAATAATTTTGCGTATGTAACCGACATACAGGCTGTATATGCAGAGCCTGAAATGCTGGGCGCTACTATACGCAAGACGGCTTCTGCTGACGAGCAGGATATTATGTTCGGTTCACAGATAAGGATTGAGGAGACGGTAGCTGACGAATATACACCCGCAGGCTACGGTATGCTTCTTGCAAGAACCGCAGACATTAAGAATGAGACACAGCCTATGACCGCAGACGTTGAAAACGCTAATGTCACAAACCTCTACCACGAGGTAGGCGAGGATACCGATTTCACCTATACAGTAACTATAAACAGATCGGCTGTTGCAGGAAATTCGGGCAAGAAGTTCTCCGCACGTGCTTATGTTAAGTACGTTAATAAAGCCGGCGATGCTATTTACGTTTATTCAGAGCAGATCGCTAAGTCTGTTTACGGCTATGCTAAGGATATGGCTGCCGATGTTATCGCAAGCGGTAATGTAGCGGCAGACTACACCCTTTCCGACAATACGGCTGTTAATTATGTTGAAGCAAATATCAACGCGGCAATAAACGGAAAGTCCAATGCCGAGGCTTCATTTGACGCAACACACAAGAACGAAGATCATTTGTTGGCATTCATTTATGCAAACAGGGATTACAATGCTTAATTAGGAGGTTTTAAAATGAAAAAATATATTTTCCCCGAAATAACCTTCTGTGATTTCAAGGCAGACAGCACTATCGCTAATATTATTGACGACAATGTTAATATATCAGGCATAGGCAACAACGGTCCCTTAGATCCCGATATTGATGACTAACAAAATGAATATCCTGCGCCGTTTTCAATTCGGGAACGGTGCAGGATATCGGAACGGAGATTGATATGAGAAAGATAATTACTTTATTATGCGTTTTGCTGTTGGCATTTTGCATTACCGCGTGCGGAAAGAAAAGCGGCAAGACCGACAGTTCCGAAAGCTCGTCATCACCCGCCGTTTCCTCGCAAAGCGGTGAAACAGCCGAAGATGAGAACAGCTCGGACAGCTCGTCTTATACCAGCTCCGAACAGGCGGTTAAGCAAAATAAGACAAAGCCATCGCAAGGTAATACGGTACACGACGAAGTAAATCTTGACGGTAATGATTCGGCGGCTGCTGAAAGCAGTAAAACAACCGAAAGCGGTTCAAAGTCCGAAGATTCCTCGTCAGGCAGTTCGTCGGAATCCGACCATTACGAAGTATGGCGTTAGGTAAAAAAATATGAAGAAATATTTAAAGCCGAGGGTCTTCATAAGCGAAATAGAAGAAAAAGAACCCTTGGCGGATATTAGTGCTATTGACGCTCCGTTGGATGATGAACATTATCCGATATGGCGTAAATAAGTGATTATATGCTGTAATCCCCGATGATCGAAAGATCATCGGGGATTGCCGTTTTTAATATCTAATTTTCGTGAAGCATTACGCCGTTTTGTGTTAGTATGCTTTGAAGTTTTTCAATATCCGTGCTTGAAAAATCGTCGGTAATTGCCGCCGCGGTGCCTGCCGCTTGACCTGATACCGCACAGACGGGTATCACCCTCGTTATATCCCACATAGCGTCGGTAACAGAAATACATCTGCCTGCTGTTATCAGGTTGGATATTTTACTGCCGTATAGTGAAGTAAACGGCAATTCATAAACAGGGCCCGCTTTTCGCCAGTCAGAGAACATACCCACGCTGTCTTTATATTTGCGGTGCATTTCGTCGTCGTTTTGAGTGTATACACCGTCTATACGGCGGGTCATTCTTATTTGCGGTATGGTGGCGATTGTTGAAATTGTCCTTTTCGGAGAAAGGTTTCCACCTTTCAAAAAATCGTTAAGCAGTGTGGCGTGTGAATACAAGGTAAGCTCGGTAAGCTCATCGGCATCAAGCCCTGTGAACCTAAGCGACTTCTTGGAATCTTTTAGCTGTGCTTCGGTCTTTTGCGAATCGGGAATGTCGCTGAACCCCAGCATTTTAAGGTTGTTTGTGCCGTTTTCGGTAACATAGCACCACGAAGCAGGCACATTGCCTTGCTTGAAAACAACTGTGTTTTCGCCGCTTAAACGGCAAATTGCCGCGTCACCGGTTGAGTCAATAACATTATTTACCGCTATTGCGGATCTGCCTGAACGGTTTTCGGCTATCGCGTGGGTAATTTTGCCGTTCTTTACGGCAACGTCGCATATTGCCGTACCGTAGAGTATATCAACGCCATCGCGTTTCAACAGTTGTTCAGCCTCAATAGCGAACGCATAAGGATTGTACTGTATCTGAAAGCGATTTTTGCGGCGTTCTTCGGGTGTGCCGCTGCCGAGCCATTCGGGGCAGGGCATACCTTCAAAGCCGTGCTTTACCGACAGCCGCAAAAGCTCCTCCGCGATACCAAAGCTGACCTGATTTCCAAGTCCGTCACAAAGCGGTAAGTATATCGTGACAAGTCCCAATGTTGCAAGTCCGCCAAGCAGAAATTCACGCTCGATAAGCAGAACCTTTGAACCGTTTCTCGCCGCGGCAAGCGCCGCTGAAATTCCTGCAATACCGCCGCCCGCAACCACGGTGTCATACTGTTTTAGTACGGTCGTTTTTCTTTCGGGTTCAATTATAAAATTATCCATTTTAAATAAGCACTCCTCTTTTGCAGACCTCGCGGCATTTACCGCAGTTCGTGCAAAGGCTGTCGTCAATTGTTGCAAGGTTGTCTACAACCTTTATTGCGCCCTGCTCGCACGCCTTTTCGCACATACGGCAGGCTATACAGGATACTCCGCAACCCTTGACCACCGACGCGCCTTTTTCTTTGTTGGAGCAGTTTACGGTGGTTTTATGATCCTTCGGGATAAGCGATATAAGCGATTTCGGGCAGACCGCCGTGCAGTTTCCGCAGCCTACGCATATATCGGCGCAGACGGCAGGCTTGCCGTTTTCGTATTTTATTGCCCCGAACGGACAGGCGCGCACGCAGTCGCCGAAACCGATACAGCCGTAGCGGCAGTCAAGCGGACCGCCGTGAAGCATATTTGCGGCGGAACAGCTCATAACGCCGTTGTAGTTGTATTTTTCCTTTGTTATATCGCGGTTGCCGTTGCAGGCTATAAAGGCTATTTTCGGCACGGTGCTTACGCTCACGCCGAGAATTTCGGCTATCGCCGAGGCGGCAGCTTCACCGCCCGGGGCGCATTTATCAGGCTCGGCTTCACCCGCGGCAACGGCGGCGGCGTATCCGTCGCACCCCGAAAATCCGCAGGAGCCGCAGTTCGCACCCGGCAGGGCGGCTCTTATTTTCTCCTGTTTTTCATCGGTAGAAACCGCCATAAATTTAGAAGCAAGCGAAAGTCCCACGCCCGCAATAAGGCCGATAACGGCGACAATAATTACAGGGATAGCTATTTCCATAACACTAACCTCCTATTCCGGCAAAGCCGAGGAAAGAAAGCGACACAAGCGCCGCGGAAACAAGCGTTATCGGCAGACCTTTTAAAAATTCGGGAATATCCGAGGTTTCAAGCCGTTCTCTGACGCCTGCAAACAACACCATAGCAAGCATAAAGCCAAGTCCCGCGCCGAGCGCGTTAAACAGCGACTGAACATAGTTAAGCTCGTTCGTTATATTCAAGAGCGTAATACCAAGCACCGCGCAGTTTGTCGTTATAAGCGGAAGATAAATTCCCAGCGCGTTGTATATTCCCTTTGAATACTTTTTAAGGAATATCTCTATAAGCTGAACGATTGCGGCGATTACCAGAATGAAAACTATGGTTTCAAGATAGGTATATTTCGGATAGAGAATATAGGTGTATATCGGGTGGGTCACGGCGGTGGATACGACCATAACCAGCGTAACGGCAACGCTCATTGAAAACGCGGTGCCCGTCTTCTTTGAAACGCCCAAAAACGGGCAAATTCCAAGGAATTTAGAAAGCACCATATTGTTGGTGAGTATTGCGGCGAGAAGGATTGAGGCAATGGCTGTACTACTGTTCATCTTCCGTTACCTCCGTTTCCTTTACTGTGGCATCGGAACACATTGCCTTTGACGGGCAATTGTCACAGCCGAGATGTTCAACGGGCTTTTTGCCGCTCTTTTTAGCCAAGGCGTTTGACGCGGCAACCAGCATACCGAAGACGAAAAATCCGCCCGGGGGCAGTAAAAAGATTATCATAGGGTCAATGAATTTTGAGGTGACGGGGAGTGAGAAAAACGTTCCCGCGCCCAAAAGCTCCCTTATGGTTCCCATAACGGTAAGCACTGCGGTAAAGCCGAGCCCCATGCCGAGCCCGTCAAGCACGCTCGGCAGAACGCTGTTTTTCGACGCGAACATTTCAGCTCTCGCAAGGATTATGCAGTTTACCACTATAAGCGGCAGATAAATTCCAAGCGCGCTGTCGATAGACGGCAGAAATGCCTTGACGAGCATCTGCACTACCGTTACAAATCCCGCGATTATGGTTATGAAAGCGGGGATACGCACCTTGTCGGGTATCACGTTGCGAAGCAGCGAAATTGCAAGGTTAGAGCATATAAGGACCACCGTTGCCGAAATACCCATACCTATGCCGTTTATTGCGGCGGTCGTTACCGCAAGGGTGGGGCAGGTGCCGAGAACCAAGCGCAGGGTCGGGTTCTCTTTAACAAGACCGTTGGTAAAATAATTAAGATATTTATTTTTCACTGTTATTCCCCCTCGCCGCCGATTTCGCCGAAGTATTCAAGCGCACGGTTCACGCATTTTGTAACCGCGGTGGACGTTATTGTGGCACCCGTCACGGCGGATACCTGATTGTCTTCCGTTACTTCGCCTTTTTTAAGCTCAATACCGTTCTGTTTTCCCGAAAACTGACCGTAAAAGCTCTCCTTTGCGGCGTTTTGACCGAGTCCCGGCGTTTCGTTTGAAACGTCGAGTATCTGAATTGCCTCTACCGTTCCGTCGGTATTAACGGCGGTCATAACCGATACCGTTCCGCCGTAACCGTTTTCGTTAGTAACGAAAACGTATCCCGCAATTTCGCCGTCCTTCTCGGCTTCATAGTAATCGACCGACGTATCGGAAATGTCTGCGGTCTTTTCGTTAAAGCTGTCGGCTTTTATAAGCCCCGACATAGCCTTCATTTCATTTTCTTTCGAGAGCTTTGCAATCTTGTCCTCGGTAATCATATTAGTAAGGGCAAGGGCAAGCGGAATTATAATACATATCGCAAGCAAAACCACGGTAGGCTTTATAATGCTGTTGTAAAATTCCTTTTTATCAGCCATTTTTCTTTCCCCCTTTTTTGGAACGTATGTACCCGAACGGGGAGGAAAGTGTGAAACGGTTAATATGCGGAGTAAGAATGTTCATTATAAGTATCGAATAGGAAACGCCCTCGGGCAATGAGCCGAACTTTCTTATTATGAACGTAATAAGACCGCAGCCAATGCCGAAAATCAATTTTCCCCATTCGGATATGGGTGTGGTCGTATAGTCGGTAGCCATAAATATCGCTCCGAGCATAACGCCGCCGCTTAATATCGCGTATAACGGGTTTTGTCCCGATATAAGCGCAAGCAGCGCAACCGTGCCTATAAAGCAAAGCGGCGTTGTAGGGCTGATGACCCGTCTTATAACGAGATAAACACCGCCCACAAGGAGCAAAAACGCCGAGGTTTCGCCTATACAGCCGCTGTGCATACCGAAGAAAAGCTGGCGCAGACTATAAACGCCATCTTGTGCGGCAAGCGGCGTTGCGGAAGAAACTGTATCCGCAATAGGCTCGGTGAATTTTGTCATCATTCCCGGGAAAGAAACCAAAAGTATGATACGCGCGGCTATTGCGGGGTTGGCAAAGTTGCAGCCGATACCGCCGAAGAACTGCTTGACCACTATTATCGCCGCGAAACTGCCGATAGCGGCAACCCAAAGCGGTACTTCGGAGCTTAAATTCATTCCGAGCAGAAGCCCCGTCACGACCGCCGATAGATCGCCTATCGTATTGGGCTTTTTAAGCGCAAGGCACCAAAGAAATTCGGCAAAAACCGCCGTAGCAACGCAAACGGCGAGAACCAAAACGGCTTTAAGTCCGAAAAGTATGCAGCCGAACACGGCGGCGGGCAAAAGAGAAATAATAACGTCGCCCATAATACCGCGTGTGGTTTCGGTGTGCCGCAGGTGCGGCGAAGATGTAACCGATAAAGAGTTATCCATTTTTCTGTTCCCTCCTGATCTTTGCCTTTGCAAGTCTCATAGTCTGCGTAAGCGGACGTTTTGCCGGGCACACAAAAGCGCAACACCCACATTCCATACAGTAGTTTACGTTCAGCTTTTTGAGCGCGTCGGTAAGATTATGGTTAAGAGCCGCGTCAACCGAAGCAGGGTAGAGCTTCATAGGGCAGGCACGGGCGCACCGACCGCATTTTATGCAAGCGGAAGCGGCAACAGCCTTTCCCTTTTTAAGAACGGTTATTCCGTTGGTGCGTTTCTCAACAACGGCGTTTTCATCGCACACGGCAGAACCCATCATAGGTCCGCCCATAAGAATTTTGTCGGTATCCTCCGATATTCCGCCTGCAAAATCGAGCAATTCCTTTACCGACGTTCCTATCGGAACAATTACGTTCTTAGGCTCGTTCACAGCCGTTCCGTCAACCGTAACCCGTTTTGAAACAAGCGGCATACCCGTCTTTATAAAGCGTGAAAGCGTGCCCACGCTCGTTATGTTCATAACGATACAGCCGGCGTCGCTCGGCAGCTTCCCTGCGGGAATTTTGCGTCCCGTTGCGGAGTAGATTATCACCTTTTCTGCGCCCTGAGGATACTTTGTGGGCAGAACCATAAGCCGAACGCCGTTTGTTTTATCCTTTCGGTCGGCGGCTATGGCGTAGAATTTTTCAATGGCGCGTTTTTTATTGCTTTCAACGCAAATGAACACGCGTTTAATATCAAGTTTTTCTTTTAACAGGTATATCCCGTCGAAAATATCGTCGTAATTTTCTATGCACTCGCGGTAGTCGCTCGTGATATACGGCTCGCACTCCGCACCGTTTATTATGAGGGTGTTTATTTTTGTTTTTTCGTCAATAGTCAGCTTAACTCTCGACGGGAAGCCCGCTCCGCCCAGACCGACAAGACCGCAGTAGTTTGCCGCGGCGGCTACATCGTCCTTGGTCTTAACCTCAAACGGTTTAAGCGACGGGTCCTTTTCCATTTCGCCGTCCGACTCTATCACAACGCATTTAACGGGCTCGCCGTTCATAACAACGTCGGCAATTTCCTTGACTTTTCCCGAAACGCTTGAATGAACCGAAGCGCTGACAAAACCGGGCGCCTCGCCAATAAGCGTGCCGACAAAAACCCTGTCGCCCGCCTTGACAACAGGAACGGCAGGCGCGCCGATGTGCTGGCTCAGCGGTATTCTCACAACCGCAGGGGGAGGCATTATAACCGATTCATTATCGGCGGTAGCTTTTAAATGCGGCAAAAACACGCCGCCGGCCGCCGATTTAACAGGTTTTAAAATTTTTTCTTTCTTTCCCAAGGCTTTTCCTCCTCAGATTAATGCTGATATAATAATACTATAAAAACGCCGATTTTACAAGTATTTAGCATAAAAACACCGAGGCTTAAACCTATTCTGTCGGTTTAAATACCTCGGTTTATTTCTTTTCAAATTCCTTGCCGTTTATGAGAAAGTCAATCGACACGTTAAAATATTCGGACAGCGCTTTCAGCATTTGTATATCGGGGTTGCGCTTTCCGTTTTCATAATACGACAGCGACTCGCGGCTTATGTTAAGGTCCATTGCTACCTTTAATTGATTAAGTTTTCGTTGCTTTCTAAGCATTTTCAAACCTATCAGCATACAATCCACCCGATTATTTGTCTTGACATTATTGTAACGTATTGTTACAATAATTATGTAACAATTTGTTACATAACAAAAATTGGAGTGGTTTTTTTGTATAAAAGGATATTAAAAAAAGCGGCGGTAAAATTGGGTTTTAATAAAATATCTTACAAATTAAAGAGAAAAAGGCTGATAAACGCAAAACCGTGCGGTATGGCGGTCAGCGACGCATATTTGACGCTGAATTCTCATTCTCCGAACCCCAACAAAAGCTGTATTTCCGAAAGGAAACCGAAAAGCGATTTTAAATATGACCTTGAAATAATAATCCCCGCTTATAACGAAGAAAAGCATATCGAAAAATGCTTGAAATCGGTTTTAAACCAAAAATCGGATTATAATTTTCATATAATATGTATTGACGACGGCTCGACCGACGCTACGGGCGCGCTGATCGATGGATTTTCGGACAGCCGACTAACCGTTATACATCAGGAAAACCGCGGATTTTCGGGCGCAAGGAACGCAGGGATTGAAAAAGCGGACGGAAGATATATTATGTTTGTCGATTCGGACGATTTTTTAGCGGACGGCGCCGTTCAGACGCTTATGCAAGCAGCGTATAATAATGAAGCCGATATAGTCGAGGGAAGTGCTGTCACCTGCACAGAGGACGGAAGAAAATATAAAACCGCATATAAAAAACAGGGAAGATTAGGGGTTGACGGTTTATACGGGGGACCCGTGGCAAAGGTATTTAAAAGCAGTTTATTTAATAATGTGTTATTCCCGAAAAACTTTTGGTATGAGGACTCGCTTATGCGGCAGATAATCTATCCGACCGCTAAAACAATTTTCGGGATAAGCGATGTTGTATACTGCCGAAGAAGCAACCCGCGCGGCATTACAAGCACAGGCGTTAAAAAACCTAAATCGGTGGATTCGCTTTGGGTCACAATAAGATTATTTGAAGACCGTAACATATTGGGGCTGGGCACAACTCAGGATTACTATGAGTATATTTTGCGAATGGCAAGGCTTACATATCAAAGAACGGCGTTTCAGCCGACCGAAGTAAAAAAAGCGGTATTCACCGTTTTTGCGGATTTTGTAGGGAATAATTTTTGCGGTTACAAAACGGAAAAATATTTTGATTTGGAATACAGCATTAAAAATAATAACTACGAACTTTTTTCAGCCTATTGCGAGCTGGTTTAGATGGCAGACGGCTGATAAAAAAATAAGAATTATCGGTATGGCAACAGGCTCCCTTCTTTCCAACAGAGGGGAGCCTGTATTTTGCGCAAAGCGCACGTTGTCTAATATCTAACGTCTAAAATCTAATATCTAAATTTGTATATCGCCCGAATCGCGGTATTGAGTCGGCGTCATACCCGTTGCTTTTTTAAAAGCCTTGTTGAAATTCGCGGTGTTGTTAAATCCGCAGGAGTAGGCTATGTCGAGTATGTTTTCGTTCAGGTCTTCGTCGGAGAGCTTGTGTATTGCCATATCTATGCGCTTTGAGTTTATGTAGTCCCACAGCGTGATTCCGCTTATCTTATGAAAGAACGAGGACAGATAATTGGGACTCATTCCCGCGTGTTCGGCAAGCATTTCAAGAGTCAGTTTTTCACACAAATTCGCGTCAATATAATTGGTGACGCGGCGTATCGAATGAAGACTGTCGCGGCTTAACGGAACGCTTTTTTCCGAGTAATCAAAATCCCTTATCAGGTGTATTAAAAATGTGTTCAGAAGCGATTTTACGGCAAGCGCGTATTCAGGTCTTTTCTCGGCAAGCTCGGTTACTATTTCCTTGAACAGCGAGCGGATAAATCCGCTTTTGTCCGCTGGTATGCGGTTTTCAAACAATTCGCTTCGGGAAAAGCACATATTTATATTTTTTTCGCTTAAACTGTCGGCAAAGCTGCCCCAAAGATAACGCGGTTCAAAGTGAACGTTTGATATTACGAGTCCGCCGTCCGATACGTCGGTAATGCAGTGCTGTTCGTTGCTCGCAAATATAAAAATATCTCCCGATTGCATTTTGTATTGCCGCTCGCCTACGGTGTATATGCCGTGACCTGAATCCACGCAGGTTATTTCAAATCTTATGTGAGAATGTTTTTGCAAAGCGCGCTCCCCTGCGGGCACAAAAACACGCCAAGTCCTTAAAAGCTCGGTTCCGTTTGATGAATTAATTGAATAAACGTTTGTTATTTTCTTTTCGGCAAAAGACACGGTAAACAACTCCGATAGTAATATTGTTTGCAAATTTGATAATATAGTTGATGAAAACAAGGCGCTTTATTACTAAAATATAATTAGATTGTAAGTCTAAATGCAGTCAATGTCAATCGTAAAATTATTTTTGGAGGTATAATATGTTTAACCGTTGTTCAAACCCGTCCGACCTCAAAATCACAGATATGCGTTTTGTGGATATAGACGGAGCCCCTAAGCGTTGCACAATTCTTAAAATAATGACCAATCAGGGAATAACAGGCTACGGCGAGGTGCGCGACGCGTCAAGCAAGACCTATGCGCTTATGCTCAAAAGCCGTAT
Source organism: uncultured Eubacteriales bacterium (assembly GCA_934463035.1). Classification (GTDB taxonomy): domain Bacteria; phylum Bacillota; class Clostridia; order Oscillospirales; family Acutalibacteraceae; genus UBA737. The sequence continues at coordinate 115,814 of CAKSIG010000002.1, read as the reverse complement.
TTTGGGTGAAAACCCCTGCAATGTGGACAGGATATTCCACAAAATAAAACAGTTCGGCGGTCCCTCGCGTCAGGGCGGCGGAGTTTCGGGAATAGAAATTGCGCTTTGGGACCTTGCGGGCAAGGCTTACGGCGTTCCTATGTATCAGCTTCTCGGCGGTAAGTTCCGCGACGAGGTACGCGTTTACTGCGATACTGACGTTGACGGAAAGCACACGGGTCACGATATGGGTCTTGCGCTTAAAAAGCGTATGGAAATGGGCTTTACTTTCCTTAAAATGGATCTCGGTATAGGACTTTTGATGGACGAACCCGGAACGATAAACGCTCCTCTCGGATTTATAGACGATATGAAGAAATACGCTTCCCATATTCTCAACGTTCAGGGCGGCAGTGTAACCGCCGATATGGTAAAAGCGCAGAAAAGTTATTCGATAGTTACCACCGCGCATCCGTTTACGGGAATACATCTTACCGAAAAGGGTCTTGATTATCTCGAAAACTACGTTAAAGAGGTAAGGGACGTTATAGGATACGAGGTTCCGCTTGCTATCGACCATTTCGGCCACGTTTGCGTTGAGGATTGCATACGCTTTGCAAAACGTATGGAGCCGTACAACCTTGCTTGGCTTGAAGATATGGTTCCGTGGATATACACCGACCAGTACGTAAGACTTAAAAACAGCACGAATATCCCGATAGCAACGGGCGAAGACATATATCTTAAAGAGGGATTTGAAACCATTATAAAGGCTGGCGGAGTATCCGTAATTCACCCCGATATACTCACCTGCGGCGGCGCTTTGGAGCTTAAAAAGATAGGCGACATTGCCGATGAACACGGCGTTGCGGTTGCAATACATATGGCTGAAAGCCCCGTTGCCTGCCTTGCGGCGGTACAGACGGCGGCGGCAATGCACAACGTGCTTGCGCTTGAATTCCACTCGGTTGACGTTCCGTGGTGGGCGGATATGGTTACGGGCATACCCAACCCGATATTCGATAACGGATTTATCAAGGTTCCCGAAAAGCCCGGTATCGGTTTTGACGATCTTAACGAAGAAGTTATAAAAGAACATATCAACTCAAAAATACCCGGATACTTTGAGTCAACGGATATTTGGAACGAGGAATTTTCAAACGACAGAATTTGGAGTTAATTTTCCTAAAAAGAGGTAGTAATTATGCATTTTAACGATAGGGATACAATTATTGAATTAACGCCGCTCTGGAAAGGCGAGCGTTTGCCCGACGGCAGACCCAAGGTAGAGGATAAATATCTTGACGCGCTTCAAGGTATGACGTTGGAGGAGGTGTGGAAGCCGATATTCGTACTCGGCTATGAGCATCAGTTTGTAGGCGGCGGATTGGCTCCGCTTGCAACGCTTCACGACGACGGCAGAAAGCTCGTCGGCAGAGCCGTTACCTGCACCTATTGCCCGACGCGCCCCGACCTGCACGACGTTCAGTTTGCACGCGGCGGCGAGGACGGTCTTCAAGGAAATTATAACCAATGGGTTATAGACCACCTTTATGAGCGCGACGTTGTGGTATGCGATATGTACGATAAAATTTATAAGGGTACGTTCTTGGGCGGCAACCTTACTACTGCGTTGCAGAAGCACACCAAAACAGGCGGCGCGGTTATTTGGGGCGGCGTTCGCGATGTTGAGCAGATGAAAAAGGTTCCCGACGTTCAGGTATACTACCGCGGAATTGACCCCACGCCTATCCGCGAGTTTGTAATGAAGGATTGGAACGATATTACCGGCTTCGGCGGCGCAGTATGCCTGCCCGGCGACGTAGTGTTCGGCGCAGGCGGCGGCGTGCTGTTTATTCCGTCACACTTGGTTGCCGATGTTGTTGAGGGTGCGGCAAAGACCCACGTTAAGGACGATTTTGGGTTTGAAATGATTTGTCAGGGCAAGTTCACAACCGCACAGATAGACAAGAACACCTGGACAGAGGAAATGCTTGATATGCTTCTTGATTGGATAAAGACCGACCCGAGGGGCGAGGAATACCGTGATCTTGATTGGTCTAAGGAATATGACCTTGCAAGAAACGGCGACCCGAACGACACGCAGACGGCATTATAAAATTATGAGACACATATATATAACGGCTTGCTCAAAGGACGGCGGAATATATCATTATACTTTTGCCGATAAAAAGCTGACATTTTGCGAAAAACTGCCTCTTGACAGGGCGATGTATACTGTTATTAGGGACAAAACAGCATATATTCTTCTGCGCGATACGGGAAACGGCGAAGGCGGACTCGTCAGGTATCATATTTCCGACAGCGGGGTGCTTGAAGAACCTGATGAAGTGATGCCGTCGCACGGTGTTGTTCCGTGCCACCTTTGCGTTAAAAACGATGATGTGTATCTTGTGAACTACCTGTCGGGCAATGTGGTAAAAATGCCCGATAAGGTGGTAACGCACAGCGGCGTCGGAGTAAATCTGCCGCGGCAGGACGCACCGCATACCCATTTTGTGACCTTTTCGCCCGACGGGAAGTATCTCTTATGCACCGACCTCGGTTTGGATACGGTCTTTGTGTATGACGGTGAGCTTAACGAGGTTTCAAAGGCAAAGGTGCCTGCGGGCAGCGGCTGCCGACACCTGTGTTTCGGCGATAACGGCAGACTTGTCTACTGCGTTAACGAGCTTTCAAGCGATGTAAGCGTTTTTTCTTTCGATAACGGCAAATTGGAATTGCTTGATACTTACAAGGCAATACCCGATTTTGAGGGAAGGTCAACCGCGGCGGCAATAAGGCTTTATAACGGATTTTTGTATGTGTCGCACCGCGGGGCTGACTGCATATCGCGTTTTAAGGTTGCAGGCGACAGACTTGAACTGCTTGAAAACACGCCGTGCGGCGGTTCGGATCCCAGAGATTTTGATATAGCGGACAATGTTTTATTCTGTGCAAACGAGGGCGGCAGTATAGGCATAATAAGCCTTGAAAGCGGCAGACCCGCGCTTGTTGACAGCGTTGAGCTTTCGGGTGATCCGCTTTGTGTATCTTTTTTTGAAAATTAACAGAGGGTGAAAAATATGTTAAACGGAAAACGCGCTTTGGTTACGGGCTCGTCAAGAGGAATAGGCAGAGCGATAGCGCTAAGGCTTGCAAAGGACGGTTATGAGGTAATAGTGCATTGCGCGGGCAACGTCGCAAAAGCCGAGGAGGTAAAAGAGCTTATCGAGGCTGACGGCGGTAAGGCGTCGGTCATAAAGGCAAATCTTTGCGATACCGACGAGACCGCAATGCTCGCTGAAAAAATGGGCGAGGTTGACGTTATCGTGCTTAACGCTTCCTTGCAGTACAGAAATAAGTGGAATGAAATTACGCTTAAAGAGTGCTATGAGCAGTTGAACTGCAACTATGTATCGTCGCTTATGCTCATTCAGGCGGCGGCAAAGAATATGCAGAAAAAAGGCTGGGGCAGGGTTGTTACAATAGGCTCCGTTCAGGAGGCAAAGCCTCACCCCGATATGCTGGTTTATTCTTCGTCAAAGGCGGCGCAGACAAATATGATGCACTCGCTGTCATTACAGCTTGCGAAGGACGGCATAACCGTAAACAATGTGGCTCCCGGCGTTATCTATACCGATAGGAATGTTGAGGCTCTTTCGGATCCCGATTATGCAAAAAAGGTATCCGACTCAATTCCTGTAGGGTTCTACGGCGAGCCTGACGATTGCGCCGGTATAGTAAGCCTTATCTGCTCTGATGAGGGTAGATATATTACGGGTCAGAGCATATACGTTGACGGCGGCAAGAGTATTCAGTAAATTTAAAAGGCGTAAAGCAGAGATATTTTCTTGCTTTACGCCTTTTTTTATTTCTTAAAGTACTGCTTTCGGAACTTTGCGGGACTCACGCCGTATTTTTTCTTGAACAGCGTATACATCCAGCTTAAATTATTATATCCGCAGTTACAGCTTAGCGATATTATGGATTGGTTGCTGTTTACAAGTCCGTCGGCTATATAGGAAAGACGGAGGTTGTTTATAAAGTCAATGGTCGTTTCGCCGTAGTATTTTTGCATCATACGCGAAAGGTGACCCTGAGAAAAGTTGCTCAGCTCCGCCATACGGTTGACGCCCATAGAAAAGTTCTCTATATTCTCCATTTGAGTCCGAACGCTTACCAGCCAATCGGGAATTTTGTTCTGTATATCAAAATAGTTTTTAATGAAATGCGTTGTAAATATATAGGTCAAAACGCAGCGTATCTGAATGGTCTGATAATCGTGCATTATCGTATCGTTAACAGCCATCTGGCTTATCTGAAAAATAAGATGCTCCACCTGAACGGGGGTCAGAACCACGTGGGGAGAAAGCCTTGATTGCATAAATAAAGGAAAAACGGTGTTTGAAGACAAAAATTCAAATATTTCGTGAAACATTTTTTTCGTGAATGCGAAAAAGTGAATTTCCATCGGTGACTTGTTCGGATTGGCAATATCGTGGTAGTCGTCAGGGCGTATGAAGATTATGCTCCCCGCAGGCAGTATCTGCGTTTCTCCGTTTATGAGGTGGGTTATTTTTTGATATGGTGAAAATATTATCTCAAAATAATCGTGCGAGTGAAGATTGGATTTATTAACGGTGTGAAAGAGTTTATAGTATTTGCAGTCTGATTTCAGAAACAAACCGAAATTTGAAGTTATATGCTTTTGTAAATCCATAAAATCCCTCCAAATGGCTTAATTACGCATATTTAGTATATCACAGAATTTATGGTTTTTCAACATTGTCTGCGCATTTGGTAAATATTGAATTTTTTTGCGTTGACATTCGCGCTTGATATGTTAAAATAAATCAGATGTATTTTGAAAGGTTGAAATATAATGCTTAAATTTAATAAGGAACGTCTTAAAGAATATATGGATTCGCTCGGTGAAATGAGTATACCTGCGCGCGATGTTACCGTGTGGCAGGACCATAAGGAGCTGTTCCGTTATTCATCGGGTCACTCCGACGCGGCGGGCAAGGTTCCCGTGAGCGATAAGGACGTGTATTTGCTCTATTCTTCCTCAAAGCTGATAACCTGCGTCGGAGCGTTAAGGCTTGTTGAGGCGGGCAAGCTGAATTTGTCCGACCCTGTGTATAAATATCTCCCTGAGTATAAAAACATCACCGTAAAGGACGGGGATACGGTTCGACCTGCCAAAACGGTTATGACGGTCTTTGATCTTTTTACTATGTGCGGCGGACTTTCCTACGACCGAAACACCGAACCGATCGAAGAAATATCTAAAAACGATACGGCAAGCATAACCGAGGTTGTTTCGAGCTTTGTAAAATCACCGTTGCTTTTTGATCCCTCAACACATTTTGCATACAGCTTTTGCCACGATGTTCTGGGCGCTGTTGAGGAGGTCGTGTCGGGCAAACGCTTTGGCGAATATCTGCACGATGAAATTTTTGCCCCCCTCGGAATGGATACAACGTCGTTTGTTTTGAGCGAGGAAATGAAAAATCACAGGAGCGAGCCGTATACTTACGACAGCGAAAAGAAACAGCTTGTTAAGGGCAGCGACGGCTCGTATTTCAGGCTGAATAAGATATATGAAAGCGGCGGTGCGGGTATATACACCACTGTGAACGATTATATAAAATTTGCCGATGCGCTTGCCTGCGGCGGTACGGCATACAACGGATATAAGCTGTTAAAGCCCGAAACCGTAAAAATGTTCGGCAGCAATCAGCTCAAAGGCACTCCGCTTGAAGATTTCCAAAATCAAATGGGTCATTTGGGACACGGCTACGGATTGGGAGTGTCGGTTCTTCTTGACCCCGCTCCGAGACATTTTAAATGCCCCGTAGGTACATTTGGCTGGGGCGGCGCGGCAGGAACCAGAGCGTTTATCGTTCCGTCTGAAAACGTTTCGATATTCTATGCGCAGGAGGTTGAAAATGCGCCCTGTCCCCCCGAATATGAAAAGCACCCCCACAACGAGATAATCAACATCGTTTTCGGCGGTGAATAAAGGTTTATGGACATATCGAAAATAGATAAAAACTTTTCTGTTAAGACTAACATAAAGCGCGACGGTATGGTTTTTCATTCCGCCGAAGAAAGCGGATTTAAAGTTTACGGCATCTTCCGCGAAAACGGTCAGTATACACGTATGCCGGAAGCGGCTGCAAAATCGGTGAGCGACGGTGTGTATGCGTTGCACGGCAATTCATCAGGCGGTCGGCTGCGCTTTAAGACTGACAGCCCCTATGTTGCGCTGTCGGCGGTGCTTGAAAAAGACGGCGTCGGGAAAATGCCGCATTTTGCGTTTACGGGGAGCATAGGCTTTGATATGTATACCCGTGAAGACGGCGGGTGGATTTACTCAGGAACCGTCATACCTCCTGTTGATGTTGAGGACAGATTTGAGGGCATTATAGATTTCGGCGGCGCCGAAGAACGCGAAATTCTTATTCATTTTCCGCTTTACAGCACGGTAAGAGAGGTTTATATCGGGATTGATAACAAGGCTGTAATTAAGCCGCCGACGCCGTATGCGGTCGATAAGCCGATAGTGTTCTACGGTTCTTCAATAACGCAGGGCGGCTGTGCTTCGCGCCCGGGTAATTCGTTTTCAAACATTGTTTCGCGCACGCTTGACGCCGACCACATAAATTTAGGCTTTTCGGGCAGCGCGTGCGGCGAGAGAGAAATTGCGGAGTATATAAGCAAAATCCCGATGTCCGCGTTTATATACGATTACGACCACAACGCGCCTACCGCTGAACATCTTGCGGCAACGTACGGAAAGATGTTTGAAACAATAAGAAAAGCTAACCCCGACGTCCCCATAGTTATGCTCACACGTCCCAAGGTGCATTTGACCTGTGATGAAATAAAGCGTATGGAAACGGTGAAGGAAACCTATGTAAAAGCAAAAAATGACGGCGATAAAAATGTGTATTTTATCGCAGGAAACGAGCTTATACAAAGCAAGTATGCCGAGTTTGCCACGGTTGACAATACCCACCCGAACGATATAGGTTTTTTCTCAATGGCGGAGGTTCTGTGCGGACTTTTAAAGAAAATAATATAAGGAAAATATAAACCCTGTCTCTCTTATGAGAGACAGGGTTTGTCTGTAACGGTTTACTTGTTGTAGTGCTTATATCCCGGGTGCTTACCTGTTACGTGATAATAATTTTCACGCAGATACATCAGCTTATCTATCTGCTCTTTCGGAATTTCCTTTGCACCGCCTAAAAGGTGAGCGTTGAGTGAAATTTTTGCAAAGAGTTCAAGAGTTTCCATACGGTAGTAAGCCGTTATAAGGTCACAGCCTACTGTAAGAGCGCCGTGGTTTTGGAGAAGCAATACGTCATGCTCTTGAAGATATGGAGCGATAGCCTCGGGCACTTCGTTGGTGCTGGGCGTGCCGTAAGGAGTAAGCGGGATAGAACCGATAGCGATTACCGTTTCAATCATAGAATACTCGTCAAGGCTCTTGCCTGCTACCGCATAGCCCGTTGCTGTCGGCGGGTGAGCGTGAACAACAGCGCCTACGTCCTCGCGCTCCTCATAGCAGCGCATATGCATTTTAATTTCGCTTGACGGCTTGTAGCCGTTTTCAGCTTCTATAATGTTGAAATCCTTGTCGATTATAACGAGCTTTTCAGGCGTTATAAAGCTCTTGCTTATGCCTGTCGGCGTAACCAGAAAGTTGCCGTCGGGCAGTTTTACGGAAACGTTGCCGTCATTGGCGGCAACCCAGCCGAGCTGCCACATTTTATGGCAGACATCGCATATCTGTTCTCTTAATTCCATATAGTTCATAAAAATACTCCTAATAATATTAAATGTTCTCGGTTTTTGCAATAGAAAACTCTATTATCGGCGCAGGGTCTTCAAGTCCGTGCGGGTGATGACCGCATTCGGGTTTTATCATCACGGTTATATCGCCGTTTGCGGCACGGTATTTCTCTGCCAGCACGGCTCCGTTTTCGCAGTACGGAACGGTTGTGTCGGCTCCTCCGCAGATAAGTAAAATCGGTATACGGTTTTCTATCAGTCTTTGAACGTTGTCTATCGGATGATTTCTGTAATTCAGCATATAGGAAGCGGTAAGCCCCGTGTCTCTGAAAAATTCCTCCGCCATATCGTCGCCGCCGTCGCCCATTCCGAGCGGGCAGCTTAAAAGATTAAGCACGGGCGCGTCGAGATAAAGCGCGCTGACATAGGAGGGATACTTCGCGGCAAAGTATACAGCGTGCATACCGCCGCAGCTCATACCGACGGGCAGACATTTCTTGTTAAGCCCGAAATTTTCCGAAACAAAGTCGCAAAATGCCGCCTTAACATCGTCGTCCTCAGGCTTGTGCCAACGGGTTGAATTTGCGACATACGCAAGGTGCCAACCGCGTTTTAACATTTCAATTTCAAAATTTGGGAAAGCGCCGAAGTATTCTGTCTTTAAAAGCCAGCGCCCCTTGACGTCCTTTTTCTCAGGGACGACCACAACGGCGTTTCTTCCCATAAATTTAAAATCAAGCCTTGAAAAACCGTTCCATTCGCTTTTCGTGTAGTCAGTCATATCGCAAATTATTTATAGAGCGGACCGTAAGCGTCACAAGCGCGGAAATCCTGACCCTCTTTATCCATACCGAAAGCGTTCCAAGCCGCGGGACGGAAAATCTTGTCCTCGGGTACGTTGTGCATACAAACGGGTATGCGGAGGATAGAGCAGAGGGTGATAAGGTCAGCGCCTACGTGGCCGTAGGATATAGCGCCGTGGTTTGCGCCCCAGTTGTTCATAACGTCATAAGCTGATTTGAATGCGCCTTCGCCTGTAACTCTCGGAGTGAACCAAGTGCAGGGCCATGTATAGTCGGTACGTTTCCAAAGTGTATCGGAAACCTCGGCAGGCAGGTCAACCGTCCAGCCTTCAACGATTTGAAGAACAGGTCCCAAGCCCTTTACAAGGTTAAGACGTATCATTGTTGCGGGCATTTCAGCCTTTGTCTCAAAGCGTGAGGAGAATCCGCCGCCTCTGAAATAGCCTAAGTCGGCATAGTTCCAGGTGGTGTTGTCCATAATTGCTTTCTGGTCGGCTTCGGTAACGTCATACCAAGGCTTCATAACAGCGTTGCCGTTCTCATCCTTAGCGGCGCCGTTTGCATCAAGACAGCAAGCGCCTGAGTTGATAAGATGTATAAATCCGTCGGCGTCCTTTGCGTGGCCTTCAAGGTCGTAGCCTGTAACGCGCTTAACCGATTTGCCGTTCCAGCAGGTGCGAACGTCGGCAAACATCTGCGCACGGTTTGTAAGTAACTTCATAAAGAGCATACCGAGACCGTTTAATACGTCGTTCTCTGTTGCAAGTATGTACGGCTCGCGGGCGCCATTCCAGTCAAACGAGGTGTTGAGGAGCGCTTCGGGGAAGTCGCAGTTCGGGTAGAAGTCTGTCCACTGTCTCTGACCCTGGAAGCCTGCGGCGATAGCGTTGTGACCTACCGCTTCTTCTTCACAGCCCTTGGGGAGATTTTTGTTGCCGTTCATAAGGTCTTTTATGATAACGCACATTTTAACGGTGAATTCCCAGTCTTCCTTCTTCTGCTCGGCAGTCTTTTGAAGCTCGGCAGGGTTCTTGTCAAAGCCCTCTTTGCAGTATTTCTTTGACCATTCAAGAGCCTTTTCATACTCTTTCTCGTCATAGATGCCTTCGGTCATTCGGCGGATAATTTCAACCTCGTCAACCGACTCAACGCGCATTCCGAGATAATCCTCGATGAAAGCGGGGTCGATTATCGAACCGCCGATACCCATTGTGATAGAACCTATCTGCAAATAGGATTTACCGCGCATTGTAGCGGCGGCAACAGCGGCTCTGCCGAAACGAAGGAGCTTTTCCTTAACGTCTGCGGGAATTTCGGTGTCGTCTGCGTCGCAAACGTCGTGACCGTAAATTCCGAAAGCGGGCAGACCCTTCTGAGCGTGGGTTGCAAGAACAGAAGCAAGATAAACAGCGCCGGGTCTCTCGGTGCCGTTAAAGCCCCATACAGCCTTGATGGTGTTGGTGTCCATATCCATTGTCTCCGCGCCGTAGCACCAGCAGGGAGTAACGGTCAGGGTAATGTCAACGCCTGCTTTTCTAAACTTGTCGGCACAGGCGGCGGCTTCTGCCACTCTGCCTATTGTTGTATCGGCAATTATGACCTTTACGGGCTCGCCGTTTGAGTACCTGAGATTTTCCTCAAAGAGCTTAGCGGCGCTTTTCGCCATATTCATTGTCTGCTCTTCAAGCGACTCACGTACGCCGAGTACGCCGCGGCGTCCGTCAATAGTAGGACGGATACCGATTACGGGATAATCGCCTATAAGTCTGTTTTTTGCCATAGTTTTGTACCTCCGATTATTAAAATTTTATTCTACAATTGAATTATAGTATGAAATATGATAAAATACTTGCGTAATAATGAAAAACTATATAACAAAATTCACATTTCGGGGTGATTTTTTGAAATATTTTGAATATAACGAAAAAAAACAGCACGGTTCGTCCGATTTTCCGATACAATACTACCGCGTCATACCGTCGAACCCGCAATATGAGATGCCGCTTCATTGGCATAGGGAGTTTGAAATAATCAGGGTTATAAGCGGCACGTTTTGCGTTTATCTTGACAACGTGGCTTACACTATGCGGGCAGGCGACGTAGTTCTTGTCGAGTGCGGAACACTTCACAGGGGCGAGCCCGAGCATTGCGTTTACGAGTGCCTTGTTTTTGATATAGGTATGCTCCGCAAACGCCACAAGGACGCTCTGAGCGGCTATCTTTTGCCTATAATCAACCGCACGGTATCGGTGAAGTGCTTTTATAAGGCGGCGGACAACGAATTTTTCCGCACCGTCAACGAGCTTTTTGATACTATGAAGGAGGGCAGGGAGTATTATCAACTGACCGTATACAGCCTGATATACAAGCTGTTCGGCTGTTTATATTCGCTGGGTTACGTATCCGAAAACGCAAAGGACAAGCGAACGGGCAAACAGGTAAAGGTATTAATGGAGCTGCTCGATTGGATAGACGCAAGCTACACCGAGTCGATAACGCTTGAAGACCTGTCGCGCGTCTCGGGAATGAACGAAAAGTATCTTTGCAGATTTTTCAAGGAGTTTACTTCAAGAACGCCTATTGATTATATAAATAATCTTCGCATTGAATGTGCCTGTCACGAGCTGACCGAAAACGGACTTACCATAACCGAGGCGGCGCTTGAAAGCGGATTTAACGATTTGAGTTATTTTTCAAAAACCTTCAAAAAATACAAAGGAATGTCGCCAAGGGAGTATATAAAAAGCAACACCGAATATTAATAATAACAAGAAAAAGGCTGTCCGTAAAGGACAGCCTTTTTCTGTTTGGGGGATTTATCTCACTTTTAAAGTAGTAGACTCTTTATATTTCTTGAAGAACAGCATATAGATCATAAATCCGAGAACTGCTATCGCGGCGATAAGACCTGCAACATTGAGGTTGCCTGTGAATGCCGAACCGAACTGGTATACCATAAGCGCTATTGCATAAGCAAATATGCACTGATAACCGATAGCGAACCAAGTCCATTTAGCGCTGTTCATCTCACGCTTGATAGCACCGATAGCGGCGAAGCAAGGCGCGCAGAGCAGGTTGAATATAAGGAACGCATAAGCGCTTATTCCTGTAAATACGGTAGCAAGCGTATCATATACGTTTCCGTCGCCGCCGTAAAGGATTCCCATTGTGCCGACGATGTTTTCCTTAGCAACAAGACCTGTGATAGAAGCAACCGTTGCCTCCCAAGTGCCGAAGCCTACGGGCTTGAATATCCAAGCTATCGCACTGCCTATCTTAGCGAGTATCGAGCTGTCAAGCTGGTCTTCGGAGAGCATTCCGAACGAACCGTCTGCCCAACCGAAATATGTTGTGAACCAAACAAGTATGGTAGAAAGAAGTATGATAGTTCCTGCCTTCTTGATGAACGACCAACCGCGTTCCCACATTGAGCGGAGAACATTGCCGAGCGTCGGTATGTGGTATGCAGGCAATTCCATAACGAACGGAGCGGGATCGCCGGAGAACATCTTTGTCTTTTTAAGCATTATTCCCGAAACAACTATTGCAGCCATTCCGATGAAGTAAGCGCTTGTTGAAACTATTGCTGAGCCGCCGAATATAGCGCCTGCAATCATTGCGATAAACGGAACCTTAGCACCGCAGGGGATAAAGGTTGTTGTCATAATAGTCATACGGCGGTCGCGCTCATTTTCAATTGTACGCGAAGCCATAATTCCGGGGATACCGCAGCCTGTGCCTATGAGCATAGGAATAAACGATTTACCCGAAAGACCGAACTTACGGAAGATACGGTCAAGAACGAATGCGATACGTGCCATATAGCCGCAGCCTTCAAGAATTGCGAGCAACAGGAACAGAACCAACATCTGCGGAACAAATCCGAGAACCGCGCCTACGCCTGCAACTATACCGTCGTTAATAAGACCTGAGAGCCAGTCGGGAGCGTTTGCAGCGTCAAGAACATCGCCTACGAGAACGGGAACACCGGGTACCCAAACGCCGTAGTTAGCGGGATCAACTCCGCCGTCATACTTTTCGTATGCTTTGAGTGCGCTGTCAAGATCGGCAATCTTGCCTTCTTCTTCGGTTGTTTCAAGGGTTTCTTCATCTTCAAGAGTATATGTAAATGTCTTGAAATCAGCCTCTTTTTCAACAGCCTTTACTTCTTCAACGGCAGTTTTTGCGTCATAGCTGTCGCTTTCCTGATCAAGCGCATCGTTTGCGGCGTCTACGTTGATGCCTTCCTCGGCGGCTGTATCAAGGAATCCCTGAATGATAGCGTCTGTGTCGCCGTATTCGTCCTCTGCCTCGGCAGTAGCGGACGAACCGATGCCGAACAGGTGCCAACCGTCACCGAAAAGACCGTCGTTTGCCCAATCCGTAGCGGCAGAACCTACTGTTACCATTGAAATGTAGTAAACAAGGAACATAACAAGTGCAAATATCGGAAGACCGAGCCAGCGGTTTGTTACAACCTTATCTATCTTATCCGAATTGGAGAGCTTGCCGGTGCCTTTCTTTTTATAGCAGCTCTTAATTATTGTAGATATGTAAACGTAACGTTCGTTGGTTATGATGCTTTCGGAATCGTCGTCAAGCTCTTTTTCAGCGGCTTTAATGTCTTCCTCAATGTGTTCCATAACCGTTTTGTCAAGATTGAGCTTAGCCAAAACCTTGTCGTCGCGCTCAAAAATCTTGATTGCGTACCAACGCTGCTGTTCTGCGGGCATATCGTGAACGGCGGCTTCCTCAATATGAGCAAGAGCGTGTTCAACAACGCCTGAGAATGTGTGCATAGGTACTGTCTTTGAATTTTCAGCCGCATAAATTGCAGCTTCGGCAGCTTCCATTATACCGTCGTTTTTAAGGGCGGATATTTCAACTACTTTACAGCCGAGTTGATTTGAAAGCTCCTCAATGTTTATTTTATCGCCGTTTTTACGGACAATGTCCATCATATTAATGGCAACTACCACAGGAATACCAAGCTCGGTGAGCTGCGTGGTAAGGTAGAGGTTACGTTCGAGGTTGGTACCGTCGATAATGTTCAGTACCGCGTCGGGACGCTCGCCTATAAGATAGTTACGCGCAACGACCTCTTCAAGTGTGTAAGGCGAAAGAGAATAGATACCAGGAAGGTCGGTAATTACTACTCCGCTGTGCTTTTTCAGCTTACCCTCTTTTTTCTCAACCGTAACTCCCGGCCAGTTACCGACAAACTGGTTAGAGCCTGTCAGCGCGTTAAACAATGTGGTTTTGCCGCAGTTAGGATTTCCCGCTAATGCAATTCTTAAATCCATATAAAAGTTCCTTTCAATTAAAATTTGCTTTTAAAGATTACTCAACCTCAATCATTTCGGCATCGGCTTTGCGGATTGAAAGCTCATATCCGCGGACTGTGACCTCAATCGGGTCGCCTAAGGGCGCAACCTTGCGAACCTTAACTTCGACACCCTTCGTTATGCCCATATCCATTATTCGGCGTTTCAAAGCGCCTGTACCTTGGAGTTTGACAACGGTTACGGTGTCTCCGACTTTGACCTGTTTCAGTGTTTTCATTGCTTTTCCTCCCCAAATAATATTAAATCATAATTTTTTGAGCCATTTCACTGCTTATGGCAACTCGTGATTCCTTAACGTTCACTATGATGTTGCCTGCAAGGGCGGTAATTATTTTCACGTTTCCGCCTACTACAAATCCGAGATTTTCGAGATGTTTCTTAACCTCGGGACTTCCGCCTATTTTTTTTATTATGTTTTCTTCGCCTATTTCCGCAAAAGACAGCGGCATCATAATAATTCCCCCCGTTCAAGCAATTAGCGAAAGCTAACCGAATTACTTAATTTAAGTTAGCTCTCGCTAACCACTATGTATATTAGCATAAGCTAACTCAAATGTCAACACCTTTTACAAAAAAATTCAAAAAAACGACAAATCCCGCCGTTGCCGAGCGGCAACAGCGGGATAAAATTACATTTTAGCAAGATTTGCTTTTAAGTTGTTAAGCTGTTCGCGGAGTTCTTCGGGCAGCTTGTCGCCGAACTTCTTGTAGTGCTCTTCGATTTCGGCAGCCTCTTTCTCCCAAACGTCCTTGTCAACCTTTAAGATACTCTTTAATGTATCCATATCCATATCAAGGTCGGTAAGGTCAATGTCTTCGGGCTTCGGCACATAACCGATTGCGGTCTCGGTAGCGTCAGCCTTGCCCTCGCAACGGTCGATTATCCAGTTGAGGACACGCATATTGTCGCCGAATCCGGGCCATACGAAGTTGCCCTCGTCGTCGGTACGGAACCAGTTGACGTTAAATATCTTCGGAGCCTTGTCGCCGAGCTTAGCTCCCATATCAAGCCAATGCTGGAAGTAGTCGCCCATATTGTATCCGCAGAAGGGGAGCATAGCCATCGGGTCGCGGCGTACAACGCCTACGGCACCTGCCGCGGCGGCAGTGGTTTCGGAAGCCATTGTAGAGCCTACGAACACACCGTTTACCCAATCCTTTGATTGATATACAAGCGGAGCGCACTTAGCGCGGCGGCCGCCGAATATGATAGCGGAGATCGGAACACCTGCGCCCTTGTCAAACTCGTCTGAAATGCAGGGGCAGTTCTTAGCGGGAGCGGTAAATCTTGAATTGGGGTGAGCGGCGTATGTGCTCTTGTCGTGCTTGTCGAACTTGGAAGCGTCCCACTTGTTGCCTTTCCAATCAATGCAGTTCTGCGGCAGATCCTTGTTAAGACCCTCCCACCAAACAGTATTGTCGTCAAGATTTAAAGCAACGTTTGTGAATATGGTGTTCTTCTTTGTGCTTTCGAGCGCATTGAAGTTAGAGTGAGCGTTGGTTCCGGGCGCAACGCCGAAGAAACCGTTTTCGGGGTTGATTGCGTAAAGACGTCCGTCCTCGCCTATCTTCATCCAGGAAATATCGTCGCCGACAGTCCAAATCTTGTAGCCTTTCTTGCGGAGATATTCAGGCGGAATAAGCATTGCAAGGTTTGTTTTGCCGCAAGCAGACGGGAAAGCAGCGGCGATATATTTAATTTCGCCTTTCGGATTTTGAAGACCTAAGATGAGCATATGCTCAGCCATCCAGCCTTCTTTCCAGCCCTGATAAGAAGCTATGCGGAGCGCAAAGCACTTTTTGCCGAGGAGAACGTTTCCGCCGTAAGCCGAGTTGACCGAGATAATGGTGTTATCTTCGGGGAATTGGCAGATGTAACGCTTTTCGGGATCAATGTCGCAGGAAGCGTGAAGACCGCGAACCCAATCGTTTGAGTCGCCGAGAACGTCAAGGACTTTCTTGCCTACCCTTGTCATAATGGCCATATTAAGGACAACATATTTAGAGTCGGTAACCTCAATACCTACCTTTGCGAGCGGAGAGCCTATCGGTCCCATCGAGAAAGGAATGATATACATTGTTCTGCCCTTGTAAGAGCCGCGTGCAATATTATAAAGACGGTCATACATTTCCTTGGGGTCGCACCAATTGTTTGTAGGACCAGCGTTTTCCTTGGTCTTGGAGCAGATAAAGGTTCTGTCCTCAACACGGGCAACGTCGTTCGGGCGCGTTCTGTGCAGATAACAGCCGGGGAGTTTTTCCTCGTTTAGCTTTATCATTTCGCCGCTTTCAACAGCTTCCTTGCGGATAGCTTCAAGCTGTTCTTCACTGCCGTCTATCCAAACAACATTGTCAGGTGTTACGAGGGCTTTTACCTCATCCAACCATTTAATAACTGTTTTGTTATCGGTCATTTTAATGATCTCCTTTTTAAAATCAAATTTTTGCCTTATAAATTATAACCGCTTTTAAACCATAAATCAATACACTTTGTAAAAAAATTAACAATATTTTTAAAAATTCAAACAAAAACGGCATAATTGTTAAAAATTATTTTTTCAATCCAAAAATACGTACGGCGTTTTCATACATTATATTATTAATAAACGCGTCTGCCGAGGAATAGTAGTCGGTGTAGTAGCTTTTGTCGCCGCAGGTGTCAAGACCGCCTATCGGGCTGTCGGTTCCGAACATAATTTTGTCAGAAGTGCCGTCCTTAAATGCCTGCTTTACAACGCCGTATTTCACCCACGCCGTGTCGGCGTATATGTTTTCGTAATTCTTCAAGGCGGCAAGCGCTTCGGCTCCGTCGCTGCAAAGCGACATATGACCGAGTATGAATTTTACATTTTTAAATTCTTCCGCAACACTTACAACATAGGAAATTTTTGAAAAATCGGTGTCCTGCGTGTGTATCAGAATCGGAAGCGAATACTTTTCCGCTAACAAAATGTAAGGCGTAAAGCGCTTATCGTCAAAGCGGATACCCGAAATATCGGGGTGTATTTTAAGTCCTTTTATATATTTTCTGTTTTCAAGATACAGTTTTTCAAAACGGGAAATATCACAGGCGCCGTCGCCCGAGCACCACAGCATACCTCCGAATTTTTCGGGATATTTTTTCACTATGTCAAGCATATATTCGTTGCCGGCAAGCTCTTTTGCATATCCGCACTCTATGTTTGAAATAAGCGCGTAGTCAATGCGGTATTTTTCCATTGCTTCAAGCTGCATCTTTACGGGCATATTGAATTTGCCGTCAACAACGCCGCAATGCGTATGTATATCAATAATCATAACATGACTTCCTTTATTAAAGAGTATCTGACGTTATTTTACCATAAAATTCTTAATAATAAAAGAATTTATATTGACATAAACCGTCAGCAGAATTAAAATATCATTGTAATATACTTTATCTGAAAGGAAACGGTTATGGGAAAGTATTATACCGAACGTGAGGATTACGGTAACGGATACCGTATTAAATATTTAAAGAGCCTTGATAAGCTCTTGGAACATCGCAGGGAGCAATGCGAAAAGCAGCGGGACGAGTTTGCAAAGGGCATAACCGCAAATCCCGACGAATACCGCAAAAAGTATTACGATATGCTAGGTTGGCCGCTTAACAGCGAACCGCAAGGCATAATTTCCGTCACCGAACAGAAAACTTATGAAGACGATAAAATTATAATAAGACGTATGCAGTTTGAACTGTTTGACGGATTTTATTTCTACGGAATACTTTTCCGCCATAAGACCGACAAAAAACTGCCTCTTGTAATATCACAGCACGGCGGTTGGGGTACGCCTGAGTTTTGCAGCGGATTTTTTGACAGCGAGAATTACAACGATATGTCAATGCGTGTGTTCGATAAGGGCGTTAATGTGTTTGCGCCTCAGCTTGATTTGTGGAAGGAAAACCGCTTCGGTCCCTCGGGCAGGCGTGACGACTTTGATATGAAGTTAAAACAGCTCGGCGGAAGCATAGCGGCGCTTGAAATATATTCAATAATGCGTTGCATAGATTATTTTGAAAAAATGGACTACTGCAACGGCAAATTCGGAATGGTCGGTCTTTCCTACGGCGGTTTTTATACGCTTTATACCACTGCCGCCGATACGAGAATAAAAACGGCGCTTTCGTGCAGTCATTTTAATGATAGGATAAAGTACGGCTGGATGAGCAAGTCGTTCATAAACGCCGCAAGCACGTTTCTTGACGCCGAGGTCGCGGCGCTTGTATACCCGAGACGGCTTGCAATCGAGGTGGGGGACAATGACGAACTGTTTGAGCCTGAGTCCGCCGCGCTTGAATTTGAAAGGCTAAAAAGGTATTACGGCAAGGATACCGATAAACTGCATTTTCACATATTTAACGGCGTTCACGAGTTCTGTCCCGACGGCGACGAAGCAGTAGATTGGGTTTTAAACGAAATATTATAATAATATAATGAAAAGAATAGAAAATCAGTCGGTCAAAAGACCGACTGATTTTTTGCTGTTATTATGAGATTTTAAGTACCATTTCAAGCACTCTGCGCGCGCGGGCATATAAGTCGCCGCGTGTTATCTTACCGTTTTTGAGCGCTTCTCTTAATTGGTCGGGGTAACCGATGTGCATTTTAATGTCGTTACCTGCCATAACCTCGTTTACGTGCTTTGCACCGTTGTTCCAATCGGTAGTGACCATACCTTCGTAACCCCATTCGTTGCGGAGAATACCCGTCACTAACTGATGATTTTCGGAGCAGTACTGTCCGTTTATCTTGTTGTAAGCGGTCATTATCGTGTAGGGGTCTGATTCCTTTACAACAATTTCAAAGCCTTTGAGATATATTTCTCTTAAAGCTCTTTCGGAAACGCGGGAATCGCTTGCCCATCTGTTAGTTTCCTTGTTGTTGCAGGCGAAATGCTTTGCAGAGGAGCCGACGCCGTTTGACTGAATACCTCTTATTGTTGCAGCCGCCATTTTGCCAGAAATTAACGGATCCTCCGAATAATATTCAAAGTTTCTTCCGCAAAGAGCGTTTCTGTGAATGTTAAGACCGGGTGTGAGCCATACGCCCATATTGTTTTCCTTTAATTCCGCGCCGCCCATTTTGCCTATCTCTTCGGCAATTTCTTCGTTCCAGGTGCAGGCAACGGCGGTGGGTATCGGCCAAGCGGTTGCATATACGCCTTCAAGCTCAATTCTCACACCGCTCGGTCCGTCGGCAACGGGAACAAACGGAATACCGTATTTTTCAAGCCCTGCCATACAACCCGTGTTGGTGACGCTGCGGCTGGGTTTTCCGCCTATAAGGCTTATCAAATCGTCGTCGGAAAGCTGAGCCATAAACTCGTCAAGGGTTATTTCGTTTTCATAAACCTTTATAAACTGCGTCTTTTCCTCGGGAGCCTTTGCGTCGGGAAGCTCGGCGTGAACGGTGTTTACAAACACCTCACCCGACGGGAGCTGTTCCATTGAGCCGTCAGCCGTCATACGTTCTTTGAGAAGGCAAGGAGCAACGTTCTGATTGCATTTAACGGTAACCCTGTCGCTGTCAAGGTGATATTTATAATCGCATTCAACCGTATCTCTTACGCTGTTTCCGACGTGTATCTTGTAGTCGCCCTTTTCAAGAACGAACGCAGACCTTTCAATCTTGCCGAGGTCGTCAAAGCTCGCCATATCGTTTATCTTAAAGGTGAGTTTTAATTTGCGCGATTCGCCCGGGTTTAAGAGTTCGGTCTTTTTAAAGGCACGCAGTTCTCTTGCGGGCTTGCCGAGCAATCCCTGCGGAGATTCGGTATAGACCTGAACTACCTCTTTGCCCGCAACGTTTCCGACATTGGTAACGGTTGCGTATACGTTAATGCTTTCGCCGTCTTCTTCGGCGTAAATATCCGCTATATCAAATTCCGTATAAGAAAGGCCGAAGCCGAACGGGTACAAAACCTTTTCCTTTTTGTTAGGTACTGTTTCAAAATATCTGTAACCTACATATATATCGTCGGTGTAGCATACGTAATCGTCGCTCTCGTGGAAGTTGGCGGAGGAGGGATAGTCGTCAAAGGAGCCGACAAAAGTATCGGTCAGCTTGCCTGACGGGTTGACGTCGCCGCAGATGACGTCCGCCACCGCAAGACCGCCTTCCTGACCCGACTGCCAAGCAAGCAGAACGGCATCGATCTTGTCATTTGATTTAAAGAATGAGGAATCTATCATTCCGCCTATGTTGAGAACCAAAACGGTCTTTTTAAACGCCGAGGTAACGTCGTCAATCATTTTCTGCTCTGCGTCGGTGAGGTAAAAATCGCCCTTTTCGCTTGTCCTGTCGCAGCCCTCTCCCGAAAAACGCTTTATTGTTATGATTGCGGTATCCGTGTAAGCGGCGGCTTTTTTAAATAAAGCGGACGGTATTTCGGGTTCTGCCGTCTGACCGAGATAATATCCTGACAGCGCGCGTATGTGCGACGGAGTTTTGCCGTCCTCATAATAGTTCTTGGAAATTTCTATTTCCTTATACTGACGCGCCACTTCCTTTTCATAGAAGTTTGAAAGCTCGTCGAATATCTCAACCTTGCCCTGCTTTTCTTTTATTTTAAATCCGTCGTATATATTATAATAGTATGATGTATAAACCGCGCCGCTTCCGCCGCCGCCCGTTACATAGTCAAACTGACCTGTTCCGAACAGCGCAACGCGCGCAACCGATTTAAGGGGCAGAGCCTTTCTGTGGTTTTCAAGCAAAACCATACCCTCGCTTGCCGCTCTGCGTGAAAAATCTGTATGCTCGCGGCTTTCGGTTATCTTTTTGCCGTCTTTGCCCATCGGTAAGCACGGGTGTGTGTTTATTCTCATCCATTTTGTCATTTGTATCGCTCCTTTTCAGCTTTATAATTGCATAATAAGATAAAATATGTTATAATACAAGTCATAAATCGCTTAAAACAAGACAATTTATGCTCATTTGGCAGGTGGTACTGATGAAAAGACCGTATTATGAACCGCGCCCCTACGATATGTCGGTTTATTTTTCGGAAATACTTGATTTTGCCGCGCATCTCCACAAGGAGGTTGAAATGGTATATATGCTTTCGGGAAGCAGTAAGGCAAGCGTTGACGGCAACGTTTACGATATACAAGCAGGGGATATTTTTCTTGTCTTCCCGAACAAGATACACATGTATTTTGAGTCAAAGGACGTAAAATACATTATCTGCATAATTTCTCCCGATGAGCTGCCCGACTGCACCTCTTTGTTTAAGCGCTTTCAGCCCGAATGTCCCGTGCTGCGGTACGATGAATACAGCGGCGGTATGCTTGAAAGAATGATTGAAATTATCGGCGACGGCATAAGGCAAAAGACCGACCGTGGAATTATGCTTAACTGTATACGGGCGTTTTTTGATATGCTGATAGAAAAAATGCGGCTTATGCCGCTTAAAAAGAGCGACGGCACCCTTGTAGGCGATGTATACAACTATGTTCAGGAAAACTACTGTAACGCCGTTACGATAGAGTCGCTGGCAAAGCATTTTCATATAAGCAACGGTTATGCCGCGCACATTTTTTCGGACAAGCTGAAAATAGGGCTAAGAAAATATATAAACGCGCTTCGTGTGAACAAGGCGTGCGACCTGCTTAAAGGCAGCGAAATGTCGGTCACCGAAATAGCGTACGCCTGCGGTTTTGATACTATACGGACATTTAACCGCGTGTTCCTGAAAGAGATGGGGGTATCTCCACGGGTATATAGAAATACATAAGAAAATTTCCAAAAAATTCCTAAAAAGAGCAGAATACCATAATTTTATCAGATTACAATAATAAATAAAAATAATATTAAAAACATAAATTGACAACGCGTTTTTTCGGTGATACAATCAAAGAAATTCAGTTTGAGGTGTATGTATGGAACGCATTGTCAGAGAGTCGGAAAATATGCTTATGTACGGCAGGGCGGCGGATTGTTTTAACGAATCTCTGCCGATAGGCAACGGAAGATTGGGTGCCTGTGTATACGCAGGTGTGGAAACCGAAAAATTTTCAATAAACGAGGATACCTTGTGGACGGGTTATCCTAAAAATATCACGGAAAAGGATTGTTCGTCGGTCTTTTCCGAGGTGCAAAGGCTGGCGCTTGCGGGCGAACTTCAAGAGGCTTCGCATTTGCTTGATAAGAGCTTCGGAAACACGTTGGTTCAAATATTTATGCCGTTATGCAACGTTATCGTAAAGCACGGGTGCGCGTCCTCTGTCAACGAATACTCGCGGCGGCTTATGCTTGACGAGGCGGTTCATTATACCGATTATAAGTGCGGTGAAAACAAATTCCGCCGCGAATGCTTTGCGGGTATTCCTTATCAGGTCATTGCCTTAAAATATGAATCTGAGAAAAGCGGCGGACTCAGCTTTGAGCTGTCGCTTGAAACCGAGCTTGAAAAAACCTCTACGCACAAGCACGGTTCGGCTCTATGCTTTGAGGGCAATATGCCAAATGCAAAGATAGGCTACGGCGCCTACTATAAAAAGGATAATGAGGTCTATTCGGATATTCCGTCCGAACAGGGCGTAAGATACGCCGCAGTCATCACGGCGGAGAGTGTGGGGGGAACCGTCAGCATTTCAGACGACAGTATATCGGTAAAGGACGCCGACTCGGCGGTTGTGTATATCGCGGTAAGAACCAATTTTGAGAGATTTGACAAGCATCCTGAAAATTCAAAAAAAGATTGCCTTAAAGACGCTTTAAAAGATTTAGACGCGGTGTGCGGCAGGGATTATTATGAGATAAAGAAAGAATGTACGTCTGTTTACGGCGAAATATACGGCAGGACTTCGCTTACGTTTTACGGGGACAATTATTCGGGCAAGCCCACCGATATGCGCTTAAAAGACCTTGCTAACGGCAAAAAGGATAATTCGCTTTATGCGCTGTTGTTTAATTATTCAAAGTATCTGCTTATTTCCTCGTCTTATAAGGATTCACAGCCCGCGAATTTACAGGGAATATGGAACGAGCAGCTGACCCCGCCGTGGCAGTGCAACTTTACACTTAATATAAATACCGAAATGAATTATTGGCACGCGCTTCCGTGCGGATTGTTTGAGTGTTACGAACCGCTTGTAAAAATGACGGAGGAGTTAGCCGTTTCGGGGAAAAAGACCGCCGAAAAATTCTACGGAAAACACGGCTGGACCTGCCACCATAACACGGATCTGTGGCGTGAAACATATCCCGTTACAAACAGGGTGACGGGGAGCAACAGATGGGGCTATTGGCCGATGTCGTCGGGGTGGCTGTCGGTAATGCTCTGGAATTACTATACCTATACTCTCGATACAGAATATTTGAAAAAGATATATCCCGTTATCGAATCGGCGGCGCATTTTTATAAGGAGATGCTCGTTGAAAGGGACGGGAAACTGATATTCGCGCCGTCAACGTCGCCTGAAAATTCGTATATTGACGAACACGGCGAAAAATGTACACTTGACCTGTCAACCGCAATGTCGCAGGAGATAATTTACAGTCTGTTTGATTCGGTTGACAAGGCACAGACGGCGCTTGGTATAAACGGTGATTACGGCGAGCTTCGCGAAAGGCTGAAACGTTGGGAAATTCAGGAGGACGGACGTATATGCGAATGGCATACGGCGCACCGCGACGCGGAGGAGCATCACAGGCATATTTCGCACCTTTACGGTCTGTTTCCTGCCGATATATTCAACGATAAGGAAAAGACTGCCGCCGCAAAGGTCCTTGAAGAACGCGGGGACCTCGGCACGGGTTGGAGCCTTGCGTGGAAGATAAATCTGTGGGCAAAGCTCCGTGACGGCGAGCGGGCTTTAAAACTGCTGAACAATCAGTTGAACCCCGTTGACGTATTCTGTGTTTCTCCCGAATTTCCGGGAGGCAGTTACCCCAATTTGCTGTGCGCGCACCCTCCGTTCCAGATAGACGGCAATTTCGGCGCCGCCTCGGGAATACTGCAAATGCTGGCAGATGTAAAGGAAAGCGGGGAGATCACCCTTTTGCCCGCGCTCCCGAAAAGCTGGGAAAGAGGCGAATTAAAAGGTCTTCGCATCCCCGGCAAAAAGATTTTGAGCTTTTCTTGGGAAGACGGGAAGGTAAAAGACGAAAAAATTATAGACTGATTACAGCGCAGGCAGAGTTTTTCCGCCTGTGCTGTTTTTTATAAAGTCAAAATACAGTAAATTTGCGTCATAATAAGGGTAGAATTGCATTTGTCCGTGAATTAGAATTTGGGTATATTAAAATTTGAAGAACGGGTGGTTTTATGTTCAGAATACTGCATAATTATAACGCTGTTTATACCGACGCTTTGATTAAGGCGGGAATAGTAAATCCGAACGACGGTTTTAAGATTACACAGCATTGTCTTACCCCAAAGGAAAAATGCTTTAATGAAATAGCCAAAAAGGGCGGGGAGCTTTACGACCTGTTAAAGCAATACAAAACCTGCTTTTACATAGACCGTCTTCACGGCGGCACATATTATTCCGAATATGACTATGATTACAGCCTTGTAGAAGAATACGAAAATCTGACATCGGGCGGATTTTTGGGCTTTCAGGTACACGAATTAGCGCTCACAAGGTTGATGGATTGGCGCAGAATAAAAACGCAAATGGAAAAAATGCAGTTTAAGGAATGGAACGAGCAGAATATTATAAACGCTGTCAGGGAAGTTTCCGCCAATAAGGATTTTTTGCATTTTTCATCAGGCTCGGCTTATGAATACAGCAGGCTTAATATGCCTGAAAATTGGAATGAGTATATAGAGGATATAGGATTTGTAATCAATGACCGCCAGCGTAAAACCCAAAACAGGGTTTTGCTGTGCGATTCGGGATTTATGACCTGCGGATTTGACAAAGAAACGGGCGTTAAGCACGGATTTGCGGAAATCGGCAGAGGGACGCCGTTTACAAAAATGCAAATAGCCGTTCGTCGCGGTGTGTCAAAGGCGTTGGGCAGAGAATGGGGCGTATATTACGAGCCTTGGGGCGGAGATCCGTTTTCAACCTATAATTATATGGAAAACGGTCAAAACGAATGGTATATCACAAATGAAAATTTCGGTTTCAATTTTTATACCGACGGCGGCAGCTCAATGAACCTTGCAAGAAGAATATTTTATTATTCACTTTTCAGCGGCGCAAACTATATGTCGGAGGAATGGGGACAGGCAAATACCTTTTACAATTGGAGGGATTTTGAACTCAGCCCATACGGAAAAATTAAAAAAGAGTTCAACAATTTTGCGCGCAATTTTAAAGATATAGTACCGTTCGTCCCTGTGGCGATAGTTATTCCGCACGAAGGAAAGATATTCGGCGTTTACGACGAGGGCGATGTAACTTTCCCGAACAATGACCCGTTAAGCGACGCCTTTGTTATTAAAAGAAAAATAAAACACCTTTTTTATGACGGCGTTCAGATAGGTAAAGAGGACGACGTTTTAACCAACAGTCCCTACGGCGGTATTTTTGATATTTTATATGACGACAGTACCGAAAATATCAGCGGCAGGTATGATCTGGTTGTTGATTTCAGCGGAAGAATTAAAGGAACAAACGTAGTAGACGGCAACGATATTCCCGAAACCGAAAATCAGCTTAAAAAACTGCTGGAAAAATTGCTTCCGTTTAAAATAGAATCGGACGGATGCATTGACTACCTGATGTTTTCCGATCAGGGCAGGAAGTATATAAGCCTGTTTAATCATTCGGGTATTTCTAAGTCGGTAAAATGCGGCGAGACCGCCGATAAAACGGCAGAAAAGAATATAAAGCTGCTGCCGAGCGGAAGCATAATTAAAGAGGTAACCTCTATCACAAACTGCGATTATACGGTTGAAAATAACGTGTTAGGCAGCAGACTTTCAGCAGGCGACATATTATTGATAGAATATGCGTGACTTTAAGTTTACACAATATAAAAAAACAGGTCTTTTTTAAAGACCTGTTTTGATGTTTCTTATTTGTTTTCTTCGGGTGAATACGGCGGATACCTGTTTATACAAGTTGAGTAACTGAAACCGTGCCAATCCAGCTTTTGACCGCATCGGTCGCAAAAGCTCTGAAATTCTCTCTCTATTGTTATTTTACACGCAGGGCAAATAGGAAAGGAATAATACCTGTCTCCGCATTTGTAGTTGAACGCTTCGGTTACCCTTTTTGCAATCCTGAATGACAATTCGCGCGGAATGGCACGTTCGGAAAAGTATTTTTTCGGATCGTCGGATTTCTTGTTGTTTGATGATTTTGACGGACATTTTTTGCCTTTGTGATCCGAGGTTGTTTTTGTGCGGTTGATCGTTGTTTGTGTGCTCATTATAATTCCTTTCTGAAATGCGTATAAATTGAATTTGATGAAATGTTATAAACCCGTAAAATTTTATCATAAAAATATATCTGTTTAACCACGGCTTGGAGTTTAGTGTGTATAATTCGGAGTTTACTGTATAAAGAATTTAAAAAACCGCACTTATAAGTTAATATCTAATCTATAAGTCGATTTTAAAATTTTGTCCTTGCTGTTATACTTATTCTCGGTGATAAAAAATGGTAGATTATAAAGGAATCGGCAGAAGAATTGCCCATTATCGAAAGAAAATAAAGATGACGCAGGCGGTTTTGTCCGAGAAGTTAGACATAACGGAAAGTTATGTCTGTCAGGTTGAAAGAGGAACTACAAAAATATCTCTTACAAGGCTGTATGAAATTGCCGAGGTCTTGGGGGTTGACGTTGCTTTCTTGGTATCGGACAGTATCGTTTATAACGGCGTCGCCATAAACAACGAAATCTTTGAAATCACAAAGTCGTGGGACAAGCAGAAGACAGATTTTCTTATAAATATGCTTGTCTGTGCAAATAATCAGTTTAACGATAAAAAAACGGGTGATTCAAATTAAATAATAAAGCGATTCACTCTTATATGTGAATCGCTTTATTATTTTGTCTCTTATCTAAAAAGACTTTTAAACCAGTTGTAAAAAATACTCCACATAGTGTTTATTCACTCCTTTCGTGTGCTCTGCATACGTTATACCCGAAGGAGGAGTGAATTATAATTACTTATGGAGTTAAATGGCATAATTTGGGAGGAAATGGTAAAAAATGCAAATTGCCATTTGTGATGATGAGAGCTTTTTTCGCAGCAACTTAAAAGAATTGTTAATAGATTACAAAACGAAAAAGCGTATACAAATAGATATTTTTGAGTATGAAAGCGGGGAGGATTTACTAAGTTCCGACAGGGTTTTTGATATTGTATTTATGGATTATCAGATGAACGGGATAAACGGCTTGGAAGCCGCCCGCACCCTGCGTGAGAGAAATACGATATGCAGTATCGTATTCATAACCTCTTTTCCTGAATTTGTTTTTGATTCGTTTGAGGTTCAGCCGTTCAGGTTTATGCTTAAACCGTTAGATCCCGAAAAAATATATGAAGCGGTGGAAAGCTATATAAAACAGCAAAAGCTGCTTAATCCGCTTGTGGTGGTTGAAAACGGCGAACAGAAAACCGTCAATGCTCAGGATATAATATATCTTGAAGGCGACGGCAAGTATTGCATAGTGAGAACGACCGACGATACCATTCACAGTTCAAAAACTATTTCACAGGTTTACAATTTGTTGCCCACGCATTGTTTTTACCGCATACATAAATCTTATGTTGTAAATATGTATTGCATATCATCATTAAAGGATAACACGGTAAAACTGAATAACGGCGAATCCGCTGTTGTGGGCAGAAACCGCATTTCCGATTTTAAGAAAGTATATATGAATTTTGTAAAGGATTACTACGTAAGATTTTAGCTATGTTTATACTATATACCGTTGAAACGTATGTTTACTTAATTGTGTTATCGCTGATTTCAGTGAAACTGCTTGACTGTTCGCTCAGGAAAAATGCCGTATTTGTTTCTTTATTGGCAATGTTGCCGATTTTAACGGTTTACAAACTCATTACCTTAGCACCTTACAAGGAATTGTTATTGCTTGCAGTATCATTTACAATTCCGTTGCTTTGCTCAAAATTTTTGCTTGAAGAAGTAAAAGCGGTACAATTGATTTATGTGTTCTGTTTAATGTACGTTTTTAATATTATTTTCTCTTTTTGTTTCCTCTTCTTTTTGCCCAAAAATCAAATTATAAAGATATGTATTGAATTTGCACCGTTTTTAGTTATGCTGGTGCTGAGTATAATTGTTTGTTGTACTAATATTTCCGAAAAAATAAAGTTGGTAATTAATTGGACATCAAAGAAAGTTAAGTTGTTACTTCTTTTCACGGTGCTACTTTGCGTTTTTATAGTCGGTTGGGTGTATCTTGCTTGCGAGGCTCCTGCAACTTTAAGAAGCTCAAAATTTATATATTTCGGCTGTATAACGCTTGTATGGATGATAGTTCTTTTAAGTATCTCATACCCGATACTTGTTTTAAACTCGGCGACCAATACATACTTAAAACATCTTACCAGAAATTACGAAACGCAAATAGCAAATCAGGCGGAGCACTACACCGCGATTGCAAAGGCGAATTTTGAACTGAGAAGATTCAGACACGATTTTAAAAATATCAGTTTAGGCGTAAAGGCATTAATAGCCGATGGGAAGCCCGATGAAGCTGTCGAGGTTCTTGAAAAAATAAAGAACGATATTTACGGCTCGACCGACTTTGTTCTCGGCTTTGATACGGGCAACGGCATAGTGGATGCGCTGTTGGTTGACAAACAGCAAAAATCGGCGGAGGCAAACGCGGTAATAAAATTTGAGGGCTCCGTTCCCTCAAACGGTATAGACGCTACCGAGCTTTGCGTTATATTCGGAAATACGCTTGACAACGCAATAGAAGCCTGTCAAAAAATAAATTCAAAAGAAACGAAGACAATAGACGTAAGATGCGAAAGCGGAAACGGATTTATGTTTATCAGAATATCCAATCCGACAAACCGCGATGTAACAATTATCAACAATACGGTTGAAACAACGAAAGATAATAAACAGCTTCACGGGTTCGGAATATATTCGCTCAATCAGACCGTCAAAAAGCACGACGGCGATTTAAAGCTCGTCTGCAAAAACAAAAAATTCGTGGTAGATATCAGTATGAGTCTTGCCTGTGTCTAAACAAAATAACGTGTCACATAAAATTATGTGACACGTTATTTTATTCTACAAATTAGAAAAAGTCGCAAAATTTGCCTTTAATAATATTGAATGATAAACACAAAATAGTAATGCAAACGCAAAAAACAAAAAAGGAGTGAAAAAGTTATGGCAAAGGTAGCAGAAGCTAAGGACGCTCTCAATCGTTTTAAGATGGAGGCCGCTAACGAGGTTGGCGTAAACCTTAAACAGGGTTACAACGGTGATTTGACTGCTAAGCAGGCTGGTTCTATCGGCGGTCAGATGGTTAAAAAGATGATCGAATCTTACGAAAACAGCATGAAATAAGATTCTTTTTTAACTTTTGCGAACACCTCTTCGGAGGTGTTCGATTTTATGTATAAAACGGTTAATACTGCACAAACTATGTTCACAGAAGGGAGTTGAAATTATGTTTGATAAAATCTGTCTTATACTTGTAATTATCGGTTCGCTTAACTGGGGTCTTGTAGGCTTGTTTGAGTTTGACCTCGTTGCGTGGATATGCGGGGGACCGACAGCAATAATAAGCCGAATCATATATACGGTCATAGCTTTGGCAGGTATATGGTGCATATCACTCTTGTTCCGTGACAGAGCGGTAGCAGGTGAGAATGCATAATTTAATTTTCGCCGATTAAAAATGTATATAATTAAGAGCTGCCGTATAATCGCGGCAGCTCTTTGCTGTTATTCCTCAACAACGGGAGGAATGAATTTTTCTATTGCCCCTCTCAGCTTGGGGTGGTGTATAACAAAGTGTATCACAGGCGATTTACCCTTAGATACCATTGCCCAGCTTCCCTCGTGCATAAGTATTTGCAGATTGCAAAACGCGTGCGACTCCGTCATTTTAAATGAGTAGTTAAGGTGGGTTTTCGCAAATTCTTCGGTGCTTTTAAGGTGTTGGCAATATTCTTCATAGGTGTAGGATATTTGTTTTTCACAGAATATTTCCGACAGGTCAACGTAAGGCGGTTTTTCGCAGAATTCCTCCTCATTTATCGCTGAAATCTCGTCTTCAATCAAATTATCTTTAAGAACGGTTTCGGTACGCGAACGCATTGCCGCGGCACATTCTTTTATGCGCTCGGCTTCCGCATCTTTAATGCCGTTGCGCCTGAGAATTGAGTCTAACAGAGATTCTTCCATAGTATAAAGCGGCAGCGTTGACAAAATACTTCTGCGTTTTCCCGATTTATGCGAATCTGAAAGCAGAAAAGCGTTAAGCTCGTTTGAGTTTTCGCTGAGGTATATGTTCATAAGCGGATAAGCGTTGCTTAAAAGCTCGTCTGCGCGTTTTCGGTAATACTCTATTTCCTTTTTTTGTTTAGTAAGGTAGTATTTTCCGTCCGAATGATAGCCTGTAACGGCTTCGCCAGACAAAGCCGCGGCGCCTGATACTTTCAGCAGATGCAAGAACGCATTGTTTTGAATACCTTTAAAATAATACGGAGATATTTGTCCCGTCATATACATAGGTATCCAGCTTTCAAGGCCGAGCATCATATCTTCAAAGGAACGGTCCAAGTTATGTATCTGGTTAAGGTGCAGTCCCTTTTTAAGCATCATAGCCATACCAAACATCCATTTTTTCGGAAACTCGGGATCGTTCGCCATTTCAGTCATAGGCATATCGCTGTACATAGTGACAGGCTCGTTTGATTTTGAAAGAACCGTCGCCTTTAAAAAGTCAAGTTCGCTTGACATCATTTCTTTCAACCCGAAATAGGTCTTTGAGGTCGGAATTTGAAACGGCAGGGACGGCACTTTAAGCTCATCAAAATGAATGGACTTTATGTATTCGTTCAGATCGAATTCATCGAGCTTGTTCAAGAATTTTGAAACGCTGTTATTCTCGGCTTTTTTACCACGGCTTTCAAGCAGCCAGCTTTTCAGTTTTTTATAACGTACCGATTGGTCCGCTATGTCGTCCGCCTCGCATCCTATAAGCTCGGAAATTGCCAGGATTTCCGACGGCGATTTTAATTCACGCGCTATAAAGGTCGAAATAACATCGGCGAATTGCTCGGGGTTTGATGGGCGCCTTGTGCCGTTGCGTATGCGGAAAACAGTTGAGGTGTCATAACTTGTATGTTTGCTTAAACGGCTCAGACTTATGTTAAGTGAGGTGATGAGCGTATTGAAGTTTTGTCTGAGCAGTTCCTTATCGGTCGAAATAAAGTCCTCGCATTTAAGAAATTCTTCTTTTACCGACGTGGCCGTTATATTTACCGTTGGGATACCCTCGGCGATACGGGCAATAGCATTGCACAGATTATCAAAACCTGCCGAACCGTATTCAGGCAGGCGTTCGCCGCTCCTATATCGGCTGAATGTCGCCGTTGATACGCCTGAAAGCGAACTCAAATCCTTTGCCGTGCAGGACAATTCGGCCATATAAGCGTTTAATCTTTCACAGAATTTCATTTCGTTACCTCGCTGTAATTCGGGCTGCCCCGTAAATCTAATTCATTATACACCACAGAAAGAAATATTAAAAGGGATTTAATAAAAATTTCCAAACAAAAAATCCTCCGTTTAAAGTTGAATTGATAACGGAATTGTGGTATCATAAAAAGGATTTTAATTTAGGTGGAAGTTACAATGGAAACAATTTATAAAAAGATGATTACTTTTTTCAGAAAAGCAACGGGATTTATGCGTGCTCACCTTGTCGCGTCCGTAAGCGTAGCTTGTGCGGCAGTCGTTCTTATAGGCTCTTTGTCGGCGGTAATAATTATTAAGAGCAGAAAAAGCGCTGAGCCTGTTATAAAAAAAGAACCGATTAAAAACGTTTCAAGTGAAGCAATATCTTCGGAAGAACAGCCTGAGTCGGAGCTGCCGTCATCTTCCGAAACGGCTTCGGTTGCGGTTCCTCAGCCTAAGCCTATAAAAGACGCTTTAAAATCATCAAAGTATAAGGCTCAGCCGAAGGAAGACCCCCAAAAGCAGGCTCGCCCCGTAACCGAAGATGAAACACCTTCATCATCTCTTACAAGAATTATTAACAGCGAACAGCAATTTGATATAAAAGAGGTCTCGGTCGTGACGGTAAGCGAAGAAAGACCCGTTTACAAAACCGCAAACAAAGAAGACGTTTCGACATATGTACTTGAAAAAGAAAAGGTGTATGATTATATTTCAACCGAAACAATAGAAATAAAAAAGGAAGATGAAAGCAGTTCCGAAGTTTCATCTTCCGAAGTTTCGGAGAATCCCGAAAGCAGTGAGAATACAGAAAACTCGGATATTTCGGGAGGCAGCGAACCCGAATTGCCTGAAAACACTAAGCTAGTATTTTATAAGGTCAAATATGATCCCACAACTTATGAGAATAAGGAGCTTGGCGGAGAGACATTTGAGGGTTACGTTTTGGCGGAAGAAAATATAGTTGTTAAAAAGGACGATTATAAGCGTAAGTTCCCGATAGAGGTTGCTTTGCCCGACGGCAGGATTTTCAAGGAAGGCTTTAATACGGTTGACGGAAAGACCTATTATGTGCACGGCGGAAAATTTGTAACAGGTTATGCAGAAATAAACGGAATACGTTATCATTTTGACCCTATCACCGGCGTTAAGGACTGTGAGGTCGGAATTGATGTTTCGAGCCATCAGGGAAGCATAGATTGGGCAAAGGTCAAAAAGGCGGGAATAGAATTTGCATATATAAGAATAGGTTACCGAGGATATGAAACAGGCAGGTTGTGTATAGACAGCTGTTTTGAGAAAAATCTGAGAGACGCTCAAAAATACGGAATAAAATGCGGAGTTTATTTTTACTCGGTTGCCGCAAACGAAGCCGAGGCTATTGAGGAAGCAAATCTGGTTTTAGGGGCGCTCAGCGGCAAAGGACTGCAACTTCCTGTTTACTGTGATATTGAACACGTCGGCGACAGAGTGGCGGGATTAAATAAGACGCAGAGAACAAATAACGCGCTTGCATTTGTAAATACGATAAGAGCGGGCGGTTTTTCGGCAGGAGTATATACGTATTTTAATTATTACAATAATTATCTTGAAGGTTCAAGGGTTGCAAATGAAAGCATTTGGATAGCGTATTATACCGAAGAAGCCTCAAAGGTAAAGGGTATACCTTACATTGCTTGGCAGTACACCTCGAAAGGGTCGGTCAGCGGAATAAACGGCAGGGTGGATATGAACCTGAGGAAAATATAGGCCGTTCCTAAATTGTAAAAATAATCCTTTGAAAAACGCTTATACTGTGATATAATTACAGTACTTCTAAGAGAGGGGAAAAAATAATGGAGTATGGATACTTTGACAATAAAAATCGGGAATATGTTATCACAAGACCCGACACGCCCGCGCCGTGGATGAACTATCTCGGCAACGGTCAGTTCAGCAGTATAATTTCCAACAATGCAGGCGGATTAATATTTGACAGGGATCCCGGCAGTTTTCGTATAACAAGGTATAATTTTAATAACGTACCGCAGGACAGACCCGGAAGATATCTTTACTTTAAGGACACAAAAAGCGGCGAGGTTTGGTCGCCTACTTGGCAGCCCGTGCGTAAAAAGCTCGATTTCTACGAAGCAAGGCACGGAATGGGCTATACAACTATATCCGCTGAAAAAGACGGTGTTAAGAGCGAAATATGCTACTACATTCCGAAAGATACTCATTATGAGCTTTGGAGTGTAAAACTCAAAAATAATTCTAATGAAAAAAAGACTCTTAAAATTTTCAGCTACATAGAATTCAGCTCCTATATTGCAAAGTACGATATTGAGTGCGATTGGCCGAGATATTTCTGCGATGCTCATAGGGAAGGAAACGCGCTTGTGTTCAATCCCTCTGACGACTTTATAGACGAAGAACGTCTTCTCAGCTATATAGCGACTGATCTTGAAATCGAGAGTTACGACTGCGAGCGCGACGCGTTTTTAGGCAGATACAGGGACGAATCCTGCCCGATAGCGGTCGAAAACGGTTTTTGCGGCAATACCGACATTAATGCCGATAACGCCTGCGGCAGCTTTTGCTGTCCGATAACTCTTGAACCGGGCGAGGAAAAGGAGTTTGCGTTTTCGGTAGGAAACGCCCGCGACCTTGACGAAATTAAGCAACAGGTCTCCGCAGCTTCCGACAACGCTTTAAGAAAACAACAGCTTGAAGAATTAAAAGCGTTTTGGAGCGCTAACAGTTCAAAATTCGTTGCAAATACGCCTGATGAAGCGATGAACACAATGCTTAACATTTGGCACCCATATCAGTGCCGTATGACATTTAACTGGTCGCGCTTTATTTCGTATTATGAAAGAGGACTTGACCGCGGTTGGGGATTCAGAGACAGTATGCAGGACGTTTTGGGCGTTATGCATATAGTCCCGAAAGAGGCTAAGGAAAGAATAAAAACTCTGCTTTCAATACAGTACAGTAACGGCAGTTGCAGAGCGGTGTATTATCCCGGAACAGGCGAATCCTCAGGCGGCGGAAGATCTGACGATCAGATGTGGTCGATCTTCTCTGTATGCACCTACATAAAGGAAACAGGCGACTATTCGTTCTTGGATGAAAAGGTTAGCTTTATTGACGGCGGCGAAGCAACTGTATTCGGTCATTTAAAGGCAGGTCTGGAATTTACCAGAAAGAATGTAGGCGACCACGGCGTACCGCTGTTCCTGCACTGCGATTGGAACGACAGTATTTCAAAGATTTCAAAAGAGAAAGGCAAAGCGGAAACATCTTTCGTATTTTTCCAGGCCGCTCACGCCGCTTACGAGCTGGTAAGGCTCTTTAAGCACACGGGAGACAGCGAAAAACTCGCTTGGGCAGAGGATTATTATGAATGGTGCAGAAAAACGTATCCTGTTCTGTGGGACGGTAAATGGTTCCTCAGAGGATTTACCGACTACGGTGAGAAATTCGGCACCGATTCCGACGAATACAATAAGATTTTCTTGAATCCGCAGTCTTGGGCGGTTTTAAGCCGATTGCCGTCCTCTGAACAGGGCAATTCGGCGTTTGAAAACGTTGAAAACAGACTTTTCTGCGACCTCGGCGTATGTTCGCACGCCCCTGCTTCTTCCGGAATAGACCTTAAAAAGAAATGGTATTTCGGTTCTAAGTCGGGCGTCAGGGAAAACGGCGGCGTGTTCTTCCACGCAAGCACGTGGGCAGTTATCGCCGAAACTCTGCTTAACAGAAGCGAACAGGCGTATTCGCTTTACCATAGGGAATTGCCGCCGATTCGTAACGACAGGGCAGATCAATGTATGGTTGAACCGTATGTTTATTCGTCTTCGATGATAGGCCCCGCGCATAAGAGATACGGTGCGGGCGTCGGCTCGTGGCTCAGCGGAACCGCAAGCTGGATGTTCTTGGCGGCTTCTCAGTATATCCTCGGTTTCCGTCCCGATTATGATGGCGTAATAATCGACCCGTGCGTTCCGAAAGAGTGGAACGGCTTCTCTTACGAAAGACTTTACCGCGGAGTAAAGTGCGAGGTTGTATCGCCAGCAATACCGAAAAGCGGCGCCAGAGCCAAAGCCCTTATAGTTGACGGAATACGTATTGATGGCAACTTTGTAAGCGCCGATATGCTTGAAGGCAAAGAAAAGGTAAAAATTGAAATTGAGTATTAATGCTTACCGTTACTTTTAATTTGTCAGGCTTATAAAAAAACTAAAAATCTCCCGTTCAAAAGAACGGGAGATTTTTGTGTAAAGGGATTTCTTGCTTGTTTTATGGGTGACCTTGAACTTTTTGATAAGAGTCAAAGTCATCTGCGTAACGGACGCGTCACCTCTTAATTGTTACCTAATAGACAGATTTAAACAGAGAATAATGAAAAGCGGAAAGGTAAAAACAG
The DNA here is from genome assembly GCA_934463035.1 of uncultured Eubacteriales bacterium. Lineage (GTDB taxonomy): Bacteria > Bacillota > Clostridia > Oscillospirales > Acutalibacteraceae > UBA737. Next base: position 79,868 of record CAKSIG010000002.1, on the reverse strand, counting down.
CAAGCACCGCAAAAGCGATACTTGCTGTTTTGGCAGGGGCAGAAGGGATCGAAGTTGCTTTGCAACCCCTCTTGCGGTACCCAAAATTTGTTTTCGCCTTGGAGCGGCGACAAATTTTGACCGCGGCGCCGTTATCTCCTCGCTGTATCTGCCGCAGGCAGCGCTCACCGATAACGCCCGGCACTCTCCGAGCGCCTCAGGTTCGTTTTACACATACAAAAAAACAGCAAGCACCGCAAAAGCGATACTTGCTGTTTTGGCAGGGGCAGAAGGGATCGAACCCTCGGCACTCGGTTTTGGAGACCGATGCTCTACCAGCTGAGCTATACCCCTAAAAACAAAAAACGCTTATTTGGTGGGCCATCACGGACTCGAACCGCGGACCGACCGGTTATGAGCCGGTTGCTCTAACCAACTGAGCTAATGGCCCAAATAAGCAAGACTTATTATAACACAAATTGCCGAAAAGTCAATACCGAAAATTAAATTAAATCAAGTTTTTTTATAAGAGTTGAAAAACGGTTAAAAATTGACCTTAGAGCGCTGATTTTGACAGGTTTTCGGCACTGATTGACAATGTTGCAAATTGTTCTTGACATTAGAAATCAGATATACTAAAATTACACCGAAAGAGGAGTTGAAGTTATGAAAAAATCAACACTTTATCCTATCCCGAAAAAGGTTAAGATAGACAGCGAAAACTGCTTTAATTTTAATAGGAACGGTTACATAGCGGTCTGTGACCGCGAGTTTGCGGGTGCGGTTATTACCGCAAAGAAAAACAGCGTTATAAAAGGCGATGTTGTAATCGGAAGACGGACATCAAAAGCGGATATAACGGTGAAAAGAGACTCTGCGATTGCAGAGGAGGGCTACCGTATTGAAATCGGGGATAACGGTGTTATTATTTCTGCTGTCTCCGGAGCAGGGGTGTTTTATGCCTTTAAAACCTTAACTCAGCTTGTTGATCAGTTCGGCGCAAGGCTGCCGTATACTGAAATTGAGGATAAGCCGTATTTTAAAATACGCGGATATTTGTTTGATATTTCGAGGGACAAGATTCCTACTCTTGACACCCTTAAAGAAAAGGTCGATATGCTTGCCGACCTTAAAATAAATCATCTTGAACTCTATATTGAGGGGGCGCCGTTCAGCTATAATAATTATGAGGATATGTGGCAGGGCGCAGACCCGATTACGGGCGAGGATATATTGGAGCTTGACCGCTACTGCAAGGAGCGTTTTATTGAGCTTGTCCCGACCCAAAACACTTTCGGACATATGGGGAAGTGGCTGTTTGACGGCGGGTATTCTCACCTTGCGGAATGTCCGAACGGATTTATAAATAAAGACGGCGGCTTTGTGCCGTGGCCGATGTGCCTTGATCCGAACGATCCCGATGCCTTCAAGCTCGTGACCGATACATCGGACGATCTGCTTAATTATTTTTCGTCCGATAAATTCAACGTTTGCTGTGATGAAACGCTTGAACTCGGACTCGGAAAAAGCAAGGCGGAATGTGCAGAAAAGGGAATCGGCAGAGTATATCTCGATTACTTGATGAAGCTCTACGCTTACTGCAAGTCAAAGGGCAAAAAGATGCTCTTTTGGGCAGATATTATTAACGAATATCCTGAGCTTGTTGCGGAGTTCCCGAAAGACGTTCTTGTGCTTAATTGGGGTTATTATAATGATTTGCCGAAGGAATCAAGCTGCGAGAACTTTGAGAGAAACGGAATACCCTACTGCGTTTGCCCGGGCACGGCTATTTGGAATACCGTAACAGGCAACACGGTTCAGGCGTTTGATAATATTAAAACAACGGTTATGAAAGGCGTTCGCCACGGTGCCGAGGGCGTTATAAACACCGAATGGGGCGATTGCGGACATCTTCAAGGCAACTATTCAGCCCTGCCCGCTGCCGTATACGGCGCTATGATGAGCTGGCAGCCTGAAATAAATGCCGATGCCGATATTGCTGATGTAATAAACCGAATGCTTGGAGACAGCACCGAAGAAATCGGCTCTCTGCTTATTGACGCAGGCAAATATGATGCACTCGAAAAGGTACATCAGGAAAACATTACATTCTCGTTCAGACTTTTGAGGAACAATCTTACCGAAACCGATTCCGTAAAGGAATGTGTGCATTCCGATTTTGATAAGGTTGAAAGGTATATTGATACGCTTTTAGAAAGGGCATACGGCGCGTCGGATAGTTTTTACGACGGAGAATTGATTGTTTTCGAGCTTATCACGGGTCTGCGCGCAATAAAGCTGGCTCAGGAGATTGGACATTTCAAGATTTACCTGCGTGACGGCGACGCCGCAAAGGTCAAAGAATACGGTCTTAAAATACGTAACGGCTACAACGCCGTTATAAACGGCATAACCGACGGTTGGGTGAAGAAGAACAAGGTTTCCAATATGCACGGCGCGTTGAGACCGCTCGTGGACAACCGAAACGCCGCCCAGCAGGCGTTCACTCCCGACAACAAAAAAGAGGACGTAATTCAGTATTAAAATTAAGGGAAAGCAGGGTATATATGCTCTGCTTTTCGTTGACTTTTGAGGGTTTTCATTATAGAATGATTAAAAAGATTTTGGGGTGCTTAAAGTATGCAGGTTGTAATAACAAAGGGTCCGCAAAGCTATCAGATTTTTCAGCAGAAAAACGGCTGTGCAAATGTTCATATAGAAGGGGAAATTGCTGATATAACCGAGGAATTCAACTCGGAAAAGGCGCGCGCCTTGGTGCTTGTTACTTACGAAAATTCAGGCTCGCTTGCGCTTAAACCGATTTTTGCGAAAATCGGCGGCGGCTTGGATTGGCAAGCTGATTTTGAATTAAAAACAGGTGGTCCTTATACCATAAGCGTTTGCGTCAGAAGCGGCGAAGTCGGATTTTCACCTATGGCATACATAAAGCACATAGGCGTAGGCGACGTATTCCTTGTGACGGGGCAGAGCAACGGTTCGGGCACCTGCTTCACGACCCGTTCGGAAAAGGTAAGTGGAAATGTAAGTATGTTCGGACTTGACGGTAAATGGAAAACCGCGTCACACCCGTTGCACGACCAAACGGGTACCGAGTACAGCGAATATAGGTTGCAGACATACTATTCGCCTTGGCTTAAATTCGCTGAAATTCTCTCGGATACGTTGGGTTATCCGATTGGTTTGATACCCGCTTCACGGGGCGGCGTGCCTATATCGTATTTTGACGAAACGCAGGACGGACGTCTATTCAAAAATATAAGAAGTATTTATAAGAAGTCGGGAACAGGGTTAAAAGGTATTATATGGTATCAGGGCGAAACAGACGTCGGAAGTACGACCTATAAGGAGGAATTCAGCCGTCTTTGCGGACAGTTTGAGGATATGCTCGGAAAAACGGTTCCGATATTTACCGTTCAGATAAACAAGCAGCTGTACGTTCCGCCTGCTCAAACGGTGGCTTTCCATTCAAAGAAATGGGCGGAGTTCAGGGAAATACAGCGTCAGATAATGTGCGAAAACGCCAATGTTTATATGATACCCGTGCTTGACCTTAATGTCGGCGATACTATACACAATACATACTATTCCGACGTCGCCATTGCAAACCGTATGGCAGATATGGTTCTGTCAAAGCTGTATTCAAGGGTCGGGGTATGCGAGTCGCCTAATATATACAAGGTTGTTGCGGAAAGCGACGGCAGCGTTACGCTGTATTTTAAAAACGTAGTCGATTCGATAACAGCCGACCACGCGCATTTCAGCCTTTTGCCGTTCGTTATGTATGACGGTGAAAAAGCGTTTAACCTGACGGGTTACGAATGTCCCGTCAATAACACAATAAAACTGAAATTTTCGGCGCCTGCCAAAGCGGGATTTAAGGTCGGTTGCTCGGCGGAAAACCCGTTATGTCTATTCCCGTATGATTTAATTACCCGTCTGCCGATAATACCGTTTGAAGATTTTGAATTGTCGGAACGGTAGTGTGACAGGTTCACTAGATATATCTCTTTCCAAATAGGAGGGTACTTAGTTGTATTCGTTTTTACTTGCGCTTATATATATCGCTTTTATCAGTCTCGGACTGCCCGATTCGCTTTTAGGCTCGGGCTGGCCTGCAATGTATACCGAGCTTCATGTGCCTGTGTCCTTTATGGGCATTGTTTCTATGGTGATTTCGGGCGGTACTATTGTTTCAAGCCTGTTTTCCGACAGACTTACCCACAAATTCGGTACAAGGATAGTAACCGTTGCAAGCGTATTTCTTACCGTTATAGCATTGTTCGGTTTTTCGTTTTCAAACCGTTTTGTTATGTTGGTAATATTCGCCGTTCCTTACGGTCTCGGCGCAGGCGCTATCGACGCCGCGCTTAATAATTATGTCGCTTTGCACTATAAGGCGCGCCATATGAGTTGGCTGCATTGCTTTTGGGGTGTGGGTACGATAATCAGCCCGTTTATAATGAGCTACGCGCTGGCGAACCGAACTTGGAACAGCGGCTACCGAATAGTCGGTCTTATACAGCTTGCAATAGCAATTCTTTTGCTCGTTACGCTTCCTGTATGGAAGGTCAACAAAACGGCGGAGGAGGAAAACTCAAAGAGCATAGGTCTTATCGGTGCGCTTAAAATCAAGGGAGTTCCGTTTCTTTTAATAGGATTTTTCGCATATTGCGCCGCAGAGGCTACGGCTATGCAGTGGGCAAGCACGTATTTTGTAAAGGTAAAGGGTATTTCGGCGGAACGCGCCGCGAGCTTTGCCGCGCTGTTTTATATCGGTATTACCGTCGGAAGATTTATCAGCGGATTTATTACAGATAAATTAGGGGACCGCAGAATGATTCTTTTGGGTACGGCAATTCTTTTGTGCGGCATAATCGTGCTGTTTATTCCCACCGATTCGTATGCTGCCGCATTTGCCGCATTTCTTGTAATAGGCTTCGGGTGCGCGCCGATATATCCTTGCATTATCCATTCTACCCCCGATAATTTCGGCGCGGAAAATTCGGGCGCAATAATCGGTATACAAATGGCAAGCGCCTATGTTGGCTCAACATTTATTCCGCCTGTTTTCGGGCTTATCGGCAACGCAATCGGTTTTTCGTTTATGCCGTTTTATCTGTTATGTTTCTTTGGATTGATGATAATAATGGTCGAATCAACATTCCGCATTACAGGGAGGAAATAAACTTATGCCTTCAAGCAAAGGGTATTTGGAATTTGTGTTAGAGCAGTTGTCCGACTTAGAAGATGTATCCTACCGCGCTATGATGGGCGAATATATTATCTATTACCGCGGCAAGATAGTCGGCGGTATTTATGACGACAGACTGCTAGTCAAACCTACAAAATCCGCGGTTTCCTATATGCCGAACGCCGTTTACGAATTGCCTTATGACGGGGCAAAGGAAATGTTGCTTGCGGAAGATGTTGACAACAAGGAATTTTTGACAGGTCTGTTCCGCGCAATGTATGACGAACTGCCTGCCCCGAAACCGAAAAAGAAAAAATAGTCGGTTTTGTATTTCATAACACCCGAAAGCAGGGAAAATCAAGAAAAGCCGTTCGCGTTTCGATAGAATGTAATCGCAGAAAGGGAGCGAATGAATGGATTGGATACAGGGAATACAACGCGCGATTGATTATGTCGAGGCACATATCACCGAGGAAATTGACTTTGAGGAAGCTGCGAAACAGGCATATTCTTCTTCGTTTCACTTCCAAAGGGTGTTCGGTATTTTATGCGGTATGCCGCTTGGCGACTATATCCGTATGCGCAGACTTTCCCTTGCGGGCGAGGAACTGTCAAAGGGAAACGTCAAAATTATTGATATAGCGCTTAAATACGGATACGACACCCCAGAGAGCTTTTCCCGAGCCTTTACCCGATTTCACGGCATTGCGCCGAGCGAAGCCAAGCACAGCGGCAACGTCAAAATATTTACTCCCCTGTCTGTAAAACTAACTCTGACAGGAGGAAATAAAATGAATTACAGAATTGAAAAAAGGGACGCATTTCAGGTAGTCTGCAAAAGGAAAAGGGTATGCAAACCGCAGTCGGCTAACGCCACCGAGGATATTACCGCAATGTGGCGGGAGTTCGGCGCCGACGGAACAATGGAGCGGCTGATTGCCTGCCTGCCGAAGGACCCCGTTATGAAAGGCTTGCTCGGTATTTGCTTTTCCTCGGAGCTTGATTCAAAGCAGTTCCCATACGGAATCGGCGTTGAATACGACGGAAGAAGGGTTGACGGAGACTTGGAGGTCGTCACAATTCCTGCGAACACATACGCGGTGTTCACGAGCAAGGGTAAAATGCCCGACGCGTTTATCGACACCTATCACAGAATAGTTACCGAGTTTTTTCCGCAAAGCTCGCAGTATGAGTATGCCGAAAACGTTGAGTTTGAGGTTTATTCGTCGGCAAACACCGACGACCCGAATTACAGCTGTGAAATTTGGATTGCCGTAAAAGAAAAATAAAAATCATAAAATCCCGTGCCTTAAACTAAGGCACGGGATTTTAGTGTTTCGGTGTAAAAAGGTTAGTATACCACCGCGTCGTCTGCGGTGAAACCGCCGAGCGAGTTTTCCTTTGTCTGAATACATACAAAGGTCATTCCCTCATCACAGGAAGCCGAGAACTGACGTTTTGCCGCAGGCTTTATTTTGACCCAATCGCCCGCGGTGAGTGCAATTTCCTCGCCGTCAATTACAACCTTTCCTTTACCTGAAATTATTCCGTAAATTTCTTCGTTTTGTTTATGCGAATGAACAAACGGAACGCCTGCGCCTGCGGGGAGTTGATTTATGCTGATTTCCGCTCCTGTCAGACCGAGTACCTTATGAAGCTCCGCTCTGCCTTCGTTTCCTATGTTTGTCTTTGTGTAGTTTTTCATTGTTATTACCTCCAAACTTTCGGCAAATTTCCTTTGCCTGTTCTTAGGTTATCACGGCGCACATTCAAAAACAAGTACGCACTTTTTTATAACTGTATACTTTTTTCGTTATGTGTAGTATAATGTGAATATGAGGTGATGAAACCGTGAAAACAAAAAGTGAATTACCTGCCTGTCCCGTGGCTACCGCCGTGTCCCTGATAGGCGGGAAATGGAAGCTGTTGATTCTTCGCAACCTTAAAACGCGCGCGTGGAGATTTAACGAACTGCAACGCGATTTGGACGGAATTTCCCAAAAGGTGCTTACCGACAGTCTGCACCAAATGATTGACGACGGGCTTGCCTACCGCCGCGATTATCAGGAAATGCCGCCGAAGGTGGAATACGGGCTTACCGACCTCGGCAGACAGATGCTGCCTATAATCGACGCCCTTGCGGACTTCGGAAACTATTATAAATCGATTTTAAAGCAGTAGGTGATTTTATGAAGTGGTTTAATGTTTACGGCCTCGTTTTAGTAGTGATCATTATGATACCGAATATAGTGTTCGCAATGAAGTGCAAGGACGGGTTTGAGAACAAGTGGGGGAATAAAGCTGTCGAGATCATAGAACAAATTGGGCGCTTCGGCTGTTTTGCGTTTATGATTTTTAACATTCCGAATACATATTTCGGTTGGCTGTCGCATAAGGCGTTTGTTGCTTACATTACAGCTGATTTTGTGCTGGCGGCGGCATATTGCATTATCTGGGCGGTATGCTTTAAGAAAAGCAGTATTTTCAGGGCGTTGGCGCTTTCAATTATTCCGTCTGCTATGTTCTTAATAAGCGGAATACTCAGTGGCTCTGTTTTGCTGACGCTGGCTGCTGTGCTTTTTGCGCCGAGCCACATCGCAATTTCTTATAAAAACGCAAAATAAGATAAAAAATCTTAAATAATTTTGCAAGTTTTTGTTGCATTATACATTTCAGTGTGTTACAATAGCCACAAATAATAAAATGTCTGCCACCGGGTAGAAAATGCTTAAAGCATTCGTTTACACATCGTTAGGTCTTTGAAGGTGTGTTTGCGAATGCTTTTTTGATTGTCGTTTTGAAAGGCGGTTCAATTATGTTAAAAAGGTTTAATAATTATTTTACAAAGGGTGAGACGGCGCTGTGGGGCGTGTCAACCGCGCTTATTCTTATTTCTTTTTGCGCTTTCGACAAAGGGAATTACTTGACGCTTGCGGCGTCCCTTATAGGCGTTACTTCGCTTATTTTTAATGCAAAGGGCAATCCGTTCGGTCAGGTATTGATGATACTGTTCAGCCTTTTATACGGAATTATATCCTACACCTTTTCCTACTACGGCGAAATGCTGACCTATCTTTGTATGACAATGCCTATGGCGGTTTTGGCGCTTGTTTCGTGGCTTAAAAATCCGTATAACGGAAAGAAAAATGAGGTTGAAGTAAGCAGTATAAAAGGCAGAGAAGTCATTTTTATGCTTTTCTTAATAGCGGTTGTCACGGTTGCTTTTTACTTCATATTAAGTTACCTCAACACCCCTAATATACTGCCGAGCACCGTTTCGGTTACAACGAGCTTCCTTGCGGTATATCTGACGTTTAAGCGGAGTCCGCTTTATGCCATTGCCTATGCGGCAAACGATGTCGTTTTAATAATCCTGTGGACCTTGGCAAGCCTGAGCGACATTAGGTATGTATCGGTGACAGTCTGCTTTGCGGCGTTTTTTGTTAATGATATATACGGATTTATTAATTGGCGGAAAATGAAAATAAGGCAGAGTGTAAAAACTGCGGAATAGAACCGTTTGCACTTGCTTTTTAATTAAAACTGTGTTATTATAATCGCATAGGGAATGAAGTTCTCCCATAGCGACAGGCAATTTCAGCCTAAGCTAAAACCGCCTTTTGAGCTGATGACTTCTGCATTTTATGTGCAGAAAGCATCGGCTTTTCTGCTATTTAAAGACTTTTGGGAGGATTTTTTATGTTAATTTCATTATCGCTTATTTTGCTTGTCGGGCTTTCTATGTCGGCTGTTTGCTCAAAACTGCGGCTGCCGAGAATTATAGGAATGCTTATAACAGGCATTGTTTTGGGACCTTATGTTCTCGATCTGCTTGACCCGTCAATCTTAGGAATATCTTCGGAACTGCGGCAGATAGCGCTGATTATCATATTGATAAAGGCGGGACTTTCGCTTAATATTTCGGATTTGAAAAAAGTGGGAAGCCCCGCGGTGCTTATGTCATTTTTGCCTGCAACATTTGAAATTATCGGATATGTAATGTTTGCTCCGATTTTGCTTGGAATAACCCGCACAGAAGCGGCGGTAATGGGTGCGGTACTCGGCGCGGTATCACCTGCGGTGGTAGTGCCGAGAATGATAAAACTTATGGATGAAGGCTATGGAACCGAAAAGAGTATACCTCAGCTTATTATGGCGGGAGCGTCCTGCGACGATGTTTTTGTAATTGTGCTGTTTTCAACATTTTCGGGAATGGCGAAGGGCGGCAAAGCAGATTTCAAAGGTCTGTTGAATATTCCTGTTTCAATTTTTCTCGGCGTGGCAATAGGTTTGATTGCAGGTTTTACAGCGGCTTTCATTTTTGAATTTGCTTATAATCACGGTAAGTATATCAGAAACAGCATAAAAACGATTGTCATAATGGGAATGTCGTTTCTCCTTGTCAGTGTTGAAAGCCTCGCTCAAAACTATGTTGCAATTTCCGGACTGCTTGCGGTGGTAAGTATGGCTTGCGTATTGAAAATAAAAAATCCCGAAACCGTTGCAAAACGTCTTTCGGAAAAGTTCGGCAAGCTGTGGCTTGCGGCAGAAGTTATTCTGTTTGTGCTGGTCGGTGCGGCGGTTGATATACGCTATACAGCAAGAGCAGGCGTCGCCGCAGTAGGTCTGATATTTATTTCGCTTGCTTTCCGTGCCGTCGGTGTAATAATTTGTCTTATAAAGACGCCGCTTTCTTTAAAGGAAAGAATTTTTTGTGTAATCGCCTATCTACCCAAGGCTACGGTTCAGGCGGCAATCGGTTCCGTTCCGCTGAGTATGGGATTACCCTGCGGGGAAATTGTGCTTTCCGTCGCCGTGCTCGGTATTCTCATAACTGCTCCTATCGGGGCGTTTGGAATTGACGTTTCCTATAAAAAACTTCTGAACAGATAAGCATTTGCTGTTACTTACAATTATCAATGCTGTTATCGCAGGAGCTGAGTTTTTTGATTATTTCCAGAATAACGTCGGTCACGGTATCAAACGAGGCCGAGAAACTGCCCATAAAGTATTCTACGACAACGTCAACACAGGCGCTTGAAATAAAGCAAACCTGTACTTGCTGTATTTCGAGGTCGGCGGAAAACGGCAGGCGCGCAATGTTCTCCGTGATTTGCTTGGCAACCGTTTTTTTGAGTTTTTCTACAAATAATCTCGGCGAGGACGCCTTGATTACCATACGGTAGCTTTCCTCGTTTTCTTTAAGAAAGTCTATTATACCCTTGGTGTAGTATTCAAAATCAAACGCTGTTGATGTATCGGCTTTTCCGAGCCGTGAAAACGCGTCGGAAAGCTGTTCTGTAAGCTCGTTTTCAAATTCTTCGGCAACCGAATATATATCGTCGTAGTGATAATAAAAGGTGGTCTTGGATATATCGGCGCGCTCTGCCAACTCGGTGACGGTTATTTTGTTTATGTCCCTTTTCTCCGCCATCATTTCGGTAAAGGCTCGGCGAATCCATTTTTTCGTTCTTTCGGCGTTTCTGTATGTTTTCATAATTAAAATTCCTTACGTTTTAAGGCTGTTTGTAAGATTTCTTACACTTGAAAAGAAAAAGAACTTTTCCTTTTTGACAACTTTTATTATACTCAAACTCGTAAAAAATGCAATGCGCAAAATCTCAGGGAGGAATGTAATGTGAAACAGCGCATAAAAATTACAGCGACCGTTCTGTTGTTTGCAGCCGCATCGGTACTTTCGATAATATTTATGAATAAGGTAAATATTAATTACAATCTTGCCGATTACCTCGGCAGCGACACGCAAACAAAAATTGCCCTGGATATAATTGACGACCAATTCGGTATGACGGGCAACATTCAGGTTATGGCGAAGAATGTTACGGAAGATACCGCGGAGGAAATGCGGGATAAAATCGAAGCTATACCGAACGTATTAAATGTCAATTTCGACAGATACGACAAAACCTATTATAAGGACGGGAACGCGCTTTTCATCGTCATAATAGACGGCGACGATTATTCCGATAATGCAAAACAGGTCACGTCGGATATAAAATCAAAACTGTCTTCCTATGAGGGTATGGAATACGGCGGTACTACCGTGGAAAAGCAGTCGTTGCAGAACTCTATCACCAATGAAATGGTATATATTTTAGCGGTATCGCTCTGTCTGGTCGTGGCTATACTGCTGATTACCTCCGAATCGTGGCTTGAACCCTTTGTTTTGCTTGCCGCCTCGGGTGTGGCGGTGCTTATTAACCGCGGTACAAACTTCTTTTTCGGTGAAATATCATATATTACCAACTCAATAGCGGCGATATTACAGCTTGCACTGTCTATTGATTACAGTATAGTTTTGCTGCATACCTACCGCCGCGAAAGAGAAAATTCGCAGGATATATACGCCGCTATGAATAAAGCGATAAAATCGGTAGTAAAGCCCGTTTCGGCAAGCGCGCTGACTACAATAGCAGGCTTGCTTGCGCTCTTGTTTATGACCTTTAAAATAGGCTTTGATATAGGCATAGTGCTTATGAAGGGCATTGTGATTTCCGCGGTTACATCGGTTACGTTGCTGCCGACATTCGTTTTGTTGCTCGATAAGCCTATGAGAAAAACAAAGAAGAAAGCCTTTGTTCCGAAAGGTGAATTTTTCTGCAAGACTGCGTTTAAGGCGGGGAAGGTAATAGTTCCCATAGCCCTTGCGGCGGTAATCGTCTGCGGAGCCCTGCAAACGGGAAACACATTCCTTTTCACCGATACAAAATCGGGCAACAAGGCGATTTCCGACGTGTTCGGAAACAACAATTCGGTTGTAGTGGTGTATAAAAATTCCGACAGCAGTTTTGAAAATGAACAAAAGCTGGCAGGCGCGCTCAGCGAATATAAGACCGAAAGCGGTAAAAAGGCGCTTACAAATTATACGGCGTATACAAATACGGTAAGAGAGCCGTATGACGCCGAAAAGGCGGTACAAAAGCTGGAAATTTCCGAAAAAGACGCGCAAATGCTTTTTACAATGTATAACCTCTATAAGTCGCCCGACGGCATTAAGATGACGTTTTCCGACTTTGTAAATTTTGCCGACGGTCTTATTGATACCGACGAAGATGTTAAGGAATTTATCGACAGCGATACTACTGAAACGCTCAAAACCTTAAAGACCGTTTCCGAGATAACGGCAAGCGATTTGACCGCAGACGAACTGTATACAAAACTCACGACGGGAGTTATGACAGGCACCGATATAAGCGAATTTTCGGTAAAGCAGATGTACGGACTGTATTCGTATGACGAGGTTGCCGAAAAGGAAGTCGATTTCTCCGCAATGCTCGACTTTTTGATTGCCTCCTCGCAAAATGAAAATATCAGGACGATGTTTGACGATAACACCGTGGCTCAGCTTAAATCCCTATCTTCGGGAATTAATCAATTTAAGGCACAAATGGATACTCCTATGGATAAAACCGCTTTCAAGGCGTGGTTTTATCAGAATTACGGTGCCGAGCTTTCAGATGTTCAGCTTGCGGGGATATACGGCGGATATTTCGCTTCAACAGGCGTTCAGCCGAGTGATACCGTGCAGTTTTTGCCGCTTATAAAATTCTTGGCTTCAAGCGGAATGATACCCGACGCAAACGCCGTTTCTGTTGTAAACGGATACGAGTCGCTCTATAAATCGGTCAACGCAAAATACGGCTATGAGCAGTTTCTGCCCGCGCTTTCCGATATCGCCGAGTCGCTTTCGGGGCAAAAGCCTCAAATTGCAGTAACCGACGAGTCTGTTCAGCAGATATATATTATGTATTTTTATCAAAACGGCACAATGCCCGATACAAAAATTCAGGGCAGGACTTTTGCAGAATATGCGCTCTCGGCAGATAAGAGTAATAAAGTCGTTCACGCGCAACTGAATGACGAAAGCCGAAACAAGCTGTCGGATATGCTGACGGTAAATAAATACTTTTCCGACAGCGCAAGCCTTACCTATAACGAGGCTTACGATAAGCTGACTGCTTTGCAGAACGAAATAAAAAGCAAAACAGCAGCAGCGGCTCTTGATAAAGACAAGGTTTCAGGCGTGTATATCAAGTATGCCATAAACAATGACAATCCTTTAACGGCGTCAATGAGAGCGTATGAGCTTCTTGATTTTGTTATCGAAAATATGGATACAAACTCGCTTTTAAAACAGAAGATGAGCGATGATAACCGCCAAAAGGCCGAGGACGCAAAGGCGGATATTAAAAAGGCGGAGGATCTGTTCCTCGGAAAAGACTATTCGCGTATGCTCCTTTCGGTAAACCTGCCGAATGAGAGCAAGGAAACAACCGAGTTTGTCGATTACCTTATAAAAGAGGTAAAAAATGTATTCGGGGAGGACGCTTATGTCACAGGCGAGATAATCTCAACCTATGACCTTGAAAAGTCCTTTGATCACGACAACACATTTATTACCGTGTTTACGCTCATATCTATCTTTGTAATAGTGATGATAATTTTCAAATCGCTGTCGCTGCCTGTAATTCTGGTGGCGGTCATTCAGGGAGCAATATTTATCGCCATGAGCACACAGCTTTTCGGCAACGGAATATTCTTTATGAGCTATATAGTTTCCACCTGTATTCTGATGGGCGCTACTATCGACTACGGTATTCTGATGTCAAGCAATTATGTTGCTTACAGAAATGATTGCGATAAAAAGCAATCGCTGCTGCTTTCGGTAAAAGCCGCTATGCCTACGGTGTTCACTTCGGGACTTATACTGACCGTTTGCGGTTTTGTAATCCATTTTATATCGAGCCAAAACTCAATTTCAACCGTGGGACTGCTTATCGGTATCGGAACGGTATGCTCGGTTATAATGATTACCGTGGTCTTGCCGTCCGTACTGTGGCTGCTCGATAAATTTATACTCAAACTTTCCCTCAAAAAGAAATAAGAAAAGGCGTTTCGTCAATCCCGACGGAACGCCCTATTTTTATATACGCATATAAAGCCTGTTAGAACGAGTATTATTGTAAATATCCATGAGAGCGGAAAGGCGCGGTACAGCATTTCAAGCGACGGGTGGGCGCGGAAGACTGTGTATATCCACACAATGCGGAAAGCGCAGGTGCCTATCACGGTGCTTGCGGCGGGGATGACGGCGCGCCCCGTGCCGCGTAAAAAGCCTGCGGGAATTTCGTATAAACAGCAGATAGGCTCAAACAGCAGTATACACGTCATTCTCAAATCGGCATTTTGAATTACGGCAGGCTTTGAGGAAAACAAACCGATAAAGAACGGGCGGTAAGAAATCAGCACAGCGCATAGGACGGCGCTGAAAATAAAGGAAAATGCAAGACAAAACCAAAGAATTTTTTTGCATCTTTTTATCTGACCCGCCGCATAGTTTTGCCCCGTAAAGGTCGTGGCGGTCTGCCCGAACGCCGTGATTATATAATAAACAAAATACTCAAAATTAACGGCGACTGTACTGCCCGCAATAGCCGCAGAACCAAAGGTGTTGACAGCGGTTTGAACAAATATGTTCGCGAAGCAGAACACAGCGCCCTGAACGGCGGCGGGAATACCTGTTTTCAGTATTTCCGATATGTATTCTCGGCTGATTTTAACTTTTCTAAACGACAGCCGAAAAACACTGTCCTTTTTAAGCCTTGCGGTCACCAAAACCGCGGAAACGGCGGTTGAAACGTCGGTCGCTATCGCAACCCCTGCAACGTCAAGGTTAAATACGATAACGAACAGTAGATTAAGCAAAACATTTATGGCTCCCGACAGTAAAAGCACCGTGAACGGATACCTGCTGTCGCCGCGCGCCCTTAAAACTGCCGACGCAAAGTCGTACAACAGCAGAAAAGGATAACCGATAAGATATATCCGCAGATATTCCTCGGCAGAGACAAAAATATCGCTCGGCGTTTTAATAAGACGAAGCAACGGTCCCGCAGCACATTGTCCGATAAAAAGTCCCGAAACGCCGAGTATTAACGACAGCATAATTGCGGTCTGAACCAGCGACGGAATATTCTGTGCTTGTTTTTGTCCTATTTTTCTTGCAACGGCAATATTAACTCCTACCGAAAGCCCCGAAGACAGCGTTACTATCAGCGCAACGATTTCTGAATTTGTGCCGACAGCCGCCAATGCGTTCGGATTTCCGAAATATCCGACAATAGCCGTATCGGAGGCGTTAAATAATTGTTGAACGATACTGCTTAGCGCTATCGGCAATGTAAAAACCAACAGCCTTGCCAAGAGTGGCCCGTTCAGCATATCTATACTCTTTTTTGATACTTTCATTGTTTCACCTTCAAAAATTCTTGAACTATTATACATAAGATGTTACAATAAGAAAAGCGAATATTATCGATATAAAGTATCGAAAAAAGGAATATGAAATTATGGATAACCATTTGGCTAAATATGCGGCGTTTGTAAAAGCGGTTGAAAAAGGGAGCTTTACAAAAGCGGCGCAGGATTTGAATTATGCGCAGTCCTCGGTCAGCAAAATGATTGCGGACCTTGAAAATGAATGGGGCATAACCTTGCTTGAAAGGGGGAAGGGCGGCGTCTGCCTTACCGCCTCGGGTGAGAAAGTTCTGCCGCTTATAAGGGAAATACTGAACCGCCAACGCGGGCTTGACGGTTATATTAACAAAATGAAAGGTATCCAAACGGGCTTGGTTAGAATAGGCACTTTTGCAAGCACGGCGATAAATCTGCTGCCCGACGTCTTTTCGGAATTTCAAAAGGATTACCCCGACATTGAATGTGAAATGCTGCTCGGAGATTATGACGAGGTGGAACGGTGGATAGATGAGGGACGTGTTGACTGCGGAATGGTCAGACTTCAAGACAAAGCCGATTTTGACGCCGTTTTGTTAATAGAGGACGAATACAAGGCGGTACTGCCCGTCGGTCATCCGCTTGCGCAGGGCGGAACTGTCAGGGTAGAGGATTTGAATGGACAACCGTTTTTACTTTTGGAGCGTGGCGGCAAAACCGAAGTCACGGAGTTGCTTGAAAAGAACCGTGTGCGCCCGAATATACGGTTCACAACGTGGGAGGATTTTGCCATTATGGCAATGGCGGAAAAAGGGCTCGGTATAGGAATTTTGCCGTCGCTTATTCTAAAAAGGATACCTTACCGTGTGGAGATCCGACCTCTTGAACCGTCGTATTACCGAAAGATAGGACTTGCCGTAAAGAATAAGGAACGTTTAACTCCTGCAACGGAAATGTTCATAAAATATCTTAAAAAACAGGGAAGAAGAGGAGAACAAAAATGAAAAAACTTGTAGTATATATACACGGTAAGGGCGGCAACGCCGGTGAGGCGGAGCATTATAAGCCTATCTTCAAGAATTGCGACGTTATAGGGTTTGACTATAAATCACAGACCCCGTGGGAAGCAAAAAAGGAATTTACCGATTTTTTCAATCTGCACAGTGCCGATTATGACTCGGTATACGTAATTGCCAACAGCATAGGCGCTTTTTTTACAATGAACGCCGATCTTAACGGAAAAATAAAAAAAGCCTTTTTCATATCTCCTGTTGTTGATATGAAAAGGCTGATTCTTAATATGATGACCCTATCAGGCGTTACCGAGGAAAAACTCTCAAAATCAGGGGAAATAGCAACCGATTTCGGCGAAACGCTGTCGTGGAAATACCTTTGCTATGTGCGTGAAAATTCTGTTAAATGGAATGTTCCCACCTGTATCCTTTACGGTGAAAAGGACAATCTTACATCAATAGATACAATAACCGAGTTTGCCGATAAAACCAAGTCAAAGCTGACGGTAATGAAAGACGGCGAGCATTGGTTTCATACAGATGAGCAAATAAGTTTTCTTGATGAGTGGATTAAAAATTCATCTGCCGAAGAACAAATGTAATCCGAGCGCGGCGTTAAAGCCTGTTGCGGCGAAAACGCTGAACCTCTCAACCACCCCGAAATATTCCGACGGCACTATCTTCATACCGAATGCGCCGACCAGCATCATTATAAGGGCTGTCGCGGCGCAAATGCCGTACGAGCGGCAGTCTTTATTTTTTATGCCCGCTATGATTATTGTCAGAAGCGAAGCAATCGACAGTATAACGACAATGGCGGTAATTATAATATGCATTTTGTCCTGAAATGCGCCTGCATATCCGCTGTCGCTCAGGGGAAACATACGGTAGCCTACCGCCGAAATAAATTCCATTGCGGCGAATGTGTAGATCCCGCCGCGCAAAAGCCGTGTTTTTTTGCCCTGTATTCCGATACATACGATTACGGCGCACAGAACCTCGCATACGTTATAAAAACTGCTGAATTGGTTCCAAAGTGCAAGCGACGGAGCGTTTGCGGCGCTGAGGTCGCTCACCGCCTGTGACTTCCAATCGTACCCTGTATATGCGAGCGGCGCAAATACCACTGCCGCAGTGTAGGAAAGCAGGCTTAAAACACCCGTCAGACCTAATTTTTGAACAAGCGTCTTTTTCATTTTCCGCTACCCCCTGAAATATGAAACGTGCGGTAAAACAACCGAACGTGCGCTTTCAGCTTTTCAATACATTCCGCCTCTTTTTCGGGCTGGCGGTCGCAGACCTCAATAAGAGTTATAATGGGCGAAACATACATAAGCGCAAGCGTTTCGGGGTCCTCGTTTTTAATTTCTCCCGCTTTGATAAGTCCCTTAAAAAGAGCGGAGTGGTATTCCGTCAACCGATAAATATAGCGTTTCGAGTACAGCTCCGAAAGCTCGGCAGAACGGAACTGCTCTATTGTCATCATTCGGCGAAAACGGCTTATAGTTTCGTCGTGCAGGGAATAGGCGAATATTTTTACGACCTTTTCCGTAAGCATATCCTCGGTTATTTTTGTGAATACGTCCAGGTCCTGCGAGGCGTTTTGAACGTGAACCGATACCGTATTCGTATATTTCTCGTATTTTTCCGCGGCGTTCGCAAAAATTGCGTCGAAAATCGCCTGTTTACCGCTGTAATGATTGTAAAGCGACGGTGCCTTTATTCCAACCGCTTTTGCAATTTCACTGACACTTACGGAATCATAGCCGTTTAAGGCGAATAACTCTAATGCTTTTTCAAGTATTTTTCGTTTTGTGTCCTCATGTTTCATACATTTCCCCCATATACTAACTAACGTTAGTTAGTATTATACGGCAAATTATTTTAATTGTCAACAGCGTTAGCATAACTATACAAAGACGTGAACGATAAAAAAAGATATATCCAAAAAAATTTAACACCTTTTTGAATATGTGCGCGAATGATAGAATTAAGTTGAAAATATATCCTAAGCGTAGGAGGACGGCAGATGAATTTTCCTAAGGATTTTGTATGGGGAGTTTCCACCGCTGCGTATCAGATAGAGGGCGCGTCGGGAGTTGACGGCGCGGGGGCTTGCAATTGGGACGTTTTTTGTCAGAAGAAAGGAAAGGTTGCCTCGGGGTACACAGGTGATGACGGCTGCGACCACTATTATCATTGGCAGGAAGACGTTGAGCTTTTGAAAGAACTCGGTGTAAATGCATACAGATTTTCGATAAATTGGGCAAGGCTTATACCCGACGGAACGGGCGGGGTAAACGAAAATGGCGTGCGGTTCTACAACGGTATAATAGATAAATGTCTCGAATACGGAATAACGCCTTATATCACGCTGTTTCATTTTGACTATCCGCAGGCTCTTGAAGACAGAGGCGGCTGGCGAAATCCCGAAAGCCCATATTGGATGGAATACTATGCCGATACCGTCGGCAAATACTTCGGCGACAGGGTCAAAAATTTTATTACGATAAACGAACCGCAGTGCTTTTTGCCGCTCGGTTATGATTCGGGTTATTTTCCGCCCGGAATAAAAGGCTTGGGTGATTATGAGCTTATACCGATGGCGCATAATATGCTTAAAGGCCACGGTCTGTCCGTCAAAGCGTTGCACAAATACGGCTGTAAAGTTGGATACGCGCCGTGCGGCGACGTTCCGATTCCATATACCGACTCACAAGAAGATATTGAGGCGGCAAGAAAGTGCTATTTCAACTGTGATGCAGAGGGTTGGTTCCACACGATAAGCTGGTGGAGCGATCCCGTTATATTCGGGAAATATCCCGATATACCGCAGCTTAAAAAACATCTGCCGAGCGGTTGGGAAGAAGACCTTAAAATAATAAGCGAGCCGATAGATTTTTACTGTCAGAACATATACGGCGGTTCGTATTATGAATATGACGGTTCCTGCGAAAAAGGATATAAACGGTGCCGAAAACTTACGGGACTTACCGCGAATAAAACAACGGTCGTTCCCGAAGCGCTGTATTGGGGACCGAAATTTCTTTATGAAAGATATAAAAAGCCGATATTCGTAACCGAAAACGGTATGTCGGGAACCGATTGGGTCCAGCTTGACGGCAAGGTTCACGACCCGCAGCGGTGCGATTACATAGAGCGTTATCTCGGTAAGCTCTCAAAAGCGATTGAGGACGGTACCGATGTCAGGGGATATATGCATTGGTCGTTTATGGATAATTTTGAGTGGGCGTCGGCTATGCGCGAGCGTTTCGGGCTGGTTTATGTCGATTACGATACCAAAAAACGAATACCAAAGAATTCATTTTATACATATAAGAAAATAATAAAAGGCTAAAACGACTGAAAACCTGTACGGGCATAATTTCATTGTAAATTATGCCCGTATTTTTATGTGATATGAGGATTGTTTTTGTTCCAATCGGTAAAAAAACACCCTATCAGAAAAATTTGGATAGTTTTCAACGATTTAACACAGTGATATAATTGTAAGTGTAAAAAAGGAGGATATTTTATGCACATTCACAACATCAAAGCCAAAATTCTCTCAATAGTTGTTTCAACGGCAATTTTTATGAGTATGGCGGCAATGTTCGCT
Source organism: uncultured Eubacteriales bacterium (assembly GCA_934463035.1). Lineage (GTDB taxonomy): Bacteria > Bacillota > Clostridia > Oscillospirales > Acutalibacteraceae > UBA737. Next base: position 59,791 of record CAKSIG010000002.1, on the reverse strand, counting down.
TTACCGACGTCTGCGGCAAGCTATGAGGGAAAGGGAACAAAGAAAAGTCCGTACATAGTAACGAATGTCGAACAGTTAAAGGCAATGGCGGATAAACCGTCGGCTTACTACAAGCTCGGCAACACTATTGACCTGAGTTCGGCGGGCAATTTTACTCCGATAGGTTTTCTCGCAAAACCGTTTAAGGGCACCTTTACCTGTGATTTGGGTGAGGACGGCGCACCGCTTTACGCTATAAAGAACCTTACGGTATATAACGACGCAGGCGAGAAGAACGGTCACGCGTTTGAGTCGAACAACTATCCCGACTACTCAGAAAACAATTCCCATTGGGAGGCGGCTCTGTTCGGTGCGACCGACGGCGCTACCTTTAAAAATATTTACGTGCTTAACGCTAAGGTTACAAATACTGTAATAGGTCAGCACAAGCAGAATGCCAACGGCACTTGGAATCCGGGTCAGGACGAAATGGCGTCCGGCATACTCATAGGAATTGCCAAAAACACAAATATAAGCGGTTGCTATGTGAGCGGAACAATAGACGCGAAAACAAACAGCGTCGGTGCCTTTGCGGGACTGCTTAGAAACGGCAGTATTAAAAATTCCGCCGCCGAAGGCACAGTCGGTTCTATCGGATATTATAATATCGGCGGTCTTGTCGGTATGATAGAGGCGTCAACAATAGATAAATGTTGGTTTAACGGTACGACCAATGCCCCTGCGTCGCCGAATAACAGCGGTGCCTGCTTCGGCAAGGCGGATACCGATTCGCGGATAACCAACTGTTATTGCGAAGGCACGCTTACTGCGGGAGCAGGATTTATAGGCGTAAGCCAGTATGATAAACTTGAAAAAATAGTTTCCAATTGTTATACGCTTTCAAAAATCGTCGGCAGAACCAATGCTCCGACGTCTAAAAACGCGGTAAACAACTGCTGGGTGAGCAACGAGGCTGGCTGTCTGCAAATGGGATTCGGAGCAGCCGCGCCTGCGGAAATTCTCCAAAAGTTTGCGGGGCTTGACGGCTGGATAACCGACGGAGTCACAACTCCTAAGCTCAAAACGTCCCCCGTTGTAAAATCGGCGGACGCCTTTGTCCCTGGCGCTTCAAATACTCCTGCTGCCACAGAAAGTCAGGCGGCACAGGGTACCGAGAGCGGCGGCGATACTCAGACCGAGTCGTCGGCTGACGGTCAGGACGGCACGGACACCGTCGAAAAGGCAAAGGATCTGGAAACCAAAATAACGGTTCAGAACACAAGAAATCAGGCAGAGACTATTTTGATAATAGTAATAAGCGTGCTTATCTTCTTGGTGCTTTGCGCAACTGTTGTTATGATAATTCTTGTAATAAGAATGACAAGAAAATACAGACCCGCGGATATAACGGCGGAAGATAATGAAATTGAAGGAGACGAGGAAAAGTGAAGCTGCAAGCAAGCGATTTAGCAACCACTAAAACCAGTTGGAAAAAGAATATACCCTATTTGTTGCTTGTTTTGCCGGCGGCGCTGTATTTGTTGATATTTCATTATTTGCCTATCTTCGGTGTTGTAGTTGCATTTAAAGATTATAACTATGTTGACGGAATATTGGGAAGTCCTTGGGTAGGATTTAAGTATTTCGATTATTTCTTCACTTCAAACGACGCGTTCAGGGTTTTGAGAAACACTATGGGATATTCGCTTATGTTCCATTTTATAGGAATACTAACGGGCGTTACCCTTGCGATACTTCTATATGAGGTTACAAGTCCTAAGCTGTTGCGTGTTTACCATACGGGGCTTTTAATGCCGTACTTTGTTTCTTGGGTCGTAGGCGCTTATGTGTTTTACATACTTTTAAGCCATTCAGGCGGTATGGTAAATCAATTCCTTTCGCTTATCGGCGCTAAGACGGTGGACTGGTATCAAGAACCTAAATATTGGCCCTTTATATTACAGCTCGCCGATATATGGAAAAACGTCGGAATGGGCTGCGTGCTTTACTATGCAAACCTGATGTCGCTTGACGCGAGCCTGTTTGAGGCGGCGTCTATTGACGGAGCAAGCCGTTTTAAGCAATGGACAAAAATCGGTATTCCGTCGCTTATACCGCTTATATGTATCATAACAATAATGAAAATGGGAAGCATTTTAGGCGGAGATTTCGGTTTGTTCTATCAGGTTCCTATGGATTCGGGTCCGCTCTATCCCGTTACGGATACGGTTCAGACCTATCTTTACAGAGGACTTGTTGCGGGCGATATGAGCGTATCTTCGGCGGTAGGTCTTGTGTGTAACGTCGTGGGACTTATTATGGTTTTGGGCTCGAACGCTGTTGTAAGAAAGCTCGATCCCGATTCCGCAATGTTTTAGGGGGTGGCAAAATTGGCTAAAAAGAGAACTCTTAAAAAACATAAGTGGGGCGTAAATATCGTCCTAATTATACTGACGCTGATTTTTGTCCTGCCTATGTTTACGATAATCGGCGTGTCTTTCTCAAACGAAAACGACGTTGTGCGTTACGGGTATAAACTGATACCGCTTCATTTTGACACAACGGCATATAAGCTGTTGTTTAAGAATTTCGGTTCAATTATCAGGGCATACGGGGTAACGATATACGGTTCGGTCATAGGTACGTTTCTTTCGTTGCTGCTTATGTCCACTGCGGGCTATGCGCTGTCAAGAAAGGAATTCAGGTTCAGAAAGTTTTTTACATATTACTTCCTTATAACAATGATTTTTAGCGGCGGCCTTGTCCCGACATATATAATCAACACCAAGTATCTCGGACTTATGAATAATATGCTCGTATACGTTGTAACGGGTCTTGTGGCGGCGTATAACATATTCATTTTCCGAACGTTCTTTCAGCAAATTCCCGTGTCCCTCATAGAGGCGGCAAAAATAGACGGCGCAAGCGAAAGAAAAATATTTACTTCTATTATCTTCCCGATGTCAAAGGCGTGCTTCGCGTCTCTCGGATTTATGACGCTGCTTTCAAGGTGGAACGATTTTACCGTTCCTATGTACTACATAAACGACCGCACGATGTATAACATTCAGTATTATCTGCAAATGGTTATTAAGGAAAGCAACTTCTTAAAGCAGGCGCTTGAAATGGCAGGCTCGAACGACAGCGTAAATATTCCTACCGAAACGCTTAAATTTGCGGTCTGCGTTATAGGCGCGCTGCCCGCGGCGATACTGTTCCCGTACTTCCAGAAGTATTTTGCAAAGGGTATGGTTATCGGTTCTGTTAAGGGATAATGCCGAAAGGCTTTATAACAAATTTAAAAAAAGAAAGGTGAAAAAAGAAATGAAAAAAATTGTTTGCATTATGTTTTCGCTTATCATAGTCGCGATGTCGGCATTTATGTCGGGCTGCGGCGATAAGAGCAACGAAAAGGTAAAGCTCCGTTGGGTAGTAATGTGGGCAGAGCAAAAGGACCTCGGTATGGTAGTTAAGGAAGCCAATAAGCTGCTTGCCGACCTCCTGCCGAATACCGAGCTTGACTTGCAGTGCCTTGAATCTCTGCCGTCCAAATGGTCGCTCTGGATGTCTTCGGGCGAGCCTGTTGACCTTGTTTGGTCGGGCTATTCATTCGACGTCGGCTCCGAAATCAATAAGAAGTCTTATACGGCTCTTAACGACCTGATTGACGAGTATGCTCCCAACCTCAAAAAAGAGTGGTCCGATTACGAGTATGCTTATAACACCATAACCGTAGATGATAAGCTCTACGGCATACCGCACATTCAGTTCTATGCGTCTGAAACAGCACGTATTGCAATTCCTTCCGAGCTTGCTCAGTATATGAATGAAGACGAGCTTCTGAAAGCGGCGCACGGCTCACCCTTTGCTACAAGGGAACTGTTCAACGTAATCGACAAATATCTTTACGCAAGCAAAAACGCGGGCGCTTGGGATACGGATACGGTTTCTCAGTGTCTGGGAACTATGAAGCATATTTGCCAGTTCGTAGCACAGCGCGGATATGATTTTATCGGAACGGGCGAGGAAGGCAGTTATATGTGCTACAATCCGTTCGACGAAAAGCCGACCGTTACAAACTTTATGCTTACAGAGCAATTTAAACTGATGATGGAATACGGCGCTAAATGGTATAAGGACGGTCTTATTTCCAAAGACGTTCTTACAGGAAACGGCGGTTCCAGCGGCGGCAGAGCAGGTATACTCGGCGCGCACAGTACCGAGAACTGGTTTAATGTAGATGATGAAAGAGGAATTAAACACGAGACCTCTAACGGAATTGACTTAACCGTTTATTTGCTCGACGACGCCGACAATAAATATCAGGGCGCCGTTAATATAGGCAGCGAGGCTTCCTACACCTGTATTCCTTTCACGGCAAAGCACCCCGAAAGAGCAATACAGTTCCTTGATTTAATTCACAGCGATAAGGGCAAGGACCTCTTTAATATGCTTATATACGGTATTGAGGGCGTTCATTACGACAAGGTCGGCGAAAACCGCGTTAAGCCGTATGACTACACCATTCAGGGTGACTCAAACAGTAAGTACGGTATAGCAAACTGGATGCTCGGCAACCTTGATTATGCGTGGGAAACACCTAATATCCCCGAGGGTCAGGCGGCTTACATCAAGAATTATAACACCGTAGTACGTAAACAGCAGCGCGAGTCTCCGCTTAAAGGCTTCTGTGTTGATACAAGCGGCGTTACAAAGGAGCTTTCACAGCTTACCGCAATCTTTAAGGAGTATAAAGAAACGCTTATAAACGGTGTAATGTCTGATTATACGACATATTACAACGAGATGATGGATAAGGCAAAGGCGGCGGGACTTGACACCGTAATTGCCGACTTCCAGAAACAGGCTGATGAATACGTAGCAAACAAAAAATAAGGAGGAGTTCTCTTGACCTTAAAAGCTCTCCGAAGATTGGGAGCAATATGTGTGGCGGCGGCAATAGGATTGCTGTCCGCCTACACGGCTGTTTCCGCTCCTTCGGCGAAATTCAAACTATCCTCAAACAAAGCAGAGGTTTATAAAGATAACTCCTTTACCGTTACCGTGAGTACCGACGGATTTACCGCGGCAGGCGTTTTTGCAGAAATAATTTACGACAAAACGAATTTTGAACTGCAAAAATACACCGTGACAGAGGATAAAATTTCCGACTGCTCCGTGGGTGCGAAAAACGGAAAGGTTATGCTTGTTTGGGACAGCGATAAAAACGTTTCATTCGCGTCGGGAGAGCTGTTAAAGCTCCAATTCAAAACCGTTTCCGACGAGAATGAGGGAAAAAAGGAAATTACACTTAATATGATCGAGCTTTGCGACGAGAAGTTCAATTCCGTTGCAAACACGGTAAGCGCCGCGTCGGTAAACCTCAAAAAGCATACCGCCACAACGGCTGTGAAGAACACCATCGAACTTATTGATAATATAGGTACGGTTGACGCGAGCGATGAGTGCTTGCGAAGAATAACGCTTGCTTTGAATGCCTTTTCAAAGCTAAGCTCGGTCGAAAAGGAGCTTGTTACAAACTATTCAACGCTTGTTGAAGCGCAGAAAAAGTATAACGAGTTAAAGGAAAAGGAAGAAGCCGAGAAAAACCAGCAGGCGCTTGATAATGAGATTAAGAAGTTTTTGCAGGATAACGCCGAGGCAATAGCCCTTACCGAGCAAACCGCAAAAATAGGCGACCTTGCAAAGGTGAGCGACGCGCTTAACGAATACGCGACAAAATCGGCGTACGTGAGGAATAAACTCAAAGCCGAGTATGAACACCTCAAAAAAATGAAAGCGTATATAAACGCTCTCATTGAAGACGAGGACGCAAGAAAAGCGGCAGCCGAAATAGCGGCGGGATTTAGGGAAACGTATAAATCCTTAATTGAACTGCCCGTTTCAAACGTTGTGTATGAGCCTGATATGAAAGCCGAAATAGAGTCGGCAATCAACACTTATGAAGAGGTTTTCGATAAATACACAAAGGCGCTTCTCACAAAGGAGTATGAGCATATAAAACTGCTGTACGAAAGGTATAAGGAGCTTGAAATCAAAAATGCCCCCGAGCCTGAGTCGGTAGTCCGCGAATATAACGATTTCCGCTCCAAGTATTTAAGTCTTATTATGAAGAGCGAGGATTCCGTAACTCAAAACGATTATGCGCTTATACAGCAGGCGATGTCTGATTACGATAATTTATCGGATCAGGCAAAGGGCAAACTTGCTTCCGTTTACCGCCATTTGATGAACCTTATGTTTGCGCTCAATAATTCCGAAAGCGACGGTTATGAAGATTCCGATGACGAGCCTTCATCAGTTGCCCAGACCGAAACTGTTGAAAAGGAAATAATAAAAGAGGTTGTCAAGGTTAAAACAAGGACGCTGGCGGCAGGCGATGTCGGCATAAAGACCTCGTTTAAGGTCGGTAACACCGTATGGATGCTGTTGGCACTCTTAGGCGTTTCGCTTGTTTTATTCTCAATTCCTACAACACTTTACTTTGTGATGAAAAAGAAATACTCTGCGGGAGGTGAAAACGATGAATCGAATCTTGTGTAAAAAGACGCTTTTAACGTTTTCGGCGGCGGTTTTGGCAATAGTTTGCGTTGTCCTTTCGGCAACAATGCTTAACGCTAAGGCTGACGTTATATTCGAGGAATCAAACCCCGAATTTAAGTTTAAGCTGTATGATTCAAACCTGTCGATAATACAGGATCAGTATGTGCCAGACGGCACGTTTACACCTTATGACGGCGAGAAGTACAATATCAAGACCAATGCCTACGTTATGTGGACGGAGAACGACGATATTGCTTTTGCTTATAAAAACTATAAGGTGGCTTACGCCGATAAGGGTAAAATAACCGTTTCAACCACAATTCTGAGCCGTGACGCGTTAAACGGTTCATTGCACGATAACGCTTCAACAGGTATAGCGATACGAAGCGGCGACTCAGCCGACGCACCAAGCATATATCTGCATTGCCGCAATAACTGGATAGGTATAGTTTACCGCACTAAAAAGGGCGTAGCCACTATAAAGAGCAACGAGGGCGACGCGCCTAAGTTCCCCGTAAAGCTCCGCCTTGAAAAGCAGGGCAACACCGTAAACGGTTATTATCTCAATAACGGCAGCAGCAATTGGGTCAAACTCAACACCGTCTACGTTAAAATGGACGAAACCGTTATGGCGGGTATAGCCGCGCACTCGTGCAGTCAGCAGAATTGGATAGATACCTCTTTTACCGACTTTAACGTTTCCATTGAGGGACCCGAGGGTTCAAAGTACGAGGAGGATACGAGCAGCTCGGGAAGTTCGTCTTCTTCCGAGGAGGAAAATACCCTGCCTCCCGACCCCGCGCTTACCGATAATATCCTGTTCAGGGAGACCTTTACCGACGGAAGTCTGGTAAATAAGGACGAGGACGGCAAGACGCTTATAGATAATCCCTATTGGGATAACGGCGAAAACGAGGCGCAGTATGCCGACATTGTGACCGACGGCGATAACCGATATTGGCACCGTTCTTTCAGCACCGACGATTATCATTTTGCAAACGATAAGTGGGCTGATTATTCGCTTTCAGCCGATTTGAAATTCGGCAAGGATACTATTGACAGCGGCGTAAATCAGGTCAATTTCTACGTCCGCCACCGAAAACAGGTGGCTTACGGATATTTCGGATACCGAGTGTCGCTTGAATACGGAAAATATATCCGTATCTACAAATATGCTATGGCGGGTAACGGCGGTTACCTCGGCTCGCATTATAAGATAGGCGAGACCGCGCTTGACGGAACCTATCTCGACAAGGATAATTGGCACACCTGGACTGTTGAGGCGTTCGACAATAAAATTACCGTTCTGTGTGACGGTGAGGTTAAATGCGAGGCGGTCGATGAAGGAACTGCCAATATATCGGTCAACGGCTTCGGCGGTATAGGCTTCGGCTCCGATGGCGCTGACGTTTACGTCGATAATATAATTGCCCGCAAGCTCGACGACCTGATGGGCGGCAGTTACGATAACTATATCGGCGGCAATTGGGATAAGGACGTTCCCGATTACATTAAAAACTATAAAAGCGATTACAAGCATTAAGAGGAGGAAACACAAATGAAAATAACTAAAATCAAGGCAATAGCGGCCGCACTGCTTGTGTCTATGTCTGTGTCGGCATTTGCTATTCCCTCGTACGCCAGACCAATAGGCGATGGACTTACGCTCCCTGAGGACGGCGTTGTTACTTACGACTTTAATACGGACGATGAGCAGTTTATAGAAAATAAGACAGACAAAAATGCTACGGAGACTGATATTGGCACCCCGAACACAGTATTAGAAATCGACGGTACACAAAATTTTGTTTTCCAAATAGGAAAAGGCGAAAGCAACATTTACACACCTAAACATTGGGAAACCGATTATGTTAAAAAGTCAATGTCCGTTCGTATTAACAACAGCGGAATTAAATCATCAGGTAATATGTCTTGGCAGCGTATAATCCTCTGGTATGAGGACGAGACTAACTGGCTCGGTTTGGATTTGAAGATTTCAGACAGTAAAGAAACAGAACGCGCAGATTATACCTATGATACAAGAATAGTTGCTATGAAGAGCGGTTTGGCAGGTAGTGCGAGTGCTACCTCCGAAACAGTATTTGCTAAATGGGCAGATCTTAAATACAGCGGTAAAAAAATGCTTGTCGGCGACAGAGCCGATTGGTTGCGTTTAGACGTTACCTATGCCGCAAAGGATAAGATAGAACTCAGCTTATATAAGGAAAATAATTCTGATGAAAAATATGTAAATACAAATATAACAACAAATTTCGACGCTTATGACATTAAAACCGCAAGTCAGGTCAGCACAACTTCATACTTTGCGGATTGCGATCTGCGCAAAGATTTGTTCGGAATAGCAGGCGTTAATTACGATACCAACGTAGGTTATTATGACGACCTTACCTTAACACTTGATGTTGATTCCGCAAAAGCGATCAACTTCAAAAACGATTACGCCGACCTTTTCACACTTGACGCAGACGGACTTTACAACTCCTTCAAAACAGGTTCGGCTGATTATACCGCAACCATCGCAAGGGTGAAAGAGGCTTATGCGATATATGCGGCTTTCTCCGACACGGCAAAGGAGGCTCTTGAAACAGAGGGCGCAAAGCTCGAGGATTTGCTCGGCGTTGAGAAAAAAGCAAGCGCATATATGGGAAACGATATAAACATAGACTTTGAAGACGGTCTTCCCGCAAGCAGCCATATTGACTTAAAAACAGATTATGCAAGCACAACAACTTCTAACAGACAGTATCTTTCGGTTGTTGAAAACCCAAGTGCCGACAGCGGAAACAATTCTGCGAACGTTGTAAGCCTTGCAAGCGATCCCGACGGTAATATAGAAATGGTACATAAGATAAAGTTTACCGACGCTCACGCTACAAACTATCTTAATACCGTATCATTTAAAATGTACTATCCGTCCGTACATTCAAATAACGGAAATGTTACAAAAATATATTTGAATTACAATGAAAGCGCGGATATCAGCAAGACAGACTTTTTAGCTTTCTATTCGGATGGTACCACAGCCCCCTTACAATTCTATGTTAAGCAATATGACGCGGAAAATTCAAAATGGCGTGATAACCAGTGGAGTAATCCTATTAAGGTCAACGGAACCACCGATTCTATCGGTACAATGCAGGGACAGTGGTACACCGTCAATATGGCCTATACCGCTACGGGCGTAGATGTTACGGTTGTAAACAGCAACGGTCAGAGCAGTAAGGTCTACAATGTAAAAACAAACGGAAGTACAAACGTAAACAGTATTGCGATAGGAAGACCTAACCGTGCAGGCGCCGCTTATTATGATGATTTTAAAGTTACATTCCGCTCACCCTACACAATGGCAATGACCAACGGCGCTTGGCTCAGGGACAACGATCCAACAGGCATACGCTTCGGCGCGCAAAACGTTGCGGCTAACGAGCTTTACGGCGCAGCCGACTGCACGGTAGTTGCCGCAGGCGCGCTGTTTATGCCGTATGACAAGCTGGAAGACGGCGAACAGCTTACCATTGAACGCGTGGACTTTAAGAACGCAAACGGTGCAAAGGCGCTTAAAGCCGAAAGCAGAACCGACACTATGCCTAAGAATATATACGGCGTGCTTTCAAACGTTATTGAAAACGATAAAATTAAAAAGGATCGCGATTTTGTCTGCCGTACATACATTAAGTATACCAAGGCGGGCGATCCCGAAGGCGCTTACAGATACGCATACGCCGACGCGGACAATGCCAAAATGAGCCGTTCGCTTGAATACGTTGTTTTTGCCGCCGCAAATGACATTGCGGGATATACAGGCGATGTATATGACGACGCTATAAAAGCACTTAAAGATGCCGGTAAACTCGGAGGTAATAAGTAATGAAAGAACTTAAAAAATATACTTCACCGAGCTTGATTTTTTCCGAAAGACAACCCAAAGACGCATTAATGGCTGATTTGTCGGGAGATATAATTGCAGATTATGAAGACGATAAAGACCTCGGTTGGGAATAAAACAATAGCTGTATTGTTAGGGCTGCTCTTTGCCGTATCGCTCTGTGCGTGCGGCAAGGATAAGGCGGCGGATAAGAAAAACACGTCGTCAGTCAGCAGCGTTACGTCGGAATACGCCGAAAATTCTTCAAGCGAAGAAAAGCAGGAAAGCGGTGCCTCCGAAAAAAGCAATACGGAAAATAAAACAAACAAAACTGACAAAACGAAAGGCACCAAGCCTTCAAACGGCGGTTCCGATCTTCCGTCAGATACGTCTGTCGGGGTTGAAATCGACAACGGTTCAGGAAATTCAAGTCCGAGCGAGAGTAAAGACTCAGGCTCACAGAGCAGTGAAACATCTTCGGGCGAGTGGCTTGGACCCTATTAAAACATATTTGCTCCGCCGTTTCTCGGCGGAGCCACCACAAAAGAAAGGAGCGGTGCCTGAATGAAATCAATAAACGGACAAAGGGTAATTTCGGTTTTACTTAGTATCACCGTCTTAATTGCCTGTCTGTCGGCTGTAACTCTCGCCAATTCTCCCGTTTCGGCAGAGGGCGTAGGTTTCAGCGATGATTTTGAATCGGGTCTTAAATGGGAGCTTAAAAGCGGCACGCCGTCAGACGGCGAGGAGCTAAATACCGACGGCGATGAAAACGGACGTTATCTTACCGTACCGTCGGGCGCGAGCGCGTTTTATTCGCCCAAGTCTTCCGAATGGAAAAATTCGGGGCAGAAGGTTTACTTTAAGACAGATATGAATCTAAAAAATACCAACAGCGCAAACCGTTTTTCACTTGTGTATTGGTATAAGGACGCAAACAATTGGAAAGCGCTGCAATTCTATAAAAATGAAGAAAGTAAATATCAGGCTCTTTCGCTGTGTATGACCGAGGGAATAGCCGTTACCAAGAATTCATCAAAGTCTCAGGCTATTTCCTGTTGGGTAGATCCTGTTTTCAACGGTCAAAAAATGATCGCCAAAAACGATGGTGATGAGTGGATAACGCTTGAATTTATTTTGGAGTCATCGCAGACTTTCAGAATTAAACTCACAAGGGCGGGTGAGAGCGATGAATATACCGCTTTCAGCACTCCGAGCAGCGGATATACTATGGCTTACCGTGTAGGCGGGTCAACCGTGCTTAACGACGCGGAACGCAAGGCGGCTGTATTTGATGCCTTCGATATGCGCAAAGACGGCTTTGCTATTGCTCAAATGGGCAACAATAATAGAGCAGGTTATATTGATAATTTCGTACTGCGTTGCGTGACAGAGAGTGAAGATTCCGATTCTCTCATTGCAAAACTGTTAAGTGAAGAGTATTCCGATGTTCTTTCTCTCACCGCAGACACCGTAAAGCTGTCCGACAAGGCGCGAGTTGAGGAAGCAATAACCGAATTCAACAAGCTCACCGAAAATCAAAGGAGCTTTGCGGGCGACGATATATCGCTGCTTAACGTGCTTAAAAAAGCGATATATCTGCAAGAAATTCCCAAACGCCCATTGATCGACGATCTTGACCCAATATTCTTTGATTTTGAAAATGCGGACGACGCAAAATATTGGTCGGCTGATAACGAGCAAAAGGTCAATCCTTGGGGCTTTACCGAAAATCCGCACGTAAGCGGTCTGAACACGAGCAATACCGTTTTCAGAGTTTCTTCAAACAACGGTTCCTCGGTTGCCCCGTATTACCGTCTGCACCCGAATTATTGGACTAAGACGGGTAGCTTCTCGGAACTTTCGGGAAAGATATTTTCTACGGGGGCAGTTCATTGGGGCGCACCCATTTCGCTCTTGTATTACTATAAGGACGAAAACAATTACAAACGTTTGGACCTTATCCGCGAAAACGGCAAATGGTGCTGCCGCACGTATTTCAAAGCCGACGGATATTGTGATTCAAAGGGCTCGGCTGTAATATACAAGGAATACATAGGAACCGATAACGCGGCTGAAAGCGCCGAATGGCTTGATTTCAAATTTACTTATTCATCTTCAAAGGTCGTTTTCACGCTTACCGATGAAAATCAGGTTAAGACCGAGTTTACCATAGAGCAGAACGGAAAATGCTTTAAGAAGACCGATCTTAAAACCGAGGTCAGCGAACCGCAGGTCGTGCTTAATTCCGAAAGGTTTGCTTTCGCCGGGGTAGGCCACAATAATTTCTATGTTGATGACGTAAACGTAAAGTTTTCTGCGGCGGCAAGTACCCTTGCTCAGGAATATATCGAGAAATGGTCTGCGGTTTTAAGCCGTAACGTAAATTCTCTTACCCTTGCCGACAAGGAACTTATAGATTCCGCTAATGCCGAGTTTGAAGCTCTGCCGTATGACGCGCAGCTCCTGCTCGAAAAGGAAAAGCAGAGTTTAACAAAGCTGGTAGAACGTATACAGGACCTTGACCTTATGCAAAAACTCGGCGTAGGTCAGGCAACGATTGCCGACGGCTTCCACGAGGATTTCGAGGGAGAATACGCAGACGCGAAGTGGCGTAACAAAAACGGCGCTGCCTCAAACGGTTTTATTTCAAACGACGACAGCTTTAATGTTATAGAAGATCCTGAGAATAAGTCAAACCATATACTTGAAATTGCGGGCAAAAGCAGTTATTATAGAACCAGAGACTTTTTATGGCCTCAAATGGCTACTATGACAAAGGTAAGCTACCGTATCAAATTTGATGATTCTATAAGCGCTTTCCGCGGTACTTCAATATATGTAAGTTACATTGATGAAAACAACTATTCGCGTATTTACTTTTACCGCGATTACGAGGAGTATTATTGCTATAATTTCTCCACCCGTGTTGACGGCGTTACAAACGGTGACGGCGGACGAAATTTAAGTCCCTCCTTCGATTTCAAGGATTGGGTAACCGTAGAGATCGAATACAACCCCGTAACGTTAAAGGCGGCTATCAATCTTACTGCCGATTCCGATCCTAAAAACCCCGTTACTATAATGGCAAATATGCTGTCTCCGAAAGGAAGACTTGTACTTGCTTCTCCTAACGGCTGGCAGTTTAATGCCGCGGGTAAGGTATGGTACGACGATATAAACGTGGAGTTCACCAAGGGCGATTGGGACGAAGACGTAGAAATAACGCAACCCGTTGTTTACTACACTTCAAACACTCATATCAAACCCGGCGACGTTACTATGCTTTACGGTGAAAATCTCGGTAATACGGGCGCCAAGCTCGAAATTGTAAGAGCGGCGGACAGCACCGATCAGGCAGGGTACGTACTGCAAAACTATTTCGACGAAAAGGCAAGTACCGCCGCATATTCACAGCCCGTAGACCCCGCGCTGTATTTCAGCGGCGACGTTAGAACGGTTGAGTATATTCAGCAAAGCGACAATTGCTTTAAGTTTGAGATACCGTCCGATTTTGAAGACGGAATATACGTCGTAAAGGTAACCCCGAGGAATACTACCGCCGATCCCGTTTACGCGTATATAAATCTCCCGCGTATAGATTATACCTTGGGCGACGAGGGCGGCGTTTCAACGGCGGGCGGCAGCTTGCGTATTTTAGGCAAGCATATCGCGGTTGATACAACGAGCGACGAGCGCGTTTACGACGCGGATAAGGTTGCCGCAATGAACTTAAAGGTTCAGTTAAGATCCGCTTCGGGCGCTGTTTACGATCTGCCCGTAAAATCGGTTGAAAGCCAGTATTCGCTTACGGCTTCAATACCTGCAAACGTCCCGAAGGGCGATTATGAGGTGACTGTTTATAACGGCCACGGAAACAATTCGTGTTGGAGCAAGCCTTTCAAGGTCACAATAGGCTCCTCGTGGACTGAGGAACGCCCCGAAGAAGTTTTCAACGTGCTTGACTACGGTGCAAGCACAGAAATAGACGGAAACGACACTCCTGCTTTTGTTGCGGCGCTTGAAGCGGCGGCAAACAACGGCGGCGGTACGGTATACGTTCCTGCCGGTACATATACGCTTGTTTGGGCGATTGCTATTCCCGATAACGTTCATTTGAAAGGCGAAAGCATTGAACGCACAAATATTTTGTTCTCGCCTTACAGATACCAATTCGGCGAATTGCCCGAGCATATGATATGTACTGTTAAAAATGTTGAAATATCGGATATCAGCTTCTACGGTCAGCGCACAGGTAACTTTATCGGTGCTTCGTGCAAGGCTGAGAATATCAATATCCACAATATCCGTATTCAGCAGAGCCCTATGGGCGGTACTCCGACCGAGGGTACAGGCGGTCAGAATCTTGTAAGCTATACCGAGCTTAAATCAATGGTTTGGGCAGAAGCTACACAGGATTCATGGGGCATAAAATTCGGCTCCGACGCTGTAAATATTAAAATACAGAATAATGACATAATGTTCTTTGAGACCCCGTTGCGCGGCGGCAAATATCTGTATTTGAACTGCACCGACAATTCGCTTATTTCAACCAACAGTTCATACGTGTCATTTAAGACCAACAAGACGATTATTGAGGGCAACTATACCAAGCGTATGTGCTTCGGCGTCGGCGGCGACGGATTCTATGCCGCTGATAACACCTTCGGAATGATTCTTACAAATAACCGCGAAATATACACAACCGACGGCACGCCGCCTTACGGTGAAAACCGCGGAGGAATTATACGTAAGATAACCGACACGACCTATCAGGTAACAACGGGACAGAGTTGGGGCGACAATTTCTGGGTCGGCAACAGTCTTTACGTTATTCAGGGTCAGGGAGCCTGTCAGGTTCGCCGCATAGTAAGAAGCTACGGCAATTATGTTGTAATAGATTCACCGTTTGTTGTTGAACCCAACCGCAATTCAAGGGTCGTTTTCCATGTTACACGTTACAATATGTGTTTCGTAGGAAATGATGTTTCAATAGGTTCAAACTTCGGTACATACGGCACCCTCGTCGGGGCTGTGTATGACTCAAATAAAATACATCAGTCCGAAGGTACGGGTATGTGGGCGTACGGCGACAGCCCGAACTGGTACAACTCAATTGTAAACAGTCACTATTACGACGGTTTCTTCTACCACGCAACAGGCGAGAACGACGGTACCGATTATATGCATATCAGGCTTTATGCTCACGGTTTTGCAAATACGTCAACGGCGGTTGTCGTCAGAAACAATCTGCTTGAAGACAATGCCTGCATACAGCTTATGGCTCCTAACGGAAAATGTATGCTCGATACTATAATTGACAATAATACCATAAAGAAGTCGATTTACGGCGTTGTAATAACAAGCGGTAATAACGACGTAAATATGCAAAGCACTGTTATTTCAAGACTTGTTACCGAAGACGTTGATATTCCTATGTCGGGATCATATAATATTCTCCTCGGCAGCAAAAACAGCTACGGTTATGCTCAGCTTGTTATGTATAAGTGCGGGGACGAGGTTTCTGAGAACTTTATTCTCGGCGACGTCAATATGGACGGCAAGGTGACCATCAAGGACGCGACGATTATTAAGTATTATTTAATAGGTGAGATCGAGCTTGATGATGAACAGCTTAAACGTGCCGATACCAACTGTGACGGTAAGGTTACTATGACCGATTCTCTGCTTATAAGACGTTATCTTTTAGGCGAGGCAAATATCGGCGAAACTACAAGCTCGGGCGAAAGCTCCGAGGATAGCTCCGATGTGAGTTCGGACGTAAGCTCAGACATGAGTTCTGATACAAGCTCGGATACAAGTTCCGACACAAGTTCCGATACGAGTTCCGATACGAGTTCAGACGTAAGCTCATCAACAGGTTCGGATACGGGTTCGGACACAAGTTCAACGGACAGCTCCGACGATTCAGGGTGGTTAGGTCCGTATTAATTCGGAAAAGAGGGGGCTATTGCTAAATGCAACAGCCCCCTCGGAAAAACGGAAGTCAGGAGAGATTTTAATGGCTGATCTTAACATAATAATAGCTGATGATACTCCATCAATACGGCAGGGCTTGAAGGCTGTAATAAAAGAGAATCTTCCCTATGTAAATATTCTTGAAATATTTCCTGACGGTCAATCTGCTTTCGAGTATATAAAGAACAATCCCGAGGGTATTGACGCGGCAATTTTGGATATTCAAATGCCCTACGTATCGGGGCTTGATATTGCTGATTATGTGTATAGACAAAACCTGCCTATAAGTGTTATAATAATAAGCGGATACAGGGAATTTGATTATGCAAAAAGGGCAATTCAAAGCCACGTGTTCAAATTTATCTGCAAGCCTGTCGTTTTTCAGGAGCTTATACAGACAATTGACGAAGTGCGGGAACATCTAATATCACAACAGGCAAATAAAAACCGTTTTGAAAAAAATAAAAGGCTTGCTGTCAACAGTTGTCTTAACGTTGCAAAGCTGTTGTACGATTCAAACGACCTCTACGGCTTTTCAACTCTGCTTGACGTCTTTATGCGAAAGGACGACGGGGATTTTACAATTACGGAGTTCCTGTCCGACAGCGATGACGATATAATTGATTTCGGCAACGGCACATACGCTTTCCTTGTTGACAAAGGGGAAGATAAATCGGTATATTTCGCTATGCCTGACGGCATTGAACCTGACAGCGGCTATGAAATTACCAACGTTTACGGCAGTATAAGCAGTTGTCTGTTTTGCAGGCGCGTTGCCGTTGCGGCAGAAAACTTTGCCGCTAATATACGGGCGCTTAATCACGAGGCAAAAAATGCTTCAATAAATGAACTTATCGGTTATTTGAACGAGGACTATAATGCGGCTTCAAAGATAATTTCCGATTTAATGAGAAAGGAATTTGAACTTTCTTACAAGGAACTGCCTGACGCGAACGGTTCAAACGACCCTTGCGAGTTTATAAAAAGACTTGAAGATATAATATTGGCGTCGTTTTCGGATAAGCAAAGGCTTGTTGAAAACGTTATGCAGTTTGTAAAAAACAATTTCAGCTATGATATGTCGTTAAATCTTGCGGCGGAACAATTCTCGGTTTCAAGCGGATATTTAAGCAAGACCTTTAAACAGGTTACGGGTACGCTTTTTATAAAGTTTCTCACCGATGTCAGGATACAAACCGCAATGCATTTAATAGATACAACAAACAAATCGCTTAATGATATTGCAAGGGAAGTAGGATATGATTCAAACAAAAATTTCCGTACCAACTTTAAAAAGGTGACGGGACTGCTTCCGAATCAATACCTTTATATGCAAAGGAGGAAAGACTGATGGCTCCGCGAAAGATTAATTCTGTATTTTTCAGGAAAAGGGAGCTTTTTGTCAGGCTTTCCTTTTTTGTTTTGGCGTTATGCGTATTTTTTCTGCTGTATGCCATTAACTACAATCATATGAAAAATGAAATGGAAGTAACAGAGGACTATCAGTCGCAGCAGGTAAAGGTTAAGTTTGAATACTATTTCAAAAACATAACAGCGGGTGCGAATTATAATTCAAACAACATTTTACTTCCGATGTCAAACGCCACGCCTGAAAATACTAACCAAATTCATAGCCTTATCAATCTGTTCACCGTAACATACGGAGGCGTTGAGGACGTCTGTATGTCGAACGGGGTCAGCACGTTCGGTTCAAACAGTTCGCTTTTTGACGAAATTCCGAGCGAGAGCATAGGAAAATACAATTCCTGCAACTTCTATATAAACGGTTCGGATAATTGGTCGCGGAAGCTGTATATACGGTGCGGCGGCTCGTTGAACGATACGGTAATAAAAATTAATCTGATTGAGTGTTTAAGAGAAATATACCCCAACACCGCGTCCTACGGCAAGGACGTTATGCTCATAACCAACGACGGCACGGTTCTTGCCTTTTCAGACAGAACCTGCATAGGTCTCAACCTTTCAAACCTTTTAGGCGAGAATTGGGATAAAAGCTATTCCGATTTTAAAACTTATAAATTTGAAAATAACAGTTACTATGTAACTTCAAAAAAACTGTCAGAAACGGGACTGTCAATCGTCTTTTTGTCCCCAAAGGCAGGATATATGTCGGTAATCACAAACCAGACAATAAAGGCGGCTGTCTATTGCGCCGTCCTGATGTCGGCGTTCGGTGTGGTATTCGCGCTTATTATGCACCGAATGAACGAACAAATGCGCGTGCTTGCGCAGAAAATAGAAGAAGCAAATATAGTTAAACGCTCAGATTTTTCGAGTGACGTTGAATTTCTGGAACACGGGCTTATAGGCTTTTCGGAAAAATTGGCGGGTTTGCAAAGCGAGCTGGGGAGCAAGGTTGAAAATCTGCGTACTGCGCAGGTCACCGCTTTACAGCTTCAAATAAACCCCCATTTCCTGTTTAATACAATAGATTCTATAAATTGGCGTGCGGCAGAGGTTTTGGGCGTAGACAACGATATAAGCAAAAGCCTTGTAAATCTTTCAAATATATTTTCATACAGTATGGATATAAATATTATAACCGTTCCGCTCATTGATGAAATAAATATAACCAAGAAATACTTGGAGCTTGTAAAGATGCGCTGCTGCGCCGAGGTACGCGTTGTTTGGGATATAGACGGAGAATTGCATAATGCGTACGTGCCGCGGCTTTCGTTGCAACCGCTTATAGAAAACGCCGTTACCCACGGATTTTTGCAGAATATTGATGAAAATTCAAAAATAGAAATATCCGCAAAGCGGTGCGGCACCGATATGCAGATTTCCGTGGAGGACAACGGATTGGGACTTACTAAGGAACAGCTTACCGAAATAAACAACCGCATAAACGCAATATCGGTTTCATCGTCAAAGCATATAGGCTTGCGCAATATAAACGGCAGACTGCATCTGCTTTACGGCGAAAACTACGGGCTAAAACTTTCGGCGGGCAAAAAAGGCGGAACCCGTTGCGATATGGTTATGCCGATAGTTAAAAAACCTGAAAATTGACTTTTCCGCAGTTACGGGATAAAATAATTGTAGTATTACTGTGACGGTGATTGTTTTATGGATTACAAAATGCTTGTGAAAGAGGCTGAGAAGGCGTTGGAGTTTTCTTATTCTCCTTATTCCGAATTTTCGGTCGGTGCGGCGCTGTTATGCTGTGACGGCAGTGTTTATACGGGCTGTAACGTGGAAAACGCATCGTATCCCGCGGGCAACTGCGCCGAGCGCACCGCGGTTTTTAACGCCGTGTCGTCCGGGAAACGCGATTTTGAAGCAATAGCTATTGTAGGCGGAAAAAACGGACAGATTACCGATTATTGCCCTCCGTGCGGTATATGCCGTCAGGTTTTGAGGGAATTTTGCAAGGACGGTTTTAAAATAATACTGTTTGACGGCAAAGAAGAAAAAATTTTTACGCTGTCCGACTTACTTCCCTACGGGTTTACGGTGAAAGAATTATGAGAATGACTGATATAATATCAAAAAAGCGCTATTGCAAGGAATTAAGCGACAAAGAAATAGCCTATTTTGTGAACGGCGTTGTCGGCGGCAGTATACCCGATTATCAAATTTCGGCGTTGCTTATGGCTATATGTATTAACGGTCTTAACGAGCGCGAAACGCTTACCCTGACCCTTGAAATGGCTAAAAGCGGCGATATGGCGGATCTGTCGCCACTCGGCGATAAAACGGTTGATAAGCACAGCACGGGCGGCGTCGGCGATAAGACAACATTGGTGGTGGCACCGGTAGCGGCGGCGCTCGGCTGTACCGTTGCCAAAATGTCGGGCAGAGGTCTGGGATTTACGGGCGGTACGGTCGATAAGCTGGAATCAATAGACGGTTACAGAACTTCGGTCACCGCCGAGGAATTTCTAAAAAACGCGGCGTTAAACGGTCTGTGTTTGGCGGGACAAAGCGGCAATCTTGTGCCTGCCGATAAAAAGATATACGCTTTGAGGGACGTTACCGCAACGGTGGAAAGCATACCGCTTATCGCGGCAAGTATTATGAGCAAAAAACTTGCGTCGGGTGCAAAGAATATAGTTCTTGACGTAAAGTGCGGGAGCGGCGCGTTTATGAAAACTCCCGAGGACGCTGAAATACTTGCGAGAGAAATGATAAAGATAGGGAAGAACGCGGACCGCAATATGGCGGCGCTTATAACCGATATGAACACTCCGCTTGGCTATAATATCGGCAACAGCCTTGAAGTTGAGGAGGCTGTCGAGGTGTTAAAAGGCGGCGGCCCCGATGATTTAAAAGAAATCTGTTTTAAACTTTCCGAGTTTATGACTGCGCTGTGCTTCGGTAAGTATCCGTCGGCTTATGAAAGCGAAGTCAGACGTGTGATTGACGACGGTTCTGCCTTAAACCGTCTTTGTGCCGCTGTTAAATCGCAAAGCGGTAATGCCGACCTTATTACGGGCAAGGCGCAGTTTAAAAAAGCACAGACCGCCGTTCCGATATATTCCGAAAACAGCGGATTTGTAACTTCAATGAATTGTGAGACGGTCGGCAAGGCGGCGCAATTAAGCGGTGCAGGCAGAGAAACCAAGGACGATGTTATAGATAATTCGGCAGGAATAGTTCTTAATAAAAAATACGGCGACCGTGTTGAGAAAGGCGAACTTCTTGCAACTGTTTACGGCGCTGAGGAGCGCACGGCGGAGGCGGCTGAAATGCTTAAAACCGCATATTCGTTCGGGAATGAAAAGCCCGAAAAAAGACCCGTTATTTATAAAGCTATATATTAAGACAAAAAACCGTTTCAATTGAAACGGTTTTTTTATAAATTATTACGGTTGTTTGCGGTGCTTAGGCTTTCATTCTGAGCATAGAGCCGTTTTTAATAGGTCTTTCAAACGGAATATAAAGCTCCATCATCGGGTGCGGCGCAACGTCGATCGGATTCATATCAGCGTCGAACAATTCATCGGCTTTAACCTCAAACGGGGGACTTCCCGCTTCAAGACAGTCGAATGCGGTGCCTTTTGAAAATTTGTTTTTCAATATCGCTCTTAGCTTTCCGTCTTTGTAACCCGTAACAATAGCCGCCACGGAATAATCCCTTATGTAGCCTGCATTTTCATAGGTCTGCGAGTTCTGCGGCTTGCCGAAAAAGAAACCCGTGGAATAGGTGCGGTGGCTGATTTTGTTCAGTTCTTCATTTACCCAATCGGGCGCCGACCAGCTGCCGTCAGAATCAGCAAGGCTGTCAAGCGCGCCGCGATAGGCGTTGGTTGTTACCGCTACATAGTAGTGGGATTTTGCACGGCCCTCAATTTTAATGCTGTCTATACCGCTTTCCGCCATTTTGCCCAAATAGGGAGCCATACACAGGTCGTTGGCGTTGAGAATATATGTACCCTTACTGTCCTCGGTGATATTGAAGTACTGACCGGGTCGCTTTTCTTCCATAAGCGAATAGCTCCAACGGCAGGGTTGGGCGCAGTCGCCCCTGTTTGAATCGCGCCCTGTCATATAGCTTGAAAGCAGACATCTTGCTGAGAACGACACGCACATAGCGCCGTGCGCAAAGGCTTCGATTTCAAGGTCGGAGGGCGTTTTTGCCCTTATTTCCGCAATTTCGCTGAGGGAAAGCTCGCGCGCCAAAACCACACGCTTTGCGCCCATATCGTAAAGGAAATTCGCGGTCTCGTAATTCACTATTCCAGACTGTACCGAAGCGTGCAGCTCACAATCTGGCGCATATTTTTTAACCATTCTCATCGTGCCGAGGTCGGCGGCGATTATTGCGTCGGCGCCCAAACCGTTGACGGTTTCAAGAAAGGCAGGCAGTCGCGGCAGTTCCTCGTTGTGGGGCAGGGTATTGCAGGTAACGTGAACCTTTACGCCGTTTTCGTGCGCATATTTAATTCCCTTTTCAAGGTCGGTTTCGCAAAAGTTGGCGGCGGCTGTTCTCATTCCGAATTCCTCGCCCGCAAGATACACAGCGTCCGCACCGAAGTCAACCGCGGCTTTAAGGCGTGTAAGATCGCCCGCGGGGCATAAAAGTTCGGGTATTTTATAATTAGTTGTCGCCAATCCAGTTATTCTCCTTTTTGAGCTTTGCTATGGTAGAATTGTGCTGCGCAAGAGTCTTGTTGTAGTAAAACTTCATCTTTGCGTCGGTAACAAAGTAATAGTATTCAAAATTCTCGGTGGGGGATACGGCGGCGGCAATCGAGTTCGCGCTCGGAGAGCAAAGCGGTCCGGGCGGCAGACCCAAACATTTATAGGTGTCATATTTACCGTTGCCGTAGGGATATTTCTGTGTAGGTGAGGATTCGAGTTTTGAAAAATCGGGGCTTGCAAGGCGGTTATAAAATACCGCCGATACGTTTTTCATTTCACTCGGCTCGCCACCCGCTTCAAGCTCTACTATGGACGCCATAGTCATAACCTCGTGCAGGCTGTATTTCCCGTTTTTAATTTTAGTAAGCATATCGCTTGTAAGGTGACTGTTTAATTCGCCGAGCATTTTTTCAACGGCAAGATAAGCACATTCCTTTGACTCATAACAATAAAAATTATATGTGTCGGGGAACAGATAGCCTTCAAGGCGGTAATACACCGTATCGCTCGGTATGTCTTTTATGAAATCATAATCAAATTTCCCGTTTTGAACAACGTCAATAAAGTCGGTTTTGGTGCATACCCCCGCCTTTTCAAGAATATCGGCTATTTCGTCAACCGTTGACATTTCGGGTATGGTAACCGTAACGTTTTCGGAAACAGCGCCTTCTTCAATAAGCATTTGCGCAAGCGCGTCATATCCCGCTTCGTTGTTAAAGTTGTATACGCCGTATTTAAACTGACTGTCATAATGCTTCGCCTTGGCGTAGACCCTGAATAAAAGCGGGAACTTAACGGCGCCGCATTCTTGCAGTTTTTCGGTTATCTGCTTTGCGGAAGACCCGCGCTCTATTTCTATAACGCAGTTTTCACCTCTGCCGAAGCCTATTCCCATATAGTCTGCGCCCGCAAATATTATGCCGAAAGCAATACCGACGGAAACTATTATTATAGAAAGTATCCAAATCGTGTTTTTTACGATATTGCGGCCTTTGCGGCTGTGCCTGCCGCGGGGAGTTCTTTCGGGAATTTCATTTGTTTCGGTGTCTTCACCCACCACAAAATCTTTTCCTATTATAAATCCTTCTTCATTCTGCGAAGTGTTTTCGTTGTTAAGATTTTCCTTTTCGTTTTCCATCTTGTTTCTCCGAAAAATAATTAATTTTTGTAACGCATTGACCGCATTAATTCTTCTGATTTTTTGCGGTCGTTCGTTATCAGCGCAAGCAGTTCAAAACCGAAATCAAAAGCCGCGCCCGCGCCGTATGCGGTGATAATGTTCCCGTCGGTCACAACGGGGAGCGAACTGTCAACCTCGGCTCCTGTAAGGTCCTTTTCAAAACCGCTGAAACAGGTGGCTTTCCTGCCGTTTAATAATCCGATATGCCCGAGAATAGAGGGCGCCGCGCATATAGCGCCTATTATACGGTTTTCCTTTGCCGCCGTTTTCACATATTCAATAACGGTTTCATTCTTTTCAAGATTAAGCGTGCCCGGCATACCGCCCGGCAATACGACGGCGGTTATATCGCACTGCGGAATACTGCCTGTATCGCAGTCGCACATCACGGTAATTCCGTGAGCGCCCGTAATGCTCCTTGAACCGACTCCGACGGTGGTTACCTCTATACCGCCGCGCCTTAGAATATCAACGGGAGCGAGAGCCTCACATTCCTCAAATCCGTCAGCTAAAAACACATAAACCAATTGCTTTTCCTCCGTTCTATCGGTATAAAGTAAGTACCTCGTTTAAAATTTCGTCCGCAATTTCTTTTACAGGGCGGGGAGAACCGTCCCTTGCGCAGTTAATAACGCTCCAACCCGAATATTTCGCGGTGTAAACCGCCGCTCTGCGGCAACGGTTCAGATAATCGGTGTCGCTTTCGTGAATATCCTTTTTGGTTTCGTCGCCGCTGTAACGCTTTGAGAGTAATTTCTGCGATACCTCAACGGGCATATCAAGAAAAATTACCTTGTCGGGCTTCGGTATCCCTATTTTGTTGTATTCAAAATCATATATCCAATCAAGAAACGGCTGCCACTCGCTTTCGGGCAGTTTTGAGGTCTGGTGAACCGCGTTGGAGGTCGTGTATCTGCCTGCTATCACCGTACCGCCGTCTTCATAGTATTTGCCCCAATCCGCCTTGTATGATGCATACCTGTCAACCGTGAAAAATGTTGACGCGGCAAAGGCGTTTACGTCGTCGGGTCTTTTGCCGAACTCGCCGCCGAGATACATTTTTACAAGTGTGCTTGAAGGATTGTCATAGTTGGGGAAAGATACGCTCTTGCAGTCAATCCCATGGTTTTTAAGACCGTCGGGCAACAGTTCAAGCTGGGTTGATTTTCCGCACCCGTCAAGTCCCTCGATAACAATAAGTTTACCCATTGTTTTTAAGCTCCTTATAGAACTTCCTTACTTCGTCAGGCTTCCCGCAGGACATTTTACCCTCGGAGCAGGCGCCGTTTATGCAAGAGGGACCCGCATTTTTAAACAGGTTAGGCGCAACCTTTGAAACAAGCGCCAGCATTTGGTTTGCAACGTCCTGAATTTCCCATTGCGCTCTCTTACAGCAGCGGATACGGAAGAAATTTTTAAGCGAACGTGCATTCATAGTCATAACCATCTGCGTTTCACAGGAGTTAGGAAGAACAAAGCGAGCGTCTTCAATAGCTTTCTTTTCGGCGAGACGCGCGGCGGTCTTTTCGTCCTTGCCCTCCGCTAAAAAGGTCTTTATGTGCTTTTCTTTCAAAATCTCGGCAATTCGGTCATACTTTTCCTGATCTGCCGCCATTATTTCGTCATAGAGCTTTTTAGCCTCGGGGTCAGCCGCTATCTCAGGGGGAGTAACATATTCAAAACTGCCCTCTCTTACATAGCGCTGGCTTTTTACGGAGAAAGACGCCATTCTGTGTCTTGTTATCTGCGCTAAAAGCGAGCGTGAAACTCCCTCTATTCCGAAAGTAAACGATGCGTGTTCAATAGGACTTTCGTGACCTATCTCGGAAAGCATATCAACAAAGGAGGCAGCTTTTTCTTCCGTAAGGTTGTCCATCAAACCTGTTATGGTAGAACTGCTGTAACAGAGCTTCGCCGCTGACGCAACGGTATATTCGGGATTCGGGGTATAAGCCAACAGAATTACATTTGCCATTATAAAATCTCCTTAAATCATACTAAAACCATTATACACAATCATTATACCAAACCTAAGCGACATTAGCAATATTTTTATAAAAAACGGCGTCGACCATCGCATAATATAAAAGAGCGTGTTTGTAACACGCTCTTTTTAATATCACATTTATTTATCAAACACAAATCTTGCCGAACTTCCCGAAAGCCATGAGGATTTGACATCAAGGTCTATTTTCGTCCAATTAGCAGGAACTTCAACGGCATACCAGCCCTCCATTCGTTTTCCTGCGGCTATTTCTCCGTCAAGCGTTCCGTCGCCGAAATCAATGTTTGCGCCTAATGAGTATTCACATTTAACGTCGTCCACATACGGGTCGAACAGCAGTAAACTGCTTATTGATTGGCTTTCTTCTGACGTGTTTTCTATTACAAATTTTACACCGACAAAAACATTTCCCGCATCGGGTCCGAAAATTCCGTCGCCGTTAGATTCTTTTATTTCGGTTGCGGTGACTTTTATGTTCTTAAAAACTGCGGTTTCGTTTAATGAGTAATCGTCTTGTTTTGTTTCCTGAGACGCGCTTGAAGGCTCGTCATAGGATTCTTTTTTCGGCGACGGCTCAATGCTGCAAGCCGAAAGCGAGCAGCAAATTAAGGCGATAAGTAAGACTGATAAAAATTTTTTCATTGATTTAATCCCCCAAAATTTAATATTTCAAATAAATTATACTCAATCTTTGAGTAATTGTCAATACTCAATTTATGAGTAAATAAAATTGGTTATATAAAATTCGGAGGATAAGATATGGATTACAGGACAAGAATAAGGAATATACGAGAAGACCGTGATTTGACACAATCTGAAATCGGAAAACTTTTGCAAAAAAGCCAGCAGGGTTATAATCATATAGAAACAGGTCGGGCGGAGCTTAAAATTGAAGATTTGGCAATTCTCTGCCGTTTTTATAACCTATCCGCAGATTATATGATAGGACTTTCGGATACTCCTACGCCAATCAAAAAGTAGCAACGCATTTATATATAAAAAACGGAACGCATAACTGCCGTTATGTGTTCCGGTTTACTTTTTTATTCTTCTTTTTGGGTTACCGCGATTGCAAGGTCGCGAAGCTGTGCCTCGTCCACCTCGGCAGGAGCGCCCGACATAAGCTCGCTTGAAGTAGCGACCTTCGGGAAAGCGATGACATCGCGTATAGAGTCGCTGCCCGTCATAAGCATTGTTATTCGGTCAAGACCTATACCCATTCCTCCGTGCGGCGGAGCACCGTATTTAAAGGCGTTTACAAGGAATCCGAATTTTGTTGCGGCTTCCTCGTCACTCAGACCCAGCGCGTTAAACATATGCTTTTGAAGCTCGGGGTCGGTTATTCTTATTGAACCGCTTGCAAGTTCAACACCGTTAAGCACAAGGTCATAAGCCTTTGCAAACACCTTTTCGGGCGCGGTGTTTAAGTATTGAACACATTCGTCAAGCGGAGCGGTGAACGGGTGGTGCATAGCGTCCCAATTTCCTGTCTCCTCGTTGTATTCAAAGAACGGAAATTCGGTGATCCAGAGGAAATTGTATTTGTCGGGAATTATATCAAGTCTTTTTGCAACGGTGAGACGAAGCGCGCCGAGAACCGATAAAACTGTCTTCTTTTTATCTGCTACTATCAGAACAACGTCGCCTTTTTGGGCGGATGCTCGGTTAAGAATTGCCGACATTTCGTCTTCGCTCATAAACTTTGCAAAGGAGCAGGAGGGAGTATCCTCAACCCAGCGGATAAAGGCAAGTCCCTTTGCGCCGATACCCTTTGCCTCTTCCGTCAGCTTGTCTATTTCCTTGCGGGTGTAGACAGAAGCGGCGTTCTTAGCATTGATTGCCCTTACGGTGCCGCCGTTCTTCACGGTATCGGCAAATACTGAAAATGCGCAGTTTTCCACTATGTCCGATATATCGGTTATTTTCATATCGAAACGGGTATCAGGCTTGTCCGAACCGTACTGCTCCATAGCGTCGGTATATTTAAGGCGGGGCAGGGGAGTTTCAATATTAACGCCCAAAACGTCCTTGAAAAGGCGTTTCACATAGCCCTCGCCGATTGCGTAAACATCTTCGGTCTCAACAAACGACATTTCAAGGTCAACCTGAGTAAATTCAGGCTGACGGTCGGCACGCAGGTCTTCGTCACGGTAACAGCGCGCAAGCTGCATATATCTGTCAAAACCGGAGAGCATAAGCAGCTGCTTATACATCTGCGGTGATTGAGGCAACGCAAAGAATTTGCCCTTATGTACGCGCGAGGGAACAAGATAGTCGCGCGCGCCCTCGGGCGTGGATTTTATCATTGTCGGGGTTTCTATTTCAATAAATCCGTTTTCGTCAAAATAATCACGCGTTACCTTTGCTATTTTGTGGCGCATAAGGATATTCTTCTGTATAGTAGGACGGCGAAGATCAAGATAACGGTATTTAAGACGGAGTTCCTCTTTCGCACCCGTATCGTCAATAATCTCAAACGGAGGAGTTTCAGCCGCACCGAGAATTTTAAGGCAGTCAACCTCTATCTCAATGTCGCCTGTCGGAATGTCGTGATTGACAGACGAGCGCATACGCACAACGCCCTGCGCCATAACTACAAACTCGCTTTTAAGACCGGAAGCCTTCTCAAAAATGCTCTTTTCGGTGTTTTCATCAAAGGCAAGCTGTATAATGCCCGTCCTGTCCCTAAGGTCGGCAAATATAAGACCGCCGAGGTCGCGCTGGCGCTGTATCCAGCCGCATACGACCACCTTAGAACCGATATTTTCCTTTCTTAAATTTCCGCAATAATCGGTACGTTTCATACCGTCCATTCTGTCAAGTTTCAAAAAGAAACACCCTCTTAATTTATTCTACAAGCGAATCTGTCAGCGCGGACAGAGCATCGGCATATACTTCTCTGCAAAGGCTGTCTGCAAAGTCGTCAAGCGCTATCGTTTTTTCCTCGCCTGTCTGCATATTTCGCATAACGGCGGAATTTGAGGCAATCTCATTGTCGCCTAAAACTACCGTAAACGCGGCGCCCGCCTTGTCGGCATATTTCATTTGCGCTTTTACGCCGCGGGAGCAAATATCGGTTAAAACGCTGAAACCGTAATTCCTCAAATTTGCCGCATATTCGGCTGATTTGAGCGACGCGTTTTCGCCGATAGCGGCAATGTAAAGGTCGCAGCCCTTGCCCTCGGGCAGCTCGGTTCCTTGGCTTTTAAGCACGAGCATAAGTCTTTCAATTCCCATAGCAAAACCGAGCGCGGGAACAGCGGGACCGCCCATTTGCTTTATAAGCCCGTCATACCGTCCTCCGCCGCAAACGGTGGACTGCGCGCCTATACCGCCCGAAACAAATTCAAAGACCGTTCGGGTATAATAGTCAAGTCCGCGCACTATATGCGGATTTACCGTGTATTCTATGCCCGATGCGGTAAGATATTTTTTAACGCTTTCAAAATGCTCGCGGCAGTCGTCGCACAAATAATCCGTAACAACGGGAGCGTTCTGCGCGATCTTCGAGCATACGGGGGATTTACAGTCAAGTATGCGCATAGGATTGCGTTCAAGCCTGTCCTTACAGGTGTCGCAAAGCTCGTCGATATGACCCTTAAAATACTCTTTCAAAGCATTTGTATAGTCTTTGCGGCATTCAGGACAGCCTATCGAATTGATTTCAAGGGAAATATCCTCAATTCCTATGCTTTTAAGCACCTGTGACGCAAGTGAAATAACCTCTGCATCGGCGCTCGGAGCCGCGGCGCCAAGACATTCAACACCGAATTGGTGAAATTCGCGAAGTCTGCCCGCCTGAGGCTTTTCGTAGCGGTAACAGCCGCCCACATAGCAAACCTTTACGGGCAATGCGCCGTTCACAAGACCCTTTTCTATTGAACTGCGTATAACGCCCGCGGTAAATTCGGGGCGTAAAGTAATGGAACGTCCGCCCTTATCGTCAAACGTATACATTTCTTTCTGCACAACGTCAGTCGTGTCGCCCACGCTCCGCAAAAATACCTCGGTATGCTCAAACACGGGGACGCGTATCTCCTTGAAGCCGTAAAGATTAGCGGTTTCAAGCATTTTTCCCTCAACAAACTGCCAATCGTGGCTGTCGGCTGGGAGTATATCATTAGTGCCTTTAACGGCACGGTTAATTTCCGACATTATATCAAACCTATTTCTGAGTTTTAATTATTTCGCGCCAATCAAGATCGCCGCGTTCAAGACCGTGAATAAGAACCTCAGCGGTGGCTATATTTGTTGCCACAGGAACATTGTGAACATCGCAAAGGCGCAGGAGCGCGCGTTCGTCAGGCTCGTTCGGCTTTGGGTTAAGCGGATCCCTGAACATAAGCAATAAATCAATCTCGTCACAGCCGATACGCGATGCGATCTGCTGGGCGCCGCCCTGTGAACCGCCTAAGAACCTTACTATATCAAGTCCCGTAGCTTCTGAAACGGTCTTGCCCGTGGCGCCTGTCGCTACCAAGTTGTGACGGCTCAAAATTCCGCAGTATGCAATGCAGAACTGAACCATTAGTTCTTTTTTTGCGTCGTGCGCAATCAAAGCTATTGTCATAATTTTGTCCCCCTCATATTTTGTTTGGCTTGGGCAGGGAAACCGATTCCCCGTCAAGCCGTTTTGAAATTCGCAGAAAGGCTTTATAGGCCTTTCCCGAATGTTTTATCGTATGTTTAACCGAAAGATGTGTAAGCTCGTCGCTGTAAGGAACTATGCCGACAAGTTGGAGACATGAGCTGTCTATCATCTCGTCAATATTCTTAAACAGACCGTGCCTTATGCTCTTTAAGCGGAAATTGTTAATAATCAGCTTTGAACGGCAGCCGATACTGTCAAGCCCGCTGCTTACCGCGGCAGAGTCCCGCACCGATACGGGATCGGGACAGGCAACTGTTAAAAACAGGGTATCCTTCGGCAGTGAAGTGTAGTATGTAAAATCTATTCCCGCAGGGAAGTCGAATATAACTATATCGAACTTTTCCGCCGCATCTGACGCAAATTTTGTAAGGGAAAAGACATCAATAAGCCCCGTTTTTATAGGCGCGGGGATTAAAAACAGTCCCTCCTTATTCGGAACGGGATACATAACCTCCTCGGTTTCCCGACCCAAAAGTATATCCGATAGGTCAAGAACAGGGGAGTCCTCTATTCCGAGCAACAGGTCAAGGCACCGAAGTCCCTCGTCCATATCAATGAGCAGGACGCGTTTTTTGCAGCTTGAAAATGCGTCGGCAAGGCCGACAGTCACAGTAGATTTTCCAACGCCGCCCTTACCTGAGGTAACGGCAAAAACCTTGCCCATATCAATGCTCCTCATACTAAATTCACAGTTAAAATTCTAACACAAAAAGACGGTCGTGTCAATGCCGACTGATACTAATTTAGCACCGTAAACGGCATTGTATCGGGAGAAGCGCTGTCCTCCGACATAAAGTATGCGTCAAGTATGCTTCTTACAACAGAACCTGCCGAATATCCCGAGTTTCCGTGTTCAAGCACGACCGAAATAGCAATTTTCGGGTTTTCAAAGGGCGCGAACGCGATAAACACGCTGTGGTCGGCGCCGTTATTGGTTTGAGAAGTACCCGTTTTACCGCCGACCTTTATCGGATAATCTCCGAGCGCGGCACGTCCCGTACCGTCTTCGGTAACCGAAAGCATACCTTCCTTTACGGCGTCCAAGGTCGAATTGCTTATTGAAACGGTGTTTACAACCTCGGGTTCCTTTTCATCGTAAACTTCCGAGAGGTCATACGAAACGACCTTGCTTATCAGCGTTGCTTTGTAATGGGTTCCGCCGTTTGCCAGCGTTGCCGTATAATTTGCTAATTGGAGCGGTGTGAACGCGTTTAACTGACCGATTGCGAACTGCAAGGTGTCGCCGCCCATACCGTTACTGCTGGGTTTTACAAGTATGCCCTTGCTGTCGTCCACCTCAACGCCCGTGGCAACGCCGAGACCGAATTGTTTGAAATAATCTGTCAGCTTTTCGGCGCCGAGACGTCTTCCGAGTTCAAAGAAGAAGTAGTTACAGCTTTTTGAAAGGGCGGTTTTTAGGGTTATCGGACCGTGACGGTGCATACACTTCGGCTGATAATCCGCAAAATATTTGTATTGGTGAACGCAGTTGATAATTTCACCCTTTTGATACAGCCCGTTTTCAAGAGCGGCGGTTGCAACGGCAGGCTTTATAGTGGAGCCTATCGGATAAACGCCCTGAAAAGCACGGTCGGTGAGCGGCTTGTTAGGGTCTTTTAGCAACGCGTCGTAATTTTGACCCATAGTCGCGGAGTCATAGGTCGGATAGTTCGCGGCGCATATTACCGAGCCTGAATTGATGTCAACGGCAACAGCGGCTCCCGCAACGGCGGTTCCGCCCGTAGAACGCAGACCCGTAATGGTTGTAGCAAGCGCTTCCTGCGCTTTTCTTTGAATGTTCTTATCAAGCGTAAGCATAACCGTTTTGCCCGAAACAGGCTCTTTTGTTACCGAGCTTGATATTACGTTGCCCTTTGCGTCAATGCGGTAGGTTATTTCTCCGTCTGTACCTCTTAAATAATCCTCCGCCCATTTTTCAATGCCGCTTTTTCCTACCTTATCGTTAAAGGAGTAACCCTTTTTCTTGTAGTCCTCCCAATCGTCCTTATATATGGGACCTACCGAGCCTATAAGGTTTACGGCAAGGGTGGTGTCAACATATTCGCGGAACGGGACAACGTCGACCGACACGCCAGACAGCAGAAATCCCGATTCAGAAACCTTACGCATAATTTCGGTCGAAACGTCCTCGGCAAAGGTGTATGGGTAGGAAATTGAAAAATCGGATATATCCATACCGTACCTTACAGCCATAATTTTGCGCTGATCCTCTTGGGAATATTTTTCCAATTTATACTTTTCAACCATTCTTACAAAGCAGTTGTCAGCCGTGGCATAGTGAGCAAGTTCGAGCTTGGATATCAGCTTGTCGGTAGACTCGCCCTCAATAAAGCTGTAAGGAGCCGTCTTGGTTATCGGAAGCTGGTCGATCCATTCGGTCGCGTTAGCGTCGAGCAGATTTATAAGCGCAAGTATAACGTCGTTCATATCGTCCTTGACATACGCTTTGTTAAACACAATGTTGTAACCGTCGCGGTTTATGGCTATCTGGCGGCCGTAGCAGTCGATTATCTCGCCGCGGGGAGCCTTTAATACCGAGGTTCTTACCGACGTTGCGCCGTCCTTCATATCGGAGTATTTGTTTGCGTTGACTATTTGTATGGAGTACATTCTTGCCGCGTAAACGAGCAAGGAAACTACAAGCAATACCGAAAGCACGGTCAGTTTTATTTGGCTTTTTCTTTGGAACGGCAATTTTTTTCCTCCTTTTATAATCGGTTATTCCGAGAGCTTGGAATGAATGTATTTTTCCAAAAAATAAAACGGAATTATGAAAACGGTTGAGTACAGAGCCGAGGGCAGGGCATAGTCCATAAGATAAAGGGCGCTGTTTGTTATTCCGTTGCCGAAGGCATAAAAAACAAGCCAGCGCATTAAAAAGTAGAATAGGTTTCCCAAGAGGGAAAGCACCGCCGCCGCTCTTATGTTGCGGTTAAAGAGGTATTGCGCGATAAGTGAAGTCATAACCGCCGTAACCGTCAGAACTATTGTTGAAAAAATGTTAGTACCGTTTACTATACCGTCAGCCGCTATTCCGCAAGCAAGACCTGTCCAAAATGCCGCAGAGGTACTGTAAAACATAGAAAATGCGGTCAGCATAGGCAGCATCAGAAACGGCGTTGCGTTTTTGATGGCTATACTGCCCGAAACCGAGTAATGAAAAAGAAAAAGCAGTATAAATATGCCTGTATTTATAAGTACTGTAAACGGGTGGCGTTTTGATTTTAACACGTTACTCACCGCCTTGTACGGATATGCCGCCCTTGCCGTCAAAGTCGGTTATAACCATAACGTCCCTTATTGACGACAGATCTGCAAACGGTTTGACCGTAGCGTAAATCGAGGTGTTGTATTTGTCGCTTCCTATGAACTCTATGGTGCCTATCAAAAGTCCGTCGGGGAAAATGCCCTCGCCCGAGGTGATAACATAGTCGCCCACAGCTACATT
Organism: uncultured Eubacteriales bacterium; assembly: GCA_934463035.1. Taxonomy (GTDB): domain Bacteria; phylum Bacillota; class Clostridia; order Oscillospirales; family Acutalibacteraceae; genus UBA737. The sequence continues at coordinate 25,970 of CAKSIG010000002.1, read as the reverse complement.
GCAGGAACGCGAAAGGTTTTTAAATTTGCATTTTCCTTCCTTTGCGTCTTCAACGGTGCCCGTTACAATGCCCGAATCGCTTGTGCGGTTGTCAAGCGCGCCCATCGTCAGATCGGCGCTTAAAACGGTGGTTACCTTAGAGGTCGTAGCGCCCACCTCGGTGACGTAACCCACAACGCCCGCTTCGGTTATAACGGGGTCGTGCGCCTTAATTCCGCTCATTGAGCCTTTGTTTATTACAAAGCCCATATAGGGGTCGTCGCTGTCGCGCGAAATAAGGCTTGCCTTGGTAAATTTAAAATCAGGATTTGCGTCCTTTATTTCAAGATAATTTTTATAAAACTCGTTTTCGGCGGTCTTTCTGTCATAGTCCGCAATGCTGTCGCGCATTTCATTGAGCTGGGATTTCAGTTCTGAGTTTTCAAGCATTAGTTTTTCGCCGTCTTTATATGCCGAAATAAAGTCGGAAACGCTGTTGGATATTTTGTTTGCGGCAGAACGGAAAGGGGCGGTTACTGTTCCGAGCAGGTTTGCCTGCGGAGCGATAACGCCGCCTATGATACCGCAAATTACCGAAATTCCGATAACAAGCGCAATAATTGATAGCATTATTTTAAACTGCCTGCTGCGAAAGAAAAATCGCATTGTTTTTATCCCCATTCTGCCGTTAATAGTATAAAGTCAGTGTGCTTGAAACGGCTATGCTTTTCACACCTGGTGTGACAGGTCACACTATCTGAATCTTTTTCCTCTGCGGAACACATAATTGTCAAAACCGCTGTCGGCTTCAAGCCTTTTCGCTGTGCCCAAAACAACGCAGTCGAGCGGGTTTGAAGCAACGGTCACGGGCATACCCGTTTCCTCCGCTATAAGCTCCGCAAGACCCCTTAAAAGCGCGCCGCCGCCCGTTAAAGTAATACCTCTGTCAATAATGTCAGCCGATAATTCAGGCGGAGTTTTTTCAAGTGTGGAGCGTATTGTTTCTATTATCTGGGCAATAGTATCGGACATAGCATAACGCACTTCCTCCGAAGAAATAATAACGTTCTTCGGAAGACCGTCAACCAAGTTTCTGCCCTTTATTTCTATGCTCGTTTCATTTTCGTAGGGACGCGCTGAGCCGATGTCTATTTTGATTTGTTCGGCGGTGCGCTCGCCTATGAGAAGATTGTGCTTGCGTCTTACATAGTTTATTATTGATTCGTCAAGATCGTCGCCCGCAGTTCTTATCGACTGTGCGGTAACAATATCGCCGAGCGATATGACCGCAACTTCGCTTGTTCCGCCGCCGATGTCTACTACCATACTTCCTGCTGCGTCCCAAATAGGAAGACCCGCGCCGACAGCCGCCGCCATAGGCTCCTCAACAAGGTCAATATCGGTAGCGCCAGCCTGCTTTGCGGCATCATAAACCGCGCGGCTTTCGACCTCGGTCACGCCCGCCGGTATGCAGATAACCATTCGGACGCGCGAAAAGAACGAGCCTTTAAGGGCTTGTCTTATAAATCTTTTAAGCATTGCCGCGGTAACGTCGAAGTCGGCAATAACGCCGTCCTTTAAGGGGCGGACCGCAACTATTGAACCGGGCGTTCTGCCTATCATTTCCTTTGCTTCCGTTCCGACTGCGCGGACCGCGTCATTCCTTACATCGTAGGCAACCACAGACGGCTCCCTCATTATAATTCCTCTGCCTTTAAGGCAAACGAGGGTGTTCGCCGTGCCGAGATCGACACCTATGTCTCTTGTAAACATAAAACCACTGTATCCTTTCTCAAACCTTTATACTTCTGTTGTAATATCATTCCTCATTAGGTACGGTAAGATGTATCGCGTGTGTAAGATTTGTTATGGTTATTTCATCGGCGCCCTGCGCGAACTCGCCGTCAAGCGTCCACGAAACGTCTGCTCCGCCTGTAACCTTTATCTTTTTTGTATGGAAAAATTCAATACCGTCTCGGTTTAGATCTTTTTTTATAATGCCGTCAATAATCGGTTGCAGTTTTAAAATATTGTCGGGCGAGCGGATAAGAAGAACCTCGAACTCACCGTCGTTAAGCTCTACAACGGCTTCGTCGAACTTCACTATCCCGCCTACGGACATTGAATTTGAAACCGCGCCGAAAAGAAAATCGCCCTCAACCGTTTTTTCTTCACATTCAAATTTCAGATGAATGGGACGTATGTTGCCGAGACTTTTTATACCCTCAAAAAAGTATGCCGCCTGACCGAGAACGTTTTTAACGTCCTGCGGGGCAGAATAGGAAGCCTCGGTAAACGCGCCGAAAGAAGCGGTGTACGAGAAGTATTTATCCCCGAATTTGCCTATATCAAGGCTGATTGTCTTGCCGTTTACTATATCCTTTGCGGCATTCGGTATACTGCGGGAAATATGAAGTCCCGACGACCATTCGTTAAGCGTTCCCGACGGTATATAACCCAATGTGCAGTCTATGCCCGATTGCATAAGACCCGTTATTACCTCGTTAAGGGTGCCGTCTCCGCCGCAGACAACTATCAAGCCGTATTCGCCCTCTTTAAGCGATTTGACCTTTTCTGTCGCGTCGCCGCGTTCCTTGGTGGGGTATACCGTTACATTATAACCCCCCGCCGAGAGTATTTCAACCACTCTCAGCAATTCCGTGCGCATTTTTGCTTTCCCCGAGCAAGGATTAACTATAAGTAAAAGATTTTTATTTTCCATAATTATCTCCCTTGTAAATCTATCTGTAATCAATAGGTAATGTTGCCGCGGCGTTAAGCGACATATCGGCTGTGTTGCCGTCCCTATATTCATAGAAAGCCTGAACTCCGACCATAGCGGCATTGTCGCCGCAGTATTTTAACTGCGGATAAAACAGACGGTAACCTCTCTTATTACATTCAAGGTCCATTCGCGAGCGCAGCTCGCTGTTGGCGGATACTCCGCCTGCTACGGCGATTGTTTTGTAACCGTATTTTTCGGCAGCCTTTAAAGTATTGTCGATAAGCATATCGCAAACGCGTTGTCTAACGGTTGCCGCAACGGTGGGAACGTCAATTTCAACGCCCTTTTGTCCGCTGTTGTGAATGAGGTTTATAACGGCGGTTTTAAGACCCGAAAAGCTGAAATCAAATTCACCCGAGTTGACTTTTGGGTGAGGCAGAGGATACTTTTCCGTATCGGCTTTGCCCGCAATTTTGTCAAGCGTAACTCCGCCCGGATAGGGAAGACCCATAGCGCGCGCTGTTTTGTCAAAACATTCGCCTGCCGCGTCGTCACGCGTGGCGCCTATTATTTTAAACTTGGTGTAATCCGCGACCTCGGCTATAACGGTGTTGCCGCCCGATACGAGCAGACAAAGAAACGGCGGTTTGAGTTCCTTGTTGTCAATATAATTTGCCGCTATATGCGAACGCAGATGATGAACGGGTATCAGCGGCACTCCAAGCGACAGCGCAAGACCCTTTGCAAAGTTTACGCCCACAAGCAAGGCGCCTATAAGACCCGGTGCAAAGGTGACAGCTACTGCGTCAATATCGCGGTAGTTTAAGCCTGCCTCTTTCAGAGCTTCGTCGCACACGGCGGAAATCGCCTCGGTGTGGCGGCGCGACGCTATTTCGGGAACGACTCCGCCGTAAATACGATGCTCCGCTATTTGTGTTGCAACTATGTTTGACAGCACGTTGCGTTCGTCACAGACGGCGACAGATGTTTCGTCGCACGAGCCTTCAATGCTTAGTATTTTCATTGTTGTAGTTAAACCTTCTTGTCATAATAAATGCATTTTCCTTTGGGAAACGGTAAAAATCCCGTCTTTCGCCCTCTTTTATAAATCCGTTTTTGACATATAGATCAATGGCGGCATTGTTGGAGGCGCGCACTTCAAGCGAAATAAAGCTCAAATTTGCCGACTTGCAGTATGATATTGCCTTGCTTAAAAGCGCCGTTGCTACGCCCTGCCTTCTGTAATCGGGGAAGACCGCAACGTTGGTTATGTAACATTCGTCGGCAACTGCGTTAAGACCGATATATCCCATAACGTCTTCGCCGTTTTCCGCCACAAAAAAGACGGTGCCGTGCTTTATTGATTCGGTTATTGCGGCGGCAGACCAAGGCTCGGAAAAACATTCTCTTTCGAGCTTCGCAACAGCCTCAATATTTCTCGGCTCTATTTCGGATACCGTAAAATTGCTGAAAAATCCGTCTTCAAAAAGGCTGTCTATCGCCTGTGAGATTTTATCCCGACACGCGCGGTAGGTTTCCAAATCTCCGCCGAACGGGTCAGGAATACCGCCTGCCAGAACGCTTATGTTTTTGCCCTTTATTCCGCAGTCGTTTAGTGTTTGCAAATGGGTTTGAGAAAGACACAGTATTCTGTCTGCCCACGATATGTCGGCGGCGGTAAGCTGTGAAGATATGTGTCCTGAAATATCAATTCCGATTTCGTTCATTGCGGCAACCGCATTGCCGCAAGGCGGAGAATTATCCGCGCATATACCTCGGCTTTCTATATTGAGCCACGCAATGTTTTTTGATTTTAATATTCCCTGTGCCATAGGACTGCGGCAGGTGTTTCCCGTGCATATAAACAAAATATTCATATATTATCCCTTTGCTTCAAGCCACGTCTTACCGCAGTGCGCGTCGGCGGTCAGTTTTACAGCCATTTCGGCGGAGTTTTCCATTTCTTCGGTCAATATTTTGCATACTGCGTCGGCGTCCTTTTCCTCGCACTCGGCAATAAGCTCGTCGTGTACCTGTAAAATAAGCCTTGCCGACGGAATTTCTCTTTTAAGCCTGTCGGAAACCCTTATCATAGCTATTTTAATTATGTCGGCGGCGGTACCCTGTATCGGTGCGTTTCTTGCAACGCGTTCACCGAAGGCGCGCAGCATTGCGTTTGAAGAGGAAAGCTCGGGCAGATAACGCCGTCTTCCGAAAAGCGTTGTAACATATCCGTTTTGCTTGGCCTCTGTAATCACGTTGTCCATATACTTTGCTACCTCGGGGTAGGTTGCAAGATAACCCTTGATGTAAGCGTCGGCTTCTTTTCTGGAAACGCCTATATCCTTTGAAAGTGAGAAAGCGCCTATACCGTAAACTATTCCGAAGTTGACCGCCTTGGCTCTGCTTCTCATAAGCGGAGTTACCATATCGACAGGCATTCCGAAAACCTGTGACGCCGTAAGCGTGTGTATATCAACGCCGCTGTTGAAGGCGTTTATCATATTTTCGTCATGCGCTATGCTTGCAAGAACGCGAAGCTCAATTTGCGAATAGTCCGCGTCGCATAAAACACAGCCTTCTGGTGCGGTAAAGTATTCCCTTAAACGCTTGCCCTCCTCAGTGCGGACGGGAATGTTTTGCAAATTCGGTTCAAGCGAGCTTATTCTGCCCGTACGCGTTTCGGTTTGGTTGAAGGTCGTGTGAATACGTCCGTCGGCGGCAACCGCGGCTTGCAGACCCTCGCAGTAGGTTGATTTCAGCTTTGCAAGCTGGCGGTATTCAAGCAGCAGTCCCACCGCAGGGTGAGCATACCGCAATTCCTCTAATACCTCGGCTTTTGTGCTGTAACCGCTTTTTGTTTTCTTCTTAGCGGGCAATCCGAGCTTTTCAAACAGGGCGACCCCCAATTGCTTGGGAGAGTTTAAGTTGAATTCATATCCGACAAGGTCGAATATCTCTTTGCTTATAACGTCTATGCGCTGTTCAAGCTCGCTGTCCATATTTTTTAATCCGCCGCAATCCACAAGAAAACCTGCCGTTTCCATTTCGGCAAGCACTAACGCCAGCGGAATTTCTATTGTTGTTAAAAGCTCATACTGCCCCGTGCTTTTAAGCTCGTTTGCAAGAGTATCGCACAATACCGAAAAAGTGCAGGCGTTCTTTAACCCCGCATCGGCGTTTTCGGGCAGCTTCGGCTCTGATACGCAATACTCCTGCGTGAGCCGTTCGACAGAGTAGGAAGATGAAGACGGATTGCAAAGATAACCGGCAAGCGAAACGTCAAAAACAAATCCGTCGGCGGCGGGGAAGACCTTCTTTATCCTCTTGCTGTCGTAAACTCGTTTTTCAATGTCGGCATTTTCAAACAACTGCTTTGCAAAACCACCGTCACATTTGCATACAAAACTGCCGCTTACAGCATAATATTCGCCGTCCTCGCCGTATATATCTACTTTTCCGTCGGGTTTAAAGTCTTCTTTATCACAAATGCCGAATGTCTTTATTGCTTCGGCTTCGGCGCCGTTTTCGTGAGAATGAACGCTCGGCGAGATGTTCATTTTTTCCATCAGCTTGAAAAATTCAAGCGAGGTCATAAGACGGGCAAGCCCCTCCTCGTCGCGCGGTCTTGATTTATAGTTTTCAATAACGGTATCTATCGGAGCTGTTTTGCATATAGTTCCGAGTTCTCGGCTTAAATAGGCGCTGTCCTTTCCCGCAATCAGTTTTTTGCGAACGCCGTCCTTAACTTCAATTGCGTCTATATTATCGTAAATGTAATCTATATTGTGATACCTTGAAATGAGATCGGCGGCGGTTTTTTCGCCTACGCCCGCAACTCCCGGAATATTGTCCGACGAATCGCCCATAAGGCTTTTGAGTTCTATCATTTCGTCGGGAGTAAGACCGTATTTTTCATACAGCGCCGTCTTGTCGTAATTAATTACCTCGGGTCTGCCCATTTTTGTCGCGGTAAGCAGGACCCGCGTGCTGTCGGAAATAAGCTGTAACGAATCACGGTCGCCTGTCGCTATAACGCATTCGTTGCCCGAGCTTTCACAGGCGGCGGCAAGGGTGCCGAGAATGTCGTCCGCTTCATAGCCCTCGCACTCAACACAGGCGTATCCCGCGAGCGTAAGCCATTCTTTGAGTATAGGCATCTGTGAGGCAAGCTCATCCGGCATACCTTTTCTTCCCGCCTTGTATGCGTCGTATTTAAGGTGGCGGAACGTGGGTTTTCTAAGGTCGAAAGCGACGGCTATACCGTCGGGATTTTCAAGCTCACGCAGTTTGTTGAGAATGTTTATGAACCCGTAAACACCGTTTGTATATGTTCCGTCCTTGGTGGTAAGCAGTTTTATTCCGTAAAAGGCGCGGTTTATTATACTGTTTCCGTCAATAGCAAGCAGTTTCAAGATTACAACTCCCAAAAGCCGATTTTGCGGCGTCTGACGCTCGGCATATTTATACATAATAAATTATACCATTTTTAATGTCCTATGTCACGCATAAATTTTGAACAATATGTAAAAAATGAGCGGTTGTATTGAAACAGCCGCCCGCAATTCAAAATATTTTTAAAACAGAATACAATGGTTTACCGTTCCCACTTGTTGCAAAGCGCAATTATCTGGTCGGCAAATTTTGCTATATCCTTGTTGGCGCACTGACGGTAGCTGTCGATAATCGACATAAGCCGTCTGCCTGCCGATAAAAGCCTGCCGAACGCGCTTGACTCCCTGTGCTGTGTCGGGACGGAAGCCCTTTCGCGTATTCTTTCGGTATTGCCCTTGAATTCACACTCGCCTGTAAGCAGATCGTAACGCGCGCCGTTGTAGGGAGCGGTTGCGGCTATGTTCAGCCTTTCCGTTATCGTTTGGGCAAATTCATCGCACACCGCGTCGTCGCCGTGGTTGACAAATACTTTTTTCGGCTTGTGTTCAAATCCGTCAAGCCACGAGAGCAGTATGTTCATATCCGCGTGGCCGCTGATACCCTCCATTTGCTCTATGTGCGCGCGGACCTTTACTTCCTCGCCGAACAGCTTTACTGTGTCCGCACCGTTTACAATGCTGCGCCCGAGAGTACCCTCCGCCTGATAGCCGACAAACAGCACGGTACATTCCTCGCGCCATAAATTGTGCTTTAAATGGTGGCGTATTCTTCCTGCTTCGCACATTCCGCTTGCCGAAATGATTATTTTCGGGGTCTTATCGTTGTTTATGTTTACCGAATCATTGCTGGTGACGGATACGTTAAGACCGGGGAATTTTATCGGGTCTATGCCCTTGTCAAGCAGTTCAAGGGTCTCGCTGTCGTAATAATCGCGCATACCGCAGCTGTATATTTCGGTTGCTTCAACCGCGAGCGGACTGTCCACATAAACAGGGAAATTGCCGTGGTCTTTAATAAGTCCCTTTTCCTTTATTATTCTTATCAGATACAGAAGCTCCTGCGTTCTGCCCACCGCAAACGAAGGGATAACAACATTGCCGCCTCTGTCAAGCGTTTCCTGTATTATGCGCGTAAGCTGTGTAACGTAATCGGGACGCGCTCCGTGAAGCCTGTTGCCGTAGGTGGATTCTATTATTACATAATCGGCATATTTCGGCTGACCCGGATCGCGTATAAGCGGTCGGTCAATGTTGCCGAGATCTCCCGAAAACACTATCGTTTCGGTCTTGCCGTTCTCGGTGACGGTAACGCTTATGCTTGATGAGCCGAGCAAATGTCCCGCGTCGGTGAAGTTTATTTTAACGCCGTCGCAAACGGTGTATTCCATACCGTAGTCACAGGGGATAAACTGGCGCATAGCTTTTTGCGCGTCCTCCGAGGTATACAGCGGAGTATACGGCTCGGCGCCCGAACGCTTTGCCTTGCGGTTTCGCCATTGCGCTTCAAATTCCTGAATGTGTGCCGAATCAAGCAGCATTATACCGCACAGCTTGGTTGTGGCGAGCGTTGCGTATATACTGCCCTTAAATCCCGCCGCCGTAAGCATAGGTATTTTCCCCGAGTGGTCTATGTGGGCATGGGTTAAAAGCAAGAAGTCAATTTCACCCGGAAGCACGGGAAGCTCGCAGTTTTCGTAAATATCCCTGCCTTGCTCCATACCGCAGTCAATAAGAATTCTTTTGCCGCCCGTTTCAAGCAGGGTACATGACCCTGTAACCTCGTGCGCGGCGCCTAAAAACGTCAATTTCATAAAAACACCTCCGTCTTTGTAAATATTATACTACAATTCGCGTTTATATTCAAATACATAATGACTGTCTTTTGTTGACAAATTTTTTTGCGGGGTATATAATGATTGGGTATTTTTAAATTTTTATTAAGGATGTTTTGTATGGAGTGGACCTCATTAAACGATTTGCGCGAAAAATTTTTGTCATTCTTTGAATCCAAGGGGCATCTGCGTTTGGGCAGTTTCCCGCTGGTTCCGAATAACGATAAATCATTGCTTCTCATAAATTCGGGTATGGCGCCTATGAAAAAGTATTTTACGGGCGAGGTAACTCCTCCGTCAAAGCGCGTCACCACCTGCCAGAAATGTATAAGAACCCCCGACCTTGAAAGGGTTGGACATACCGCGCGCCACGGCACATACTTTGAAATGCTCGGCAACTTCTCGTTCGGGGACTATTTCAAGAACGAGGCTATTCCGTGGGCGTGGGAATTTCTTACAAAGACTCTTGAAATTCCTGAGGACAGGCTTTGGCCCTCGGTCTATGAGGAGGACGACGAGGCATACGCTATATGGCGCGACGTTATAGGCGTGCCTGAGGAAAGGATAGTCCGCCTCGGCAAAGAGGATAACTTCTGGGAACACGGAACAGGTCCTTGCGGCCCGTGCAGCGAGATATATTTCGACAGGGGCGAAAAATACGGTTGCGGCTCTCCCGATTGTAAGCCCGGTTGTGACTGCGACCGTTATATGGAAATATGGAACAACGTATTTTCACAGTTCAATAATATGGGCGACGGCACGTATACCGAGCTTGAACACAAGAATATTGATACGGGTATGGGACTTGAACGTCTTGCCTGCGTAATGCAGGGTGTTGATAATATGTTCGAGGTCGATACGATACGGAATATACTCAACAAGGTTTGTGAAATTTCGGGTAAGCAGTACGGTAAGGATGCGAATACCGATATTTCCATACGTGCGATAACCGACCATATACGCGCGGCTACGTTTATGATAAGCGACGGCATAATCCCGTCGAACGAGGGCAGAGGTTACGTCCTCCGCCGACTTATAAGACGTGCGGCAAGACACGGCAAGCTCATAGGAATAGACCATACGTTCCTTACAACCCTTTGCGACAGCGTTATAGCCGAAAACAAGTCAGGTTACCCCGAGCTTGTTGAAAAGCAGGAGCTTATTAAAAAGGTTATCTCAAACGAAGAAGCGAATTTCAATAAGACCATAGATCAGGGTCTTAATATGCTCGGCGACCTTATGAAAAAAGGCGGCGTGCTTTCAGGTGAGGACGCATTCAGGCTTTACGATACCTACGGCTTCCCGATAGACTTAACAAAGGATATTCTCGCCGAAAAAGGTATGACGGTCGATGAAGATAAGTTCCGCGAGCTTATGGAAAGTCAACGTCAGCTTGCCCGTTCTTCACGCAAGGCGGCGGACGCTGAGAGTTGGAGCAGCGACGGCGTAGGATTTGACAATATTGCCGCCACAAAGTTCTTGGGATATACCGAAAACACCTGTGATACGGTCGTTTCGGATATTGTCTGCGCGGGCGAACACGCAAATTGCGCGTCTGAGGGCGAAAAAATAATACTTGTGCTTGAAAGCACCGTGTTTTACGGCGAAAGCGGAGGACAGGCCGGCGATACGGGCGTAATATTATCCGATAATGCCGAATTTGAAGTCAGCGATACCAAAAAGACCGCGGGTAATGTGTTTACCCATTACGGCAAGGTAGTTAAAGGTACCGTTTCGGTGGGCGATAAGGTTAAAGCGACAATAAATGTTGCCCGCCGTGAGGCAATACGCCGCAATCACACCGCGGCACATCTTTTGCAGGCAGGTCTGCGCTCGGTTCTCGGAACCCACGTTGAACAGGCGGGTCAGCTTGTAACTGAAAATTCGGTCAGGTTCGACTTCACCCATTTTTCGGCGCTTACAGACGATGAATTAAAACAGGTTGAAGATTTTGTAAACGGCGCGATACTTGACGGTATCGAGGTTGATAACCGCGAAATGCCGATAGACGAGGCTAAAAAACTCGGCGCGATGGCGCTTTTCGGTGAAAAATACGGCAAGGTCGTAAGGGTGGTCGCGGCAGGCGACAGGTCGGTCGAGCTTTGCGGCGGCACACACGTCACAAACACCGCCAAAATAGGCTTGTTTAAAATCGTTTCCGAGGCAAGCGTTGCCGCGGGAGTCCGCAGAATAGAAGCGGTTACGGGCAGCGGCGTTCTGGGACTTATAGCGCATTATAAGAATTTGATAAACGAAACCGCGGCGGCGGTCAAGGCTTCTAACCCCGAGGATATTGCAAGGCGTTCGGCTCAGTTGGTATCCGAGCTTAAAGAAGCCGATAAAAAGATAGAGTCCCTTGAAGGCAAATTGGCGTCGCTTAAAACCGAGGATATTATTAAAAACGCGGAAGATGTCGGCGGCGTAAGGGTGGTAACCCTTGTTATGAGCGGCGCGTCTGCCGACGAACTCAGAAAAACCGCCGACGTTATCAAGGGTAACTATGGCGATATAGCGGCTGTATTTGCGGGCACAAACGGCGACAAACTCACCTTCTGCGCGGTCTGCGGCGCAGACGCCGTTAAAAAAGGCGCGCACGCGGGCAATCTTGTAAGAGAAATAGCAAAGCTCGCCGGCGGCAACGGCGGCGGCAAGCCCGATATGGCAATGGCGGGCGGCAAGGATATATCCAAGGTCGATACCGCTCTTGCGGCGGCGTTTGAAACCGTTAAAAAACAAATAGGAGGATAACGATGTCGGATTGTTTATTTTGCAAAATTGCGGCGGGTGAAATCCCCAGTACAAAGGTTTACGAAAACGAGTATGTCTATGCGTTTAAGGATATTGACCCGCAGGCGCCGTTTCACGCTATCGTGATACCGAAAAAGCACATCGCCTCCGCTGATATGATAAATGCGGAGAACAGCATAGAGGTTGCAAGGGTTTTTGAAGCAATTGCGGAAATTGCAAAGCAGGAAAAGCTCGACGGCGGTTACAGGGTAGTAAACAACTGCGGCAAGGACGGGGGACAGACCGTGGGACACATTCATTTCCACCTGCTCGCCCGCCGAAATCTCGCTTGGCCTCCGGGCTGATAACAAATAGGATTAAGGAGATAATATAAATGTCAGAATATTATACTTTAAAAATCGCAGGTCTTGAACGCAAATTGGAAAAATTCCCCGTAAGCGATAAGCTGGATATAGCCGCTTTCATAATATTCGGCGATGTCGAGCTTACAATAGCGGGCTGTGCCGAGCTTCTCAAAAAAGTTCCCGAGTTCGACGTTATCATAACCCCCGAAGCCAAGAGCATACCGATTGCTTACGAAATGGCGCGTCAGACAGGCAAGCCTTACATAATTGCGCGCAAGGGCATGAAGGTCTATATGCGCAATCCACTTGAAATCAACGTTAATTCAATAACCACACAGCACGAACAGCACCTGTTCCTCGGCGAGACCGAGGTGCAAATGCTCAAAGGCAAGCGCGTTCTTATTGTTGACGACGTTATCAGCACGGGCGAATCACTCAGCGCAACGCGCGAATTGGTTGCCGAGGCAGGCGGTAAAGAGGTTGCGGCTTGCGCCTTTTTGGCGGAGGGCGACGCGGCTGACCGCAAGGATATAATTTTCCTTGAAAAACTACCGTTGTTTTTTAAATAATTTTTTTAAAGACGGACGTTATTTTTACGTCCGTCTTTGCTTTTGTAATTGACAATATCCGAGGTATATTGTAAAATAAGTATGATATTAAAATTGGGGTGTTGAAAGTATGAAACCTGTTTATAAACGTGTGCTTTTGAAACTGAGCGGCGAGGTGCTTGCCGGTGAAAAAGGCGTTGGTATTGACTTTGAAAAGGTGCTTGATGTTTGCGCAAGGGTAAAAGAGTGCGTTGATATGGGCGTTGAGGTCGCAATAGTTGTAGGCGGCGGCAACTTCTGGCGCGGACGTTCGAGCGGCAAGATGGACAGAACAAGGGCTGACCATATGGGAATGCTCGCTACAACAATAAATTCGCTTGCAATCGCCGACGCGCTTGAACAGTTAGGCGTTACCGCAAGGGTGCAGACCGCCATTGAAATGCGTCAGATAGCCGAGCCGTATATCAGGAATAAGGCTGTCCGCCATCTTGAAAAGGGCAGGGTCGTAATATTTGGATGCGGAACGGGAAATCCCTTCTTCTCAACCGATACCGCCGCGGCGCTCAGAGCCGCCGAGATAGGCGCCGACGTTATATTTAAGGCAACCAATGTTGACGGCGTTTATGACAGCGATCCGAAGCTCAACAAAGACGCTAAGAAATACGATACCCTGTCGCATATCGACGTGCTTCAAAAGGGACTTCACGTTATGGACAGCACGGCGGCATCTCTTTGTATGGATAACGGAATACAGATACTTGTTTTCAATCTCAACGACCCCGACAATATAGTGCGCGCCGTTCAGGGCATGCATAACGGAACTTTGGTAAAATAAAATAATAAAGGGAGGCTAATTTATGAAAGAGCTTTTAAAGAATACAGAAGAAAAAATGGGAAAAACCATCGGTGTGCTTGAACGCGATTATAAATCAATTCGCGCAGGCAGGGCAAACGCTTCGGTGCTTGACCGAATCACGGTCGATTACTACGGTTGCCCCACTCCGATACAGCAGATGGCGGCGGTGTCGGTACCCGAACCGAGGGTTTTGCTCATTCAGCCGTGGGACGCGAGTACGCTTAAAGAAATAGAAAAAGCAATACTTACGTCGGACATCGGTATTAACCCCCAGAACGACGGCAGAGTTATCCGTCTTGCTTTCCCTCAGCTTACCGAGGAAAGGCGTAAGGAAATCGTTAAAGACGTTCGCAAAACGGCAGAGGAAAACAAGGTTGCCCTGCGTAACACACGCAGAGACGCAATAGAAAAACTCAAAGCAATGAAGAAAAACAACGAAATAACCGAGGACGACGTTACAAACGGGGAGAAAAAAATACAAAACCTCACCGATAAGTATTGCAAGGAAGCCGACGAGCTTGCCGCGGCAAAAGAAAAAGAAATAATGGAAATATAAAACTGCTGGCGTACACTCAGTGTACGCCTGTTTCAGCACAACAGTGAAAAGGGTGTGTAAATGTTGCCGTTTTTCAAACGAAAAAATAAAGCCGAACGCGTTTTGCCGCGGCACATAGCAATAATTATGGACGGCAACGGGCGCTGGGCAAAAAAGCGTTCCCTGCCGAGAACCGCAGGTCACGCCGCAGGATCTAAAAATTTTAAAACAATAGCAAGATACTGCAACAAAATAGGACTTGAATACCTTACTGTTTACGCCTTTTCAACCGAGAATTGGAAAAGACCTAAGGACGAGGTTGACAATATAATGAAAATTCTGCGCGACTATTTAAAGGACGCAAAGAATTTCAAGGAAGAAAACATCAAGGTTAAATTTATAGGCAATATAAGCGTTCTTGACGAGGATATTAAGGAGCTTATTGCCGACGCTGAGCGCGAATCCGCAAACGCTACGGGACTGCATCTTAACATCGCGCTTAATTACGGCGGCAGGGACGAAATAACCCACGCCGTCAGGGAAATAGTAAGATCGGGCGTTTCGGCTGACGAAATAACCGAAGATACAATTGAAAAATACCTCTACACCGCGGGTCAGCCGGATCCCGATTACATAATACGCCCAAGCGGAGAATACCGTTTGTCAAACTATCTTATTTGGCAGGCGGCATACGCTGAGTATTGGTTTTCCGATGTTTTGTGGCCCGATTTTAAACCCAAACATTTGGAGCAGGCGTTGGACGAATACAATCACCGCCAAAGGCGTTTCGGCGGAGTTTAATTTAGACGTGACGGGTCTGGCTCTTGCCGGCCTAATAAAGGGGGAACCTTAAATGAAAACAAGAATTATATCAGGTGCGGTTATGATAGCGCTGCTTATCGCGGTGCTTTTCGGCGGAAGCTATTATCCCGTAATAATAACCGTGTTCTTGGCGCTTCTTAACATAATCGCGTCATACGAGCTGCTCTGTAATGCGGCAGGGATAAAAAGCAAGGTGTCGCTCACGGGTGCTGCGGTGTATTCCGCGGCGGCGGTGTTCTTAATCTCGGGATACGGCGAAAAAATATTTTCGGGCGCTTTCGGATTTAAGGAATTAAGCGTAATATACTGCGTTTTCGCGGCAATTATGTCGCTCGTAAATCACAGCAGATACGGCATTAAGGAAATAGCAATGACCGTCGGTATGCCGATAGTGCTTTCTTTTGCTTTCGGCAGCTTGGAGGGCATATTAAACCACTCCCACGGAATATACTATTTATTGCTGTTGCTTAATTTTTCAAGCATTTGCGATATGGGTGCTTACTTTGTCGGCAGTACCTGCGGCAAGCATAAGCTCTGCCCCGCAATAAGTCCTAAAAAGACTGTTGAGGGCGCTGTCGGCGGTGTTGTATCAAGCCTTGTGATAACCGCGGTGCTTGCGCTCTGCTTCGGCACGGCTTCAAAATTGCTCGCTTTATTACTGCTTACCGTGCCTTTCTGTATACTCGGAATGGTCGGCGACCTTTTTGCGTCGGCAATAAAAAGGGGAGCGGGCATAAAGGATTACGGCAAGCTGATACCGGGTCACGGCGGCGTGCTTGACCGTGTTGACAGCATATTGATGATAGCCCCTGTCCTTTATATGTTTATAAATGCGGGAGCAATGTGATGAAAAAAATAGCTATTCTCGGTTCCACAGGCTCAATAGGTACGCAGGCGCTTGAAGTAGTGAGAAAGAACGGCTACACCGTGACCTCTCTTGCTGCGGGGAGCAATGTAAAACTGCTTGAAGAACAGGTGCGTGAATTTGCGCCTGAGACCGTTGCGGTCTTTGACGAGTCAGCGGCAAATGATTTAAAGATAAGAATTAAGGATACAAATACAAGGGTAATTTCGGGCAAAAAGGGTGTATGCGAAACCGCCGCGGGCGGCTGCGATACGGTGCTGAACGCCATTGTCGGCATTGCGGGTCTTGAACCCACACTCGCGGCGATAGACGCGGGCAACGACGTTGCGCTTGCAAATAAAGAGACCCTTGTGACGGGCGGTGAGCTTGTCAACGCCGCCGCAAAGAAGCGCAATGTAAAAATTATCCCCGTAGACAGCGAACATTCCGCTATATTTCAGTCGTTACAGGGGACACCCAAAGGCTCGCTTTCAAAAATTTTGCTTACCGCGTCGGGCGGTCCTTTTTACGGCAAAAAGACGGCTGAGCTTGCCGATGTAACGGCGGCGCAGGCGTTAAAGCACCCGAATTGGTCAATGGGCGCTAAGATAACGGTTGATTCCGCAACGCTTATGAATAAAGGGCTTGAAGTAATAGAAGCGGTGCATTTGTTCGGCGTCGGCGCTGACAGAATAGAGGTTCTTGTCCACAGACAAAGCATACTCCATTCAGGCGTTGAGCTTACCGACGGCGCTGTAATAGCACAGCTCGGCACACCCGATATGCGCTTGCCGATAGCTTATGCGCTGACATATCCAAACAGGGATAAAACCGCGTTTGAACATCTCAGCCTTTCCGATATAGGAACGCTAACTTTTGAAAAGCCTGATACAGATACTTTCAGGTGCCTTCCGCTGTGCATAGCCGCTATAAACGAGGGCGGCCTTGCTCCGACAGCGGTGAACGGCGCAAACGAGGCGGCGGTCGATTTGTTCTTAAAGGGGAAAATTAAATTTTTAGAAATTGCAAACGCGGTGGAAAGAGCGTTGCTTTCTGTCAATAATAAAGAACGGTATACCCTTGAAGACGTGCTTGAAGCCGACAGGTCTGCGCGTCAGTCTGTCAAAGAATCTTTCTGAATCGGTGGGTGGTAGTTATTTCTGCTTTTTTAAACGTTTGGGGCAATGTGTGGCCTTATCTCGTCGCAATCGCTCTGTTTCTTGTTTTAATAATAATACATGAGTTCGGTCATTTTATCGCCGCAAAGCTGATGGGCGTCAGAGTAAATGAATTTGCCGTCGGCTTTGGGCATAAACTTTTTTCAAAAAAAATAGGCGAAACCGAATATTCCGTTAATTTAATACCGCTCGGCGGCTACTGCGCTATGGAGGGCGAGGACGAAAACAGCTCCGACGACCGCGCTTTCTGCAATAAAAAACCGTGGCGAAGATTTATTATAGTTGTAATGGGCGCACTTTTCAATCTGCTTGCGGGTCTTATTATCGTGGCGGTTGTTTTGGCTCCTTCCGAAAGGTTTACTTCAACCGTGGTCGCAGGGTTTAACGACGGCGCAATAAGCTGTAACAGCGGTCTTCAAGCCGATGATAAAATAATCGCGGTTGACGGCAGAAAAATCTTCACCACATACGATTTAAGCTATGCATTCACAAACATTAAGGACGGCAAAATTGATATTACCGTAAAGCGCGACGGCGGCAAAGTGACCCTAAAAGACGTTAAGTTTGATACCGAAGAATCAAACGGTATTAAATACCTCACGGTTGATTTTTATGTTTACGGCATAAATAAAAATGTCGGCACCTATATAACGCAAACGGTAAAGACCTCTGTTTCTTACTGTGCCGTTGTGTGGCGTTCGTTAATAGATCTTATAAGCGGAAAGTACGGCATAAGCGCCGTTTCGGGTCCTGTCGGCGTTACCGCAGCAATAGGCTCGGCGGCAAAGCAGAATTTGCAAAGCCTTTTGCCTATAATGGCGCTTATAACAATCAATCTCGGAATATTCAATCTTTTGCCGCTTCCCGCGCTTGACGGCGGCAGACTGCTGTTTATACTGATTGAAATGATATTCAGAAAACCCGTTCCGCAGAAGTACGAGGCGGCGGTTCACGCGGCAGGATTTGTTATACTGGTAGGCTTTATGCTGCTTATTACAGCCAAGGATATCTGGACGTTGATTTTTTAAAGGAAAATGATATGTATACTAATGATAAAACCGTTAAAGTAAAGGTCGGAAACACGTTTATAGGCGGCGGCGCGCCCGTGTCGGTGCAGTCAATGCTTAACGCCCCCGCGCACGATATTGAGGGCAATGTTAAACAGGCATTACTGCTCCAAAACGTGGGCTGCGATATAGTCCGCGTGTCGGTTCCCGATAAGCAGACCCTTAAAACCGTGGAGGCTTTGAAGAAGAATATTTCAATACCCCTTGTCGCGGACATACATTTTGATTATACCCTTGCGATAGAAAGCATAGCGGCGGGAGCCGATAAAATAAGGATAAACCCGGGCAACATCGGTGACGAAAGCAAGGTAAAGGCTGTTGCCGACGCCTGCAAAAACGCCGGTGTGCCTATAAGGATAGGCGTGAACTCAGGTTCGCTTGAAAAGCATATTTTGGAAAAATACGGCTCACCAACCCCCGAGGCGATGGTCGAAAGCGGAATGTATCACATATCGTTGCTCGAAAAATATGATTTTGATAATATAGTACTCTCGCTTAAATCGTCAGATACGCAGAAAATGTACCGCGCGTATGAGCTTGCGGCTCAGGTGTGCCGTTATCCGCTCCATTTGGGAGTTACGGAAGCGGGAACCGAGCAAATGGGGGTTATACGTTCCGCCGCCGGCATAGGCGGATTACTGCTTAGAAATATCGGCGGCACCGTCCGCGTTTCCCTCACAGACGATCCCGTTAAAGAGGTTGAAAGCGGAATACGCATATTAAAGGCGATAGGTTTGAGAAAAGGCGGCGTAAGGATAGTTTCCTGTCCTACCTGCGGAAGAACAAAAATAGACCTTGTCGGCATTGCAAAAGAGGCTGAAAAAAGACTTGCAAATATAAATAAAGATATTACCGTTGCAATAATGGGCTGCGTGGTAAACGGCCCGGGGGAAGCCAAAGAGGCGGATATCGGACTTGCAGGCGGCGACGGCTGCGGCGTAATATTCAAAAACGGCGAACTTTTAAGAAAGGTTCCCGAAAATGCACTGCTTGACGAGCTTATGGAAGAAATCAAAAAAATGTAATGGAGTTGTAAAGAAAAATGGCATCGTTTTCCGATCTGTTCGGTGAATATTTAAGCGTTGAACTGCCCGACGAATTGCTTTCGGCAAAAGTTGATAAGTGTCGGCTGGATATAGAGCTGAGAAGTCTTGATATGCTTGTATCGGCTGACAGTTATATAACAAGAGAACAGATACATACGGTTGAGGCGGCGCTCAAAACGGCTTTAAAGCTCAATAACTGCAAAACGGTTCTTCATTGCGCGGGGAGCGCGCTGACGCCCGAAGCCTGCGCCGATATTATAGACGGAATACGCCTTAAAAACGCCATACTTAACGGCTATTTCAATTCAGCCGATTATAGGGCTGACGGCGATAATATAGCAATAACGCTCAAATTCGGCGGATACAAAAAGATAGAAGAAAGCGGCTTTGAAAATATGTTTAAAGCCGAGATAAAATCGGTATTTTCAAGGGATATTTCCGTTAGCTTTGACGGTCAGCTTGAAGATGTTGAAATGAAGGCACCCCCCGTCGAAAGAACAGAGGTAAAACGCGACGTGCCTAAGCCGAAAGCGGCTCCCGAACATAAAATAACCTTTGAAAAACGTGAGTCAAGGCCCGAAAACGGTATAGTTTATCTCGATAATCCGCAGCAATTTTACGGCAGGAATATTGATACAAACGTGCGCCCGATGATAGAGATAACGGGCGACGATACTGAAATATGCTGTTGGGGCGAAGTGTTCGGGCTTGAAGTAAGAAAGATAAATACCAAGCGCGGCGAATCAAATATGGTCAGCTTCTGTTTCAGCGACTACACAAATTCGCTGTATGCCTGCGTGAAATTTGTTGACCCGAGGCGAATGGGAGAATTGGCGCCTTTAAAGGACGGCGCCTTTGTCCTCGTAAACGGAAAATATGAATTTGACAGTTATAAAAAGGAATTTATAGTTGATGTCAAGTCGTTGGCATTGTTGCAGAAATATACCGAAACCGACGCGCACGAGGGTGAAAAGCGCGTTGAATTGCACTGCCATACAAATATGTCGGCTAAGGACGCCGTTTCGTCCGCTCCGTCAATAATAAGACAGGCTTATAATTGGGGGCACAAAGCGATAGCCATTACAGACCACGGCGTTGTTCAGGCATATCCTGCGGCGGCGGGCGAGGTTAAAGCAATCCGCAAAAGCGGCGGCGATTTTAAGTTGATTTACGGCGTGGAGAGTTACTTTGTCGATGATATTAACAATGATATATCGGGAATGAATGCAAAGCAACTCGCAAAAATCAGGTATCACCAGATTATACTTGTTAAAAATGCCGTCGGACTTAAAAATCTCTACAAATTGGTGTCAGAGGCGCATATTAACGATTTTAAAGGTAAACCGATTACCCTCAGAAGTAAGCTCGACAGTATGCGCGAGGGGCTTATTTTGGGCAGCGCCTGCGAGCAGGGCGAGCTTTACAGGGCAATAGTTGACGAAAAGCCTCATGAAGAACTTGTCAGAATTGCAAGCTATTATGATTATCTTGAAATACAGCCTATCGGAAACAACGAATTTATGGTAAGGGAGTCGTCTCTGCCGCCGAAAAAGGATAAAAAGACGGGCGTTGAAATCCCGAACAGGTTTAAAAAGGTAACAAGCGTTGAGGTTATAAAGGATTTTAACCGCAAGGTGGTCGAGCTTGCCGACGAGCTTGGGAAACCTGTTGTGGCAACGGGAGATGTGCATTTCCTTAAAAAGAGCGACAGCGTTATACGCAAGATAATTATGGCGGGACAGGGCTTTGACGATTTTGATAATCAAGCGCCGCTCTACCTTAAAACTACCGATGAAATGCTTGCCGATTTTGATTATTTCGGTGACAGAGCCAAGGAGTTTGTAATAGATAATCCCAACAAAATAGCCGATATGGTTTCGGGCGATGTAATTCCCGTGCCCGAGGGCAACTATCCGCCTGTAATCGAGGGTTCAGACCAGCTGCTTCACGATATATGCTGGGATACTGCGCATAAGACCTACGGAGAAAAGCTCCCCGAAATAGTTGAAAAGCGCCTTGAAAAAGAACTTAACTCAATAATCAATAACGGATTTTCCATAATGTATATATCGGCGCAAAAGCTGGTTGCATACAGCGAGGAAAACGGCTACTTGGTCGGCTCGCGTGGTTCGGTAGGCTCGTCGTTCGCCGCAACCATGGCGGGAATTTCCGAGGTTAATCCGCTCCCTCCGCACTATGTCTGTCCCGAATGCTGTTACAGCGAGTTTTTTACCGACGGCAGCGTAGGTTCGGGATTTGACCTTCCTGAGAAAAAATGCCCGAAATGCGGAGCAGAGCTTAACAGAAACGGTCACGACATTCCGTTTGAAACCTTTTTGGGTTTCAAGGGCGACAAGGTCCCCGATATTGACCTTAACTTTTCAGACGAATTTCAGAACTCGGTTCAGAAATACACCGAAACTCTGTTCGGCAGAGAAAACGTCTTTAAGGCGGGTACAATCTCTACCGTCGCTGAAAAGACCGCATACGGCTTTGCAAAGGCTTACGCCGAAAAGAGAGGGGTAACGCTCAGCAACGCCGAGCTTAACCGTTTGGCGTCGCTTGTGGAAAAGGCTCAGATCAAACAAACAACGGGTCAGCACCCCGCCGGTATGATAATCGTTCCGCGAACCAATACAATATATGACTTCTGTCCTGTTCAGCACCCCGCGGACGACGTTAATTCCGACGTTATAACCACGCATTTCGACTTCCATTCAATACACGATACCATACTTAAACTCGACGAACTCGGACACGTTGTGCCTACAACTTATAAGTATTTGGAGGAGTACACGGGAATTCCCGTCAGCGATGTTTCGATGAGCGATCCCGATGTTTACAGCCTGTTTGTTTCAACCGAGGCTCTCGGCGTAAAACCTGAGGATATAGACTCCAAAACGGGTACATACTGTCTGCCTGAATTCGGTACAAAGTTTGTCCGCGAAATGCTTATCGACTGTAAGCCTAAAAACTTTTCCGACCTTTTGCAGATATCGGGTCTGTCTCACGGTACCGACGTTTGGCTCGGAAACGCAAAGGACCTTATAGATAAGGGTATATGCACCATTTCCGAGGTTATAGGAACACGTGACAATATAATGGTATACCTTATCCACAAAGGACTTGACGAGGGACGCGCCTTCAAAATAACCGAAACCGTGCGTAAAGGACTTGTAGCAAAGGGCAAGGTTTCTATGGACGATTGGAAGGCTATGGAGCAGGATATGCGCGATCACGGTGTTCCCGAGTGGTACATACAAAGCTGTTATAAGATAAAATATATGTTCCCTAAGGCTCACGCCGCGGCGTATGTTATATCTGCGCTTCGGCTTGCTTGGTATAAGGTGCATCGTCCGCTGGAATTTTACTGCGCGTATTTTACGGCAAGACCCGAAGACGTAGACGTGCCTACCGTAATACAGGGTAAAGAAGCTGTGAGAAGATATTTGCGCGACATCAAGGCTAAGGGCAAGGACGCTACCAAAAAGGAACTTGACGTCTATAACAATATGCTTATATTTAACGAAATGATGTCAAGGGGAATAGAGGTACTTCCGATAGATATTAACCATTCCCACGCAATGAAATATCTGCCCGAAAACGGTAAAATGCGGCTGCCGTTCGGCGCTTTGGGCGGAGTCGGCGAAAAAGCGGCTTACAGCATTTTTGAAGCCGCTCAGAAAAAGAACTTTGTCTCGCGTGAGGATTTTGCAATAGAAGCTGGCGTTTCTAAGACAATAATCCAGAATTTATCTGATTTAGGCGCTATGAACGACCTGCCTGATACAAACCAAATTTCAATGTTTTAATTAATATTATTGGCTCGGAAATGATTCCGAGCCTATTTTTTTTATAAATTTGCAAAAAAAGGTTGCAATTTTGTAACCATTTGGTATAATAGAAAGGTAATTATTACAATTTGTAACTTTTGAAAGGAGTGAATTTTACTGTGATTAGTATGAAAAAGATACTGCGCAACGTTGTAGACGCAGTGGTTTTCAATAAAGTTGCAGTTAAAATTCTTTCTGCCGTAAAAGATATATATACTTTTGTTTCGGGTAAGGTTTCGGTGTTTGTCAAGAATAACCGCATTGCGGTAAAGATAGGCGCTTTTTGCATAGTAGCCGCTTTTTTTGTAGCTGTAAGCCTCTTTGCTTCGGGAGTGACCTATGGCTTTAAGGTCAGCTATGACGGCGAGGAAATAGCTCTTGTTAAGGACAGTTCCGTTTTTGACGACGCGGAAGATCTGGCTGCTTCAAACGTGAACGGCAAGGTCGAAAATATATTGCTCGCTAAACCTAAGTTTGTAAAGACCCTTACCGTCGCGAGCCGCCTTACCGACGCGGCTAAGCTCGCCGATATGTTAATAGAAAAAAATAAAGATGTAACCTATGCGAGCGGCGTAACCGTCAACGGTGAAACGGTTGCCGTTGTTGAGAATTTCGACGTTGAAGATTATCTTAAAACCTGCCTTGACAGGTATAAGATTGACGGTGCCGTTAACTATTCGGAATTTGTTGACGACATAAATGTAACGAAGGGTTACTATATGTCGAGCGAGGTTAATTCCCTTAATGACGCAGTAGCGGTCTTGGACGCTTTACAGGTCAGGACAAGCTCAACGGTTGTGTCCGATGTTGCCATTCCGTTCTCAACGGTTACAGAAAAAACTTCGTCGCAGGTGATAGGCTATTCCGCTGTTAAGGTAGCGGGTCAAAACGGAATTGAACGCAAGACCGAGCGCGTAGTGACTCTTAACGGTGTGGAGAGCGAGCGCACGCTGGTTTCTGACGAAACGGTAAGCTCGCCCGTAGATAAAGTAGTTGTTATCGGCACTGCCCATAGCTTGGCAAGCGCAAGCCAGCGCAAAGCGGCTTCGGGTGCAGGCTTTGTTTTCCCACTGCCGAAGGGCTCTTGGACGGTATCGTCGTACTACGGTGATGGACGTTCGCACAAAGCGGTGGATTTAGCCGCAAAAAAGGGAACTTCTATATTTGCCGCTAAGGGCGGCACGGTTACGTTTGCAGGTTCAAACGGTAATTACGGTCAGCTTATTGTGATAGACCACGGAAACGGCCTTGTAACAAGGTATGCCCACGCAAGTGCCATTTTTGTTTCAAAGGGCGAGACCGTTACCGCAGGTCAGGTAATAGGTCAGGTTGGCTCAACGGGATACTCCACAGGAAACCACCTGCATTTTGAGGTGCTTTCAGGCGGCAAAAATGTCGACCCCGCGCCTTATATAGGTTTAGGTTAAAAAACAGTTCATCGGCTTAGCCCGATGGGCTGTTTTTGGCTTTATAATATAGAAATATAATGGCATTAAAGTTATTACAACAAAATTTGACAAGATTATGTAATTTTTTTCAAAAAAACCTTTTTATCGGAACCGTTTTGTGTTATTATATTATTGTTAATGTTTATATATTTTTTCGGAGGGCTTTTTTATGGCATGTATTGACTTTAAACACACACCGTACGGCGACCTTGCGCTTATAAGTATGCGAGGCTGCGAAGACATTTCTTCTCAGGTGGACTATTACCTGAAACAGTGGCGTAATATCCCCGAGGACGAATCCTTTGTATTGCCTGCTAACTGTCCGCGTTTCGGAACGGGTGAAGCTAAGGCGGTTCTCAAACACACCGCCCGCGGACTTGACGTATACATAATCTGCGATTGCTTTAATTACAACGTGACTTATAAGATGTACGGTAAGACCGTTCCTATGAGCCCTGACGATCATTTTCAGGATCTTAAACGTGTTATAGCGGCGCTTGGCGGCAAGTCGAGAAGAATAACCGTAATAATGCCTATGCTTTATGAGGGAAGACAGCACAGAAGAACCGCCCGCGAGTCGATGGACTGCGCAATGGCGCTTCAAGAGCTTGTCGCTATGGGCGTTAAGAATATAGTTACTTTTGACGCGCACGATCCCCGCGTAAACAATGCTATCCCGCTGGACGGTTTTGATAACGTTCAGGCGGCTTATCAAATGATAAAAGCCCTTTTAAGAACAGTACCCGACATTAAACTTGACCGCGACCATACTATGATCGTTTCCCCCGACGAGGGCGGAATGGGCCGCTGTATCTATTATTCATCGGTTCTTGGTCTTGAACTCGGTATGTTCTACAAACGCCGCAATTATTCAGTTGTCGTAAACGGCAGGAACCCAATTGAAGCCCACGAATTTCTCGGAAACGATATAAAGGGTAAGGATCTTATCCTTGTAGACGATATGATAGCCTCAGGCGAGTCAATGCTTGATATTGCCGCAAAATTGAAAGAACGCGGTGCGGGCAGAATATTCGTTTTCTCTACATTCGGACTTTTTGTTGAGGGACTTGAAAAATTCGACCAATATTATAAGGACGGCATAATAAACAAGATATTCACAACAAATCTTGTTTACCAGTCGGACGAGCTTCTTTCAAGAGAATGGTATTGCAGCGTCAATATGTCAAAATATATTGCTTTGTTGGTTGAAACCCTTAACTACGATAATTCGATCAGCAGTCTGCTTGACCCTGTTGACCGTATTAAGAAGGTCGTTGCTAAATACGAGCAGGGAAATAAGTAATTTTAAATAAGCCGTATTTTTTGCTTGATTATTTACGGACAGTGTGGTATAATAACTACCGCTGTCCGTAACAATCGGGCGTTATGTGCGCTGATAGCTCAGCTGGATAGAGCATCTGCCTTCTAAGCAGAGGGTCGGGGGTTCGAGTCCCTTTCAGCGCGCCAATAGATTTAGGGAGTAACATTTAATTGTTGCTCCCAATTTTATTTACTGCAACACCGTTCATACTGCGCACAGGCGCTTGTATTCACGGAAGGGACTCTCGCTATTAAAACAGTCCACAGGACTGTTTTAAACAACGCTCGTCTTTCAGCGCGCCAGTTTATTCAGGGAGTAACATTTAATTGTTGCTCCCAATTTTATTTACTGCGACACCGTTCATACTGCGCACAGGCGCTTGTATTCACGTAAGGGACTCTCGCTATTAAAACAGTCCACAGGACTGTTTTAAACAACGCTCGTCTTTCA
>CAKSIG010000001.1 GCA_934463035.1 uncultured Eubacteriales bacterium | reverse complement strand
CCTCAACGGATAACCATACAGGTTATCAAAAAATACAGCAAGTTAGTGAAAACTACTTGACTTTTTATAGGAGAATATCTATGGATTACGTTACACTTTCAAACGGAGTAAAAATGCCGCAGCTCGGCTACGGCGTATATCAGGTAACAAAGGACGAATGTGAGCGCTGTGTGCTTGACGCGCTGGCGGTCGGCTACCGCTCAATAGATACCGCGCAGGCCTATTTTAACGAGGAAGAAGTCGGTAATGCAATTCAGAAATCGGGCGTTAAGAGAGAGGATATTTTCTTGACCTCAAAGGTTTGGGTTGAGCATTACGGATATGAAGAATGTAAAAAGAGCGTGCTTGAATCGCTGAAAAAGCTCAAAACCGATTATATCGACCTTATGCTTTTGCACCAGCCGTTTTCGGATTACTACGGCGCGTGGAGAGCGCTTGAAGAATTATACAAAGAGGGCAAGCTGCGCGCGATAGGCATTTCAAACTTCTATCCCGACCGTATGGTGGATATTGCGTCCTTTGCTAAAATCAGACCGATGGTAAATCAAATCGAAATTCACCCGCACAATCAGCAAAAGGAAGCTGAAAAATGGAACAAAAAATACGGCGTACAGCTTGAAGCGTGGGCGCCGTTCGGCGAGGGCAGAGGCGGTATGTTCGATCTGCCTGAGCTTAAAGAAATCGCCGATAAATACGGCAAGACCGCAGCGCAGGTGATACTGCGCTGGCACCTGCAAAGAGGAATAGTCGTTATTCCGAAATCTACCCATAAGGAGCGTATGGAGGAGAACTTCAACGTTTTCGACTTCAAGCTGTCTGACGGCGATATGGCGAAAATATCCGAGCTTGACCGCAATGAAAGCTCGTTCTTCTCACACTATGACCCAAGTATGGTAGAGTGGTTTGTGAATATGGTTGAGGAGCGCAAAAAGAACAACGACTGCACAAAAGAAAATAAGAATTGGTGATAAAATGAAAAGATTGTTTATTGTTATTATGAGCGTTTTGACCGCCTTTTCACTTGCCGCCTGTTCGGGCGGAAACAGCGGTTCGTCCTCCGAAAGCGTGACAAAAGCGCCGCCGTCATCTGCGGTTGCGGACAGCGGAAATAAAACCCTTGTAGTTTATTTTTCGGCGACAGGCTCCACAAAAAGAGCGGCGGAATATATAGCAAAGGCGGTCGGCGGCGATCTGTTCGAGCTTACGCCCGAAGAACCGTACACAACCGGCGATCTTAACTACAACGACAAAGACAGTCGTGTTTCAAAGGAACACGAGGACGTTTCAAAAAGAGATGTGCCGCTTGTCAAAGCAACTCCCGACAATTTTCAGGAATACGACACCGTCTATATAGGTTATCCTATATGGTGGGGCGTTGCCGCGTGGCCTGTCAACTCGTTTGTGAGCGGTAACGATTTTTCGGGTAAGACCGTCATTCCGTTCTGCACCTCGGCAAGCTCAGGGCTCGGCAACAGCACCGAAGAACTGAAACAAGCCGCAAAAACGGGAAATTGGCTTGACGGCAAGCGCTTTTCCTCGGGTGTATCAGAAGACGAAATCACAAAATGGATTAAAGAAATTAATTAATAAAACACACGGGACTGCCCAAACAGTCCCGTGATTTGTTATATAAAAAGGGTGCAGCCCTGCCTTTTAAACCCTTCTATTTTAAGGAGTATCCGCTCGCTCGGAACGTTTAATTTTGCCGCCAGACAGTCAATACACATAAAATCCCTGCTCGCACGGTTGATAAATTTTTTTGTCGCGCCGACATCATTAAAGGTTAGCTCCCTGCCGCAATGAATACAGTTACACATCATTTTTTTACCACTTTGCAACGGTACACAAGGCAGTCATACGGTTCCAATTCGTGAATAAACGTTCCGTTTTTCACCGTTATTTCTTCACCGCTCCAAACATCGCGCATTTTAAGGGTTCTTCCCGTGCTTTCGGGCAGTCCCAATTCGTCAAGCATTATTCTTGCCGCCGCTTTCTTGCTTCCGAAATTGAAAAATCCTACCGCAATATCTCCGTTTTCAAGATTTTTGGCATAGGCTTTTATATTTCCTCCCCAAACGGGCGACAGCTTGAACGGCTGACGGCAGGCGCCGTCCTGATTTATCGCTATAAGCTCTCGGTTTGAAAGAATATCAAAGGTTTCCTTGTTCATTTTTCTTATGTCGCAGCCGATCATCAAAGGCGAGCCTAAAAGCGCCCATACCGAAAAATGAGTTTTGTACTGCGTGTCGTTCAGCTTTTCAAGCCCAACGTTGCCCTCGCCGTACATTCCGACGACCAGCATATCCATATCGTTGAAACAGCCCTTGCCGCCGTATGCAAATATATTCTCCTGAGCCTCGGTGAGCGATTTTATTGACTCCCAACTGTCGAATATATCGCCCGTTGAGCGCCACATTTCCGCACCCGATTCACGTATCCATTCCGCAGTATTGTCCGCTCCCCAGGAGCAGGCGCTGAAAAGTATGTCTCTGCCGCAGTTTTTAAGCGCCAATCCCATACGGCGGTAGAGATATTTCCCGTGGATTATATCGCTGTGGTAGCAGTAGTCGTATTTAAGAAAGTCAACGCCCCATTCCGCAAAGGTCTGCGCGTCTTCAAACTCGTGCTCAAAGCTGCCCGGATAGCCCGCGCAGGTTAGGCTCCCCGCACAGGAATACATACCGAATTTAAGCCCTTTTGAGTGGACATAATCGGCAACGGCTTTCATTCCGTTCGGAAATTTTTTCGGGTCGGGGATAAGCCTGCCGTCCTCGCCGCGTTCCTTTAACGACCAGCAGTCGTCTATTACAAGATAATCGTATCCCAAATCTTTAAGTCCCGACTCAACCATTTTGTCGGCTACCCCGAAAATCAGTTCTTCGTTTATGTTCTCGCCGAAAGTGTTCCACGAATTCCAGCCCATAGGCGGTGTGTTTTGTATCATTTTCTTGACCTCCGCAAACAATTATTGTAAACTAATGATACGGTAAAATAATCTTATTTTCCATAGAATATCATTTCATATATATGTAATATTGTTTCAACGGAGGTTTGATATGGATTTTGTCACAAGCGGAATACAGGACTGCGCCGATATGCACTCTTGGGGGCTCGGCGCGCGCACCTGCTTTGTAATACACTATATAATCCGCGGAAAGGGCACCTTTATAAGAAACGGAAAAAAATTCGCCGTTTCGGCGGGAGAGAGCTTTGTAATACGCCCGTTTGAAAAGGTGCGTTATTATCCCGACGAAAACGACCCTTGGAAGTACGTGTGGATAGATTTTAACGGCAAACAGTTCAGCTCGCTTTTGCAAAATATCAGTTACCGCAAGGAGGATTGTATTATCGGCGCGGTAAAAAAGGCGGAAATTCTGCCGTTGTTCGATGTTTTAAGAAACATAATACGCACCGAACCGAACGGCAAAGCCGCCGCGGGAGCGGCTCTTGCGATTTTGGGCACGTATTGCGACCGTTTTCCCCTAACTCAAATGAACTCAACCGACAGCACTGCCCTTCTCGCCGAAGCGCTCATAAAAAGCGATTTTTATAAACCCGATTTTAATATTTCCGCCGTCTGCTCCGCCTTGGGCGTAAGCCGAGCCACGCTCCACCGCTGCTTTAAAAAGCATTTCGGGACGGCGGCAGGCGAATATTTGCAAAACTACCGCCTTGAACGGGCGAAGGAGTTTTTAAAGCTCGGACAAACGGTTAAATCAACCGCATTTTCCTGCGGTTTTTCCGACCCGTTATATTTTTCAAAGTTTTTCAAATCTGCCACGGGGCAGCCGCCGAGTGAATACGCAGACGGTTAAAAGGCGGAAAACAGCGGATATTTTATTTCTTGTTCATATGCGTTTTTGAAAAATTCCTGCGGAATTCTTCGGGGAAAACGCCCTCGTGGTACTTGAAAAAGCCTATAAACGCCTTGTCGGACGGGAATTTTAAGATTGCCGCTATCTCTTTTATGTAAAACCCCGTGTTGCAGAGCAGTTCTTTTGCTTTTTCGCATATAAACCGCACCGTCAGTTCCTTGTAGCCGCAACCGTAGCTTTTCATCAGTATCCGCGAAAGATGATCCTTTGAAAATCCGAAATTTCTCGCCGCAAGCTCCGCCTTTAAGTCTGCCGAGGCGTTTATGCGCAGCCATTCGTAGATCTCCTCGGCTCGGCGGTCAAACTCGGTATTGTCCTGCGAAATTCGGCAAAGCTCGCTTAAAATATGCACCAATACGGCGTTTACTTCATAAAAAGGCGTTCGCGGTAAATTGCTTAAATGCAGTAATTCCCTGAAAAGCCAGCCCTGCTCAAAATGCAAAAACAGCCGATTTGAAAACGGCAAATCGCCGCCGTTCAGGCTGAAATGAACCCAATAAAACCTTACGTCGCCCGTTTCCTCGGTTCCGTAGTGCAGCGTGTTCGGCTCCAAAAGGGCGAGCTGACCCTGCTTTATTTTCAAATCCCCCAAACGTTCGTCATAAATGCAGACCGTACCCTTTACAACAAATATTATTTCGTACGTGCTTTCAACCCGTCTTGGGTGGAGCCAACGCTCCTCGGTTGTGAAAAAACCCATATAATCAAACTTCACAAACGGATTTACAAGTATATTCATATCGTTTTTTATTACCTCTTGTCGATTTATAAGAATTGATTTTTGATACAAACATTGTATACTGAAAACAGTCAAAAGTCAATAAACAGGAGGAATTGCAATGAAGCACATCAATAAATCCTATACGGAGCTTAAAAGCGGATACCTATTTTCTAAGGAAGAATTAAATCGTAAAATCACGATTGACGCGGTTTACACCCAATTCGATAAAACGGGGCGTTTTGCCGCGCTTGATTGCGATTGGCGCGAGGGACAGGAAAACCGACCGCACATTTTTTGGGACAGCGACGTTGCTAAATGGATAGAGGGCGCCGCATATTCGCTCGCAAAGCACGCCGACCCCGAGCTTGAAGCAAAAATAGACGTATTGACCCGAAAAATCAAGCTAAATCAGCAAAAGGACGGCTATTTCAACTCCTATTTTACCGCGGTTGAGCCGTCAAAGCGGTTTTACAACCGCCATGCGCACGAGCTTTACTGCGCGGGGCATTTAATAGAGGCGGCAATCGCGTGCGACGAGATAGGAAAGCGCGAACTGCTTGAATGTATGGAAAAATACATTGAATACATATACAGGGTTTTCGTAAAGGAAAGAAGCGCGCGCTTTGTAACTCCCGGTCACGAGGAAATAGAGCTTGCCCTGCTCCGCCTTTACAGGCATAACGGCAACCGCCTTGCGCTTGAACTTGCCGCGCATTTTATAAACGTCAGGGGAACCGATGAAGACAAACAGCCCGACACGCCCTATGTGCAAAGACAATACGACCAAAGCCATCTGCCCGTGCGCGAACAGAAAGAGGCGGTGGGTCACGCCGTCCGCGGTCTGTACCTATATACGGCAATGGCTATGCTGGCAAAGGAAACGGGCGACGAATTACTGCTTGATACCTGCCGAGCGTTGTTCAAAAATATTTCGGAAAGAAAAATGTACGTCACGGGCGGCGTAGGCTCAACCTGTATCGGCGAAGCGTTTACCTATGATTTCGACCTGCCGAACGACACGGCGTATACCGAAACCTGCGCCGCAATTTCGCTTATATATTTCTGCAATGCTATGCTTGAAAACGAGAATGACGCGCGTTATGCCGACGTTATAGAACGCGCGCTGTATAACGGCGTGCTTTCGGGACTGTCGCTTGACGGCAAAAGATTTTTCTATACCAATCCGCTTGAAATAAACCTTAAAGAGCATTTCAAACAGTACGGCGGAGAAAGACAGTTCCCCATAACACAGCGGCCTGAAATTTTTTCCTGCTCCTGCTGTCCTCCTAACCTGAACCGACTTCTGGCTTCGCTTGAAGGTTACGTATTCGGAACAGACGGCGGCACCGTCTTTATAAATCAATACACCGCCGCCGATATGAACAACGGCAAAGTTCAATGCTCGGTAGCAACCGATTACCCCGTTAGCGGAAAAATCACCGTAACGGCAAACGGAGCCGAAAAAATAGCGCTGCGAATTCCCTCTTGGTGCGGCAGTTTCACTCTCAACAAGCCTTACACCGTAAAAAACGGGTATGCCGTAGTTGCAAACGACGGCACCCCGACAGAGCTGAACTTAGATATTGAACCTAAGGCGGTGTTCGCCGACAGCCGCGTTATGCGCGATAACTGCCGCCTTTGCATAATGCGCGGTCCCGTTGTATACTGCGCCGAAGCAATCGACAACGAAATGGATCTGCACCGTTATTTTGTCAAACCGAACTTCAAATATGAGTTAAGACAGACCGTTCAAAACGCGCTCCCCGAGCTTGACGTAGAAGCGGCTTGCATAAAAGAAAGCGGCGCGCTTTATTCCTCCGCTCCGCCGCAGTTTGAACCATCCGCGCTGCACCTGATACCTTACAGTACGTTTGCCAACCGCGAAGAATGTGATATGCGGGTTTGGATTAATAGATATTAGATTTTAGACGTTAGATGTTAGATATTAGATGGTAGACATTAGATATTAGAAGGCTCACCTCTTTTTATAGAGGTGAGCTTTTTGCTGTATTAATCCAATTACATTTATCCCGAATTGTGTCAACGGTGATGTATAAATAACAGGTCTTATACATCACTTATGATGTAATTTAATACGTTAGGCGGAGGTTGTATTATAATTATAAAAATTAACATTATATGTTTGAACGAGGTAAAAAATATGGAATTTTCGGATATGATTAAAAGGTGTAAGCTATTAGAGATAAGTAATTATCTTATCGGATACGGTGAATCGTTGGTGGAAAGCAAGGACTTGGATTTTGCCGCCGCTATAATGGATATGGAAAGACACACAAGTAAATTTTTAGACGAACATTTTGAAGATGAAAAGGAACGCGACGCTGTTTCCTACGAAATGGCAATCCGAGAAAAAACTACAAGCGAAACATATTTTCAAATGGGTCTTATCGCAGGAATAAATATATCAAGAGAAATAGAAAGAAAAACGAAAGAACTTAACATAAAAAAATAATATAAATTAGAGTTTAGTAAGGTAAAATAAGATTGATATACCTGCCTCCCTCGTCAGAGGGAGCCTGTAAATTTTTCAATTTTATCTCTGCTAAACTCTAATTTTTTATCCCGTCAAACGGATAATTTAATTACGCATTACGCATTACGCATTACGAATTACGAATTATCGTAGCTGCCGCGGTTTTGTTTAGTGTGCTGTATTCAGTTGGGCGTCAAAAAACTCCATTTTAAAGCCTTGGTCGGGTATTTCGAGGGAGAGCGGCAGACCCGTCGGGGCAATCGACAGGCGGTATTTGCCGTTTTCGGTGCCTGCGTTTATGAAAAGCTCGTTGCCGTCGTTTATCACGGGGTCTTCGCTGTTCATAACATCGCAAAGCACGTCTATCATGGCGGTGTAAGCGCCGCACACGGGCAGGTCTTTCAGCTTTTCGGTTGCGGAAATGCCGTCAAATTCCGTTGTTATATCACCGTTTTTGACGGCGAATTTAAGCCCTTTCAGCTCGTCGGGCGAGGTTACCTCGGCTGAAATCGCGCCGTCCTCCGAAACGGTGCAGGCGGCGGTATAACATTCGTTATAGCAGGTTATTTCGGCATTGAACGATATGCCCTTTAATACGGGTTTTACCGAGGAACGCTTCTCGGAACAGCCGCAAAGGGACAAAACTACGAAAACTATGCAAATTAATTTTTTCACAGACACACGTCCTTTCAAAAACGTGCGCTGCTCCCGTTAAAGCTGTTCAATAATATCCGACGGCAGCATAGCGTGCTGACTGCGCTTTTCGGCGGCTTTATCGCCCGCTAAACCGTGAAGATAGACCGCCGCTTTTGCTGCGGCGAGCGGTTCCATACCCTGTGCCAATAGGGAAACGAGTATTCCCGAAAGGACGTCGCCGCTGCCTCCTGCCGCCATACCCGCGTTGCCTGTTGTGTTGAAGAACACCTCGCCGTCAGCCGAGGCGATAACGGTGTTAGCGCCTTTCAGAACCACGGTACAGCCGTATTTTTTCGCAAAGGATACGGCACAGCCGATTCGGTCGGACTCAACCTCTTTTACGGATATTCCGCACAGCCGTGACATTTCGCCCGGGTGCGGAGTGATTATAACGGGAGCATTGCACTCTCGTAATATATCTATGCTTCGGCTTACCGCGTTTATTCCGTCAGCGTCTATAACCGCGGGGACGGTTACGGTTTTTAGGACGGCTTTTGTTATTTTAAGCGTGTCCTCGGTGTCTTTAAAACCGCAGCCGACAAGCACCGCGTCGGCGTTTTCAAGAGCTTTGTATATATTTTTATCGCCGCTGTCGGGCGAGCCGTTTTCACCCTGTTTTACGGGAACGCACACACATTCGGGCACGCAGGCGGTAAAGGCTTCGTAAATACTTTCGGGGATAACCGCTTTAAGTATGCCGACGCCGCTTCTGAGCGCCGACCTTGCCGAGAGTATAGCCGCGCCCGCCATACCGTAACTGCCGCAGATATTGAGCGCCGTGCCGTAGGTGCCTTTATGGGAGTTGCGGCGGCGTTTTTTGAACACGGGCGCCTCAATGGTGCGGTAATCGTATCCGCAGGGCGTTACGCCGATGTCGGCAACGGCGACCTCGCCGCAGTAATCCAAGCCGTCGGGCAGGAAAAAACAGGGCTTTAACGCTATAAAGGTTACGGTTATATCGGCATCGACCGCCGCGCCTTTTACTTCGCCGCTGTCGCAGAAAACACCGCTCGGTATATCGAGAGAAATTCTAACGGCGTTTTTTGAGTTTATTTCCTCTATGACCTGCGCGGGTCTGCCCGTAACCGCGCGGTCAAGCCCTATTCCGAACATTGCGTCGATTATAATGTCCGCTCCGCCGTCAACCGAATCGACAACGGGAATGTCGGAAAGCATTGAAAAATAAAGCTGTGCGTTCGCGGTTTTCGGCTCGCCGAGCGGCAGCATAACCGAAACGTCGGCGCCGAGCCGTTTAAGCTCAGCCGCGGCAACAAAGCCGTCGCCTCCGTTGTTTCCGCTTCCGCACACAACGGTTATTTTTTTGCCGTTCGCGGTATAGCGGCTGTCGATAATCCGCGCGGCGCGCGTACCTGCGTTCAGCATAAGCTGTTCGTAAGAAAAAGCGCCGCTTTGAACGGCGTTCTCCTCCGACCTTTTGATTAAAGTCTTTGTAAGTACCATCATAGCGGCGACACTCCTTATTATTTAAAAGCGCTGTTTGCGATAAAGCGGGGCAGGAATTTAACTATGCCCGAACGCATACGCTCGTCGGGCGCAAATACGATAAGCGCGTTACCCTTGCCCTCGCGCGAAACGACCATTTTGTAGGCGGCGGGATCGTCGGTATTGCAGGCGATAACCTTTGCGGCATAGCTTGCCGTATCTCTTGCGTTGGGGTTGTATTTTTCAAGAACCGTAACGTTTGAAAGCTCAAACGAGATAATACGGCGGCGGGTCTTTTTGGACATTATTCGGTCAATATCCACCGTGCCGTTGGTGAGTATGTATTCATATTCAAGATTATATCTTGAACTCCATTTATACGCGCCGAAAATAACGCCCGCGATAAGCAAAAGCGCGATAGACGAAAAATAACTGAAAATAAATATTGAAAGCACCGTAACCAGCACGCCTGCCAAAAGCCAAATACCGCAAACGGCGGCTATCGTTTTGCCCGTTTTTCTTATAGGCAATATCTGTTCAAAAAAAGTATCCATAACTGTCCTCGCTTTTATGTTTTGACAATATTATACACCAACTATGTGTATACTTGCAATATAAATCGTATTAGTATATAATAAAATTAATTATTTATTAACAAAGAGGTGTTTTATTTGCGTATAAAAGACGGATACACACTTGAAAAAAGAGAAAACGGCACCGCGGTTATCGCCCCCGACGGGTCGGATACGCATATTTTGCTCAACGAAATATCGGAATATCTTTGGGAGCTTGCAAAAACGGACGTTTCAAAGACCGAGATGCTGAACCGCCTGCTTGACAGGTTCGACATTTCCACCGTGCTGGCGCTCGGCACTATTGATACGTTTTTAAAGACACTTAACGGGAACGGAATAACGGAAAATGAAAAAAGGTAACTCCGCGGCGCTTTTGTGGACGGCGGCGCGCACCAAAAAATATATACCCGCAATAGCGGTCATTACGGTTTTAAATATTTTGCTTGCCCTCAGCTACATTGCGCTTGCTCTGGTCTCGCGCAACGTTATTGACATTGCAACCGCCGACAGGCAGGGCGATCTTATGAGGACAGGCTCTCTGCTCTTTTTGATAGTTGTTTTACAGGTCGTGACGGGCGCGGCAATCTCGCTTTTAAGGTCGTATGTGACGGGGAAGATAACCATTTCCCTGCGCGATTACCTGTTTACGGTCACGGTACGCAAGGAATACGGCAGAATAACGAGCCATCATTCGGGCGATCTGCTTAACCGCTTTACCTCCGACGTCGATGTGGTCGTTTCAAGCGCCGTCAGCATAATTCCGAGCGTTGCGTCCACCGTCGCGAAGATAATTGCGGGCATAGGCACGCTGATTTTCTTAAACAAAACGGTTGCGCTTGTTATATTGGTCATAGGCGTGGCGGTTCCCGCGCTCGGCAGGATAATAAACCGAAAATACAAGTATCTGCACAAGGAAAGCCAGCGCACCGAGGGGCAAACGCGATCATTTTTGCAGGAGTGCTTTCAGAACGTGGTCGTTATAAAATCGTTTGTCAGCGAAAAGCCCTTTGTTGTAAAGCTCAACCGCTATATGGACGAAAATTTCCGTTTTAAAATGAAAAGAACGGGCGTTTCGGTGTTCGCCAATATAGGTCTTTATTCGTTTTTCTCGCTTGGCTACTACGCCGCGCTCGTGTGGGGCGCGGGACTTATTTCGGGCGGAGCCATAACATACGGAACGCTTATGGCGTTTTTACAGCTTATATCCCAGCTTCGCGCGCCCTTGCAGAACGTTTCGGGAATAATACCGCAGTATTATTCGGCGGTGGCTTCGGCGGAACGGCTTATGGAGCTTGAAAACGGCGAGGACGACGCCCCCGAACCCGAAAAAGAAAAACTCCTTAAATTAAGGCAGGAGTTTGAGAGCATAAATATTAAAAACGTTTCCTTTGCCTACGATACCGACGACGTGCTTGAAAACTGCACCTTTGACATTCAAAAGGGACGTATCGTTGCGGTAACGGGCGAATCGGGCTGCGGAAAAAGCACGCTGTTCAAGCTGTTGCTGGGTCTTTACGAACCGACGGGAGGAACCATTGAGGTAAACGGAAAAATCCCCGTGAACGCTGCAACAAGAGGTTTATTTTCCTACGTTCCGCAGGGAAATCTGATACTTTCGGGTACGATAAAGGAAAATCTTACCCTATGCGACGGCGCCGTTTCGGACGAGCAAATAGAAAAGGCGGCAAAAGCCGCCGAAATATACGATTTTATAATGTCGCTGCCTAACGGGTTTGATACCGTTATTTCGGAGCGCGGTTCGGGTCTTTCCGAGGGTCAGTTACAGCGCGTCGCAATAGCGCGCGCGCTTATTTACGACGCGCCGATACTTCTGCTTGACGAATCCACCTCGGCTCTTGACGAGCAGACCGAAACAAAGCTGCTTTCAAACATAAAAGGTATGTCGGACAAGACGGTGGTATTTATAACCCACCGCAACACAAGCATAGGTATATGCGACGTTATAGTTCACGCCGAGCCCGACGGCTTTAAAATAATCAAAAGCTAATTGTTAAGGGGCGGTGTGAAAAGACCTATTGAAGGCGGGTTAAAGCTCCAAACTCCGAACAGAACGGCGAGCAAAATAAGCAGGAAAAGCGAAACAAAAACCGCCGTCTTGCTTTCGAGAACGCCGTTTTTGATAATGCAGTTCCGCACCGCAAGGGTGATGAACAGACCCACGAAGAATATCGCTATATTTACGGCTTCTACCGTAAATCCAAGCACGCCCGAATAGGTGTAGAACAGCGATATCATAGAGATTATTCCCGCAATTATTCCCGCTGTAACGGCGGGAATATAATTTTTAATGCGTTTACCTGCCGCAAAATACTCAAATACCGAATAAATCAAGGTCGGATAGAATATAAGTTTCTGATGTTCCCAAATGCTTTCGCTGATAGGGGCAAATACGCCGATTATATCGTTGTAATTTGACCAATCATAAAAGAAATGCCACAGCGTTCCGACTGTACCGATAATGATAAATGCGAGTATATTTAGTTTTTTACCCATTTTTATCCCCCTTTTTTTAAATATTATGTCCTGAAAAAAAGAATAATGTCGGTAAGTTTTTTATTGTTTATAAAATGTTAAAAAATAACAAAAAATTATTTGATAAAATGTTTTTACTGAATGGAGGAGTATTGATGATAGAAGTTAAAGGGCTGAGCAAACGTTACGGCGCCCATCTTGCCGTAAACAATGTCAGTTTCAACATCGAAAAAGGCGAAATAGTCGGTTTTTTGGGACCCAACGGCGCAGGCAAATCCACTATAATGAACATTATAACGGGGTATTTGTCAATGACCTGCGGCGAGGTTAAAATCGACGGGTTTGACATTTCCGAAGAACCGCAGTCGGCAAAGCGCCGCATAGGCTATCTGCCCGAAATACCGCCGCTTTATGTCGATATGAAGGTTAGGGAATACCTTAATTTTATATACGATTTAAAAAAGGTAAAGTTTCCGAAAAAGGCGCACATAGATGAAATTATGCGCCTTGTAAAGGTTGACGATGTTGCCGACCGACTTATAAAAAATCTTTCAAAGGGATACAGACAGCGCGTCGGTTTTGCGCAGGCGCTTGTCGGCAATCCCGACGTGCTTATACTTGACGAGCCTACCGTCGGACTTGACCCGAAGCAGATAATCGAAATAAGGGAACTGATAACCAAGCTCGGCAGAAATCACACCATAATACTTTCATCGCATATTCTTTCCGAGATACAAGCGGTGTGCAAGCGCGTTATCATTATAAATAAGGGCAATCTTATCGCCGACGGTACGCCCGAACAGCTTTCTGAAAAGCTGTCGGACGACAGCTCGCTCGAAACGCGCATAAAGGGCGATGAGGCTGAAATATTGAACTCCCTTAGGGGTATAGACGGCGTTTCGGCGGTCGAATCGCTCGGAAGCCGTGAAAACGGGGCGTACGACTTTATTATAAGACCCGAACGTTCCGCCGACGTGCGCGAAGAAGTGTTCAGGCGCATTGTAAACAGCGGCAACGTTCTTCTGAGCTTAAAGAGCAACGAAATGACGCTTGAACAGATATTCCTGCGCCTTACCGAAAATGCGGATAACGACACCGTCCGCCGGCTGCTCGGAGCGGAAGAAACAAACGGGGAGGAGAACGAATAATGAAAGCGGTTTTTAAAAGAGAATTTAAAGCATATTTTTCAACGCCCGTGGGATTTATTGTGCTTGCGGCATATTATTTCTTCTTGGGGCTGTATTTTGCGCTTATATATTCAAACGGCGTGCCGAATGTGACGGGCGTTATAACCGCAATGTCATCGGTAGTCGTGTTCACTATGCCCGTGCTTACAATGAGACTTATGAGCGAGGACAGGCGGTTAAAGGTCGATCAGGCGCTGCTCACCGCTCCCGTCAGTCTGACCTCAATAGTTATGGGCAAATTCCTTGCCGCGCTCAGCGTGTTTGCGCTTGGATTTGCGCCTACGGTGATATTTGAAATAATCGTCGCGTGCTATGTCAGCGTGAACGTGCTGTCGTTTTTATACGCCCTGCTCGGCGTACTTCTGCTCGGAAGCGCGCTTATCGCTATCGGTATGTTTATTTCTTCGCTGACCGAAAGCCCTGTTGTTTCGGCGATTATGACCTTGGTAGTAAACATTATAGTTCTCTATATGTCGAGCTTTGCCTCA
Organism: uncultured Eubacteriales bacterium; assembly: GCA_934463035.1. GTDB lineage: Bacteria > Bacillota > Clostridia > Oscillospirales > Acutalibacteraceae > UBA737. Next base: position 333,903 of record CAKSIG010000001.1, on the reverse strand, counting down.
ATGGTCAAGACGGAATTTCTCTCCAAAATATTTGAAAAGGCGGCTTTTATCACCGCTTTTGAGAACTTCGGAGAAAACGTCTTCTCGGTTAAGGACGTAATCTATTTTGCAAGCATTGCGGCGGCGTTCCTGTTCTTGTCCGTCCGCTCGCTTGACAAGAGAAGATGGGCGTAAGGGGGTAAAGAAATGAATAATATAAATACTTCCGAGAAAAAATCGGCAAAAATTAAAAACACCGCCCTCCTCAAAAAAGGCGGATATTCGGCGGCGATCACCGCGGCTGTGCTGGCGGCGCTGATTATACTCAACGTGTTGGTTTCGGTTCTGTCCGACCGCGTAGGTCTTGAATTTGATATGTCTTCGGACAAATTAAATTCCATAACCGCGGAAAATCTTGAATATATTAAAGGTTTAAAGGACGGCGTTACCGTCACCGTCTGCGCCGACGAGGAAAATTTTGCGTCGCAGTATATGACCGAATACGCGAAATACTACTTCAACACCTACGGCAACAACGACCTTAAATACTACAAACAGACCGCAAGGCTTATAGAAAGCTACCGCGCGGCAAACAAGAATATAACGGTGAGATATATCGACACACAGGATACCGCGTTTACCGAAATTTCTCAAAAATATCCCGACGAGAAGATATATTACGGGGATATAATCGTGTCGGACAACAGCTCCGACCGATACAAGCATATCACCTTTAACGATATTTACGAGCTTGCCGACGAGAGCGGATACGCTTCTTACGGATATTCAAACTATTCGATAGGCGGCAACAATATCGAAACGAAGCTCACAAGCGCTATTTCCTATGTGACAAGCGGCGTTTCCAAAAAGGTCGCTCTGCTTACGGGTCATTCCGCAAACGATTACACCGCCGATTTTGTTTCCGTGCTTAAAGACAATAACTACACGGTGGACACAATTTCCGACGCTATGGTAAACACGATTTCCGACGAGTATGACGCGGTTTGCATTGCCGCTCCGACGGGTGATTATCTTGACAGCGAGATAACCGCGCTTTCAAACTTCCTTGAAAACGGCGGCAAGCTGAACAAGGGTCTTATCTATTTTGCCGACGCGGCAAATCCGCGGCTCCCCGTTTTAGAGGCGTTTTTGGAAAGCTGGGGAATAAAGACCCTTGACGGTATTTTGTACGAAACGAATGCAAACTACCGCACCGAGGACAGCGCGACCACAATGCTGATAACTCCCGCGTCCGACGAGGGAATAACCAAGAACACAGGCTACTGCATAGCGGGCTACAACGTTCCGCTTGAAGCAGTCGGCGCCGCCGATGAAAACACAACCGCAACCGCGTTTATGACAACCTCGGACAGCGTGGTAACGGCGCCCGCGGGCAGTACGTCCGATTGGAGCGCAGACGGCGAGACCAAAAAGCAGTATGCGGCGGCAATAATGTCCGAAAAAACGTCGGACGATACAAGCAGCCGAGTTATCGCTTTCGGCAGTATCGAATATATACACTCCGATTGGATTTCAAATTCAAGGCTTTCCAATATGAACGTTGCCGTGTCGGCGGCGGAATATGCCGCTCACGCAGAGGACGGCGGTATGACCTTTGTTACCAAAAAGATAACCGACGAGAGCTTTGCGGAGTCTGTAACCGCGTCGTCGTCGGCGGTTGTCCGCACGGTATTTATGTTTGCGCTTCCCGTTGCCGTTTTGGCGGCAGGAATATATGTGTTTGTTAAGAGAAGGAATGCGTGATGGAAGATAACAACGAATTTTCAACCGTGTTTTCCGAGCCGTCGGAGCATGGGGACAAGGCGGTCAACGTCCGCCGAAGAAAACGGACGGTAATAACCGCCTGCCTTGCGGCTGTGGTTCTGCTTGCGGCGGCAACCGTTTTAATAGTTAAGCTGGTTCCTAAAAAAGACGATACCGCGTCGGACAAAGACCAAATAGGCTCGGTATCGGTGCTGACCTTGAAGACCGACGATATAAAAACCGTGAAAATAAGCAACCAAAACGGTCAGTTCGGTTTTTATTCGGCGGAAGAAACCGTGACGGATGACTCCTCCTCCGAATCGACCGTCACAAAATGGTATGCCGACAATTACGAAAAGGATAAGACCGACAGCGACAGCATAAGCTCTGTCATAAGCGGTGCCGCAAACATCACCGCCGTGACCGAAATAACCAAAAAAACCGCCTCGCAATGCGGTTTTGACAGTCCGACGGCGACAGCGGAAATAACTATGAAGGATTCCTCGGTCGTTACGGTGCTTGTCGGCGGCAAATCGCCCGATAAATCGGGAACATACCTTAAAATTGCCGACAGCGACAGTATCTATCTTGTAGAGGATTCAGTCGCCGAAGCATTCGATATTTCGGAGCAGAGTTTTATTAATCAGGAGTAAATTCCGACTGTTTCGGGTTTGCTTGACAAATTCCGTAATATACTATAATATAAAGGTGAAAGGTGGATTGTATATGCCCACAATTTCAATGTTTAGAGGTATAAAGGTGTTTATCAATTACAAAGACCATATGCCGCCTCATTTTCATGCCCAATACGGTGAGGACCAAGTTATTGTTTCAATAAATGAAATTGATGTTTTAGAGGGAAATTTGCCTAAAAAGCAACTCCAAATGCTTTTGGGATGGGCTGCCTTTCATCAGTCGGAGCTGCTTGAAAATTGGGAACTTGCGGTTAATAAGCAACAAACCTTTCCGATAGAGCCTTTGAGATAGGAGGAAATATAATGCGTACAGTAGAACAGTATCTGGAAATGGGTATGCCGCTGCCGTATGCGGAATATTATGCGAGCGGCGCTAAAAAAATAGTTTCCGCCACACCCAATGATGATTTTACCGTAACGATTTTGTTCGACAACGGCGAAAGGCGCAATCTTGATATAAAACCTATAATTAACGAAGGCGGAGTGTTTAAAAATATCGAAACACAGGAGTCGTTCAAGCGGATGTATGTTGATGAATGCCGCACTATCTGTTGGGATATTGACCCCGATGTTGACAGTAATGTCGTTTATGAAAATAAAATTGATTTGGCGCCTGAATTCTGTTATGTGGAAAGCGTACCGTGTTAGAATTTTGTCAGTTTGATTTTTTATAGCCAATTAATGGCAATATTGTTCTAACGGTTGACAATCAGAAAAAAATAGTATAAACTATGAAAGCAGTAGGGACTGCATTTTTCCAAACGAAGAATGCAGTCTGTCTTTTTGCGTTCACTATTACATACAGAACGGAGAACTCAAAATGTCAGAAATGAAAAAGTGCGATGTTGCAATAATCGGCGGCGGTATAGGCGGTCTTATGGCGGCTTACAGACTGAAACAGAATACGCCCGATGTAAGCATTATTATAACCGAGCGCGGAAACACCCTCGAAAACAGGCATTGCCCCGCAGGGAAGAACAACGGCTGCGTTCATTGCAAAACTTGCAGCATAACCAGCGGTTTTGCGGGCGCGGGGGCTTTTTCGGACGGAAAGTTCAACCTCGGAACTGCATACGGCGGCACGCTCGGCGAGGAATTGGGCGACGACGTTGCAAATCAGTATATAAACGAAGTTGATAAAATACTCAATAAATACTGCACCTCGGGCATACCCAAGGTTTACAAGTCGAACGAGGCGCTCAAACTCAAATGCATACAGAATAATCTGCGTCTGCTTGATATGAACGTTAAGCACCTCGGCACCGACAACAACTACCTCACAATGCAGAACCTTATAAACGCTCTCGGCGAACACGGCGTGGAGATGTATTCGTTCTACGATTGCGATACGGTAGAAAAGACCGAAAACGGCTATATACTTGACTACACCAACGGCGAGAAGATAGCCGCTGAAAAAATTATAATCGCAACGGGCAGGGGCGGCGCAAACTTCGTCGCGAATTTCTGCCGTTCGTTCGGCGTTCATATGCGCTCGAATTATGTTGACATCGGCGTGCGCGTTGAAATGAAGGATATTATCTGGAAAGAATTTTCCGATCAGATATACGAGCCGAAGATACTTTATAAGACCAAGACCTTTGAAGACAGGTGCCGTATGTTCTGCTTTAACAAGGGCGGTCTTGTGTCGGCGGAGAATAACCACGGAATAATAACCGCAAACGGACATTCCTTTGCCGAAGCGGATAAAAAGACCGACAACTGCAACTTTGCAATTCTTTCAAGCATAAGGTTTACGGAGCCTTTCGACCAGCCGACAGAATATGCCGAGAGCATTTCGCGTCTTGCCAATATGATAGGCAAGGGCGGCGTTTTGGTACAGCGCTTCGGCGACCTGGTAAGGGGCAGACGCACCAACGACCACCGTCTCGGTCAGAACACCGTTATCCCTACGCTTAAAGCGACGGCGGGCGATATTTCGCTTGCTCTGCCGCACAGAATACTCACCAATATAATAGAAACCATCTATGCGCTTGATAAGGTAGCTCCCGGAACCGCTAACGACGATACGTTGCTTTACGGCTGTGAAAGCAAGTACTATTCTATCCGTCCCGAGTTCAAGAACGACAGCTTTGAGCTTATAGACAACGTTTATATTATAGGTGACGGCAGCGGTATCTGCCGCGGACTTTCGCAGTCGGGCGCAATGGGCATTTATGTTGCCGACCGTATGACAGCAAAATAAGTTAGGCGGGTTCAGCACCCGTAAAAACAGCGGTTTTCCGTCTTCAAAACGTCGGAAGACCGCTGTTGTTAATTTAAACAATTTGACTTTTTGGGGTTGCGGCAAACTGTAAATTTAGCCGAAGATATAAAAAAATGTCATAATTTGTTGACAATTTGTTTTCATTGTGTTACGATAAGGACAGTCAATTGAATATTGTTGCCAATATAGTTTTGGATGTATGGCCCAAATGTTTCTACCGCAACGCCGAGTTAAGTTGCGACTATTGGTTATTTACCCTTGTTACCTCTTTTTGTAGCACGGGTGCAGGTGTATTGGCAAACAGACTTTTTCAGTCTGTTTTTTTGTTTATTGTAAATAAGGAAGGCAGCAGTATGAAGGCGTTAGAAGAAAAAATTTTAAAAGAAGGAAAGGTCTTACCGGGAAACATTTTAAAGGTCGGTTCTTTCCTCAATCACCAGATAGATGTGGACTTCATTATGGAAATGGGTAAAGAAATCGCCCGAATTTTTTCCGATGAAGACGTGAATAAGATACTCACTATTGAAACCTCGGGCATACCGATTGCGGTGGGTGCCGCGGCGGCGATGCACGTTCCCGTTGTTTTTGCCAAGAAGCATAAATCGAGCAACGTTTCGGGCGATGTTTATAAAACCGTGGTTCATTCATATACGCACGGTACGGATTATAACGTTGTTGTCGAAAAGGACTATTTGAACAGCGGCGACAATGTGCTTATAATAGACGATTTTCTTGCAAACGGCAAGGCGCTTTTGGGTTTGATTGATATTATCGGACAGGCAGGAGCGCAGGTAGTCGGCGCGTCGTGCGCTATTGAAAAGGGCTTTCAGCACGGCGGCGATTCGCTCAGGGCTGACGGCATAAGGGTCGAATCCCTCGCGATAATAGACGGTATGGACGATTGCTCCATAACCTTCCGCGAAATACAGACCGCGGAAATTTAACTTTGATGTAATTTTATTTACATATAAATTTTAGGAGGAACAAACATGAAAAAGCTCATCTCTGCACTTCTTGCGGTTGCAATGCTCTTTGCTTTTGCAGCTTGCGGGTCATCGAACAACGGTGGCAAGGACAAAAGTAAACTCAAAGTAGGTTTCATCTATCTTCACGATGAAAACTCAACCTACGACCTCAACTTCATCAACGCTGCTAAGGCCGCTTGCGACAAGCTCGGCGTTGAGTATGTTGCAAAGACCAACATACCTGAGTCAAACGAGTGCTATGAAGCCGCCGCTGACCTTGTAGACCGCGGATGCGACATCGTTTTCGCTGATTCTTTCGGCCACGAGCAGTACATTCTGAAAGCCGCTAAGGAATTCAAAGACGTTGAATTCTGCCACGCAACAGGAACAATGGCTCACACCGAGAATCTTGCTAACTTCCACAACGCTTTCGCTTCAATCTATGAGGGACGTTACCTTGCAGGTATTGCCGCCGGTATGAAGCTCAACGAAATGATCGAAGCCGGTCAGTTCACTGCCGACGAGGCTAAGATCGGCTATGTAGGCGCCTTCACCTATGCAGAGGTTATTTCAGGTTACACCTCTTTCTTCCTCGGCGCACGCTCTGTTTGCCCGACCGCTACTATGGACGTTCAGTTCACAGGAAGCTGGTACGATGAAACTTCCGAAAAGGAAGCCGCTACGACCCTTATCAACAGCGGATGCAAGCTCATAAGCCAGCACGCTGACTCAATGGGCGCTCCTACCGCCTGCGAGAACGCTAAGGTTCCGAACGTTTCCTACAACGGAAGCACAAAGGCTGCTTGCCCGAATACATTTATCGTTTCTTCACGTATCAATTGGGAGCCCTATTTCGAGTACATCATCAACTGCAAGCTCGACGGCAAGGCAATTGACACCGATTGGTGCGGCGACCTTTCAACAGGCTCCGTTGTTCTCACCGAGGTCAACGAGCAGGCTGCTGCAAAGGGGACACAGGAAGCTATCGACGCCGCTACTGCCGACATCGAAGCAGGCAACATCAAGGTATTCGATACCTCTAAGTTCACCGTAAAGGGCGCTGTTGTTGAGTCCTATATGGCTGACGTTGATACCGACGCTGATTACACTCCCGACACCGAGGTTGTTTCCGACGGCAGCTTCCACGAGTCTGAGAAGCGTTCAGCTCCTTACTTCGACCTTCGCATTGACGGTATAACCACCCTCAACGAGAAGTTCTAAGAGAGTTACAATAATGAAAGGCGGGACAGATTATTGTCCCGCCTGAAATTGTTTTTAATTTTGAAAAGATTACCGAACACGTTTAGCGATTTTTTCAAAATTAAAGGCATCGGGACAGGTGCAACACAAAGAACAGGAGGAACAAAAATGGAGTCTGCTCCGGCTATACAGTTAAAAAATATTACCAAGAGATTCGGCAATATCGTCGCCAATAAGGAGGTCTCGCTTTTTGCGAACAGGGGCGAGATACTTTCAATACTCGGCGAAAACGGCAGCGGTAAGACCACTCTTATGAATATGATCTCGGGTATTTATTTCCCCGACGAGGGTGAAATTTTTATCGACGGCAAGGAGGTCGTTATCCGTTCCCCGAAGGACGCTTACGACTATAAAATAGGAATGATTCATCAGCACTTTAAGCTGGTTGACGTGTTCACCGCCGCCGAAAACATCGTTCTCGGTCTCAAAGAGGAGGGCGGCTTTAACATAAAGCGTTCCGCCAAAAAGGTTAAGGAAATAAGCGAGCAATACGGCTTTGAGATAGACCTTAACAAGAAAATATATGAAATGTCGGTTTCCGAAAAGCAGACGGTTGAGATAATTAAGGTTCTTTACCGCGGTGCCGATATACTTATTCTTGACGAGCCGACCGCCGTTCTCACTCCGCAGGAAACACAAAAGCTGTTTGCGGTCCTCCGCCGTATGCGTGACGACGGCAAGGCGATAATCATAATCACACACAAGCTGCACGAGGTTCTTTCCCTTTCCGACCGCGTTTCGGTTCTGCGAAAGGGCGAATATATAGGCACGGTAAACACCGCCGAAACAAGCGAATCCGAGCTTACCGAAATGATGGTGGGCAAAAAGGTCGAGCTTAACATCGAGCGCACCGAGCCTGAAAATCAGCAGGAAAGAATTGTTGTCAAAAACGTAAACTGTCTTAGCCGCGAGGGTGTAAAGCTGATAGACGACGTTTCGTTCACCGCTTATTCGGGTGAAATACTCGGTATAGCGGGCATTGCGGGAAGCGGTCAGCGCGAACTGCTTGAAGCGATTGCGGGTCTTCAACGCATACAGTCGGGCGAAATAATCTATAACGACCCCAAAACGGGAAAAGAAGAAAATTTAAAAGATAAGACTCCTATGCAGATACGCGAGCTGGGCGTCCGTCTGTCCTTCGTTCCTGAGGACAGGCTCGGTATGGGTCTTGTCGGCAATATGGATATTGTCGATAATATGATGCTCCGCAGTTACCGCAAGGGTAAATCGGTGTTTTTGGAACGCAAGGCGCCCAAGGACCTTGCAAATTCCATAATCGAACAGCTTGAAGTCGTAACTCCGAGCGCAAATACGCCTGTAAGACGTCTTTCGGGCGGTAACGTTCAAAAGGTGCTTGTCGGACGTGAAATAGCCGCGTCGCCTACCGTTTTAATGGCGGCGTACCCCGTAAGAGGACTTGACATTAACTCATCTTATATGATATATAACCTGCTTAATCAGCAGAAAGAAAAGGGCGTTGCCGTTATATTCGTCGGCGAGGATCTTGACGTTTTGATAGGCCTTTGTGACAGGATAATGGTTATCGGCTCGGGCAAGATAACGGGAATTGTTGACGGACGTACCGCAACTAAGGAAGAAATAGGACTGTTGATGACAAAGTCGGCGCACGACACCGAGGATAAGGAGGAAGCACACGATGAAAAGTAATCAGAACAAGGTAAACGAGCCTCTTTTTCACATAGCAAAGCGTGCCGCTATTCCTTGGTGGCAGGCGTGGCTTGTAAGGGTGATAGCCGTAGCGGCGGCATTGCTTGTCAGCGCGGTCGTAACCGTTTTGCTGACGGGCGAAAATCCGATAAGGGTTTACGCCACTATGATTGACGGCGCAATAGGCACCGAACGCCGCGTTTGGGGTCTTGTGCAGAACGTGGCAATGCTTTTGTGCGTGTCGCTTGCCGTTACCCCCGCCTTTAAAATGCGGTTCTGGAACATCGGCGCCGAGGGTCAGGTGCTTGTAGGCGGTCTTGCAACCGCCGCCTGTATGATTCTTTTCGGCGACAAGCTGCCTGCGGCAATTCTTTTCCCCGTTATAATTGTTGCAAGTATGCTCGCAGGAGCTGTCTGGGCTGTAATACCCGCAATATTCAAGGCAAGGTGGAACACCAACGAAACGCTGTTCACCCTTATGATGAATTACATAGCAATTCAGTTGGTTGCATTCTTCGTTTATAAATGGTCTGTTCCGAAGGGCTCGGGTCAGATAGGTGTTATAAACGCCGCAACCGAGGCAGGCTGGCTGCCCTCGCTCGGCGGATACGACTATCTTCTTAATATAATCATAGTCGCCGCAATAACGGTGTTTATGTATATATTCCTTAAATACAGCAAACGCGGATATGAAATATCCGTAGTCGGCGAGAGCGAAAACACCGCCCGTTACATAGGAATAAACGTTAAAAAGGTCATTATAAAAACAATGCTCCTTTCGGGCGCTATCTGCGGTATCGCAGGTCTTCTGCTCGTTTCGGGCACCGACCACACCATAACGCGCGATACCGCCGCAGGCAGAGGCTTTACCGCAATAATGGTATCCTGGCTTGCTAAGTTCAATCCGCTGTTTATGGCGCTTACCTCGCTTCTTATAGTGTTCCTCCAAAAAGGCTCTACCGAAATTTCCACGATTTACGAGCTTAATAAATCATTCTCCGATATTATAACGGGTATAATCATATTCTTTATAATCGGCAGTGAATTTTTCATTAATTACACACTTAAATTCCGTAAACCGCAGAAAGGAGAGGCTGAATAATGATAGCAGCATTTATCCAAAGAGCAGTTATGCAGGGCGTGCCGCTTTTGTTCGGCTCGACGGGTGAGATAATCACCGAGAAATCGGGCAACCTTAACCTTGGAATACCCGGAATTATGTATGTCGGCGGTATAAGCGGCGTTATAGGCGCGTTTATCTATGAGCAGTCGGCAAACGGAAATATAAATCCGTTCCTTGCGGTTATGATACCCCTGCTTTCGTGCATTGTAGGCTCGCTTTTAATGGGACTTATATACTCGTTCTTAACGGTAACTTTAAGAGCAAATCAAAACGTTACGGGTCTTGCGCTAACCACATTCGGCGTCGGCTTCGGTAACTTCTTCGGGGGTTCGCTTATAAAGCTCGTAAAGAGCGACCTGCCTTCTATAAACCTCACCGCAACAAGCAACTGTTTCAGAACCGAGCTTCCCTTTGCGGAAAAGCTCGGCTGGTTCGGCAAGATATTCCTGTCTTACAGCTTTCTTGCCTATGCGTCGATAATTATAGCGGTTTTGGCGTCGTTTGTGCTTAACAGAACCAGAACGGGACTTAACCTCCGCGCTGTCGGCGAAAATCCCGCCACGGCTGACGCCGCAGGTATAAGCGTAGGAAAATATAAATATCTTTCCACCTGCATAGGCAGCGTTATCGCGGGTCTCGGCGGACTTTACTATGTAATGGACTACGCAAACGGCGTTTGGTCGAACGACGGCTTCGGCGACCGCGGCTGGCTTGCTATCGCGCTTGTTATATTCGCGGTCTGGAAACCGAATGTCAGCATTTTGGGCTCTATCCTTTTCGGCGGACTTTTCATAGTTCACAACTATATCCCCAATCTCGCCGTAAGCACACAGGAGCTTTTCAAAATGCTCCCCTATGTCGTAACGATAGTGGTTCTTGTAATAATCAGTATGCGTGAGCGCAGAGAAAATCAGCCGCCCGCACACCTCGGATTGTCTTATTTCCGCGAGGAAAGATAGTATTAAAATTAGAAATCGGCAAAAGCATTTCAATGCTTTTGCCGATTTTTTATGCCCGAAAGGTAAACTTTTTGCCCAAAAGGAAAATTTTTTGCTATTTTACCGCCGTTTTGGGTGTTATATAATTAAGTTGTAAAATAAACAGCATTGTGGGGGTAATTATGCAATCCAAGTTAAAAGCATCAAAACACAGTAAATTGCGCGCAAACATACCTCTGTTCCTGTTGGCTCTGCCCGGAATAGTTTATATGATTTGCTTTAACTATCTGCCGATGTTCGGCGTGGTCGTCGCCTTTAAGGATTATAACTACGTTGACGGTATTTTTAATTCGCAATGGGTTGGCTTTAAGTATTTCAAATACTTCTTCGCGTCCAACGATATTGTCTACATAATGCGCAATACGCTGCTTTATAACATTTTGTTTATGTTCTTAAAACAGTTCCTTTGCGTTTTGGTCGCTATTCTCCTTTATGAGATAACCAAAAAATATTTTCTTAAAATATATCAGACCTCAATAATCCTGCCGAACTTTATTTCGTGGGTTTTGGTGGCATATATCGGATATGCTCTTTTTTCCAACGAAACGGGTATTTTAAACGCCGTGCTTAAAGGCTTGGGAAAAGAGGGGATATCGTGGTATACCGAGGCTAAGTATTGGCCTTTCATACTCACCCTTTTTGAAATGTGGAAAGGCGTAGGTATGGGCTGTATAATCTACTACGCTGCGCTGATGGGCGTTGACGAGAGCCTGTTTGAAGCGGCGGCTATCGACGGCGCAAACCGTTTCCAGCAGATAATTAAAATCTCTCTGCCTACAATACTCCCCACGGTCTGCATTATGATGATACTTGCCGTCGGCAGTATAATGGGCGGCGATTTCGGTCTGTTCTTCCAGCTTCCCCGCAACTCGGGCGCTCTTTACCCCGTGACCAACGTTATCAGCACGTATACATACTACCTGTTCAGGGACGGCAATTTCAGCCTTTCGGCGGCTGTCGGTCTGTTCCAGAACGTTGTCGGACTTGTGCTTACCCTCGGGACGAATGCTGTCGTTAAGAAGATAAATCCCGAAAACGCTATGTATTAAGGGGGCGGTATAAATGAAAAAAAGATTTTCCTTGTCTAAACTTCCTATTCATATATTCTTTGTAATCTACTCGCTTTTGTGTATACTGCCTTTTATCCTTATTTTGTCTATATCTTTTTCAAACGAAAATGATATAATAAATAATGGATTTGCCCTTATACCTCAGCATTTCAGTACCGATGCATATAAGCAGATATTTGGCAACCCAAGCTCGCTTTTGCAGGCATATCTCGTGACGATTGTATACGCCGTCGGCGGTACGCTTCTTAAAATACTTATAGAAGCTATGATGGGCTACGTGCTTTCGCGTGATATATGCGCATTTAAAAAACCGCTTAATGCAATGCTTGTTATAACAATGTTTTTCAACGGCGGACTTATTCCGTCCTATATAATCAACACACAGTGGTTCCATCTGGGCGACTCTATCTGGATATATCTGCTTTCGGGACTTATGGGAGCGTATAACGTATTCGTTTTCAGAACGTTCTTCTCCACCATTCCGAAATCGCTTATCGAGTCGGCAATGCTGGACGGCGCTTCGGAAATGAATATTCTGCGCATAATAGTAATACCGCTTTCAAAGCCTGTTTTGGCTACATTTTCGTTTATGAGTCTTATTGCCAAGTGGAACGATTATACCACTTCAATGTACTATATAACCGAGCCAAAGCTCTACACGCTGCAATACCTGCTCCAAAATATACTCAACGAGGCAGAGTTCTTAAAGAGCCTTAAAGAGTCAATGCCCGGGCTTGCCGACGTTGTCGCCGTGCCGAGCGAAACGCTCAAATACGCTATGTGTATACTTGCGGCAGGACCTATGGTTATCGTGTTCCCTGCGTTCCAGAAGTATTTTGCAAAGGGTATGGTCGTAGGCGCTGTAAAGGGATAGGATTTCGAGAGCTTTATTAAAAGGGGGTGAGAGAATGTTCAGCATAATAATCGCCGAGGACGAGGATTTTATACGGCAGGGCATAAGAGATCTTATTCTTGACGAACTGTCCGACGTTGAGGTCGTCGGCGAATTTGCCAACGGCGAAAGCGTTATAGAGCTTCTTAAAAAACAAGGAGCGGATCTTGTTATAACCGATATACGTATGCCCAAGGTTGACGGTATAGAGGTGGCGAAGTATATATATGAACATTCACTCAATATACCCATAATTATGATAACGGCATACCGCAATTTTGAATATGCCAAGGACGCGCTTAACTATAACGTTAAGACCCTTATAACCAAGCCGATAGATTTTGACGAGCTTATCGCCAACATAAACGAAGTAAAGCAGGCAAAGGAATCAAGGGTTCTGCTTGAAGACGCATACCGCGCGTCGGACGACCTTATCAAAAAACACAACGATATTTGTAACGCGCTTTTCAAGTTCACCTCGGGAAGAATAGATTACGAGGAGCTTATGAGCGAATACCCCGAAAACATAAAAAAATACGGCGGCTATCCCTGCTATATGGTAGAATTTCGGCTTGATATGCACGGTTTCGGAAACAATCCCGAATGGGAAAACTTTTGCGACATTTCCAATAACAGCTTTGAGGCGTTTTGCCTGCAATCGGGCAAAAAGAGCGCAAGCGTTCTCTTGATAGTGTATGAAAAGGACGCCGAAGCGGTTTTAAACAACTATATTTCCGAGGTAAAAAAGTTTGTAAAAACGAATTACAGTATAGGCGTTATGAGCAAAAGCACCGAATACCGCAATTTTCTGATGATTCCGATAGAGAATATGCGGGGCTTAGTATCGCTGTATACGGGTTATATGCTTAGCAACAGCGTTCTGGCGGACGATTTGCTTGAAAAGCTGTACGACAATTCCACAGAAACGTGGTTCAGAAATTTCCTTTATGCGGTTATCAACAACTTAAAGGAAAACGTTGAAATGGATACCGATAGGTTTTTAATACCCGCAAAATTCGCCTCGGATAAGACCGAGATAAGAAGAATATTTTACGATATACAAAAGAACGTTGTTGCGGGAACCGACAGCAAGATATACTCCATTAAGGCGTATATATCCGCCCATTACAGCGAAAACATCTCGCTGGACAGTGTAGCGTCGGCGTTCAACCTTAATACGACCTATTTAAGCCGAATGTTTAAAAAGGAAACGGGCGAAAAGTTTGCGGATTATATTATTCGGTTTAAAATTAAAAAGGCAAAGGAATTGATAGCCGACGGAAGCTATGACACCCAGCAGATATGCGAAAAAATAGGTTATAACAGCGTCAGTTATTTTTCAAAGGTTTTCAAGGCGTATACGGGTATGACCTTAAAGCAGTACCGTGATTCATTCGGAGAATAGGTTTATGAACAGAAGACTGAATTTTGTTTTTAGAAAAAATTTTCTTACGGTCAGTGTGTATATTATCATACTGGCCGCTATTGCAATTATGCTGTTCGTTTCGCAGAATATCTATTCAAGCCGCAAGGAAATTCGGCTTATAGAAAGCAATAACACGGGCAGAGTGGAGCTTTCGCTCAAAAACACGCTTGAACAGGTTGCGCTGTCCTGCCGATATTTTTCAAACGAGGTAATACTCTTGGACCCGAGCGACGCTCAAAGCTATTCCGCAAACGTCCGCCTAATAAAAAAACAGGCGGAGGTGGTATTCAACACCTGCACGGCGGTTCAGAGCATACGCGTTGAAACGGCGGACGGCGCCTTTAAATACAATATCGGCGAACAATGCAAATACAGCCTCGGCAAGTGCTATGGAAAAATAGGAGATGTAAAGCTGTACGAGTGCAGGGACGAGGTCGGGACCAATTTGGTGCTTGCCTATGAAACCGACGAGTCGCTCTACGGCAGAAACAACGTTTATTTTGCGCTTAACAGCCGATATGTGTCGGATACCGTGCTTAACCCCGACAATAACGAATACATAATCGACAAAGACGGAAAGATAGTCGTATCAAACCGATACCGTCTGTTGGGCGAGGAGCTTAATAAGGTTTACGGCGAAAATTTCAGGTATAAAGAGGGCGAGACCTTAAAACTCCGCCTTAACGACGGCAAATATTTTGTTTACGCAAAGGATTACGAGGATTTTGATTTAAGAATACTTTCGGTGAGCAAAACGGGAACCTACACACCGTGGCAAAACAATCTGGTAATTTTAAGTCTGGTAACGTTTCTGGTAATTTCCTCAATAATAATAGCCTATGTAATTATAAGAACGACCTACCGCCCGATAGAGGAAATACTCCAAAAGGTCGGCGATATGGCGTATATGGAGGACGATACATACAACGAAATACAGTACGTTTCCGATAGATTCAGGCGTATCGAGTCGTCAAACCGCGAGCTTTCCGATATAGTTGACGAAAAGGTAGACGAGCTTACAAAACAGCATATAGCCGCGTTGCAGGCGCAGATATGTCCGCATTTTACATACAACACGCTTGATACGATAAATTGGATAGCCTTTAACGAAACAGGCAAGCGCAACAACGATATTTCGGTTGCGGTGCGCAGTCTTTCCGAGCTTTTCAGGTCGAGTATGGATATAAACGAGATATTCAGGAGCGTAAGGGAAGAAATTGAGTTTACCAAGCTGTATATAAATATCATTCATATAAGAAGAAAAAACGTTTTCGACATTGAGTGGGACGTTGACGAATCGCTGCTTGATTACAGCATACTGAAACTGAGCATACAGCCGCTTATAGAAAATATATCGCTTCACGCGGTGGACGACGCACACCCCAAGGTAAAGATAAAAATATCAATACACCCCGCGGGCGGCGACCGAATTAAGGTAATAGTGTCGGACGACGGCGCGGGTATAGAACAGCAGAAGCTCCGCGATATCCGCAGTAATATAAACAACTTCTTTGACAAGGAGCATAATATAGGGCTTAAAAACGTCAACGAGCGGTTACAGCTTGTCTACGGCGAGGACTCCCAGCTTTATATATCAAGCATAAGCGGAAACGGCACTGTCTGCACGTTTACCTGCTCGAAGTTCAAAAAGAGCGATATACAGGACGCAATGCAGTAAAACTAAAAATTTCAAATAAATTACGGAGGCAGAATTATGGAATTTTATAAAGGCATAGGAAAAATCAAATATGAGGGCGCGGACTCAAAAAATCCGCTTTCGTTCAAGTATTACAACCCCGAGGAGACCGTCGGCGGTAAGACAATGCGCGAACAGCTTAAATTCGCAATGTCCTATTGGCACACAATGTGCTACGGCGGAACCGATATGTTCGGCACCGACACGCTTATAAAGAACTACGGCGAGAGCGACGCTATGGCGCTTGCCAAAAACAAGGTGTTCGCCGCTTTTGAGCTTATGGAAAAGCTGGATATGGATTATTTCTGTTTCCACGACCGCGACATAGCGCCCGAGGCGGATACCCTGCTTGAAACCGATAAAAGGCTTGACGTTATAACCGATCTGATAGAGGGCGAAATGAAACGCACGGGCAAAAAGCTCCTATGGGGAACCGCCAACTGCTTCGGAAATAAGAGATATATGCACGGCGCAGGCACCGCTCCGAACGCCGATGTGTTCGCGTTTGCGGCGGCGCAGATAAAAAAAGCAGTTGAAATAACAACCCGCCTAAACGGTTCGGGATATGTTTTCTGGGGCGGCAGAGAGGGTTATGAAACCCTTTTAAACACAAATATGGCGCTTGAACAGGACAATATGGCAAGGCTTATGCGTATGGTTGTTGATTATGCGCGTTCAATCGGCTTTAAGGGCGATTTTTACATTGAGCCTAAGCCGAAGGAGCCTACCAAGCATCAGTACGATTTTGACACCGCGACGGTTCTTGCATTCCTGCGCAAATATGACCTTTTAAACGACTTTAAGATGAACATTGAGGCTAACCACGCAACCCTTGCGGGACATACCTTCCAGCACGAATTAAGGGTAGCAAGGGATAACGGCGTTTTCGGCTCGATAGACGCAAATCAGGGCGATTTACAGCTCGGCTGGGATACCGACCAATTCCCGACCAACGCCTACGACACCGCTATGTGTATGTATGAGGTATTAAAGGCGGGCGGATTTACAAACGGCGGACTCAACTTCGACTCAAAAACAAGGCGCGGTTCAAATACATACGAGGACATTTTCTATGCGTATATAGCAGGTATGGATACCTTTGCTTTGGGACTCAGAATTGCCGACAGGCTTATAAAGGACGGCAGAATAGACGAATTTGTCGCCGAAAGGTACGCTTCGTATAACACGGGTATCGGCAAAAGGATAATTGACGGCACCGCAACCATTGAGGAGCTTGAAAAATATGCTCTTGATATGGGCGACGTTAAGACCAACATAAGCGGAAGACAGGAGTATCTGGAATCGGTTGTAAATTCCGTAATGTTCAGGTGATAAAGCAATGAGATACGTAATAGGTATAGACCTCGGCACGTCGGGCACAAAGACCGTTATGTTTGATGAAAACGGCAATATAATTGCCGACAGTCTGTGCGAATATCCGCTTTACCGTCCGCAAAACGGCTGGGCGGAGCAGGATCCCGACGATTGGTGGAACGCCGTCGTTAAGACCGTAAGGGCGGTCATAGAAAAAAGCGGAGTAAATCCGAAGGATATTAAGGGCATAGGCATTTCGGGGCAGATGCACGGTCTTGTAATGCTCGATAAAGAAAACAGGGTTTTAAGAAAATCTATAATATGGTGCGACCAGCGCACCGCCGCCGAGTGTGTGGATATTGAAAACGCGGTGGGCAGGGAACGTCTTATAGAAATTACCGCAAACCCCGCGCTTACGGGCTTTACCGCCTCAAAAATTCTATGGGTGCGAAAAAACGAACCGAAAATATACAAAAACTGCGCTCATATACTTCTGCCTAAGGATTACGTCAGGTTCAAGCTCACGGGCGAATATGCAACCGACGTGTCGGACGCGTCGGGTATGCAGCTTTTGGATATTGCAAACCGCTGTTGGTCGGACGAGGTGCTTGAAAAGCTGAAAATAGACAAGGCGTTGCTCGGCAAGGTTTACGAATCGCAGGAAATTACGGGATATGTGACCGAAACCGCCGCCCGTCTTGCAGGGCTTGCCGCGGGAACCGCCGTTGTGGGCGGCGCGGGCGACAATGCCGCCGCGGCGGTAGGCACGGGAACCGTGAACGACAGTGACGCTTTCACAACAATAGGCACGTCGGGCGTTGTCTACGTTCACACAAAACAGATGAAGCTCGATAAAGCGGGCAGGGTGCATACCTTCTGCTGTGCCGTGCCGAACGAATGGCACGTTATGGGCGTAACGCAGGCGGCGGGACTTTCGTTAAAATGGTTTAGGGACGAGTTCTGTGCCGACGTTGCAGAGCTTGCCAAAGCGGAAAACAAAAAGACATACGCTTTTCTTGACGAAAAGGCAGAGCAGTCGGGCGTGGGGGCTAAAAGGCTTATATATCTGCCCTATCTTATGGGGGAAAGAACCCCGCACCTCGACCCGTATGCAAGGGGCGTTTTCTTCGGACTTAATACCGTTCATAACCGCTATGATATGGTGCGCGCGGTTATGGAGGGCGTTGGCTATTCGCTGTGGGACTGCCTTTCGGTCTTCGGCGAAATGGGCGTCGGCGTTAATAAAATGCTCGCCTGCGGAGGCGGAGGAACAAGCCGACTGTGGCGGCAAATGCTTTCGGATATGTACGGCCTAAACGTGTCAAAGACCGACTCGCCCGAAGCGCCCGCACTCGGTGCCGCCATTCTCGCAATGGTGGGAACGGGGATATACCCGTCGGTAAAAACCGCCTGTGAAAAGATAATAAAGGTCGGCGAAACGGCGCACCCAAGCCTTGAAAACGGCAAAAAATACGCCGAAATATACCGAATTTATAAAGATTTATATATTAATTTAAAGCAGAGCTTTAAAGACCTTTCAAGAATAGGAGATTGATTATGGCTACAAAAATGTCTATGGCTGATTTACAGCTTGTCGATTACGAGGGCGAAGATACCCAAAGGGTCGCCGTGCTTGACGAGCCCTTTAAAATGAGCGTCCGCAACGCTAAAATACCCGTCCCGAAGGATAACGAGGTACGCGTTAAAATAAAATGGGTCGGAATTTGCGGCAGCGATTTGGAGGCTTACCGCGGCACCCGTTCGCCCGAATTTGTTTCTATCCCCGCAAGGCTCGGTCACGAGGTATCGGGAATAATTGATATGGTCGGCGATAAGGTAATAGGCGTAAAGGTCGGCGATAAGGTGACCTGCCGTTACGTTTGGGGCGCTTACGCCGAATATATAGTCTGCAAGCCGTTCAACGTTAAGGTGCTTCCGCCTGATTTTCCTATGCTTGAAATAAGCCCTATTGAGGTTTTGCCCGGCATTATCCACGCGGCGGAGCTGGGCAAGATCGACCAGACCAAAAACGTGCTTATAATGGGACAGGGCGTAAGCGGACTTATAATGACACAGGTTGTGTCGCAGTTCAGTCCGAAAAACCTTGTCTGCACCGACCTCGACCCCAAAAAGCTGGAGCTTGCCGAGAAATACGGTGCGACTCATACATATTTACTGCCCGACAAGGATGCCGCAACAATGGACTACTGCGGCAAGGATTTCCCCGACGGGTTTGACGTTGTAATTCCCTGCCTTTTGGAGGGCGACGGCGTTATAGACGCTATCGAATGTGCCGCTATGTGCGCGAGAATAGTTATGTACGGCTGTATAGGCGTCTGCCGAAAGCCGATAGATTTCTTCAAGGCGCACAGAAAGCGGTTGGAATTCTATCTCACCGAGCCGCGCCGCGATATAGATATGAGAAGATTTTTCCAAGAGGGAATACAAATGGTTATGGACGGAATGGTGAACACCTCCGAAATGATAACCGATAAATTTCCGCTTGAAAAGATACAGGAGGCGTTTGAGCTTAGAAACAACAGTCCCAAGGGGCATATTCACGTTGTAATAGATTGCGAGGCAGGAAAGAATGGAGAAAATCTCTCTTAACGGTATATGGAAACTCCGCACCGACAGCGAGGAAAACGGGCTTGCGCAGAATTGGGCAAGCGAGCCGATAAAAAAGGAATATGAGCTTAAAATTCCGGGCTGTATACAACAGCTTGACGAATTAAAAGACGAATTTCCGCCGCACAACGATATGCGCAACGGCTATCTCGGCACATATTTTCTCGAAAGGGAATTTGAACTGCCGAGGTTAGGTGAAAACGAGCATATACGTCTTCATTTTTCGGGCGTTGCGCCGTCCTGTCATATATGGGTAAACGGCAGTTACGCCGCCAAAAACATATACGGCCTTAACAGTATAAATATTGATATTACAGAGCTTGTAAAATCGGGGCTTAACCGCGTTACCGTCGCTGTAACCGAGCAGTATGCTTCGCTTGTCACGGGTATGCGCTTTTGCGGTATGAACTGGTCGGGCATTTACAGCGAGGCTTGCGTTTATGTTGAGTCCTCCGCCCGTGTTGAAAACTCATATATATCATACGTCGGCGGCACCGCATGCTGTGAGGGAATATTATTTGGCGAAAAGGGCAGTACCGTAAAGCTCAATGTGCAAATAGGCGGCAATTCCGCCGAAACGGAGATTACGTTAAACGGTGAAAGCGAGGAATTTTGCGTTCCCGTAAGCACAGAGGGACTTCCGCTCTGGTCGTACAGAAGTCCCGAACTTGTTGACGTAAGGGTGACCGCAACCGATAAATTCGGCAACAGCTCGGTTGAAGAATATAAAACGGGTCTGCGCGAAATTAAGACAAAGGGCAACCGCATTACCGTAAACGGTGTACCGACCTTTTTTGCAGGAACAGGCTCCGAATACTATTCGCCGCAGATAGCGCCGCTTACCGACAGGCAGATAATAACAAATCGGTACAGCGCCATAAAAAAACACGGTTTTAACTTCTACCGCTGTCACACCTACGTCCCGACCGACGAGGAAATGAGCATAGCCGATGAAATGGGTATAATGCTTGACGTTGAGTTCGGCTTGGTGTCAAACTTCAATAAGACCACGCCCGAGGACAAGGGCTTTGAAATGTTAAAGCAGTTTATTCTCGACACGCGCCGCCACCCGTCGGTATTTATATACTGTCTTGGTAACGAGGGCTCGCAGCTTATGGTTGAAAGCGTTATCGAACGCAACAAGGCAAAGCTCGGGTATAAGCTGATAAAGGAAAACACCAAAAATCAGCTTGCAATTCCCTGCTTCGGTCTGCAAGGCGAGCTTCCTGAAATTCCGAGCGACCTTGAAACTCCGCATCTGTGGAGCGAGGATTTTCGCCTTTCCTATGACGGACTTACGGATATTCCGTGGAAAGCGTTGGAGGAAACGACAAACGGCAAGCCTGCCCTTATCCACGAATACGGCAAGTTCGGCGTTTGGCCGAGCGTTAAAGAGGAGCAAGACTGCACCGTGCCTTTCGGCATAAAATCCGATCACGGCACACAGGCGCATAATTGGCTTAAAAAAAACGGTCTTGAAGGTATTGAGCAAAGGCTTATCTCAAATTCAAGAAAAAGCGCAATTTCTTTCAGCAAAATAATACTTGAAGAAGCGCGCCGTCAGCCCTATGTAAGCGGATACGCGCTGTGGACTTTTTTCAGGCGTTCGTGCTGTAACGCGGGTCTTTCGGACGACTGCGGTATAAACCTTAACGGCGACCCGGATATTTTCAAAAACGGCGTTAATGCCGACGTGGCGGTTTTGATGAACAGAGGGTTCCAAAACAGGGCGATTGAATGTAATATACGCCAAAGCCTTGATTTCAGCCTATCGAATTTTTCCGATTGCGATGTAAGCGGAACGCTTGCGGTAACGCTTACCTGCGGCGGCGCGGTCATAGCGAAAAAGAGCAAAAAGACCTCGGCTGAAATGGGCGAAACAAAAACGGCTCTAACGTTCAATTTCAGCGTTCCCGAAAAGTACGGCAACAAAAAACTGCTTATCACGGCGGTTTTTGAGTCTGAAAATAAGAATGCCCGAAACGAATGGGATTTTTGGGCGTTCGACACGGCGGTCGATTACACCGAGCTGTATCTGCACACAGAGGATATAAACCTGTTCCGCGTGCTCAAAAAAATATTCCCGAATGCCGAGCGGCTTTCCTCGGTCGATTCAATTATTATCGGCTGCCGAAGCTGGAAAAACCCCCGGCTTGCAAAAACTGCTGGCAGGGATAAATCAATACCTATCATAACCGATGTGTATGACGGTGTAATAAAAGAATGTATAAAGAACGGCAATAAGGTCATCATACTTGACAGCGGCAGACTTCCCGAAAGCTGGCTGCTTCCGCCGATATGCCCCGACCTCGGCGACCGCGATACGGGCAGATTTTTTACCTCCTTCCGCGCGGGGTGGGATAAGGGGAACCTTGTAACCCTTGTGGAAAACGATAAACTGCTCGGCGATTTCCCGAACGACGGCTACTGCGACCTGCATTTTTACGACGTTATGCAGGCGGCGCGCATTATGCGCCCCGAAAGCATAAACAAGGAGTTCGGCGGGGCTCAAAACATTATTGAATCGCTCTCCAAAATTCCCGTGGAGAAGGACGACGAAATAATAGTTCAGGACCCCAACGCCATAAAGGAACGCAGCGACACCGCCAAGGTCAGCTTTAACGCGCGCTTGCAGGGATATCTTGTGCGGGCAGGCAAAAACGTTGTAATTTCCACAATGAAGCTGACCGATAACCCGTCGGGAATTGCACTTATCAAGAATATTGTCGATAATTTTGACTGAGTTGTTAAAGTTATCGCACAAATAATTAAATATTTTTACCTCCTGCCAATGCTAAAATATATTTAGTGTGACAGGAGGTATTTTTATGTTGAAATATGACATTGCGGTTGCAGGCGGAGGAATTGCGGGAATATGCGCGGCGATAGCCGCGGCAAGACAGGGCTGTACGGTTGCTCTCGTACAGGATAGGTCGGTGCTGGGCGGAAACGCTTCAAGCGAGGTACGTATGCACATAGTCGGCGCGACAAGGCACGGTAAGCGCCCAAATCTTCGCGAAACGGGCATAATTGAAGAAATTTTGCTTGAAAACAAATACCGCAACCCCGAACATTCCTACGGTATGTTTGATACGCTTTTGTGGGAAAAGGTCATTTCCGAAAAAAATATCACGCTTTATCTTAATACATATATTCGCGCCGTCAAAACCGAAAACGGCAGGATAGTAAGCATTATCGGCAACCAGAACACGACCGAAAAGGAATTTGAGTTTTCAGCCGATATGTTTATCGACTGCACGGGCGACGGCTCCGTTTCCGCCAAGGCGGGAGCATCCTATATGTTCGGGCGCGAGGCAAAAAGCATTTTCGGCGAGCCTAACGCGGTAGAAAAATCGGATACCGTCACAATGGGCAACTCAATACAGTTCAGGAGCCTTGACGCAGGCCGTCCCGTGCCGTTTGAACGCCCCGAATGGGCGCACGATTATTCAAACGCCGAATGGGCAAAGAATATGAAGTGGGAAGAAATAACAAGCGGATATTGGTGGCTTGAAATCGGCGGCACCGAATGGAACTGCGTGAGCGACGCCGAGCTTACAAGGGACGAAATGCTTAAAATCATCTTCGGAATTTGGGATTATATCAAAAACCACGGCGACCAAAAGGAAAAGGCGGCGAATTACTATCTTGATTGGGTGTCGTTCGTTCCCGCAAAACGGGAAAGCCGCCGAATAAAGGGCGACTATGTTCTGACCGAGAACGACGTGCTTGAAAACCGTATGTTTGACGACGCGATAGCCTACGGCGGCTGGCACCTTGACTCTCACAGACCCGAGGGGTTCTATGCTTTTATAAACGATACCCCCGCAAGCGGCGATAGATCGGTTCTTTTTGACGGCATATATACTATCCCGTATCGTTGTATCTACTCCGCCGACGTGCCGAATTTGTTCCTCGGCGGCAGAATAATCAGCGCTTCGCACAGGGCGTTTTCCTCAACCCGAGTTATGGCTACCTGCGCCGTTGCGGCCGAGGCGGCAGGCGTTGCGGCGGCTCTGGCGGTAAAATACCGCACCGACGCAAGTTCGGTCGATGTAAAACTGTTACAGCAGATATTGCTGAAAAACGGCTGTTATATACCCAATGTGAAAAATGAGGATAAAAACGACCTTGCACGCACCGCGGCGGTAGGTTGCAGTTCGTTTGAGGAACCGTGCAAATGCGAAAACGTTATAAACGGAGTTTCAAGACCCGTAGGCGAAAACAACAATATGTGGCAGTCGGCTCAAAACGATAAAAAACCGTATATCGAGCTTAAACTGCCTAAGCCCCAAAGGGTAAGCGACACGCTGATAACCTTTGACTCAAACCTCTCTGTCGAAATTATGATAAGCCTTTCAAAATGGCACCACGTAAGGCAGTCCTACGGCATACCCGAAACAATAGTTAAGGACTACACCGTGGAATACCTCTTAAACGGCGCTGTTGTCGATAAGAAAGATATTTGCGGCAATCATCAGCGGTTGAATGACGTTAAAAGCGACGTTGTTTGCGATACGGTGAGAATAACCGTGAACAAAACGCACGGCTGCAATACCGCAAGAATATGTGAAATAAGAATTTATTAAAAAATTTCTTGACAAGTGAACGAGTGTTTACTATAATGTAGTAAACACTCGTTCACTTTTTTGGAGGATATGTATGACTGATACAAAGGAAAAGATACTTTCAGTATCGCTTGAACTGTTCGCAAAAAACGGGTATGAGGCGGTTTCGGTAAGCGATATAGCAGGTGCGCTCGGTATTACAAAGGGCGCGCTTTACAAGCACTACAAAAACAAAAGGGATATTTTCGACAGCATAGTAAAAAGAATGTACGAGATTGACGCCGAGCGGTCAAGGGAATACGGCGTTCCCGAAAACACCTATGAAGACGGTGCCGAGGGGTACGCCAAGGTGGCTGTTGAAAATGTAAAAAATTTCACTCTTGCTCAGTTTGAGTTCTGGACGGAGAACAAATTCGCCTCGAATTTCAGAAAAATGCTTATGTTGGAGCAGTACCGCGACGGGCGTTCGGCAGAGCTTTACAGCGGCTGTCTTACCGACGGACCGATAGAATATATGCGCGATATATTCACCGAGATGATGAAAAACGGCGTTCTTAAAAACGCCGACCCGTTAATGCTTGCTATCGAATATTACGCGCCTATGTATCTTTTGATGAACACGGCGAATATACCCGACAAAAAGGCGTTGCTGCAAAAATACATTTATAAATTTTTTAAGGAGAACACAAAATGAAATATATTAAAAGCGAAAAATACAACACACCCGAATTAATGGCTAAAATTATGGGACCGAACCCGATAAAACTCGAAGAAGAACTTTTAATTAACAACAAAATTCCCGAGGGCGCAGTCGTCTGCGACCTCGGGAGCGGACAGGGACTCACAAGTGTGTTTCTTGCCAAGGAATACGGTTTTAAGGTTTACGCCGCCGACCTTTGGAGCGACCCTGACGAAAACCGAAAATTTTTTGACAGTATGGGGGTAGACCGCGATAAAATTATTCCCGTAAAGGCGGACGCGACCGACCTGCCGTTTGAAAAGGATTTTTTTGACGCGGTCGTTACGACCGACTCCTACAACTATTTCGGGCGCGACGAAAATTATCTTGACGATAAGCTGCTGCCGTTTGTAAAAAGCGGAGGTTATATCTACATTTCAATACCCGGTATGAAAAAGGACTGCCACGATAATCTGCCAAAAGAACTGTTGCTTTCGTGGACGCCCGAACAGCTTGAATATATGCGCGACACGACCTATTGGCGCGCAGTCACGGGCAAGTGCAGGGGCGCCGAGCTTATAACGGTTGAAGAAATGGAAAGCAACGATGAAGTCTGGGCGGATTGGCTCGCTCAGGACAACGAATATGCGATAGGCGACCGCAAATCAATGGACGCGGGCGCGGGGAAATATCTTAACTTTATCAAAATTGTGTTAAGGAAGAAATAGGCATGACGGTCTCGGATCCTGTCGCACCAAAATCAGAGACACAGCATAATAACTGCGGTCATTCCCATCGCAAGACCGAGCCATTGCTTTGAGGTGGGTTTTTCCTTGAAAGCCGTGACCGAAAGGAGCATTGT
Organism: uncultured Eubacteriales bacterium; assembly: GCA_934463035.1. Taxonomy (GTDB): domain Bacteria; phylum Bacillota; class Clostridia; order Oscillospirales; family Acutalibacteraceae; genus UBA737. Next base: position 308,092 of record CAKSIG010000001.1, on the reverse strand, counting down.
CAGTATAAGGTTTCCGCCGTTCACTACGGGGAAGAATACAGCGCTGTCCATAATGCCCACAAGGTATAGGTTTATCTGATTTACAAGACCCGAGCATACGCCCGCCGCCAAAAGCAAAAACAGAACGATATATTTAGTCTTACTGTCCGTCTTTAAACTCTCCGAGCTTTCAGACGGGCGTTTTTTTCTTTCTTTGCCTTTAAAAAACAGCATAAGCGGAGTTGATATAACTACCGAAATCAGCAAAGCGGTAAACACAAATCCCGTTGTTTCCTCGGCTCCGCTTGAAGATTGGTGCAGTTTTTGAATAATTCCGCAAAACCCGTTTGATACAAAGGCGATCACAACATATACATACCAAATTTTCTTTGCTTTTTTATCGTCCTCGCTTTTTTCGTTTGAAAAAACGAAGCACATTATCATAAATATTATTCCGATAAGCTGCAACGCATTTATTTTTTCGTTCCAAAAAAGCCAGCCCGAAAAGGTCGGAATAACCAGCGAAAGGGAAATTATGACCGAGGTATAGGAAAGCGGACCCGTTTTAAGAGCCAAATTATTAACGACCGCAAGCAATACCCAATTTAAGCCGTAAATAACGGCGTAAAAAAGCGTTGCGGACGAAACCGAGATTTTTCCGCCCGAAATAAGCGCCACGGTAAGCACGGCGAAAATGCCGTTTACTACGGAGTACATATATGTATCCGAAATGCTGCGCTGATATTTTTTGCAGAAAATGTTTTTCACAACGTTAAGGCACAGCCCTGCCGCAAGGGTCACAGCCAAAAGCAGATAGATTTGCAAATTCATTTTTATTTACTCCCCATTGAAAAAAATCAGTCTTGACGAACGCCTGTCGGACAATTCGGCTTTAAAACCGCCCATAAGCTCTTTTCCCGTCAGCCTTGTTTCAATTCCACTGTCCGCGTCGCAAAGCGTGTATGTACATTCGGGCTTTAAGCCTTTAAGCTCAAACACCGCGTTTGAGTACGGCGAGTTTTCTCTGCGGAAAATCTGAATAATTCCCGAATTGCTGTCGGGGTCGTAAAACTGAACCGCCGACCAATTACCGCCGTCACAAGTGGCGTCGGTAAGCGGATAATAATCCTTATCGAGATATTTTTGCGATTTAAGATATTCACTGCACCGCGCTTTAAGCCAGCCGATAAATTCAGGGCTTTCGTCGGCAATATCGGCCTCCGAATAAAAATAGTTTGTGGTAAGCATCGGGGCAAAGGCGCTGCGGAAACGGTACGTGTCATACTTTATTCTGCCGCACCCCGTTCCCGAATAGGGCAGCCATACGGGGAAATTCATTCCGTCCTGCTGCAAAATATCGGTGTTGGGGTCGGCGGGGCAAAGCGCGTCGTTTCGCCAAAGCGGAACCGAGCGGCGCATTGTTTCAATGTCTATTCTTCTGCCGCCGCTTGCGCAATTGTCTATAAGCAGATTCGGGAATTTGCTTAAAAAGCCGTCCCAAAGCCTGTAAAGCCCGTTAATATATTTAATTTCCGTAATGCCTGTTCGTTCGGCGCTGTCGGCGCCTTTCCAAGCAGGCGCAGGATTTATGTTAAAATCTATCCTCAAAACTGAAAGGTCAAGTTTTTCAATATATTCTGAAATTGTATCAAAGCAGTAATTCCAAGCCTTTTCGTCGCCGAGGTTCAGGAGCAGACAGTTACTGCCGTCGTTCGGGTCAAGAAAATATTCGGGGTGTTCCTTTGCGGTTTTTGACGTGCAGACCGCGCGTTCAGGCTCAAACCAAAGCAAAAATTTTCTGCCTGACGCTTTTACTGCGGCGGATACCTCTTTAAGTCCGTCGGGATGGCGGTAGGAGTTTACCGACCAGTCGCCTGTGGTGGAGTACCAATCGCCCTCATATTCGTTCGGCGATTCGGTGTTTGAGTCTCCGAACCAGCCTGCGTCCATCCAAATATAGTTAAACGGCAGTCCGTTACGGTTGATAAGGTCAAGCCTTTCAAGACAGCTTTTTGTGCTCATACCGCCCCAGATACCCGCGCAAAATGGGAGCAAAGCCGAGTTCGCGGTTATCGCGGCAGGCGAATATACCGCTTTTACAAAGCGGCGCCATTTATTTACTGACTCTGAAAGGTCAGACTTATAAAACATAAAAGTCACGGAGGAGGTGCGCAGTTTTTCGTTCGGCAACAAACGGAATTTTGCTTCGCGTATACCCGATTTAAAGCTGATGGTATTGCCTTTTCGGGTTATACTGCATTTCCAACAGCCCGACCAACCGACCGCCGCAACAACCCCTAAGTCGGCGTTTGCATTATTAAGGTTGAAAAACGGCGCGGTGTCCGTATCCGACGAACGTCCCGTTTTGCTTTCAAAGAAAAGCTCGCCGTCGCCCGTCAGCCAATTTGTCATTTTTGCGTTAAGGAATTTTCCTGTAAGACATTCAAAGTCCGATGCGCCGTGGCTTGACCCTGTCGGCGTATATACCGCAAGGGCGTTTTCTTTTTTCGGCGACCAAGACCACCGTGAGCGCGGTATTTCTTCAAAATCGCCGAGCGGCAGGGATATGTCCGCATCGAAAATATCCGAAATTATCGGGGAGGCAGTATCGCCTGTGTTTTCAAAGTAGTTGACCCACTCTATGCTGTCAAATCCGTCATAGTATTTTTTAACGTTTGTTACGCGGATACTGCCGAACTCGTAAATATCCGTCACCGTGCTGCCGTCAGTGACGGTTTTAGTGTGAGCGGCTTTTAAATCCTGTGCGGCTCCGTCAATTTTAAAAGAAAAACAGTTTTTTCCTATTTCATACCGATTGTTCATAACTGCCTCCGTCGATTTATTACAATGCAATAATATCACGATAAAATAGCGATTAATAGTTTATTTTCACCACAAAATATGATATAATCACCATAATGCTGGGTGGGTGATACTATGGTATGTAATTCTTCAATCAATTTTCCGAAAATTCCCGAATTTGTATTTAATCTTTGCTGTGTAAAACCCGGCGGCGTGTGCGATTATGAGGACGACCTGCCTCATTCGCACAACAAGACCGAGATTTACATAAATCTGTCGGGCGACGTGTGCTTTATTATTGAACGGCGCGTTTACCGCATAAAGCGCGGCAGCGTGCTTATCATAGCCCCCGAAATTATGCACAACTGCGCCTATAACAACAGGCGTTCGCCGCACGGACATTATTGGATAACCGCCGCCTTTAAGCGTGACGATTGGATAGGAAAACAGCTTTTTAAAGACGCGCCCGACGGCGTTGTTTATAAAAATCTCAACGCCGACGAGCTGGAACAGGTTGAAGCCTTGCTTGGAAAATTGCTTGAAAACGGCTGTGACGGTCTTGAAAATTCGGCGGCACTGTTTGCTTTTTTAAATTTGCTTGGCTCGGCTGATTCAAAACTCGAAACTGCGGCGACGGTTTTGCCCGACGATGTCAGCCTTGCGGTCGATTTCATATCGAAGAATTACAGGCAGCAGATATACATAACCGATATAGCGGCTATGGCAAATGTCAGCATAAATACGCTTGAAAGGCACTTTTCAAGCTGTTTCGGTAAGTCCCCCAAAAGATTTTTAAAGGAATGCCGACTGAATTCGGCGGCGTCGGCTCTTAAAAGCGGCAGAACGGTTCAGCAGGCGTCGGACGGAGCGGGCTTTTCAGACTGTTCGCACTTTATTTCCGATTTTACGCATTTTTTCGGCATCACACCGAAAAAATACAAGCAAAAATATGAGAAAAACAGATAATTAGCACTCTCTTTGTGAGAGTGCTAATTGTTTACAAAATGTTCATAAAAGAATAATAAAATATGCAATAAGTGCGCATATAATATAATCGTCGAAAGGAAAAAGACATATAAAACGTAAGAAGGTGACCGCCGATGGGTCAATGTAAATTGATTACCGAAAGCGTTCCGATCTCCGATTCAGTCGGAAAGTAAATAAAAAATGAATCGGAAAATAAAATTTTCGGAGGATTTTTATTATGTTTGAAATGAGACCTTATGAACGCAAAAACCACGCTTTAAATTATAACCCGTTCCGTGCTATGGACGAATTTGAAAAAAACTTCTTTACCAATCCGTTTTCGCTGTTTGAAAACGATTCCTTAGCGGAATTTAAGACCGATATTACCGATAACGGCGACAGTTATCTGCTTGAAGCCGATCTGCCCGGGTTTGATAAAAAGGACATTAAGCTCGACATAAACGGCGATTTGCTCACCGTCAGCGCCGAGCGCCATTCGGAACACGAGGAAAAGGATAAGAAAGGCAAGTACATTCGCTGCGAGCGTTCCTACGGTTCATACAGCCGTCAGTTTGACGTGTCGGGTGTAAAGACCGACGAAATAAAGGCGAAATACGAGGACGGCGTTTTGAAGCTGACAATGCCGAAGAAGGACAAAGAAATTCCCGCGTCCCACCGCCTTGAAATTGAATAAATAGGACGGCAGATACTCCCCTATGAAAAATGGTGGGTATCTGCCGCTTAAAACTTTAATTTATCCGCTAATAAATAAAAATTCGGCGAAAGCAAACGATAAATGCTTTTGCCGAATTTTTTATTTATGAAATTTCGCTTTGCGAGCCGTTGCCCGATTCGGCGGGAGGTTCGCTCTCCTGCGGCGGCTCGGGTTCGGGTATCGGTTCGGGTTCAGGGGGAGGAATCAAGGTGTTGGTGAACCTGACGGTTGTCATACTGTTATTTTGCGTTGTAAATCTCACGTTTACAGCGGCGGCGTCACAGGTATAACCCGACGGCACGCCCTGTATTATCTGATGTTCGCCGTAGGAATATCCGTCGCCTGAAATATAACCGTTTGCGTCGGTAACGCCAAGCTCGGATATATTTCCGTTTGCAAGATTTTTGACCGATACGGGAATGCCCTGCATAGGCGCGCCGTTTTGGTCGGTAATATATGCTTCGACCGACGCCGAAAATCTGATGTTGGACGGCGGTGTGATTATTTTGAGCGGCCATTGCGGGTCGGGCTTGCGGTTCATACGCTCCATAGCGCAAAATTCGGGTCCGTTTGCGTTGCCCACGTGGGTCACCCAATGGTATCCGCCCGCGTAACCCGCGTATATCGAAACGTGGGTGCAGTGACCGTTGCGGTTGTACCAATCCTGCATACACATAATTGAGCCTATCGGTATGCTTTCGGACGGCTTGAAAGAAATATCGCGCGTAACGCTGCCGCCGTCATTCGCCGAAAAGTTTATAAACCTTGAATATCCCCGATTTACCCATTGCAAAGCGGCGTTGTACCAGCTGTTCGCGTCATACGAGCGCTCGGGACGGGGGAGTGAAGACGTGTCTATCCCCGCGACGTTGGGCAAATAGTTGAAATAAACGTATGTAACGTAGGTGGCGCAGACAAGTCCCTTTCTTTCAAAAGTATGTATGTCGGGCTTGCCGTTCACGGTCTCGTATCCCGTGCTTCCGCCGCCGTAGGTTATTTTTGAAAGCCAGCCGAGTCCCTTTTTGCGGGAGCAAAGCACGTAATTGTTGCCCGAAGCCCACATAAGACCGCTGTTGCGCTGTGCTTGAAGATTGTAGCCCGTGTAAACCAATGCGTCCAGAAACACATTATTATCGGGACTCATATTTGAATTGTATTTAAAATCGGTTCCGACAGGAACTGACGGCGCCTGAACCGCAGGAACAGCCGCTTTTTTCGGCTTGGGAGCGGGAGCCGCCGAAGGCGCAGGCTCAGGCTCGGGTATCGGTTCGGGTTCGGGCTCGGAAGAAACAACCTCCTGCGAGCTGACTGACGGCTCGGAAGAAACATCGGAAGATATATCCGCGTTTGCCTTGCGTTTTGCGGCAGACTGCAAAGCCGTTACCAAAATGATGACAGCCGCTAATGCCAAAGCGACTGCCGCCGTTACCGCCGAAGCGATTTTATGTGCCGAAACAAAAGAGACTGCCGTTTTAAACGCCGCAACGGTCTTCTCTTTGATTTTTTGCAAGTTTTCCATTAAATACCCCGTTATTTTTATTAAAATGAGTCGGTCGGTAAGCCGAGTTCTGTCGCGGACGGTTATCTATCTCGACGGCGGATTGCTCCGACGTTCAAGCCGCTTTTCGCGGCACACCGGGCAGGTGTATCGCCGCAGTCAGCGTTGCTCCGAATAGGGTTTACAGGATCTCTGCGTCCCCGCAAAGATCGGTGAGCTCTTACCTCGCCTTTCCACCCTTACCGTATAAATACGGCGGTATATCTCTGTTGCACTTTCCCTAAGGTCACCCTCGGCGGCCGTTAGCCGCTATTCTGCCCTATGGGGCTCGGACTTTCCTCATATATTTCTATACGCAACCGTCTGACCGACTCCAACAGATTTTACCACAAAAACCCCGCTGTGTCAAAATTTTTTTATCGGAATAGGATATTACGGGAGGGCGAGTTATGGAGACCTTAAATAAAAAGTATTTTTTAGCCGCAAATTCCGCTGCGGGATTTTATTCGGCGTTTGACGGCTGTTACGACCCGCAAAACGGTTGGACTGCTTACATAATTAAAGGCGGACCCGGGACGGGAAAATCCTCATTTTTGAAGTTTATGGCTGTTAATGCCGATAACAACGGTCTTTCGGCGGAGCTTTGCCCCTGCACATCTGACCCCAATTCGCTTGACGGCGTTATTATACCCGAGCTGAAAACGGTGTTTTTAGACGGAACCTCGCCGCATACGGTAGAGCCGAAATATCCCGGAGTATGTGAAAATCTGCTTGATTTCGGAAAATTCTGGAACCCCGAAATGCTGCGGGAAAACAGAAAAGAGATAACCGAGCTTACCGACGAAAACAAAAGGCTCCACCGAACGGCGTCGGGCTATCTTGCGGCTTACGGAAAAATTATGTCGGACGATTTAAAGACCGCCTCCGCCTGCACCGACAAGGCGCATACCGTTAATTATGCCTTTTCGCTCTGCAAAAAAAATATACCCGTCCGCACGGGAACGGGTATAGAGCAAAAAAGGTTCATACAGGGGGTAACGCCGCTCGGAGTGGTATCGTATCCAAAAACGGTAAGCGGCAGTTACGAAAATATCGCCGTAATTTCAGATGAATATTCGAGCGTGTCGGCGATAATAAACGAAATAGTGCGAAACTATGCGCTCGGCTGCGGATATGACGTTATAACGCTCAGAAATCCGTTTATGCCGAACGACATTATCGACCACATATTAATACCCGAGCTTTCCTTTGCCGTTGTAACCGAAAACAGATATATGGATTTTGACGTGCGGACTCGGCGCGTTCATTCAAGAAGGTTTGTAAGCAGTAACAAGCTCCACAACAGCAGGGGAAGACTGAAATTCAACGCCAAGCTCAAAAAAGATATATTGCTTTCGGCGGCGTCCGTAATGGCGCAGGCGAAATCGGTTCACGACGAGCTTGAAAAATACTATGCCGAGGCAATGGATTTTTCGGCGCTGACGCAGTTTGCCGAAGGGTTTGCGGAGGAATTTTTTACAAGTCGAGGCTTTTAAAAATGTTCAGTATTTGGCTTTTAAGAGCGGCGTTTTCGGGCGCGTTTAATTTCGGGTCGTTTTTAAGCACCCATTCCGCCGCTTTTCCGCTTGACCTCAATGTGCCGAAATCGGTATAAAGATCGGCAATTTTCAGGTCGGGCAGACCATGCTGACGGTTGCCGAGAAAATCGCCGGGACCGCGAAGCCGCAGATCCTCGTCGGCTATTTTAAAGCCGTCGTTATTTGATTTTATAATTTTCAGGCGTTTTTGGGTGTCGGCAGAGCGACTGTCGGATATAAGAATACAGGAGGATTTGTATTTTCCTCTGCCTATACGTCCGCGAAGCTGATGAAGCTGTGAAAGGCCGAAGCGTTCGGCGTTTTCTATCACCATTATAACGGCGTTGGGAACGTCTATTCCGACCTCTATAACTGTCGTCGATATTAAAAGCTGTATATCCCCGTTTTTAAATGACTGCATAACGCTGTCTTTATCACGGGGTTTCATTTTTCCGTGGAGCAGACCCACCGTATAGTCTTTAAACCCGCCGACTTTAAGCTCCGCATAATATTCCGAGGCGCTTTTAAGGTCGGTGTTTTCGCCCTCCTCGACAAGCGGACAAACTATATAAGCCTGCCTGCCTCCGTCAAGATGCTTCTTGATGTAGTTATACACGCGCCCGCGATAGCTTGAATCGACAAGATAGGTGTCGATATACTGCCTGCCCGCTGGGTATTCGTCGATAACGCTTATGTCAAGGTCGCCGTATATAATAAGCCCAAGCGTGCGCGGAATAGGCGTTGCCGACATAACCAGCGTGTGTGGCGATACGCCCTTTGAAGCGAGTCCGCCTCTTTGTGCAACTCCGAAACGGTGCTGTTCGTCGGTCACCGCAAGCCCGAGGTTTTTAAACTCTACGTCTTCCGTTAAAAGTGCGTGCGTGCCGACGATTATATCAATTTCACCGTTTTTGAGACGGGCTTTAACGCCGTCCTTTTGCTTTTTCGTCATAGAACCCGTCAAAAGCTCGCAGATAATACCGCTGTCCTTAAAAAGGGAAGAAAGCGAGGCAAAATGCTGGCAAGCCAATATTTCGGTAGGCGCCATAAACGCCGACTGACAGCCGTTTTTTGCGGCGGTATAACACAGCGCGGCGGCAACGGCGGTTTTTCCGCTGCCGACATCGCCCTGAACCAAACGGTTCATGTGTCTGCCCGAAAGCATATCGGCTATACATTCGCTTATAACGCGCTTTTGCGCCCCCGTCAGCGAAAAGGGCAGGCTTTTTTGAAATTCAGACGAATAATCCCTGCTTATTTTACAGCCCGAAACGGTGCGGTTCCTGTTTTTAAGCATATAAAGCGCGGTTTGAAGCATAAACAGTTCTTCAAATACAAGCCGTTTTTTCGCGCGTTCAAGAGCCTCTTTACTGCTCGGAAAATGTATGTTTTTAAGTGCAAAATCAATACCGCAAAGCGAAAGCCTTTCCAAAAGGGTTTTGGGCAGGGGGTCGGCAATCTCACAGGAAGAAATTGCAGCCTTGGTTATATTTTCAATGTTTTTTGAACTCATAGTTGAAAAAGCGGGATATATCGGGTGAATGGCGGCATAGCCCGTTTCCTTTATTTCGGGCGAGTTCATCTGCCGCATAATATAACTGCCGCCGAGCTTGCCGTAGAAAAGGTATTCCCGCCCCGTATTGAGCCTTGAAGCAAGAAATTTCTGATTAAAAAGCGTGACCGACATTTCTCCGCCGCCGTCCGCCGCGGTAAATCGGTAAAGCACCATACCCGCGCGCTTTTTTTCTTCCCTTATCGGGGACACTATTCTTGCCTTTATGCATACGTTTTCAAAAAAGGGACATTCATCTATCGGGGTGTGACGGCTCCAATCGGCATACGCACGGGGATAAAAACGCAAAAGGGCACCGACAGTATCGATGCCCTTGGATTTCAGTATTTCAGCGCGTTTTTCGCCTACGCCCTTTAAAAAGCGTATGTCTGTATCCTGCGATAACATTAAAATGAAAGCTCCTATTCAACCGAAATAATGAAGTAGTATACGGGTTGACCGCCGTTTATAAAGGTAATCTCGGTCCTTGCGCCGTATTTTTCTTTGATCTGTTCTTCAATTACCGCCGCTTGCTCGTCGGTAACGTCCTCGCCGTAAATCACGGTTATAAACTGGCTGTCGCGCTTAACCATCTGCTTTGTGAGCTTTAAGACGGTCTTTTCAAGGTCGGTGTCAACAAACGAGACCTTTCCGCCGAGCAGAGCCAAAAGCTCGCCCTTTTTAATCTTGTGACCCTCAAAATCAGAGTCGCGCGCGGCAAACGTTATCTGTCCCGTTGCTATGCGCTCGGTGGATTTCTGCATATTTATCGCGTTCTGTTCATCGTCCGAATCGGGGTCGAAAGCGAGCATAGCCGAAATTCCCTGCGGAATTGTCCTTGTGTGGATAACTATAACGCGGCGTGTGCTGAGCGGAATAGCCTGCTCCGCTGCCATTATTATATTCTTGTTGTTCGGGAGAACGTAAACCGTCTCCGCGGGGGTGGATTCAACCGCCCTTAAAATGTCGTCCGTGCTGGGGTTCATAGTCTGACCGCCGCTTACAACGGTGTCAACACCGAGGTCGCGGAACAGCTCGGCAATACCGTCGCCGGCGCATACCGAAACAAAGCCGACAGGCTTTGTCGGGGTAACGGGCTTGATGGTTTCCGTCATATCCGAATTTTTGGCGGGTTTTTTGCGCGCGTTTTCAGCGTCGTGCTTTGCGCGCTCGTGCTGATCGCGCATATTTTCTATTTTAAGATGAACAAGCTGACCGAAGGTGAGCGCGGTTTCAATCGCGTTGCCCGGGTGGTCGGTATGAACGTGAACCTTAATAATATCCTCGCTGTCAACCACAACAACGCAGTCGCCTATGGTTTCAAGGAAAGCGCGCAGATCGCTCGGTTCCTTTTCACATTCGGGATCGCGGTTTACTATAAATTCGGTACAGTAGGTAAAGGTTATCTCGGTTTCAAATTCGCCCGCGGCGTTTACGGAGGATTCCTCCTCGGTATTTTCCTCGGCAGGGGCATTATTCGCCGCTATAACGACACCGTCGCGCAGAACCGAAAGCATACCTTCAAGTATAACTACAAAACCTCTGCCGCCTGCGTCAACAACGCCCGCTTTTTTAAGAACGGGAAGAAGCTCGGGTGTGGTCGCAAGCGCTTCCTTTGCGCCTGACAAAGCCGCCTCGAACACGGCAAGCTCGTCGCCGCCGTTCTCGTAAGCCTCTTTTGCCTTTTCGGACGCAACTCTTGCTACCGTAAGTATTGTGCCTTCCGTCGGTTTCATAACCGCCTTGTAAGCGGCGTCAACGCCAAGCTCGAAAGCGGCGCTGATATTCTCAGGGGTTGCAAATTCATCGTCGCCCATGCCTTTTGCAAATCCGCGGAATAAAAGAGATGTAATTACGCCCGAATTACCTCTGGCGCCCCTTAAAAGAGCCGAGGCGTTTACTTTGGCTATCTTGCCCGCGGTCTCTCCGCTCAATTTTTCAAGCTCCCTTGCGGAATTGGCAAGGGTCATAGACATATTTGTACCCGTATCGCCGTCAGGCACGGGGAAGACATTAAGATCGTCCACCTGCTTGCGGTTGTTTGAAAGGTTGTTCGCCGCCGAGATTATGGCGTCGCGTAATATATCACCGTTAATCAAAAATAAACACTCCTTTTAGTGTCACACTAAGGTTTGGAATATTATTCCTTAATGCCGTCGACCTTTATTGAAACTTTATTCACGTCAATGCCCGTAGCCTGTTTAACGGCGTACTTTACCTTTTCGGTAATGCTTGCTGCGATTGCGTTTATGTTCATTCCGTAGGTAACTACGATATGAAGCTCAACGTCAAGCATATCCGAATTTGCACTTACGCGGATACCCGTGTCTATCGAATTTCGCTTGATGAGGGTGCTTGATAACTTCTGGCGGTTTCCGCTCGGAACCATTCCTACAACTCCGAAGCAGGATATAACCTCGTGCCCGATGAGCTTTGAAAGGTAAGCCTCAGAAATGTCAACCGTGCCTATTCTGGTTTCATAATCAAACATAACAAAATATCCTCCTGTTACTTTTTAATTGTAAATGACTCAATAGAGTAAAAAACATCGTCGTGCGAACTGCCCTTGGCATTGCCGATGCCTTTATTGCGGAAAAGCGCGCCCGTGCGGTAGCAAACGGGTATTATCGGCATTTCGGTTTGCAGTATCATCGCAACGTCGTTTATCGTGTTGGTTCCGCCGTAAAAGCCGTTTATAATGTCAGCCGTGCCGGCGGGTTTTTCGGCTTCGCTCCCGTCCTCCGACTGCTCGGCTGCGGGAGGTACGATACCGTACGCCGTACTGCCGCCGGGAACGACGAGATTTGAAATATCCATATTGTCGGTAATCTTAACCTCGGCAAGGTAAAGCTGGAAGTCGCCTGCGGCAAGCGCCGCCGCATATTCCGCGTAAGGGCGCTCAACTACCGACACCGATATACCGACCGCGCCGAGATTTTCGGCTATAAGCCTTGCGGCATTTACGCGGGTGCGGTTTTCGGAATTCACGAGCAGGGTAAAGCTCAGTCTTCCGCCTGCGCCGACCCTGACGCCGCTGCTATCTAAACTATTATATCCTATTTTCTCCAAATTCTCAACTGTTATTTCTTTATCCGCGGTTGTTTGTATATTTTGCACAGACTTGACGTCCTTCCAAACGGGGTTGAAAAAGCCCGTTGCGGCAACCGCGTTGCTGTAAAACGCTTCGGCACAGATTTTTTTGCGGTCCAGCGCCGAGGAGATCGCATACCGCATATAGGGTGAGGAAAGCGCGCCGTAGGTGTGATTTACACCGATATATACGACGTTGTTTAAATTAATATTCGTTTTGTTTCCGCTCATTCGCGAAAGCGTGCCGTCGGAAATGTCGCTGTAATATATGTCGGCGGCGCCGATTTCAACATAGTGCGATACCGATTCGTAATCGGGTGCGTTTATCAGATTTATGGTTGTAATACTGCCCTTTTCTCCGAAAAATTTGTCGTTTATAAGCAGTTTGTCGCGCGTTTCACCGACAGAATATCTGCCGCACCCCGTCGGCGGGAGCGCAACGCCGTCCGCGTCGGTCTGTTTTTCGCTGCCCGATTTGATAATCGGAAAATCAAGCACGTTTACAAAATAGGGGTCGTACCTTGTAAGGTTAAACACGACCGTTTTTGAATCAGCCGCCGTTGCCGACGCCGCCTCATAAAGCTGGGAAGCGTATTCGGTGGCAGAGCCCTTTGCAAGATTAAATGAATACACAACGTCGCCTGCGGTGACGGCGCTGCCGTCCGAAAAAACGGCGTCTCTCAGTACCGCCGTGCAGCGCGCGCCCTCAACCGTGACCGACGAAGCAAGGCGGTATACGGGCGTAAAATTATTGTCAAGCCGTACAAGCGGTTCAAAAATCAGGGTAGCAAGCTCGCGGTTCAGTTTCGTCGCCGCGGAATAAGGGTTAAATGAATCCGAAGCGCAGTAAAGCACGTTTATGCTGTTTTTTTCGGCTTGTGCCGCGGCGTTTGTAATTTCGGCAGACGATGTATCCGCCGTGTTCGAGCGGCAGCCCGCAAAACTTATAGCGATAATCAGGGTGAGCGCAAGGCTTAAAGCCGTTATTTTACGCACTTCGCCGTCCTCCTAAAATTTTATTCTCTCAACCGACAGGGTTTTCCCCGTGCGGTTGTCAACGTCAAAAATACAGCCGCAAAGCATACATTCGCCGTCGGCAAGCTCAAATTTTGACTGATCGCCGTCTCTTAAACGGTTTATTATAATGGAACTTTTAACGCCTAACACCGAATCAATAGGTCCTGTCATTCCGAGGTCGGTGATATACCCTGTTCCGTTTTTTAATACCTGTTCATCGGCTGTCTGCACGTGGGTGTGCGTTCCGAAAACGGCGGAAGCCCTGCCGTCAAGATAAATTCCCATAGCGCGCTTTTCGCTTGTCGCCTCGGCGTGAAAATCGACAATTTTTATCCTCGCCCCGTCTTTCTCGGCGCGTTCAAGCAAAACGTCGGCGCATTTTAGGGGACATTCCGCTTTCAGATTTTCAAGATATATTTTGCCCGAAAGATTTATTACCGCAACCTTTACAAAACCGAAATCGCAAACGCAGTATCCGCTCCCGTATTCCGCCTCGGGCAGATTGTCGGGACGGAGGATAAACGGGTTTTCGTCAAGATACGAGAAAACTTCCTTTCGGCGCATAGAGTGGTTTCCGCCCGTTACAACGTCCGCACCCGAAGCAAAAATGCTCTCGGCGCTTAAAGGCGTGACCCCGTTTCCGTCGGCGGAGTTTTCGCCGTTCACTATAACCATATCAATTTTTTTATTTTTTTTAATCAAGGACAGCGTTTTCCGCAGTTTATCACAGCCGATAGAACCGCAGACGTCGCCCACCGCGAGTATTCTCATTAATCTGCTCCAAATATTCTAATATGACAGTATAAATTATATCATAAACTGATTTTTTTTCAATAGACAGTATGTTAATTTTATATGTGTTTGACAGGAGCGGTATATGATAGTATAATTTATTATAAAATACTTGATGGGAGAACGCTATGATAAGTGAAAGTGTAAGACGGCTTGTTTGCTACGGCTTAGAAAAAGGATTTTATACGAAAAGAGACGAAATATACATAACCAACCGTATTCTTGAAATATTGCGGCTTGACAGTTATGACTGCGATAAGGATTTCAGCAATGTTGACCTTGAAAAAACACTTTCGGAGCTGCTTTGTTACGCCGTCGAAAACGGTATAATCGAGGATAATACCGTAAGCCGCGACCTTTTTGACACGCGCCTTATGGGCGCGCTTATTCCGCGGCCGAGCGAGGTAAGCGATAAATTCCGCAAATTATATGCGGAAAGTCCCGTTAAGGCTACCGAATACTTTTACAAACTAAGCGGCGACAGCGACTATATACGCCGTTACCGCGTTGCGCGCGACGTCAAGTGGGTAACTCCCACCGAATACGGCGATCTTGATATAACCATAAACCTTTCAAAGCCAGAAAAGGACCCCAAGGCGATAGCGGCGGCAAAAAGCGCTCCGCAGTCGGGGTATCCGAAGTGTCTTTTGTGCAAGGAGTGCGAGGGGTATGCGGGCAGGGCAAATTTCCCTGCGCGCCAAAACCACAGGGTCATACCGATAGAGCTTGCAGGCACCGATTTCTTTTTGCAGTATTCCCCCTATGTTTATTATAACGAGCATTGCATAGCATTTAACGCGTCGCACACGCCTATGGCGATAAACCGCACCGCGTTTGAACGTCTGCTTGATTTTACCGCGCAGTTTCCGCATTATTTTATCGGTTCAAACGCCGATCTGCCGATAGTGGGAGGTTCAATATTAAGCCACGACCATTATCAGGGCGGAAATTACGAGTTTGCAATGGCAAAGGCGCCCGTTGAACAAAAAATAACTTTTTTGGGATTTGACGATGTCGAAGCGGGCATTGTTAAATGGCCTATGTCGGTAATAAGGCTTAACTGTGGCGATAAAAACAGGCTTGCCGACCTTGCCGACAAAATACTCACGGCGTGGAGAGGCTATACCGATGAAACCGCGTTCATTTTTGCGGCGACCGACGGCGAACCGCACAACACGGTAACGCCGATAGCGCGCAGGCGCGGCGAAAATTTTGAACTTGACCTTGTTCTCAGGAACAACATTACGACAAAGGCACACCCCTTGGGCGTTTTCCACCCCCACAGCGAGCTTCATCACATAAAAAAAGAAAATATCGGACTTATCGAGGTTATGGGTCTTGCGGTTCTGCCGTCAAGGCTTAAAACCGAAATGGCGGTTTTGTCCGAGGCTATGTTAAACGGCTCCGACATAAGCGCAGACGAGCGCATAGCAAAGCACGCCGAGTGGGCGCAGGATATTAAGTCAAGATACAGCGATTTGAATAAGGAAAATATAGATTCCGTTTTAAAGGCTGAAATAGGCGCAGTCTTTGCAAAGGTTCTTGAACACGCGGGCGTGTTCAAGCGCGATGACGGCGGAAGGCAGGCGTTTATGCGCTTTATAAAGGAAGTTAAATAATGTTTTTAGACGTTTTAATACAGGTTGTTATTCTTATGGTGCTTATCGGCATAGGTGTTGTTTTCACCTATGCCGGCGCCCTTACGGAGGAGGGCGTTAAAAGCATTACAAATATAGTGGTTACGATAGTGACCCCGTGCGTTATAATAAAGTCCTTTATGCGTGAGTTTTCGGCAAAACAGCTTAAAGGACTTTTGTTGAGCTTTCTGATAACCGCCTGTGTGCATATTCTGTTTATCGTACTCAGCCGTATAATGCTTCATTCAAAGGATAAATCGCGTGAGAGGATAATGCTTGCCGCGGCGGTTTTTTCAAACTGCGGATTTATGTCTATTCCGCTTCAACAGTCGATTTTGGGCGATACGGGCGTGTTTTACGGCTCGTCCTATATAGCTATCTTCAATCTTTTTCTGTGGAGCTACGGAATAATGACCGTAAGCGGCGATAAAAAGTTCCTAACGCCTAAAAAGCTCGTGATAAACCCGGGAATGATAGGGCTTGTTTTGGGTCTTGCGGTCTTCCTGTTCTCGGTAAAACTTCCGTCGGTCATATCGGAACCGATTTCATACATAGCCGCACTCAACACGCCGTTGCCGATGATAATAATAGGCTATCACCTGACCAAGAGCAACGTAATAAAGGCGCTTTTTAATCCTGCCTGTATGCTGACCGTGGCTTCGCGGCTTATAATACTGCCGTCGGTAGCGCTCGGACTTTTGTATCTTTGCGGCGTAAGGGGAGTTATGCTGGTGTCCTCGGTGATTTCGTGCAGTGCGCCGTCCGCCGCAATGACAACAATGTTCGCGTCAAAATACGGCGGCGATACCGATTTTTCGGTCGATGTCGTTTCGCTCTCAACCGTATTTTCACTTATAACTATGCCGATACTCATAACAATAGCGAAATATTTATATTAGATGTTAGACGGTAGACGGTAGACGTTAGATGTCGGTGCGCTCCGCGCGGATTTAAAACAAATAGGCTCACCTCTGTTAAAAAGGTGAGCCTATGTTTTTATTATCAATACAAATAAAATTAAAATTGTTTGAATTTAATTTTAGACGAAGTTCGTCTATTTCCCGATTTAAAATTTTATTTATGCTATAATAACTTTAAACCGATGCAGTTATGTTTAATAAGTGCAAGAAATGTGTAAAATGTAAATTTTTAAAGTGTTAATTAAAGCGGGGTAAAAATATGGAATTTTCGGATATGATGAAAAGATGTAAGTTGTCTGAGTTAAGTAATTTTCTTATCGGCGGCGGTGAGCTGGTTATAGAGAGAGAAGATTTAGATTTTGAAACGGCAGTAAAAAATGCTGAAAAGCGAACCGATGACTTTTTGGAGGAGCATTTTGAAAGTATGAAAGAGCGCGACGAAATTTTTGCCGTAATAGCAGACCGCGAAACGGTTACGAGAGAAACATATTTTCAAATGGGATTTATAGCAGGAATAAATTTATCAAGAGAAATAGAAAGAAGAACAAAAGAACTTAACAGAAAAAAATAAATTAGGGCTTAGCAAGCAAAACAGGCTCACCTCTATGAAAAGAGGTGAGCCTTCTAATATCTAACGTCTAATATCTAACGTCTTTTTTTGTAGGTTATTTTTATATCGGAATCCGACATAACGGTGGAGCAGGGGTCGTTGCAATAAAGATTGAGCAGAGCCTGTCCGCATTCGGTATCGGTTATGTCCTCGGTCGATATATACGAGCTTTCGCGCGGATAAACAATAACAAGATCTTTAAGTATCTGCACCGCCTCGTCGCTTGAAAATTCGCTGTCGGTAAAACGCGTTTTCAGAAGTGTGAAATAGACCTTGCTTGCCCATGTGATTTCCTGTGTGGACGAGCTGTATATACCTATTTTTTTCATTTTAAAGTATTCGGAATCGGCGTTTTCGCCGTCTGCGGTATATTCCGCAAGCATATTGGATATACCTCCGCTTGATTCTGCCTGAATATAGTTTTTAATGGTACGGAACGTAAAGGTCGTATCGGTGGTTTTTTCAGGTTCAAGATAGAACCCGTCCGCGCCGCCTATTTTGCAGGTGCAGCGGATTATTTTTACCGTCTTTTTCTCATAATCGACTTCTATTCTGTCCCTTGCGGTAATACTGCCGTTTGAGTCCTTTATTCCTAAAAGCTCGTAGGGAACCGTTACGCTTCGCACGGTTTTATATTCTTCGTACTCCGTGTCTGAAATGCCTTTTTCTACCTGCAAATTCCAAATTTTAACCGGAGGAAACTTTCCGTCGCTGTTTTTCGGATCGCTGTAAAATGCAATATAACTGTCAATCATTGCTTGGGTCACTGTTCTGCTTGTGCCGAAATACCATTTTATCCAATTCGCAGCAGGAAAATACAAAAACTTCTGTGTTGTATCATTGTGAGTGCTTTCGGCTGTCAGAAAGTATTTTTCTCCTGCAACAATATTGGGACAGCATCTTGAAAACCTAACATAAGAAGTATTGTATGCCTTGTTGCCGTTTCCTACTGTGATTGAACCGTCCCCGTTGTTTTTTATAAACTGTTCGCTTGAAGCCGTGCCTAATGAGATGATTTTGCTTACATCAAGTAAATTTCTTCCGCAAACGGATATGTTGGTGCTTGTCGGCACGGATATTTCGGGCGGAGTTTCAAAATTCGGAGTTACGCTTATGCCATCGCCGTATATAATGAGTTTTTTCGGCTTGCGTTTAAGGCTGTTGTCAAGACGCAGGCATTTTTCGGTTCCCGTTTCAGCCGCATCATAGTCGCTCCATACCACTTCGCCGTTAAATTTTACCTCGTTTGCGGCGGCGCCGTTGAAGTTTACCCTGTCGGCATTGTTGAGATTAAATCGCATATTAATCCTCCGTGGCTATGTTGAGTGTCGTTTCGTTTGTAAGCTCGTCGGTCACAAGCCACATACGAACCGTGCCTTTAACCGTTTGCGAAGCATAGGCACAGGCGCTTGCCACCTCGTCTTTTGTGGCGAAATTTGACGTGTTCACGCTCCCGAACATACCTGCAAGCTCGTATTTTGAGCCTGTCCAGAAATACTCGTTAAACGCGTTGTCATCCTCTGATTTGGGATTGACAACTAAATAAAGCGTACCTATTCTGCCCGTCGGATTGGCGGCTTTCAGCGCCGCAAGGCTTGCGTATCCTACGCCGTTGTTGCTGTCAAGCTCAAAGTCCGTAATACCGCCGACCGCCGCCGCGATAGCCGCCGCAACCGCCTTGCCCGATTGGGCGTTGTCGCTGGATTCGCTGAATTTTCCGTCCACTTTCGGTATTCCGAGGGAGGCTATGTCGGAATCGGTAAAATAATCGACCCCTTTTACAGGGGTTTTGCCGTCGCTTCCTTTTTCGCCCGTATCGCCCTTGAATCTGCCGTTTTCGGCGTCCGTTCTAAGCGCCTCGGCAACGCTTTTCGCCTGCTCGCACATCGTTTCAAGCTGTTCAAATTCCGTCTGGGTCGGTTCTGTCGGCGTATCGCCCTCGCCGTATCCGCTCTGTGCCACGGGGCAGACTATCTGTTTTGTCGTTATGCGGGAGCCGCCGTTTGTGCCGAATACCGAAACCGTAAATTCGGGATATTTTATTACCTCCCACGGCACGAGAAACGTATTATTTCCAAGGCTGTATTCGCCGCTTTCGTTCAAAACCAACGAAACAGGGCTTTCAAGCGTTCTGTGCCTGAAAACCACGGTTTTTGCATATTCTTCCCATTCGGGACTGAATTCAAAACGTATCGCAAGGTGTTTTATGCTGTCCGAAACCACCTCGTCGGGTATAATATAAGCGCTTTGGTTGATAATTTTTAATGTTAGCATTTTTCCTCCTACCGTAATTTATCCTTTGCACTTATGTATATAATAGATAGACAAAACGCGACATTTGCGACAATTTTCGCTTGACACAAACGTGTTTTGGGTATATAATTTGAAATTGAAATTCAGTTTCATATTGAGGGATAGAAAATGAGAACAGCCGAGGGCTACAAAACAAAACAGCGAAGCGGTATAGAAGCGGTATTAAAGCAGACCGAGGGTCGGCACTTTACCGCCGACGGGCTTATACTGCTGCTTGCAAAAAACGGGTTCAATGTAGGCAGAACAACTGTCTACCGCTGTCTTGACCGTATGGTGAGCGAGGGCAGGGTAAGGCGTTACGCCCAGGCGGACGGCGGTTCGGCGTGCTATCAATATGTGCCCGAAAACAGCGAATGTGCCGAGCATTTTCATCTTAAATGCACCCGTTGCGGAAAGCTGTTTCACATTGAGTGTGAAACTATGAACCATTTATCACAGCATATTTTAAACGAGCATGGGTTTAAGGTAGATAATTTTAAAACCGTGCTTTACGGGGTGTGCAAAGAATGTTCAAAAGATTAATAAGCGTTTTTTCGGCTGCTGTCCTTGCCGCCTTGCTCTGCGGCTGTGCCTATACGCCGAAAAATGAAGAAAAGGTAAGCGTGGTTGCCACCGTTTTCCCGATATATGATTTTGCGCGCGCCGTCGGCGGCGACAAAATAGATTTAAAACTGCTTATACGCCCGGGGACGGAGGTTCATTCCTACGATCCGCGCCCGTCTGACATTGCGGCGGTTGAAAATTCCGATTTATTCGCATTTATAGGCGGCGAGTCGGACGAGTGGGCGCGCCGTCTTATTAACGGCAGTAAAAGAAAGCTGAATACGCTTGAACTTATGAAGCACGCGGAATTGCTGACCGAGGACGGGGAAGACGAGTACGACGAGCATATCTGGACCTCGCCTACCAACGCCGTCAGTATGGTGGAGGCTGTATGCGGCGCTCTTTGCGAAATTGATAAGGAAAACGCCGATTATTACCGCAAAAACGCCGCAGAATATACCGATAAGATACGGGCGGTAAGGGAGGAGCTTTCTGCCGCCGCGGAAAGTATGCCGAAAAAATACATTCTGGTTGCCGACCGCTTTCCCTTTAAATATTTTGCAAGCGAATTTGGGTTAAGCTATTCCGCCGCGTTCGGCGGCTGTGCTTCGGATACAGATATAAGCCTGAAAACTATGACCCGTCTTGTAAACGACGTGAAAACGCACGGCTGTACTGCGGCGTATTATACGGAGCTGAGCAACAGGCAAATAGCCGACGCGCTTGCCGAGGAAACGGGAGTAGAGCTTTTGCAGTTACATTCGGCGCACAACGTCACGCTTGACGATTTTAACAACGGAATAACTTACATTGATATAATGCGGCGCAACGCCGAGGTATTGAAGGGACAGGGAAATGACGCAGATCGAGGTTAAGGATCTAACGGTTGCCTTTGAGGGCAAAACGGTATTTAAAAATCTTTCGTTCAACGTGAAAAAGGGAGATTATCTTTGCATATTGGGTGAGAACGGCTCGGGCAAAACTACCCTTATGCGCTGTATTTTGGGACTTCTCACAAAGCACGGCGGCGAGGTAAAGTATAACGGGTTCACAAAGGACGAGATAGGCTGGCTTCCGCAGAGAAACCAGGCGGAAAGGGATTTCCCGGCAGGCGTTTTCGAGGTCGTGCTGTCGGGCTTTGCGGGGAAAAATAAACTCGGGATACGGTATTCTTCCAAACAGCGCGCAAAGGCGCTTGAAAATATGAAGCTGATGGAAATAACCGAGCTTAAAAACCGTTCGTTTAAAGAGCTTTCGGGCGGTCAGCAGCAAAGGGTGTTGCTTTGCAGAGCGCTTTGCGCCGCTAAGAGCGTACTTTTGCTTGACGAGCCTGTTACGGGGCTTGACGCCGCCTCGCAAAACGAGCTTTACGGGCTTGTAGACCTTTTAAACCGCAACGGAATGACCGTGATAATGATAACGCACGATATTTCGCGGTCGGTGGCCTATGCCGATAATATTCTGCACTTATCGGAGGACAGCTATTATTTCGGTACGGCTGAAAATTATGTAAAAACAGGCTATTATAAAAATATGACGGAGGCAAAATAATGGAATTTTTAAAAACGGTCTTTTCCTATTCCTTTGCCGTCCGCGCGCTTGTCTGCGGCATATTGGTGTCGCTGTGTTCCTCGCTTTTGGGCGTCAGCCTTGTTTTAAAGCGGTATTCAATGCTCGGCGACGGACTTTCGCACGTTGCGTTCGGCTCGGCGGCAGTTGCGCTTGCCTGCGGTGCCGCTCCGCTTAAAGTGTCGGTTCCCGTGGTTATAATCGCGGCGTTTTTACTTCTGCGTGTGAGCGAGAGCGGAAAGATAAAGGGCGACGCCGCTATTGCTTTGGTGTCAAGCAGCGCGCTTGCGATAGGCGTTACCGCCGCGACCCTAACAACGGGTATGAACACCGATATAAGCAACTATATGTTCGGCAGTATTCTTGCTATGAGCAGGGAGGACGTTTATGTTTCGGTGATTTCCGCCGCCTTGGTGCTTACGCTGTATGTGCTTTTCTACAACAAAATTTTTGCCGTCACCTTTGACGACGGCTTCGCAAGAGCAACGGGAGTACATTCGGGGGTCTATAATACTCTGCTTGCCGTGCTTACCGCGGTTACGGTGGTCGTCGGTATGCGTATGATGGGCGCCCTGCTTATTTCGAGTATCATAGTTTTCCCCGCGCTTTCGTCAATGCGCGTCTGTAAAAGGTATAAATCGGTTATAGTCGCGTCTGCGGTAATTTCGGTAATCAGCTTTATCACGGGATTGCTGCTGTCCTTCGGGTACGACGTGCCGACAGGCTCGGCGGTCGTGCTTGTAAATCTCGTCGTGTTCTTGGCGCTGTTCGGAACGGGAAAACTGCTTAAACGGGATTAGTGCGACATAATTTGAATAAAATAACGGGCTTTGCAAAAAAATTCTGCAAAGCCCGTTTGTTATATTATTTTTTCTTTGTTTTTATGTATTCGGTGTATTCTTCAAGGCACATATTGAGCTTGTTCATTTCCTTTGCGGTCTTAATTCCGACAAAACGGTAGTGCCACGATTCGTAGACTATTCCCGTTTTGTCCTGCTTGTCTTTCGGGAACCGCAGAACAAAGCCGTAATCGGCGGCGTGCTGCTGCATCCAGGTGAACATCGGGGTGCTTTCAAACAAATCCTCCGCAATGTTGAAGTCGGCGGAAAAACCCGTGTTGTGTTCGCTGGTTCCCGGACGCGTCACTACCGTTGCCGCTTCCGCCTCCGCCTCAGACTGCGAAAGTCCCCTTTTCAAGCACCGTTCAACCTGATTTTGAAAGAGCATTTTCTGGGTTGCATAGGAGCGGTAGGGCGAGCGCACATAAAGCTGAACTCCCTCAGCCCACGCGGCGTCAAGCATAGCCTGCATATACGGCCAAACGTCCTTGTCTATCTGATTAAGCGAACCGTTTATATATTTTGTCGGTATGGTGGTGAGGTTGCCTTCGTAATCATAGTCTTCGGGAAGCGGGTTCTGTGCGTTGACGAGCAAAAGCACGCTGTAATTCACGTCAAGTCCGTTGGGTCCCGTTTCCTCGCTTGAAGATTCGTCCGAAGACACGTTTTCGGCGCTTGAAGTTTTTGAACTGCTGTCGGACGGAGTCGATGAAGAAGTATTGTCCGCCTTTTTGCTTTTTGCAACCTTAACGCCGAAGGTTATTGCCGCCGAGACCGCCGCTACGATGATAAGAAGTACCGCTATCGCCGCTATGCCCGACAGTCTGCCCGAGCTTTTCTTTTTATATCTTTTTCCGCTCATAAATTATCTCCTATTCGTCAAGTTTAAGGACTGCCATAAACGCTTCCTGAGGCACCTCTACGCTGCCGAATCTGCGCATACGCTTTTTGCCCTCTTTCTGTTTTTCAAGTAACTTTTTCTTACGCGTAATATCGCCGCCGTAGCACTTTGCAAGCACGTCCTTGCGCAGCGCCTTAATGGTTTCCCTCGCTATTATCTTGCCCGATACCGCAACCTGAATAGGCACTTCAAACAGCTGGCGCGGAATATAGTCTTTCAGTTTTTCGGCTATCTTCCTCGCGCGGTTGTAGGCGTTGTCGGAATGTACTATAAACGAAAGCGCATCAATACTGTCGCCCGCAAGCAGTACGTCCAGCTTTACGAGTTTTGATTTTTCATAGCCTTTCATCTCGTAGTCGTAGCTGGCGTAGCCCTTGGTGCGCGATTTAAGCGCGTCGAAAAAGTCATAAACTATTTCGCTCATAGGCATTATATAATGTATATCGACCCTGTCGCCCAGATATTTCATATCGGTGTAGGTTCCGCGCCTTTCTTCGCACAGCTGCATTATCGCGCCGACATATTCGCTCGGACTGTATATATGCACGTCGGCAACAGGCTCCAAGGCTTCGTCGATAACCGCGGGGTCGGGGTAGTTGGTCGGATTGTCCACCGTGACGGTCTGACCGTTTGTGAGCTTGAATTTGTATTCAACGCTCGGAGCGGTGGTAACAAGGTCGAGATTATATTCTCTTTCAAGGCGCTCCTGTATTATTTCCATGTGAAGAAGTCCCAAAAATCCGCAACGGAAGCCGAAGCCGAGCGCTGTTGAGGTTTCGGGTTCAAACAGCAAGGACGCGTCGTTAAGTTGGAGCTTGTCAAGCGCGTCCCTCAAATCGGGATATTTTGCGCCGTCTGCCGGATATATACCGCAGAAAACAACGGGGTTTACCTTACGGTATCCGTCAAGCGGCTTTTCGGCGGGACTTTCCGCAAGGGTTATCGTGTCGCCGACGCGCGCCTCGCCCACCGTTTTTATCGAGGCGGAAAGATAACCTACCTCGCCTGCTTCAAGCACGTCGCACGCTTCAAGCGAAGTAGCCATTTTTCTGCCGATTTCAACCACGTCAAAATCAGCACCCGTCGCCATCATACGCACCTTGTCGCCCGTTTTAAGTTTTCCGCTCATAATACGGAAATAAACCACAACGCCTTTATACGGGTCGTAGTAGGAGTCAAATATAAGCGCGGTAAGCGGCGCGTTAACGTCGCCTTTCGGAGCAGGAATATCGGTAACTATCCGTTCGAGAACCTCCTCAACGTTAAGTCCCGTTTTAGCCGAAATAAGCGGCGCATCCTGCGCCGGTATGCCGATAACGTCCTCTATTTCCTGCTTTATCCGTTCAGGCTCTGCCGAGGGCAGGTCAATTTTGTTTATAACGGGCAGTATTTCAAGACCGTGATCCACCGCAAGATAGGTGTTGGCAAGCGTCTGCGCTTCAATTCCCTGAGAAGCGTCAACCACAAGCACCGCGCCCTCACACGCGGCAAGCGAACGCGATACTTCATAGTTGAAGTCCACGTGCCCCGGTGTGTCTATCAAATTAAGCTCATACTGCACCCCGTCCTTCGCGGTGTAGTAAAGCGTTACCGCGTGCGCTTTTATGGTTATTCCGCGCTCGCGTTCAAGGTCCATACTATCAAGTATCTGTTCTTCCATATCGCGCTTTGCAACGGAATCCGTAAGCTCCAAAAGACGGTCGGCAAGGGTTGACTTGCCGTGGTCTATATGCGCTACTATGCAGAAATTTCTTATGTGTTCAAGCGGAAAAGGCACTTTGTTTCTCCTTAAAAAATCAAATTTCTTTTCCATTGTATCACAAAATATGTTACAATACAAACAGATTTACAAATTCTTAATAAATTAAGGAAATATTTGCTTTATATTAAAGGTATCGGGAGTGATAATAATGGAAAAATACAGAATTTTGATTGCAGACGACGAGGAACGCATAGTCACCCTCGTTTCGGATTTCCTTAAAGCCTCGGGTTATGATACCGTTACGGCGGCGGACGGTCAAAAGGCGCTTGATATATTCAATTCCGACGAAAAAATAGACCTTGCAATAATAGATATTATGATGCCCGTTATCGACGGTTGGGCGCTCACAAAGGAGATACGCAAGACTTCGGATATGCCGATAATAATGTTCTCGGCGCGTTCGGAGGAGTTTGATCTGCTTACGGGCTTTGAATCGGGAGCGGACGAGTATGTTACCAAGCCGTTTTCACCCGCCGTTCTGGTAAAACGGGTTGACGCGCTTTTAAAGCGCAGTCTCGGCAAGCCTGTGTCGGACAAGGCTATGCAAAAGGGTCTTGTTATAAATAAAGACGCCTTTACCGCAACGCTTGACGGGAATTTGCTCGATTTAACGCTGAAAGAGTTTGAACTGCTTTCCTATCTCTATGATAATTCGGGCAGAGTACTCAGCCGCGACCAGCTTTTAAACGCCGTTTGGGGATACGATTATATGGGGGACACCAGAACGGTTGACTCGCATATCGCGCGTATTCGTTTGAAGCTCGGCGACTACGGCGCCGCAAGGCTCAAAACGGTTTACGGAATGGGGTATAAGTTTGAAGCGTAATTCCCTTAAAAACAGCCTGTGGTTCAATATTTTTCTGCGAATAGCGGCTATTTTCGCCGTGTTTGTTATAATTCTTGCCGTTTCAAATTTCGGTTTTCTTGTTCGCTTTTTCTCATTAAGGGAAAAAAGGGAGCTTAAAAAACAACTGCTTGTGACCTCCGCGCTTGACACGGGGGATACCGCGGCGGTAGCTTCCACGCTGTCCGAGATAAGCGAAAAATACAATTTCGATGTTGAAATTTACGACGGCAACGGCGTGATACTTTTCACCACCCACGGCAGTCAGATGATGGACTATTTTGCGTTCGGAAATCAGAGCTTTTCAATGCTTCACGAAAAGTTAAAGGTTATAAAGAGCGAAACAATGAGCGACGGCACCGTTTTTGAAACGGCGGTCAAAAGGTCGGACGGCAGGGAGTATCTCCTTTGCCGAGGTCAGACAAAGGACGGTCTTTATGCCGAGGTGCGTATTCAAAAGGAGCTTATATCTTCTTCCGCCGCGATAGCCAATCAGTTTATAATAATCGTTTCGTCGGTCTGCCTTGTGCTGTCGCTTATATGGGTGCTTGTCTTCGCGCGCAAGTTTTCAAAGCCTATCTACGATATGAGCGAGATTACGCGCGATATGGCGCAGCTTAAATTCGACCGCAAGGTTGAGGTTAAAAGCCGCGACGAAATAGGTCGGCTTGCCGTTTCGATAAACGATATGTCCGAGTCGCTGTCCGCGGCGCTCGGCGAGCTTAAAGAAAGCAACGCCCGACTTCGTGACGAAATTGAACTTGAACGCCAGCTTGACGTTATGCGAAAGGGATTTGTAGCAAACGTATCGCACGAGCTTAAAACCCCTATTTCTATTATCAGCGGTTATGCAGAGGGACTTAAACTCAATATAAATTCGCAGTCGAAAGAGGAATACTGCAATATTATAATCGACGAAAGCGCGCGTATGAACCGCCTTGTTTTGAGTATACTTGAACTCTCGCGTTACGAGTCGGGTCAAATGCCGCTGAATATCGAGAGCTTTGACGTCGGTATCCTCGCGAACGATATGCTTTCAAGGTTATTTAAACAAAGCGATGTTAAAACGGAAAATCTCATACCAGAAAACACCTTTATTTCCGCCGACCCCGTGCAGATAGAGCAGGTGTTAAAAGCGTATCTTGAAAATGCCGCGTCACATACGCCGAGCGGCGGTACGGTTACGGTAACAAGCGAAATAAGGGACGGCGCCGTTCGCGTTTCGGTAATAAACACGGGCAGTCACGTTAACGAGGATATAATGCCGCAGATATGGCAGAGCTTTTACCGCGGCGATAAGTCGCACAAGCGTGAAAACAGCCGATTCGGTCTGGGTCTTTCAATAGTCAGCGCGATTATGAAGCTCCATTCGCACGACTGCGGAGTTTATAATACCGAAAACGGCGTTTGCTTCTGGTTTGAAGCGGACAGAGTGACGGGTCTGGAAGGAAAAAAGGCTTAATTACGTTCCGTGTTTAAATGCCTGTATTCGCGCGGCGATACTCCGCACATTGCTTTAAAGCATTTTGAAAAATAAAACGGATCGGAAAATCCGCAGTTTGACGCGACCTCGCCGACAGAACTGCGGCACGGCTGTAAAAGCAATGACTTTGCCTTTTTTATACGCATTTCGGTAAGGCTTTCAAGCGGTGTTTTGCCGTATATTCTTTTAAAACAGCGTCGGATATAATCTTCGTTATATCCGAGCTTTTTTATTGCCTCGGGAATTGAAAAATCACAGTCAGATATGTTTTCGGCAAGCTCGCTTTGCAGCTTTTCGGCAAACGGGTGCTTGTGTTCTTCATTTAGTGACTGAATTATAAGCAGTTCTATACACTCGGTAATGTTTTCACATATTTTTGAATAATAGTTCTTTCTTTCAATAAGGACGGTATTCAACAGGTTTAACAGGGTAAATATCTCACCCGAAATATCGCTGATTTTTATGACCTTGTCAAACGATAAACGATTGGTTTGAAAATATAAATCGGTAAATTCTTCGCCTTCGGGAATTTCGTGCGGAGTGTTCGGCGGAATTACAAGAACGTCGGCAGGCTCCATATAATAGGCTTTTCCGTTTATTAGGGTGGTGTTTTTACCGTTTAGCTGATAAACTATTTCAAATGCGGAATGTTGATGCCTGCGGCAGGATCTGTCCGGAATAACGCTCTTGTGGCAATAATAACTATCCATAATTCCAACTCCTTTTCTAAAATATTATAAAACAAAAAGTCGGTTTTGACAATGTTTTAATCGCTTTTGTATATCTGTTTGTATTATAAAAGCGATTATAATGTTTTCGGAGGCGGGAATATGAAAATAGCTATCGGAAACGACCATACGGCGGTCGAACTTAAAAACCATATAAAAGAATTTCTTGAAAATAAAGGCTATGACGTTACGGATTTCGGAACGTCAAGCGGGGAGCGGACAGATTATCCCATATACGGATACAAGGTGGCACGCTCCGTTGCAGATAAGGAATTTGATTTCGGAATTCTTATTTGCGGAACGGGAATAGGAATATCGCTTGCCGCAAATAAGGTTAAAGGCATACGCGCCGCAGTCTGTTCCGAACCTTATTCGGCAAGATTAACACGGGCGCACAACAATGCAAATATAATCGCGTTTGGGGCAAGGGTCGTGGGACCGTCTATGGCGGAAATGATAGTCGAGGAGTTTTTAACAACCGAATACGAGGGCGGAAGACATCAAAAACGCATAGATATGATTTCCGACATAGAAAACGGTGAAGAAATATGCTGAGATTGGGTGTTGACATCGGCGATACAAAAATCAATATCGGCGTTCTTGATGAAAAAAACCGAATAATCAAAAACAGCGTTTATAAAGTTTGTGACACCGAGAATGTGCCGAATCTCATAAACGGATTTCTTCTTGAATTTTACAACGAAACGGGGTTTTCGCCGCGCGACATAGGCTGTTGCGGTATAGGCGTTCCCGGAACGGTAAGCGAGGACGGGAGACGGTTGATTAAAGCTCCGAATATAGATATACTTAACTCGGAAACTGCCGCCCAAACAGAAGAAATAACGGGTATTCCCTGCACAATGATTCAGGATTCGCGCGCGGCGGCTTATGCCGAATATATTATGAGCGGAAAAGAATACGAAACGTTTGTCTGCATAACGCTCGGCACGGGAATAGGAACGGGGATTGTTTTGAACGGAAAGCCGTATTCGGGAGGATTGGGAAACGCCGGCGAGCTAGGACATATTCCCGTAAAAGGCGGAACAAGATCCTGCGGCTGCGGAAAAAAAGGTTGTCTTGAAGCCTACGCCGCGGGAAAAGGTCTCGACCAAACCGCAAGGGAGCTGTTTGGAGCAGAAAGCACGTCAAAGGATTTGTTTAAGGCGGCGGAAAACGGCGATAGGAAGTGTATAACGGCAATAAGCAATGCCGTTGAACTTTTAGCCGACGGAATAGCTTCGCTGATAAATATAATCTCACCGGAATGTATTGTTTTCAGCGGCGGTCTGAGCAGGCAGACCAAGCTCTTTGTTGAACCGCTCATTGAAAAAATAAATCAGCGCTGTTACAGCACAGGCTTTAAGACCGAAATTAAAACGGCGTTGCTCGGTGAAAACGCGCCTTTGGTGGGCGCCGCTTTATTCCCCGAAATAAAGAAACAGGACTTTGAAATTTCAGCCTCAATTATGTGCGCCGATATTCTCAATCTCGAAAAAGCGATAGATGAATTGTCTGCGTCGGGAGTAAAGTATTTGCACTGCGATGTTATGGACAATCATTTTGTGCCGAATATGATGATTCCCGCGGAGTTTATAAACAAAATCAAGGCGCGCAAGGATATTCCGCTTGATATACATATAATGGCTGACGCTCCCGAATCGGTAATAAATATGATAAACGTCGGCACAAACGATATTATCACATTCCACTATGAAAGCACGGGTCACATACAGCGCATTATTGATAAAATCAAGGAAAAAGGGTGCCGCATAGGCGTTGCGCTGAACCCGTCTACCCCGATAGAGCTTTTAAAGGAGATATTGCCGCAGATAGATATGGTGCTTGTGATGACTGTGAACCCGGGTTTTGCGGGACAAAAAATAGTCGATTACGGAATAGAAAAAATCGGTAGGGTGCGCAATTATCTCGATTCTCAGGGATATAACGGTATACTGATAGAGGTTGACGGCAATTGCAGCTTTGCCAACTCTCCGAAAATGGTGGCGGCGGGTGCCGATATTTTGGTTTGCGGCACTTCAAGCATATTTAATCCCCGATTTACAATAGACCAAGGGGTTAAAAAACTTAAAGAAAAGGTAAAGGAACAATTTTATGAAAAACGTATTTGATATAACCGATTTCGGCGCGGTGGGCGACGGTGTTACCGACTGCACGGCGGCAATTCAAACCGCACTTAACAGGGCGGGCGAGGCAAAAGGGTGCGTTGCGGTGCCGCCCGGAAAGTTTATGTGCGGCGAGCTGACCGTTCCGCCGAGCGTGACCTTTACGGGCTTTTCGGGTTGGGGATACCGCGAATACGGCGGTTCAATACTTTCCCTTAACGACGAAAACGCGGATTGTCTTTTAAATCTTACAGGAGCGCACGGCTGCCGTATAAGCGGACTGCAACTCCTCGGCGGCGAGGTCGAAAAAGCAGGCGTTTGCGGAATAGGCGTTTTTTGGGATAATTATGACACAAGGGACAATTTCGAGCTTTTTAAAGAAGAAAATCGGTATCCCGAGGCAACGCAGGAGGGATTTAGGGAAGACTCGTTTGTGATAGAAAATTGTCAGGTAAAAAATTTCAGCGGCGATGGCATACACCTTCAACACATGTTTGCTTTCACTGTAAAGGGCTGTATGATAATGGCGAACGGCGGCAACGCTATCTACCTTACGGGGTGGGACGGCTGGATAACCGATAATATTATGCACACAAACGGCGGCGCGGCTATTTACAGCGACGATAATTTTTCATCGTTCTCAATCACGGGCAACCGCATTGAGTGGAACCACAACGGCGGAATTAACATTGCGTTCGGCGGCTCGCTCAATATAAACAATAACTGCTTTGACCGCGCCTACGGTCCGTCGGTACAGACGCGCGGCGGCAAATATCGCTCAAACACGATAACTCTTACGGGCAATATATTCAGGCGAAGCGGCAAGCACCGCCCCGATTTTGCTGAGGACCCTTACCTTAATTCCCATATTCTTCTTAACGAAACCGACAGCACCGTTATCACCGCAAATGTTTTCGGTGTGGGAAAGGACGATCACGGCAAAGGCACTCCGTCACCCGATTATTCGGCTGTGCTTAAAAATTGCAGTAATTGTATTGTTATCTCAAATTCAATGATGAACGGTTCGCTTAAACAGAATACGGTCGTTTTAGGCGGAGAAAAAAATATAATAAAAGATAACGCGGAATAATAAACAAACGCCGATAACGAATCATCACTTCGCTATCGGCGTTTGTTATTGCTGTTTAGCCCTCGATTTTTGCTTTTCTTTGTATTTTTTTATCATTTTGCGCCCGTCGTGACGGCCCTTTATTATCGCTTTCAGCTTTGCCCACTTTTGGTCTTCAAAAAACAGTTTAAGCACCAGCCATTTGATATATACGCGCCATTCCGTAAAACGGTCTATGCTGTTTCTGTGCTTGTAGGTGTAGTATTTTATGTTCCGCGCGTAGTAGTAGGTGCGAAGCGGAGGGTGGTTATAGGTATACATCGGTCTTTTAAGCTGGGGTATGTGTAAAAGCCTGCCGAGCGGCATAAACGCACGCACCTCGTGCGCCCTGCCGAGACAGTGCTTAATGACCGCCTCGTTGTCGCGCAGAATTATATATCCCGCTTCCTCCACCGCGGTGCAGTAGTCAAAATCGACGCAGTCAATAAACATATCGTCGTCAAAACCGCCGACCTCGTTCCAGACCGACAGCTTTGTAAACGAAGCCGAGGTATAGCAACGGTGAACGGGCTCATAAGGCGTTTTAACGGTGGAATTTATTATGTCGGGTTCGTTCTCGTCGTCGATATACGGGGTTATTATCGCAACGCCGTCCATCTCGGTGTAGCGGCTGTATTTTTTTATAAGCTCGGCTTCGGCTATCGAATCCTGATCAAGCGTTAATATCCAATCAAACCCGTCATAGAACGCCGCGGCGCACATTTGATTAAGCGCCCTTGCAATGCCCTCGTTTTTCTCGTTTCCGATATGCGTTATCTTGTCGTATCCGCTCAAAAGCTCATTTATTTCGGCGGTATTTTCCGAACCGTTGTTGACGGTATACACACGGTCAACCTGACCGATAATACTGTCAATATTCAGCTTTAACCGCTCTATATTCGGGTTAAAAATGGTTATTCCTGCGGCGCTCCTCAAATGTATCACACTTCCTTGGTGTATAGTATATCTCCCACCCACTCGCGCAGAGTGTAGTATTTTCGGTAACTCGGCGAAAAAATCAGCTTTACAGCCGCGGCGGTGCGGCTGTTTTTAAGTATGTCAAGCCGCTTTTCGCAAAGCCTGTAAAGTCGGCTGTCGCCTGAGGCTTTAAAAACCGTTTCGGCGGCGGCGAGCTTTTCTTCGGCTATTTCAAGCCTTGTCTGCTCCTTGCCTGAAAGTCCCAAAGTATTGCCGCCGTGTATCCTGTATTTTATAAGCGGCGCGTTGTAAAAATAAAGCCCGTTTTCTGCGGCGGCGATAAGATTAAGCTCGTAATCGTGCGGCAGAGTGCCGTCGGTCGTTTCAAGGTATTTTTCCGCAACCTGTCGGCGGTATGCCGAGGTGCAGCCCGGCGAAATATTACAGCGCATAACCGTTTTTAAGTCTATCCGTTGAAGAAGATGTTTCACCCTTGTGCATATCAGACCGTGGTTGTTGCCTGTATGTCCGACGTCGCTGACAGCGCCGTTTCCGTCTATCACGGTAAAGGCGGAGGATACCGCAAGCAAACGGTCGTTCTTGGTAAAAAGGGAAAGCAGGCTTTCGGTTTTGTCCTCGCACCAAACGTCGTCCTGATCGCACAAAAATATAATATCTCCCGTGGTAAGGGAAATCGCTTTTTTAAAGTTCTGCTTGAAACCGAGCCGTTCCTCGTTTATAATAAGTTTCCAGTCGGTAAGCCTATGCTCCTCTATAAACGAGCGTATTATTTCAACCGTGCCGTCGTCGGATACATCGTCGGTTATTATGACTTCATCGGGTCGGCGCAGTTGATTTAAAACGGAATTTAACTGCTCTTTTATATATTTTTCGCCGTTGCAGGTCGTCATCGCAACAGAGATTTTAAGCATTCGGCTCACCTCGTTTAACTTTCACCAACTTATACCAATTATACTATATTTATATGCCGTGAACAAGGATTTTTTTAAGGGGTCTTAAATATGAATACAAAAAGCGGTTTTAAAGGTGCCGCTGCGGCGCTCGCCGCAAACACAATATTCGGGTTCAGTTTTATTTTCGGCAAAATGGCGCTTAAAGCGGCACACCCGCTTATAATACTGTCCGTCAGGTTTATAATCGCCTTTGCGGTGATGAATATTCTGCTGTTAAGCGGCAGGATTAAAATAGATCTGAAAGGCAGAAAAAAGGGTAAGCTCATAGCTATGGGAATAGCACAGCCGCTTATCTATTTTCTGTGCGAATTATACGGACTGTCGCTGGTTTCCTCGGCTTTGTCGGGGGTTATAATCGCCCTTGTTCCCGTTGCGGTAATGCTTTTGGCGGCTGTTTTCCTCGGTGAAAAGCCGTCTTGGTTGCAGGTGGCTTGCACCGTTTTGTCAATAGTCGGCGTTGCGGCAATAAGCGTTGTTTCAAACGACGGCGCAAAAAGCCACACCCTCGGAATATTGCTTTTAATTGCGGCGGTGCTTTCATCAGCGGTGTTCAATATTTTAAGCCGAAGTCAGTCGGCGGAGTTCTCGCCCTTTGAGCGCACCTACGTTATGTTTTTGATAGGCGCAGTCGGATTTACGGCGGTAAGCGCCGCGGTATTGCGGTCAAAATTTGTGCCCGAGCTTTTAAGGGCGTTTTCAAGCGCGGAATTTTGGATAGCAATATTCTATCTCGCCGTGCTTTCATCGGTTGCCGCGTTCCTCTTGTATAATTATTCAACGACGCGCATAAGTGCGATACGCTCGTCGTCGTTTTCCAATATAATAACGGTGGTATCTGTCCTTGCGGGTGTGTTTATACTCGGAGAGAGCTTTAATACCTTGCAGTTCGTTCTGTGCGGACTTATAATTTTAGGCGTTTGGGGAACGAACGTTACGAAAGACAAATAACAGATACCATATAATTTATAATCGGCAAAAGCATTCATTTCGGAGTGCTTTTGCCGATTTTTTTGTTATTTTTTCAGAAAAAGGTAAACTATTTGCTTTAAAGGTAAACTTTTCGATATTTTTTTGAAAAAAATTATACCGTATAATGATCGTGTAGGAAAGGCATTACATTTTTTAGGAGGAAGGAAAATGACACTAAGCAGGAATAAATTTTTGCATAAAAGCCTTGCGGCGATTGCTGTGGCGGCAATGCTTGCCGCGGCGCTTTTTGTGCATAGCGGTCTGCCTGTAAGGGCGGCGGCATACAGCGGAGGAAGCGGAACAAAATCCGACCCGTATCTGTTGAAAACAGCCGCCGATATCGACAATATCCGAAACAACCTTTCGGCGCATTACAAGCTGGCGGCTACGGTCGATATGAGTTCTGTCAAGAACTTTGAACCGATAGGCTGTTTTGACGAGTTCAAGGGTACGCTTACCTGCGACCTCGGCGCCGACGGCTTACCGAAGTACGCAATACTTAACCTGCACGTATATAACAGCACGGGTAAGGACTTCGGATACGATTTTGCAAGCCCCAACTATGCGGGCTACGGCGAGCCGGGCGTTCATTACTACGCTTCGCTTTTCGGAAAAACGAAGGGCGCAAAAATATCTAATATATACATATTAAACTGCAATATTGAAAACACCGTTGTCGGTCAGCATCAGGGCGTAGGCGGTTACGATACGGGCGTTCAGACCAACTGCGCGAAACAGGTTGACGACCAAGGCTCCGCCGCTCTTGTAACGTTCGCTTACAGCACGGCCATTTCGGGCTGCGGCGCGCAGGGTAAAATAAACGCCAAAACGAACGCTACCGCGGGACTTGTTGCCCGTCTGTGCGAGGGTTCGACCCTTTCAAACAGCTGGGCGGACTGCGAAATAAACGGCGAGGGCTTTTGGTATCAGGCGGGTCTTGTGGGAACGGTCACGGGAGCGACGGTAGACGGCTGTTACAGCAAGGGTACAATATTCTGCCCGTCAAACAAGCCGTACACTTCAAGAGGTATCGGCGCGTCGGGCTCCTGCGGCGGCGGACTTGTAGGCTACGTAAGCAAGGACGGCATAGTTACCAACAGCCATACCGATACAACATTTAAAAGCGGTTCGGTTGTACGCGGAACGTTCGTTGCACAGAGTGACGGAACAATTAAGAACTGCTACGCCTCGGGTAAGGACGAAAGCGAGGGCGGCGTGGTTGCAGGCTCGTCCTCAACCAACTGCTGGGTACTAAATGCAGCAGGTTCTAATCAGGAACAGTTTTCGGCGGGAAGCGCCGATCAGATAAAGCAGGCGTTTTCTTCGGTTTCGGGCTGGGATTGCTCGGGCGAGCTGCCGAGGCTTAAAAAACTGCCCTATCTTACCGATTATTCGATATTCGTTGCGGGAGCCGAGCGCGCGGGCGCAGGCTCGGGCAATGCCGCTCAGGGCTCGGACGCCGCGGCAACCGATTCTCAGGTTGAAAGCACCGATTCCGCCGACGGCACCGAAACCGACACGGGCGACACCAATCAGGTAATAACCGAGGGCGACACGGGCGCCGCAACAGCAAACACGTCGTTTGCAAGCACGCCGGGATACATAATTATGTTCGTGGGAATAGCCGCCGTGATAGTCGCCGTTTCAGCTTTCTCATTCGTTATGCTGATGAAAGCGGTAAGGACCAAA
Source organism: uncultured Eubacteriales bacterium (assembly GCA_934463035.1). Classification (GTDB taxonomy): domain Bacteria; phylum Bacillota; class Clostridia; order Oscillospirales; family Acutalibacteraceae; genus UBA737. The sequence continues at coordinate 272,174 of CAKSIG010000001.1, read as the reverse complement.
AACGGCAAGCTCGACGATGAAGACATTGCGGAGGTGGAATAAATGAAAAAAATATTTTTAAGACTTGCGCTTATCGTTTTGGCGGTAACGACCGTGTTTTCAAGCGTGACGGTGTTTGCGGACGAAGCCGCCGAACAAGCGGCGTCTGCCGAAACATCTTCCGCGGTGAGCGCTCTGCTTGATGAAATATCAAAACTTCCCGTTGCGAAAAACGTAACAATAGAAAATAAGGACGCTATTCTTAAAGTAAAACGCGAATATGACGCGCTTGAACGCTCCGACAAGGCTCAGCTCGGCGCTGACAATCTCGCAAAAATAAACGAGGTCTACGCCGCATTTGAGCCGCTGCTGCTTGCAGACGTTGCTTCAAGGATAGACGCCCTGCCGAAAAGGGTAAAGGACAAGGATAAGGAAACGGTGACCGAGCTTTATAACGACTATAAAATTCTGTCGGACGAGGCGCTGGAATCACTTGATTCCTCTCTTGTGAAAAAACTTGATAAGGCGGTAGAAAAGGTTGCCCCCGAGCTTGTCGAAGACAGCAAGGATACGAGCGGCGAACAAACAAAAACCGAAAAGAAATCAAAACCCGTTTGGAAAACTATGGGTATGACGGGTTGGGAATTTGCAATTCTCGTATTCTTGGCGGTAACAATTCTGTTTAACGTGGCAATGATAGTGGTTGCCTCGATAAAAATATTCGGCACAAAAAGGTCATAGTTCTGTCACACTTAGGAGGAAAAACTTATGAAAAAAATAGTATGTTTGGTTTTAGCTGTTTTAATGCTCGCAGGAGTGTTTGCGGGCTGCGGAAAGGGCGGCGGAAGCTCGGAGCTTGTCTGGGCGATCCCGTTTTCCGAGCAAAAGGATACCGAAAAGGTATTAAAGGAAATTAACAAAAAGCTCGAAGAAAAGCTCCCGGGCACAAAGCTCACCCTTAAACTTGATCCCTCAATGTCGTCAAAGTGGGCGTTGTGGATGGCAGGCAAAACTCAGGTAGATATAGCCCTTTCGGGATATGCAACCGACCTTGCCTCCGAGATAAACAAAAACTCATACACAGCGCTTGACGAGCTTGTTGATAAATACGCTCCGACTATAAAGGACGAGATGACGAAGTATGAGACCCTTTATAAAACAGGTATGATGGACGGCAAGCTCTACGCTATACCGAATGTTCAGATACATATTAACGACGCTGTTTTCTTCTCGGTTCCCGACTATTTAAAGCAGTATCTTGACGTTGACGCGTTTGTTAAGGCGGTAAACGAGAACCCCACCACTACCGAGGTATTCTATCAGATAATTGATAAATATTTGGCGGCGGCTTCAAAGAACGTTGACACCTCAACAACCGCTCCCCTTATCGGCGGAATTGAGCATATCTTCCGCAATATGGTAAAGCGCGGATATGAATTTATCGGCGGCAACAACTCTTTGCTTTGCTATAAGGTAAGCGATCCTTCCTGCAAGGTTGTATGCTTCTATGACACCGACGAATATAAAACATATATTAAATACGCCGCAAAATGGTACGGCGAGGGATATATTTCAAAGGATATTCTCACAGGCGAAGACGGCGTAGGCAGTAAAATGAGTCTGTTTGCGTCAAACATCACCAACTTCCGTATTCCCGATACAAACAACGACGGAATCATAACCGTTGAAGAAGCAACTGCGGCAAATTCGGTTAATAAAAGCAGTTTAACTATATGTATGACCCCTGCAAGCCAGAAGTACAGCGGAACCTCGGTTGTAGGCTCGCTTAAAACCTATTGCTCTATCCCCACAACCTCAAAGAACCCCGAAAAGGCAATAAAGCTCCTTGAACTTCTCCGCACCGAAGAAGGCGCCGATATACTCAACCTCCTTTGCTACGGCATTGAGGGCACACACTATGAAAAGCTCTCCGACACCGAGATAAAGGCGTTTGATTACGAGGGTCAGGGTTCTTCGACCTCTGCTTACGGTATCCCCAACTGGGAGCTTGGAAATATGTTCAACGAATACACCTGCTATCCGTACACCAAGGCTACGGTTGACGCCGCAAGAAAGTATTTTGAGGAAGAATTGCCGACCTTTACAAAGACCCCCGTTTACGGACTTAGCATAAACAACAAGAACGTTGAAAACGAGCTGGCTCAGATGACGGCGGCAAACGAAGAATTTATGCTTCAACTTATCGGCGGTACAAACGGCACGGCAGGCTATCAGGCAACATACGACAAGCTGATAAGCAAGCTCAGCGCCGCGGGTATCGAAAAGGTTAAGACAGAATATCAGTCACAGATAGACGCTTTTATTAATAAATAAAAAGGAACGATACGATGAAAAAGGTTTTAGCTTTTTTATTCGCAGTTGTAATAATGTGTTCCGCGTCTGCGGCGCTTTTAACAGCAAGCGCCGCAGGCAAAAGCACGGTTGTCACCCTGAAACCTTATATATATTCCGAAAAGGACAAAACGTATACAAAGGTGTCCTCTGTCAAGGGCGGTGATACGCTTTACGTTTCGGTTGAGCTGACAAGTGTTTCGGCTGTGGGCGGATTTTCGCTCAGGCTCAAATACGACAGTTCCGTTTTCGGTTTTGAAAAGGCGAAGGTCGTCAACAACACGGGCGACGGCAACTCGGAATACTTAGCCACTGCGGCGGACGGCGCCGTGACCCTTTCGTGGGATACGCTGTCCTCAAATACAACGCTTTCGGGTCCCGTTTTCTATCTTCCGTTCACGGTTGACAGCAAGGCGGATCAATCAAACTATACCTTCTCGGCTTACGACGTCGAGATGTTTGAAAGCAATAAAAATCAGAGCAACATAAAGGCGACCGTTGCGGAAAACGCCTCGGTCACGGTTGAAAACATAACGGTTCCGAGCGACTTTTTGGAGCTTGTAAGCGGTATAAAGTCGGCAGGTATAAACTATAACCCAAACAATCTCCCGACCCTGCCGAAGGATTCTCTCAGCGATATAAACTCCGCTCTTGAAAAGTTTTCTTCGCTTACCGCGTTGGAACAGTCGGCTTTCTATAACAACTACCGCAATTTATACGACTTTTTAACAAACGCGAAAAACGAATATTATAAAAAGGCTCAGACCGATTCCGAAGCCCTTGCGCGCGAGGAAGCCGACAACTTCTTGAAGATGAACGCGGCTATTTTAAGCACCGATTTTAAAACCCTGCTCGGCATAGCGAGAAAAAGCACCGAGGAGGAGTTTAAAAACTATGTGTCCTCGCTTACATCGTCTTATGACGGTCTTTCCGCAAAGGCAAAATCACTTCTTTCAGACGATGTTGTAAAATCGGTCAAGAGGGTGCAGGACAACGGCAAGGCGGCTGAAAGAACCGTTAAGTTTGAAACAAGATACAGCACATATATAGGCGATAATTACGCCGCCGTGCTTGCCAATTGGGAGAATATCCATTCAACCGATTATATCTATGTTTCCGAGGCGCTTGCCGCATATAACGCGCTGCCGCAGGTGGCAAGAGATAACACGACCGAATACGGCGAACAGCTTAACAACCTTTTAAAGCTGCATATAAGCTATTCGGCAGACTCCGAACACGAGGAACAAATTCTTGAAAAGGTCACCGAGTTCCAAAACCGCTATCTTTATGTGTTTATGCTTAATTCAAACAACGTAACGGCAGGCGACAGGGGCGCTATAAATATGGTGCTTGATGCGTGGAACAGCCTTGAAGACGCCGAGGTAAAGGAACGCCTTTCTTCAAGAATGGCGGCGATAAAGGCTTTGCTTGACGCTATTGAAGAAGATACCGACGCCTACGAACTGCCCGCAAACGGCGGCAGTACCGAAAATACGTCGGGCGGCTCCGTCAAGACCGAAACCGTAACAAAAACCAAAACAAACACGGTAACAAAACTGCTCAACAAGATATATTCAACCGAGAGCGGTTTGCGCACCCCGTTTGTAATACTTCTGGTAATGCTTTTGTTCTCTGTGGTAACGGCTATCGTTTCTATGTATCTGTGGACGGTTGCCAAAACGCGCGAGAACAGGGAGGAGGACGAAAATGCCGAATGTTAAGAAAAATTACATTTTAATAGCCGCTTCGCTTTTGCTGTGCATTGCCGTTGTCCTTTCTTTGAGCATCGGCGCAAATGCGGAGGAAAAAATAGTTCAGCAGGTTAAGGATACCTCGCTTAAATGCGTGCAGATACACGGCATAGATAAGGATAAGGCAAACGCTTGGGAAAACGGACCTAACTGCTCCTATTCTGAAAATCTTGACGAGAAAAACTACAAGCTGGTAACTAACGCGTTCAACCCGTGGTTTACGCAGGATTCCGTGTCGTTCGCATACACCGAGATGAGCTATGTCTACGGCGAGGAGGGCAGACTTGTCCTCGAAACACAGCTTAACAGCTGGAACGCGACCGCGTCGGTCGAGGCGTGCGCGGGAATAATGTTCAGAAGCAGTTTAAACCCCGGCGCTATGAACGTTATGATGCACTGCCGTCCCTCGCGTATTATGTTTACATACCGCGCGGCGGATAATTCGGGCAGCGCGAAAAGCCGTATGATAACCACGACTATAAGATACCCCGTAAAGCTCAAAATGGAACTTTACGAGGGATATGTGAGCTGTTATTATCAGCAGTCGGGCGATGCGGATTATATCCGCGTCGGCGACGCTCCGTTCAGCATAAGCGGAACCGTTTATGCGGGCTTTGCCGCAGGCACACAAGCCGAATCGGAGTACGCAACCGCCGATTACACGGGCTTTAACTGCTATCTTGCGGTACCCGAGGGCGCAAAACCCGTTGACCCGTCGGGGTCGTCGGGCTCGTCTTCGTCAAGCTCGGGCCCCGAACCGCTTGAAGTTGAGGACCCCGAGGTTTACGATAACGTTCTGTTAAGAGAAACGTTTTCTGACGGCACGCTTGAAGCTCCCGAGGAAAACGACGGCATTTTTGAAACGAAAAACGTTGAGGAAAACGGCAAGCTGGTTAAAAAACAGATAGTTTCCAACCCCGTTTGGACGTATAACGCGAAAAATAAGCCGAATATCGTAACGAACGAGCAGAAGACCAACCGCTATCTGTATGATAAGCGAACCTCGAACGCCTATTATTTCGCGGGCGATCAGCATTGGGCGGATTATACTATGTCGCTCGACTTCACCTTCACCGAGGACTACACCGAGGATATGAAGAACGAGTTTTACGTGTATGTCCGCAGTACCGATATTGACCAGTACGGCGTTCATAACTACGCCGTTGCGTTCCATAAGAAACGCCTCGGCACAAGAAACGTGAACTGCTTGTCAATAGCGCGCCGCGCGGGCGGCAACTACGCGCAGATACCGACAGACGTAACCTCAAACAATCCCACCCTTGCCGAGGGCGACGTTGTTGATTACGAGTTCGACTATCTTGCCGATGAAAATATTAACGTTACGCATAACCTTAAAATCACGGCGTTTGACAACGTTATAACCGTTTATCTTGACGGCGTTCAGTGCCTCAGATACACCGATATAACGACCGAGGTAAAAGGCTTCGGAAACATAGGCTTTATGTCGAACAACGCCGCTGTCAGGGTGGACAATATCGAGGTTGTTAAGGAGGAAGACCTCCTCGGCGGCGACTACGATAATAAGATATGCGGCAATTGGGATATGCCGATACCCGATATAATCGGATATTTTGATGAAAAAGGCTACACTTATTAGAAAGGCGGTGCGGTAAATGAAATTAAGAAACAGTTTTAAAAGATTTATAAGCGTTTCGGCTATGGTTGCCGTACTGCTTTCCTCCGCAAGCATAATGACAACGGTAAACGCCGAGGACGCCGGCATTATCAAGGACGATTTTTCAAGTTCTTCCTATACAAACAGCGTTTGGACCGCGGTTGACATTGACACCAAGGCGGAATCTTCGGTTACCGCCGAAAACGGACTTTTAAAGACCGCTTCGGGCACTAAGACCGTAACCGCCGTAAACAATGCGAATTGGGAAAAGATGACCGTCACCGAAAACAGACGGCTTGAATCCTTCCGTTCGTATGTTACGCCCAAACAGGCAGGCGAGATAGGTATAGCCTCTCCCGTTTTGTATTTCAACCCGAATACGGGCGACTACGTTTATCTGCTCCTTTATAAACACTCAAACTACGGCTGGCAGATAAGCTACGGTCTTAACGGCTCGGGCAGAAAGAACAACAATATGCTCTACGGCGGTCAGGCTTACCTTAAAGAAGTCACAAATATGATTTTTGAGGCGAATTACAGCTATTCGGACGGCAATATCCTCAATTCGATAACCGTCGTTGTTTACTACTATAAAAACAACTCCTTTGCGGACGCGGATAAGCTCGGCGCTCTTTCAAGCACCCTCACTTTCACGGGTGCCGCAGGCGCTAACGACGTTGTAACGCAGGGGATAGACGCGGACTCCGTAACGGCTGTTGCAAACGGCTTTAAAGCAGGCTTTAAGGGCGGTTCGGACGAAAATACCACCGCCAAGACCGAAATAAGCCGCGCGGAATTTAAATTCAGTTCGACGATAGACGAACAGGCGGCGGCGTTCCGCAGTAAATATTCGGCTGTTTTAAGCAAGACCGCCGAAAACGTTACCGCGGCGGATATTGAAAGCATAAACACCGCCGTTAATGAATACATCCTGCTTCCCGACGGCGTTAAGTCGGCGCTCGTACAGCAGTACGAAATGCTTATAAACCTTAAAAAAGCGGTTTATAAGACCGAGCTTGGCGGAAAATACAACGTTAAAAATTCGGTTTTCGACGATTTTGAGTCGCACACCGAAAAATCGCTTAACTATGTTTATTCTTTCGCACCGTCTTCAAAGTTGGTTTCAAAGGTTTCCGATTCAAAAATAGTTGAAATAGACGGCAACAAGTGGTTTGCGCCCTATGCGGGAGCAAACGGCTACACCGCCGTTGACGACGCACTCTGGCTTGACAGAACGCTTGTATACAGCAGCTTTGACGTATTGGTTCCCGAGGCGGCGCAGGGTTCGAGCGGCAGTCAGCTGGTTTATACCTACTACGATACCGACGCGAACGCGGGCATAGGCTTTGATATTTACCGTGAAAAACGCGATGGCGGAAACGGAATTATGGCGCGCGTTGCGGCGAATTCAAAATTCAGCATTTCAAAGGGCTCGCGCAATCTCTATCTCGCTGAAAGCGACGGGTGGAGCTGTGATAAACCGATAAAGGTCACCGCTTCATACGTCCTGACTAATGAAAGCGAGATACGTGTGATAATGAAGCTGATACAGGGCGAAAAATCCACGGGTTACGACTTCTCGTTCACCTGTAAGGACGGCTATAAGTATCAGCAGAGCGGCTTTAAGGTGGCGTTTGCGGCGGCGCTTGAAAAGAGCGTGTGCTATTTTGATAATCTGTCCTTCACCTTTGCCCTCAATAACGACGATAAGGCGCAGGCTTATAAGGAAAAATACAGCGGTATTTTAAGCAAAACGCCGTCTACGCTCACAGAAAGCGATAAAACGGAACTTTTGGAGGCGTTAAAGGAGTTTTCAACCCTTGAATATGAAACTCAGGTTCTGCTCTCGGCTGAAAACGGCATTCTGCGCTCGCTTGCCGCGGTTATCGACCCGTCGGTGAACGATTATATGAACAAATACGGCGCGCTTTTAAGCACCGATATATCCGCGCTTGACCATTCTTACGATACGGCTGTCGATAACGCGATTGCCGACTATGAAAACCTTTCCGAAATAGGAAAACTTGTCGTAAGCTGGAATACGCTTTATAAATTCAAGTCAACGCTTCGCAATATGCTTGAAGACGTCGGCGCAAACTACGGCGCGCAGAATATCGACTTTGAGTATGACTATTTCCCGTTTGTTCAAAACGCAAATTCGAGTATCAGTCCCAACAGCTTCTGCGGCGTTATAACCGACCCGACCGACGAAACAGGCAAAAATAAAATTCTCAGCGTTTGGGCGGATATGAACGATAATATCGAGTATGTTATCAACGATAAAATCTGGCCTACAAACGCCCAGCTTAAAACCCTTAAATTTAAAATGTATTTCGACGGCGGCATAAACGCCTTCGCACTTTCGCATTTTATGTATTCATACGTTGACGAGGAAAACTTCAACTCAATGAGCGTTTCGGGCGGCGGCGCAGGCAAAAGCCGTTTCAGATACGGTATGACCTCAGGCGGCGAATCGGCTGGCGGCTCGTGGCTCAGCAGCGCGGACGAAACCGACCTTGACGGCTGGCTTGAAGTGTCCCTCACGTTCGGCAAGACCAATGTTTCGGGTTCGGTCAAAAACCTTACCTCCGAAAAGACGATAGCGCTTAATATGCCCTATATCGCGGGCGCCAAGATTGGCTTTAAGTTCTATTCCACCTGGAATAACAAGGGTAATCCTTGGTATCTTGACGATATAAGAATGACCTTTGAACGCGGCGATTTTGACAGCGACCTGAACGTTTCTGACGCTAATATCTATTACACGGGCAACAGCTTTATGAAGGAGGACGAAACTCTCCTCTTAACAGGCGAATCGCTCGGAAATATAGCCGATAAGCTGTATATATACCGCGTGAACGACGAACAGAACGTAAACCCCGCCTATGTTAAGGCAGGCAATTTTGAAACAACGCAGGTGGGTAAGCCCGTTGTGAGCGTCGGTTCGGATTACAGCTTTGATTACTCGCGTGCGACGGAGCTTAATATAGTTCAGCGCACAAAGACGAGTATAAAGGCGGTTATCCCCGAGGGGCTTTCCTCGGCGGACGGTAAGACGGGCAGCGGCGTTTACGCCGTTAATATCGTCACAAAATCGGGTTCTTCAAAGACCCTGCTTGTAAACGTTCCGCTTATCTCCTTTGTAACGGGTGACGAGGGTGGTATTTCCACCGTCGGAAGCGAGCTTGAAATAGTCGGCTATAACCTCTGCCCGACAGGAAACGCGGCAGACGTTTCGGTTATCGCGAAGAACGTTTCAAACGGCGCGCTTACACGGCTTAATATAACCGAGCTTAAACAAAATGATATGTATTATATCAAGACGTCGCTCGGAAGCCTTACAAAGGGTACTTATGAAGTCTTTGTCCACAGCGGCTACGGCGATAATCTTTCGTGGTCGGCTCCTTATGAGCTTGTCGTTGGTGACTCTCCGCGCGATAAGTGGTCAAAGCGAGTATTCAAGGTTGAAGACTACGGCGCTGTCGGCGACGCGGAAACCAACTGCACCGCGGCGGTCATAAACGCCCTTAACGACGCCTATAAAAACGGCGGCGGCATAGTTGAGTTCGGCGAGGGCGTATACCGCGTTGAAACCACGCTCCCGATACCGCTTAACACCGTGCTTAAAGGTCAGGGAAGCGGTTATACCACAATTCTTTACACCGCATATAAGTGGCAGTACGGCGAGGCGGAGGACCTTCTGTCCTTCATCGGCAACTTTGCGATAGAGGGTATACATTTCGCCGCAACGCGCGTTAATAAGTTTGTGGTAACAAATAAATCCAACGCGGCGACCGACCGGCTTGCAGGCGCAGCGTACGGCAGTCAGGAAAATGATAATATCTACTTTAACGACGTCAGGTTCCGTTCTCTCTGGCGTGAGGGCAAGGTAACGGCAGGCGGCGGCGGATACAGTGATACAGGCAAATATACCGTGGCCGAGCTGCTCGGAATACTTAACGATGAAAACAGCTCGTACAATACGGTAGGTTCAAACAGCACCAACGTCCGTATGGTTGACGTCGACGTTATGCGAGACGGCGGTCAGGGCAACTTCTCGGTGAGCGGCGATTATCTGTATGTTGACGGCTATAAGGTCAATATGTGGAACACCTATCACGGTCATAACGCGTTTGTAACCAATCTTGAAGCTACGGGCGCCACCTCGGTTGAAAGCGGACACGGCTATTTTGCCGACAGCTATCTGCACTCAACCACCACTAATAACCGCGAGCTGTTCACGACTGACGGCGGCGCAAGGGCGACTGACGTTAAAATCCGCTTTATAGGCGACGACCCCGAGCTTATGGAATATTACACAGGCTCGCACACCACAAACGCCAAGGCTTTCGCCTTTGTCGGCAATACCCCCGGCGACAACAGCTGGCAGGATCTTAAACTGCTTGTAACGGCAGGTCAGGGTATGGGTCAAATGCGCGAGATAACCTCAAACACAAGCTATACCTCTTATGAGTACGAGTTTGATATTACCACAGGCAAGATAGTAAGAAACGCCGACGGCACACCAAAACGCAAGCTCTATAAGGCGGATATAAACGGCAAAATGCTAACCGACCCCGAAACGGGCAACCCCATTCCGTCAACCGACGGCACGGGCGTCGGACGCGTGGTGAAATACTATTGGTTCACCGTTGATACCGAGTTTGCCGTTAATCCCAACCGCAACTCCAACTGCTATATAATAAACGACCGTGATAATACCATTCTTGTGAATAATAAGCTGGAAGAGGGCAATGCAGGCGCTATCTACGGTGCAGGCGTAAACTGGGTGTTCGATAATTATTCGTTCGACCGCTGCGCAGGTCCCGCGCTTACAAACCGCGCGTCAATTATTTGGTACGTCACGTTTAAGGACTTCGTAATGACCAATCCGCAGTCCTATGTCCACGGCGAGGGTCACGGCGGAACCTCGGGAAGCTATCAGACGGGTAACGGCGCTATACGTATATACGCTCAGACCGCTCCGTGCGCTTTCGGTATGGTCGGCATAACCGTAAAGAACTGTAATATGGGCGGCTACCGCATCAATGTGTCACAGGCATCAATTTCCAACTGCCTGTGGGATCTTGTAATCGAGAAAAACTCAATCTCGGGTGCGCAAAACGCTATCCGCGGCATTAACGACGGCATAAACGGCTGTATCATAAGGGCAAACGATTTCGAGGTCAAGGAGCAGATGTTTACAAGCGATTTCCTCAATAACGCTCTTAATAAGGTTTATACTTATAATACCCAACATTCGCCGAGGGCTATCGTTTGGCTCAATTCCGACGGCAGCGCGGTTCTCCTGCTCGGCGATGCCAACGGAGACGGTAAAATAAGCCTTAAAGACGCGTCCTTTGTACGTTATTACTATCACGGAATGATAACCGCGACCGACGAGCAGATAAAGCGTATGGACGTAAACGAGGACGGTAAGATAAATCTTAAAGATATAAACCAAATCAAGAGATATATCATTGACGGCACCCCGTTTGAAAAGTATGTTGAGGAACCCGATACCTCGTCGGACACGTCGTCGACAGCTCCCGATCCGGATCCTAAACCAGATCCCGATCCAAAACCCGACCCCGATCCCGATCCCGATCCAAATCCGTCGTCGTCGGAAACTTCGTCGGATATACCTTACTTCCCGGGACACTATTAATTCAATTAAAAATTGAAAATTGAAAATTGGCAGGGGTAAATTTAATAAAAATTTATCCCTGCACAACCTATTTCAATTATAAACGGCTGTCATTGCGTGAAAAATGCAAAACGGTCTGAAAAAGGACTCCGAAAACTCTATTTTTCACCTAAAATGTAAACTATTTGCCCAAAAGGTAAAGTATTTGCTATTTAAAAAGGGGTAAAAAAACATTAAAATACAATTGGAAAATTATTTAAGGAGATGGCATTACTATGAAATTTAAAAGATTTTTAAGTCTTACGCTTTCGGTATTGCTCGTGCTTAGCGCGGTTCCTGCGGCAAGTCTGTTTGTCGGCGCCGCGTCCGCTACATACGACATAGCCGATTCGTTTGACAGCGCGGACAGCGCTACCGTAAACGGCGAAACAAAATCCGCCGCCGACGTTTTTGAACTTAAAACAATGGCGGAAGACGGCACCGTTTCGGATTTTGACTACACCGCGGCGGGTACAGCCTCAATAGCCGACTATATTTCGGACGGCGGTCTTGCCGTTCCATTCTCTGTTGCAGCTAACACCGCAAACGCAACGCCCGCTTCGGTCAATTTTGTGCAGTTGAAGGACAGCGTTGCTTCGGGCAGAACGCTCAATTCTTACTATATTGATATTGACGCTACCACTGCTCAGATTAACCGTACAGCTTCGGGTCAGGGCTTTGCCTTTGCTTATGATTCAAGCACAGCAAGCTATAAGATTATACAGTACGCGAAAGCCCGTACCGATCTTTCTATGCAGGCTAACCTTTATACCGTTTCAAATGCTGCATATACAGGCAATAAAAACGGTTGGGCAAACATAGGCGCTGCTGATGATTTGGTTGCCAACACAACGTATTATTACAGAATTAAAATCACCTACACTTATTCTTCGGGTAAAATTTCAAAGGTTAATGTAGGCACTGTCGTATATGCAAGCGAAGAAGACCGCACCAACGGCGCAAACGCTGTTGTAACCGCGTCGAACGACTTGGGACTTGGTTCGTATTCAAATTATCTTACGGCTGATATGACGCCTTGCTTTGCTTTTGTTGCAGGTAATGATTCAAGCAAAACAAACGTTATCAAGAATGTAGTTCTCAGCTATTCAAAAACAGAAGAGGAAATAGCGGCAGAAGAAGCCGCCGCAAATAAAGCGGCTGCCGATAAATTCGTGGCTGATTATGCTGAATTGCTTGATACCGACGTTACCGAGGAAAACGCTCAGGAATTTGTTGACGCTTATACGGCATTCAACGCATTAACCGACGGGGCAAAGGCTCTGCTCGCAAACTATGACGGCAAGGATTATGCCGCTCTTGCGGCTGAAAAATACGCCGCCGCTGTTCCGCTTCTTCCTACCGCGGCTTCAACCGAGTTTAAAACATATTATGCCGAAAACGTTGCGGCTCTAACCGCGGCAGAGGGCAAATTAGACGTTTTAAACGCCGTTATTGTTAAATACAACGCGGTTGAGGATACCCACAAGGCTCAGTTCGCCGACGCATATAAGCATATCGCCGATTTGCTTGACGGTTACTTTATTAACGGCAACACCGTTACATACAGTATGACTGACGAGGATAAGACGAACTATCCCGAAGTATATTCTTACTTTAAGAATACAGTTATGACTACTGCCGATACCAACGGCACGGCTAAGCACGTCGCCTTTGATAAATTCAATTCAAGACGTTTAACAAGCGCGACAATAGCGTTCAAATATAATGATGACCGTGTACAGGGCTTAGGTTTCGGCTTTATACCTGAGGATATAGTTATTCCCGAGGGTGTTACAACCACTAGTAACAGGGATTATTTCGTTACTTCAATTACAAGAGCCAAATATCCCGATACGTCGGATAATCTTTATTTCTATTCGGCTTGTAACTATCTTAAAAATGATAATGCAAGTGCCGCAACGACCCTTGTGACAAAAGTTTCAAGCGCAATAGGAAACAACTTCTGGACTTATAATGACTCAGTTCTTAAAAATGCCGATAATCTTGAACTTGTTTCGGGAACTACGTCTACTTACAAAATAAAAGGCGGAGACCGAATAGTATTTAAGATGACCTTTGACAGCGGTGTTACTACCGCCTCAGATATTCCCGCAGTCCGCGTTACGCCGACAAGCTATTTGTGCTTTATTGATGCAAATGGCAACAACGAGTATGACGAAGGCACCGATTTAAAAATACTTAACTTCACACAGAATTTAAGTGAGGGTATATTCTATAAATACGCTAATGAAACAGCTCCGCTTCCTTACATTCAGCTTGTAAACGATACTTCAATAGATAATCTTCTCTATTTCAGCACAGAAAGCGAAGACAGCTTTGCCGACAAGTATGCCAACGTTCTTAACAGCGAGACGCCCGACGCGGACGCAACGCTTGCTATGTACGCCGCCTACAACGCACTTTCGGATTCCGAAAAGGCGCTTGAAAATGTTGACGCTGCTGTTGAAACTGCCGTTACAAAGGCAGGCTTACGTCCTGAAACAAACGGCGCTACGCTCCGTGCCGACGGCACAATGAATATCGGTTTCTACGGAGTGGCTCCTAAAAAAGCCAATGCTATAAAAGATGGTTATGTAAGCCGTTTCGGTATTCTTGTTGCAGGCTATCAGAATATGTTTGAAGCGGGCGTTAAGGAATTAAAGCTCGGCGATACCACTCAGGGAAGCACCGTAAATGCGGTAACGTACAATGAGGGCGACACCGTAGCCGATCAGATTCTGCTTGCGCTTAACGGAATAAGCGTTACAAACACAGACGCATGGAAAACCAAAATAGTTGCCCGCGTGTTCGTTGAATACACCGTAAACGGCGCGATAGTTCCCGTATACAGCGTGAACGCCGACAACGGCAAAGCAAAACCGACGTCAATAGACGGTATAGACAACAACGGCGTTTGCATACGCAACGTGAACAGTATGTTAAAGGCGATTGCCGCCGATTTGTATAGCAAAAAGGATACAAAGGGCGACACAGTAGGCGCTAAGGTCGGCGACGACACAACCTACGAGGGCAAAAAGCTGTCAGAAAACACCGTTATGCTTGACGGTATAAACACCAACATCAGCGGTCTTGACAGGACAGAGGTATTTAAATTCCTCTGTGCATACCGCAGTGCATTTTAAGGAGGTTTAGCAATATGAAAAAAATATATAGATCTCCGATTTTTGATTACACCGAATACAGCCAGACCGAAACGCTTGCAACAACCACAACAAGTATTGCAACCAACGGTGATGACGTTCTTAACGGTATTTACAATCCTGACGAAGGCAACGATTGGTAAGGTCTTCCGTAAGGAAAATAAACGTTAACAAGAAAATCCGCTCCCCTCGGAGCGGATTTTTTAATGCATAAAAACATTATGAAATAAATTAGAGTTTAGCGGAATAAATAGGCTCACCTCTTTTAATAGAGGTGAGCCTTCTAACATCTAACGTCTAAAATCTAATTTCTAAATTGAGGGCGCCAACAGCATTTTCAATTTTATTTCCGCTAAACTCTAATTGTTTTTATATTCCGCGCGAAGCACACATTCATCTAATGTCTAATATCTAACTTCTAACGTCTAATTATGGTATAGCTTTTTGGTCTGATACTGCGGTTCAAAGGTAATATTCACACCGAGTTTGCGGAAGACCTGTTCATCAACACGCGACAGAATAACGCTTGAATGTGCTTCAAGTCCCCTGAGACGGTGCGCCTGACCGAGCGCCTTTTTTGCGGTGTCGTTGGTGGCGGCGCAGATAGACAGAGCGGTCAGCACCTCGTCGGTATGAAGACGGGGGTTGTTGTTGCCCATTATTTCGGTTTTGAGCCGCTGTATCGGCTCGATTATGTTAGGGGATATGAGCTTTATATCGTCGGGAATTCCCGCAAGCTCTTTAAGGCTGTTAAGCAGCATTGAAGACGCGGCGCCGAGCAGGGAGGAGGTCTTTCCCGTGATAATTCTGCCGTCGGGCAGTTGAATGGCGGTTGCGGGCGCGCCCGTTTCAGCCGCTTTTTTGTTTGCGGCGGCAACTACGGGACGGTCCTCGGTTGTGACCCCGACCTGATTCATAAGAAGCTCTATTTTCGCCGCCTCGTTCGTTTCGCTCATTCCCTGACGGACGCTTACCAACGCGGCGTAGTAACGGCGTATGATTTCCTGCTTTGCGGCGGCACAGACGGCTTCGTCGTCAACAATCCCGAATCCAGCCATATTTACGCCCATATCGGTAGGACTTTTATAGGGCGATTCGCCCAAAATGCGCTCCATCATTGAGTTGAGAACGGGGAAAATTTCAATATCCCTGTTGTAGTTGACAGCGGTTTTGCCGTATGCCTCCAAATGGAACGGGTCTATCATATTAACGTCGTTAAGGTCGGCGGTAGCCGCCTCGTAAGCGACATTTACGGGGTGTTTGAGCGGTATGCTCCATATCGGGAAGGTCTCAAACTTGGCGTATCCGCATTTGCGCCCTCTTTTATGCTCGTGATAAAGCTGGGATAAACAGGTCGCCATTTTTCCGCTCCCAGGACCCGGCGCGGTCACCACAACAAGCCGTCTTGTTGTTTCTATGTAGTCGTTTTTGCCGAAGCCCTCCTCGCTTACTATAAGCGGAATGTTTGAGGGATAGTCCTTTATCGGATAATGGCGGTAGACCTTAATTCCAAGGGTTTTAAGACGCTTTTCAAACGCCTCTGCCATCGGCTGACCCGTGTAGCGTGTAATAACCACGCTCCCCACATAAAGTCCGATTCCCCTAAACGCGTCTATAAGCCTTAACGTGTCAAGGTCGTAGGTTATTCCCAGATCGCCGCGGCGCTTGTTCTTCTCAATCGCGTCGGCATTTATAACAATGACTATTTCAGCCTCGTCTTTGAGCTTTAAGAGCATTTTGACCTTTGCGTCGGGCTCAAACCCGGGAAGCACACGGGCGGCGTGATAATCGTCAAACAGCTTGCCGCCGAACTCTAAATAGAGCTTGTCCCCGAACATAGAAATCCTGTCACGGATATTCTGTGTTTGCAGGCTGATATATTTGTCATTGTCAAATCCCTTTTTTAACATCCTGTCATCTCCGCAAATTATTTTTTAAACCCCGAGTATTACAGAGGCTATGTTGAAGTATATTACAAGCGACACCGCGTCAACAATCGTCGTTATAAACGGACTTGCCATTACCGCGGGGTCAAAGCCTATCTTTTTCGCAAGCATAGGCAAAGTACAGCCGACAATTTTCGCCACTATAACCGTTATAAGCAGGGTCGCACATACTATAAGTATTTCGGGTATCTGCTTTTTGGGGTCAAAGTTGTCGAAAATAAGATAGTCAACAAGCCACAGCTTTAAGAAGTTTACCGCCGCAAGCACCGTACTGCAACACAGCGCAACGCGGAATTCCTTCCACAAAACGCGGAAAATGTCGCCGAACTCAATATCGCCGAGCGAAATACCGCGTATAATGGTAACCGAAGACTGGCTTCCCGAATTACCGCCCGTATCCATAAGCATAGGGATAAACGCGATAAGCGCGGGGAATATAGTCAGTTTCTTTTCGTAGTTTGAAATGATGGTTCCCGTAAAGGTTGCCGAAATCATCAAAAGCAAAAGCCACGGTATACGCGCTTTGAAGGTGCTGAAAACGCTTGTTTTAAAATACGTTCTGTCGGACGGCAAAATAGCCGCCATCTTCTCAATGTCTTCCGTAGCCTCGTCCTGAATGACGTCGATAGCGTCGTCAACCGTGATAATTCCGACAAGGCGGTTTTCCTTGTCCACCACGGGCAGAGCCAGCATATCGTACTTCTCAAACTGACCCGCGACTTCCTCTTTATCGTCAAGCGTGTTGGCATAGATTATGTTTTCTTCCATAATCTCGCTCACGCGGCAGTCCTTGGGGTTAAGCAAAAGGTGCTTTACCGTAACAATGCCGAGCAGGTGTCGGCTCCTGTCCGTCACATAGCAGGTGTATATCGTCTCGGTATCAACGCCGATGGCGCGTATGCGGTCAAACGCCTGTTCCACCGTCATATCCTTTTTAAGGTCTACGTACTCGGTGGTCATAATGCTGCCCGCGCTGTCGTCGGGATAAGCCAAAAGCTGGTTTATCATCTTGCGCTTGGCAGGACCCGCCTGACGGAGAATACGCTTTGCCACGGTTGCGGGCATTTCGTCGATAATGTCAACCGTATCGTCCATAAACAGCTCGTCCATTACCTCTTTAAGCTCGGTATCGCTGAAAGCCTCGATAAGGAGCTGCTGCATATCGGTGTCCATTTCAACGAAAACTTCCGCCGCAAGCTCTTTCGGGAGTATGCGGAAAATAACGGGCAGTTCCTTTTCGGGAACCTCCTCAAATATCATCGCAACATCGGCAGGGTTCATCTCGGATAAAAGTTCTCGCAGCTTGCCGTACCTTTTGTTCTCTATAAGCTCTGTAATCTTCTCATCCAAAACAATTCCCCCTTTGCACCGTGCAAAAAAATAAAACAATCCCCGCCGTTTTACGGCGAGGTAAAAGCCTATATAATTATACTTTTCAAAGCCGATTTTGTCAATCCTTTTTAATATTAATCAGGTGTGCGATCGACGGTATGCTCTCGCCCTGAAAAGACGACGTCGGGGACATAAGAGCGCCCGTTGACATAAACAGAATGTTTTTAAAATCCCCGTCCTCAAAACGGTGCATTATGAACGAGCAGAGAACCGCCGCACTGCAACCGCAGCCCGAGCCGCCGGCGTGAACGTCCTGCTTTTCGCGGTCGAAAATTATCAGTCCGCAGTCGCTGTGGCGGCAGGTGATGTCTATTCCGTCTCTTTTCAGCAGTTCGTACAAAAGATTTGTTCCCACATAGCCGAGGTCGCCTGTGTATATAACGTCGTAATCCTCGGGCGAGGTGCCCGTGTCTTCAAGATAGTGTTTGAGGGTCGAGGCGGCGGCAGGCGCCATTGCCGCGCCCATATTGTTTATATCGGTAATGCCGTAGTCCTCAATCTCGCCTATTGCGGCGGAAGAAATATAGGGCCCTTTGCCGTCTTTGCTGATTAAGAGCGCGCCCGAACCCGTTACCGTCCACTGCGCGGTAGGCGTTCTCTGCGAGCCGTAGTCGAGCGGAAAGCGGTACTGCCGTTCGGCAGAGCAGAAGTGAGAGGAGGTTACCGCCGCCGCGTTTTTTGCAACGCCCGAATCCACAAGCAGACAGGCGAGTATCGACGAGAGCGCCATTGTAGAGCAGGCGCCGTAAAGCCCTACGAAAGGTATTCCGAAATCACGCAGACCGAAAGAGCTTCCTATGCATTGGTTTAAAAGGTCGCCCGCTAAAATGAAGTCGATGTCGCTGCCTTTAAGCCCCGCCTTTTCAAGCGCGGTGTTCACGGCGGTCTTTTGCAGCTTGCTTTCCGCCTTTTCAAAGGTTTTTTCGCCGAAATAGCTGTCGATAGTGTACTTGTCGAACTCATTTGAGAGCGGACCCTCGTGTTCCTTCTTGCCGACAACCGAGCCGTAGCTTAAAATTGCAGGCTTTTCGTCAAATATTATTGTGCGTTTTCCGATTTTATGTGCCAAACCCGTTTCCCCCTAAAACATACTCACAATGTATAGAATTATTCCGTACACCACCGACGCGGTTATTCCGAAAACCAAGACAGGACCCGCAATCGTGAACATTTTAGCTCCAAGCCCGAGGATATGCCCTTCCTGCTTGAACTCTATCGCGGGCGATACCACCGCATTTGCAAATCCCGTTATCGGAACGAGAGTTCCCGCGCCTGCGCGCTTTGCTATTTTGTCGAAAAGTTTTAGTCCCGTAAGCAGAGCCGCCGCAAATATCAGCGTGACGGGAACCGCCATTTTTACCGCCTTTTCATCAAGTCCGAGCGACTCGTAAAAAGCAAAAAGCAGCTGTCCCAGAGTGCAGATAAGTCCGCCCACAATATAGGCGAAAACGAAGTCCTTGACCTTGGGCGACGGCGGTGAAATTTTCTTTGTCATTTCTGAATATTCCTTGTTTGTAGGTCGCATAAAAATCCTCCCTTTTCTGTTATTTTCTGCGCGGGTCTTCATATTATACATACTTGACATCTTGCTTTGTATCGTATATACTTTATACATAAGTATTAAGGAGGAGATTTTTAATGGATAACGCAAAAATACAACTTCATAATGTGGATTTTGAGGATTTAATAAAAGTAATTGACGAGTGTAAGGGCGACGTTTATCTCGAAACGAGCGACGGCGATGTTCTCAATCTTAAATCAAAGCTCTGCCAGATGATCGGTCTCAGCACTATACTCGCTAATTCCGAGGTTGCGGAGGCTACTATCCGCTGCACTAACAAGGACGATGAGTCCAAACTGTTCAGGTTCAACCTTTACGGTGAGATGCCCGAAAATAAATAATTCACGAAAAGGGAACGCTTTTTAATGGAAGAAAACAATTTTTTAACCTATAAGGGTATGCCGCTTGTCCGCAAGGGTAAGGAAATTTATTACGGCGATATGGCTAACCCCTTTATAGTTCGTTTTGAAATACTTTCCTCTAAGAAGGAAGACGGCAGGGACGTTGCCGACAATGTCAGCGTTCAGCTTTTAAAGAGTGATACTCAGCTTCCCCAAAAGGAAAGAACGGTAAAGGAAACGCGTAAAGACACGCTTTTTGAGGCGCTTGACGTCGGCTTTACTTGGCTTGAAAGAGCAAAATAATTTGTAATTATAAAAATCTCCCCTCTTTTTAATAGAGGGGAGATTTTTTATATCTATTTATTGTCCGCTTCGTGTTTTGATTTTGAGGCGTGAACGTCTTTATTTGCCGATTCGTCAAACCCCTCGGTGCTTTCTTTCATAAAAAGTATCTTAAAGGTGAGAATAAGCAGTTTTATATCCTGTAATACCGAATAGGTTTCAATATAAATTAAATCCATATTCAGTTTGTCCTCGGGCGAGGTGTTGTACTTTCCGTAAAGCTGGGCGTATCCCGTAAGTCCGCCCTTTACGCGGTGGCGAAGCTCAAATTCGGGGTACTTCTGCGAATACTCATACACGTTTTCTATACGCTCGGGGCGCGGACCGACCATTGACATATCGCCCTTTAAAACGTTGAACAGCTGCGGAAGCTCGTCCGCGCGGCAGGCGCGCATAAAATGACCTACACGGGTAATTCGGTCGTCGTTGTTGACGGCTTTTTTTGCGCCGTCCTTGTCCGCGTCAACTATCATCGAGCGGAATTTCAGCACGTTGAATATTTTTCCGTTTTTGGTGATGCGGTTCTGCTTAAATAGTATGGGACCGCCGTCGTCCAGCTTGATAAGCAGGGCGCATATCAGCATCAGCGGACTTGTTATTATTATCGCCGTCAGCGAAATTACAATGTCCATTATCCGCTTTGCAATTTCCTGCTCGGTGGTAAGACCCCTGTTTCGGCTCATAAGCACAGGCGTGTCGCTTATCTGTATTTCATAGCTGTTGTTTATTATAATATCGGTAATGGCAGGCAGTAAATAGGTGCGCTTGCGGTTGGTGTAGCAGTAGGAGAATATCTCCTTTTCAACGTTCTTGTCAATATCGCAGATAACTACCGCTTCATAACGGTCTATCAGCTTTTTAATGCTCGCAATGTCGGTCGTGGCGGCGTTCACGCCGCATTCAATGCTGAAACGCTCGGGAATTTTACTCATTTTGTTAATAAGGTCAAAGCCCGTTTTATCGTCCCCGAAAACCGCCAGCATTTTCCTTGCCGAATACAGCTTGAAATAAATTATATTGGCGCACAGACAGCCTATAAATACAACCGCTATCTGATATATAACGCCGAGCAGCATCGGCGCCACCGCAACCATTTCACGCGCTATAAGGCTCAGTTCCAGATACATAACGAAGTTTGTAAACACAACGGCGAGCGAAAAGCTGTATATCGTCTCGTGTATTCGGTGTATACCTATATTAAACGCGCCGTAGAGCGACGAAAAGGTAACGAGAATAAGCACAAACGAGAAAATAACAACATAGTTACCGTTTTTGCTGAACAGCGTTTCGGTGTAGTTGCTGTTCCACGTTTCTATAAATCCCAACGTTATCGCTATTACAAGCATTATCTTAACCGCCATCATAACGGTTTTGCGAAATTTTATCAGAGTTTCCATATTCACTCCTGCTTTACTGATAATTACAACATTATAATATATTATAACACGCGCAAAGTCAATACAACTATATATTTATAAACAATTTTCGCGGTTGACAAATCTATGAAATTTGTTATAATATAAACAGAGAGGCTACCGATAGACGGTTAGCCCAGGGTTGGTTTAGAAATAACCGCACTCTTGGCTGGGGCGGTTATTTCTTTTTTGTTATATCAATAACAAGTGCAATAATTGCTACAATAAATGATCCGAATAGAAACATTGATTCATAAGTAACCATTGGCACCCCTCCTTTCCGGAGGGAAAATGCCCTCCTAGAAGAAGGGCTAACCGCCTACCGTGTTATGGTAGCCTCAAAGGGCGCTTGGCGCCGCTAATATAATACAACTTTCGACACTTTTTGTCAAACTTTTGTTTAGGCTGACGGGGTTTAAACCCCGTCAGCCTATGTTTTTGATTTTTTTAACTCATTGATAATCGGTGGACAAGACCCTCTATAAGCAGATAATCTTTTTTGGAAAGGCAGGATATTTCTTTAAAAATTCCGCTTAATTCGCCGCTGCTGCGGGTTCCGTTTAAAATATAGTCGGTAGACACGTCTAAAACGCGGCACAGCTTTACAAGATTTTCGGGGCGTATCGCTTTTTTGCCAAGCTCGATACAGGATATTGATTGAAGACTTAAATTAACCGCCTCCGCAACCGATTCCTGCGTCATTTTCAGCTCTTTTCGGCGGTCGTAAATTCTTTTTCCCATTTCGGTTAAAAAGCTGTTATCGTTCATATATCTTGCCCCCTTGATTACAACTATTATATTAAAAATAAGAGAAATTATAATCAACCATAGTATTAAAATATTGACAAATTACAATCATAGTGTTATAATTTGCCCATAAAACTAAAAAAGGGGCAAGAATTATGAAAAAAATCTTATCAGTTCTGTTGGCAATATCGCTTTTTGCGAGCCTTGCGGTCGCTTTCGCCGTGCCTGCAACGGCAGAGGAAAATTTGTGCGGTTATTTTGACGACCGCATTTTCTGGGTCACTTACATAAGTGAAGTAATTGAAGCACGAGGAAATAATGGGACAGTGGTAAAATGTGATGACCTGTCAAATCGTGATTTCGGTTGGATTACGTCCTCGCAATATAAGGGTGACAAGGTGGAATTTGGATGGTACGACAGCGAAACGGATACGTTTACTGTTACTGATGGTGGTTATTGTCAGCGTATTCCCGCGGCAGAGTTTGAGGAATTGGTTAAGAAGACCTATCTCTGCGGCGATGATTTCGCACAGCGGCTCAAAGACGGTGCAAACGATTTAATTGTATATGACAGCAAGACAGATTCCTATATTGTTTGTGATAGAGGCACTGGCGGTGGCGGATACAGGTTTTCTGTAAGAGGTTATAATAATGCCGGCAAAGGAACATATTCCGTATATTTACAGGAATTTGGAGATGGCGATTATGAATATGATAGTAAAGACGAATTTTTTTCAGCGGTAGAATCAGGAGAGATTGCAGTTGGTAAAACTTACGAAAATAGTGTAATAACTGAAATAGATTTGGAAAAAAGAATTTTTTGGTATGACAGTTACATTAAATTTACCGTGGAATATGACGGCGAGTATTCAAAGGCGTTAAGTGTTGAAAAGGTTTCCGCTTTGCCGTCTGCCGACAAAATGATAACACCCGAATATACGGATAGGATACGGTATTATCTTTCAGATTCAATAGAGGTTGACGGCGGCGACGCATTCCCAAACGGTACGGTTATAACCGCAAAGGGAATAGTGGTTGACGGCAACAATGACAAAGTAGCAGGCTCATTAAAGGGCATAGCAAAGGACGGCAAAATTCAGGCGTTTGAAATTAACGCAACCCTTTCGGGCGCGGCTGTTCAGCCGAACGGAAAGGTAAAGGTGACAATATATCTTGCCGACTATCTGATCGCCGAAAACCTTAAAATGTACTACATTGCCGAGGACGGCACAAGAGAAGAAATAAAGATAACCGTAGCGGGCAGAACGGTTACCGCTGAGCTTGAACATTTCAGCACGTACGCCCTTTGCAACGTTGCCGAGAACGCAGGCGGCGGCGCCGTAAGCACGGGCAAGTCCCCCAAAACGGGCGATTCAGCCGCATATATCTATCTCGGAATAATGGCAGTTTCGGCGGCGGCAGTAATTTCCGCTTCGGTAATTTCCAAAAGGAGCAGAAAAGAAAATGTATGATACGTCAAACGAAAAAGTAAGGGCAAAGTTTGTGTTCTGCTACCGCGGTCACTGCGAAATGGTATCATATAAAAATAACCTTAGTGTGACAGGACTCGAACCTGCCACGCCTACGAAACAAAATTTTGCATAATACATTGCCTCAAAACTTGAAATACGGAAGTATTCCTGCGTTTTATCGGCTTCGTCTTATAACAAAATTTTCAGTTTCGGTAGGTTAAAAGTTTCTGCCGCCGAATTTTTTATTCGGCGAAGCGAGAAATTTGCAGCAAGGCTGACGCCTTGCAAAAATAAACGCAAAGCCGCAATCTAAAAGGCGGCGAGCGAAACCGTGACAGGTTCGAGTCCTGTCACACTATAGACGCGATAAAGAAGCATAACGAAAGCCTTGACGGAAAAAACATTCCCGAAATAGCGAATTTTTCATACGACAGGGCAACCGACGACGTGTTTAACCGCTTTACCGTTCTGGCGCAGGAAAACGGCTATGAAATTTACGTTGCTTACAGGGTGGAAATTTAGACTTTAATGTCGAACCCTCGCACGGTATAAAAATTTGCAATTAAATATATTCGTTTAACGGGATAAAAAATACGCCCCCCTCTTTTTAAAAGAGGGGGGCTGTCAGCATTTGCTGACTTGGGGGGTGTTTTAAATATCGAATATCTAATATTATTTAACGATTAAGATCAACGCAAACAGCTTTCAGGTTTGAAATTTTATGTTTATAGTTTTCGTCTTCAAGCACGCATTTAGGGCAGACGATATATTCGGCGTTGCTCGCGCACAAGCCGAACTGTTTTTCAAAACAGCCGTCCGAATATTTTTTTTCTGCCGTGACGAATTTATCGCAGTTTTCAATCACGGAAAAGTATGTATCACGCTGAGCGTCGTCCCAATAGTCCGCAACGCCTTCATACGGCGCAACACATTCAAGGGTTACAAACGGATATTTCTGTTTCAGTTCGGAGACCGCCTTTGCCGCTAAAAGTCCGTACTCCTCCGACATATCGCTGATAAAGCCCCGCACGCCGTTCAGTTCAATCATTTTTTGGATTTCGTTTGAAAGTATAATCAATAGTCTGTCCGCTTCATCACCGCTGAATTTCTCTCCTGCAAACACACAACATTGTTTTTTTACCTTCATACAAATTACTCCTTCTTTTTAAATTTCGGACTGACGTGAGTCAAGACCGCAAAGTGCGACAAAATATATTTATCGCACTAATATTATAACACCTCATTTTCGCACAATTTGTCGAATTCTGCGAAAAAGGAAGAATTTTTTAATTATTTTGTTATTTAGGGAAGAAATGCATAGTAAATCGCTGGTTTTTGATATATACGGTGTTATTTTATATATTTTAGCTGTCGAAAACCGACGGCGGCGCAAAAATAAAAGCCCCATTGGCAGGGCTTTTATTTAATATTCATTTAATAATCGTCATTGTGCGAAGACGTTGGCGAAATATTCTGAGGTTTTCAAATATTGGGCGTCTATCTGAGAGCATTTGTCTTCATACGGAATATCGGAGGTTACTATTTTAAAAATTTCGGCTTTGGCAACCTCGGTACCGCCCAAGATAAGGTTGATTTGGTCTTTTTTATTCTCGCAAGCGCTCAACGCAAGGCGGTTGCAGTATTTCGCGGCGGAAATAACCAGCTTGCCTATGACCGACGCTCCGTAGCCCACATCGCGCGGAAGCTCTGCTTTTTTCGGTTTGCTACTTACCGTTTCGGTTTCTGCGATAATAGGCGCCGCAGACGTCGAAACAGCATATTCTGTCGGGGTTTCCTCGGTGTTGCTTTGCAGTTTTGCTATGATGTTGTTTTTTGAAGAAAGCTCTTTTTCAAGCTCCTTTATCTTCAAGCGGCATTTTTCAAGCTGTTCAAACAGAGCGATGTTCTGCGTTAAAAGTTCCTTTTTTCTCATTTTTTAACCCCTGCCTTTTCAGATTTTCTGCGGCTTATAAGTAAAACAATTAAAAAACTGAACGCTATGCCGACTGCGGCTCCCGAAAAATCTATCATAACGTCGCGAAGCTCACAGCTCCTGCCCGCAACGAAAAGCTGGTGAAGTTCATCGCTTGCGGCATACAAAAGGCAGACGGCGGCGCTTATTCCCACCCGTGCTATCCGTTTAAGCCTTTCGTAGCTTATAAACGTAAGCAAGGACAGAACGCCGAGTACCGCATATATCGTGGCGTGGGCTGTTTTACGCGTCACGTGTTGAAGACTGTCAACCGTTTCCTTTTGCTCGCTTTCGGTCATTTCCTTGTAGCCTGGATATACCGCGTCCGCAATCTTTTCGATTACCCCCGCGCTTGTATCCGAAGATGTTTCGGCATTCTGTGCCGAAAAGGAAAATATAACGCACATCCAGACCGCAAGCAAAACGGCGGTTGCTATTCTGAAAATTTTCATTTAAAACCCCTGTTATACTAATCAAAAAGCCGCATAAGCGGCTTTTTTGAATTATTTAACCTTTGAATAGAAGTTCATCGGATTGACCCAATTGTTGTTTACCATTATACCGAGGTGCAGGTGGTAGCCTGTTGACCAGCCTGTTGTCCCGACGTAACCTATAACCTGACCCTTTTTAACGGCGGTGCCTGTTCCGACGGTGATAGTAGCCATGTGGGCATAGTATGCTTTATAGTTCTTGCCGTCGGCTCCCGTGCCGTGGTCGATAGCGACATAGTTGCCGTAACCGCCACCGCAGGTAGTGCCGTCGCTGTTTTTACAACTGCTGTTCTTTTTGTAGTTGTGTGTGCAGGAATTATTTGATTTATAAACAACGCCGTCGGCTATTGCGACAACGGGTTTGCCCTGTATGCCGCCTCCTGATATATCTATGCCGAAATGTCTTCCGTTATGAACGGCGTCGTTACTTGCATAGCCTGCGCTTATTCCATAATATCCAGGGACTGGCCAGCCGAATGCACCGCCGTCATAAACAACTTTATAGCCGCTGTCGGTCTGCATTTCTTTGAGCTTTGCGTTATACTGGCGCTGATATTCCGCCTTTTCGGCTTCAATAGCCTTGTTATCCTCTTTCAGGTTGCTCTGATCGGAGGCAATCGAGTTGATGACGGTCTGAATTTTGTTGCTTTCCGCTTCAAGCTCGCTCTGCTTGGCGGCGATAGTATTCTTTATCGAAACCTGATCTTCGAGGAGCTTGTTGTTTTCTTCCTGCTTGGCTTCAAGTTCCTTGATAACGCCGACTAACTTTTCAATCATCGCCTTATCGTGAGACGAAACCGAGGAAGTGAGCTGTGAAAGTTGGAGGAAATCGGAAAAATCCTCCGCGCCCATAAGAACCTGAACCTGAGAACCGCTGTTGCTCATATAAATCGCGCGAAGACGCTTTTTAAAGGTCAGCTTGTCCTCCTCAATCTTCTTGTTGTTTTCGGCAATCTCCGCCTTGTTGGCGGCGATCTTGGTATTTATCTTTGAAATCTCGGAATTGCAGAGGTTTATCTGCGCCTGAGTGTTTGCAATCTTGCTTTCAATAGCGCTTTTAAGCGCCTGCTGATTGTTTTTCTGCGATTGCAGGCTGTTTATCTGCGCTTCAATCTTTTTAGATTCCTGTTCAAGCTGGTTTATCTTTGAACTCAGCGAGCTTAAAGACGCCGCCGACGAACGCAGACAAAAGCTGCCCAGCACAACAGCGGTGCAAGCCGCAAGCGATATTAATTTTAAAATATGCTTTTTCATAAACAAATCTCCATTCTGCCGCATACAGAATTAAATAGCAGAAAATTCACTGCCCTCGTGCCTTAAATACTTACTTATCATTATAACGCTGCCGAGTATACCCGCAAAAAGTCCTATACCGACGAACACAAGCAGGAGGAACCACGCAACCTCGCCGTAATGCACAATATCGGTGGTGCCGAGCGTTGAAATTATCGTTTCGGTCGCGACGCGGTAGCAGAAATACAAAAGTCCCTCAGCCAAAACGGCGGAAACAAGACCGATAAGCATACCCTCGGCAACGAACGGTATCCTAACAAACGCGTCGGTCGCGCCGACCGCCTTCATAATGCTTATTTCGAGCTTGCGGTTATACATTGTAACACGTATCGTGTTTGAAACTATGACAAGGGCGATAACAAGAAGTATCGCGATTATCCACGCGCCCGCAACCGTAACGCCTTTTTTAATGGCGGTTATCTTGGTGGCAAGGTCGCTCTGCGATTGTATAACGTCTACTCCGTCAACCGTCTTTATCTTTTCAAGCGTTTTGTCAAACTGTGACATATCCTTCATCGTGACCTTAGCCGCCGCCGACATCGGGTTGCCGTATTCATCGTCAAGAAAAGTGAAATATTTTTCCTGACCTTCAAGCATAGAATCCTTAACCGAATCAAGTCCGTCCTGACTTGAAACGTATTCGACCTTTGCAACATTATCTATCTTCGCTATTTTATCGCAAAGCGCTTTCGCTTCGTCGTCGTTATGTATAACATAGTCGGAGCTTTTTATGCCGTTGGCGTCAGGCGTTTCGTCGGTCTGTCCCTCAGCGGAGGAAGCGTCCGACGAGGCGTCGTCCTTCTCGCCGTAGAGCGCCCAATTATAGTCCTTCATATATACCATAACAACGTTTTGCTGTTCAAGGTTGCCTATGGCTTTATTCACGTTCTCGGTTATGAGAATGGCAAGACCGATAATGGTCATACAGGCGACCAAAACGCCCACCGAAGCAAGCGACATAAGGCGGTTTTTCCACGCGCTTTTAACGCCCTCGCCGCAGAGGTATCTTACACTTGACATTTTCATCAGAACTCACCTCCGGCGTTGTCCGCCACTATCTTACCGGAATCGAGCATAATGACCCTGTGCTGAAAATCGCGCACAAGATTATGGTCGTGCGTTACCATCAAAACGGTGGTGCCGCGTTTATTGATCTCGGTCAAAAGCGAAACTATTTCGTAGGACATATTCGGGTCGACGTTGCCCGTAGGCTCGTCCGCTATTATAAGGTCGGGCGAGTTTACAAGCGCGCGCGCAAGACCCACTCGCTGCTGCTCGCCGCCCGAAAGCTGCGACGGCATAGAACGCGCCTTGTTTCCAAGACCCACCTTGCTTAACGCCTTTGAAACCTCGCGGCGGACGGAGCGCCCCGAAGCGCCCGTAACGTACATTGCGAAAGCAACATTATCAAAAACGTTCATAGACGGGATAAGTCTGAAATCCTGAAAGACTATGCCCATAGTACGTCTGAGCATAGGAACCTGACGGCGCGGCATAGAGGTAAGATCAAAGCCGTTTACGGTTATCTTGCCCGTGTTTGCCTTTTCCTCGCGCATTATCAGCTTCATAAAGGTGCTTTTGCCAGCGCCCGACGAGCCGACCACAAACACAAATTCGCCGTTATTTATTCTTATATTAACATCTTCAAGAGCATGAGTGCCCGTCGGATATGTTTTTGAAACGCCCCTGAATTCGATAATCGGTTTGGAAACCGACTGTTCGGTCACGGCGTTATTTACTGTTTCAGCCAAAACGATTCACCCTTTCTATCAATACTTGATAGGATTGCTTTTAAGGTATTTATTTACCATAAGCGCAATCTTAAATATGATGGCGTGGTCAAACTCTCTCAAATCAAGACCTGTGATTTTTTTGATTTTTTCAAGACGGTACACAAGCGTATTTCTGTGAACAAAGAGTTTTCTCGACGTTTCGGATACGTTGAGGTTATTTTCAAAAAATCTCTGTATAGTAAAGAGCGTTTCCTGATCAAGACTTTCAATAGAACCTCTCTTGAACACCTCTTTAAGGAATGTTTCGCAGAGTGTGGTCGGGAGCTGATATATAAGTCTTGCAATTCCGAGATTGTCATAGGAAATTATGGTCTTCTCGGTGTCGAACACCTTGCCGACTTCAAGAGCCGCCTGAGCTTCCTTGAACGAACGGGCAAGATCCTTCAAATTGTCAACCGTTGTACCGATACCGATAACAACGTGAACATAAAACTCGCCTGAAATTGTGTCCGCAATGGTGGAAGCAAGTTTTTCTATCGTCTTAGAGTCGATACCCGCCTTGGTTTCCTTAACAAGCGCAATATCGGTTTCGTTGATGTTGATGACAAAATCCTTTGATTTGTCGGGGAACAGGTTCTGAATTACGTCATATATCGAAACGTCGTGCGTTTCAACGGCGCGAATGAGTATAACGGTACGCATAACGTCGCTGTTGAAATACAGTTCCCTCGCTTTAAGGTAAATATCACCGGGCAGAATATTGTCAAGAATGATATTCTTAATGAAGTTACTGCGGTCATACTTTTCGTCATAATAAAATTTGATGTTTGCAAAAGAAACGGCAAGCACCGAAGCGTATTTGGAGGCAAGCACGTCGCTTCCCTCAACAAACACTATGTAGTTGGCGCCCTGAGCGGTGCCGAGCGGTTTGAAGGTATAGCCGTTGGCAACGAACAATTCGCCGTTGTTCACCGCGGCAGGCTCAATATTCTCGCCGATCTTGCCCAGCTCGCTGCACGCGATAACGTTAAAGTTATCGTCAATAACTCCGAAGGTGCGGTCGATAGCGTCCTTCATCTGATGTATTACTCCCTGAAACAGGCGGTTAGACATTTTAAACACATCCCCAATTTTTAATTAAAATTATACAATTATATTTTACACAAAAGTCAGCCGTATTGCAAGAGATATATTTGAAAATACACAAAAAAGTTACAAAATAATTACAACAGGGCTGATATAAACGGCTTTACACCGCCGAAACATCAAAAAAACATATAAATAATGCTTGAAATCGGGAAGAAAATTTGTTAAACTAAAAGCAAGACCTAATAAGGAGGAAACAATAATGGCAAAGGCTAAATTTGAAAGAAATAAGCCGCACGTAAATATCGGAACCATCGGTCACGTAGACCACGGTAAGACGACACTTACGGCAGCAATCACAAAGTACCTTTCATTGAAGGGACAGGCGCAGTTTGAGGACTATGCAAACATAGACAAGGCGCCTGAGGAAAGAGAGCGCGGAATTACAATCAACACCGCACACGTAGAGTACGAGACAGATAAGCGTCACTATGCACACGTTGACTGCCCCGGACACGCAGACTATGTAAAGAACATGATTACAGGTGCGGCACAGATGGACGGCGCAATCCTCGTAATCGCAGCGACAGACGGACCTATGGCACAGACAAGAGAGCATCTTCTCCTTGCCCGTCAGGTTGGCGTTCCGTATATCGTAGTATTTATGAATAAGTGCGATCAGGTAGACGACGAAGAGCTTCTCGAACTCGTTGAGATGGAAATTCGCGAGACACTCGACAAGTATGAGTTCCCCGGCGACGATACACCTATCATCAAGGGTTCAGCGCTTGTAGCACTTGAATGTACTTCAACCGATCCCGACGCACCTGAGTATGCGCCGATCAAAGAGCTTATGGAAGCAGTAGACGATTATATTCCTACACCTGAGCGTAAAGCAGATCTTCCGTTCCTTATGCCTATCGAGGACGTAATGACCATTTCAGGCCGCGGTACGGTTGTAACAGGCCGTGTAGAGCGCGGACAGCTCAATGCAGGCGACGAAGTAGAGATCATCGGACTTACCGAGGAACGCAAGAAGACCGTTGTAACATCAATGGAAATGTTCCGCAAGACCCTTGACTTCTGCGAAGCAGGCGATAACGTAGGTGCGCTTCTCCGCGGCGTAGGCCGTGAGGAAGTAGAGCGCGGACAGGTACTCTGCAAACCGGGTTCAATCAATCCTCATACAAAGTTCCACGGACAGGTATACGTACTGACCAAGGACGAAGGCGGACGTCATACACCGTTCTTCAATAATTACCGTCCTCAGTTCTATTTCAGAACGACCGACGTAACAGGCGTGGTATCACTTCCGGCAGGAACCGAGATGTGTATGCCCGGCGATAACGTAGAGATGGACGTAGAGCTCATCACCCCGATCGCAATCGAAGAGGGACTTCGTTTCGCAATCCGTGAAGGCGGACGTACAGTAGGTTCAGGCGTTGTTACAGCTATCAACGGCTAATCAGAATTAGGCGTTAGAACTTAAAATTCAGAAAATCGGAGTTTATTTCATATAAACTCCGATTTGTTTTTATCATTACTTGAAAAAATATAAAACTGTGGTATACTTATATACAGTAATTTTGAAAGCGTGATAAACAATGCATTTACAGGAATCCGGCGAGATGTATCTCGAAACCATATATATACTTTCCAACAAAACGGGGGCGGTTCGCTCGCTTGACGTTGCGGAATATATGGGCTATTCAAAGCCGAGCGTGAGCCGTGCCGTCGGTCTTTTAAAGGACGGAGGATATATAACGGTAAACAAGGACGGATTTTTGTCCCTTACCGACGCGGGCAGGGAAGTGGCCGAAAGAATGTACGAACGGCACACCACCCTGACTGAGTTGCTGGTCTTTCTCGGCGTCAACAGGGAAACGGCGACCGAGGACGCCTGCAAGATAGAACACGTGATAAGCGAAGAATCCTTCAACGCAATCAAAAATCACGCAAAAAAAGGGCTAATAATAGAAAATCAAAAACGGGCATTTAAAGAGGATTAGCCTAAAACCTAAAATACCCCTGAGATATGCTTTTGCAATCCGCTCTCTGAAAGGGAACGGATTTTATAGTGTAACCCATTACGTATAGGCAAGCGGTAATAATCCGAATTTGCCTAAATAAGGAGTTTGAAGTTTAATGAAAAAGAGGATTGTTTTTTCTGCGGCAGTAGGAATTGCGGTATTTATTGCGGCTTTTGCCGTGCTTTGCCCGACGAATACATTTAAAATGTATTCCGCGCCGAATACCGAACCGAAGACAGTGCTGACGATAGCCGATATATACGACGCGGCGGACTGCATTGTGTCTGAGGACGGAACCGTTGAACCCGACGGTATAGATTCACAAATAATATTTCAGGTGCCTAAAACCAATGCGCAGTGTGTTGCTTTGAGTATAGAAAATTCGTGCGGCAGGGACACCGCGGAGTTATATTTTGCCGATGATTTTGATTTTACTTCCGAAAATGTTGCGGTTTCGCCGATATTGGAAGAAAACGATACGGTTTGTTTCAATCTGGAAGATGCCGAATTTAATTCGGTGAGAATAGATATTAATTCAAAATACAAATTAAGCAGTATCAGTATTTATAAGGAAAAACCGGTTCTAACCGATTACAAAATACCGGTATCGCCGTTAAGAGTTGTATTGGCGATTTTTATAGGCGCCGTTGCTGCGGTAACAGCAATGTTGCTTGACAAAAAGTTTTGTATTTCGGAATATACGGCAGATAAAATCAAGGGAAATTATAAAACAAGCGGAATTTTAACGCTCTGCTATGTCGGCTCGGGCGCGATTGCGGCTTTAACCGAGGTCTTGCTTACAAGGTGTATATTGGGACCCGACACACTCGGCAGTTATTTTAACCGCAGCAGATTTTTCTTTGTTTGGGCTGTTATTGCCGTTATTGCGGTGTTTGTTTGTCTTAGAAAAGACGCGGCTGAAAAACCCGAAAGAATATTCTTGCGTGTTATGCTTATTACGGGAATAATGATGATAGTTACCGCGCCGCTGAGTCATAACAGTTGGGATATAGACAGCCATCTTAGATGGGCTGTCGGCGATTCATATTTCGGAACGGCATACTACAACCGAGCCGAGGCGGAGTTTACGCTTGTCCACGCGCTTTCTATGGTGAGAGAAGGCGCCGCCGCAAATGCCGATGCGATAAAGCAGTTAAACGGATTATCTGAATTTTTGGCATATAAGTCGTACATAGGCGTTTCGCTTCCGCACCTGCCGAGCGGTGTATTTATTGCCGTGAGCCGTATGTTCGGCGCGTCATTCTATGAGCAGACTATGTGCGGCGAGCTTGCGAACCTGTTGATTTATGCTTATGTCAGCTATTTCGCGATGAAAAAGTTGAAAAGCGGTAAAATGATACTCGCGTGCATAGCATTTTTTCCGACAAATTTGCTTATGGCGACAAGCTATTCCTACGATACGATAGTAACCTCTTTTATAATGTTAGGTATGGCATATTTCATAACGGAAATGCAGCAGCCTTACAAACCGATTTCAACGGGTGATACCGTTATTATGTGCGGTTCATTCGCACTTGCCTGTATTCCTAAACTAATATATGCACCACTTATTCTTTTTCCGTTTTTATTGCGGAAAAAGTGTTTCGGAAAGAAGGAATATAAGAAGTATTATCTTACCTGCGTTGTTATCGGCTTGATCTTGGGAATTTTGTTACTTGTCAAAACATTTGCACAGGTTACAAGCGGCGGAGATCCGAGAGGCGGCGACGTAAATCCCGTTCAGCAGATAAGATTTATTTTAGGCGAGCCTGTGCATTATGCAAGAATACTCTTAAATTTCCTTAAAACATATCTGTCTGTCGGAAATATGAAGAATTATATAGTTAATTTTGCATATTTCGGTATAGGCAGCGGCTCGGCGGTGTATATAGTTTTAATGATTGCAACTGCCGTTACCGATAAATCCGAGCTTGACCGTTTTAAAATCAGCGCTTTAAGCGAGATATACGCGGTTATAGTTTATTTCGGGTTGGCGGCGCTTATTGCCACGGCGCTGTATATATCGTTTACACCCATTAGAAGTGAAACAATAAACGGTTGTCAGGCAAGGTATATAACTCCGCTTTTGTTCCCATTGCTTGCCTTGATAGGAAATCCGGGAATTTTGAAACTTTCCGGCAAGAGGTGGTACAATGTTGCAGTTATATTGCCGGTTACGTCGGTATTGTATTTTAATATTTACAATTTTTACGTTTTGAGCGCGTTATAAAATTCATACTTAGGACTATATTGAAAATAAATGGTCATTATGTTATAATTAATTATAGTAAATGTGTGTAATTAATGGAGTTAAATCATGCAAAATTATGTTTATAGGTTGCCAGAAAAGTCGGCTAAGAACGATTTTATATTTAATGTGTTTGGCAGCCTGATGAATGCCGCGGCATCGGTTATATTACTTGTTGTCGTGAGTTATATTTCAGGAGAAACTATTGCGGGGATTTTCTCTCTTGCCTACTCTACGGCACAGATGATGTATACTTTCAGCGTTTTTGAAATGCGTAATATTCAAGTTACTGATGCAAAAGGCGAATATCCGTTTGAATATATTGGGATGTTTAGATTTATAACTACCGGTTCAATGTGGATTTTTCTAGCGGTTTTTTGCACAATTGAAGGTTATAAAGGCGAAAAACTAATGGCAATCTTGCTATTAACATTGTATATGTCTTTGCTTTCAATTTCAGACCTTTTCCAAGGAAATTTACATTTGCAAGGATATTTGGGATTGGCAGGCAAATCGCTTGCCTGCCAGGTTTTTATAGCTTCGGTTGTGTTTGCTGCGACATTGTTTTTTACAAATAAACTATGGTTGGCAATAACACTTATGACTATTTCGGTTGCTGTGTGGATAGTATTGTACGATATACCGTACAACAACAATTTTAATAAGGCAAAATTCAAATTTGATAAAAGCAAAATTCTAAGTATGTACCTTTGTGCTTTTCCGCTCTTTCTCTCATCTTTTTTGCATCAGTATATTTTTAATTCGCCTAAATATGCCATTGATGAAGTTTTAACGGATGTTGAACAATCGCACTACGGATATTTAGTTATGCCTGTGTTTTGCATTAATCTTCTTAGTCTCTTTGTGTTACGTCCCCAACTCGTGTCAATGTCAAAGAATTGGTTATATGGAAAGTACAAGCGATTTATAAAGACGACAATATTCTTTTATTTATGGATAATGGTTGTCGCCTTCGCTGTTATCATAGGTGGATATTTAATAGGTATACCGATTCTTGAATGGTTATATAAGGCGGATCTTTCTGGCGAAAGACTGACATTTATGATTTTACTTGCAGCAGGTACTTTGGGCGCCTATTGTTCAATCACTTCTACACTTATAACGGTTATGCGAAAGCAGAAATACTGTCTTATTGCATATTGTATAACTTTTTTTGCATCATTGTTTTTGCCGAAATACTTTGTATCGAAATTCGGTTTACGAGGTGCTGCGTGGTCTTATTTAATTGAAATGGCATTGTTATTTATAACAATGTTGGCAATTTTTATATTCACTTTAACATACTCTGTAAAAAAAAGGGGCAAAGAATGATATGAATAAAAAAGTCTCTATCCTTTTGTCGCTTTATAATCCAAATAGGGAATATCTAAAAAAACAACTTGTTTCTTTGAACAATCAAACATACGATAACCTTGAATTGATAGTTTGGAACGATTGCCCCCAATATGAGGTTGATAAACCGTTGTTTGCAGAGTGCATAAAAAATTTTCCTTATAAGATATATGATCAAAAAATCAATTTGGGTTACAGTAAAGCGTTTGAAAAATTGGTTTCATTAGCGAATGGCTATTACGTTTGCTTTTGTGATCAAGATGATATTTGGGAAAATGAAAAAATAATAGAATGCATATCGGCGCTTGAAAGAGAAAATGGTACGGTTGCGGTTTGTGATAAAAGTATTATAGATGAAAACGATAATTTCCTAGTCAAAAGTGTAAAAGAAAAAAGTAAATGGGATTGGGAGTGTTGGTCTACCGGGGATAGTATATCAAGCAAAGCTATATTTATGTGTTATGCTACCGGAATGTCGATACACGCACGCAAAGATGATGTTGAAAAGTTTGTGCCGTTTGTCGACGGAGTAGCCCACGACCGTTGGATTATGGCAACATTGTCTGCCTTAGGCAAGGCTGTGTATGTAGATAAACCGCTTGTTCGGTATAGGCGCCACGGAAATAATGTTACGGGAGTTTTGAGTGGTATAAACAGCAAATCTCAATACTATTCTTCAAGGTGTGATAACACCACATTAATAAGAGAATTTGAGAAATACTTTCCTGATTATACTTCCCTACAAGACATAAAATCTTGCAATGAAGCCAGAATGAAAGGGAATATATTAAAACTTTTTAAGTTTCGCAACTATATTCCAAATTTGTATAAGTATGAAATATTGCTCTCACTTTGTCCTGATTTTATTTTCAAACTGCTTGTAAAAATTGTCTTTTAAATCTGTTGTTTCAGGAATGAGTTCAATGTATGTGCATTAATGTTTTTCAGAAAAGGGGGAATTGACATAATAAAATCATTTTGTCTGTTTTGCGCGAATTATCTGCCTAATTTGGGCGGTGTGGAGATGTATGTTTACAACCTGTCAAAAGCGCTTGTGAAACACGGACATAAGGTAACGATCGTAACCTCAAATGTTTTTGATTTAGAAAATTATGAGATTTTGGACGGCGGGGTAGAGATTTTCCGTATGCCGTGCTACAATATAATGAGGGGACGGTATCCTATTCTTAAAAGGGACGGCGTTTTTAAAGATCTTGATAAAAAACTGTCCGCTAAGCATTTTGATATGGTCGTTATAAACGCAAGGTTTTATATACACAGTATCTATGCGGCAAAATTCGCGTGCAAAAATAATATCCCCTGTATAACGGTGGAACACGGTTCTTCGCATTTGTCGGTTGATAATAAGATATTGGATTTATTCGGAAATATGTATGAGCACGGCATAACTGCACTGTTAAAGAAACACTGTAAGGATTACTATGGTGTGTCCGAAACCGCTTGCGAATGGTCGGGTCATTTCGGAATTAAATCAAAGGGTACGCTTTATAACGCCATAGACCTCGAAAAAGTTAAAAAAGCAGAAGAAAAAAACATTTGTAATTATCGCGAAATTCTCAAAATACCCGAAAATGCAACGATTATTTCCTTTACGGGAAGGCTTTTGAAAATTAAAGGCGTTTATGAACTGCTTGATGCATACAAGGTGTTAAACCGCGAGGATATTTATTTGATATATGCGGGAGACGGACCGGAAGCGGAACAACTTAAAAATCGGGCAAGCAAAAATGTGTCTTTTTTAGGCAGAATAGATTTTGAACACGTAATCGCACTTTTGAAAAGCTCCGACATATATTGTTTGCCGTCGGTATCTGAGGGAATGTCAACCTCTGTTTTGGAGGCAATCGCAACGGAAACATTTGTTATAACCACTTATAACGGCGGTGCCCGTGAAGTAATCATCGGTGATGAATACGGAATTATAACGCGCGGCAATACCGTGCAGGAAATTAAAATTGCTATTGAGAAGGCTATGGATCCTGATTATCGCGCTTCGGCAACAAAAAAAGCATACAAAAGGCTTGAAGATGGATTTACGTGGGAGAAAACTGCCGAAAAGTTGGAAAGTTTAGCAAAATAAAAGGGGAATGAAATGAAGGTATTGATTATAATTCCTGCATACAACGAGCAGGAGAATATCGAAAGGGTAGTTGAAAGCATAAAAGCAAAGTGTCCTGAGTATGATTATATAATTGTGAACGACGGTTCAAAGGACGGCACAGAGGAAATATGCCTGAAAAACGGATATCATTTTTTAAGCCACCCTGTAAATATGGGGCTGGCGGCTGCCGTGCAGACGGGAATGTTGTACGCTATGAAAAACGGTTACGACGCCGCAATACAGTTTGACGGCGACGGACAGCACGACCCGAAGTTTGTCGCTTCAATGGCGGAACAGATAGGCGCAGGATACAATATTGTTATAGGTTCAAGGTTTGTGACCGAGAAAAAGCCGCGGTCTATGCGTATGCTCGGCAGTAATCTTATAGAATTTGCGATAAAACTCACAACGGGCAAAACAATAAAGGACCCAACCTCGGGAATGCGTATGTACGACAGGAAAATGATTAAAAAGCTGGCTCTCGGTTCGGATTTGGGACCCGAGCCTGACACGGTGGCTCTGCTTGTAAGGCACGGCGCGGCGTTTAAAGAGGTTCAGGTTGAAATGCACGAGCGGATTGCGGGACAGAGTTATCTTAACTTTTCAAGCTCGATAAACTATATGCTCAGAATGTTTGTTTCAATTCTTATTTTGCAATGGTTCAGAAAGGGGTAGAGGATATGAACAGAGGACTTTTGATAACCCTCGTTGCGGTTTGTGTGTTCACGGTTTTTTATGTTCTTAGAAAGATAAGAAAGTCGCAGTTTAAGATCGGCGACACCCTGTTTTGGCTCGGATTTTGCCTGTTGCTTTTGTTTATGGTCGTTTTTCCGAAGGCAGTCTATGCGGTGTCAAACTTTATCGGATTTGAAGCCCCCTCAAACTTCATTTTTGTGGTGTTCATATTCCTGCTTTTGATAAAGGTGTTCTTTCTTGATGTTCGCGTTGCGAAGCTCGAAGACAAATTGATTAAATTCGCACAGAAATATGCAGAGGAAACAGAGCATAAAGAGAAATAATTTTATATTCCTTAGTGTGATAGGACGGTGTTTATTACGCAAAAACGCAAATTGAAATGGATAGTTATAATGGCGGCAGCGGCGGCGGTATTCGCCGTGAGCGCGGTGCTTTTGATACTGCACTTTATCCCGCAGAAGAACAACACTCCGTCCCCCAAGCCCGTTTCCTCGGCCGATAGCGCGGAAGATTTGCCCGACAATCCCGTTAATTTTGCCGAAATGCAGGCGAAAAATCCCGATATATGCGGCTGGATTTCAATTCCGAATATGGACATTGAGTATCCCGTTTTGCAAAGCTCTGGCGATGCGGAGGACTTCTATCTTACCCACAATGAAGAAAAGGTGCGTAAGAGTGCGGGCGCGATATATATACAAAAAATCAATAATAAAGATTTTACCGATCCTAATACCGTAATTTACGGGCATAATATGATAAACGGCTCAATGTTCGGCAAACTCAAAAAGTTCCGTAACAAGCAGTTTTTCAATGAGCACGATACCATTTATATTTACACCCCGGGTCACGTGCTGACCTACAAGATTTACAGCGCGTTTCTCTATGATGACAGGCACATTCTCAATTCTTTCAACTTTTCTGACGAAAACGAGTTTGCGTCCTTTATTAATCAGACGCTTGAACCCAGCTCAATGGTGAAAAACGTGCGCGACGGGGTTGCCGTTAATACCGACAGCCGAATTATAACCCTCAGCACCTGCACGAGTGTGGATACCGAGCGGTATCTTGTTGAAGGAGTACTGATAAATGACCAACGAACAAAATAATACGGTCGGCAAGCACGAGGCTCAGCCGAAAAAGCTCGGGAAAGGGGCTAAGGCGGGCATAATAATTGCCTGCTGCGTTGTCGGCATATTGATCTGTCTTGTTTCGACCTATTTTATATTAAATTATATAGGCAAAAACCGATTCCGTTCGGGCGACCGACAGGTTTCGGTTCCTGCGGACATAGCCGATGATGTTGCCGACGACGGCAGCGTTATAGACTACAAAGGCACGCGCTATTATTTGAATGACGACGTTGTAAGCATACTCTTTATGGGTATAGACAAGGAAAAAATCAATAAAAACGACACCTACGGCAAGAACGGACAGGCTGACGCGATTTTTGTCGCCTGCCTTGATACCAAAACGGGTTCGGTCAAGATAATCCCGATTTCAAGGGAAACTATGGTTGACGTTAATATGTATTCGGTGAAAGGCAACTACACGGGCGTTAAGAAGGAACAACTTTGCCTTGCTTATGCCTACGGAAATACCGCTGAAAAGAGCTGTGAAAACGTTGCGGTGTCGGTTAAACGTCTGCTCTACGGAATGAATATCAACTATTACGTTGCGGTTGATTTGGACGGCGTGGGAGCGCTCACCGATATGGTTGGGGGCGTCACCGTCAATTCGCTTGAAACCATAGAGAGTTTTAAGCAGGGTCAGAGTGTAACGCTTAAAGGTAAAAACGCCGTGTTATACATACGTGCGCGCGGCAGCGATGTAGACGGAAGTACGCGCAGACTTGAACGCCAAAAGCAGTTTTTGGGCGCGTTTGCCTCAAAAGCGGGCAATGAACTGATGTCCAACTTCACCAAGGTGACTTCTTATTACAACAAGGCGGCACCCTATATAAGCACCAACCTGCAACTTCCCGAGGTAACGTATCTTGCAAGCAGTTGCCTTACTTCAAACGTCGGCAGTTCGATACAGTATGTTAAAATAAACGGAGTTTCGGCGCTCGGCGAGGAATATGTGGAATTTACTCCCGACAGCGAGTCGGTATATGAGGCGGTTTTAAATACCTTTTATACGACCGAAAAGAGATAACACAAAAATAAAAATTACGGGCAGTACCGTTTTGGTACTGTCCGTAATTTATTATACTTTTACAGTCTTCGGATAATTTCGTCGTTCTGGGTGATTATATGCCCCGTGCCGTATATTAAGAACAGGCATATAGCCGCTATTACGGCACCGATTATAACAACGCCGATGGAAATGGCGATAAATGTTTTATCGACCGCAACCAGCATTACCGCAATTCCGACAAACACAAGAAGTATCGCGATTGCGACCACAAAGGAAATGACCTTTATTATTTTTCCTATGTTTCTGAAAATTCCGTTTTCGTAGCTTATAACCGCGCCCCTTACCGAGGTCGGACGGCGCTTTATCGGCTCTGATGAGGAGCTTATGTCCTCAAAATAACCGCCGTTATAATCATAGTAGTCGTCGTTTTTCTTTTTAGGCATTTTTTTAGCTCCTTACACGTGTATTAAAAGGCTTTGATTATGTTTGGAAATAAATTCCGACTCTATTTTACACCTTTTCGACGCCGATAGCAACCTTTTCTCCGTTAATATCCCAATCTTTTGTAAATCCGCTTACTTTTCCCGCGGTCAGAGAATCGGCAAGAGTGTCGCCCACAATGTCGGATTTCTTGGCAACAGCCACGTCGGTAACGGCAGACGGACCGTCTATCGTTACATTGATGTGATCGGTTACGTTGAAGCCTGCTTCCTTACGCATTGTCTGAATTTTGCTTACAAGTTCGCGAACCAAGCCTTCCTCTATAAGCTCTTTTGTAAGCGTTGTGTCGATAGCAACGGTGGTGTTCTTGTTGCTTACGGTGTAGAAGCCCTCTTTCTGCTGTGCGTCAACAAGCAGGTCTTCC
The DNA here is from genome assembly GCA_934463035.1 of uncultured Eubacteriales bacterium. Lineage (GTDB taxonomy): Bacteria > Bacillota > Clostridia > Oscillospirales > Acutalibacteraceae > UBA737. The sequence continues at coordinate 230,368 of CAKSIG010000001.1, read as the reverse complement.
GTTTCAAGGCGAACCTCGCCCGAGGGGAGAGAAAGGGTTATATATCCGTCGCTGTCAAGCTGAGTCTTTGCCGCATTGCCGTCAATCTCCGAAAGGGCGGTGCGTATCTCGTTAAGCTGACGTCCGAACTTAGGACCTACCGTTTTGAGCTGGGGCTTAAAGCGGTAGCTTACAAAATCGTCAACCTCGTCTGTAAAGCTGACATTTTTGATGTTAAGCTCGTCCTTTATTATATCGGTGTAAACGCCGTCAAGCGCAACGTCAGATTTAACATACATAACCGAGAGCGGCTGGCGGTTCTTTCTTGCCGAACCGTTTCTTGCGGCACGTCCGAGAACGACTATGTCAAGAACCTCGTCCATCTTCGCTTCAAGGTCTTTGTCGATAAGCTGTTCATTTACGGTCGGGAAATCGCAGAGATGCACGCTTTCGGGAGCGGATTTATCAACGCTTCTTACAAGGTTCTGATAAATGCTTTCCGCCATAAACGGTATCATCGGAGCCGCCGCCTTTGCGGTGGTTACAAGCGCGGTATAAAGTGTCATATAGGCGGTTATTTTGTCCTCAGGCAGACCCTGAACCCAATAGCGCTCACGGCCGCGTCTTACGTACCAGTTGCTCATATCGTCAACAAATTCCTGCAAGGCGCGCGCGGCTTCGGGAATCCTGTATGACGCGAGGTTTTCGTCAACCGCCGCCACCATTGAGTTGAGCTTTGAAAGCAGCCACTTATCCATAACGGTCAGCTTGCAGTCTTCAAGACGGTACTTTGTTGGGTCAAATTCATCTATATTTGCATACAGCACATAAAACGCATAGGTGTTCCAAAGCGTGCCCATAAACTTGCGCTGACCCTCGATTACCGCCTTGCCGTGGAAACGGTTGGGCAGCCACGGCGCAGAGTTGGTGTAGAAATACCAGCGTATCGCGTCTGCACCGTAGGAAGAAAGTGCGTCAAACGGGTCAACGGCGTTGCCCTTTGATTTACTCATCTTCTGACCGTTTTCGTCCTGAACGTGGCCTAAAACTATAACGTTTTTATACGGCGCTTTATTGAATATCAGCGTTGAAATTGCAAGCAGGGAATAGAACCAGCCTCTTGTCTGATCGACCGCCTCGGATATAAAGTCCGCTGGGAACTGAGATTCAAACAATTCCTTGTTTTCAAAGGGATAGTGGTGCTGAGCGAACGGCATTGAGCCTGAGTCAAACCAGCAGTCGATAACCTCGGGAACACGGTGCATTTCCTTACCGCAGTGGGGACATTTTATTGTAACCGCGTCGATATACGGGCGGTGAAGTTCAATATCGTCGGGACAGTTGTCGGACATTGACTTCAATTCATCAATACTGCCGACAGAGTGCATATGACCGCATTCGCATTGCCAGATGTTAAGCGGAGTGCCCCAATATCTGTTCCTTGAAATACCCCAATCCTGAACATTTTGGAGCCAATCGCCGAAACGTCCCTTTCCGATGCTTTCGGGTATCCAATTTATTGTGTTGTTGTTGCGGATAAGGTCATCGCGCACGTCGGTCATCTTTATAAACCACGATTCGCGCGCGTAGTAGATAAGCGGAGTATCGCAGCGCCAGCAGAACGGATAATCGTGTTCAAACTTCGGCGCGTCAAACAAAAGTCCCTTTTCGTCAAGGTCTTTAAGCACCATCGGGTCGGCTTTTTTGACGAAAACTCCCGCATAGGGGGTCTCCTCGGTCATATTTCCCTTGCCGTCAACAAACTGAACAAAGGGGAGGTCATAACGTCTGCCGACGCGCGCGTCGTCCTCACCGAACGCGGGCGCGCAGTGAACGATACCTGTACCGTCGGTCATTGTTACATAGCTGTCGCACATAACAAAGTGAGCCTTTTTGTGCTGCTTTTCGCAGACGGGCTTTACAAAGTCAAACAACGGCTCGTATTCTTTATATTCAAGCTCGCTGCCCTTAAATTCGCTTATTATCTCATAAGCCTTTTCGCCTTCTTCGGCAAGTCCGCCGAGAACCTTATCAAGCAGAGCCTTTGCTATATAATAGGTGTATCCGTCAGTCGCCTTTACCTTGCAGTAGGTTTCGTCTGGGTTTACGCAAAGCGCAACGTTTGAGGGGAGGGTCCACGGAGTGGTTGTCCAAGCAAGGAAATAAGCGTCCTCGCCGACAGCCTTAAAGCGAACTATCGCACTGCGCTCCTTAACGTTTTTATAGCCCTGTGCCACCTCGTGCGAGGAAAGCGGTGTTCCGCAGCGCGGGCAGTAGGGGACAATCTTAAAGCCTTTATACAAAAGTCCCTTTTCGTATATCTTTTTAAGCGCCCACCATTCGGATTCAATAAAATTATTGTCGTAGGTGACATAAGGGTGTTCCATATCCGCCCAAAAACCGACGGTCTTTGAGAAGTCCTCCCACATACCCTTATATTTCCAAACGCTTTCCTTGCAATGCTCGATAAACGGTTCAAGACCGTATTTTTCTATCTGTTCCTTGCCGTCAAGTCCGAGGAGCTTTTCAACTTCAAGCTCAACGGGCAGACCGTGGGTATCCCAACCTGCCTTGCGCGGAACCATATAGCCTTTCATTGTGCGGTAACGCGGAATCATATCCTTGATAACGCGGGTCAGGACGTGACCTATATGCGGCTTGCCGTTCGCGGTCGGAGGACCGTCATAAAATACGTATGGTGTGCCTTTGGCACGGCTGTCGATACTCTTTTCAAATATCTTTTCGTCTTCCCAGAATTTTTCTATTTTCTTTTCTTCCTCTACAAAATTGAGGTTAGGAGATATTTCTTTATACATCTTTTTCTGCTCCTTTCAAAATAAAAAGAACCTGCGCCCATAATAGGACGAAGGTTCTTCGCTAACCACCTATTACGGCAGACTGACATCTGCGTTCCCTGTAACGCGGGAAAAACGGAGCGGCTTAGCACAAAGTGTTTACGCCGTCGGCTCGGGAGTGATACTGATTACAAAGATATGCCGACCTCGCACCGCCGTCGGCTCGCTTAATATCTTTTGCTGTAACCACAGTCTCCGTCTTTGCCTTTTTCTTTTTTAAAAAATCGGAATTATTCTTTAACCGAGGGAATCTGCTGCTTTAAAGCGGCGCGGGTCTTTCTTACCTCGCCGAGATTGGCGGTAAGGCCCTCGTCCGCACGGCGCATAATATCGTCAACAAATTCCTGTGACGCCTTGCGCATTTCGCGGCTCTTGCTCTGAGCGGCGGCGATAATCTCCGCTGCCTTTTCCTGAGCCATTTTTACTATTTCTTCCTGTGCCACCATTGCCTTTGCGCGTTCTTCGGCGCTTCTTATAATGCCATCAGCCTCACGCTTGGCGTTGGTAATGATGTCGGCGCGGTCGGCAACAATGTCCTTCGCTTTTTTAATTTCGGCGGGAATGTTAAGACGAATATCGTCAACAACCGCACGCAGCTTTTCAATGTCAACCACGGTTTTCTTGCCGGGAATTTTAATACCGCTGTCAAGAACCTCGTCAAACTGTTCAAGTAATTCATCAAGTGTCATTTTTTTCATCCTCCATAGCTTCGGCACGCGCCGTAAATTTATTTTTTAAGTCTTGTTTTTATGTCTTCAAGTATCTCTGACGGAACAAACTCGCTCACGTCGCCGCCCATACCTGCAATCTGCCTTACCATACTCGAACTGAGGTACATATTCTCAGCCGAGGTGGTCAAAAACAGCGTTTCAACGTCAGGATTGAGCTTTTTATTGGTAAGCGCCATCTGAAATTCATATTCAAAATCAGACATAGCGCGCAGACCTTTTATTATCGCACAGGCGCCGCATTTTGCCGCATATTCGGCGAGCAGACCGTCATAACAGTCTACCTCGACATTGTCAAGCCCGTGAAGCGACTTTCTTATTAACGCCACCCGTTCTTCGGGAGTAAAAGAGCATTTTTTTGACGGATTGCTCATCACGACCACGATGAGCTTATCAAACATAGCGGCGGCGCGGTGAATAATATCAAGGTGACCTCTCGTTACAGGGTCGAAGCTGCCCGGGCAGACGGCAATATTTTTTGTTTTTGTCATCACTTGCCCTCTTTTCTGTAAAGGGTCATATATATTTTGCCGTAGCGGTAGGCCTTTGAAACCGAGAAACCGTTTACCGTTTCGGGCAATTTGACTTCGTCGGGATGCTCGCAGACGATAACGCCGTAATCGCTCATCAGTCCGCAAACCGCATTAAGCGCAGGCTCCAAAAGCCCCGCTTTGTACGGCGGGTCGAGAAAAGCAATATCAAACCTGTCCCGACAAAGAGCGGTAAAAGCGCTGTAATCCTTGTTGTATACCCTTGAAACATCGGCAAAACCGCAGGCTTCTATATTCTTTTTTACTATATTAACAGAGTCTGCCGAGGAATCGACAAAGACGGCGCTTTCGGCGCCCCTGCTCAAAGCCTCCAACCCGAGCTGACCCGAACCTGCGAAAAGGTCGAGTATCCGCCTGCCCTCAATGTCAAATTGAAGCGCGCTGAAAAGCGCCTCCTTGACGCGTTCGGGGGTCGGACGGACGTCGCGCCCGTCGGGAGAAATGAGCTTTCTTCCCCGTGCAGAGCCGGTAATAATCCGCATCTGCATCACCAATATATAATATCTATACTTCTTTCCACTATTATCGCACTAAACCCTACTGTTTGTCAACACTTTTTTCTATTGCGTCGGCGGCGCCGTCAAGACTGCCGCAGTCGAACGATTCAAAGGAGCCGTTGTCCACCATTTGGGCAAGCGATGGGTCGATAGGCATACGCGCAAGGAGCGGCACGCCGAGTTCTTCTGCGACCTCGCTGCTTCCTGAACCGAAAATGTTTATCTTCTTTCCGCAGTCGGGGCATTTGATGTAACTCATATTTTCAACAATGCCTATAACGGGGATATTCATAAGCTTAGCCATATTATATGCCTTTTTGACTATCAGCGAAACAAGGTCCTGAGGGGAGGTGACTATTATAATTCCGTCAAGCGGTATAGTTTGGAATACCGTCAGCGGTACGTCGCTCGTTCCGGGGGGACAGTCAATAAACAGATAGTCGAGATCGCCCCAAACAACGTCGTGCCAGAACTGCTTGACGGCGCCCGCTATCACGGGTCCGCGCCAAACAACGGGCGATTCGCGATCTTCAAGCATAAGGTTTACCGACATAAGCTCGATACCGCTTTTTGTAACGGCGGGGAGTATGCCTATCTCGTTTTGCATTGCGCGCGAATTTATACCGAAGGTCTTGGGAATAGACGGGCCCGTTATATCAGCGTCAAGCAGACCTACCTTATACCCTCTGCGTCTCATAAGCACCGAGAGCATTGACGAAACCATAGATTTGCCGACGCCGCCCTTTCCGCTTACTACGCCTATAACGTGTTTTATATTATTGTATTCGCCTGTCGGCTCGATAAGGCTTTCCGCCCTTGAACCGCAGCTTTCGCCGCAGGAGCCGCAGTCGCCTGTACAGCCGCTTTTCGTTTCTTCTGTCATTTAAAAAATCTCCTTATTAAAAAGTCCGTTTTGATACATTATATATCAAAACGGACTTAAAATCAAATTATATTGTCGCCGAACACGGTCGTGACGGTTTTGGAACATTCTTCGGGCGAATACTGCCATTTATCTATGTGCGGTTCACTGTAAAAATAATTTATCCGCGGTGAATAATCCGAGTCAAAGCTGTCAATAATAATAAGTTTTATCTTCATTTTCTCCGGGATAATGCTTTTAATGTAAACGCTTGCCTGCTGACCGATAAAGACGTTCGGTTTCGGCTCGGCAAGTCCCGCGAGATTCGGCGTGAGCTCTACGAAAACGCCGTATTCCTCAACGCTTCGGATTATGCCCGTCACCGTCTGCCCTGACGAGAACATTTCGGCGTTTTCGCTCCACGTGCCGAGCAGTTCTTTGTGCGATAGGGTTATTTTGCCGTCGGCGGCTACGCTTTTTATTATAACGTTTATATCGTCGCCCACTCTAAAACGGTCTTTCGGGTGTGATATGCGCGATACCGATATTGAGTCTATCGGCAGCAGGGCTATATTTCCGCAGCCTATGTCGCAGAACGCGCCGAACGATTCAAGATGTGTTACCTTTGCCTTTATCACATCGCCTATTCGGTGGTTGCAGGAAATGCTTTCTCGGCACAGCTCCTGCGCGCGGCGGCGTGAAAGACGGGCGTACGGTTTACCCTTATCGTCGGTCTCAATGCCCGTTACTATAAAGCAAACGGGTCTGCCCACGCGTGAAATAAGGGCTATATCTCTTGTGGAGCCGTCGGATATTCCGATAGCGCCCTCGTCACGGGGTATTACGCCCTTCATACAGCCGAGATTTACGATAAGATTGTGCGAGGCATCGCACATAAGCACGGGGGACTCTATCACCGTTTGTTTTTGCTGCGCCTCACTCAGCGACGACGGGGTCATAATACTTCTTTTGTTTTCGGAGCCGCCGCAACTCCAACCTTCCGGATAAAAATCTGTCATTGTTTTCTCACCTTTCCTTTTTACTGCTTTTCTTCGTCTGTAAAAATTATATGACTTTAAAAGTGAAAAAATGATAGAAATATGTCCGATAAAAAAATTTATTTTCATTTTTTATATTTCGTGCGAATTGCACCGATATCTAACATTCGTCTGTCATCTAAAATCTGACTTGACAAGGAAATAACAATATGATACAATCTAAAACAGATGATGTAAAACGATTGATTTAGAAAAAGAAGTTGATAAAAATGCCGCCGAAGCCGAAATTTGACAGGGAAGAAATTATTGCTGCCGCTCTTGAAATAGTCAGGGAACAGGGCGCAGAGGGTCTTACCACGCGGAATATAGGACAGCGGCTCGGAAGCTCGGCAAGACCTATATTCACCGTGTTTAAAAATATGGAGGAGCTGACAAAGGAGGTAAGAGCCGCCGCTTTAAGAATGTACGAGACCTACGTTGTGGACAGAGAGGGCAATATGCCGCCTTTTAAGCAGGCGGGAATGAGAATGCTGACATTCAGCCTTAACGAGCCGAAGCTGTATCAGCTGCTGTTTATGCACGAGAATAAGGACGCGGTAACGTTTGACGATGTCAGGGGTCTTCTCGGCGAGACCGCGGATTACTGTATGGACGTTTTGACGGACGAATACGGTATCAGCCCAAACGTTGCAAACCGCCTTTTTGAAAACGTTTGGATATACACCTACGGAATAGCGTCCATGTGCGCCACGGGAATGTGCCGTTTTTCAAAAGAGCAGCTAAGCGAAATGCTTACGGTGGAGTTCACGGCAATGCTGAAATATTTGATGTCGGAGAGTAATAATGAGTGGTATTCGTCTTAATTACATAGAAAAAGGAAAAGGATTTCCGCTTATACTTCTCCACGGGAACGGCGAAAACTGCGAATATTTTTGCCGTCAAATTGAATATTTTTCAAAGGACTTCCGCGTTATCGCGGTTGACACAAGGGGTCACGGAAAATCCCCTCGGGGCGGCGGCGAATTTACTTTAAGCCGCTTTGCCGATGATCTTTATGATTTTATGAAGGAACACGGAATAGAAAGGGCGGATATTTTAGGCTTTTCGGACGGGGCGAATATTGCGATGTATTTTGCAATGCGCTATCCCTATTCGGTGAGAAGGCTTGTGCTGAACGGCGGAAATATCTCGCCGAGCGGAGTAAAGGGATACTTTCAGATATTTGTTGAATTGGGGTACAAAATCGCCTCGCATTTTGCGAAAGGCTCAGAAAAGGCGGCAAGGAACGCCGAAATGCTCGGTCTTATGGTGAACGAGCCGCATATATCGCCGTCGGAGCTTAACGAAATAAGCGCACCGACGCTGGTTATTGCGGGAACGCACGATTTAATAAAGCAGAAGCACACCGAGCTTATAGCGGCAAGTATTCCGAACGCCGCGCTTAAATTCATTAAAGGCGGTCACAGCATAGCCGCTCAAAAATATAAACAGTATAACAAAGCTGTGGGTAAATTTTTAAAGGGGGACTTATAATGAAAAGGGTAAGCAGTATTATTTGGGGCGTTGTTCTCATAGCGGCGGGTGTAATTTTCGGACTTAACGCTATGAACATAATCGACGTCGACATATTCTTTGACGGTTGGTGGACGTTGTTTATCATCGTCCCGTGCGGCGTCGGGCTTATAACCGACAGCGACAAGTGGGGCAGCGCCGTAGGGCTTGGAATAGGCGTGTTTTTGCTCCTTTGCTGTCAGGATATACTCAGCTTTTCAATGTTTTGGAAGCTGATAGTGCCCGTCGTTATTGTGGCGGTCGGCTTAAAGCTGGTTTTCAGCAGTTTTTTACCGCGCAGGGACATAAAGGATATGGAAATAAAGAGAAGTTCGGACGGATACAGGCAGACAACCGCCGCTTTTGCGGGCTCGGAGCTTAATTTTTCGGGAGAACGTTTTGAAAGCACGGAATTAAATGCGTTTTTCGGCGGTGTTGACTGCGACATACGCAACGCGATCATCGAAAGCGACTGCGTTATAAACGCGACGGCAATGTTCGGCGGCATAACCATATACGCTCCCCAAAATATGAGCGTGAAGATACGCTCGACGTCGCTGTTCGGCGGAACGGGCGACAAGCTGAAAAGAAGCGGTATAAATTCGGAGCATACGCTGTATGTGAACGCGAAATGCCTTTTCGGCGGAGTTGAAATAAAATAATTCATCTTCACACAAGGGGGATATAAAAATGCTGAAAATTGAAAATCTCACAAAAAAATACGGCGAAAAAAAGGCGGTTGACAATCTCAGCCTGCACATAAAATCGGGTGAAATATACGGATTTATAGGTCACAACGGCGCAGGAAAGACAACCACCTTAAAATCGGTCGTCGGAATATTGGAATTTGACGGCGGAGAAATATACATAGACGGTAAATCCATAAAAACCTCGCCTATTGAATGTAAAAAGGAATTTGCTTATATACCCGATAATCCCGATTTATACGATTTTATGACGGGAATAAAATATCTTAATTTCATAGCCGACATATTCGGCGTGGGTGCCGAGGAGCGCCGCGCTAAAATCAATGAATATGCCGACAAATTTGAGCTTACCGACGATCTTGCACAGCCGATAGCGGCGTATTCGCACGGTATGAAGCAAAAGCTCGCTATTATTGCGGCGTGGATACATTCTCCCCGTCTTATAATTATGGACGAACCGTTTGTCGGTCTCGACCCCAAGGCTTCGCATATCCTTAAAGGTATGATGCGCGAGATATGTGAAAACGGCGGCGCGATATTCTTCTCGACCCACGTGCTTGAAGTTGCCGAAAAGCTGTGCGACAAGGTCGCTATTATAAAGGACGGCAAGCTGATACGCTCCGGCACAATGGAGGAGGTAAAGGGCGACGATTCGCTTGAACAGGTATTCCTCGAATTGGAGGGAGAAGAATGCTGAAAACCCTTGTAAAAAAGCAGATTGCGGAAATATTCCGCAGTTATGTGTATGACGCGAAAAAGAACAAAGCGCGCTCAAAGGGCGCGACCGCAGGATATATAGTTCTGTTTGTCTTTCTTATGATAGGCGTTTTGGGCGGAATGTTCTCGTTTTTGGCTTATTTTATGTGCGGTTCTATGGCGGCGGCAGGTATGGATTGGCTCTATTTTGCGCTTATGGGTCTGCTTGCGGTATTTCTCGGCACGTTCGGCAGCGTCTTCAACACCTATTCGGGGCTGTATCTCGCCAAGGATAACGACCTGCTTTTATCTATGCCTATCCCCGTAAATACCGTTATGACGGCGCGCTTGCTCGGCGTTTATCTTATGGGTCTTATGTACTCGCTTACGGTGCTTTTGCCGTCGGTAATTGTTTATTGGATAGTAGTTTCGGCAGGCGTCGGTGCGGTTATAGGCGGAATAATGCTTATTGCGGACGTTTCAATCTTTGTGCTGACCCTTTCGGTCGTTTTGGGATATGTTGTGGCAAAAATAAGCCTAAAACTTAAAAACAAGAGCTTTATTACGGTAATAGTTTCGCTTGTTTTTATCGGCGCTTATTATTTCTTCTACTTCAAGGCTCAGGGTATGGTTACTGACATTGTTTCCAATGCCGCGAAATACGGTGCGAGGATAAAGGGCAGCGCTTATCCCGTTTATATGTTCGGCAAGCTGGGAACGGGCGACCCTATGGCGGTGCTTTGCGTTACCGCGGTCATTGCCGCCGTTTTCGCCGTTGTTTGGGCGGTCATCGCTCACAGCTTTTTGAAGATAGCTACTTCCTCGGGCAAAACGGTTAAGCGAAAGTATAAAGATATGCCGCTCAAAACAAAGAGCGTGCAATCGGCGGTTTTTTTCCGTGAATTAAAGCGGTTTACCGCAAGCCCGAATTATATGCTAAATTGCGGTCTCGGAATTTTATTGATCCCCGTGTTCGGCGTCGTGATGCTCTTTGTCGGTAAGGATATGGTTGCCGTGCTTGGCGCGCTTTTCGGCGGAAAAACGGACAGTATTCAGGTTATTTTTTGTGTGATATTATGTCTGCTTGCGGCAATGAACGATATGGCGGCGCCCTCTGTCTCGCTTGAAGGCAAAAGCCTTTGGATATCGCAGTCGTTACCTATAACGCCGTGGCAGGTAATACGCGCAAAGCTGTCTGTTCAGCTTGTTCTTACCGCCGTGCCGATGCTTTTCGGCATTATATGCGCGGCTGTTGTCTGTCGGTGCAGTCCTATACAGCTTTTGTTCCTTACAGCCGTTCCGTTGCTGTATGTTCTGATAAAGGCGAACTTTGATATGTTTATGGGACTTAAAATGCCAAACCTCGTCTGGACAAGCGAAATAACCCCGATAAAGCAGAGCGGCGCGGTTGCAATATCGTTGCTTGCGGGATTTGTTTATGCTATACTTCCCGCCGTGCTGTTCTTCGCGGTAGGTTACAAAATAGGCTTCGCCGCATTTATGGGAATATTCTCGGCGGCAACGCTTATATTGTCGCTTTTGCTTTTTAATTGGTTAAAGAAAAAGGGAACCAAGGTTTTTGCGGGTCTTTGATTAAAAAGGAAACGGAAGATGAAAACAAAGGAACGTATAAATATAAATTCTGTTGCCGAAAACTCGGCAACGGAAAAGAAATTTACCGTAGACGCGCTGTGTTATCTGTTCTTAATATTTCTTTCGGGCTGTCTTGTGGGCTGGATATATGAGGAAATATTTTACGCCTTTACCGAGGGTATGCTCAGGAACCGCGGAATTTTATACGGTCCGTGGCTGCCTATATACGGTCTCGGCGCGCTGTGCATATACTTTATGAAGCCGCTCAGGAAAAACCCCGTTTTACTGTTTACTATGTGCGTGGTTATAACGGGCGTTGTGGAATATATTATAGGTTATGTCGGAATAAATCTTTTTCACATACGCCTGTGGGATTACAGGAATTTGTTTCTGAATATAGGTGGAATTATCTGTTTTCGGAGCGTTGTCAGCTTCGGTCTGCTCGGACTGTTCTTTCACTATGTGTTGGAGCCGCTGTCCGACAGGCTTTATAAAAGGCTTAATCCTGCCGTAATTCACGCAGTTTGCGCGGGAATAGCCGCGGTGTTCATTATAGACTGTATTATAAGTGCGATTTTTCGCACACCGATTTCTTATTAGAGGTTAGAAAATGGAGAATATAATCGAAATACAAAATTTAAACAGGTCGTTCGGAGAAGTTAAAGCCGTTAATAATCTTAGCTTTAAGGTTAAAAAGGGCGAGCTGTTCGCATTCTTAGGCGTCAACGGCGCAGGAAAATCAACCACGATAAATATTCTGTGCGGTCAGCTGAAAAGGGACAGCGGCAGCGTGCTGATAGGCGGCTGTGATCCGAAAAGCGACCCGACAAGCGTAAAACAAAGGCTTGGAGTGGTTTTTCAAAGCTCGGTGCTTGATAAGGACCTTTCGGTAAAGGACAATCTTGAAAGCCGAGCGGCGCTTTACGGAATTTGCGGCAAGCAGTTCAAGGCACGCCTTAAAGAGCTTTCCGAAATGCTTGACTTCGGCGATCTGTTAAAACGCCCCGTCGGCAAGCTGTCAGGCGGGCAGAGAAGACGTATCGACATAGCGCGGGCGCTTGTTCACAAGCCTGAAATACTTGTTCTTGACGAGCCGACAACGGGTCTCGACCCACAAACGCGCAATCTTTTGTGGGACGTTATCTCAAATCTCCGCAAACAGGAGGAGCTTACGGTTTTCCTCACGACCCACTATATGGAGGAGGCGGCGGACGCCGACTATGTAATAATACTCGATAAGGGTCAAATAGCGGCTGAGGGTACGCCGCTTGAACTTAAAAACACCTACACGGGCGATTTTATTACCGTTTACGGTGCGAAGGAAGAAGATATAAGGAAGCTGGGTGCGCCGTATGAGAAGATAAAAGACGCGTTCAGAGTCTCGGTTCCCGATACAGCCGCCGCCACGGGATTAATAATAAAATACCCCGAGCTTTTCGGGGACTATGAGATAACAAAGGGCAAGATGGACGATGTATTTCTTGCCGTTACAGGCAAAAAACTGCTCGGAGGTGAAAGGGAATGAAACAGCTCGGCGCACTTATAAAACGTGATACAAAGTTGTATTTTAAGGATAAGGGAATGTTCTTTTCTTCCCTTATAACGCCGATTATTCTGCTTGTGCTTTACGCCACATTTCTGAAAAAGGTGTATGACGATTCGTTCCGCGGCGCGCTTAAAGAGGCGGGAGCAACCGTTGCCGACAGCGTTATAAACGGCTGCGTCGGCGGTCAGCTGGTGGCCTCGCTTTTGGCGGTAAGCTGTGTTACGGTGGCGTTTTGCTCCAACCTTTTGATGATTCGCGACAAGGTTTCAGGCGCAAAAAAGGATATTACCATAACGCCCGTGGGAACGGGCACAATAGCGCTCGGATACTATCTGTCAACCATTGTTTCCACCCTTATAATCTCCGTTGCCGCGGCGGGAGCCTGCCTTTTGTACCTCGGATTTACGGGTTGGTATCTCTCGGTTCAAGATGTTTTCTTGCTTTTGCTTGACGTTTTGCTGTTGGTGCTTTTCGGCACGGCTATCTCGTCGTGCATAAACTTTTTCCTTTCAACCGACGGTCAGGCGTCGGCTGTGGGGACCATAGTAAGCGCGGGCTACGGCTTTATATGCGGCGCGTATATGCCTATTTCAAACTTTTCTTCGGGTCTTCAAAAAACGCTTTCGTTTTTACCCGGAACTTACGGAACCTCGCTTCTCCGCAACCACGCTATGCGCGGCGTTTTTGAGGAAATGAGAAACAGCGGATTTCCCGAGGAGGTCGTGCAAATGATTCGCGACGGGGTTGACTGCAATCTGTATTTCTTCGATAGCAAGGTGAGTATAGGCGCTATGTACGGCGTGCTTTGCGGCTCGGTCGCAGTTCTCGTCGGAATTTATGTGCTGATAAACAGAAAAATTAAATTCGAGAATTAGGTATCAGAGGTCGAAAAACCAATAAAAACAGGAAACAACCGTTAATTGTTTCCTGTTTTATTATTACCTGCCGTTCGCTGTAACACAGAACAGCGAACGGTATTTTTTATTTGTTTTCTGCCGAATATCAAAAGAATTATAACGGCGGCGGTCTGAACCGCCTGCCAACCGCCGTATTGACGGCGATTACAGCCATAAACAAAATGTTTTTCCAAGCCCCTACCGCCGCAAGCGATACGGCGATTAAAAGGTTTAACAAATTAAATACGGTGCAGATGTTTGACCTTAAAATCTGCGGAATTGTTTTTGTGGCGTTACTCATATTGTTTCCTCCCGCTTTGCTTTTCTTTTCGTGTCCTATAACATTAAACGCAGGAAATCAGAAAAGGTTGGCGCAAATATAATACGGGCGAAAAGGTTGACATCTGTATCTATAAGAACTATAATAAACGCAAAGCAGCGGTAAAAAATTCTATGCCGCATGATGGAGGGGTCGTTTATGAAACAGTGTATGGACGCGGAAAACCTGCACCGCCGTTTGAAAAAAATTATCGGTCAGGTGCAAGCTATTGACCGTATGGTAGATGAAGATGTACCCTGCGAAGACGTACTCGCGCAGATAAACGCCGCAAAATCCGCCTTAAACGGCTGCGGAAAGGTTGTTCTTGAAGGTCATATCAAGCACTGCGTCCGTGACGGCATTGAACACGGCGACGCGGAAAAAACTATTGACAGCTTTACAAAGGCTGTTGAACGTTTTGCTAATATGCAATAAGATATTTAATTTTAAAGTCGGCTGTGCGGTCGGCTTTTTCTTTTTTTGCTCTTGACAACCTATACCCCTATATGTATAATATACTTATACCCCGTACGGTATAGAAAGAGGGAGCATATATGAAACGGGTTATGGAAAGGTTAGAGCGTTTATTGGCGCTCGGCGGAATAAAAAAGGATATTGTTTTGCTTGTAATATCGGGCGTTGCGGTTATTTGCAGTCTGTTGAAATTTCAGCCTTTTCCGTTTGATTCGGCTTGGATCGCTATTGTTCTGTGCGGTCTGCCAATCGTTTTAGAGGCGTTAATAGGGCTGGTCACCGCATTTGACATCAAGGCTGACGTTTTGGTTTCCATAGCTTTGATAGCCTCGGTCTGCATAGGGGAAGACTTTGCCGCAGGAGAGGTTGCGTTTATTATGCAGCTCGGCGCATTGCTTGAAGAACTGACCGTAGCGAGAGCAAGAGCTGGTATAGAAAAGTTGGTTCACCTAACACCGCGTACGGCGCGGGTAATAAGAAACGGCAAGGAAACGGTAGTTCCCGCCGAGCAGGTCAAGGTGGGCGACAAAGTACGCGTGCTTCCGGGAGAGAGTGTTCCCGTAGACGGTATTATAATCTGCGGTCAAACCTCGATCAATCAAGCCGTAATGACGGGAGAATCCCTGCCTGTGGATAAGACTGTCGGTGATACGGTTTTCAGCGGTACTGTCAATCAGTTCGGCGCTTTTGAAATGGAGGCAACAAAGGTAGGCGAGGACAGTTCAATTCAGCGTATGATAAGATTGGTGCAGTCGGCAGACGCGGGAAAGGCAAAAATTGTCGGGTTGGCTGACCGTTGGGCAACGTGGATAGTGGTGATTGCTCTGACCGCCGCCGTGCTGACTTGGTTTATTTCGGGACAAATTATACGTGCGGTCACTATTTTGGTAGTGTTCTGTCCCTGCGCTTTGGTTTTGGCTACGCCTACGGCAATTATGGCGGCTATCGGAAACGCAACAAAGCACGGGTTCCTTGTCCGCGAGGGCGACGCTTTGGAACGTCTGTCAAAGGTAAAAATAATTACTTTTGACAAGACAGGCACATTGACCTACGGAACTCCAAAAGTTGTTGATACTGTCAGTGTTTCGCAAAATTTTGACGAAAACGAAGTTTATCGGTTAGCGGCGTCTGCGGAACAATTTTCCGAGCATCCGCTCGGCAAGGCTGTTGTTAATTGCTATAAAAAGACAGGCGCGTTACCAACGGATACGGCGGATTTTCAGATGATTCCGAGCAGAGGGGTTTGCGCAACGGTCGCAGGCAGGAGAGTTCTTGCCGGCAATACCGAGCTGTTGCGTGAACACGGCGTTGAAATAACCCCTCCGTCAAGCGCTGAAACTCACATACAGCAGGGCTGTACCGTTATCTATGTTGCGGCGGACGGCATATTTATCGGCTTTCTTGCATTGTCTGACACATTGCGTAAGGAAAGTACATCAACCGTTAAGCAACTGTCCGATTTGGGCGTTCAAACCGTACTGTTGACAGGAGATAATGAAAATTCAGCCAATGCCGTTGCTGATATGTTGCATATTGACGGAGTAAGGGCAAACTGTCTGCCCGAGGACAAGCTGAAATACATTGAGGAGTATCAGCAAAGCGGTATGTCGGTATGTATGATAGGAGACGGCGTAAACGACGCGCCGTCGCTGAAAAAAGCAGACGTCGGTATCGCTATGGGCGGGGTAGGCAGCGACATTGCCGTAGACGCGGCTGATATTGCGCTTGTTGACGATGAGGTTAAAGAACTGCCGCATCTTGTGGCGCTGTCAAAGCGTATGATGACCACCATAAAGCTGAATATGACTTTTTCAATGGCTCTGAATTTTATCGCCGTTGGGCTTGCGATCATCGGCACGCTAAACCCCGTTGTAGGCGCATTGGTACATAACGCAGGCTCGGTGCTTGTAATTACAAATTCGGCATTTTTACTGAAATGGAGGAAAAAATAATGGTTTTAAAAATTATCGGACTTATCATCGGTATACTTATTCTCATTGCGGGTATCTACTATCTTGTTGAGGAAAAGCACGATCCCGAATCCAAAAAAATATATGGCATTATCAGCGCTGTCGGCGGTATTGTCGCGGCAGTAAGCGCTGTACTGCTGCTCTTTTAAGGTGTGTTAAAAAAGCCGTATTCCGTCAGGTTTTGTCCGAACGGGATACGGCTTCTTTTTATTTAATTTTAACGCCGCAATGGTGGCAGAAGGCGTCTTTTTCTCCTATTTTACTTCCGCAGTTTTCGCAGCGGGAGCCGAGCTTATTGCCGCAGAACGGGCAGAAAAGGTGATCCGAGCTTTGCGCCGCGTTACAGACGGGGCAAACCGAAAGACTGCGCTTATATATTTTATAAACTACCAAGCCGAAAAGGTTGGTGAAATGCGGGCAAAACGGTTAAATTTTATTATCGCTGCTTTCTTAATGCATACCATAAACAAAAGGTGCTGTCCGAGACGGTCAGCACCCGAAGTGATTTGTATTTATATGCCGATTAAAAATTATTCGCCGTCTTCTTCCTCGGGCAGTTTTTCAACATATACCCGTTCCACACGGTAACCGTCAACCTCGCCGACGGTTATTTTAAGGCTTTCAAACTTGAATGAGTCGCCCTCGTGCGCCTCGCCGTCAAGCATAGAAACGACCCACCCACCGACGGTGGTATTGTCGGTATCGTATTCCTCGCCGTCAATGTCGATGTCAAACTCATCAAAGAAGTCGTCTATTCGCATATCGCCGACCGCCTCAAAATGCGTATCGTCAACGCAGATAAACTCACGCTCAATATCGTCAGTTTCGTCCCATATTTCGCCGACGAGCTGTTCCAAAACGTCCTCCATAGTGAGAATACCCATAGTTCCGCCGTATTCGTCAAGCACGACGACCATATGCGTTTTCTTTTCCTTCATTTTTTCAAGCACATCGGGAAGCGGCATTGTTTTGTGAACGAATGTAACAGGCAAAAGCAGACCCCTTATGCCGACCTTGCGGTCTTCAACATAGCTTTTGTAAAACCTGTTCATGTGGAGAATACCGATGATATTATCGGGTGTATCCTCAAAAACGGGTATGCGCGAATAGGTGGTTTCAAGGAGCTTTTCAATGTTTTTCTCATAAGGGTCGCGTATGTCTATCGCGTCCATATCGACCCTCGGAGTAATTATTTCATAAGCCAGCACATCGTCAAAATCAAGCGCGTTTTGAAGCAGGTCGCACTGCTCCTCGTCAAGCACGCCCTCGTCCTCAACAATGTCGATAATGTTTTCAAAATCGTCCTCGGAAACCGCGTCCGCGTCCGCAATACTGCCTTTCCAGAGCTTTGAAGTCAATTTAATTACAAGCAGAATTATCATTGTTATCGGCTTTAATACAACCGAAAGGCCGTAAACAGGCACCGACACCGTTTTTGCAAACAGCTCGGGGTTCTGCTTTGCGACAACCTTGGGTATTATCTCGCCGAAGGTCAGCACCAACAGGGTCATAACGGCTGTTGCAACCCAGGCGTAGTTTTCGCCGAGTGCGCCTATTACGATAAGCGTTGCAATTGAGGAGGACGCGGTGTTAGCAAGGTTGTTGCCGACAAGTATTGCGCCGAGCGTTTCGTCATAATTTTCAGAGATTTTAAGAGCCAACGAAACGGCAAGGCTCTTTTTTTGCTTCTGCATTGATTTAAGCCTTACTTGGTTTACGCTCGCAAACGCTATCTCGGTAGCCGAGAAGAAAGCCGACAGCGCTAAAAGCAGAGCTATCGACAAATAGGAAAGCGCGTCATTCATCTGAAGCACCTCCTATATCGTCCTCGTCGTATATCTCGCCGACGAGTTCCTCCAAAATATCCTCAACCGTTATTATTCCGAGCGTCTGCCCGTCAGCGGTGCGGACCACGGCAAGGTTGCGCCTGTGGTTGCTCATAGCGGTCAGCACTTCGTCTATCGGCATATCGGGCTTTATATAATAAGGATAGTCCATAACGCCCGCGAGGATAACGTTGTTTTTATTTTTTATATACGCTTTTAAGAAATTGCGTATCTGCAAAATGCCCTTTACGTTGCCGATTCGGTCGATAACGGGTATGCGCGAATGAACCGAGGATTTGACTGTACCGAGTATTTCGGGCGTTTTCATACTTGTTTTGATTTTCAGCACGTCTTCCCAAGGAATCATAATATCCTTTACCGACCTGTCCGAAAATTCGAGCGCGGATTTGACCAGCTTGCCTGTTTCTTCGTCAAATCCGTCGTCCTCCGAGATGTTTTCGACTATATCGTGCAGTTCGTCCTCAGTCATAGTGACGTCTTCCTCGGCGTTGCGCTTAAAGGGAAGTGCGACAAGGCGCGACAGGGCGGTAAACATAGCCGACAGCGGTTTTAATATCTTCATAAGAAAAAGGAGCGAACCGCTGACCGCCTCAGCAAACCGCTCGTTACAGGAGCGCGCAAAGCATTTCGGTATCATTTCACCCAAAAAGAAGATTATAACGGTTGTAATCACCGTGGAGGCGGTGACCGCCTTTGTTCCCCAAATGTCGGTGGCGATAATTACCGAGAGCGTAGCACACCCGATATTAACAATGTTGTTTCCTATAAGCACCACAGACAAAGCCTCGTCAAAACGGTCAAGAACGCAGAGAACCCTCTTTGCTCTCTTGTCACCCTTTGAGGCTCGGCTTATCATATGAATTTTGTTTACCGAAGCAAACGAAATCTCGGTGCCTGAAAAATAAGCACTGCAAAGAATCAGCAGTACGAAAAGTATAATACTCCCCGCAGGACTGTCGTCCATTGAATAACCAACTCCTAAAAAACATCATTTAATATTTTAAAAAATATTATGTATTATATTACTATATTAATCCCGATTTGTCAAATCCCGATATACCGGGACGAAAATCGGAGTTCACAGAGACGTAACTGATGCGTCCGACCCCGTCAGCGAAGCCGGTACAAGCATTAATACTCTTATCTCTGCAAACTCCGATTTACAAATTTATTATGATACGACCTTATTCCTCGGTCTTTTCTTCCTCGGTTATGTCAATATCGCAAACCGAAACGTTAACGCGGGTGACGGCGCTGCCCGTCATAGTCTGGATCTTATCCTTAATGCTCTGCTGAACCTTTTCGGCGACATCTTTGACGTCAACGCCCTGCTTAACGCAGATATAAGCGCTTATATTTATTGCGCCGTTGATATTTTCAACCTTAACGCCCTTAAACGCGCTCTTTGTTTTTAATATGCCCTTAATATCGACCGCTTTTTTGGTAAGACCTGCAACGCCTTCAACCTCTTTCGCGGCAAGCTCCGCCATTTTTTCAAGAACTTCGGTATTTATGGAAAGCTCTGTTTTATTTTCACTCATAATGGGATACCTCCGTATATGTCTTTCCTATATTATACCACATTTTTCAAATAACACAACTACTTTATTGTGATTATCTTAATTCCCGAAAGCGGTATGGAGGTCTGCGAGGTTACTATGTCCTGAATTTGCAAGGTCTGAGCCGAGGTAAGACCGTCGCTCTTGACGACAACATTTATGCCGTCGCCGCCTATAACCGCGACAACTTCCTTAAAGCCTTTGGCTTTTATGAGCGATTCTATGTTACTTTCCTGCTCCATTCGGTCGGACATTTCTTCTATTTTTGCAAGCGCAGAGGTTTTGTCAGCCTCGGTCAGCTTGTCGCTTTTAAGGGTTTCTTCAATTGCTTCCTGCGCCTCGGTGCGGTTTTTTTTGCGTTCCTGCTTTACGGTCTCAAAATAGTTTTCGTCCTTTTCCTTTGCCGAGGCGTTCGCCTTTACCGACGATGTTTGGGAGGACGAATTGCTGACATAGGTTGCCTGACCTAAATATTTGCTTGATGAGGAGTATTTCATATTCAGCCATATTGCGGCGCCGAGCGCCAATACCATTGCCGCAACGGCTATCTGACTTTTTCCGAATACCTTACCTTTTTTCATAACTGTTTCCTCCTGCTATGTATACTCTTTTTGATGTGATATTTAAGGCGGCGGTGACCGCGCCTGTTATTTTTTCGGCAGTGCTTTCGTCATCGCCTCCCTCGCAGACTATCGCAACCCCGCGCACTTCGGGCATTACCTCGGTTACTATAAGCGCCTGCTCGCCGCCGTCGGCGGTTTTTACGGTTATGTATGTTTGTTTCGTTTCACTGCTTGTGCTTTCGCCGTTTTGCTCTGTTTTGCTTGCGGCGGTTCCCTCGTTTACGTCGGCGTATGAATACTTTACGCCGCTTTCAAGCGTTATAACCACCGTCACGTTGTCGCTCCCCGTTATGCTTTTCACCATCTGCTTTACGTCTTCCTCTAATTTTACACGGTATTCCTCAGATGACGGCGTATCGGCGGATACGGGCGCCGAGCTGCTTTTTTCCTTGCCGACAAACGACGAAAGAAAGATAAGCAGTATGCCCGCTATGCCTAAAATCATCAGCAGTTTCGGGCTTTTTGCAAGCTCGAAGTATTTTTTAATTTTTTCATTCATTTGTACGTACCTCTATCTCGTAGTTCTCCGCGGCTTCGCCGAGCGCGCGGAAGATGTCCTCTTTGTTTGCGTCCGAATAAATTATTACTTTACTAATTATTATGCTGCCGTCTTCGCTTTTATCCGTACAAACAGTAATTTCGGAAAAATTTATTTTTTCCTTTTCAAGTGCGTATGAATATGCATAGCGTGCGGACGCCGCCGCAAGCTCGTCTGCCGACGGCGCAGAAACGGCGTTTGTATCAAACGAAATATCTATTCTGCCGACGGCTGCCGCCGCGGTGATCACGCTTATTATAAAAACAAGGCTTAGGGCATATTTTATAGATTTTGACATTGCGGAGTCGGGGCAGAGAATATAAAGCGCGCCTATAAGCACGCATGCTCCGCAAAACGAGGTTATAAATAAAGAAAGGCCGTTCATACCCGAACCCCCACAACGACCGCAAGCGAGATTATAAACATCGCGGCGGTGAGCAAGACGGTGCCTATAAGCAGGGAAAGCATAGCGTCAACCGCTTTCAGCACGGCGGATATACGCACAAGGGAGAATATCTGAGAAACGGAAGAAGTAAGCATAAGCATAAGCCGCCACAAAACAAGCTCCGCCGCTATCGGAAGAAATATAGCCGACGCCGCCACTACCCCGTAAATCCCAACAGAGGATTTCAACAGCGAGAGCGAGGCGGTCACGGTGGATACCGCCTCGGAAAGGGCGGTTCCCGCTATCGGCACAGAGGTTCCGAGAATGAATTTCGCCGTTCGCATAGAGAGCGTGTCCGCCGCCGAATTAACGGCGGTCTGGATACTTAAAACGCCGAGAAAAAGGGTGGTTATGAGTGAGAGTATCCAAAAGGCAAGTTTTTTAATACCCTCCGCAATGCCAGAACGCGAAACGAGCGGCGAGACCGACGAGCTTATGCTCACGGCGAGATAACCGCCCATAAGCGGAATAACGACAAAGTTTGATATATAAGATACCGCCTGTGCCGAACCTAAAAGCAATGTGCTCATAGACGCGGCTGTAACCGCTTTGCCCGACGCCGCTACCACCGACGCGAAAACGGGAATAAAGGACAGCATAAACGCGGCGCAGCCTTTCATTGCGTTTACCGCTGTGTTTACTGAGGAAAACACAGGCACGGCTATGACCGACGCTACCGCAAGCACCGAGGCGTAAACCGCTGTCGGCATAATTCCGTCCTTTTCATTCATAGCCGTAAGAGCCGCCGTTATCAGTATGATACCGATTACCGCGGCGCAGGTTTTAAGCGGCGTTTTTGCTCCCGATGTGAGAAAACCCCATATATGGCGGAACACGTTTTCACCGCTTAAAGAGTTTACCCAGCTTGGGTCGGAAGGCTCTATTTTGTTTTCCGAAAAAAATTCCTTTGCCGAGTCGGGGAGCGCACCGTCAAGTCCGTCGGCTCCGCTTATCCCGTACTGCTCGGCGTAGAGATCCGCGCCTTCTGCGCAAACGGGTACGGAAAAGGCGAATATAAGAATTAATATAAGTACAAGTTTTTTCATTTTCAGATAAATTTAAGCGCGGTATCAAGCACCGAGGTTATAAGCGGCAGACAGAGGACAAACACGGCGCATTTGCCTGCAAGCTCCGCCTTTAAGGCGAGCGAGGCTTGACCGCTGTCGCGGCAGGCGTCGGCTATAAATCCTGTTACATAGCCTATTCCGAGGGCTTTAAGCGCAACGGCAAAGTATTCGTATCTTATTCCGCATTCGTTCAGTTTATCGCGCAGCTGTGCGACGGGTCCTGCTACCGCACCTATTATCATAGTTATAACGGTTATTGAGGCGGCTACCGTGATTATCAGCGAATATTCGCCTTTATACTGTTTCAGTATCACGGCGAAGATAGCGGCGATAAAACAGACAGCCAAAATTTTTAACAGTTCCATTTTCTACAACCCGAAAAGGCTCTTGACCGAAGAAAACAGGTCGGCGATAGCGTTTACTATCATAAGCAGAACAACCACAAGTCCCGCAAGGGTGGTAAGCATTGCCTGCTCCTCACGTCCCGAGCGCACCAAAAGCTGATTTAAAACGGTAACGATTATGCCTATTGCGGCTATTTTAAAAATAAAATCAACGTCCATATATTTCACCTATATAAGAAAGATACAAATAAATATTCCCGCCATAAAGCCTATCGTTTTATACAGCTTGCAAAGCTGTGCGGAGTTTGCCGCCGCGGCGGAGTGCTGTTTTTTTACAAGCGATGCGTAAAGCTGCGCCCGTTCGTATTCTGCGTCGGGGTCGGACATCCCCGCCGACGAAAAGTATTCGTTTATCAGTTTTTCGTCCTCCGGCAGTATGCCGTTTACCGATATTTTAAAGCCGCCGTCGGTTTCGGATACCTGTCCGTTAAAGCTCTTTTTCAACACGTCTCTTAATTCATCGTTTTCAAGCCGTATGCGTTCCTTTAAATCGCACATACAAAGGTAAAGACCGAAAAGCCGTTTTTCTCGGGTTTTAAGAGCCGCGGCGCGCAAAAAACCTATGGCGGTGGATACCGAAAGCACCAAAGCAAGCCCCGTAATTTTAATAAGTATCTGCATTTTTTGTCACACTGCCTTTGCGGGCAGAAAGCCTATCTTTCCGCCTATCATTTCGGGCAGAAGGGCAATGCTGCCGATTGCGCCCGAACTAAGCAGCTCGCGGGTCACCCTGCGATGGGTAAGCTCAGAGGCGGAACCGATATGGGCGGTGGTTATAATGCTTACGCCCGCAAGAAAGCTCTCGCTTACCTTTGCAAGCTCGTCGGCGGAACCTATTTCATCAAACGCGATAATTTCGGGGCAGAGGGTCCTTACCGCTATTTCAATGCCCTGCGCTTTATCTTTTGTTACAAGCACGTCGGTATTGCGCCCGAGGTCGGTCTCGCCGCCGCCCGAAATTTCGCCGCGGCTGTCTATCACCGCAATTCGGTATGATTTTCCCGAAATTCCGTTTGAAAGCTGTCTTACAAGGTCGCGCAGTACGGTGGTCTTTCCGCTTCCGGGCGGTCCCGCTATCAAAAGACCTCCGCGCTCGTACCGCCCGATTATATCGTTCGCGGCTCCCCGAATTTCGCGCGCTATACGTATATTTACCGAGGATATGTTTTTCATAATTCCGTTTTTCCCGAGCGTTCCGCAAACGCCTGCCCTGTGTCCGTGCGACATATTTATGTAGCCTTCGCTCAGTTCGTCGGTGTGGGCATAGGCGGAATTTCGGCAGATAAGGCGGAAACATTCGTTAAGCTCTTGGGAATTTGCGGTTACAAGTCCGTTTGATGATCCGAAAGAAACGTTTCCGCTTGAATTTACAAACGCGGTGTCGCCCTGAACGGTGAGCGCCACGGGAAGATTTGCCCTAAGGCGTATTTCCTGAGCATTTTCTTTCACCGCCTTTGGCAGGTTCATTAAAATTTCCGATATGCGGTTTGGAACTCCGTACAGCGCGCTGTCGAACCTTTCGCTGTTATTCATACACGCTCACCTCACTATGCTAAATTCTATGAAACGGTTGTCCCATATAGAACAGTTTTCGGGACAAACTCTTATCGGATTAAAAAAATTTCAAAAAAATGTTAAAAAACTATTTACAAATTGATTTTTATGTGTTATCATAATGGAAAAGTTAATGCTTTAAGACGGTACAGAGATGCCGGCAAGAATTAAGATAACATAGCGCAGGTGGTTTTCTGCGCAAAGAACTGTGTTTATTTATGCGTCTTGCCGCGGCAGGACGCTTTTTTTGCGTTTGGAGGACGAAATGGAGAACTATAAAGCAACGCTTATGGACGAAAGCGCCGTAAAACGTGCAATCAAGCGCATTTCGCACGAAATATTGGAAAAAAACGGCGGGTGCGACAATATTTGTATCGTCGGCGTGAAGCGCAGGGGAGTTCCGCTTGCGGGTATGATAGCCGCGAACATCGCCGATATTGAGAAAAAACTCGTTCCCTGTGGAAATCTTGACATTACCTTTTACCGTGACGATTTGGCTCACGTTTCAGCCGACCCGATACTCCGCAGCGCTCAGCTGCCCTTTGAAGTAACGGGACGCACGGTTATAATAGTTGACGACGTTTTATATACGGGGCGCACGGCGCGCGCGGCGATAGACGCCGTGTTCAGCAAGGGCAGACCCGCGGCAATACAGCTTGCGGTGCTGGTTGACAGGGGACACAGAGAACTCCCGATAAGGGGCGACTATGTAGGAAAGAACGTTCCCACCGCCAAGAGCGAGAGAATATCGGTAAAGCTGCCGCCGTATGACGACGGGATAAGCGTGGAGCTGTACGAATAAAGCTGCGCGGGAAGTTAAAAACGGTTAAATCGGAAAAATTCCGTTTTAATATATTAATTTGCATCTGTGTGTGCAGAATATGGAGGAAATTAAATGAAACTAACCTACAAAATTGAAGACAAGCCGAAATTCGGTCAAATGCTGATTTTCGCATTGCAGCAGCTGCTTGCAATTCTTGCAGCTACAATCGCTGTTCCGATGATAGTCGGAAACGGAATGTCCACCTCAGCCGCTTTGTTCGGCGCAGGCATAGGAACTATCGTATACCTGCTTTTCACAAAATTTAAAAGCCCTGTTTTCTTAGGCTCGTCCTTTGCTTTTCTGGGTTCAATGTTCGCCGCGTTCGGCGGTGCCGCTTCCGTTCAGGTAGGCTACCTCGGAATCATAATCGGTGCCTTCTTCGCAGGTTTGGTTTACGTTGTTATCGCTATAATCGTTAAATTCGTAGGCGTTAAGTGGATAAATAAACTTATGCCTGCCGTTGTTATCGGACCCACAGTTGCGATAATCGGACTTTCACTTGCTGGCAACGCCGTAGGCGACGCACTCGGCGGCGCTTCCAACGAAGGCGGAGCTTACGCAATGGACCTCCACACAGGTCTCTCACTTATCTGCGCACTTGTAACACTTATAACAGTAACCGTTTGCTCGGTATACGGCAAGAAAATGGCTAAGCTCATTCCGTTCGTAATCGGAATTGCGGCAGGATATGCGCTTGCCTCCGTCTTCACCGTAATCGGTCAGCAGACAGGCGTTGAGGCGATGAAGATAATCGACTTCTCAAAATTCAGCTCAATGCAGTGGTATCCCGACTTCACATTCATTCAGGCATTCAAAGGCATAAAGGCTATCGACGGCGCTTACATAGGCTCTATCGCAGTAGCTTACGTACCTGTTGCACTGGTTGTATTTGCAGAGCATATTGCCGACCATAAAAACCTTTCAACAATAATTGAAAAAGACCTTCTCGAAGATCCCGGTCTTTCAAGGACCCTCCTCGGCGACGGCGTTGGTTCTATGGTAGGCGCTGTATTCGGCGGATGCCCCAACACAACATACGGCGAGTCTGTCGCTTGTGTTGCAATCACGGGTAACGCTTCGGTAGTAACAATACTTACAACGGCTATAATGGCTATCGCGGCGTCTTTCCTCGCTCCGTTCGTAACCCTCCTCTCAACCATTCCTTCCTGTGTAATGGGCGGTGTGTGCATAACACTGTACGGATTTATCGCGGTATCGGGTCTTAAAATGCTCCAAAAGGTTGACCTTGAAGATAACTGCAATCTGTTCACCGCTTCGGCTATCCTTATAGCAGGCATAGGCGGTATGTCACTCAAATTCGGAAAGGTTACCCTTACCGAAATAGCCGCCGCTCTTATCCTCGGTATAATCGTAAACGTTATACTCTCAGGCAAGAAGAAAAACGCTGAGGTAACCGAAGCTGAATAAGCAAAATAAAAAGCAAAAGTTCGTCCCAAACGGGGCGGACTTTTTTTATGCTTGTCTTTTCTCTTTGATTTTGGTATAATGGCTATACTATGAAATGAGGGAATTATTTGAAGGATTTTATTAATAAAATAATTCATACCTTTTTAAGCCCGAAATTCTTGGGATTTTGTGTTACGGGCGCAATAAATACGTTCAACGCCGCTTTCTTTTCGTGGTTGGCGCATTATATTTTACAGCCTAATATTGCGGCGGTGGTAGGGTATATAATATCGCTGACCATCGGTTTTTTCCTAAACAGCAAGGTGGTTTTTAAGTCACAGCCGAGCTTTCGGAAGTATTTAAGATTTTTACTTGCCTATGTTCCGAATTTTATAATATACTTTTTAGTGACGTTTATTACCATAAACACCTTGAAACTCTCGCAGTTCTGGGCAACGGTGCTTGCGGCTATGGCGGGCGGCCCCGTTACGTTTGTTATAATTAAGTTGTATGCGTTCAATAATAATAAAAAGTAGAATTTTTTGAAAAAAGTGTTGACAAATGTAAAGCGTTGTGGTATACTTACAAAGTCGTCTGATGAAGACGGTACACAGTTGGTGTTGATTGCGGTGAGGGTCCACCCGTTCCCATTCCGAACACGGAAGTTAAGCTCACTTGCGCTGAAAATACTTGGCGGGAAGCTGCCCGGGAAGATAAGTAGATGCCAACACAAAACGCACACGGTTTTCCGTGTGCGTTTTTTTATTCGTAAACTATGGATAATATACCTGCTATAACAACACAGGCTCCGCTCTGTTTAAAGAGTGAAGCCTATATTTATTTTGCCGAATACATTTAATTTTCCATTTTCAACTTTCAATTTTAAATTTAAACTAACTGCCAATATTTGCAGGCTCTTTTTCCGTTTCGGTTGACGGGACGGATTTCTTTTTTGCTATCCTGTCGGGCAGTATATATGCGAACGGGTAGGCAACTGCGCACAGCGCGAGAGCCGCAATAATATCAATAATTGAATGTTGTTTTAAAAAGACGGTGGAAATGCTTATGAGAACGGTTGCAACAACATAAAATACAACCCAACCCACCTTTTTAAACCGTTTACATTCAAAAGCGGTAAACAACACGGCAAACGAACCCACTACGTGAAGTGACGGGCAAACGTTGGTATTAGTATCAAAATCATACAGCGCCTTTACTATCGAAACACAGAAATTATCGCGCTCAAATTCGGTGGGGCGCAGTTCCTGCATTGACGGGTATGTAAGATAAATCACCGTTGTTACCGTGTATGTAATGATTATGAAGTACATCAGCTTTTTAAACGCGGGAATGTCAAAAAGCAGTGTATAAATATGTATACCGACAAGGAATACGAACCAAAAATAATAGGGGAACACGAAGTATTCGCAAAACGGTATACGGCTGTCAAAACTGCACTCTATCGCGTGGTAGTTAAGGTTTAGCCCGCGTTCCATAAGCAGGAACATAAGACCGTATACAGGCCAATATAAAAGCAATATCAAGTGCTTAAATTCGGGGGTTGACAGCTTGTTAAATCTGAATTTCCTGTAATCAACCATAAGAAACCAAAGAACCCTCATTTACAAAGTTATATATTTTTTCCGCAGCGTTTTCGGAAAACTCGGCTTTAAGCGCCGAGGACATTTTTTGCGGAAGTTTAGGATTTTCAAGAAAATCGCAGACGAGATCGCAGGTTTCAATAACCGATTCCCGCATATCCGCAAAGCCGTATTTAAGGAAAAAGTCGATATTCCTTGTTTCGCACCCCGGCACGGCGTCTATAAATATCATAGGAAGACCTTTTGTCGCCGCCTCGGTAGAGCTTAATCCTCCCGGTTTGGTGAGAATAAACTCAGCCGCGTCCATATAAAGCGAAACACGGGTGGTATAACCGATTATCCGCACATTTTCGGGTTGCTCCTGTTTTAAAAGCGCGGTGTGGAGCTTGCGGTTGTTTCCGCATATAACAACCAGCACGCTGTCCTCAGGCATTTGCATAGGCAAATACTCCGTAAGGCTCTTTATCGGACCGCAGCCCATACTTCCGCACATTAAAAGGACGACCCTTTTGCCTGCCGGCAGACCGAGCGTGTGTTTGGCTTTTTCTTTTTCAACGGTGCTGTAAAACTTGCTTGATACGGGAATACCCGTAGGTATCAACCGTTCTTCGTCCAATCCGCACAGGGAAAATTCGCTTACCAATTTTTTGTTCGGGATAAAATATCCGTCCATATTGGTCTGGGAAACGCCCGGACTGCACGTGTAATCAGTCGCCACAAAATAGGCGGGAATAACAAGATTTTTGCGTTTTTTAAGTTCGGTTATCATCATAGACGGAAAGACGTGAGTGCAGATAATTTTATCGTATCCGCCTGACGAAAGGTCCTCGTAAAGCGAGTCGCAGCCTCTTATTACAAGGTCATACATAAGCGACTGATCCCCGTCCTTCGGGGGGTGGTTTTCTTCAAAATTATAGCTTATGCCGAACAGCTTGGGCAGGCGGCGGTATATAAAAACGTGACCCTTGCTTATCAGTTTGGATTTTTCTGGCGACCAATACGCGAGCGCGTCCTTTATCACACATTCGTGTCCCGATTTTTCAAAATGTTCTTTAATTGCTTTCGCGGCGGAGTTGTGACCTTCGCCTGTATTACACGACAGTATTATTAAGCGCACGGGCTTTACGCTCCTCCCGTTTTATTATTCTTTTATTTAATTCGATGAGATTCGGTCGGTTATAGCGCTGAATTAAGATAAAAGGTGTGTTGCACAGCACGCAAACCAAAACCAGAATAACACCTACTGTGTCCTTCCAAATAAAATATACCCCGATTGACAAAACGCACAGCGCCTTGTGTGTAAACTCGGCAACGCAGGTCTCTTTTATGAGCGCCTGTATGTCCTTCGATGTCGCCTTATACGATATTCTTTTGGGGAGCATATCCTTTAAGACCCGACTCATATCAGGAAGACGGGTTTTCCATTTTCTTATTCCCAACCGCTCATATATCTTACCGTTTTTCTCCCATTTAAAAGGCTTATAGGGAAAAAGGTTTTCGGAGAACCACGCTCTCGGCATAGATTCGCCGATATAATGAGACAGTATGCCGATTGCGGCAACATAAAGGATGCTGAAAAGCAGCTTCATTTCAATCTCCGTTTCCTGTGTCGCACCGAGCAGGGACAGAACGCCGCGCAAACGGCAGTTTCAGACAACGCCGCGCTGTCGTGGGCAACACTTGTATAGTAATTATATTCTACCACAAATTCCTTTATGTATCAACAAAATTTAAAAAGCGACCGCACTTTAATGTCGAATGCAGTCGCAAATGTGAACGGTGTTAAAAATCAATGCTTTGAGTTTTTAGGCGCTATGTATATCTTATAATAAAAATATCCGAACGTGCCGACAAGCGCCAAAACCACTACGGTTATTATAATAACGGGAACGGGATTAAACGGCTTGCGCGCCGTTTTTGCGTCCTTTGTCTGTTTGTATTCTATCTGATACGGTATGTCGTTCATTTGGACTGTATTGTCATAATAATCGTTCACCGAAAAGGTAATATCGCTGATTTCAGCGGATTTACTTACCTTTTTGAATGACGCGGACATAATCACATCGGGCATTTTGTAGTCGTCCGTCGTGTCCCAGAGCAGTTGAACCGTGCCGTCGGACGCGCTTACCTCGCCCTTTTTAAGACCGCATTTTTCGGAGCCTGATTTCAGTTTCCACTTTGACGTATCATACGTCGCGATAAGATGAAGACCGCCTGCGCCGTCCTTTTGGTCGGGGCTTACCGAAATATTAACGGTATCCTTATCGGGGTCGGTATAGTTTACGGTGAATATCGTGCCGCCGTCGGCATTTGCCGACACTGACAGCGCAACCATAAGCGCGGCACAGGCAGAAATAATTTTAAGCAGTTTATTCTTCATTTGTAACGTCCGCCTTGGGTAGTTTTATTTCCTCGTCGTTATACGAGAAGGTATAGGTTAGCTTTGCGGTGTATTCCTGACCCTCGGAGTCGGACGAGGTGCCTGTGTATTTGAAGATATAATCGGCGATAATTCCCGTAATTTTGCCCTTTTCAAAGCTGAATTTAATATCGCAGTCGGAATAATACTGTTTATTCTGAATTTTCAAAACATCAAAAAATACCTGCTCGGTATCCTTTTTGGGGACATAATAGTCTCCGCTCTTTTTAAGGTCGGATTTTTTTATTTTGTCAAGCACCGAGAAGTCGAACGACGGGGCAATACTGTAATTTTCGGCAGGCACTTCGGTCCATTTTCCGTTGTCCTTGTTAATGCCGTAAAAATCGTCATAATACATAACGTAATCTTTGCCGTCGCGTGTGTAGTAGTAGCATTTACCGCTGAGACCTTCCTCATAGTAAACGTCGCCGTCCTTTTTGAGGACGCTTATTTCCTGCGGCTCGTCTGCCGTACTGTCAGACGAGGTTCCGTCCGACGCGGTGCTGCTGTCCGCAACAAACTCGCCGTTTTCGTCATAATACCCGTTTTGGTATATTTCAGATGTATAGTCGCCGTTTTCGCCGTCGGATGCAGTATCGGCAGAACTGCTGTCGGTATCGTTCGATACAAACGACTGAGCAACGCGCACCTGAACTCTGTCATAGTTGGAAGAATCAAGCGCCTTGCCCACGCGGTCGGATTTGAGCGACAGGCAGATTACAAGCACCGCGATTATAAAAAGCAGTGCGCCGCCTATCCAAATAAGCAGTTTTTTGCCGTCCTTTTCGGCAAGTTTGTTTTTAAGACCGCAAAAGAAATTTTTTACTGCGGATGTTTTTGTGTGGGACATTTAAAAACTATCTCCTATACCAATAAGTCTGCGTTTCATTTTTACAAGGTCTTCGGCTTTGACCGATGCCGCCGTCGCCGAGTCGGTTGCCGCCGCAATCTGGGCTTTTGATGCGGTTTTAAGCTCGGAAGTGATTTTTTTAAGGCTTATAAGGTCGAGTATATTAACCTCGCCGTCGCCGCTTACGTCGCCGCTCACGGCGATGTCGGCAGAGTAACGTTCCTCGCCGTCAACGCTTAAAACAGCGCGCATACCCGTTGAAACATACCCGTCGGTCACCTCAGTGTTGCCCGACATTATTTTTACAAGGTCTTTTTCGGCGATAGAGTTCAAAAGCTCCGCAACCGACGTGCCCGACGGAATTTTATATATAAGTCCGTCTGCAACCTCAAACCTGTCTGAATGAATACCGTCTAAGGGCAAAACGTTTACGGTTAAAAAACAATACGATTTCTTATATATTATCTTAACCTGTTTTTCGCCTGCGGAGGAAAAATCGTATTCATATTTAAAATCGGAGTTCGGCGCTATCGTTTCGTTTACGCCGCTGTCATACCCTGTAAACAAGGTAAGTCCCGAGGGGTCGAACTTTTCACCGACAAGGTATTCCGTTTTGGTCGGGGGTGTAACTATGTTGAAAAACCAAAGCTGCGGTTCGGTTACCGTAACAGGGCAAATACTGCTCTCGGTATAATATCCGCCGACAGATTCGGAATAGTAATCGTAATAAGCGAATATATAGGTCGTTCCCACTTTTTTGGCAACAATGTGCCCGTTGCTGTCTATTTCCGCAATACTGTTGTCAAACGAGCTCCACTCCTTTACCTCCTTATTTGAATAGAGGTCGGAGGAGCCACCCGCAGGTATCGTTATCGGCGAAGGATATATCTCCATATCCTCGCCCTTTTTAAATATGACCTCATAAGGACTTGTTTTGGGGTCCAGATCGGGGTAACCGTAGTATAAAAACGGTATATCGTACATCTGATCGTCGCCGTCCTCAGAATGCCGATACATATCCTTACACTCAAAATTGAACATATAAAGACCGTCAGGCGAGTCGGACTCTACCTCAAAATCAACGGAAAATATCTCGGTTGTTCCCTTTGAAACAGTAATATCCGAAAGGGACTCCCACAGGAAACGGAAATGCACGGGACTGTATAGGCTGTCGCCGTCCTGCGAGCCGCTGTCCGTCACATTTGAAGTGCTGTAATTAGGAAACGTTTCGCCGCCTCTTATCGCCTTTATCGAACGCTTATACAGCGGTCTTGAATACTGTTGGGACAATTCAAGTTGTATTCCCGAAAGCTGAATATCCTCGTCCGCCGTCAAATACGCCGTGACGGTAACGATATTATCGTCCGAAACGGGCGTTGCTTCCGCATATATGTAAACGGGAGGATACTCGTAATCGTAATAACCGTCTGCGCCTACGGGTACGGCACCGAGCGAAAAAATCAAACAAAAAATTGTAAGTACTGAAATTATGCGTTTTTTCACAGTACCGAACCCCCTTTTTTAAGTAATAAGTAAGAGTGAAGAGTGAAGAAGTAAACATTTAAACAAGCGCAAGCTGCCAATGCGTATATAATTATACTGATTTTCACGCAAAAGTCTACATCATTTTGTTAATAATATATTAATTCCATTATTTACTTCTTATCCGTTTTCAGCTTTTCAAGCCAATTATTTATAAGGATTTCCATAGCTTTATCGGAGTTTTGTTTATTGGCTTCGGGAGCGCTTTCGTTCCACCAAGCCTCGTTATCGGTGAGCTTATCCATTTTCACAAGCTCGGGATAAAGTGCCATAATCGGCTGTGTTTCGCCCTTTCCGCCGTGACCGAAAAATTCGCTCTTAACATCGTTTTCGCCGATTATTGTAGCGGCTATCTCTATATCGCAGGTGTCGGCAGGCTGTTTTCTTTCTGTCCACCAGCCGTATCCCGCATCCTCGTAAGCGCCGTAGGAGCTTATCTGCTCAACGGCGATTTTAAGAAAACGTGATATGTTTCCGCCCTGATGATGAACGAGGACATAAATTTTCTTAAATCCCATTTTTTTATAGCACGAAAGTATTTCGGCGCAGTACTGTATAAATGTGCCCGGGTGAATGTCAACCGTGCCAAGCTCGGGACCCGACACCATAAATCCCGTTGGGCAGAAGGTAAACGGCGGAGCGATAACAACGTCCGCGCGTTTTTCTATTTCGCGCAAAAGCCCGTCAACTATAAACAGATCGGTGCCGAGCGGAAGCTGACTGCCGTGGTACTCTATTGAGCCTGCCGCTATCATAAGCGGGGTGCCGTTTTCGGCGGCGGCTTTAAGCTCGGAAGGACACATATTTTGAAGATAAGCCATTTTTAAGCCCCCTTAAATTACAACGCCCTTTTGGAGCATTATGTTGGCGTAAAGCGCGCCTTCGGAGGTTGCGATTATGGCATAAGCCTTTTTAGCCTCCTCATAAAACGCAAAGCGCTCTATCTGGCCTATTGCGTCTTTACCTCTTTCGTCGTTCTTAGCAACAATTTTTTCATATTCGTCCCATATAGGGGTCTCAACGTTGTCGCCGGGCATAACCTGCATAAGATTTACAGGCTTTTCAACATAAGTGTCAAGCGGGAATACCTTTAATATAGCGTCGAGTATTTCCGATGTTCCGTGGCCGTCGGCACGAATAACGATTGCGTTTTTGCCCATACTTTCGCTCGGAAAATTGCCGTCGGCAATTACCAAACGGTCGCTGTGACCCATTTCGCAAAGGACCTTTAAAAGTTCGGGTGATAAGATTTTCGGTACGTTTTTAAGCATAATTTTTACTCCTCGTTTTCTGTATTGTTGTCTATAATTTCACTTTTGGTTATTTTTCCGTCTTCCCACTCAAAATTGACGCTGCGGTTGTTCGGTATACGAAGTCCGCATACCTTTCCGCTTTTCCACTTTTCGGGAAGCGCGGGGAGAAAGACAGGATCGCCGTTTTCGTCAAGCTGCAAAAGCATTTGAATTATGCCGCTTGCGGCGCCGAAGTTGCCGTCTATCTGGAACGGCGGGTGGGCGCAGAAAAGGTTGGGATAGCTTCCTCCGCCTATATCGGTGCTGTTGCAGGCGCTGTCTACGGGATTTAACTGATTGTTCAGCAGCTTCAAGGCGTGTTCGCCGTCGCCGAGGCGCGCCCAGAGGTTGATTTTCCAGGCAAGGCTCCAACCCGTTCCGCCGTCCGAACGGGAAATAAGCGTTTTTTCAGCCGCTTTTTTCTGCTCGGCAGTAAACTGACTGTCGGGGAACAGACCGTAAAGGTGCGAAACATGGCGGTGATGTTCGTCCCACACGCCGTGTTCGCTGTACCACTCGCAAAGACAGCCGTCCGACTGTATTTCGGGGCGTTTCAGCTTCGGAATAAGCTCGGAATATGTATCTTTTTCGCCGAGAATGTTCTGCGCCTTTGATACGGCGGTAAACAGCGCGTAGATTATTTCTTCGGTCATTCCCGTCGATTTATCTATCGCGTGGGTCTCGCCGTTTTCTATGTAATTATTTTCGGGCGATGTGGTAAGACCTAAAATCAGCTTGCCGTCACACTCGGTTAAAAGACCTTTATAAAATCTTGCGGCGCCCTCCATAATCGGATATACTTTTTCAAGATACGCCCTGTCGCCCGTATATATGTAATAATCCCACAGCATACGGGCAAGCCAGCCTGAGGACATATTCCAAAAGCCCCATTGGGCGTTGCCTTTAAGGCGGCTCGTTGCGGGGTGGGTTATGCGCCACAGATCGGTTGAGTGGTGGCAGACCCAGCCGTCAAGACCGTAGTAATTGCGTGCGGTTTCTTTTCCGCTTTTTTCAAGGTCGCAGACAAGCCGGGTAAGCGGGTCAAAGCACTCAAAGAGACCGCAGGCAAGGGTGGGCCAATAATTCATTTCGGTGTTTATATTAAGGGTGTAGTTGCAGTTCCAAGGCGGAAGAATTTTATCGTTCCATATACCCTGTAAATTCATAGGCTGGGTTCCGCTTTGGGACGCGCATATTGTAAGATATTTGCCGTAGTTGAAAAGCAGTGCGTAAAGGGAATTATCCTCCTCACCGTTTTTCAGCCTTTCAAGGCGCTCGTTGGTCGCGGCAGAACCGTTTTTACTGTTGCCGAGCGATATACAGCAACGGTTATAAAACGACTTGTGCGCAAGTATGTTTTGATTGATAAGGTCGAAATAGGGAATTTTTTTAGCCGCAGTTATGTCAGCCACGCATTTTTGGCGGCATTCCTCGATATTGACCGACGGATGCTTGTCAAATCCCTCAAATCCCGTCCTTGCCGCAAGGTATATAACCGCCTTATCCGCGTCGCGCACAGTAAGCATTCCGTCAGCAACGCGCACCGTGCCGCCCGTAGTCCGCACCGAGGTCACGACCGAAAATGCCATACCTTTTTTGTCGGCTTCGTCCGAGTATAGCTGATATTCTTCGGAACGGTACATATCGCCGTAGCCGCACACGCAGTCGGGCGCGTTACCCTCGATACAAAGGGTGCTTCCGACGGTTGAAACGGTGGATTTTATACGGCTTTCAACCGTTATATCAAGATTTACCGAAGCAGGACTGTCACAGGATATGCACATAGCCACAACCTGACGGTTAAGACCCACAAAGGTCTCCCGTGTGAAGACCTTGCCGGAGTTTGCGTAGCTTACGGTATGTACGCCTTTATCAAGCCTTAATTCGCGGCGGTACCGGCTGAGCCTGCCAGAATGATAACTGTGTATTTTAAGGTTGGCAAGCGGAAGATACATCTGCACAAGGCGATCGCCGAAGCCTCCTTCAAGCGTCTTCTGAGTCTCGCTTATTTTTCCGCTGTCAAACAGCTCTTTCGCCTTTTTGTAGACCGCGGGATAATCTTCATTATTAAGTTTTTTCGGGTAACCGCTCCAAAACGTGTCCTCGTTTAAGGAAACGGTTTCGTCCTCAATCCCTCCGTAAACACAGGCACCGAGCCGTCCGTTCCCGAGCGGCAATGCTTCATTGAAATTTTCAGCCGGACGCTTATACCACAGGGTATGTTCCGACAGCTTTAAACTGCAACTAATATCAATCACCCTTTTTTCTGTATATATATACAATATACAATTTTATGAGTTTACTTTCAAGTAAAATACGGCGATAAAATCAAAATTCGGAGGATTTTGTAGGGTTGCATAAAACAAAGGGGATTTTTTTTATACTCAGACGGTTAAATACGGACATCTTTGAATTTTAGAAAAAACGGAAGGGACAGACAAAATCGCATTAAACACAATTTTGTCTGTCCCTTTTGCCGTTCCGTATTTATACAATATCATAAACTTCGACTATTCCGCTGCGGTGGTAGAGCGACGGGGTTATTAAAAGGGAATAACCTCTGCCGTTATCGGCTGTCCATTCAACCGAGCGGCGCCGCGGAACCGCCGTTGCGCCGAGCAGCATCATAATCGCGCCGCCGTGCATAATAACCGCCGATTCGTCGGCGCCGCTGTTCATCATATCGGCAATTATTTTGTTAAGACCGACGCAGACGCGTTTTATAAATTCGGTGTTATCCTCCCCGCCGGGCGGAGCGGAGAGCTTGCCCGATGTCCATTCGGCAAATTCGGGACGTGATTCAAGCTGAACGGCGGTCTTGCCCTCAAAATCCCCGAAATCGTATTCGCGCATTTCGGCAACGGTATGAATTTCGGTATCGGGGTACAATACCGCCGCGGTCTGACGGCACCTGAGCATAGGGCTTGAATACAGTCGGTCGATATTGGGGTAATCAAGATTGTCTTTCAAAAGACGAAGCTCGTTAAGTCCCTCAGGGGACAGGGGCAGGTCGGTTCGGCAGCCTATATATCTGCCCTCGACGTTTGCGTCGGTAGCGCCGTGCCGTATTAAGTGTATTTTATAGGTTCTCATCAGAAGCACTCCAATAGTTCGGTTATTATTTCGTTTGATACAAGCATACCCTTATCGGTAAGCGAAACGGAATTTTGCGAAACGGTTGCAAGACCCGATTTTTCAAATGTTTTTGCCCGTTTCTTAACACTGTCGGGAATATCGCAGCCGAAACGTTTGCGGTAATCGCTGAAAAGCACTCCGTCCGATAGGCGGAGCCTAAGCATAATGTATTCCTCCGCGTCGCCGCCGCCACCGTCGTCTACGGGTTTGCCGCCGCGTAAAAACATACGTATATCGGACGGGTAATAAAACCTTTTGCCGTTCAAAAAAGAATGTGCGGACGGTCCTATCCCGATATATTCGCCGCAGTTCCAATAGTTGATATTGTGCCGCCCCTCAAAGCCGTTTTGGGCGAAGTTTGAGATTTCATAGTGGGAATATCCCCGTTTTTCAAGCGCCTCGCACATATAAAGGTATTGGTCTGCAATGCTGTCGTCATCCGGTATGTTGAGCGTGTCTTTCAGCTTATAAAGCAGGGTGTTTTCCTCCAATTTAAGAATATAGGAGGAAATATGCCGCGGTTCAAGACCGCAGATAAAGTCAATGCTTTTTGAAAGCGTTTCCCTGTCGGAATCGGGCAGACCTATCATAATATCCGCAGATATATTGTCAAACCCGACATTTTTTACCCTGTGTACCGCCGCCGCGGCTTGCTTTGCGGTATGGGTGCGGCCGAGCGCTTTAAGCTCGCTGTCGTTTCCGCTTTGTATACCTATTGAAATTCTGTTCACGCCCGATTCGTATGCCGTGCTTAAAAAACCGTCACCGCAATTCGGGTTTATTTCGGCGGTTATCTCGGCGTTTGGCAGAATGTTAAAGGAGTCCTTAACGGCTTTCATAAGTCCGCCTATCCGTTCGCCGATTACAGACGGCGTACCGCCGCCTATATAGACAGAAGAAACGGGGCGGTTTATAACGCCGCCCCATTCTTTAATTCTTTCGATAAGTGCGGACAAATATTCGTCTGACAGTTCCGCGTTTAAGAACGAGGAATAAAAATCGCAGTAAGCACACCGCTTTTCACAAAACGGTATGTGGATATAAAGTCCGAGCGGTTCTTTGCCGACAGTCTGCATTATCAGTCAAGTATTTCGCCGATACAGCTGCCCGGAACGCAAGCTGCGTTGGCTTCGTCTGTATCAATGTGCATAGCGAGCTTATATTTGTCGCTTACTCTTGCAACAACATCGCCGAAAACAAGCGCTCTGCCCTCGGTCGGTATCTTAACGCTGACTATCTGTTTATCGGCAATTCCGTACTTTGCGGCATCCTCGGGGGTCATATGTATATGTCTCTTAGCGGCGATAACACCCTCGGTAAGCTCAACCTCGCCTGCGGGGCCGACGAGCTTGCAAACGCCCGAACCCTTAACGTCGCCCGATTCTCTCACGGGAGCGGTAACGCCGATAGCGCGGGCGTCGGTAAGCGATAACTCAACCTGAGTTTCGGGACGGACGGGACCCAATATAGAAGCCTTTAATTCGGATTTGGGGCCTACTACCGTAACCTTTTCGGCGCAGGCAAACTGACCCGGCTGAGAGAGATCCTTTTTAGGCGTAAGCTCATAACCCTTCCCGAAAAGGGTTTCAAGGTCCTCCTTAGTTACGTGAACGTGACGCGCGGATATTTCAACTAAAACTTCTTTTGCCATATTTAAAACTCCTTTAAGTTTAATACATTAATATTTTAACATATTTTTCGATATTTTCAAGGGTATAAAACAAAAATGAAGGGACCCGCTTTCGGGTCCCGTTTCGGCTTATGTATAGCCTTATGTTTTTATTGACCGATTAGTCTTCCGAAATAGCCTCTACCGGGCAACCGGCAGCACAAGCTCCGCAACTGCAGCACTTGTCAGGATCTATTTCGTAGTGCTCAGCTCCTTCGGCGATAGCATCACAGGGGCAACCCGCAGCGCAGGCACCGCAGCTGATGCACTCATCAGAAATCTTGTAAGCCACTAAAAACACCCCCAAACAAATTGTTTTAATAATTGTAGCAATTATTTTCCGAAAAATCAAGAGAAATATTATTACAAAAATGCATTGAAATGGTATTTTTTAAAAAATTATTTGGATTTTTCTTTTTTGGGCGTTTTTTTTCTGCTTCTGCTTACGAGTTTCACCTCGTCGCGGTGTATTTTAAAGGGCATCATATCGCTGTCGTTAAGGCGGACAAACAGGTTGCCCGTAATAACGTTTGAATCAGTCACGGTTCCGATACCCTGCGGTGTTTCAACAGTCGACCCGACGTTCGGGGTGAAAGAATTGAGGTACTCATAAGCGTCCTGCTCGTATTTAAGACAGCACATAAGCCTGCCGCAGCTGCCCGAAATTTTGGTCGGGTTGAGCGAAAGTCCCTGCTCCTTAGCCATCTTTATTGAAACGGGCTGAAAATCGCTTAAAAACCGTTTGCAGCAGTAAGGCTGACCGCATATTCCGAGACCGCCGAGCATACGCGCCTCGTCGCGCACGCCTATCTGCCTCAGCTCAATTCTTGCGTGGAAACGCGAGGCAAGGTCCTTCACAAGCTCGCGGAAATCTACCCTGCCGTCCGACGTGAAGAAGAAGACTACCTTGCTTGAATCAAACGAATATTCAACCTCCACCAGCTTCATATCCAGCTTGTGAACGGGAATAAGCTCCTCGCATATCCTGAAAGCCTCCGCCTCTTTTTTCTTGTTTTCTTCGAGCTTTTTCAGGTCGCGTTCGTTGGCTTTCCTTATCATTTTTTTAAGCGGTTTTACTATTGAACCGTCGCTCACGGTGTGATTTGCCTCGCTTACCGTTGCCAGCTCGTTTCCGTTTGCCGTTTCAACTATTACCTTGTCGCCCTCTGCCGTTGTTTTGCCGTTGGGGTCGAAGTAGTAAGCTCTGCCGCCGTCTTTAAATTTTACGGATATTACTTCTGTCATATTATCCTCCGAAGTTTTTATTTTAGAATTCTTTTGTATATCTCAGCCGCCTTGCAGACCGCCGCCGAAAACAAAAGAGATAGATTTATGTTTGTTTTTAAACTGCTTTCAAGCTCGGGAATTATTCCGCAAAGCTCAAAAAGAGCCTTTGAATCGGGCGACGCAATGTTTTTTCTTATCTGCGCTGCCGCCGCCGTCTTTAAATCTGAAAAGAACCTGTCTGCCCCGACGCGGTCGCCGTCAAATTCCGATAAAACTTTAAGCATACCGTATTCGTCCGATTTTAAGAAAAGGGAAATAAACCTTTCCGCCGATTCTTGGGTCTTGGTATTGCCGCTGCCGCCGAGCAGAGCGAGCGCTCTGCCTATGTTTCCGCGGCATTCGCACAGAGCGTTTTTGATTTCCTCTCCGCCGCGTTCCGTTACGGAGCTTATATATTTTTCGCCGTCCGATATATCGGGCGCAAAAAGGGAAAACACGGTACAGCGCGACACCACGGTTTCAAGCAGAGCGGATTTTGATTCCGCAACAAGTATGAAAACGACCGTTTCGGGCGGTTCCTCCAAAACCTTTAAAAGAGCGTTCTGCGACTGCTCGTTCATAGTATCCGCCCCGTCGATTATAAACACGCGTTTAGCCGCCGAATGAGGCTTAACATACGCCTCCGCGCGCAGTGCGCGTATCTGCGATACGGTTATGTTTTTCTTGCCGCTTTCCGCACCTGTTACTGTTATGTCGGGGTGGGAGGAAATGTCGGCAAGGTGACAGTCTCGGCAGCTGCCGCAGGGTCGGTCCTTGCCCGTACATACAGCCGATTTTGCTATATATGAAGCGAGCGTGTGCCTTCCTGTGCCTGCATCGCCCTCTATCAGTATTGCGTGGGGGAGCCTATCAGACGATATTGCGCCGCAGATCGACGTTTTGACCCTCTCACAGCCTACGAGCGGGAAACTCATAGCACAAAACCGACCTTTTTCATAGCCTTGAAATACGTTTTGCGGGCAACGTGTTCCGCCTTTTCGGCGCCCTCTCTGTATAGCTGTTCAAGCGCCTTTTTGTCGGTTATTATCTCGTCAAAGCGCGCCTTGATCGGAGCGAGTGTATCCGCTACCGCCTCGCCCACGGCGAGCTTAAAGTCGCCGTAGCCCTTGCCGTCAAATTCCTTTTCGACCTCCGCCGCGGTCTTGCCCGTAACCGCCGAGTATATATTTATAAGGTTGGAAACGCCGGGCTTATCCTCGGACAAACGAACGCAGGACTCCGAATCGGTCACGGCGCGTTTGAATTTTCTTATAATATCGTCCTTGGTGTCAAGAATTGCGACCCATGCGTTTACGTTTTCATCCGACTTGGACATTTTTTTGGTCGGGTCTTGAAGCGACATTACCCTTGCACCCGTTTTCGGTATGTAAGCGTCGGGAACGGTGAAAACGTCGCCGTAAATACGGTTAAAGCGGTTTGCAATATCCCTTGCGATTTCAAGGTGCTGTTTTTGATCGGCTCCCACGGGGACATAATCGGGTTTGTAAAGAAGTATGTCTGCCGCCATAAGCGCGGGGTACGCAAACAGACCTAAATTAACGTTATCGGCGTGCTTTGCGGATTTATCCTTAAACTGCGTCATTCTCGCCATCTCGCCGAATTGGGTGTAGCAGGACAGCAGCCACGAAAGCTGTGCGTGCTCGGGAACGTGAGACTGAATAAAGAGGGTGCTTTTATTCGGGTCAAGACCTATCGCGAGCAAAATCGCATAGGTGTTGTATATCTGCGAACGCAGCTTTGACGGCTCCTGACGCACGGTAATTGCGTGCAGATCCGCAACCGCGTAGGTGCAGTCAAACTCGTCCTGCATCGAAATCCAATTTTTAAGCGCTCCCAGATAATTGCCGAGGGTCAGCTGACCGCTTGGCTGTATACAGCTTAAAACCTTTTTTTTGGTT
This sequence comes from uncultured Eubacteriales bacterium, assembly GCA_934463035.1. GTDB lineage: Bacteria > Bacillota > Clostridia > Oscillospirales > Acutalibacteraceae > UBA737. The sequence goes on along the minus strand of CAKSIG010000001.1, from coordinate 188,186 downwards.
TCTGCATTTGTAATATCTTGCATAGTGTTATACCTCAAATAAATGTTTTCTTACTATTTTATCACATTATAATATTCATTACAAGGATTACATTACGACAAAATTTTGTCTTTCTAAATATTTTTGTTGACAGACTGTACCGTTTTGCGTTATAATCTATCCTTGTAAGGTTGTCTTTTGACAAACGATAACGCGTTTTATAAGGAGGGTTCAATGTGAAAAGGACTTATCAGCCGAAGAAGCTCCACCGCAAGAAGGAACACGGCTTTTTAAAGAGAATGGCTACCTCTAACGGCCGCAAGGTGCTTGCACGCCGCAGAGCAAAGGGAAGAAAGCAATTAACATATTAAAGCCACTTCCACGTGGCTTTTCCTTTTTTAAGGCAAAATATGAGAAGCATTATTAAGATTAAGGAAAATCGGGATTTCCGCCGTATATACGGACGGGGAAAGTCCTATGTGGCGCCCTGCGTTGTGGTGTATGTGATGAAAGGCCGCAAAAATTCGGTGCGTTTCGGTATAACCGCCGGTAAAAAGGTCGGCGGCGCCGTTCAACGCAACAGGGCAAAGAGAGTGATAACCGCGGCTATCCGCTCCTGTATAGAAAATGTGCAGTCGGGTTATGATGTGATAGTGGTTGCGAGAAGCCGTATATTAAATGAAAAAAGCACCTCGGTCGCCGAGGTATTGAAGCGGCAGTTCAAGGCTGCCGGAATATGGTGTGAAAGCCAAAATGAGCAAGCTGTTAATTAGGCTTATAAAATTTTATCAGAAAAATATTTCGCCTGCCAAAATACCCTGCTGTCGGTTCAGACCGACCTGCTCGGAATACGCGATAGAGGCGATTGGAGTTCACGGCGCCGTCAAAGGCACCGCGCTTGCGCTGTGGAGAATATTGCGGTGCAATCCGCTTTGCAAGGGCGGTTACGATCCCGTTCCCGAAAAGCGCAACAAATAAAAAATCAACCTTAGTGTGACGTTACTCGAACCTGTCACGCTAATGAACGGATGGTGTATACAATGCAGGCGTTGTTTAATATAATCAATAAGCCTATGGGTTGGGTGCTTGAAGCAATGGCAGGTATGTTCGGCGGAAATTTCGCCGCGGCTGTTTTTTTCTTCACCCTCGTTATAAATTTGGTGCTGATACCTCTCAGCATAAAAAGCCAAAAATCCTCTGTTCAGCAAACGAGGATAAAACCAAAGCTCGACGAGCTTAAAAAGCGTTACGGCGACGATAAGCAGAAGTACAACGAGGCTATGCAGAAGCTGTATCAGGAGGAAAACGTGTCGCTTTCGGGCGGCTGTCTGCCTATGATACTGCGTCTGGTTATAATGATGAGCATTTATTGGCTCATAATGTCTCCGCTTACCTATCTTATGCATATCCCGAACGACACTATAACTTCCGCGGCGGAGGCGCTGAATATCGCCAACAAGGGCGGCTATGAGCTTGCTTTGGTAAATGCCATAAAGGCAGGAAAAGGCGCGGGCAATGCCGCTGTTGCGGAAATTGCTTCTAAGCTCGGCACTATTGATTTTGGATTTTTCGGTATAAACCTCACCGAAACACCCAAATTTTCTTTTGACATTTTCCACGACGCACAGTTGATATGGGTAATGCCCGTAATCGCGTTCTTGGCGCAGATACTTTCAAGCCTTTTGTCGCTCGCGGTTCAGAAAAAGACAAATCCCGAGGCTCCGAATATGGCGGGAATGATGCTCACAATGCCGCTTTTGTCATTGTTCATCGGTTTTACGCTTCCCGGCGGCGTTGCGTTCTATTGGGCTTGTTCGTCACTCGTGGGCGGCGTTATACAGGTTCTTGTTCAGAACTTCTACGGACCGCACAAAATGCTTTCAAGAGAGCGTTCAAAGGAACTGTCAAAGCAGTGTGATTTTGAAATCAACCAAATTAAGAAATTAAGTTCTGTTTCAGATACGGATAAATAACAGTAAGGAGTGGTCTTCTTGATCAAAGAAGCAAGAGGTTTCGGCTCGACGATAGACGAAGCAAGGGAAAATGCCGTTGCAAATCTCAACGCGGGAGCCGACGAAGATATACAGTTTGAAATAATCACTATGCCGAAGAAAAAGACGCTCGGTCTGTTCGGCGGCAGTAAAGCCGAGGTCAGGGTTTATGTTGAAATACCCGACAAGGCTGTTAAGAACGACAAAAAACAGGCTAAAAAAGCTCCTGTTAAAGCCGAAAAGAAAACGGCTGATAAAAAAGCGCCTGCCGAAAAGCAGGAAAAGAAAAAGCCCGCACCCGCACCAAGCCGTGCGTTTGACGGGTTCGGCGAGGCGGTTGACGCCGACAAATTAGATCCGCAGTCGCGCGCCGCAAAAGCCGTTGCATATTTAAAAAATATTTTAAATTCACTCGGCTGCACCGATATTTCGGTAAAGGTTGCAGAGAAAGAAAACGCCGCGCTTATAACGCTTGACGGCGAGGGTCTTGGCGTTATTATCGGCCACAGGGGCGAAACGCTTGACGCCCTTCAATATCTTACGGGTCTTGCTGCCAACAACGGCGGCGGATATTATAAGGTAACGCTTAATATAGGCGACTACCGCGAAAAACGCGAGGAAACTTTGCGCAATCTTGCCGTCCGCGTGAGCGAGCAGGTTCTTAAAACGGGCAGAAGCCGCAGTCTTGAACCGATGAATCCTTATGAGAGAAGAATAATCCATACGGCGGTTCAGGAAATAGACGGCGTTGTATCAAGCTCATTCGGCGAGGGCAGCGGAAGACGTGTTGTTATCGGCGTTGAGGGCGGAGAAATGCGTCCCCCGAGAAGACCGAGAAACGACCGTGACCGCAGAAACGCGCCGAGAAGAAGCAATACCGTTTCTTCGGTTCCGTCGCGCGAACCCAAGAAGGACAGCGACACGCCGCTTTACGGAAAAATAAATTAAATTTTAATTAAAATCAATAATATGCACCCCAAAAGTCAGGCGCTTTTTGAGGTGCATATTTTAATTGACAAAACGTGCAATTTTTATTATAATACTATTGTTATGTTAAGAATTGTTTTTTGTAATCAGGCAACACTATTAGTATGATTGTAATTTGAAAAACTGATGTGACTGGGAGTGCCTTGTTTGGATAAATTTGTTATCAACGGCGGAAAGCCGCTAATGGGTGAAGTTAAGATAAGCGGCGCAAAAAACGCCGCGGTTGCTATCTTACCCGCTGTTTTGCTTGCGGACGAGCCTTGTGTTATTGAAAATTTGCCGAATATTTCCGATGTGTCAACGATTTTTAAGGCTATGAAGAGCCTCGGCGCAGGAATACGGATAATAAATAAGTCTACGGTCGAAATAGACCCGCGTCACGTTAATTCGTTTGTTGTTTCCAAGGAAACTGCGGCGGGTATGCGCGCGTCAAGCTATTTCCTCGGCGCGCTTCTCGGCAGAATGGGCAGAGCGAGGGTGGCTCCTCCCGGCGGGTGCGATTTCGGCGTAAGACCGATAGACCAACATATAAAGGGCTTTGAGGCTCTCGGAGCCAAGGTCACTATCGACAACGGTATGGTTGACGCCCGTTCAGATTCGCTGAGCGGCTGTTCGGTGTATCTTGACGTTGTTTCGGTCGGCGCGACTATAAATATTATGCTTGCCGCGGCAAAGGTCAAGGGACTTACGGTTATTGAAAACGCCGCGCGCGAGCCCCATATTGTTGACCTTGCGAACTTCCTTAATTCAATGGGCGCAAATATAATGGGCGCGGGAACAAGCGTTATAAAAATACGCGGTGTCGAGCATTTAAAGGGTACGTCTTACAGTATTATACCCGATCAGATAGAGGCGGGAACATATATGGCTGCCGCTGTTGCTACGGGCGGCGATGTTCTTGTTACAAATATAACCCCGAAGCATCTTGAATCAATCGTTTTAAAGCTGATAGAAATGGGCGCGGAAATAACCGAGTTCGACGAGGCGCTGCGCGTCCGTATGAACGGCAGACCGCATAAATGCAACATTAAAACTATGCCCCACCCGGGTTTCCCGACCGATATGCAGCCGCAGATAGCTACGGTTCTTTCCGTGGCGGACGGGACAAGCATAATAACCGAGGGCGTTTGGGACAGCCGTTTCAGATATGTTGACCAACTCACGCTTATGGGCGCTGATATTCAGGTTGACGGTAAAATGGCGGTAATAACGGGCGTTAAATCGCTCAATTCGGCTCCCGTAAAGGCGGTCGATCTGCGCGCGGGCGCCGCTATGATAATCGCGGGTCTTATGGCTAAGGGTCAGACCGAGATTGAAGACATAGTCCATATTGACAGGGGTTATGAGGAAGTCGTTGAAAAATTCAGCGCGCTCGGCGCCGATATTAAAAGGGTGCCGATAATTCCCGATACAGTTGTTTTGAAAAACGCATAAAACCGCCGAACAGGCGGTTTTTACACTATTTGGTGCGGCAGAAAAGGTGAAATCATTGTCTAAAATTTGTCCACTGTTCAGCGGTTCTACGGGGAACAGTACATATATCGGAACGGAAAAAGGCTCTCTGCTTATAGACGCGGGCGCGTCTATGAAGTCAATATGCGCGGCGATAGAACGCGCGGGCGGCGATTATTCCGAAATAAAGGCTGTTGCCGTTACCCACGAGCATATAGACCACGTTAAGGGATTAAAAACCTTTTTGAAAAACACGGGCGTGCCGATAATTGCCTCCGAAAAAACTTTGTCTGCCCTTGCAAAGGCGGACAGACTGCCGAGCGGCGCAAGGGTAATACCGATCGGCTCCGAAAGTGTTGAAATAGGCGGAATTTCAATAGGGCGTTTTGCCACAAGCCACGACTGCGACGGTTCAAGCGGTTATGTTGTAACCCTGCCCGACGGTAAAAAGGTATCGGTCTGCACCGACCTCGGCGTTGTTACCGATGAGGTGCGTAATGCCTTGAACGGCTCTTTCCTTACCGTAATAGAATCAAATCACGATATAGAAATGTTAAAGCACGGACCGTATCCGCCTGTTTTAAAAATGCGTATTCTGTCCGAGAGGGGACATATCTCCAACAACGCCTGCGCCTGTGAACTGCCAAACCTCCTAAAAAGCGGAACGACCCGTTTTATACTTGCCCATTTGAGCCTTAAAAACAACGTGCCTATGCTGGCTAAGAAAACGGCTGAGGCGGCGCTTATGGACATAGGCGCCGAGAACGGACGGGACTATATTCTGTCGGTTGCGTCGCCTGAGGGGAACAGGGTGTCGGTTATATGATAAAGGTTACCTTAATAGCTCTTTCAAAGCTGAAAGAAAAATATTTGAAGGACGCGTCGGACGAATATTTAAAGCGGCTGTCACGCTATTGCAAGTTGCAGGTGGTTGAAATTGAGCCTGAACGGCTTAATGATAACCCCTCCCAAAACGAAATAAACTCCGCGCTTGAAAAGGAGGCGCAGGCTGTCTTTAAAAGGATACCCGAGTCCTCCTATGTGGCGGCTATGTGTATAGAGGGTAAAAAGCTGTCGAGCGAGGACTTTGCGAAAACGCTGTCGTCGGCGCAGTTTTCCTCGGGCGGTATGACGTTCATAATCGGCAGTTCTTACGGGCTTGCCGATTTGGTGAAGAAAAGGGCGGATATACGCCTGTCCGTGTCGGATATGACATTTCCGCACCAGCTTTTTAGAATAATGCTGCTTGAACAGATATATCGGGGCTTTAAAATAAATGAAGGCTCCGCTTATCATAAATAGATTAAAAAGGTGATTTTTATGAGGTATAAGTTTTTAAGATTCCCGAACGGTCTGCGAAAGGCGGTCACTTTCAGCTATGACGACGGCTGCCGCAGCGATATCCGCCTTGCGGATACGTTAAACAAATACGGCATTAAATGCACGTTCAATATAAACAACGGCTTTATACCCGAAAAGGACGGCGAATGGCACCTTACCGAACAGGAGATCCGCGAGAATATCATTAATGCGGGTCACGAGATAGCGGTTCACGGCGAGGAACACCGCGCGTTGGGCAAATTGCGCGCTATTGACGGCATAAGCGACGTGCTTAACTGCCGCCTCGGACTTGAAAAAAGGTTCGGAATGATAATAAGAGGTATGGCGTATCCCGACAGCGGCATAACCGCGTTCGCAAACGGTGCGGATTATGAAAATATAAAGCGTTATCTTAAAGACCTCGATATTGTTTATTCACGCACCCTCGGCGCCGATAACGACGGCTTTGAACTGCCGACCGATTGGCTTGCGTGGGTTCCCACCGCCCACCACGTTAATCCGAACGTTTTGGATTACATAGAAAAGTTCAACGCTATTGAGGATAAAGGCTACGGGGCTTCGCTTACTCCCAAGCTGCTCTATCTGTGGGGTCACAGCTTTGAGTATGAGAATAACGATAATTGGGATCTGCTTGAAAAAATATGCGAGCGGCTGTCGGGCAGGGAAGACGTTTGGTACGCGACCAATATTGAAATATACGATTATGTAACGGCGTATGACCGACTTGTTTACAGCGCCGACGGCGCCACCGTCTATAACCCGACCCTTATTGATGTTTGGATAAGCGTTGACAGCGTTGTTAAGTGCGTAAAATCCGGTGAAACCGTAAAATTGATATAAAAATTCAGCCGAGGCTCTTTTTAAGAACCTCGGCTTAGTGCTTGTTGCAATTTATTTGAGTTCTACATTTGTGTATACTATATCCGCTTTGTCTGTGAGTTCGTCGAGGTATTGCTCGTATTGCAATTTCAGCTCTTCCTCGGTACCCTCGCGGTCCTTTATAAAATAATTATACAGATTTGTGCGCGTAAGGGTATCCTGATACGCCTCCGACGCCTGTTTTAAATACTCTTTTTCGCTGAAATTCATTTCGTTAAGATACTGCTTCATAAAACGCGAATTTTCGCTGTCTTCCGACATCATTGCGTTGTAATTTTCGGTTATATATTTTTTCGCATCGCTGTATTTTGCGGTAAGTTTCAGCCGTTTTGCCTCGTTCAGGGCGACGGTCTCTCTTATAATGCTTTTGAGAATTTTGTCCGTGCTGTCTACCGTTATTTCGGAAGCGTCATAACCGTTTTTTTCGGCATTCTCTTTTGATAACCGCTGTGACGACTGCATAAAGTCTACCTGATATTTATATATCTTCTCGTTGTCAACGACGGCAACCACCGTCTTGTCTCTTTTGTATTTTTTTGCTGAGTTAAAAAATTTATCCTCATTGGCGGTAGTGTGATATTTGGCTATTATACCTACCGTGCCGATAACGCCGAGGGAAATAACCGCGATTAAGGCAATAATTATCTTTTTCATATAAAAACCTCCTTTATCAATTTTATTCTAACATATTGCGCCGAAAATTTCCACGGTCAATTAAAATACAGCTTGCCTGCAAAAAACACTTGACCTTTTAGGGGTGGTTATGGTATAATAACTTTACCTCTGAAAGGTTCTTTTTTTTTGCAAAGAGCCGGTTTTTGCGGTCATCGCTTATATTGTACGGTGCTTTTCGGTACGGGCTATATGTTGCGTATCGGTACATACGGCGTGATCGGACCGAGGGAGGCGTTTACTTTTCCGACGGGGCAGCGCTCCGCCAAGGTAAAAGCAAAAAATATTTCCGTAAAGCGGGAGGTGCCGTTATGAGAGTTAAAATCACACTTGCTTGCACAGAGTGCAAACAACGCAACTACAACACAATGAAAAACAAGAAGAACGATCCTGATAGACTTGAAATGAACAAGTACTGTAGGTTCTGCAAAAAGCACACCCTACACAAGGAAACGAAGTAGGAGGCAGCGCGATGAAAGTTGTTAATAAAATTTGCCGCTTTGCCGCTATCGTTTTCGGCGTGGGCGCGCTTGTGCTTTTCTTCACACGCTTTGCCGCAATAGTAAGCGGCGAGAACACGGTGAACCTTGTCGGCGCACAGTTGGCGTTCGGCAGTAAGATTAAGGTTGCGGGTGCAGAGGTCGATATGGCAAAGTCGTCCGACATTCTGTTCTGCTTCTGGCTTACCGTTATCGCTACGCTTATGAGCGCATTTTCCTTTAAAGCAAAGGGACTTCGCTATGCGGCTCCTGCTGTCGGCTTGGTATCAGGCATATATATGCTGGTTATTGCCCTTTCAAATCCTTGGAAGTTTGTCGATACCCGTCCGTTGCCTGACGTAACCTCCGTAAAGTACTCGTCTTTCGTACTTTTGACGGCTGTTGCGATTCTTGTTTTTGCCGTTCTCGCCATAGCATATCTTTTGATAGACGATCATATTGAGGCTAAGGCAAGCGGTAAACTTACCATACCGAAGCGCATAGTCCGTTTCTTCCGTGACTATAAGAGTGAGATCAAAAAGATAGTATGGCCCGGCTTTAAAGAAGTGCTTAAAAACACAGGTATAGTTCTGGTTATGTGCATTATCGTCGGCGCGTTTATTTGGCTTGTAGATTACGGTCTCGGTCAACTTCTTACCCTCATCTTGGGCGCATAAGTCGAAGGAGCAGGTATAAATGGCTGAAAACAACGAAGCAAGATGGTATGTTGTTCATACCTATTCGGGATACGAAAATAAGGTCGCAAGCGATCTTGCCACTATGGTTGAGAGCCGCGGAATGCAGGATCTGATACAGGAAATCAGAATTCCTACCGAAACGGTTACCGAGATCAAGGACGACAAGAAGCGCGAAGTTGAACGCAAGATTTTCCCCGGATATGTTCTTATTAAAATGATCGTTACGGACGATAGTTGGTACGTTGTCAGAAATATCAGAGGATGTACGGGATTTGTCGGTCCTGCGTCTAAGCCCGTGCCGCTCACAGACGATGAAGTGGCGGCTCTCGGCGTTGAAAAGCACAGCGTTGAGGTCGGTTATGCGGCAGGAGATAACGTAAAGATCATCAGCGGACCGCTTGAAGGTTACAGCGGTACCGTCAAAGAGGTGGACACCGAGAATAACAACGTCTGCGTTGTTCTCTCAATGTTCGGAAGGGAAACCCCTGTTGAGCTTGAACTCGACCAGATATCCCTTGACAAATAATTTGTTAATATGCAGAAATGCTTATTAAAAGGCGCGCTTTTGTGCGTTCCTATGCCCCGACACAGGTTTAAGGTGTCACGGTGGGAGGGACGGAATATGACCGTTCCGCCAGGCGTATTACTACGCTGTTACCACGAATAATGGAGGTGCAAATAAATGGCTCAGAAAATCACAGGCTACATTAAACTGCAAATACCCGCAGGCAAGGCGACACCGGCTCCTCCGGTAGGCCCCGCCCTCGGTCAGCACGGCGTAAACATTATGGCGTTCACTAAGGAGTTCAACGAAAGAACCAAGAACGATGCCGGTCTTATCATTCCGGTTGTTATTACTGTTTATGCAGACCGCTCTTTCAGCTTTATTACTAAGACTCCGCCCGCAGCGGTTCTTATTAAAAAGGCTTGCGGTATTGAAAGTGCATCAGGCACACCTAATAAAACTAAGGTTGCCAAAATCACCAGAGAGCAGGTTAAAAAGATCGCTGAAACAAAAATGCCTGACCTTAATGCCGCAAGCATTGAGTCTGCTATGAGTATGATAGCGGGCACTGCGCGCAGCATGGGCGTTGAAGTAGTCGATTAATTCTCTCTCGTGGGAGGAAAATTCCGATTTAACCACATATTGGGAGGTAAACAATGAAACACGGTAAAAAGTATAATGACAGCGCAAAGCTCATCGAAACAGGTAAGCTCTATGACGCTGAGGAAGCCGTTGCTGTCGCTGTTAAGACAGGAACTGCCAAATTTGATGAAACGGTAGAAATTCACGTACGTCTCGGTGTTGACTCACGTCACGCTGACCAGCAGGTAAGAGGCGCCGTTGTTCTTCCGAACGGAACAGGTAAAACTGTTAAGACCCTCGTTTTCGCAAAGGGCGACAAGGCTGACGCCGCAAAAGAAGCAGGCGCTGATTTTGTAGGTGCTGAGGAGCTTGTTGCTAAGATTCAGAACGAAAACTGGCTCGATTTTGACGTTGTTATCGCAACACCTGATATGATGGGTGTTGTAGGACGTCTCGGTAAATTCTTAGGACCCCGCGGACTTATGCCTACCCCTAAGGCAGGCACAGTAACCCCCGACGTTGCTAAGGCTGTTACCGAAGCCAAGGCCGGTAAGATTGAATACCGCCTTGACAAGACCAACATCATTCACTGCCCCATAGGCAAGGTTTCTTTCGGCGCTGAAAAGTTGCAGGAAAACTTTGACGCTCTTATGGGCGCAATAATCAAGGCTAAGCCTGCCGCAACTAAGGGACAGTATATCAAGTCCTGCGTTATCGCAACAACAATGGGCCCCGGAATAAAGCTCAACGTTGCTAAGTTCGGCGCTTAATTAAAAAATATGATTTTTCGTCCGCTGAGATTTTTCTCGGCGGATTTTTTTGTAAAAATACTTTACTAAATTTTCCAAATATAGTATAATTTTGTATATCTGTAATGATATTTATATTTTGAAAAAGGGGAACTGCAAAAATGAGGAGATTTTTTTCAATTGTTATGACGGCGGCGCTTGTTGCGTGCTGTACGTTTACAGGCAGCGCCACAGCGGTCGCGCCGAATGACGCGGCGGCCGCCGATAAGTCGGTATATAATCAGAGCATGGCGGATCGGACTGTTGTTGCGCCTGAAAACGTTGCGGTGCAGAACGTCACAGCCGACAGCCCCTCTGCGCTTTCGTCAGAGCAGGACGAAATAAATATAACGTTAGCTTGGAGACCCCCGTTTGATGTTATCAATATGGATGATTTTGATTTTACTTATGAAATCATTTTCAACGTTGAGCCTGCCGAAAGGGCGAAGGAGATAACCGCTACATCATCAGACGAAAGTGTATTAAAAACAAAGGTTATCGATAGTGACGGACAACTTAGCGTTGCACTTGACCTTATTTCCTGTGGCTATGCGACGGTTAAGGTTTGGCATAACGGTAAAGCTGTTTATGAATATAATTTCAGAATAGTCAACAATGAACTCTTAGAAGATGAAACGGTGATAGTTTATTCCAAGCGTTACAACGATCCGGCAACGGCGTGGCTTGTCACTACCGACGATTATTGTGAATACCGCTTAGTAACAGACAGCGAGTGGAAGGTCTATGACCCCGAAAAGGGAATAACCGAAAACGGAGTGTATTTGTTCAGAGAAAAAAAGGAAGACGGAACCTATAAAAAAGAGTGCCGCCTTGAAATAAATGACCTTAGTGTAAAAATCACCGAAAAGCAAATGCCAGACAAGGAACTGCTTAATTTTATACAAACATATTTTTATGATAGGTCAATGTATGAGGGTGATGTATGGGAAGACGAATGGTTTAATTTTAACAGCATCGGCGTACACAGCCTTAAAGGCCTTTCGCTGCTTGATTTAAGTAAAGTAAAGTATTTTTGTGCAATGCGTAACTATATTGAGGATATAAGCGAGCTTGATAAAATAAAGTTTGCCGACGGCTGCAAAATAGAGCTTAGATATAATCAACTTGATCTCGGAAATAAAGAGGTAGTAAAGACTCTTTGTAATTTAAGAAAAAAAGGCTATGTTGTATCGTTTTCTTTCCAAAATATAAAAATTCCTGATTTTGGATATAAAAGCGACGTAATTGATTGGTGTAATATTGAAAACACCACTTCTTACAGTGGAGGATATTTGGATATATATCCGTTGAATGAAGAGGACGTCAGCTTAGTCTGCGAAAGCGAAGATCCCGATATTGCCACGGCTAAATTGGTTAAAGGTAATTCAATAGAAAAGGATTATAATTTTGATGTTAATTTTACGGGAAAATGCGGCAAGACAAGAATAAACGTATTTCTTAACGGTGAGAAAGTATACACTTATAATGTGGGCGCGTATAAAGACAAATTGCCTACGCCTACGATAACTTCAAGATGTAATCAAGCAAACGATTCTTTATTTATGGTAGCAACTATGGATGTTTGTGGCAACAGGTCTTTTCCGCTTGAATATCGGCTGAAAGGGAAAGAAGATTGGACTGAAAGCGATTCTCCTGTAGAATTAGAATCAGGTGAGTATGAATTCAGGTACAATAACGGCTATGCAACCTCAGATATTCTCACTTATAAGCTCGAGACTGTCGAAACTGATGAGTTTAAGCTATACAGCAACGGTGAGGGTTGGACAGTCTACTGGCACGGCGATAAAAAGACCGATACAGAAAATTTGGTTATCCCGCCTGAGTTTGATGGAAAAACGATTACAGAAATCGACGGCAATGGTGGCAGATATGGCATAAAAACGCTTGCACTTCCTGCGGGAATCAAAAAGATTTTAAGCAATTCTTTTTGTTATGAATTGGATGCTCTTACAATTGACCCTGAAAACCCCGTTTATATGAGTAAGGAAAACTGTGTTATTGAAAAGATGACAGGGGAACTCATTGTATCAAACAAAAATCATATTCCGAATGACGGAAGTGTGAAACGGATAAGCGATTATGTTTTTGATGAACGGTGCGAAAACGATATTGTAATTCCTGCTTCCGTTGTCTATATTGATTTTATCGGATTTACAGATCGGATTAATAAGATATTTGTAGATCCGAAAAATCCTATCTATGAGAATGTGGGCAACTGTATTGTGGATAAAATTCGCAATGTATTGGTATACAGTCCTGACGGGACAATACCGTTAGGCGTTGTAGGTTTAGACTCAGATTGTATAAGAGGCACCATGCCGACGGGAACAATTTATGTGCCTGAAAGTGTTATTAACATAGAAAGTTCAGCCGTTAACGTATTCTCAGAAACCAGAATCATAGTACCGAGCGACTTTATATTTGTTAACAACGGCGCATTCAGTTATGATTGTTCAAATATCACGATAGTATGCTATGAAGATACCGAAATCTACAAATTCGCGAAAGAAAATGGCATTAATGTAGAATTGCTCACCCGTAAATCGGTTGAAAGCGAGGCGGACGCGCCTGCTAACGTAGAGGTATCGGGCAGTAACGAAAGCCTTGCGGAGGAGGGCGTTAAGCTCTCGGTGTCAAAGGCGGACGAGACGCAGATCGGCACTGCCGTTATTAAAGAACAACTTAAAAACTTAGGCATTAATTCCACCGCCGCGTTTGACATTAAGTTGGTAAAGGAAAACGGCGAAACGGCACAGCCTAAGACCACGGTCAAGGTAAGCATAGACGTTCCCGAGGGAATGAACGGCAAAAACTGCCGTATATTCCGTGTTGAGGAGGACGGAACTCTTACCGATATGAATGCGGAATTTGTTGACGGAAAGCTCTGCTTCTACACCGAGCATTTCAGCCTTTATATGATAGCGCAGGAAAGGTCAAAGGAAGTAATCGCGGGCGACCTTAACTATGACGGCATAATTGACATACGCGACCTTATAATGCTGAAAAAGTCTTTGGCAAAGGATAATACGATAACAGGCAAGGACCCTGCCGACGTAAACGGCGACGGCGTGCTTGATCAAAACGATCTTGTTGCCTTAAAGAAAATGCTTATTGGAATAAATTAGAGTTTAGCAAGCAAAATAGGCTCACCTCTTTTCATAGAGGTGAGCCTTCTAATATCTAACGTCTAAAATCTAATTTCTAAATTGAGGGAGCCTGCAATTTTTTCAATTTTATCTCTACTAAGTTCTAATTTATTTTTTATATTTCGTGCGAAGCACGCCGACGTCTAATGTCTAACATCTAAAATCTAAACTCTAATTTGAGCGTTGCGCTTTTTTGTTCATAAAAAAGCCTTTATTTTTAATGCGTGTTGTGATATAATTTATGATGTATATTTATGACTGTCGGGAGGTGGGTTAAATGCTTTCAAGAATACTGAAATGCGCCGCGTTGCTGTTGTGTACGGCGGTCGTTTTGTGCGGTTGCAGTATTTTTACCGCGGACACGGACGAGCTTTTAAATCCGCCTGAGTTAAGCGGTGCGCTTAAACCGATTGAAAACGCTCTTAAAAAGAGCGTCAGCGGGGATTACACTCTGAAATATCCCACAAACGGCAGTTTCCGTTCGGCGTTTATAAGGAACGACATTAACGGCGACGGTATTCTTGAAGCGTTCTGTTTTTACAGCACGCAGAGCGGCGATACCGTTACATTACACATAAATATGATAACCAATGAAGACGGCAAGTGGAAATCGACTGCCGAACAGAAGATAACGGCAGGCGGGGTGGACCGCGTTGATTTTTGCGACCTTGACGGCGACGGTGTAGAGGAGATACTCGTCGGTTGGGAGATATACGGCACAAGCGAAATGCAGCTCGCCGTGTATTCCTATTCAAAGGGCGAATTGGCACAGCGAATGCTGCAAAGGTATACATACTTCCTGTGCTGTGATTTAGATGAGGATTCAAAGGAAGAAATACTTTTAATAAATTACAATTCGTCGGAGTCCACCAACTATGCGGGACTTTATAAGCTGAACGGCGACGGAGTGAACGAGGTTGCGGGCTGTCAGCTTGACGGCACGGTAAAATCCGTTAACGAGCCGATACTTTCCACGCTGTCTAACGGAAGACGCGCGGTGTATATTGACGAGGTCAAGGGCGCGGGCGCTATCACCGAGGTCGTCTTTATGGAAAAGGGCGTTCTTGTGAACCCGCTTTTGAATCCTGAAACAAGGGAAAATCTTGTTACTTTAAGGGCGTCTTCAATATCCTGCCGTGATATAAACGGCGACAATATTGTTGAAATTCCCATTCAGGAATTTCTGCCCGCGGCCGGCGGCACGACCGACAGTCTTTACTACACAAATTGGTGTTCCTTTAACGGCGAAACGCTTACAAAACAGTTAAGCACCGTGCTTAATTACAACGACGGATACTATATGATAATACCGACAAAGTGGGTCGGGAAATTGGCGTTTTCAAAGGATATTGACAACCGTGCGAGAGGGATTTACAGCTATGACCCCGAAACACAGACGGTTGGGGAGCAAATGGCATATATTCAAACCTTTGATTTAAAGGATTGGAAAAGCGGCGAATATAAAAAACTCGGCTTAACCGAAATAACACATATAAACGGTATGGTTTATGCCTGCTTTGTGACGGATCCCGAAGCCATTAAGGTTGAAGAAATAAAGCAGAATTTCAGAATATACGAGTGATTTGTCAGATGTGGAGGCAGCTATGAAAAGACTGATGATAGTTGAAGACGAGGCGGCAATAAGAGAGTTTGAGGCAATAAATCTGCGCCGCGCGGGTTACGAGGTCGTTGAGGCAGGCTCAGGCGAGGAGGCTCTCGAAATATACGACGGTGACGCGGGCGGTTTTGATATAGCCCTGCTTGATATTTCAATGCCGGGAATGGACGGTTTTACCCTCTGCAAGGAATTGAGAAAACGCAGCGCCGCGCTCGGCATAATAATGCTCACGGCAAGAACGCAGGAAATGGATAAAATAAGCGGTCTTATGCTCGGAGCGGACGATTACATAACAAAGCCTTTCAGTCCGTCCGAACTGCTTGCAAGGGTGGATTCGCTCTACCGCCGTGTTGAAATGCATACCCCGGCGCCCGCGGCAGGCTCGTCAGACGATATTACGCTCGGCGAATTTACACTTAATTTGCGCAGACGCACCCTTACGAAAAAAGGTCTTAACATCGAACTCACGCAGGTTGAGTTTCAAATGGTTGAATACTTTTTCAACAATCCCGATACCGCGCTTGACAGAGCGGATATTTTGGAAAAGGTATGGGGAAGCAACTATTTCGGCGAGGAAAAAATTGTTGACGTCAATGTAAGGCGTCTTCGTATGAAGATAGAGGATAACCCGTCGGAACCGAAATATCTTGTTACCGTTTGGGGAATGGGCTATAAGTGGAATACAAAATAAAAAAACATCTCGGCTGAAAGGAGGCGGAAGAAATGCAGATAGAAATAAAGTTTAAAAGTATCGCCGTGCGGTGGTTCTTAAACGTTTTTCTTATCGTTGCGGTGGTAGTTTGCCTTGTCGCAATCATTTTTTCCGCGGCGTACAGTTCTTTGTATACGGAGCGTGTAAAAACGCTTGCCGAGAACTATACCTCCGAATTTTCAGCGCTTTCGGTCTCGCCTACCTCAAATTTCAGCAACAAGGCAATAGATATAGCCTCCTCGTTCCAATACAAAAACAAGGTCGAGGTTCAGGTGATTGATAAGGACGGGGACATTCTTGTAAGCACAACGGGTTTCAGACCCGACGATGAAAAAATGCCCGATTATAACGAGGCTATCAGCAAGGATAAGGACACCGCCTCCTACAAGGGCAAAAACTCCTCGGGCGAACGCATACTTGCCGAAACTACCGTCATAAGGGATCAACGCGGCAAGGTGATAGGCGCATACCGCTGGATAATCTCCCTTAAAGCCGTAAACCGCAAGGTTACCGCGTTTGTTTTGATAGTGCTTCTCGCTTGCGCGGGTATTTTGGTGTTTTCGGGACTGTCGGGATTGTTCTTTATAAGCTCAATAGTCCGTCCTATACGCAACGTCAGCAACGTTGCGCGGAAAATTGCAATGGGCGATTTTGAAACGAGGATAGACATAGAGCGTAACGACGAAATAGGCGAGCTTTGCGATACCATAAATTATATGGCGGCGGAGTTAAGCCAAGCGGAAAACGTTAAAAACGATTTTATATCCTCCGTTTCCCACGAGCTGAGAACTCCGCTGACCGCAATAAGAGGTTGGGGCGAAACGGCTAAAATGTCCGTCGGAACGGACGAAGCGCTTGTAAACCGCGGTCTTGACGTTGTTCTGAGCGAGGCTGACCGCCTTTCGGGACTTGTTGAGGAGCTGCTTGACTTCTCGCGTATGGAAACGGGCAGACTTTCGGTTGTTTCTCAACCTCTGAATGTTTCAAAACTGTTGGCGGAGGCGGCGGATATGTATACCGAGCTTGCGCGTCAGCAGGGAATTGATATGATATTTACCCGCCCGTCGGAGGAAGTTACGGTGTCGGGCGACCCGAACAGACTGAAACAGGTTTTCATAAACGTAATCGACAACGCCGTGAAATACACCGAAAAGGGCGGTCAGGTTCTTGTAGAACAGGTGTTGGAGGACGGCTGTGTGCGTATTGCGGTCAAGGATACGGGCGTCGGAATACCCGCGCAGGATATAGACCGCGTAAAAGAAAAGTTTTATAAAGCCAACAAGACTGTCAGGGGTTCGGGAATAGGTCTTGCGGTTGCGGACGAAATAATAAAGCAGCACAACGGGCTTTTGTTTGTTGAAAGCACCGAAGGCGTAGGGACAACGGTAACAGTAGTCCTGCCGTTATACGAACCGCCCAAAGAGCCGCCCGCAGAGGATATAATTCCCCCGTCGGCAGAAGAATAAAGGAGATACCAATGGCGAAATACACTGCAATCGGCGGTCAGGCGCTGATAGAGGGAATTTTGATGAAAAGTCCCGAAAAGACGGCAATAGCCGTGCGCACGCCTGACAAGGATATTGACATTACATACCTTTCGGGCAAGGGATTAAGAGAGCGGCACAGGCTGCTGAACCTTCCGATTTTACGAGGTGTTGTCGGCTTTGCCGAGTCGATGATTCAAGGCTATAAGGCAATGATGATTTCGGCTGACAAATCGGGATACACCGATATTGAGGAAGAAAATGAGAAAAAATTAAGCGAAAAGAAGAAAAACGCCCTTATAAGCGCCGTTATGGTGCTTGGCACGATCTTGGGCGTGGCGTTGGCGGTAGTACTTTTTATGCTGCTGCCGAGACTGTTTGTAGCAGGTCTTCAAAAGCTGACAGGCTCGCCGTTTTCCGCGGTTATGCGTTCAAGCATAGAACAGCTTTTAAAGCTGTGCGTATTCGTGGCCTATATTTGGCTTGTTTCGTTTATGAAGGATATACGCCGCGTGTTTATGTATCACGGCGCCGAGCATAAGACGATATTCTGCTATGAAAAGGGTCTGCCGCTCACTGTTGAGAACGTAAGAAAGCAAAAAAGATTTCACCCAAGGTGCGGCACATCGTTTATGATACTGATGATAGTGATAAGCATTGTGTTTTCAACCGTTGTGCAGATGATATTCCCGAGCGTTTACAACATATATTGGCTGTGGGTCGTCATTAAGATACTGCTTATACCCGTGGTTTGCGGCTTCGGATTTGAAGTTTTGAGAATTTGCGGCAGATATGACAATTTGCTGACGAGGATAATATCCGCCCCCGGTCTTTGGATGCAAAGAATAACAACGCGCGAGCCTGACGACGGTATGATAGAGGTCGCAATAGCCGCTTTGCGTGCCTGCGAACCCGAAAATCCCGATGTTGACCGCAGTGTTGATAAAATAGAAGAAGATAAAACGGAAGATTCTGAAAATGACGGTATTTGAGGCTTACAACAGCACAAAAAAAGAGCTTTTTGCGGCAGGGATAGACGATTATGTTTTTGAAGCGAAGCAGATAATCAAGCATATTACGGGATACAGCAATCAGGAGGTGCTTATGCACTATGCGTCGCACCTTACGCAGTATCAGAAGAACAATCTGACGGCGCTTATAAAACAGCGGATAGTAAGGTATCCCTTGCAGTATATATTCGGCGAGTGGGATTTCTACGGCTGCACCTTTAAGGTCGGCCCCGGCGTTCTTGTGCCGAGAGCGGACACCGAAACGCTTGTAGAAAAAGCGGTGGAGTTTCTTAAAGAAAGAGAAAACGCAAATGCGCTTGATCTATGCTCGGGGAGCGGCTGTGTGGGTATAGCAATCGCAAAACAGTTACCCGATGCCGACGTTGTATTGCTCGAAAAATACGATGAAGCAATGCGCTACCTTGAAAAGAACATAGCGCTCAACAAGGTCGAAAACGTTACGGCGGTCAAGGGCGATATTTTTAACGGTGACGTCGCTGACGGCAGGTATGATATAATAGTGAGCAATCCGCCGTATATACCGTCCGACGAGATGGAAACAATTTCGCCCGAAACCCATTTTGAGCCTGAAACCGCGCTTTTCGGCGGGGAGGACGGTATGATGTTTTACCGAGCGATAACCGCCGATTATAAAAAAAGCCTTAAAGACGGCGGAATGCTCGCCTTTGAGGTGGGAATGGGCGAAAGCGATTCAGTTGAAAAGATAATGTCCGAAAACGGATTTGAAAATATCGGAACGGTCTGTGACCTGAACGGTATCAAGAGGGTAGTTTTCGGGACAGCGAATAATATAAAATAAGAAATATCAAAGAAAACGGAGGTGCCCTATATGGCAGCAAATAAAACAACAGTAAAACCCGCGGTAAAAGAAACAACGGAGGAAGGCAAGGAAAAAGCCCTCCAAACCGCAATGGCACAGATCGAAAAGCTCTACGGAAAGGGCGCGGTAATGCGTCTCGGCGAAAACGCCTCAATGTCGGTCGAGCATATACATACAGGCTCGCTTACGCTTGATCTTGCGCTCGGCATAGGTGGTATTCCGAGGGGCAGAATAGTGGAAATATACGGTCCCGAATCCTCGGGTAAAACAACGGTTGCTCTGCACTGCGTTGCGGAGGCTCAAAAATCAGGCGGAACAGCGGCTTTTATAGACGTTGAACACGCACTTGACCCCGTATACGCCGCAAACCTCGGCGTTGATATTGACAGCCTTTTGGTATCTCAGCCCGATTCGGGCGAGCAGGCGCTTGAAATAGCCGAAGCGCTTGTGCGTTCGGGCGCGGTTGATATTATAGTAATCGACTCGGTTGCCGCGCTTGTAACGAAGGCGGAAATTGAGGGCGATATGGGCGATTCGCACGTGGGTCAGCTTGCAAGACTTATGTCGCAGGCTTTGAGAAAGCTCACGGCGGCTCTTTCAAAAACAGGCTGCGCCGCAATATTTATCAACCAATTGCGCGACAAGATAGGCGTTATATACGGAAGCAGCGAGACCACCACAGGCGGCAGAGCCTTGAAGTTCTATTCAAGCGTGCGCATAGACGTCCGCAGGTCGGAGGCAATTAAGAACGGCACCGAGGTCATCGGTTCGCATACCCGCGCAAAGGTCGTCAAGAACAAGGTGGCTCCCCCGTTTAAAGAGGCGGAATTTGATATTATGTACGGCAAGGGCATTTCACACGAGGGCGAAATTGTTGACGTCGGCGTTATGACGGGAATACTCAGCCGTTCGGGCGCGTGGTTCTACTACGGCGATACGCGTCTCGGTCAGGGCAGGGATAACGTTAAACAGTTGCTTATTGACAATCCCGAGCTTGCAAAGGAAATAGAAGAAAAAATCTATAAAGCGGTAGACGACGCTAAGAATAAGAAAGCGGAAAAGGCGGAGGAGACTCCTTCGGTCGAGCCAACTCCCGCAGAGGAAATTAAAAGACCGCATAAAAAGATTGATATAGACATAGCGGTAGACGATTAATGACGGTAGTTTCTGTAAGCAAAGAAAAAAAGCATTTAATGCTTATAGCCTTTGACAACGGCGCGGAAATCAAGATTGATACCGACGTGTTTTTAAACAATGCGCTCGGCGTAGGCTCTGAGCTTAGCGCCGAGGATATTGAAAAACTTGAATACGAGTCGGATTACGAGCGCACAAAATCACGCGCGCTGTGGTATCTTGACCGAAACGACTATACCGCCAAGGCGCTGTACGATAAACTCACAAAAGCGGGTTTTGAATGTAAAGCGTCGGCGGCGGTGATAGCAAGGCTGACTGAGCTTGGCGTTGTAGACGACCGCAGGTTTGCGGAAAACTTTGCGGCGCGCTGTGCCGAATGTAATATTTCAAGACGTGAAGCGGCTTACAAAATGATGCTCAAAGGCGTGCCTAAGGAAATCGCTTCCGAGGCGCTTGACAATGAAAACGCCGACGAGAGCGAACAAATAGCCGCGCTGATAGCGAAAAAATACCGCACTAAAATAGAGGGCGAAAACGGCGTTCAAAAGGTATACGCCGCGCTCATAAGAAAAGGCTTTTCTTACGGGAAGGTGAGGGACGCCCTTAAAAAATACAGTGAAGAATTATTATACGGTGAGGATTTGGAATAATAATGTATAAGATAAGTATGGTATCGCTCGGCTGTCCGAAAAATCAGGTGGACGCCGAAATGATGCTTGCCTCGTTAAAGCAGAACGGATTTGAAATATCCACCGAGGAAGCCGAGGCGGACGCAATTATAATAAACACCTGCGGCTTTATTGAGGACGCCAAAAAAGAGGCTATTGAAAACATTCTCGAAGCGGCGCAGTATAAGAAAAACGGCAGGTGCAAGGCGCTTATCGTAACGGGCTGCCTTGCCGAGCGCTATAAGGACGATGTTA
Source organism: uncultured Eubacteriales bacterium (assembly GCA_934463035.1). Classification (GTDB taxonomy): domain Bacteria; phylum Bacillota; class Clostridia; order Oscillospirales; family Acutalibacteraceae; genus UBA737. Next base: position 166,944 of record CAKSIG010000001.1, on the reverse strand, counting down.
CCGAGGAAATTCCCGAGGTCGACGTCTGCGTGGGTATCGGCTCCAACGGTAAAATTGCCGACATTGTCCTCTCCGCTATTGAGGGCAAGCGCGAAAATACCTACGGCGATAAATACGCGCTTGATTTGAACTGCGACCGTATTTTAGGCGGTTATCCGTTCAGCACGTATCTTAAAATAGGCGACGGGTGCGACAACTGCTGTACCTACTGCGCCATACCGAAAATAAGAGGACGTATGCGCAGCCGCAAAATTGAAGACTGCGTTGAAGAAGCGCGCAAGCTCGCTTTCAGGGGCGTGAAAGAGCTTGTTGTCGTAGCGCAGGACACCACCGCCTACGGCGAGGACATTTACGGCAAGCCTATGCTTTCCGAGCTTTTAAAGCAGCTTTGCAAAATAGAGGGACTGCATTGGATACGCACGCTTTACACATATCCCGAGCGCATAAGTGACGAGCTGCTTGAAACAATTTCAAGCGAACCAAAACTTGTAAATTATCTTGATATACCTATTCAGCACGTAAACGCCGATATTCTTAAAAGAATGAACCGACAGGGCAGTTACGAAGCGCTCTCAAAGCTGATTGACAGAATAAGGACGAAAATACCCGATATTACGCTTAGAACCACGCTTATAACGGGCTTCCCAGGTGAAACCGAGGAACAGTTTAACGAGCTTGCAAGGTTTGTAAAGGAAAAACGGTTTGACAGGCTCGGCTGCTTTACCTACTCCGCAGAGGAGGGCACGGCTGCCGCCGAGTTCCCCGACCAGATAGACGAGCAGGTAAAGGTTGACCGAATGGAAAACATAATGGAAAGCCAGCTTACCATAGCCGCCGAAAAGAACGAGGAACGCAAGGGAACCGTTACCGAGGTGCTTATAGAGGGCTGGGACGATTATATTAAATGCTATTTCGGCAGAACCCCTGCCGACGCACCCGAGGTTGACGGAAAGATATTCTTTATGTCGCCGCGTCAGCTTAAAATAGGCGATTTTGTAAAGGTTGAAGTAAACGACTGCATAGATTATGATTTGTTGGGAGAGTTGGTCTGATGAATACACCGAATAAACTTACGATTGCAAGAATAATAGCAACGCCGATATTTATGGCGGCGCTTATGATTGATTTTCCGTATCACTACGCCGTGTCGCTGATATTGTTCGCCGCGGCTTCATTAACCGATATGATAGACGGAAAAATGGCGCGCAAATACAATATGATAACCGATTTCGGCAAATTTTTAGACCCGCTTGCCGATAAAATGCTCACGACCGCCGCTTTTCTCGGGTTTATAAAGCTCGGAATAGGCTGGCAGGTAACATGGATACTGTTCATAGTTCTTTTCAGGGAATTTATGGTATCCTCTTTGAGACTCGTTGTTGTTTCGAGCGGCGGCAAGGTAATAGCCGCTAATATGTGGGGCAAGCTGAAAACCGTTACACAGATGGTCGGAATTTGTATTGCGTTGTTTGCTCACATACTTATTGACGATCTCGGAATAAACGCGGCGTCTTTTGTCAGCTTATGCGATGTAATAATAAGTGTACTTTTCTGGATCTCCGCCGTATTATGTATTATATCGGGCGTTATTTATTTTCTCGCCTGTAAGGAGTATATTGATCCTACAAAATAATATATTCAATTCGGAAAATTGGGGGTTATCGAAGTGTTTGACAGACTTCGCGAGGACGTCAACGCAGTGCGCGACAGGGACCCTGCCGCACGCAGTTTTATAGAGGTATTTCTGCTTTATCCCGGCGTAAAGGCGATAAGAATGTACCGCAGGGCGCATTTTTATCACACGCACGGTCTGCATTTTCTCGCCCGCTATGTTTCACAGCGCGCCGTGAGGAAAACGGGTATTGAAATTCACCCGGGCGCCACTATCGGCAGACGTCTTGTAATAGATCACGGCACGGGCATAGTTATAGGCGAGACAGCCGAAATAGGCGACGATGTGCTGATATATCAGGGCGTTACGCTCGGCGGCACGGGAAAAGACGTCGGCAAACGCCACCCGACTGTCGGCAACAATGTTATGATAAGCGCGGGCGCAAAGGTTTTGGGACCGTTTAAAATAGGCGATAATTCAAGGGTTGCCGCGGGTGCGGTTGTTTTGGAGGAGGTTCCGCCGAACTCAACCGTTGTCGGCGTTCCCGCAAGAGTGGTAAGGCAGGATGGTAAAAAGGTCTGCCCGCCGCTTGACCAGATACACATTCCCGATCCCGTTCAGCAGAAGATCGACTGCCTTGAAAGCAGGGTGAACGAGCTTGAACAGATAATAAGCAATTTCAAAGGAGAGTCAGAATGAGGATTTTTAATACCCTTACAAGGCAAAAGGACGAATTTAAACCGATAAACGACGGGGTCGTAAAAATTTATGCCTGCGGCCCTACGGTATATAACTATATTCACATCGGAAACGCAAGACCGCTCTGCGTTTTCGATGTGCTTCGCCGTTATCTTGAATGGCGCGGATATAAGGTCGAGTTTGTTCAGAACTTTACCGATATAGACGATAAACTGATAAAAAAGGCAAACGAGGAGGGTATAACCGTTCCCGAGGTTGCCGAAAGATATATAAAGGAATTTTGGACCGACGCTCACGGGCTTAATATAAGGGAAGCCACGGTTCACCCGCGCGCTACCGAAAATATTGGTGAAATTCAGCGCATTATATCCGTACTTGCGGAAAAAGGCTATGCTTATGAATCGGGCGGCGACGTTTATTTCCGCGCCAAAAAGTTCAAGGAATACGGCAAGCTCTCTCATCAGCCGCTTGAAGAGCTTGAAGCAGGCGCAAGAATAGGCGTTGCCGAAATAAAGGAAGACCCGATGGATTTCTGCCTTTGGAAAGGCGCAAAACCCGGCGAGCCCTATTGGCCGTCGCCTTGGGGCGACGGAAGACCCGGCTGGCATATAGAATGTTCCGCTATGGCCGGCAGATACCTCGGAAGGACCATTGATATACACTGCGGCGGTCTTGACCTTATCTTCCCGCACCACGAAAACGAAATAGCGCAGAGCGAGTGCGCCAACGGCTGTGAATTTGCGCATTATTGGATGCACAACGGATTTATCAACGTTGACAATCACAAGATGTCAAAATCGCTTAACAATTTCTTTACCGTCCGCGATGTAGCAAATACTTACGGCTACGAGCCGATACGTTATTTGATGATTTCATCGCAGTACAGAAGTCCGATAAACTATTCCATTGATATTATTGAGCAGGCGAAGAATGCGCTTGAAAGGCTTTATACCTGCCGTGATAATATAGATTTTGCGTTGCAGAACGCGGCGGAAGGCGGCAAGGCTCCCGAGTTTCTTAAAAAGCGCGAAGAAGAATTTATCGCCGCTATGGAGGACGATCTTAACACCGCCGACGCGATGGCGGCTCTCTTTAATCTTGTAAGAGATATAAATACGTTTATAGCTACCAACAGCGAAAAAGCGGCTATTGAGGCATGCGCCGAGGAATTTGATACTCTGGCTTACGTTTTGGGACTTGTGTATAACCGCGGTTCAAAAGATCTTGACAGCGAGGTTGAAAAGCTGATAGAGGAGCGCACAGCCGCAAGAAAAGCTAAGGACTTTAAGACGGCGGACGCAATACGCGATAAGCTCAAAGAAATGGGTATCACGCTTGAAGATACTCCGCAGGGTGTAAAATGGAGCCGCAGCTGATAAGGCGCGAACCGCTCGGCAAAGGGTTTCATATTAACGTTTCCGACAATCATACATTCGGAACCGACGCGGTAGTTTTAAGCAATTTCGCTTCGGCGCGGAAAAAAGACCGAATGGTCGATCTCGGAACGGGCTGCGGTATTATACCGCTTATTATGCTGAGGGACGGACTGCTTTCGTCGGCTGTCGGCGTTGATATAAGCGGCGAAGCCGTGTCGCTTGCCGAAAGGACAAGCCGCGAGCTTGAAATTGATAATTTTAAACTTATCGAAAGCAATTTAAACGACCTTAAAGGTAAGCTGGAATTCGGCTGTCACACGCTCGTTACCTGCAATCCGCCTTATAAGGCACCAAATGCGGGTCTTAAAAATCCCAACAGCGTTCACGCCGTCGCAAGGCATGAGGTCGCCTGCACGCTTGAAGATATAGTAAGGGTGTCGGCAAAACTTTTGCAAACATCGGGCAGGCTTTGTATGTGCCACCGCCCAGAAAGGCTTTGCGAGCTTATGTCGCTTATGTCGCAGTATGACTGCGAGCCGAAAAGGCTAAGGCTTGTCTGCCAGCGGATAGGCGAGGAGCCGTGGCTGGTGTTGTTAGAGGGCAAAAAGTGTGCAAAAAAAGGTCTTAGGATACAGCCGACGCTTTATATTGAGCAAAACGGCGAACTGTCCGAGGAAATGAAAAATATTTACGGAGCATATAAGGAGGCGTATTTATAATGTCGGGAAAGCTCTATGTTGTGGGTACGCCGATAGGCAATCTTTCGGATTTCAGTCCGAGAGCAGCCGAAACGCTTGAAAAGGTTGACTTTATAGCCGCCGAGGATACTCGGGTTACGGTAAAACTTCTTAATCATTTCGGAATTAAGAAAGAAATGCTCTCATATTATGAGCATAATAAGAATGACCGCGGCGGAGCGATAATAGAACGTATTTTGCGCGGTGAGAACTGCGCCGTTGTGTCCGACGCGGGTATGCCCGCAATATCCGACCCGGGCGAAGACCTTGTAAGGCTCGCCTACGAAAACGGTATTCCCGTTGAGTCGGTGCCGGGACCCAGCGCGCTTGTGACCGCGCTTGCAATTTCGGGTATGCCGAGCGGACGTTTTTGCTTTGAGGGCTTTTTGTCGGTGAACAAACCGTCAAGACGGGAGCATTTAAGAGAGCTTGTAAAAGAAAAACGAACGATGATCTTCTATGAAGCGCCGCATAAACTGCCCGCAACGCTTAAAGATATGCTCAGCTTTTTCGGCGACAGGGATATAGCGCTTGTAAAGGAACTTACCAAGCTGCACGAAACGGTTGAAAGAACAACGCTTTCTGCGGCGGCGGAGTTTTACGGTGAAAACACTCCGCGCGGCGAATATGTTATAATAGTTTCGGGATTTGACGGAGAGGAAAACAGGGAATATACACTTGAAGACGCCGTGGCGCTTGCGAAGGAGCTTGCGGCGGGCGGAGATTCGGCATCTGCGGCGGCGCGTGAGGCGGCGGCGCAAAGCGGAATAAAAAAGAGTGATATATATAAAGAATTAATCAGGGGATAATCTATTCGATTTGGGTGTGAATATGGACGATAAATTCTATAATAAAGAAAACGAAATAAATAACGAGGGATTCAGCTTTGAGGACGACGGCTTTGAGGATATAATGAGCGACAGCCATTATTACGGCGGCGGTACCAAGCATTACCGCAAGAAAAAACGCGGAATTTCGGGATTTTTTCAGAAAATAGGCGATTGGTGGCACGCGCGCAAGAAGTGGCAGAAAAGAACTATAATTTCAGTAGCTTCGGTTTTGCTTGTCATTGCTGTTGCTTTCGGCGCTTTCCGAATAATATTCAATTATAATTATAACGATATTACAAGGGATCCCGACGACCTCGGTTTTAAAAACGTGATAGACAGTAAGATAGTCAACGTCGCTCTGTTCGGTATTGACTCGCGCGATCCCAAGTCGTTTAAGGGTCTGTCCGACAGTATAATGATACTGAGTATCAACACCGAAACCAAGGTAATAAAGGTAATTTCGGTTATGCGTGATTCGCTTGTGCCGATAACCAAGGACGGCAAAACCGTCTACGGCAAGATAAACAGCGCCTATTCAAAAGGCGGACCCGAGCTTGCTATTAAGACCCTTAACACAATATTCGGTCTTGATATATCGGAATACGCCACAGTCAATTTTTACGGTATGACCGATATTATAGACGCTGTCGGCGGTATTGACGTGACCCTTGCCGACGGTGAAATCAACGTTATGGGCAGGGAAAACGGCAAAAGCGTAAACTTCGGTATAAACGGTATGATAATGGAGCAGTGCGGATATATGGGTATCGACCCGACGCCGTATTTCATTTCAAGCGCAGGCGAGCATCACCTTAACGGCGTGCAGGCTGTTGCCTATGCGCGTATACGCCACGCCGCAAATATTGAGGGCACCAACAACGATCAGGGACGTACCGACAGACAGCGTTACGTTATGGAACAGCTTTTCAATAAGGCGACAACGCTTTCGGCAAAGAAATATGTTAAACTCGCAAAGGCGCTCATTCCGTGCAGTGAAACCTCGCTTTCCTACACCGAAATAATGGGGCTTGCCACAAACGTGCTTTTAAAATCGCCTAAGTTTGAGCAGACCCGCGTTCCGCTTGACAAATATCAGATGCCGTCCAAGACCGTAAGCGGCTACGGCTCCTGCATATACTACGACCTTGACTACGCTTCAAAAATTATCCATGCCTTTATTTATGACGATATAAAGCCTGAGGATTATATCGAGCAAAACGGCGTCGAAAAGAACGATTGGTATGCAAAACGCGGTTCAAGCAGCGGAAATACGTCTTCTTCATCAACCCAAAGCAGTACGCAGTCAAAACCGCAAACCTCGTCGACTGCACCGTCGTCATCAAGCTCGAATATAACGCCGTCTGTTTCATCGAGCGAACCGAGCAGTTCTCCAAGCAGCGAGGCGCCGTTATCAAGCTCGTCGATCAGCGAGCCGAACACCTCGTCGGAGGACAATTCCTCAACCGATACATCATCGGACAATACTTCGACGGACACTCCCGACGACACCGAGGAATAGTAAACAGGAGGTAGAAAAAATGCCTGTAAATTTATATGAGGCGGTTTGGATATTTCTTATATACGCCTTTCTCGGTTGGGTAAGCGAGGTTGCTTTCGCCGCCGTCAATCAGGGAAAATTCGTAAACCGCGGTTTTTTAAACGGTCCCGTTTGCCCGATATACGGCTTCGGTATGCTCGCCGTTGTCGTTGTGCTGTGGCCGCTCAGAAAAAATGTGTTACTGCTGTTTTTGGGCGCGGCTGTGCTTACTACCGCATTGGAGTTTGTAACGGGTTTTGTGCTTGAAAAATTCTTCCACGACAAATGGTGGGATTACAGCAATATGCCCTTTAACATAAAGGGATATGTCTGCCTTAAATTCAGCATTTTGTGGGGTCTTGCCGCCGCCTTTATAATAGGCGGTGTCCACCCGTTCATATACCTTATTATAAGCAAAACGCCAATAGTCCTCGGAACTGTCTTGCTTGCGGTTTTTGCGGTTATGTTTGTTGCGGATTTCGTGATAACGCTTATAGAACTGTTAAAGCTCCCCAAAAAACTTAACGCTATGCTTGAAGTTGAAAAAATGCTCAATTCTCTTTCCGATAAAATAGGCGAGAACGTGAGCGATAAAGCAATTACCGCGCGTGAAAAAGGCGAGGAATTTGTTGACGGCAAAAAGCCGAAGCTCGACGAGCTTAAAGCGGAGTATGACGCCAAAGCCGCCGAATATAAACGGATTATGAGCGAAAACATAGTACATAAACGTATATTTAAGGCTTTTCCGCGGCTTAAAAACGGCAGATATAAAAATGTGTTTGAACGTATAGCGGTACTCAAAAAAACGGATAAGGACGGAAATCAAAATGTCGGCGACTAACTGTGAAAGCTGTGCCAACTACTGTTTTGACGATGAAAGCGAATGTTGGTACTGCGATATGGAACTTGACGAGGACGAAATGCGCAGATTTTTATCCTCACAGACCTTTGACTGCCCCTATTTTAACCTTTATGACGAGTACGGTATAGTCAGAAAACAAAATTAAGAACAGGTGATTTGTGTGTTTTATGTTTATCTTGTGTTGAGCGCGGTGCTTATACCTGTTTCGGATATATTCTTTGCCGTTCTGCGCGAGAGTTATTCGTGGTGGCTGGTTCCGCTGCTGTTTGTCGGCTTTTTTATAGGGCTTGTTATTCTTCACCTTGCAATTTTTGCGCTTTCGGTGGCTTTTGTAAACGTCAATTCGCCTGCCGAACGCGGTGCAAAATATTACCGTTTTGCCGTTAATATAACCATTCCTCTGCTTTTAAAACTGTGCAGAGTTAAGGTCAACGCAAGCGGAGTTGAAAAACTGCCCGAGAACACAAGGTTCTTGCTTGTCTGCAATCATCAGCACGATTTTGACCCGATAATGATAATGTCCGTACTGCCGAACGCAGAGCTTGGGTTTATAGGCAAGAAAGAAATATATAAAACAATGCCGTTTATCGGTAAAATAATGCACAAGCTGTATTGCCTGCCGATAGACAGGGAGAACAACAGAGAGGCGGCAAAAACCATAATATCCGCGTCGAGGCTTTTGAAGGAGGATAAGGCGTCAATAGGGCTTTTCCCCGAGGGATACACAAGCAAAACCTGCGAGCTTTTACCGCTCAGAAACGGTGCTTTTAAAATAGCTTATAAGGCGCACGCTCCGATAGCGGTGTGCGTGATAAACAATACCCGCGCAATTCCGCGCAGGGTTATAATCAAAAAAACCGATATAGAGTTCCGTGTGCTTGACGTGATAAACCCCGAACAGTTTGAGAGTCTTCACACCAACGAACTCGGCGAGATTGTTTATAACGAAATGAATAATGCGTTAAAAGATATAAGAAAAGAGTGTTGACGGTATGTCAGCACTCTTTGTTTTCTCGGTTTAAATACCTTTAATAATAAATTTGTCCGATTCTTCAAGGTCAAGGGCGTCGGCGATTTTTGTAAAGTTCGCCATAGCCTTTTCAAGCGTCTCGGGGTGGTGGCTGTCACTTCCGAAATAGAATTTACAACCCTGTTGCTTAGCTATTTTAAACGGACGCAGATTTTGATTAAATTCATCGTCGTTCATTGAAAGCGAATTAAAATTAAGTTCAATTCCCACGCCCTTATCGGCGGCTTTTTTGAATATTTCGGCATACTCGCCGTCGGAAATATTGTTTACGACAGCGAGATAACCGTTCGGTTCCTTCTGATACATAAGTTCGCAGGTTAGGTGGGCAATACCGACCTTTCCGAACGGCAGATCCATATCAAGCACGGCGTTAAATCTGTCCTTCCAAAGCACGGCGCGCTGTTTTGCGTCCTCATCGCCGTTCACTACGAAACCGCCCATGTGCATGTGCGTTGTGGGGATTATTATAAAATCAAAATCGTCAAACCGCTCTTTCGGGATACTGAGAGTTAAAAAACGGTCAAGCTCGGCTTCACAGCCGAAAAGGAATTTTATGCCTTCTATCTGCGGAAGCGGTTTAATTTCGGAAATATGCTCAAAATTCTGTCCCTTGTACCAGTCGCTTGCGCCCGCAACGGCGGAATCCCAATAGTGGTCGGTAACGCAAACAGTTTTCAGTCCGTTGTCCTCGGCGTATTTTAAAATGGTATACTTATTCTCGCGCATATCGCCGTCCGCACAGAAGGACAGGTGCGAGTGTATGTGTAGATCGTGGTCAATTTTAAATTTCATAGTATTTCACCCTTTGTATAATGTAATTTTAATTTGTTTTTTCGAGAAAAGGTATAGACGTATTTTCACACCCTCTTTCAAAATTTTTTATATCAGCGGATTTCCAACAACCCGAACAATATACAACAAGCGTAAATATACACTCCGCTATCCACGATATTGCCCAGCCTATGTAAACTCCGTTCATTCCGTATGTGCTTAATAAAAAATAGGTGGCGGCAATTCTTGAAATCGAGCCTATCGACGTTGAAATCACTAAAAATTGCATTGCCGCAACGCCCCTGTAAAACGAATGAAATAAGTTGCAGATAAGATTGAAGAATATAAACGGTATAAAATAGCGTACAAAAATGAATGCCATATCAAATTCTGCTGAGTCTGAATTTTCGGACGACAGAAACAGCATACATAATTCCTTTGCAAATATGACCGTAACTGCAAGGAACGGAACTGCAAGCACAACGCCCTGCACAAACCCTGCCCTAAGTCCCCGATTTATGTTATTATATTTACCTGCACCGATACTCTGGGCAAGATAATTACTAACCGTTTTTGCGGAGTTTTGGTATATAGAAGCATTAAAATCAAATATCTTTAAGCAGATTATGTATGCAGCCGATGCGGAACCGCCGAGATTGTTTACCATAGGTGAAACCGCAAGTGATGAAACGTACATAATCGTTTGCTGAACTGTGGTCGGAACTGAGAAACGTACACACTCTTTTATCGTGTCTGTTCCAAACTTAATTCGGTATTTGCCTACTCCCATTTTCTTAAAGCATTTGCGTATCTCCGTATAATAACAAATATCTGCAACAGCCGCGGAAAAAACGGCTGAGGCAGCTATTCCGCCTACACCCAATTTTAAAACCTTAACAGCAAAGAAATTACCGAAAATATGCAACACAGACATCAAAACGGACATAAGCAGCGGGTAAACCGTGATTCCGAATGCGCTTAGTGTGTAAACGGCAAATGTATTCATTATAAGGAACGCGCCGCCGAGCATATATACTATAAAATATACCGACGTGTCACTGCGTATTTCAGGGTCAACTGCCAGAAACTCAAAAAGAAAGTCCTTGAAAATCACAGAAATAATGCTTAAAACAAAAATTGAGACGAGTATAACAGAAAAGTTTACGTAAACGGCGGTTTTTAACTTTTTATATTCCCTTGCACCGAAAAGATTTGCAATATAGATTGAAAAGCCGAATACGTATCCCCAAAAAATGCATAAAAAGAATTGTATAAACGGCGATGTCGCGCCTATTGCCGCAAGACAGTTTGAATTAAGTAACTTTCCGACTACTACCGTATCTATTATTCCATACGACTGCGACAAAACCCCCGACAGTATCAGCGGAACGGCGAAAAGCAGAAAAGTTTTATAAATATTGCCCTTAGTCATATCTTTCATAGCTGATACCCCTTGATTTATGCCGAAAATTCAGTATAATCATTATAGGTGATTTATCAACTTTTTTCAATATTGGCTAAAATATTGGTAAATTCTCAACATTTCTCAAAAATCGGAGGCAGTTATGTATCAGAAAGAGCGGCTTGATAAAATTTTGGAAATCTTAAAAGAGAATAGATATGTAACGGTTAAATATTTGACAAAGAAATTGAATACCAGCAATGCTACCGTTAACCGCGACCTTAATCTTTTGGAAAACAGAAAAACTGTGATGCGCAGCTACGGCGGTGTTGAGATATGTGAAGATAAGCGAATCCCGCTTGAATTCAGGTACAGCAAGGAAAGAATAGTTAAAAGAAAAATTGCCAAAATTGCGGCAGAACTTATATGCGACGGAGATTTTGTTTTTATAGGAAGTTCAACCACAATCGAAAACATCGGAGAATTTCTTTCAAGCAAAGAAGGGGTTACGGTTATGACGAGCAATCTTACGCTCGCATCTCATTTAAGTGAATGCGGTGTTGCAACGGTATGCACAGGCGGATCCGTTGTTGAGCCGCCGAATATGCTCGGCGGTATAGATGCCGTCAGAACCGTTCGGCGTTACAACTTTGATAAAATGTTTTTTTCGGCGGCAGGTGTTAATGACAGCGGAATTATAACCGAAACAGGAGAATATTGTGCCGAGATAAATGACGCCGCAATGGCTAACTCGAAACAGATGTTTTTCCTTGTCGACCATACAAAAATAAACGTAGAGGCAAAATATAATATTTCGGATTTTTCGCAAATAAACGGAGTCATCAGCGACTATGACTTTCCCGAAGCAACAAAGATGAAGTATTCCAATACGGTGTTTTATAAGGTGTGAAACGTTATTGCCTTTTTGGTACGGTGAAGGTGGCGGCTATTCCAATCAAACCGAGACTTGCCCAAATTATTATTACGGTATTCCAACCGACTCGGCTCATTAAATTTGCAAAAAGCATATTTGCGGCGGCAGCAGCAACATATCCTGTGCAATCAAGTATTCCGTTTACGCTCGAAACTCTGCCTGTTTTTCCAAGTCCGGGTATGTAAATGCTCCACAGCAAGGCGGAAGTACAGCTAATAGACATCAAGGCGAACAGCATTAACAGAAGACTTATATATCTGTTTTGAGAAATAAGCATAAAGCAGAATAAAACCGTTGAAGCGGCGAGCGAAACCCGCATCATTGCAATGTCACGTTCGTTTATTGCACGGAATATGGCAAGGGCGGCGAACGGAACAAGCGAGCGTGCCAATGAAATAACCGTGAATATTGTGTTGGCTGTTATTTTATCAAAGTGCAGACTGTCGGTCAAAAAAGTGGGGATCCAAAATGAAACGGCAATACCTGCTATTTCTACGAGAGCGGCAATGATCATATAAAAGCCGAATTTTTCTATTTTAAAGACTTCCAGAAAAGATGAAAAGCCTTGGCTCTTAGCGCTGAGACAGCAGATTTTCCCGTGACGTTCCATAACCGTTAAGACAGCGTATGAAATCAGAGCTGTTATAACGGCAACTCCGCCTGCGGCAATAAAAACCAAATACCAATTATTAATAATGGCAAACAGACTTGCAATCAAAGGTCCGGCAAACGAAGCAAACGAAAAGAATATACAAATTATTCTTGCTTGATTAGGTTTGGCGTTTTCGGCTATAATCTTCATAAACGGACCGCGCACCATTGAAAGCGAAAAACCGAATGCGGCGAAAAGTACGATTTGCAATGCTTCTGCATTTATAAAGGGAAATATTATCAGCAAAAGACCTGATATAGCTATGCCTATCGGAGCCATTTTTCGCGGCGATATAAAATCGCCCAAAAAGCCGTTAAGCAGTTGTCCCGCCGCATAAAAAATCATATATACCGATGACAGCAACCCTATATGCTCTACCGAAAATTTTCCTGATTCAAGTAATTCGGGTGTCAATACGCTTAAAATATGTCTCAGATAGTAATTGGCAAGATATGATACTATGCATACAACCCCTATTGTCAGAGCGTTTTTGTTGCTGTTATCTTTCATTTTGATTTCCCTCCGACAAACAGTTTCATTTTGTGCTTTTTATAGAGATTTTTTAGATCTTCGCTCAAATTGCAATCGGTTACAAAATTATATTTTTTGTCGGTATCACTGATTTTGAAAAGCGCTTTTTTCTCGAATTTACTGCTGTCGGCAAGTATGTAAACCTGCTCGGCGGCAGACATCAACTGTTTGAAAAGCGGTATAAAGTTTTCGTTGTTAACACAGATACCGCTTTTTAATGATACGGCGGCAGGGAAAATGAATGCCTTTTGGAAATATAAATTGTTCAGGGCATCTAAGGTCTGCGCACCGTAAAAGCATTTTTCTTTTTTCATATAATTGCCGCCGCAAAGTATAAGTTTAAAGCCTTCCTCGCCGCAAAGCACATTGAATACGTCTAACGAGTAGGTTATAACGGTTAAATTTTTAAATTTATCCTTTATTGATTCGGCAAGTATTTTTGCGGTACTACCCTCGTCAATCGCAATTATATCACCATCGGCAATAAGCTCGCAAGCCTTTGAAACAAGGTTTTCTTTCTCGGCAATATATTCCTCGCTTCTCTGCGAAAGTGCGTAAGATTTACGCATAGCGTCCGTGTTGACCGCACCGCCGTGAGTTCGCAGTATCAAGCCTTCGCGTTCCATAGCGATGAGGTCTTTTCTTAAAGTTTCTATTGAAACATTGAGCGCGTTTGCGGCTTTTGCGGTTTCAATTGCACCGTTTTTAACTATCATTTCATATATTTTGTCACGGCGTTTCTTTGCAAGCATATACAACTATCTCCAATAATATCAAATATAATACAATTATATCCAATTAAGTTCAATAAGTCAATGCTAAATTTAAAAGGTCAATCAATCCCATAAAAATGGAAGTGATTGACCTTTTGGTTATAATGGTAACGCAACGTTTATACGCTTATTTTTTTCCAATATTTCTTTGTGACCTTAACGGAATAGTCGTTTACGAACTTATCGGTTTGATCCTTGATTACGCTGTCAAAATTGTCGGCAATAATATCGGCTTGCCACGCGGGAACTCCGTTGCCCTCAAACAGAACGACATAGTAGGCTTCTTCGCCCGTGATAACGGTGCAGTCGTTTTCTTTTCGTTCGTTTGAAAACGCCCATTCCTCAACCGCGCTTTCAAGAACGCCCGTCTTTAAGTTGCGGTAAAGTCCGCCGTTATCATAACTGTCGGTGTCCTCGCTGTTCTCGGCTACAAGGCCTTTGAAATAGACCTGTGTTTTTGTGCTGTCGTTCCACGATTCAAGCACTGAATTTGCGGCGCGCAGAGCATATTGCTCCGAACCGTAGGTTTTAAAGTTAAACTTTATAAGCCTTATGTTTTTCGTGGTGTATTCGGCTCTTGCGGGGAGGGACACGACGCAGTAGCCTGTATATTCGCCGTCATTTTCTGCAACGGCGGTGTCGCTTACAGCCGCCGCGTCCGAAAACGCCAGCTTGTCAACCGTTTTGTTTTCGCCGTAGTCATAGTTTGACGTTCCTAACTGATAATAGGTGACCTCAGCCATAGAGTGTTCAAGGTCAACGCCGTAGGAGTCCTTGTAGTCCTTCGTTATGTCTTCAAGCACGGCGTTTATATATTCGTCAAAGCTCTTTGCCGACTCGGCTTTTTTGCCGTTTTCGGCATATTTGAATATATATTTTTTGCAGACCGCCGACATATATTTTTGCGGTTCTTCTTCGTATTTTGCGTTTATTTCATCATCGGTCATAGCGGTGCTGTCATAAACGCTCTGATAATATTTGTCCGCAAGCATATTGAGTTTAAGGCAGTCGCGCACGTCTTTTTCGGTAACGCCCCTGCCGTACATAAACGCAAGATATTCGCGCAATGACTCGCTTCTGCCGTCGGCGGCGTTCTGTTTTCTTTCAAGTGTGCGGTCTATTTCGGCGTTTTCTTCGTCACCGAGCGACATTCCCGCTGATTTTGCGGCTTCCGCCAGCGCAACCTTTTGCTTGACCTTTTCTGTTGCCGCGGTCATAAAGTGGTCGTACCACGTGCCGTCCCCATAGTAGCTTTTTTGCTTTTTGAGCGACTTGTTTGACGAAAGCCCCATATCGTCAATGCTGTCATAATTTTTGTTGACAAAGTTTCGGTATTCCTCATAGAAGAAATAGGACATCATTGAGTTGTTTACTTCGTAGTTCTGCGAGGTTACGGTGCTGTGCTTCCTTAAAAAGTAACCCTTGTCCGCAAGCGAATTAAGGGATATGTAAAGAATAAGTGCAACCACAACGCCTATCGCAATTACGCCGCAAACAATTCTGAATATTCTGTCTACAAGCGGAATTTGCTTATTTTGAGATTTTTGCATAGTCTCGGCTCCTGTAAAATGTTGTGTTGCACTTATTATATAACATTATTGTGAAAAAATCTACCGTAAAATTAAGCCTGATTTGCAATGCTCGGTGTAAATCCGAGATCTTCAAGCGTTTCCATTGCCGTTTTCACGCAATGCTCACAGCCGTCTACCGTTACGGTCTTGTCTTCCTTGGATACCGTGAATTTAAGCTCGGCGCGCGTAAGCGCGGCGGTTATCCTGTTTACGCAGGCGTCGCAGTGTATGTCGGGTACGTTGATTTTTGTTGTCATTTTCGGTTCCTCATTTCATCAATTTTTGTATGGCGGTCACGAGCTCGTCAACGACCTCGCCGTCGCCGTTTTTTATTCCCTCAAACACACAGGTGTGTATGTGGTTTGAAAGCAGCTGCTTGTTGAACGCGTTGAGAGCCGCTTGGACTGCCGATACCTGAGTAAGTATATCGGTGCAGTATGCGTCGTTCTCAACCATTCCCTTAATTCCCCTGACCTGACCCTCTATTCGGTTAAGGCGGTTTATAAGGTTGCGGTACTCCTCCTCGTTTCGGTGCTTTTTCTTGGCACAGCAGTTACATTCGCTCATAGCTTTTTACCCCTCAGTCTTAAAGCGTT
The DNA here is from genome assembly GCA_934463035.1 of uncultured Eubacteriales bacterium. Taxonomy (GTDB): domain Bacteria; phylum Bacillota; class Clostridia; order Oscillospirales; family Acutalibacteraceae; genus UBA737. The sequence goes on along the minus strand of CAKSIG010000001.1, from coordinate 151,031 downwards.
GCACACAACGCATACCGAACTTAAAGACATTGCAAGTCCCGCAATCATCGGACTTAAAAGCGGTCCGCCGAAGGCGTAAAGCACGCCCGCCGCAACGGGTATGCACACGGTGTTGTAGCAAAACGCCCAGAAAAGATTTTCCTTTATATTGGTTATCGTAAGTCGGCTCAGACGTATCGCCCTTGCTACGTCGGTCGGGTCGTTTTTCATCAGCACTATATCGGCGGATTCAATGGCAATATCGCTGCCCGAACCGATAGCGCAGCCGACATCTGCGGCGGCAAGCGCAGGCGCGTCGTTTATTCCGTCGCCTATCATCATTACTTCGCCGTATTTTTGTTTAAGCTCGGTTACCTTTTGAGCCTTCTGTTCGGGGAGTACGCCTGCGTAGACCTCGTCCGCGCCGACAAGCCCCGCCGTATATTCGGCGCAAATTTTGTTGTCGCCTGAAAGTATAACGGTTTTAACGCCGAGCTTTTTAAGACGTTCAAAAGCGGAGGCAGAGGTCGGTTTAACCTTGTCCGCAATTCCTATTATTCCGAGCAATTCACCGTTTTTCGCAACAAATATTACCGATTTTCCCTCTGCCGAGAGCTTGTCCGCGGCATCGGAGTCGGCAGATATGCCGTTGTCGTTAAGAAGCTGTATATTGCCTAAGAGAACTTTATCGCCGTTGAGTTTTGCGGATATGCCGCGGCCCGGTATATTCTCAAATTCCTCGGGTCTTTCTTCGGCAGACAGCCCTTCTGCCTTTGCGTACTCGGTAACGGCGTTTGCGAGCGGGTGGTCGGACGCCGCCTCTACCGCCGCCGCGGTTTTAAGCAACTCTTTTTTGTCCTCTGAAATTATATCGGTAACCGAAGGCTTGCCCTCGGTCACGGTACCCGTTTTGTCAAAAACCGCAACCTTGGTCTTGTGGGTGGTTTCAAGCGCTTCGCCGTTTCTTATCAGTATGCCGTTGGAGGCTCCCAGCCCCGTTCCCACCATAATTGCGGTCGGCGTGGCAAGCCCCAGAGCGCACGGACAGGCAATTACCAGCACACCCGTGAACACTTTAAGCGCAAATGCAAGATTTTGCCCAGATATAAGCCATACCGCCGCCGCAACTGCCGCAATAGCCATAACGGCTGGTACGAAAAATCCCGCAACCTTATCGGCGGTTTTTGAAATAGGCGCTTTTTTGTTCTGCGCGTCCTCTACAAACTTGATTATTTTGGCAAGCGTGGTGTCGTCGCCTGTTCTTGTTACTCTTATATAAAGCACTCCGTTAAGGTTAAGACTGCCGCCTGTAACAAAGCTGCCCTCGCTTTTTTCAACGGGCAGGCTCTCGCCTGTCAGCATTGATTCGTCGGCGCTGCTGACGCCTTTTTCAACCTGTCCGTCAAGCGGGATCTTAGCGCCCGGCTTTACCAAAAGCAGATCGCCTGCCGATATGCTTTCAAGCGGCATTTCAAATTCTTTGCCGTCCTTTATTACCGTTGCGGTATCGGGGGATAGCTTTATGAGTTTTTCAATCGCCCCGGCCGTCTTTTTCTTGCTCAGCTCCTCAAAATATCTGCCGAGCATAACAAGCGTTATAACGACCGCAACCGATTCGTAATAAAGACTGTGAACCGCGTGGTGATAAGACCCTATAAGATAGGTCATAACAAGGCTGTAAATAAACGACGCGCCCGAACCTACCGCAACGAGCGAGTCCATATTCGGTCTGCCGCGGAAAAGCAGGGAAAAGCCCTTTGTGAAGAAACGCCTGCCGATGAACATTACGGGCAAGGTCAGCAAAAGCTGTGTTATGGCAAAATTATACGGGTTGCCGCTCATATTGATGATTTTCGGAATAGGAAGCCCTTCAAAAAGCATTTGCCCCATAGAAATATAAAGCAGAACGGCACTCAAAACCGACGCTGTTATTATGGAAATAAGCGCGCTGTCCTTCTTTTTGTCCGGCGTTTTCGGTTTTTCGGCTTTTTTATTCTCTGCCGATATGCCGAAACCCGCTTTCTCAACCACCCGCACAAAGTCGTCGGGTCCTGTCTTTTGCTCGTCGTAAGTAACCGTCATTTTTTGGGTTATCAGGTTTACGTCACATTCGCTGACTCCGTCAAGCCGCGAAACTACACGTTGAACCGAGCTTGAACACGCGGCGCACGACATACCGCTTATTATATATGTTTCATTTTTCAACGTAAGCACTCCTTTCGGAATTATTATATACCCCCTTGGGGTATTTTTCAAGTCCTTTTTACGAATTTATTATTGAAATTATTCAAGAATAATATACTAATTGCCGCAGTATCAAATTATTTGATATGTATCAAATTCTTATAGGTTGCGGGTAAGAATTGCTGATTTTATAATTAAAATGTAAATAATGAAAGGGGTATAGTTATGCATTATAAACAAAAAGCGACAGTCGGTTCACTTTCCTTGGCGCTGTGTATCTGCATTATTTTAAGCATTTTCACGGCGTCGTTTTCGGTAAGCGCGGCTGTGGCGTATAACGGAAACGGTACAAAAGAGTCGCCGTATTTGGTGGAAACACCCGAACAGCTTGACGGAATGAGGAACAATCTCTCCGCCCACTACAAGCTGGCAAACACGGTGGATATGTCGTCGTTTTCCTCGGCGTTTCAGCCGATAGGAACTATGGCAAAGCCGTTTACGGGCAGTTTCACCTGCGAGCTTAACAGCGACGGAACGCCGAAATACATAATTAAAAATTTGAAAATTGACAACAATAACGGCGCCGCCCATCAGGTTAAGAACAACAGCGGTTACGCTAACTATGTTAAAAATAATAACAAGTGGGAGGCGGCTCTGTTCGGTGCTACAACAAGCGCGTCGCTTGAAAACATTTATGTTTTGGGCGCTAAGATAACAAGCAACGTTTTGGGTCAGCACCAAATGAACCCCGACCATTCGTTAAATCCGGGTCAGGGCGATGAAATGGGAACGGCCGTTTTGGTAACCTATGCCGAGGATACTTATATTTCAGGCTGCGGGGTTACGGGCAGCATTACTTCGCGTGCAAACAACACAGGCGGACTTGTGGGACGTGTCAGCAACTGTATCGTTGAGAACTGTTATTCAAATGTTGAAATAAAGGGAGCAGGCTTCTGGAATCAGGGTCTGTTTATCGGCAGTATATCGGGCGGCAGCGTTAAAAACGTTCTTGCCGAGGGTTCGTATGTATTTACGTATACATCCGATCTAAGTTCGTGCGGCGGATTTACGGGCAGCATAGGAGAGGGCGCGGCAATTGAAAACGCCGTTTGTATCGGCACTTCCGACTTGGCGCCTTTTACAAGAAGCTGTAAGGACGCTTCGGTAACGCTCACAAAGTGCTATTCAAACGTTCAAATTAAAAGCGCTTCCGAAATCGGCGACACGGAGGCTATGTATACCGCTAACGACTGCGGATTTGCGGGCAACGGAAACCAGCCTAAGTTCGCAAAGGTTTCCGCGGCGCAGGTAACGGCGGCGGCAGAATCGGTCAAGGCAAACTTTGCCTATATTACCGACGGCGCGGCATATACGCCTGGTGCTGTTTCCGAGGTCGTGCCGAGCGAAAGCACAGGTACGGACGGAACTTCACAGGAACAGGGAAGCTCTGATTCCTCCGAAGAAACGGTAATAAGCGTAAATGATCTGGTTGCCGAAATAGAAAAACTTCCGGAGGCGGAAAAGCTGACCCTTAAAGACAAGGACGAGGTAAAGAAGGTAAAGCGTGCATTTGATAAGCTCACCGACGCGGAATACAACGAGATACCCGCCGAGTTGGTCGCTAAAATGACAAAGTGCTACGACTCAATGTGCCTGCTTATAATCCCCGACATTGTAAAAAGGGTAAAGGCGCTTCCCGACGTCGGCAAGCTGAAAGCGTCGGACAGGGACAACGTCCTTGAAATATACGACGATTACACGTTCCTTGACGAGGCACACAGCACTTTTATTTCTTCAAAGATCGTTTCTAAGCTCAAAGAGGCTTACGAGGCGGTAAAGGATATGGCTGACCAGAGTGTGAGCAGCCGCGCGCTAACAACATCGGAAAAAATTATAGTAATAATACTTATCGCGCTTATAGCGGTAATACTTGCAATGAACGTCCTATTGTGTATCTACTTTTTCAGAAAGAAAAGAGCCCTTGCGGGAGTGGATATAACAGACGAGGACGAAGAAAATACGGGGGATGAGCAAAATGAGTGAGAAATCACCGTTACAGAAAAAACCTAACAAGTACATAACAAGTCTGCCGTTGCTTTTATTGGCTCTGCCTGCACTGTTATGGCTGCTTGTGTTCCACTATCTGCCTATTTTCGGCGTGGTCGTGGCTTTCCAAAACTTCAATTACAGGGATAAATTTGCTTCCCCGTTTGTCGGCTTTGAAAACTTTGAATACTTCTTCAAATCGTCCGACGCATTCAGGGTTATTAGAAACACAATAGGATACCACATACTTTTCCAGCTGGTTTCTATGCTGCTCGGAATAATAATCGCCCTTCTTATGTATGAGATAAACAGCAAGGGCGCGCTTAAATTCTTCCAGACGACAATGGCTATGCCGAGTAATATTTCGTGGGTTATTATGGCGTATATCGTTTATGCGTTCCTTAACTATAAAAGCGGTATTTTAAATTCGGTAATAACAAACCTCGGCGGCGAGGCAATAGCGTGGTATAACGAGCCTAAATATTGGCCGATTATACTTCTTGTAACGCAGGAATGGCAGACTATCGGTATGGGTTGCTTATTGTACTACGCTTCGCTTATGGGAATAGACCACCAGCTTTTCGAGGCGGCAGAGCTTGACGGCGCGTCGCACTTCAAGCAGGTAATACATATTTCATTGCCCTCTATCAAGCCGATAATCGCGTTTATGATAATAACCTCAATGGCGAGCATACTCGGCGGCAACCTCGGTCTTTTCTATCAGGTTCCGATGGACTCCGCGGCGCTTTACAGCGTTACCGATATACTCCCGACCTATTTGCTCAGAGGTCTTAAATCGGGCAAGATGGGCGTAACGGCGGCGGTAGGTCTGTTCCAGTCGGTTGTAGGATTTATATGCCTTATGCTTTCAAACTTCTTCGTCAAAAAGCTGGACGAAGAAAGCGCATTACTTTAAAAGGAGGTGCCGAAAATGTCAGATAAGAAAATTCGTAAAAAAAGTCCCCTGCGTAAAAAGATTTTGAACTACAAGGTTTTTATTTACGCCTTCTTCATACTTATGTCGGTGATATTTATAGTGCCGATGCTGCTCCTGTTTTCGGTTGCCTTCTCGTCTGAGGCAGACGTGCTTGAATACGGATTCAGGTTTATACCGAAAAAGTTGGTTCTCACGGCGTTTGAATTTGTCTTTGCCTCTCCTATGACGATGATAAACGCGTACAAGGTAACGTTGCTCTATGCGTTCGGCGTTACTCTCATAAGCGTTTTCGTTATGGCAATGTGCGGATACGCTCTTGCGCGCGAGGGATTTGCCTATAAAAAGTTTGTAAACACCTATTTAATAGTTACAATGTTTTTCAGCGGCGGACTTGTTCCGGGATACATAGTACGTACCCAATACCTCGGCTTGCAGGATAATATGTGGGTATATTTCTTCAACTGGACGATAGGCGCATACACGATATTCATTTTCAGAACGTTCTTTAAACAGCTTCCGTCATCGCTTATAGAGTCGGCGTCGCTCGACGGTGCAAGCGAATTTCAGATACTTGTTAAAATAGTAATTCCGCTTTCAAAACCGATTTTGGCTACTTATTATCTTTTCGGTCTGCTCGGACGCTGGAACGATTATGAAACAAGTCTTTACTATATCACCAACAAGGACCTCTACACCTTGCAGTATATGCTTCAAAAGGTTCTGCAAGAGTCGGATATGATAAAGCAGACAATGCAGAATATACCCGGCTACCTCGATATGATAAAGACCCTGCCTAACGAAACGCTTAAATTTGCAATATGCGTTCTCGCGGCGCTCCCGATGATGATTGCATTCCCGTTCTTCCAGAAGTACTACTCAAAGGGAATGATGATAGGTTCCGTAAAGGGATAAAAAATTATAAAACCGCCGTTTTCGGCAGATTGGAGTATCACAATGAAAAAAATCAGATTATTAAGCATTTTAATGGCGATCGCACTGCTTGTTTCCTGCTTTGCAGGCTGCGGCGGCGGTAAATCGGGCGGAAAATTCACCGATGATGAAAGCAAGGAGGTTACTCTGCGCTTCGTTTTCGACTTCTCGCCGCAAAAAGACCTCAGTATGGTAAACGACGAGCTTAATAAACTCGTGGAAAAGAAGCTCCCCAACACCAAACTCGAAATTATATGCGACAGTTTGAGCGATAAGTGGCAGCTTTGGATGGCGGGCGACACCAGCTTTGATATAGCAAGCCTTGGTTTGAACCTTTCATTGCTTGAAGAAATAACCAAAAACTCATTCATTGAGCTTGACGACCTTATTGATACATACGCTCCTACCGTAAAAGAGGAGCGCGAGGGAATTTATGCCGATCAGTATTACACAGGCGAATACAACGGCAAGCTCTACGGCATACCGAATATCCAGTATCACATAAAGGAAACCACCTCGCTTAAAATATCACAGGCTGTATTCAGCTATTTTGACACCGCGGCTATCGTTGCGGCAACGCACTCAAATCCGCATACCGATGAAAACTTCTACGAGGCGCTTGACCAAGGTCTGAGCGCGGCAAAGGCGGCGGGCAAGCTCGTTCAGCTTAACATCGACGAGCTTTATTCAAACAACATAGCAAAAAGAGGATATACCTTTATCGGCGGCGAAAACTCCAATATCTGTTTTGATCAAACCACCGACAAGGTAAAGGTAATCGACTTCCACGAGACAGAAGAATTTAAGCTCTGGATAAAGTGGATGAACAAATGGTATCAGGACGGATACATAAGCAAGGACGTTCTTACGGGAACTTCTTTCGGAACGTCGGATTATGCGGGACAGATAGACGGTCTCCGCGGCTCACGCAAGGGAGCGGACGAAAATTGGATCATTGCTCCTATGGAGGGAACCTCCGACCCGTATGTTGTAGTTCTTGACAACCCTGAATACGATATGCTTTCAAGCCACAACGTAGGCTCGCTTATGACCTATCTTACAATCCCGTCAACCGCCGAAAATCCCGCAAGAGCTATGAAGTTTATAGAGCTTTGCCGCACCGACGAGGGCAAAGAAATTCTCGATATGCTGGCATACGGCATTGAGGGCACCCACTATGAGAGAACGTCAGATAACGTTGTTAAGGCGTTCGACTATGTAGGTCAGGGAACATCATCTTCAAAATACGGCATACCTAACTGGCAGATAGGAAATATGTTTAAGTTCTCGGCGGTTTATCCGTATGACCAGACAACTATTGATTACGGTAAGGATTATTTTGAGAACAAGCTCCCCAAGGTTAAAAAGGGCGTAATGTACGGTTACTGCTTCGACCAGACCCCCGTTGATATTAAGATGAGCAACATCATTTCAATCAATAAGGAGCTTGAAGCCCAGCTTACCACAGGTGTTATCAAGGATTATCAAAGCACCTATGACGAGATGAATAATAAGATAAAAACGGCTGGAATTGACGACGTAATCAAAGAATTCCAGAAACAGGCGGACGAATATATCAAGTCCAAGAAATAGTATAAACACAGTTACCGATGGCGGCAAAGCCGCCATCGGTAGGCGAATTTAGGCTCGCATTAGCTCAAAGAAAGGAAAAGGGTATGAAAAACAGGATTATTTCGCTGATTCTGACGGTATTCCTCGTATCCTCCGTATTGCTCGGCACCGTAGGCGTGAACGCCGCGTCGGACGCTGTGCTTTCGGTGGGCGCTTTTAAGGGAAACACCGCTGTTTCAAGCGTTTCTCCCGGCGAAAAGCTGACTGTTTCGGTTTCGGTGCAGAACAGCAAAGCCATAAGCTCTTTACAGCTTAAACTAAGCTACGACCCTGATTTATTCACATTTGCGGAAAACAGCGTTGACTGTCTGATTGCGGACAGCGACGGCGTTGCGCAGTCTGCCTGCAATACGAAAAACGGAACCGTGACGGTGATATGGGATACCACCGCGCAGAACACCGTTTTAAACGGCAGGATATTCGATATGCTTTTTACCGCCGAAACGGTCAAAAGCAATATAAACGGCGCGTTTAAAATTACTTCGGCTGTTATGTATGACAGCGCGAATAAAAAAATAACAAGCGATATATCGTCGGCAAGCGTAAACGTGGGAATTAACGCTATCACGTTTACCGAAGATGAGCTTGCGGCTTACAGAAAGCTCGAAACAATAAAATATCCCGACTCTAAGGCGGATATTGACGCCGCAAAGGCGATATTCACTAAGTATACAAACGAAAAGATAAAGGCGTTCTTTAACTCCTATCCCGATTTGTACGAATACTACCGCACCGCGCCCACAAGGTATTATAAGGCGCAGGAAAGCGCGGGTTACGCCGAAATAGACAAGGCAATAGCCGCGTTTATTGAAAAATATAAACGTATACTTGCAATCCCCGAGGGTCAGGTAACGCTTAACGACAAAACCGAGGTTACCGCCGCGTCAGACGAACTCGGTTTGATGAGCGACGCCGCGCTCGCCCGTATGGACGGCTCGGTTAAAGAAAAGATAAACTCGTTAAAGGCTGAAATAAAACAGCTTGAAGCCGACGCGCGCAAATATTCAAAGGCGGTTCAGGAATACGAGGAGTTCAAGGAGAACTTCAAAACGGTGCTTGAAGCCACCGAAAACGATATAGCGGGCAACTACAAGGAATATGGCTCAATGGTGGTTGAGGCCATAACCTCGTTTGACCTTATGTCCGACATAGCGCAGGAATTGGGCAAGAGCGAACGCGAGCATTTGAGCGAGCTTATGGGCTACGTCAATAAATATACCGCCGAGGACGATGCGGAGCAGGCTCTGCTTGAACAGCAGCAGGAATTTCTTAAAAAGCACGCAAAGGTGCTTGCCATAACCCAGCGCACCGTAACCGTTTATGACAAGACCGCTATCGAGCTTGCCATTGCGGATATTGACGCTCAGCCCGAGGCACTGCGTGAAAAACTTGCAATGCGCAGAAATCTGCTTGAAAAACTGCTTGATAAAATAGCTACCCTTACCGTCCCGTCGGGCGACTCAAAGGGTTCTGCTTCAACCGTAACTAAGCCGTCGCAAACAACCTCGTCGGCAGCGTCTACGGGTAACGGCAACACAGGCAACAGCGCGTCGACCGCAAACACAGCGGTCAAGAACGATACAAATGGCGACAGCGCAAAAACGGTGACCAAAACCGTTATAAGCGAGGTTCCGCAGATAATTCTCATTCTGAGTATTATTCTTGCGGCTTCGGTGCTTATGCTGGCGTTCCCCGCGGTTCTCGCGTGGCAGTACTTAAAACAGAAAAAATATGAGCAAATCGGAGGTGAGGTACTGTGACAAACGTTTCAAGAACAAAAAAGATAATCTGCGTTGCGTTAGCGGCTATACTCTGCGCGTCGGCGCTTATCATCTCTATGAATGTAAAAGCGGATATGGTTACGGTATCAAAATCCGTAAATCCGCAGCTTGAATTTGCCAAGGTAAAGGCGGATTATGCCACAATAGACGGCGCAAAAAGGGTGTTCGAGGACTCCGACGGAAGCTATGAGGAATCGGGCGACGAATCAAGCCGCCACTACACGATAAAAACCAACAGCTTTGCCTGCTGGTATGACGGCGATCAGGTCGACTACGCATACCTTAAAATACCGTTCAACTACCGTGTTGATGATGAGGCAACAGTTACGGCGGAGGTAACGCTTAACTCCTGGTCGGCGTTCGCCACAACCGCCTCGGCAGGCATACTCCTTCGTTCAAGCCTTAACGGCAGAGCTTCAATGGCGCTTGCGCACGCGCGTCCCGAGGCTATGCTTATGGTTTCAAGAACCGAAACAGGCAAGGCTTGCAACTCTAATCTTAACTATAAGGAGCCGCCGAGATACGACAACGGAATAAGACTCCGTATGACCTTTGTTACAACGGGCAAGGGCGTAGGAAAGGTTAAATCCGAATATAACTTCACACCGTCCAACCCTAAATCCTGGGTTACCATACAGTCGGGCGTGTTCGTGAAATTTGATAAGGATATTTATATCGGCTTGGGCGCTTCTTCTACCGAGAGGAGCGACCTTGCAACAGCCGTTTTCAGCGATTTCAACGTTGAGGTGACGGCTTACGAGGGCTATGAGCTTGACGATAATCCCGACGATTCTTCATCGTCATCTTCGTCCTCCTCATCAAGCGAGGTAACCCTGCCGCCCGACCTTCCGCCGACAGAGGATATTCTGTTAAGAGAAACCTTTACCGACGGTTCAATGTTCGACGGCGAGGAAAGCGTTGAAAACCCGATATGGCAGACCACCGCTTCCGAAACTACGGTAGAAACCAATAAGGATAAGACCAACCGCTATCTTGCCATAACCCCCGTGAGCGACGGACTTTGGTTTGCGGGCAGTACCGACTGGACGGATTATTCCGTTTCGTGCGATATTACCTTCCCGAGCGACATTTCGCTTACAAACACCAACACATTCGGACTTATCGGCAGACTTAAATACAACAAATTGCACGGTATATCGTCCTATTCGGCGGTTCTTTCGAGTAAAGCTCAAACCGTCGTCGAGGAGGTTGACGGTACGCAGGTTAAGCACACCAAGATAATTCAGACGCTAACCCTCGGTTACGCCAATATGATGACAGATAAATCGCAGGCTTATCAGACGGCGCTTAAAACCGTAACGCTTAACTATCTTGACGCCGAGGATCCCGAGGCATACGACCTCATACTTTCGGGCAAGAAGAACAATCTGCGTATGGATTTGCTTGATAACACAATAAAGATTTATTGGAACGACGAGGAAGTAATTTCCTACGTTGACGATCTAAGCGAGAATACCAACGCAAACCGAATTGAAATACCCGCATACGGCAATATCGGCATATACGGCTCGAACGTTACCATCAACGTGGATAATATAACGGTTCGCAAGCTCGAAGACCCGCTCGGCGGAGATTTTGACAACTTCATCGGCGGACGTTGGAACGAGCCGATAAGCAAGGAACTTTATCAATATTATATTGATAATAAGATTTCATTCTATTAATAGGGGGATAATGCAATGAAAAGAACATATAAAATCACGGCGTGTCTTGTTGCGTTAGCTCTCTGCCTTACGTATCTGCCGCTGTTTGCCACCGCAGAAACGGTGACCTTTAAGCAGATAAACGTTATAGAAAGCGAAGATTTCTCGGCGGCGACCGATAAACTGACCAACGCTTCAAACATAACCGACGGCGCACTCACTGTTGAAAAGGATAAAGACGTTCAGGTAGCCGATAAATGGTGGCCTGAGGGCAACAAGCCGACAAAAATTTCGTTCGACCTCACCAACAACTCGGGAACGGGCTACTTCTTTTTAACCGATAAAAACGGCAACGCGGTCGGCAACACCGTCAGAAATAACGACGGAGGACTGTTCGCTACAAAGGCTACAATGACCGACGGTACCGTTAAGGAAATAGGTGGCGATTGGGCAAACAAATTCTGCGGCTGCTTCTGGGTACCGCAGGACAACAGCGTTTACGCCGAGCTTGAACCGTTTAAAAAGGCTCATTATGAATATGAGTTTTCCTACAACGGAACCAAGGTTACAATAAAGCTCAAAATAAACGGCGAGCTTAAATATCAAAGCGGCGATATTATGAAACTGTCGTCGTCTTCAACCCAAATTGCCTTGGGCGACGATACCGCCGAGGCAACAAGAGGTTTTGATAATTTAACCGATATTACAACGCTTGTGCCAATGTTCAGGTCGACAGGCTCAATGAAGCTCGACAACCTTAAAATCGAGTCATACGCTATGACCGCAAAGCAGTTTATAGCTGAAAACACCGTGCTTAACAAGTCGGTAAACAGCCTTACTCTTGCCGATACCGAAGCTGTTACGGCGGCTTACAACGCTTACAATAAGTTTGACAGTAATGTTAAAACCGTTCTTGAAAAGGCAGGTGTAAGCAAGGTCGTTTCAGCCCAAAAGGACGCGGTCGATAAATTAAACGCCAAGATAGACGCAGACGCTTATAAGCAAAAATACGGCGATGTGTTAAAAATTGAAACCTCAAAAATGACTGATGAAGATATAGCGCTTTTCGGCGAGGCTATGTCGGTCTATGAGAAGTTGAGCGAATACGCAAAACAGAACCTTGCCGACGAAAAGGCGTTGATAGACGCAAAGGGCGATTTCGTAATCACCAATATGGCGAAATTCACTCCCGTGGATTTTGAAGATTCGTGGTTTACCGAAAAATATGTAAAAACCGAGGGTACGGCGGATTACGTCTCTGAGGACACCGAGGATGGCGTTAATAACTATGTAACGCTCGGCAAAGAGTCCGCAGTCGGCGTTAATCAAAAGTATTGGACTAAGGGCAACAAGCCCGCTAACGCCTCCGCTTCGTTCAGGTTTGAAAAGGGAACGGGAAACCTGTATTTCCTTTATGACGAAGAAAACGGCATAGGCGCGGGTATCTGCTTCCGTTCGCAGGACGGCGGATATTTCGTAAAAGCCGTCTCGACTGACAAGACAATAACATTTACACCGAAAGATAACGATTCAAAACTCGCTACGGTTGTAAAGGACCCTGCTTGGGTAGCCAACGAGTCTTACCGTCTCGGCAATTGGCAGAGAAATATGTGGACAAAGGTTGACGCAACCTTTGACTATACAAATTGGGAAAGCAAGCGCGAGGTTGCGGTAAGCTATATATTAACTCTCTACGGTTATCAGTATTATACTGCCGAGAGCGGATATAAAGAGCTGTCCGAGGATACCGAGATAAAGCAGATAACTCTGCCCGCTAAAAAGATAACCTACACCTTCCCCGAGGGTACGGGTCTTACCCTTTCTCCGAAAATAATATCCTCAAACGCGGGCGTTGACGTTGATAATATAACCGTCAGCGGAACCTTTAACGATTCGCAGGATATGGGAAGACTGTTCGAGGCTAAATATTCTTCATTAATCGGCAAGACTGCCGAGGAGCTTACCGAAGCTGACAAACTCCTTCTTGAAAGCGCGTTGGACGATTGGAATAAGTTAGACTCAAAAGCAAAGGATTACCTGCTTAATAACGGCTTTGCCGCTAAACTGTCGGTTTTCCTGAGCGATAATGCCGAAACTACGGCATTTAAGCAAAAATATGCTTCTCTCGGCGCGCTTGACGCAGCCGACGCGCGCCCGTCGCACAGTTCGCTTGTTGACGCGGCAATCGCTGAGTATAACGGACTTGACGATATGTCCCGCCTGATACTTTCGGGATTCTATGAGCATATACTTGAACTCAAAGAAGCAATCAATAACTATTTTGAACCCCGTAAGGAAGGCGATTATACCACTCATTTTACCGACGATTTTTCATCGGGCTCCTTAAAACAGTGGGCAAAATTCACCAAAGATACCAAAAAGATAACGGGAACCGAAAACTTTGAGGTAGTAACCGACCCGACTGATCCGTCAAACAAGGTTATGAAGGTAAGCGCCAACGGCGGATTTATAACCATACGCGACGAGCTTTGGGCAAGCGGCGGCGTTATGACGAGCGTGTCTTTCCGAATGAAAGTTACATCGTCTACCCTTGAAGGTAACGCGTTTAACAGAACAGGCTTTATGCCGTCCTTCCTTGATGTTAATAATTATACAAGTATCGGATATAACGCGACAGGCACAATGGTTGCGGCAACCACAATTCAGGATGGCGCGAATAACGGCGGCTCGGGCTGGATGGGAAGCCTTGACCACGAAGCGCTGGAAGCGTCCGATTGGATAACCGTTACAATAAACTATAACGGAATAAGCGGTTCAATATCGTTTACCGATGAACACGAAAATAAGCTCTCCGCTATTTTCGGAATGCCTTTGGAATACGGCAGACTTGCTTTCGGTTTCGGACCCAGCACTTGGAAATCCTATGACTATTACGTTGACGACGTTGACGTAGCCTTCAAAAAGGGCGACTATGACGTAAACGTAGCGCCTAACGATATTCAGGTGTTCTATTCGGGCAATACCGAAATGAATCCCGGCGATATGGTGACCGTTACGGGCGAGAACATCGGCAAGACCGTAAGCGGCGTTGAAATTATGCAGCTTGATAATACGCTTAACGCTTCCGAAGCCTCCTATATCGGCGAGCAGTCCTTCCAGTCAAAGGCGGCGGAGGGCGGCGCACAGCCGACTTGGAGCGATACTAAGGCTCAAACCCTTGAAATCAAGCAAAAGACCGCGACCTCGATTAAATTCATAATACCCGAGAACTTCCAAAAGGGCGTTTACGCGGTCAAGCTCAAAGCCGTAAATAAGGGTCAAATATCCAATATGACGGGTCTTACCGTTGACGACGTGATTATCTACATCAATAACCCGCATATTCAGTTCACCGTTTCTGACGAGGGCAAAACCGCAACTCAGGGCGGCTGGATAAGGGCGCAGGGCAGTAACTTGGCGCTTGTTCAGGACGTAACAAAGCTCTCTGCGGTAATAACAAACGGAACGTATAAACGCACCCTCGGAATAACCGAGCTTTATGATGACGAGTATTCCGTTAAGATCGCCGTTCCGAATGACGTTCCATACGGTAAATATAATCTCATTGTTTATAACGGCTACGGCGATAACACCGCGTGGTCCGAACCGTTTGAGGTTACTGTCGGCGCCTCTCCGCGCGATTCTTGGAGCAAGACCGTGTTTAACGTTCAGGACGAAAAATACGGCGCCAAGGGCGACAGCACCACTAACGATACCGCGGCGATAATCTCGGCTTTGATAGACGCGGCTGAAAACGGCGGCGGAGTTGTATATCTGCCGAGAGGTATTTACCGCGTTACCAACACCCTCACAATCCCCGAAAACGTTGTGTTTAAGGGCGAGGGTATAAACCGAACCAAAATAATGTATACCCCGACCGCTTGGATGATGGGCGACGCACCCGACGCTTATATTCAGTATACAAGCAACGTTTCAATAGAGGGTATCGCTTTCTACGGGGTAAGACATAAATCAATATTCCGCGGTTTTGCAAATAAAACGTTCAGCGGTTTACAGAAGATGTCTGAAAACGTTTATATTAAGGACGTTTACCTGCACTTGCAGGAATTGACAGGCGCTACCACCGAAGGTGACGGCACCCCGATAAAGAACACGGGTTACACAACGGTTGAAATGGCCAATGACATACAAGCCGAAGCAAGAAAGGTAAACGGCAGAAATACTGCTTATCTTGATGCAAGCAGGGTAGAAAACGGTCAGCTTTTGAACCTGACAATTTGGATGGACGTAGGCTGTACGCAGGGTGTAACAGGCGATTGGAGATTTTCACGTTTTGACGGCAGCGATTTCTATTCCTGGTGTACCTGCGCTTCAACACAGGCACTTATAGTTGAAAATTGCCGCGATCCCGAAAAGGGCGGCGGTCTTGCGCCCAGCGGCGAGGTATACGTTAAAAACGTTGACTTTAACGGTATGAGCAGAAATAACCACGAGGTTACCACAACCGACGGTACCCACCTGCTCGACGGCGGCGTAATGCAGTTCATAGGCGATAACGCCGCAATAATGGGCTCCGCCAACGTTGACGAGGTCACCTACCGCCTGAAAGATAAAAACTATCAGTCGGGTCAGCTCGCGGGATATGATATTTACGTTATATCGGGTCAGGGCGTAGGACAGACAAGGCGTATAGTCGAAAACAAAGGCTCCGATATTAAGGTTGATAAGCCTTTTGCAATACGTCCGAACCGTAACTCGCTCATAGCTATTCAAAAGTCGCGTTCTAACGGATTTTTCATAGATAACTCCTATGAAAACGGCGGCGCGGCAGGAACCTACGGTTCTATCATCAACACCGTGTTTGACGGCAATACCTATAAGGAATTCGGCGGTCAGATATTCAACACCCACGAGGGCGTAAACTGGTATACAAGTATTGTAAACGCAACGCTTGACGACCCGTTCTATATGCACGGTCAGGGCTTGGGCAACACCGCGCAGGGTCAGACCGATTGGGGTCATTGGCAATTTATGCTGATGCACGGCTTGCGCCCGCTTTCCTCAATGGCGTTCCTCTTTAAGGGCAACACCCTGAACGACGGTTCTTATATGAGCGTTATGGGCAACCAGAACTACTGCCGCGACTTCGTTATCGAAAATAACTACTTCGGCGCCGAAGCCAAATACGGTATAGAATTCGGAAACGCCGACGGCAGCGACGGCGTGTACCTGCGCGGCAACAGGTACGACAGCGACGAGTGCTATAACGCAAGCCTTGTGAACCGAATCTCCTCCGAACAGTATTTGAACGTTGTAAATAACTTCCGCTACATTTCCGAGGAGGACTATAAACGCACAGGCGGCACCGATATGGGCGACGTAAACGGCGACGGCAGAATTACCGTTAAGGACGTTACGCTTATCCGCTACTACATTCTCGGCAAAACGGAACTCACCGACAAGCAAATTGCCCGTGCCGATATGGACGGCGACGGTGAGATAACCACAAACGACGCAAACCTGCTTCGTAAGAAAATATTGGGACTGTAATTCGGTAAGAAATCTACTCAAAACCTCCCCTTTTTTCAAAAAAGGGGAGGTATGTGATAAAATCCAAAAATTACATTCCCCAAAATTCGTTTTTAGTTGTATAATAGAATTGATAATTGCTTTGCAAAGGAGTGTTGTTCTTGTATAAATACCGTATAGCCGTCTGTGACGACGAAAAGTTAATAAGAAACGGTATAAGCAAGTTTATAGGCGAATCCTTTGAAAATGCCGAAGTTGTTGCGTCGCTCAGCGACGGCGAGGAGGTTATCGAGCTGCTCAAAACAAGCAGCGTTGATATAATAATAACCGATATACGTATGAAAAAGGTTGACGGTATAGCGGTGGCGGAATATATCGCCGAAAAATCGCCGCGCACAAAATTTATTTTCATAACGGGTTATCAAAAGTTTGAATACGCGCAGAAAGCCATTAACCTGAAAGCGTCGGGCTTTGTTTCAAAGCCTATCGATTTTGAAGAGCTTAAAAGGCTTGTTAAAGCCTGTATGGACGAAATGGAAAAGACTACGAGCTTTGCTATCAGCACTTCAAACCGAATGGTAATGCTCCATAACAACGTTAAGGAAAATATCCGAAACTATTATTACGGCGAAATCAGCCTTCAAGCATTCAAAAAGATAATTGAGAGCCAAGACCCCGAAATACTCTCAAAAAATGCCGAGCTTGTGCATTTCAGCGCGGTGTCGGGTGAGATTAAAAGCGCCGACCCTTATAGAATTTGGGACGATTTTGCGGATATGGAAAATGAATTTTTCAAGGCGTTTACGGTGGTCGGAAACAGTAAAAACGCAGTGCTTGTGATAGTTTTTTCACGAATGGACAGCGTTTCCTACCGTAAGATGACCGACTATTTAAACGAGCTTAAAAAGAACGTTAAAATTGCCTGCCGTGCGGAGTTTTCTTATAACTGCATACCGCTTGACAACGTGTGCGATATTTACGTTCAGAACGACAGGTATTTCACCGAGCTTTATCTGGACCGCTCCCTTGCCAAGAACGGCGAAGGCGTGAAGGACGCCGAAAAAATAATGATGTATTCGCTTTCCTTTAACCGAATACGCTCCGTGGCGGATGAAATTTTAAAGTCCGCCGTCAACGAAGACCGCGATAAGGTGCAAAAAATAAGACAAGACCTTGAATCGGCAAGGATAAGGGACGATTTTAAGGATATATTCAAGGAAATGCGCTCTCTGCGGTTTGAACGCACCCACGGCGACTCCGCGGTTATCACAAAGGCTATTGAATATATAAATAATAACTACGGCAGCGAAATTTCACTTAATACGTTAAGCGACTATCTGTGCATAAGCACGGCGCATTTCAGCCGTATTTTCAAGCGTGACACAGGCAAAAATTTCAAGGATTATGTGACCGATTTCCGCATAAACAAGGCAAAAGAGCTTTTCGCTAAGGGCAGGTATTCCGTTAAAGAGGTGTCCTACAAGGTCGGATTTCAAAATCCCCTCTATTTCGGACAGGTGTTTAAAAGAAACGTCGGAATGACGCCGCACGAATACTCCGTAAAATCGCAGTCGGATAGGTGAATTAATTGTTTCATTTCAGAGGAACCGTTCGTTACAAAAATTTCAAAAGAACTCTTTTTATCATAACTTTTGCGGTATCGGCGATAGCGCTTACCCTTTTTGCGTTCATTTTTGTCGGCAATAAAAAGTCTCTTGATAAACAGATGTATATAGCCGAGACCGAACGGCTGACGCGAATGAACGATAACGCCGTTGTTTCAATTGCCCGTATTTCCTCGGCGGCGGCGACCTATGCCACTATCAAAATTCCCGATAAAAACGAAAGCGACTATCATACGAGAATACAAAATATAGAAAAACAGCTTTCCACGGGTATGTATATGATAGATTACATAAGCGGCGTGCGTATTTCCTCGGATAACGACAGCGTAACCGTCGGAAATACGTCGCCCTATATGTCTGAAAAGCTCGGCGAATATAAAAACCTTGAAATGTATAAGTCGAATAACGGTTATATGACCTTCGTTTTAAAGAATAACGCCTACTCATATCAGAATAAGGTATATATAATTGTAAACACAATGTTTTTCGGCAAACAAATTCTCGGTGATGAAAATGCGGATAACCGCAACGGCTTTGTTTGCGACAAAAGCGGTAATATCGCCGTATCGGTGCGGACCGATACGCTTGATAAAAACATTGCGGATTTCTGCGAAAGCAAAATAGACCTTTCAAAGGAGCTTGACTATTCTCAGGGCAAAGCCTGCAAGGTCTATTCCCGCAAGCTCGATAACACCGACCTTAATATAGTTTCTATCTGCCTTAAAGATTATTATAAGGCGAATTATAACGCTCTTTATCTGCGGCAGTTTTTATATTTCATTCTGGTTTTTGTCGTTGTTGTCGGCACGGCTTATTTTATATCGGTCGCAACATACAGACCGATAAAGCAACTGCTTTTCTCGCTTGACGATTATTTTCCGCTGTCGCCGTTTGAAAATATTGACGAGGTGTCCTACGTCCGAAATTCGGTAAAACAGCTTGCGAATAAATACGCAACGGCCAACGCTTCGGTGGACAGGCAGGTTGCGGCGTTAAGACAGCAGCAGATAATATCCCTGCAATTGCAGCTCTCTCCGCATTTTATGTATAACACGCTTGACGCGATAAATTGGATAGCGCTTGACGAGCTGGGTGCGGATAATAAAATATCCTACTGTATTCAGCGCACCGTTAAAATGCTGAGAAGCGGTATTGACGTTACGAGTATGTTCTCAAACGTCAAAAGCGAAATAGAGGTCTGCAAAAGCTGTTTCGAGGTTCTGCAAGTAAGGTTCGGCTTGAATATTGACTTTGAAATACCCGATATTACGGGTGAATTGGGCGATAGGGTTCTGCTTAAAAACTGCTTGCAGCCGATAATCGAAAACGCCGTTTATCACGGCTTTGCGAATGAGGATATACCGAACGCGCGCATAACCCTGAATATAACCGAAACCGAAAACGATATTACCGTTTCGGTAAAGGATAACGGCGTCGGTATGACCGAGGAAAAGCTCGCCGAGCTTATCGAATATATCAACGCTCCGCTGTCAAGCGAGTGGAAACACGTGGGATTGCGTAACGTCAATTGGCGCCTGCGGCTCCTCTACGGCGAGGATTACGGCTTGAAAATTCAAAGCAAAGTGGGCGTAGGCACTTCCTGCTCCCTCGTAATGCCTAAGGTTGAATTGGATATTAGACACTAGACGGTAGATTTTAGACATTAGATATTAGACGAATGTGCGCTCCGCGCGGATATAAATTAGAGTTTAGCGGGACAAATAGGCTCACCTCTTTTCATAGGGGTGAGCCTTCTAACATCTAATATCTAACGTCTAAAATCTAATTTCTAAATTGAGGGAGCCAACGGCATTTTCAATTTTATTATCGCTAAACTCTAATTTTTTATCCCGTTAAATGGATTGTATTAATTACGAATTACGGATTACGAATTGCAAATTACGCATTACGCATTGCGAATTATTACATGTGCGAAGCACACCGACGTCAACTATCTAATATCTACTATCTACTATCTAAAATCTAATTTGTCAAAAAAATATATGATTATCAATTTTTTTATACTTTTGCAGACTATGTGCATATCTTATAATTTATTTGTAGAAAGGTTGGTATAATCTTTCAAAAAAATCTTGAAAGGCGGCTGAAAAATGCGGTATATGAAACCTGTCATTGAATTTACGGAACGTTGCCCCGACGATACTTTGGCAGACCTGACTTCGCAGACGGATAACGGCTTTATTGACACTAATCCCGATAATTTCGGTCCCGTTATCAAGTAAAATTTTTAGGAGGTTTATAAATGCGTACAAAGAAAAAACTACTTTCACTATTTCTGGCACTCGCAATGGTTTTAACCTGCGTGTCTTCGGTTGTTTTCGCCGATAACACGGGCGTTTCCGTTGCGAAATTTGATGTATTCAAGAGTACAACGCTTGACGGTATTGATGAAGCAAATGCTGTTTTTGATTATAATGGCGTTGGCAGTCATACAATGGCTCAAAGTCCCGTTTCCGACAATGCAGATGATTATGCTCTCTGTTTGTCCGACGATATGACGGGTTCGTTGGCTACGGCAACGGTTAAACAGTGGCCGACAGGGAATAAACCCATAACCGCCTCTTTCGATATGACAGGCGGAGCCCTCAAAGGGTATAACTACGGATATTTCTTCCTTAAAGACAAAAACGATAACGCTATCGGCGCTCAGATGAACTATCAGGACGGGGCGTTGCTTGTTAAAAAGATATCGCTTGTAAACGGAACTGTCGGAAACACTAACGAAAAATACTGCGGATTTGGGTATCTTAAAAGTACAGACTCAAACTATGCTGAAATTGACCCGAGCAAAAACGTTCATTATGATTTCAAATTTGAATATACCGATGCCGCGGTTAAAATAACCGTAAACACAAAGGGAACGGCATTATATGAAGTTGGTAAAGAAGTTAATGTCGGCGGCTCAACGTATACCGCCACAGGCGATGCCGAGGCTAACGCTACTATATCATATAAACTTAGCGATTATAATCTCGATGTTGAAACCCTGATCCCTATGTTTGCAACAGTCGGTAAAGTAGATGGTGCAAACGTTACAGGTGAGATTTATGTTGATAACTTTAACGTTACTTCCTATGCTGACGAAGCGCTTGAATATCTTGCTTCAAATGATCTGTTCGCCAAGAACAGCGAAGCCGTAACCGCCGCCGATACCGTTGATTCGGTTGCCGCGCGCGAAGCCTATGCAACCCTCAGCACAGGCGCTAAGGCAGTTCTTAACGCCGATAACGGCGCCGATGTATTGGCTTTCCTTGACGCGGTAGACGCGACAATAGAATCCATTTCGGTTCCCGAAAAGGTTGAAGCGTATAAAAACGCTTATGAGACAGTGCTTAACAAGTCTGTTGCGTCTATGACCGAGGACGATTTGATTACCTTCGCAAAAGCGATTGACGCTTATAACGCGTTCACCCCGTTAGTACAGGCCAACAGTGATATAGCGACCTTGAAAAATTTGATAGATACAAAATCCGCTGACGTTTTGGCAAATATCAAAACCTCGCGTTCGGTTGATTTCTCGCAAAGCAAGTGGATACGCGATAACTATTTTGCAAGCACAGGGGCTACCGTTACCGACGCGGATACGTTTGTAACGTACACGGGCGAAGCCGTGTTTGCTTCAACCGACACAACACCCATTACCCATTCGGAAGTAACCTGGCAGTATCCCGCAGGTGCTACACCTATTAAGTTCTACCCCGTAAGCGGCGATTCCACCTGCCTGACCGCAAAAGGCGATAGCGGAGCTTGTGAGCCTGGGTATCTCTGCTGGGTTGCTGAATATGAAGACAACGCCAAAACCTTTGCGTGTGAATACGGAAACAATTTGAAAGGCAGAGGTGCCGATAACCGTAATGGTCTGTGGAATATTTCCGCAACCCAAACACCTCAAAACGGTTGGGTCAAGTTTGAGTTTGATTATGACTGGTCACAGTACTCGACCTCTAAAAAATTGACAGTTAAAACAACCGCTACATTCAGCGGTAAAAACGTTCTTTATTCAGCAGGTGAGGTTAAAGGCAGTGTTTATGATAAAACCGACGATACTTATAAGTCAACCGTACTCAAAACCTATACCCTGACCGAAGAAGATCCCGCAAACGTTGCGTTCAAACTGTTGTCAAACAGCACAATAAACATAAAAGCAATGGGCGTTCAGACCGCACAGGCGGCTGCCGATGAATTTAACCTTGAATATTCAGCTATCACTGCCGACAGTGCTGATTTTGTAACCGCTAAGGCAGAGCTTGAAAATCTTAACGCTAAGGCGGCGGAGCTTGTATCTGCCGATATAAAGACCGTTCTTTCGGCTAAAACGTCGGCAACCTTCGTATCCGACGATTTCAGCGACGCTTCAAAGTCCGAGAAAAATTGGATAGGCGGCGTTATAACCCCGTCGTTTGACAACAACCTGACCAGCCTTTCCAAGAAAAATACGCTTTTATTAAATACCCAAGATGAAGCAACCCTCACCGAGGCTGTATGGCCTAAGGGTACAAAACCCGCTTATATGTCCGTTACTTACAGCGGTATTGGTAGCAATCAGTATATAATGTTTGCGGGCGACAAGACTGTTGCCGAAAACGGCGGCTTCGGTGTGTTGCTTGAAGGAGTTGCTCATAAAACCGCTACCCTTAAAAACGGAACGTTTACTAATCAGGGTAACGAATTCTTCATTGGTTCATCTCAGGCATACAACGAAAACTGGACTATGGATAAGGCGCTTAAATCAACGGCGTACAAGAACACCTATTGGACAACGCTTGATATGAAGTTTGACTATTCAGTTGAAGGCAAGGTTGCTGTTACTATGGATATTTACATTTACAGCACCGACGCTGCTGACCGCGTAGTATTCTCCTCGGTAAAACGCACCTACACAGTGGGCGAGATGACCGATTTCCGTCCCTACTTCTATGCAAACAACGGAACGCTCAAAATAGCCGACTTTAAATATTATACCGATGAACAGCTTGCAAAGAACACCGTATTTGCAGATGAAGGCGCAAATATCTATCTCGGCGATACCGCCAAGGGCGCGCTTTCATTCTCAGGCTCTGTTGCAGTTAAGGATTCTATCGCGTATAAAGCCCTCACAACCGAAAACTATGCCGCCAACCTCGGCAAATCGGTTACGATAAACACGCAGGACATAAATATAGACGCCAACAAGATTGACGCACTTCTCCCGATAACCGAGATAGGCGCAAAGGTTTGGGCTAAAAAGGCTCCGACCGCTGCCGATATTAAAACGGTAAGCTCCGAGGAGAATGCTTCAACCTTCGGTGTGGTTATATCAGGCACCAACGTTGACCCGACCCTTGACGCGTCAAGAATTTCCGTACACACCAAGCTCTACGTTAAGCTCGGCGATTATACGGTAGAATCAAACGAAATCGCAATGTCACGCAACAAGGCGCTCCGTAAGACCGCGGCTTACTATGCAACCCAAGGACAGATAACGGCTTATACCGCCGAGGACGCGCTTGACTCAACAAAGACAGATATTACAACCATCAAGAATGATGTTTACAGCTGTCTTGGAATAACCGAGTAAGGAGGAACTGTTATGAAGAAATATACAACACCCGTTTTGGAGTTTGAAGCGATAAGACAGAAAGAAAATATTTCTCTCGAAGTCGGAGTTGATGAGATTTACAACAGTTCAACCAATCGGGAAGATTATGACTTTGATGATTAAAAACCAATACAACATCAAAATATAACAATACCGTCAGCTCTCCTCTTTTAAGAGGGGAGCTGAAACGGCAATAATATTTCCCCACACAGAGGTGCTAAAATGAAAAGAATAACAGCGATTTTATTGTGTATCATAGCCCTTGCGGCTCTCGGCGGCTGCAAGAAAAAAGCCGATAATAATTCGTCAAATGCCGCGCCGTCTTCGTCTTCCGCACCGTCAGCCGCCGTCTCGCAGGAAAGCGGCACCTCGGCAGATGAAACCAAAGCGGAAAACAACAGCAAAAAGAGCGGCAAAACTGACGGCAAAACCGCCTCAAACAGCGGTTCAAAATCCCAAAACAGCGGCAATGCCGACAACACCTCAGCCGAGTCCCAAAGCAAAACGGCTCCAAGCGGAAACAGCGGCGGCGAAAAGAGCGAGGACAGCTCCAAAACCCCGTCAACCGCTCCGTCAAGCTCCGAATCGTCAAGCAATATAATCGACACAAATCCCGATAATTTCGGCCCCACTATAAAATAGCCTTACAATGGTGTGACGCTAAAATAAAACCAACCCCTGTCTGACTGTCAGACAGGGGTTAATTTTTTATGGAAAAACGAAAAATCGGAAAGCTGTTTTCTTCACGCCGCGTGAAGAAAGGTTGGTATATGTATAAAAACGAAAGTATTACAGATTCTTTGACCTGAATTTGTGGGGTGTGGTTCCCGACTCTTTTGCAAAATTGCGGTGAAAGGTCGAAATGTCGGTAAAACCGCATTCCGAGCAAATTTCTTCAAGCGTTTTTTCAGAGGAGATCAATAGGTTTTTGGCCTTTGATATTCTCAGCCGTGTCAGGTATTGATGCGGAGTTATTCCTGTCGCTTTCTTGAATTTTTTAATTATGTAATCCTTAGAATAATTGAGTTCGTTCGCAAGATTTTCTATAAGAAAGTCTTGCGAATAATTTTTTTCCATAATTTCTTTCATAAGGTCTACCAGCTTGTCGGGTGTGTTGTGCTTTATCGGAATCAAATTATTAATAATCTGCATAAACAAAAACGCCTTTTTGAAATTATTCTCCTTTGCGTCAACAATTGATTGATTTAAACCGTTTATCAGCGGCATAAATTCACCTATTGAAAAAGTGCCGCGTATCGGTATGCCGTCAGGATTTTCGTTTACCGTCCCTGTAAAATGAATGAAAAAGTAGTATGGTTCAAGGCTTGCCTTGTGCCCCTCCTGTAAACTGCCTGATTTTTGGATATAATACTCGCCCTTATTCAACGTAACTTCTTTTCCGTCCTCTTTAAACGTCAACGTGCCGCTCAGTATCAGCAACAGTACGTTTTCGGACGAGACTCGGTTTATATGGCGCTCATAGGGCGAAAACTTTCTAAACCCCGCAAACATATAGGTCGGAACTGCGGTAAGATCGAGATATTGCTGCAAAACAAATTCCTCCTAAAAAAGGTCTGTAATCGTATAATATCATAATATATCGCTTTTTGCAAGTTTTAGTTCTTGTTTTGCAATTGTGTTTTTAAATATAATGCTGTATTATATGTGTGGTAGGTGACAAATTGGTGAAATTTTGTTCCGTTTTGGCTCGATTTAAGGTGCAAAATAACAAATTATCCCTCTAAATGTCATAGTTTGAAAATGGAATTTTTTTGCAATTTTTGAAAGGGGCAATTAGAAAAATGAAAATGAAATCGCTATTCAAGGCAACGAGCATTTTGATGATTACGTGTATGAGCGTTTGTATCCTCGGAATTTCGCAGTTTTCAGTAAAGGCGGCAGGGTTCAGCGGAAAGGGCAAGGGTACTGTTAAAAGTCCGTATCTTGTAACCAATGCACAGCAGGTAGATGAAATAAGAAACAATCTTTCCGCGAATTACAAATTGGCAAACAATATTGATATGTCGTCGGTTGCGAATTTTGTCCCGATAGGAAAATTCAGCGCTCCGTTTACGGGCACTTTCACCTGTGATACCGCGTCTGACGGCACTCCCAAATACATAATTAAAAATCTCAACATAGACCATAGACCGACGGGCGCCACTCTGGCGGAAAAGTACAGCGGCTTTAAAAGCGACGGTTCTATGGGCTGGGAGGCAGGATTTTTCGGTCAGACAAAGGGAGCCACACTCAAAAACATCGTAATACTTAACGCAACCGTTAAAAGCACCGTTGAAGGCAATTCCCAAATGAACAGCGACTGGTCGACAAACGCAGGACAGTCGCTTGAACAGTCAACGGAAATACTCGTCGGAACGGCGCTCAACACAAAAATAACAGGCTGCGGTTCTTCGGGAACGGTAACGAGCGCCTCGAACAACGTCGGCGGTCTTGTCGGAACGCTTTCCGCGGAAAAGGGAAAAACCGCAAGCATAAAAAACAGCTATTCCTATGCAAACGTCACAACGACAGGTGTTTGGAATTCAGGCGGTTTTTGCGGCGGCAACGAAACGTATTGGGGCAAATATAACGGCAAGGTCAACATTGAAAATTGTTTTTATCAGGGCAGCTTCACAGGCGGTTATACCAGCGCGGGCGCGTTTTGCGGACCGATGACGGGGGATTCGTATATTAAAAACTGTTGGGCGGGCGGAAAAGTAATGACCAGCTCCTCGGGCTGTTTCTACGCCACTGACGTTTACGGCTCAGGTATTAAGAAAAACACCGAAGCGTGTGAAAACTGCTACACAATCGCAGTTATTGAGGGAAGAACAAAGGCTCAGACTAATAAAACGCTTACAAAGAACAACTGGATAAGCGACGCCCCGGGCGGCTTGGAAATAGGCTTTGCGGCTGGCTCTATGGCTGAAATAAACGCGGCGTTCAGCAGTATATCCGCTTGGAAAGTAAGCGACGGAGCGTATCCTCAGCTTAAAGACGTTCACCCGATAACCTCTCCTGATTCGTATGTTCCGCTTGCGGAAAGCGGCGCGGGAACGGCAAGCGGCTCTGATGTTTCACAGGCTCAGGCGGGCAACGCTCAGACCGAAAGCGGAGCGGACAATCAGACCGATACGGATACGGACGGTGCTGAGAACACCGAAAATACAGAGTCGGGCGGCGTGTCAACGGTCGTTGAAAATAAAGGCGCCAAGGTAAGTCTTGCAGAAAAGATACTTTTTATAGTATTGGCTGTGATTATAGTCGTACTTATCACGTTTACCGTTTTGGTTATCGTTAAGTGGCATCTGCTTTTAAAACGCACACGCGCAGACGTACTTGACGATACGGTTGAAGACGCAAATTAGAAACGGGGATATAAAATGTCTTTAAAAAACAGTAGATCCAGAAAACTTAAATATAAAAACAATGCCGTTTATCTGCTTTTCATACTTCCGGGGCTTTTGTCAATGCTGTTGCTGCATTATGTTCCCGTTTTCGGTATGGTGCTTGCGTTTAAGGAGTATAACTACCGCGACGGAATATTCGGAAGCCCGTGGGTAGGCTTTAAAAATTTTAAAAACTTCTTTGATTCGGGCGATATGTTCAGGGTTATAAGGAATACCGTCGGCTATAACATAGCGTGGATGTTAATAGTAAATCTTGCCCTTGGTATGTTGGTTGCATTGTTGCTTTACGACGTTAAATCAAAGCACGCCAACAAGCTGTATCAAACGGCTATGCTGATACCGAACTTCCTTTCGTGGGTTGTGGTAGCCTATATCGGATACGTGTTGCTTAGTCCTACAAACGGCGTAATAGTGCTTGCGCTTAAAAATATGGGATTTGAAACTATTAACTTTTACAGCTCGCGCGAGTCGGCAAAATATTGGCCGTTCATACTGACGTTTTTTGAGATATGGAAGGACGTAGGTATGGCAAGTCTGTACTACTACGCGGCGCTGCTCTCAATAGATACGTCGCTGTATGAAGCGGCGGCGCTCGACGGAGCGGGCAAATTCAAGCAAATGCGTTACATTTCTTTCCCCGAGCTTATGCCTATGGCAAGTATGGTGCTGATACTCCGTATGGGTCAGGTGCTGGCAGGCGGAATGGACATATTCTATCAGGTGCCTCTTGATTCGGGAGCCTTGTATTCGACGACCGAAACCTTGGCAACATATCTTTATCACGGATTGGCGGGCAAATACACCGTCGGTGTTACAAGCGCGGTCGGAATTTTCCAATCGGCGGTGGGATTGGTTCTTCTTATTGTTACAAACACAATAATCAAGCGGACAAATCCTGAAAATTCGGTTTATTAAAGGAGGGTTATTATGAAGGACGGAAAAATATATCCGATAGTTTTACATATTATTTTCGCAATAATGACCCTTATATTTTTAGTTCCTGTGCTTATGATACTTATAATCTCTTTCACGGGCGAGGCGGAGTTTTCCACATACGGCTTTTCGTTTATACCGAAGGTCTGGTCGGTTGCGGCATATAAAATGCTGTTTGAAAACATAGCGGTTATGGGCAGAGCAATTATATTCACAATAATTGTCGCACTTCTCGGAACGGTGATAAATATAGTTGTCAACTGTGCGTTCGCTTATCCCCTTACAAGGGACGACTTCATTTTAAAGAAGCCCGTAAACGTCATTCTGCTGGGTACAATGTTTGTCAGCGGCGGTTTAATGCCGACATATATGGTCTACACCCAGCTTTATCACATGAAAGACAATCCGATAGTGTATATATTGCCTGCTGTCGGCGCTTGGGGCGTTATAGTTTACAAAACGTTCTTTAAGGGCGTGCCGAAATCGCTTATTGAATCGGCGGAGATAGACGGGGCAAGTCAGTTCAGAACCCTTTGGAGCATAGTTATGCCGATGTCAAAGCCGATAATCGGAATGAACTTTTTTACGGGCGTTGTCGGCGGTTGGAACAACTGGCAGACGTCACTTATCTATATAACGAAAAAAGAATATTGGACAATACAGTTTTTAATGCAAAAAATTCTGAACAGCGCTGATGTTCTTGTTAAGGCGCTTAAAGAATCAGGGGTAAGAGATACCTCGGCAATACCGCTTGAAACTATGAAATATGCTATGTGTATCATAGCCACTATACCGATTTTGCTGCTTTTCCCATATATGCAAAAGTATTTTGCAAAGGGAATTGCCGTCGGCTCGGTAAAAGAATAATTGAAAAGGAGCATTATTATGAAAAAACAGTTTGGCAAAATAATTGCGGCAATACTTTCAGTAAGTATGATAGCGGCGCTCTTTACGGGCTGCGGCGGCAAAGGCGGCAAGGTAGTACTAAAATGGGGCTTTTCGGGTGCGCTCGGCTGCAAGGACGACGAAATAGTGCATAAGGAATTCAACAAAAAACTGAATGAACTTATGCCCGGCGTTCAGGTTGAGTTTATTGACCAGACAAATGAAAACTGGTCGCTCTGGATGAACGCGGGAGATCAGGTCGATATTGCGTGGTCGGGCTACCTCTACGACGTTGAGAGTGAAATTACAAAGGGCGCTTATTCCGAGCTTGACGACCTTATAAATGAAAAGGATACTCCCAACATTTATCAGGAAATGAAGGATTATGCCGAGGATTATTACAGCGGTACATATAACGACAAGCTCTATATGCTGCCTATTCAGCAGCCTATATTTGAGCAGTCGGCACAGCTGGATATTCCCGCCGAGCTGTATCAGTATATGGACGTTGACGCTTTGCTGAATGCGGCGCACAGTTCTACAAAAACTACCCGCGCGGTTTATGATGAAATTACAAAGTTCTTAGAAAAGGTTTGGGCGGCTGACGCCTATGATACTGATACGATAGGCAACGGAATCGACGTAATTACTATCGGCAAGGTTCTTGCAACAAGAGGATACGATTTTGTCGGCGCTTCATCTATGAACGGCGCGTCACTTTGCTATGACGCATTTGACGATAACGCTCAGCTTATGAACTTTATGGAAACCGACGCTTATAAGCTCTATCTTGAATATGCGGGCAAATGGTACAATGCGGGCTACGTTCCCGAAGACGTTCTCACTTCAAACGGCGGCGGTACAAGAGCTTCTGTTATCTGGGCAGACGCTTCGGGTATGTGGTACGGAACCGATAATCCCGAAACAGGCGAGACGAGAGGCGTTAAATACATACTCAACAACGGCGAAATAGGCACATACGGACTTTTGCTTGACACGACAGAGCAACAGTTTAACGGTGTTTCTACCTTGGGAAGCGAAGCAACATATCAGGTTATTCCGATAACCGCAAAGTATCCGGAAGAGGCTATAAAACTGCTTGACCTTATGCGTTCGCCCAAGGGTACAGACGGTAACGATCTTGCAAATCTTCTCTGCTACGGATTTGAGAAGAACAGCGATTACGCCAAGGAATATAACACCTATCATTACACGCTCACAGGGGATTTGGCGCAGGGCGTTGACTACACGGTTCAGCCGAGCTCTTCGTGCAAATACGGCAAGTGCTTCTGGACGGTTACTAACGCATATCTGCTATATCATACTCCCGTTGTTCTTGACGGTCAGGCCGAATGGGCGCTCGATTTTGAAAAGAACGTAAGACCTACTCTCCACAAAACGCCCTATTACCGTTTCAGAGCGGATCTCTCGTCAATGCTTACAGACGTTTCAAACGTAGCGAGCGTAATTAAGGAGTATAATGATCAGCTTCTTTCGGGACTTAACGGAAGCAAATATACCGCGACCTACGATCAGATGATAAAGAAGATGAAGGATGCCAAGCTCGACGATATAAAATCAACGGTATCTAAGCAGATGCAGGAGTACAAAGCAAAATAATCAAGCCTTTGTCAACCAAGAAAGGAGTACAAGGTGAAAACTCGTATTTTTAAAAAGATTTTTGCCGTTATTCTTACGCTTATTATAATCCTGCCGATTGTTGCCATAACCTCTTTTGCCGATGCTTCGGTGTCTCTGTTGGTGGAGGACGTCGGCGGGGTGAAGGCAAACGACTCGTTTCAGGTATCCGTAAAATATACAGGAAGTGCCGCTGTGCAAATCAGCGGTATTTCCCTTGCAATTTCGTATGACGAAAGCAAGGTGGCGTTTTCCGGCAACAGCGAAAAGATATTTGTCAAGAATATGGACGGTTATACCATAAGCAATAAAAACGGCAAGGTAAAACTTATCTGGGATTCTCTCGACAAAGTTACCCTTACCACGGGTAAGCTGTTTCAATTTACC
Organism: uncultured Eubacteriales bacterium; assembly: GCA_934463035.1. Classification (GTDB taxonomy): domain Bacteria; phylum Bacillota; class Clostridia; order Oscillospirales; family Acutalibacteraceae; genus UBA737. Next base: position 119,911 of record CAKSIG010000001.1, on the reverse strand, counting down.
TTTGCCGCAAAATCCGCTTTTTCGGATACGGTAATTACGCCGTCGGTCGAAATGCTTTATGTTTTTGAGGGCAACGCTATGAAGGATATTGCCGCAGGAACTATGACAGGCGGCAGTATAACGGCTAATGCCGTCAATAATGTCAACGCGGTAATAGCGGCGATAAATGCAATAGATAATCCTGTCGTTTATACCGAAGCCTGCAACGAACGAATTATATCGGCGTGGAATAAGTATACGGCATTAAGCGGCTCCGAAAAACTGTTGGTAACCAATTACAGTACGCTTGCCAATGCAATCAAGGAGTATAACCGCCTGCGCGAGCAAAGCGGAAACGACCCCGTGAACGCCGAGGTTGAAAAATATAAGCAGGACCACAGTTACGCTTTGTCGCGCACCAAGCTCAACGTTACGACCGATAAAAACGCTGACGGCAGTTTTAAAGACGTTGTTGCGCTTGAAACCGCGATAACCGAAATGGAAAAACTGTCGGTTCAGGCTCAGGCAAAGCTGATGCCGCAGAAAAACACACTTAAAAGCGTGCTTGCATTCCTGAAAGAGCAGATTAAAGACGAACTTGAAGAACAGGAAAGAGCGGAGCTTGAAAAGAAACAGCGCGCCGCCGCCGAGGAAGCGGTGAACGATTATTTGTCCCAGCCGTTTAAGTGGGTTTTCGACCTGACGCCTGAAACGGTCAAGACGGCTGACGAAACGGGTGTGCGCAATGCGCTTTCGGCGCTCGGCGATTACGAGATAAATAAATATGCGGTAGAAATGCTGGCAGATAAAAAGGATCTTCTTGAAAGGCTTACAAAGAAGATTGAGGAACTGAAAATATCCCAAAATCCCGAGAAAGCCGCCGAAATTAAAGCGGCGGACGCTTTCAAAGATAATTTTTCCTATGTTTTGTCGTTAACGCCTGAAACGGTTACGCGTGACGACGAAATTGACGTTAATATTGCAAACTACGCCTATGAAATGCTTGACGACGGCGTAAAGGCTCTTTTGCAGAACGAGGGGCAGCTGCTTTCCTCGCTTATGGACGCAATAGCCGAGCTGCCGCAGGACGATTCCGACTCAGATGAAGATTCAGACGGCGATACGATTGTCGAAATTGACGAAAAAGACGACGGAGATTCCACCGGCGGCGTAAAAGAAATAATAAAACGTATCAAGGATTCGGCAAAATATACGGTAAAATTCGTTACGCGGAATATGAGCAATATAATTTGGGTTATGCTTGCCGTAATCGGCGTGTTGCTTATTAACTTCGGTTTCTGCTACGGATTTTACAGACGTGCTTTAAAGCACCCCATTGATAAGGAGGCGGATATAGATGAAAGTTAACGTAAAAGTATCACCGAAACATATAACCGTTATCCTGCTTGTGGCGTTAATGACCGTTGGAATAGTGCTTTCCAATATGGTTATGACCCGCGCCGAGAAAATTGATGAAACCAATCCCGATTTGGAGCTTATAAACATTGACGGAAATGTTGAAGTTGAACAAGGCGCGAACGCGTATATCCCGCAGGGCGATATAAAGCAAAGCGGTGGCAGCTACGATATGCGTTCAAACGCATTCTGCTATTGGGGTTCTACCGATGACGTAACGTTTGCTTACAGAAAGTTTAACGTTGCGCCGAGAGACAGCGATTTTTTAACGATAGAGGCTACTATGAACAGCTTCGGTCCTGAAAACGCGGGCGACTCGGTTCATATAAACGCGTCATCGGGAATTATGATAAGAAGCTCGCTTTCAAACGACGCTTCGGGTGTTTTTCTCCACCTGAGAGCCGAGGGACTTATGATAGTCTACCGCACCAAGACGGGCGGAAGCTGGAAGTTTACCTCTGCCAAGAACGTTTCGTTCCCGTTCCAATTAAAGGTTGTTGTTCAGAAAAATTCGGTTGAGTGCCGATATAAAAACAGCGGAGATTCAAATTGGCGGCTCGCGGGATACGCTTCTATGGACTATACGGGACCAATATATGCGGGACTCGGTCTGCACTCGGTTGACGAGGCAACCTTCGTAAAAACCAATTTCACCGATTTGAAGTTTTACGGCGAGGGCACGTACACAGGCGGCGATGATGAACCAAGCTCATCAGGCTCGGATAAACCTACCGAACCTGTCGACCCCGATTTAGACCTTTCGTCAAATGAAAATATTGTTTTATACGAAACCTTTTCCGACGATAAAAAGCTCGCAATTGGTAAGGACGCAGGCACGGGCGCCAATAAGAACTACAATTGGACGAGCGGACAGAAAAAATATATGTACGGCGGAATATCCGAAGCGGCGCCGAAGTACGCCGACAAAATAGTACAGAACGGAAACCGTTTCCTTTATAAACAGCTTATGCAGGATTCGATTGATTTTATAGGCGACGAAAGCTGGTCGGATTATAAGGTGAGTATGGATTTCCAATACACCGAAAAATGCGATCCGAAGGCTACTAACGCCAATAACTTTATAGCGCTCAGCGCACGAAGCAGGAGGGTTGAGTGGTACGGTTATTCGGATTACGCCGCTACCGTTCAAAATGAACGTATAGACAATAAGGATCAAATGACTGTTTCGCTTTATAAACATGTCAACAGTACTATAAATTCCGAGACAAATATTAAGGGTACCCGTCTTTGCGACCCCGTGCCGATTGATAATATTATAGGCGACGGAAAGTGGCACAACCTTTCAATTTCGGCTTTCGATAATATTATCTGCGTCTATTTTGACGGTGAAAAGGTTATCGAGTTCGCCGATGACGGTATGGCGATGAAGAGCGAGCTTACCTCAGAGGCGGGAAATTGGGAGGAGATCATCGGCTTCGGCAGAGTCGGAGTAAAGACCTTTGAGACCGACTGTTACATAGATAATATAATCGTTGAATTAACTCCCGATGAACTTAACGGCGATTACGATAACTATGTCGGCGGCGGTTGGGACGATCCTATTCCCGACACCGTAAAGGATTGGACCAACAATAAAAAGTATTCTTATTATTTCAACGGTATAAACGGTGATAATAAATTCGGCTCTAAAAAGACTAAATAAGGAGGAACGGCAATGAAAACAAAAAAGTCATTTAAGTCAATTTTTGCAATTTTGCTGGCAGTCATAATGCTTGCCGTTTCCTCGGTAAGTCTTTACGCCGAAAGCAATAACGATAAGGACGATACAGGCTCGGATCCGTTTGACCCCGTCGGCGAGGTCAAAACAAGCACCGACTTTGAAGACGGCGACGTGTCAATGTTCTTCGCCAATGATTATGCTAACGTTAAAAAGTCGGAAATTTCGGCTGTAAAAAATCCGCTTAAAGACGCAATTAACGGAAGCGATACAGCGGCGAAAATAACGATACAGAACACCTCTGAGGCAGGTAAAAACGGTAATAACGGTATATACCTGTTGTCGTCAAACTTTTTGCAGAATGACGTGACGCTCTTTTCCGTCAATTTCAAGGTACTGCTTGAATGCGGTAACGAAGACTACAATTACCGTTATCCCACGTTTGTTTACGATTATAAGGATAAGGATAATTGGCGCGGAATAGCGCTGCGTTCGATTAAGGGAAAAATAACGGCGGTGCCCGTCGGAAAGCCTTCAAATCAGTACGGATACACAAATCCGTCATATTCCCCCGGATTTGAGCAAATTGAATTCAGGGCAATAAATTCCGATTCGACAAAAGCGCTGCCTTTTAAAACTTGGGTAAAGGTTTCCGCAAGGTATTCAAAGGGTACTGTAAAGATTACCCTTGTCAGTGAAGACGGATATATGCAGCTTTTCAACCGTGAGTGCAATCTTTCCGACTCACCGCAGACAAGAATAGGTTTCACCCACATGAGCGGACCGATGTATATTGACGATCTTGACATCAATATTGCGGGAAATGAAAATTCAACCGCGGCGGATCTGTTCCTTAAAAAGCACAGCCAGATATTCAAATACCGCAGCTCGACAATTTCAAATGACGAGGCTGAGGCGCTTGACTCGGCGCTTGCCGATTGGAACGGTCTGTCAGATGAAGCTAAAACATATATACCCGAATCAAAGGTATATCTTGACGAATTGAAAGCAAAGCTCGACAAGGTAAAGGATAATGCTAAATACACCCATATATCCGAACGCCCGTCGGCTGATTATTGGTCAACGAATAAAACGTTCACGTTCGAGGACAGCTTCGACGACGAATCTTCTCTTTCGAGATATATAGACGTAAGAGATACGGGTACGTGGGTAGGCGATACCGCCACGGTATCGTCGGATAACGCTTTTTCAAGCTCGGCTGTTTCGCTGAGAGAATCGACTTTCAGAATTAAAGACGAACTGCTCCCCGAAATGGCGAGAATGCAGACGGTTGATTTCGATTTCTACGTTGAAGCGGATACGCCGCTGCCGTTCTATACAAATGCGTATATCGGTTACGCCTATTACTATGACAGTCAGAACTACCTCTACACTTATCTTACCAATATGCCTGACGATAAGGACGCAAACGAATTCAGATGGTACCGTTCGGCATACGCCTCCGCAGGAACCACCGTTCCGTACGGACCTTTCGGCAATCTGAAAGAAACGATAGACCCCAATAAGCCTATACACGTGCAATATCAGTACAGCGATAAATCAACGGTAATGATTTTGTCTCAGGGCGAAACGGTATTTATTGAAAAGGAATTCGGCGTGCGTGATATACGAGGTCAGTTTGCTTTGGCGGGCGCCGCGAAAACCTTTAAATGCTGGTATGATAATCTCAAAATCACCTATGTAAAGGGCGATTGGGATATAGATACAGTACAGGACGGTATAAACGTTTACTTCTCGGGTACTACGTATCAGGCGCCCGGCGACGCTGTTCTCATAAGCGGTGAAAACCTCGGAAACGTTGTAACAGACGTTGAAGTTATGCCGTATACCGTATCTTCGGCAGACAGAAAGTACTACGATTACTTTGCTTATAATACCTCGGGCGTTGTAAACGGCACATATTCGGCTGACCCGTCGGTGATTGATTGGAACGAAGCAAAATCCGTTCCTGTCAGCATTGTTCAGACCACCGAGGATTCCGTTAAATTCGTTCTTCCTAAGAAAGATGAAAGCGGCAACCCGATGCCGCAGGGCATATACGCGGTAAGGATAACGGGAATTGACGAAAACACAAATAAGGTTCAGAAGACCTTGCTTATTAACGCTCCTAATATTGACTATACGGTCGGTGACGACGGCAAACGCGTTTCACAGGGCGGTTATATTGAGGTTGTCGGAAAGAATTTGGTTTTCCCGATTTCAAATACCGATACGAATAAGGATTACAGCAATTTAAGAGCCCTGCTTGTAAATAAAAACGGGGCAGAGGTAAAAGAACTCGGCGTTCAGACGGTGTTCTCTAACTATAACGTGCGGCTTTCCGTTCCGCAGGATACGCCTAAGGGCGAATATGAGCTGTGGCTTTACAGCGGCTACGGCTGGTCGGTTCCCTATAACGTAACCGTTGACGAAAGCGTTGAGCAAAAGCTGCTTAATATGCCTCAGGTAAACGTGCTTGATAACGTTTATACAGGCACTGCGATAACGGGCACCAAGGGACAGAACGTTACGCCTAACGTTCAAAAACTGCTTGACGTTTTGGGCAGTCAGGGCGGCGGTGTCCTGTACTTCCCGAAGGGTATTTACCGCTTTACACAGCCTATTATAGTTCCTGAAAACGTTTCAATAGTGGGCGAAAGCACCGAAGAAACCATATTTATATGGACGTCGTTTAATTGGGCGCACGGAAAACTGCCCTCATACCTTATCGGCGCAACGCAGAACACGGTAATCAAAAATATTGATATCTACGCTCACAGAACGGGCGGCATAATATCGTTCTTCGGTAAAACGGTTGAAAACGTTTACATAGACGGCGTGCGAACGTTCAGCCAAAGACTTTCGGGTACTACTACGTCGGGCGGTCACAGCGGTTCCTTCTATAATATTACGGAGTTGCAAATCCTCAACGCAACCGAGAGTATGGGTTGGACTATATGGACGGACGATACCGCCGAGCTTACAAACTTCCAGCTTAAAAACTGCGACTTCAACAACTATGCGGCAAGCTATGCTGACGCAAAGGGTATGCGGCTTACCTACGGTTCTTCAAAATCGTCGTATTACCAGATCTACGATACGAAGTTTGCCTGCGGCTGGTCGCCGGGACAGGGCGATAAGGTCATTGTCAGAAACTTTGATTTCTCGGGCGCTTGCTTTGCAATTACGGGCAGGGGCGTGCTGTACGATAACAACTATATCCACGACGATACCACCAATAACCGCGAGCTGTTCGTTGCCGACCTTTCACCGTCAATAAGTAAGTTCACGGGTATGTATAAGGATACCTCCGATACTTCAAACAGAACCTACTTTATGCCGCTTGGCAACAGAAATGCTAAAAACCTTGTCAATATGCAGCTTTACGTTGTGACGGGTCAGGGCAGCGGTCAAACAAGAATTGCCTCCAACGTTGAGGAAACGACCGTAAGCGGCGTTTATAAAGTTACTTTGGATTCCGCATTTACCGTAGAGCCTAACCGTAACAGCGGAGCTATTATGAGAACTTCAAGAGAAAGTATGTACTTTACGGGCAATAGCTTCTATAACGGCTCAACCGTCGGTTACTACGGCGGCGTGGCGGGCGTTGTGTTCGACGGCAACACTTACCAGAGAGTCGGCGGTCAGTATTTGTGGGCTTGTTGGGGCGACGTTGATTGGTACGCTTCTTACAACAACGAAAAGACAGTATACGACCCCTACTACATTCAATCCGACGGTACAGAAAACGATTCGGGCTTTACTTCATTTAAGATAATAGCCACGTCGCTGAAATACGTTCGTTCGGTAGTGTTTAGAAACTGTGATTTCAGCGGAAGATATTTGTCACTGCAATCACAGAACGCAAGCAATATCGTTGACGTATTGGTTGACAACTGCTCATTTACAAAGTCAAAATATGCTGTTTACAGTGACTCCACGGCTTATCTCGGCGCAGGAATTGACGGTGTTCTTTTCCACAATCTGATATTCAACAGCGTTGACGAGCCGTATAAAAACCTTGATAACAGCTTTGCCGCTAAAAACTCGGTCTACGATATGCGCGCGCTTGTTTTGGACGATAGGGCAGACGAGTTCATTTTGGGCGACGTCAACCTTGACGGCGAAGTGACCTTAAAGGATTGCACGCTGCTCAGAATGTATCTTGCCGATATAGTTACTCTTAATGAAGAACAGCTTAAACGCGCTGATGTAAATAACGACGGCAAGGTTAATCTTAAAGACTGCGGCGAAATTCGTATTTTGGTGGTTGCAGGCGGCGGTAATTCCGCAAATAACGGAACAAATAACACTAACTCCAACAACACCTCGTCCGATATTGAGGCTATAAAAGCGGCTGAACAGGCGGCGGCTGCCGCAAGAGCGGCGGAGGCTAAAAAAGCCGCCGAGGAGGAGTTCAAAAACGCCGTTTCAAAGGCAATTGAGAACGGACTTACCAAGGACGAATTAATTTCCGCAATCAATGAAAAATACGGCAATTAAGGTTGTCAGTCTCCCCTTCAAATGCGAAGGGGAGACGGCGGGCTGAAATTTTAAAGGAGTAACAATGAAGATACCGCAAAAAATTCAACAGCATATTGAGCAAAACTCAAAAATATTGGAAAAATATTCACCTAAGCTCGCAAAGCTATACTCAAACTGCTATGCAAGCACCGCTGATTCGGCGCTCGTTCCCAAGGAGGACGGTACCTATTTCGTGCTTACGGGCGATATTCCCGCTATGTGGCTCAGAGATTCTTCGGCGCAGGTCAATCACTACGTTCAGCTTTCCGATGACCCCGAGGTTGCGGATATTGTTAAAGGCGTTATAAGAAGACAGTTTAAATATATTCTTATCGACCCTTACGCAAACGCCTTTAACGAGGAACCCAACGGCAAAGGAATGACTGATGACCGCCCAAAAAACGGTCCGTGGGTCTGGGAGCATAAGTATGAGGTTGATTCGCTTTGCTATCCGATACGTCTGTTATACAGGTATTGGAAGCATACGGGCGACCGCAGTATCGTTGATAACGAATTTATTGAAGTTATTAAGACCGTGCTTAAAGTGTGGCGAACCGAGCAGGACCATTTCAAAAACAGCGAATACCGCTTTTTCAGGGATACGAATTGGCTGACCGACACCATTCACAATAACGGAATGGGAGAGCCTGTTGTGCCTACGGGTATGACGTGGTCGGGCTTTCGTCCGTCGGACGACGGCTGTAACTACGGCTATTATATCCCGTCGGAAATGTTTGCGGTTACGGTTCTCGGATACGCCGCCGAAATGCTCGGTGAGAAAAATCCGCTTACCGCCGAAATCAAGGCGCTGCGCAAGGAAATTGACGACGGCATAAAGCAGTACGGCATTATCGACTATAAGAATTTCGGCAAGGTTTATGCCTGCGAGGTAAACGGCATGGGAGATTTCACCTTTGTGGACGATGCAAACATACCGAGCCTTATTTCCGCCCCCTATATCGGATATTTAAAACCCGATGATGAAATTTATCTTAATACAAGAAGGCTCCTTTTAAGCAAGGAAAATAAATTTTATTATGAGGGCAAATTCGCAAAGGGAATAGGCTCTCCGCATACAAAGGAAGGTCACGTCTGGCATATAGCTCTTTCTATGCAGGGACTTACTTCCGTCGATAAAAAGGAAATGAAGTATATTCTTGATACGCTTGTTTCCTGCGACGGCGGTACGGGCTTTATGCACGAGGGCTTCGACCCCAACGATCCCTCGGTGTTTTCAAGACCGTGGTTCACCTGGTCTGATTCGCTATTCAGCGAGTTTGTCGAAAAATGTATTGAGGACGGCGTAGTCTGAAATACCGCGTATGCCTGAGTTTTCAGGCAAGACGCGTTTATATATAAATTATTTTAAAGGAGAGGTCAAAATGAAAAAAATCAGTTTAAAAAGTCTGACGGCTGTTTTGTTGATTGCCGCTTTGGTTTCAACAATGGTTATGATTCACAGTACCGCGGCAAGTGACGATTTTAAGTCAACGTATAAAGCTGTACTTGATTCATTAAACGGTATATCAGGTCCTACAACCCTTACTGACGCAGTAACCGAAGCTACCGCAGACAGTTACGACAACGCCAATACGGCGTTTAAAGCACTCAGCGAAAGCGAAAAGTCTGAGCTTAACAATAGCTATGACGACATAGCAAATAAGCTCGACGCTTGTTCAAGACGTGCCAAGATATTCACCGAGGGCAGCTTTTTCGTGGATTTTGAAGCCGATAAGGATTTGCTCAAATATCTTGCTACCGTAACGAACGACAAGAAGAACTACACCTTTACTACGGTTCAGCACGGTACCGCTATCCCCGAAATCACCGAGACGTTTATTTATGAGGATTGCGGCAATTCCGAACTCGGATTTTATGAAATTACGAACGACGACGGTATTGTCACTAATGCAAAGCAAAACAGTTATAATGAAATGGGTAACTTTACAGATACGCTGACTTCAAGAAGTAACGTGAACGGCACCGACGCACCGCCCGTTATCAGCGCGCAGTTCGGTCTTTTCAAATACGGAAATAAAGCTGTTCTTGCCGCCGCAGGTGATTATACAACACAGCCCAGAGTGTTTGTTACGGCTGATTCAGGCTATCACGGTTGGGCTTTTGGAGGATATGCAGAACCCTTTAAAAGAAACAGTGCAGGTAAACCGACCGCTGAAATTGCAGAAGATAAACTCTATTATATCGGCGAATTTGTTGACGGCGTTTACAATCCCTACACTTTAACTGCAAAGGTTTCCTATAAAGCGTATGACGAAACTTATTATTACGCTTCGCTTTCTTTCAGCAGTGAAGATCAAGTTTTTTGTAACGACCACAACATACAAGGATATGCGGACAGCCGTTTCACAAAAGAAACTATCGCTACCAGCGTTCAGCTGAATATTAACGACTTTACGGGTGTAGGGGCAAAAACCAAACACGTAAAAACCTTAACTGTAAGCTATCCCGAAGTTTTGGCTGTTAAGTGCGCCGAGGCAGACGCTTATGCAAATACGCTTGACGTTTCAAAGATAACCGCTTCTATGGCAGACGATATCAATAAATACTATTCGCTCTCGGTTGCCTGCGGCGATAAGGAATACATAACCGCAGATAACAAGGCTAAACTTGAAACTGCTAAAAAGGTAATAGATTATCTTATTGCACACAACAGCGAAAGCATAACCACCGCGCAGGACGTTGATAAATTAGAAACAAACATAACCGATAAAGACGCGGTAACCGCTCTTTATAACGACGTACAGCAGGTAATAGGTCTTGGACTCGGCGGAATGTTCTCCGACGCTCAGCTTGCTAAGATCGAGTCTATGAAAAATGCCATTGGTTTAATGGACGACGATACTGCTTATGACGCAACCAAGCTGGTAGCGGCGGCAACAGGCATAGCGGAGCTTAACCAAAAGCAGATAGTAAACGATATTGCTTTTGAAACCTCGCTTAATAGGCTTGAAAATGCCGTAAAAGCGCTGGGCAATTTCTCGTCTGCGGTAAGCAACAGCACGGCGCTTTCACAGATGAGAACCGCTTATGACGCGCTTGTTTCAAGCGGCGAATACACCGACGCTTCAAACTATACGTTTACAAAGACTGGCAAACGTTATACTGCTAACGACGGCGGTCAGTGGGGTCAGAAGGACACAGGTGTTGTAAGCTATATCAACAGTCCTTCACTCAGTGCAGGAATACAGAAAATAACCTACACTATCCCTGTTGTTGGATATGATAAACCCTCAAACTCGTTTGTTTATTCTTACAGCGGTATCAATTCCGAAGGATATGCATCCATAGGCGCTATCAGCTTTTATGCAAGAAACGACTACGGAAATTGGACCAACGGAGCTGCCGACTATACAATAAACAAAGAGACATTTGATTCGCCTACGCTTAGCATACCGCAGGATACAAACTACGAGTTGTACTCAATTAATAATTACGGCAATTCAAATTATATAGAAAGATCGACGACAGGCGATGTGCCTAAGGACGTTAACAGCGCACTGTCAAGCAACAACAACCTGATTTGGTATGTGAATAAGGAAGATGTCGGAAAACTGGATAATACGGCGGCAAAGGCTGCTTTTGCTAAGTTTAAAACCGATAATAATTACAGCGCGTTTGTTCCTTACGGTGAAAGAACTGTTACTATGGAGTATCAGGGTGACGCTAATACCGTAAAGGGCTTCAATTGGTATCTTATTACTATTTCAGGTAAGTTCTGCACGGGTGTAGAGAACAACACCCCGAATGTGGTTGACGGTACAGTTTACTGCCGTCTGTTCACAAAGGGCAGAATAACTACTGCGGGCGTTACCCACGACGCGGCAGTTGACCCGTCAACTGTACTCACCAACCTGTCAATCAAGGTCAACAGAACGCCTAACGCACTCACCAACGGCGCTTCCGTAAGGCTTGCAAACGTTAATGCAGGCGGCGGAATACGCTTTGAGTCCACCGTAAACAAGGAGCTTTATGATAACTTAATAGCTTCGGGTCTCACGGTTGAGCTTGGCACTATAATAGTTCCTTACGACTATGTTGACGGCAAGGAAATTACCTTTGATAATTTCAGCACAACAGGCACCGCCGCAAACAAGAATAAATGCCTTGACATTAAGCGGACTATGTGGCAGGACGAAGAAAACGGCGTTTACACCGCGGCTATGATAAACATCAAGTCGGGCAACTACGGACGTAAATTTGCCGCAAGGGGATATATGAAGGTTACTGACGGCAACGGCTATGAGCAGTACTTCTATTCCGACTTTGACGAAACCGCAAACGTAAGAAGTATAACCGAGGTTGCAAAGGCGGCTCTTGATAGCGGTAAGTATGACGACAACGCAGCCGCTAAGGCTATACTGAACACCTATGCGGGGATAACAGGCTGAACGGGGGGTTATTATTATGAAAAAATACGAAAAACCTTATTTGACCATATATAGTAAGAGACCCCAGGAAAAGGTTTGTTCAACAGTATCTATGGGCAGAGACGATACAGGCGAGGATCCGTTTGACGAGTTGAACAACGAGCAAGGGTAACCTTTTATGAAAAAATTATTTTCAGTCTTACTTATTACACTTATAGCAGTCACCGCAGCCCTTACGGGCTGCGGCGGCAAAAACAAAAGCAAGGATAAAAACACTTCTTCCGTTTTAAACAGCAGCAGTGTTACGTCCGAAAAAGCGACCTCGCAGCAGTCAGGCTCGTCAAGCACGTCGGACAGCAAATCTCAAAAGTCCGACAGCGGCAAAAAAACGGCAAAGTCGGAAAATCCCGCGAATGACGATACTGCCGAAGACCCGTTTACGGAAAAAACGCCGTCAAAGGCGGAGTCCTCCGCGTCTTCCCAAACGGAAGACAAGCCGAACAGCGGCGGGGAAAACAGTTCGCAAAAAACTCCCGATTGGACGGAGTATTATTAAACAATTTCTGTTCCCCTCTAAAAAGAGGGGAACAGAGTCCAAATACCAAAATTGCATTACATTCTAAGGGGAAAAATATGTTCAAAGAGGCAAAACTCAAATTTTTTACTGCAAAGGAAATAAAACCGTGCGGCTGGCTCAAAAAACAGCTCGAAATACAGGCTGACGGATTATCGGGCAATCTGTATAAAATATGGCGTGACATAAGGGACAGCTCTTATGTCGGCGGAGAAATAAAAAGCTGGGAACGCGTGCCTTATTGGCTTGACGGTTTTGTTCCGCTTGCTTATCTTTTGAACGATGAGGAAAAAATCGGCGTCTGCAAACGCTATATAGACGGCATTATCGCCTCGCAGGAGGAGGACGGCTGGATATGCGACTGCGCCCAAGAAGACAAGTGCCGTTATGATATTTGGACAGCCTTTTTGATTTTAAAGGTGCTTACGGTATACTACGAATGTTCGTCCGATCCCAGAATAGAGGACGTTGTTTACCGCGGACTTAAATCGGTAAAGCACCACGTTCAGAACTTTGGAATTTACGGCTGGTCAAGCGCAAGGTGGTATGAGTGTCTTATACCGATATATTGGCTGTACGAGAGGGTAAAGGAGGATTGGCTCCTTGAACTCGGACTTTCGCTTTACGCCGCAGGCACAAATTATCGGGTGCTTATAGAGTCGGGCAATTATAAGAAACCGCAGAACAGCTGGAACCACGAAACCCACGTGGTAAACGTTGCTATGGCTATAAAATCGGAAGCAATGCTTTCGCAGATTTCCGACCTCGGGGACGCGGAGTTTCCGAAGAAAATGTTGGAGTTCTTGGACAAATACCACGGCACAGCCGCGGGGCATTTCACGGGTGATGAATGTCTTTCGGGAACAAGCCCCATACAGGGCGCCGAGCTTTGCAGTGTTGTTGAGGCAATGTATTCCTATGAGATACTTTTTGCGGTAACAGGGGACGCATATTGGTGCGACAGGCTTGAAAAGTTAGCCTACAACGCATTGCCTGCCACAATAAGCGAGGATATGTGGACTCACCAATACGACCAGCAGACAAATCAGGTCGGCTGTGTTAATATGGGTGAAAAGGGAATTTTCAGAACCAACACGCCCGATTCGCACATTTTCGGACTTGAACCGAACTTCGGCTGCTGCACCTCAAACTTCAATCAGGGTTGGCCGAAATTTGCGCTCAGCACCTTTTATAAGGCGGATAACGCGATAATCTCGGCGTCGCTTGCGCCGTCCGAGCTAAACACAACAATAAACGGTTCAAACGTCTGCATAAGGCTTGAAACTGAATATCCGTTCAGGAACAAGCTGAAATACATAATAACGGCTGACAAAAAGACCGATTTTTGCTTCGCGATACGCATACCCGACTGCGTTTGCGGTTTTAAGACCGAAACCCTGCACAGGGAAAAGGACGGGTTTATGATAGTGGATAAATCCTTTGAGGGTACCGAAGTTATAGAGATAGATTTGGAGTTTAAAACCGAGTTGAAAAATCGCGGCGATATGTATGTTCTAAACAGGGGACCGCTTGTATACGCGCTTGAAATAGCCGAGGATTGGCAAATGCGCGAGTACATAAGGGACGGCGTTGAGCGAAAGTATCCTTACTGCGATTATGAGATATATCCGAAATCGAAATGGAATTACGCGTTTGCAGGCGCCGATTTTGAGTTTAAAGACAACGTCGGCGAGGACTTATATTTTTCAAAGTCCAAACCGCCCGTTACAATAACGGCAGAAATGGCAGAAATACCGTGGAACTACAAAAAAGGGTATAATTATGTGTGCGAGGAAAGACCCGAAAGCAAAATACCCGTTTCAAAGCCCGAAAAAAAGGTGTTCAAGCCCTACGGCTGCACAACGCTAAGAATGACCGAAATGCCAAAAGCCGCGAAGGAGTGATTTTATGCGAAAGAAATATGTTAAACCGTTGGCAGATGTTTATTATGCTAAGTCGGAGGACCGCATAGCAAACGGGGAGAATACACTTAAAATGCCTGACGAAAGCCAATGGACAGAATATTTTTAGGAGATATAACGATGGAAAAGATAATTTTATTTCAGGGCGACTCGATAACCGACGCCAACAGAAACTACAACGACGACAACAACGACGGCTGCGGATATGCGACTATGATAGAGGGATATTTAGGACTGAAATATCCGCAAAAATACAGGTTTTACAACAGGGGTATCGGCGGTCACAAGCTGGCGGATGTATACTCGCGTATGCAAAAGGACATTATACATCTTAAACCCGATTTTATGAGCATACTCGTCGGCGTAAACGATGTGTGGCACGAAATAGACTGGAAAAACGGCACCCCTGCCGACAGCTACGAAAGGCTTTATAATCAGATGATTGATGAAATTAAAGAGCGCCTGCCCGAAACAAAGCTGATGATAATGGAGCCGTTTGTTGTTCACGGCGTGTCAACCGACTCAAACGCCGAAGACCCGAAACGGTGGGATAAATTTCGTTCGGGGGTAGACGCCGTCGCAGCGGCGGCAAAAAGGGTTGCCGAAGGCCACGGCGTTTATTTTATGAAATTGCAAAGTGTGTTTGACAACGCCGAAAAATCAGCGCCCTCGAACTATTGGACGCTTGACGGTGTACACCCCTCTGCCGCAGGACACGAGCTTATAAAAAACGAGTGGTTAAAAGCCTATGAAAGTGTGACAGGACTTGAACTAATATAACAGGAGATAAAATTTAATGAAATTAAGAGCGCCGAGTATCCCGATAATAACAATAGACCCATATATTTCAATCTGGCTGCCGTCCGACAGGCTTAACGACTGCGACACGGTTCATTGGACGGGTAAGGATATGCCCATAAGGGTTTATTTAACCGTTAAAGATCGCGAATACATACTTTTGGGGAATGACCAAAAGACCGAAAAAGCGGTACAGACAGATATTCAGATAACCGCAATGTCAACAAAGGCAATATTCAATGTCGGCGGCGAACAGGCGGAAATAACGTTTACCGCGCCTATGTTCCTTGACGACTACGAGCTGCTTTCACGTCCGCTTAACTATATGCACGTCTCTTGCAGTGATAAGAATGCAAGGGCGAGGGTTTGCGTTGCCGAGGAAATATGTCAGGACAAACGGCGTCAGGCTGAAATTATAACCGAAACGGCGAGCATTGACGGCATATCGGTCATATCTATGAAAAGCGAGCAACAGCCGATACTTCTGCGCTTCGGCGACGACGTCAGGATAGATTGGGGCTGTTTTTATCTTGCCTGCAAGGGCGGTACAACCGACTGCGGACGAATAACCGACCGCGGCGCCGAGACGATGTACGTTACTATGAGCGCCGATGTTTTAGAAGGCGCGGTTTTTGCCTTTGCTTATGACGATTACAAAAGCATAGATTACTTTCACTCTCAACTGACTTCGTTCTGGAACAGGGACGGCGAAAGCATTGACAACGTGATACTTACCGCATATAATGAATACACGGAATTAAAGAACAGGGCAGACGCTTTTGACGGCGAACTCATAGAAAAAGCAACTGTTTCAGGCGGTGAAAAATACGCTGAATTGTTAAGCCTTGCATACCGTCAGGTGCTTGCGGCTCACAAGCTGGTTGTCGATACCAACGGCAGTCTGCTTTACATATCAAAGGAGTGCTTTTCAAACGGCTGCGCCGCAACGGTTGACGTAAGTTATCCGTCCGTTCCGCTGTTTTTGCTTTTTAATCCCGAGCTTGTTAAGGGAATGTTGCGCCCAATATTCAGGTATGCTTCAATGCCTGATTGGCGGCACGAGTTTGCGCCGCACGACGTCGGTACATACCCGATACTTTGGGGACAGACCTACGGCGGCACCATTGAAGATGTGCAGATGCCTATTGAAGAATGCGGAAATATGTTGCTTATGACAGCGGCGGTCTGCATAGCGCAAAAGGATTTCAGCTTTGCCGAGGGTCACTACCCGTTGCTTAAACAATGGGCGGATTATTTGGTGAAAAACGGCGGCGATCCCGAAAACCAGCTATGCACTGATGATTTTGCAGGTCATTCGGCGCACAACTGCAATCTTGCGGTCAAGGCAATTATGGCAATTGAGGCAATGGCTATCATAAGCGATGAGATAGGCGAAGAAAACGATTACCATAATATCGCGCTCGGTATGGCTGAGGATTGGGAAAGGCGCGCGGCTGACGACAGCGGCTGTTACCGCCTTTCGTTCGATAAGAGCGGAACTTTCAGTATGAAATACAACATAATTTGGGACAAACTTTTCGGCACTCACGTATTTAAAAACGGCGTTATCGAAAAAGAGTTCAGTTCCTATAAAAACAGGTTGGCTCCATACGGAATGCCGCTTGATTCAAGGGAAACGTATACGAAATCCGACTGGCTTTTATGGACGGCTTCCCTTGCCGACAAAAAGGAAGATTTTGAACTGTTTGCCGACTTGTTGTGGAACGCCTACAATTTCACAAAATGCAGGGTTCCTATGGCAGATTGGTATGATTCCGTAACAGCAGAAAAATTCGCTTTTCAGCACAGATCGGTGCAAGGCGGATTGTTTATAAAATTATTGTTAGACAGGAAAATTCTTAATCGGGAGTAATTTATGCGTGACGAACAGCTTGTAAAACTGATTGAACAGATGACATTGGAGGAAAAGCTCTGCCAAATGACGCAGGGTGAGCCGAGAAAAACCGCCGATGAAAAGGCGGCGTTAATAAACCCCACTCTTAAAACAAAAGGGCTTACCAATGCGCAGTATTATGCGATGGGAAGTATGATAATTTACGTTCCCAAAGCCGCAGATATACGGAAGATACAGGAAGACCATTTAAAAAACGACCGCAACAAAATTCCGCTGCTTTTTATGTCAGATGTCGTTCACGGAAAGGAAACGGTGTTCCCAATACCGCTTGCTATGGCTTGTTCGTTTGATGAAAACGCTGTTAAAGAGGCGTGCCGAGTGTCTGCCGAGGAAAGCTCGGCATCGGGCGTGCATACCGTTTTTGCACCCGCAACCGATTTGTCGCGCGACGCGAGATGGGGCAGGGTTATGGAATCGTTCGGCGAAGACCCGTATTTATCGTCGCGTTTGACTGCGGCGGCAGTAACGGGCTTTCAGGGCGAAGAAGAAACTATTGACGAAAATCACGTGTCCTGCTGTGCCAAGCATTGGCTCGGCTACGGCGCGGTAATAGGCGGACGCGATTATAACGCCGCCGAAATATCGGATAACGAGCTTTACAATTCTTATTTACCCTCGTTCCGTGCCGCGGCAAATGCTAACGTAAGTATGATGATGACGTCGTTTAACACGTTAAACGGTGTGCCGATGACCGTTAATGAATATGTAAATAATGAGATTTTGCGCAAAGAAATGGGTTTTGACGGCGTTTTAATAACCGACTACAACTCCTTGGGCGAATGTAAAAATCACGGAATTTCGGACGACAACGCACGGCTCGCCGAGCTTGCAATTAATTCTTCTGTTGACATTGAAATGATGAATACTTTAATCCTTGAAAACGGCAAATGCTTGGTTGAAAAGGGGATAATTTCCGAAAAGCAGATAGACAGCGCGGTTTTAAGAATACTGCGCCTTAAAAACAAACTCGGATTGTTTGAAGACCCCTTTAAAGGATTAAGCGAAGAAAGGGAAAAATCATACTTTTTAAATTCAAAACACAGGCAGATAAGCAGAAGCGTTGCCGAGCAGTCGGCAGTTCTGCTTAAAAATAACGGTGTTTTGCCGCTTGATAAAAACGGTACTGTCGGGCTGTGCGGTCCGCTTGCCGACAGCGACGAAGTCGGCGGGGAATGGGCGTTCTCAATGCAATCGCCTAAAAACATATCGCTTTTTGAAGGGCTATGCAACGTTATCGGCAAAGAAAAAATCTTACTCGGTCTGTGCGATAAAATATACCGTGTTCAGGACCGTGATACAGCCGACAAAAACGATATTCCGTATCCGAATGATATAACTGCTTTCGACAAGTGCGATACCTGTGTTGTTGCGGTGGGAGAGCATATGGGCGATACGGGCGAAGCCTCCTCAAAGGTTGACATAAAACTTTCAGACAATCAAACAGAATTGATAAAAAGGCTGAAATCGGCAGGAAAAAAGACGGTTGCAGTCGTGTTTTCGGGCAGACCGCTTGACATTTCCGAAGCGGAGCCGTACTGTGACGCCATAATTTACGCGTGGTATCTCGGCTGTGAATCGGGTAACGCTTTGGCACGGGTGCTTGCAGGCGACGTCAATCCGAGTGGCAGACTTGCAATGAGCTTGCCGAGGAATGTCGGGCAGTGCCCTATCTACTATAATCATACAAACACGGGCAGACCGTATTTTAAAGGACAGCGTTTTTCCTGCGGCTATATTGATTGCGAAAATACGCCGCTTTTCACGTTCGGCTCGGGTCTGAGTTATACTGATTTCGAGTATAAAGACATTTCGTTTAACAACGGCGAATTAAAAATAACCGTTAAAAACACAGGAGATTTTGACGGCTGTGAAATCGTGCAGTTTTATGTAAGCCTTATAAACACATCTGTTGTACGTCCTGTGGAAGAACTTAAAGAGTTCAGAAAGGTCTTTCTCAAAGCAGGCGAGGAAAAAACGCTGAGCATAAAAGTAACCCACGATATGCTTTCCTTTTATAAACACAAGAAGTTTGTGTGTGAAAAATGCAAGGTTAAACTGTTCCTAAAAACGGGCGACGGTGAAAAAATAATAGTTTACAACGGGGACTGCGATATATGAAAAATTATGATGTTATAGTTGTCGGCGGAGGGTTTGCAGGCGTCGGAGCGGCGGTTGCCTCCGCAAGACTCGGTGCAAAAACCCTCCTGATAGAAAAGAGCGGCTGTCTCGGCGGTGCCGCCTCAAATTCCTTGGTTCTGCCGTTTATGCGGTATTTTACCGATGTTAAGGATGACGACGGCACCAAGAAAAAGCTCTATTTGGTTCAGGGAATATTTAAGGAAATTGTCGAAAGAGCCAAAAGCCGCGAGGTAGGAGCAGATACATTTTTCAATACCGATTATCTCAAATACATATTAGACAATATGCTGTGTGAAAGCGGTGCAGACGTGCTGTTTCACGCAACGTTATCGGGCGCCGAGGTTGAAGACGGAAAGATAAAATCAATAGAGGTATCAACTGTAAACGGAAAAAATAAATTCGGGGCGGACTGCTTTGTTGACGCGACGGGGGACGCAAATCTTGCTATGCTGTCGAAATGCGGCTTTCGTCTTGGCAGAGAATCGGATAGCCTTTGCCAGCCTATGACGCTGTGCTTCCGTGTAACAGGTGTTTCGTTCAATGAGTTTTTCGGTCATTATTCGGAAATTCAGGAGCTTTATAAAGAATACCGCCTTGCAGGCAAAATAAAAAATCCGCGTGAGGATATTCTGGTATTCAAAACCTGCAACGAAAATATAATTCATTTTAATTCTACGCGAATAGTAAAACTGAATCCCACAGATCCGTTCGACCTAAGCCGAGCCGAAATAGAGGGCAGAAAGCAAATGATAGAACTCACCGAGTTTTTAAAAAACAATTTTGAGTTTTGCCGAAATATAAGCATTGTATCAAGCGCGGTTTCGGTTGGTGTTCGCGAAAGCCGTATGATAAACGGTGAGCATATTCTCACAGGCGATGAGCTTGTAAAAACAACAAAATTTGCCGATGCGATAGCCGCAGGCGATTATGACATAGATATACATAATCCCGAGGGCACGGGCACGTCGCACCACTATTTTGAAGCAGGCACGTACTATACAATACCGTACCGTAGCTTGGTTGCCAAAGATGTAAGCAATTTGCTGGTCGCCGGACGTTGCATTTCCTGTGACCATGAGGCGCAGGCTTCAATCAGAATTATGCCGATATGCTGTGCAACGGGACACGCCGCAGGCGTTGCCGCGGCGATAGCTTCAAACACAAAGAAGCCCGCAAAAAGCGCAGATGTTAAACTCATTCAAAAAGAATTAAAAAATCAAAACGCATTCATCGGACTAGATTAAAAAATTAGGCAGACGAGGGTCAAACCCCAGTCAGCCTAATTTCGGATTAACAAGTATTTTAACAAAGCAATGCGAAAAATCTGCTCACGTAAAACAGGTTCGAGTCCTGTCACACTACCCAAAACCGCATTAAAATAACCCCCGTATGACTGTCAGCAAGCTGACGGTCATACGGGGGTTGCGTTTTCGGTGTTTTAAAAAATTATACGTTTTAAGTCGGATAATTGTATCTTGGAAATTCTATTAAAAGTCTTGTTCCGTTATTATCGCTTTGTATGCTCTTAATTCCGTAATCCTCGCCGAAAAGGAGTTTAAGTTTAAGATGTGAGTTTTTAATGCCGATGTGCTTGTCGGAAATTTCGTCATCGTCTTTTAAGCTGTGTTTAATACTGTTTAACACCTGCGGACTCATACCCATACCGTTGTCGCGGATATTAATATATATCAAATTTTTATCGCCGTGAATTTCAATTACTATTTTTGGCTCGGTTTCGGTGTGTCTGAATGCGTGTGTTATGCTGTTTTCTATCAGCGGTTGGAGTGTAAAGCGAATGATTGCGCAATTTAAAATATCGGGGTCAACATTCCATTCTATTTTAAGGGACTTGTAAAACAGCGGCACTACCATTTCGGTGTAGAGCTTGGTTCGTTCAATCTCGTTGCCGATGTCGGTTATAAGGCTGTGATATTGATAGGCTTCGTTTAGGAAGACACCCATTGTGTTAAGCGATTTTTCAATATTACTGCCGTATCCTATTTTGTCTATTACCTGCCATTTCACAATTTCCAAGGTGTTGCCGAGCATGTGCGGAGAAATTTGAGAATGCAGAGTATATAACTGCCCTTTTTTAATTTGAAGAAGGGCAGCTCTTATATTTTCGTTAAACGAGTCCTTTTGCGAAAGCTGCTCTATAAACGCGGAATCGTTTTCAATAAAGGCGTTGTTTGAGGGCATATAGTATTTTAAAATTTCCGCAACGTTTTCTATCGGGCGGTATATATGCGATAAAATTCGGTAAATTATGTTAATGCTTATTGAGGCTATAAGCAGGAACAGGAGCAGTAACATAAGGACGGAAGAAACGGTCTTTTTTAAAATCAAACCCTTTGACTGCAAGGATACAACAGTAAGCTCGCTTTTGCTTATTTGGTCGTGGCTCAGAACGTAGCGGCGGCTTGTGCCGTTTGCAATATCAAGACCCGTATATTCATCGTTTATGGAACGGTTAATTAACTGAGTGTTTTTGGAAAGAAGTATCTTTCCCGACTCCCTGTCTATTAAAAACGTATTATCTCCGTTAATGTAATGCTGGGATATGTATATTGAGCTAAGAAATATTCGGACATTGTATTCGCTGATATTTTGCGAGACATATTGAATTTGAATTGACGGCGGGTAAACATCGTCTCCGCTTGAATACATATTAAACGAGTTATACTGCGGTAAGGGTTTTGAACCGTCCGCGGCGGTATTGCCGTATGTCACGGTGAAATTCGGTGAAATTACCTCTATCCCCACTATGTAATCAAAACAGGAAATAAAGGTTCTTGCGTTTTCCTGAATGGTGTTTTTTTGTATATCGGTATTTATCTGGTGCCCGAACATAGGCGACATTTCCTTATAGTTTGCAAAGAACATACAAATACGGCTGCTGTTTTCAAGCAGCTCGTTAAGCTGATTTGCACACTCAACATTGTCGGACGACTGCGAATTTATCTCGTGCTTTGTGTTTGTTTTCACATTGTAAAATAAAAGAGCAATGAAAGCAACGGTAAGACAGATTATTACGGTCAGGGAAGATGTAAAAGCAATCCCTTTGAATGTTTTCGGCGAATATTTTGTCCTTTTGCCGTTTAAGTTAAATAACATTTTAACGTATCCTTTTTAATACACTTTAATTTTTTCTGAACTGTGCAGGCGTAATGCCCGTATTTTTTTTGAACACCTTGTTGAAATAACTCGTGCTGTTAAAACCAACTGCCGCTGCTATATCGGTGACCGTCATCTGTTTGTTTTTGAGCAAAAGCTCTTTTGCCTTTTTTAATCTGACGGCTGTTATACAGTCACTTATGGTGATACCCTGTTCCCTTTTAAAAACCGTACATATATATGATACGTTCATATACATCTGATTTGAAATTTTAGATATGCTTAGCGTCGGGTCCGCAAAGTTGCCGTCTATATATTCGATAACCTTTTTTGAAATTTGGTGTCCCTTGGTTTTTTGAGAATTATAGTACATATCGGCATAGCTTTTCAACCGTTCGGATACCGAAAGGCTTGAAGAAACGGCATTTTCGGTAAACGGTATGAGGTCGTTTATGCATTTC
Source organism: uncultured Eubacteriales bacterium (assembly GCA_934463035.1). Classification (GTDB taxonomy): domain Bacteria; phylum Bacillota; class Clostridia; order Oscillospirales; family Acutalibacteraceae; genus UBA737. The sequence goes on along the minus strand of CAKSIG010000001.1, from coordinate 97,003 downwards.
ATTAAAAACTCAAATTCCTCTTGGCTTAGGGAATTGTATATTTCCCTGTGATTTTTGAAAAAATCAATAACCGTGTTGTTTATAAGCGCGTCGGTATAAAGCACAGCCAATTTTCTGATCCTTACGGCATTGCACCAATCGGAAAAGCTGTAAGTCTCCGTGCTTTTCAGTACAAAGGCAGAACCGTTTCTGCCTTTTTTTGTGTCGTTTATAAATGAATCAACATAACTCTTATCAATATAAAACGCAATCAAGTGATTGCCGTTTATAAGGAAACAGGTCAGATGATTGGAATCGTAATTAAATTCATTAAGCGAATCGGCATCGTCGGTTACCGTAATGTCCGCCTCAAATACGCAACATTCCTTTGCGAGACTTAAATTGGTCAGAACGCGGTCGTCCGCTACGCTTTCGGGCGGCTCCTTAAAAAGAAAAATATTTTTCAGCTTATTTTCGGTTATGCTTCTTTTTGAAAAATACAGGTCGGTTGTGGACAAAATGTAGTTTTGGTCAAACTTATAACTGTTGATTGCGCCGCGAACGGCGGTTACAAGCTGTTCGGTAGTATATGGCTTTACCAGCAGACCGTCAACCCCGTAACCGATTGCGCGGACCGCGTAATCGAACCTTTGAAATCCCGTAATCAATATGATTTTTGACGCAGGCGAGATTTTTTTAAGTTTTTCACATATTTCAAGACCGTCATAGCCCGGCATACAAATATCCGAGATCAGTATATCGGGGGCAGATTCAGATATATGCGCAAACAGATCGTATCCGTTTAAAAAGATTCCCGAAACGTTTACCTCGGGGAAAAATTCGTTTAAAACCCTTTTTACACCGGAACATATAATCTCATTATCGTCTGCTATTACAACGTTAAGCATCTGTGTTAATACCTCCGATTTTATATATTATACACATTATATAATATATCCCGCCAAAAAACAAAACAAAGTGTAAAAGAAGCAAAAATATTACAAATTTACAACAAAAGTTCTATATACTTTATCCAAAACAGGACTTAAAATATAAACAAAGAGGAGGATAGAGTATGAGAAAGAAAGTGATTTTATCTTTGGTGTGCGCGGCGGGAATAATTGCCTCGTCTCTCACGCTTAATTTGTCCGCGGCGTCATACAGCGGCAGCGGCACTATGCAGGATCCGTATCTTGTCAGTAACGCCGAGCAGTTGCAGGCTATGCGCGATAATCTTTCCGCTCATTATAAGTTATCAAACACAGTCGATCTGTCTGGCGTTGACTTTAAACCGATAGGAAGATTGGACGCACCATTTACGGGTTCTTTTGTTTGTGAAAGAAATGCCGACGGTTCTCCGAAGTACGTTATAAAGAACTTAAAAATAACGGTTGCGGAAACTCCTTACTCGGCGGAAAATAAAAATAAATGGGAAGCGGCTCTTTTCGGCGCCGCTAAAAACGCGATTTTTTCGGGCATATCGGTTTTAGACGTTTCCGTAAGCAACAACGTAATAGGCGACAATCAGGGAAATGTTGTTTACGGCGATTACAAACCCGGAATGGACGAAATGAATTCAGCGGCGTTGATAGGAAAAGCCGACGGGTGTACCGTTACGTATTGTACTTCCTCCGGCAGTATAAAAACAAAGTCCAACCACTGCGGCGGCTTGATAGGATATGCTGTTGATACAACGGTTGAGGGGTGTTATTCGACGGCAGAGGTTTCAAGCAGCGGTAAGTGGTGCATAGGCGGCTTGATAGGTTCGGCAGAAAATTGCACCGTGTCACAGTCGTACGCTGTCGGCAATGTTTCGGGCAGTCAAAGTAATATAAGCTCGTTTGCGGGAAGTATCTCGGGAGGCAGCTATACCGATTGTTACGCAACGGGAAATGCCGCAGGCGGTAAGGAAAGAAAAAACAATTTCGGAACCTGGAACAAAAGTACCAACGGCGCAACGTTCAAGAATTGCTATGCGTCTGGTTCGGTAGACGCTACTGTGCCTAACTCCGAGAATGACGGCAGCGTTTCAAATTGCTGGACGTTGAGCGGCGCTCAGGGCGGAATGGAAGGCTTCACGGCAGGCTCTATGGCAGATATAAAAGCGGCTTTTTCAGGATTGTCAAATTGGAAGACCGACGGCGATAAACCCGAGCTTGTAAACGTTCCGCCGATATTGGACGCCGCGGCTTACACGCCCGGCGCGGTTCAGGCTGTTGAAAGTCAGGGACAGACAGGCGGGGATACCGCTTCCGGTTCATCGGATTCAGCAGCAACCGAATCCACAGCGGAGGTTAACCTTGACGAGCTTTACAAGCTGATTGAGGAACTTCCCGACCCTGAAAAAGACGGTGCTGTTACCCTTGATTGCAAGGAAAACGCTATGAAGGCTTGGGATATGTATAACGCCCTTACGGCAAGCCAGCAGGACGATTTTGACGCAAATGCCGCCACAAAGCTGAACAAGGTAAGGTATCAGTTATCGCTTCTTATGGCATCCGACGTTGTGGACAGGATTAATGCGCTCCCCGAAAAGGATAAACTTACGTCAAAGAATGTAAAAGAGATACTGTCCTTATGGAAGGATTATGAATTTCTTGACGACAAGGTCAAGGCGGAGATCGACAGTGATTTGGTTAAAAAGCTCGAAGACGCTTATGATTATGCTAAGGAACACGAAAATGACGCAGACAGCACCGCTGCTGTAAGCAATGATTTAAACACGTTTGAATGGGTGATAGTTATAGCGTCGGGCGTAATACTTGTCTTGTGCATAACGTTCGACGTGTTTGCAGGCGTTTGGTTCTTAAAAAAGAAAAAAGCGTTGCAGGCGGATACGGTGATGATTGATGAGAGTGAGGATGATATTGGGTGAAAAATTCTAATCGAAGCAGCAGCCTTAGAAGGAGAAAAATGAAAGACGGAGTGGCAACGTCGCTTATGGCGCTTCCTGCTATGGTATCGCTGATCGCGTTTTCATATTTGCCTATGTTCGGATTGATAATGGCATTTCAGGATTTTTCCTATGTAAGGGGAATTTTCGGAAGTTCTTTTGTGGGGCTTAAAAACTTTGCTTATGTTTTTAAAAGCGGCGAGATTTTCAGAACAATAGGCAACACAATAGGCTACCATTTCGGAACAACCGTTTTCGTTACGTTTTTCGGACTTATGCTTGCGTTGCTTCTCTATTTTGTAAAAAGCAGGCGCGCGGCAAATTTCTTCCAAAAGACAATAGTTATGCCTTATATGGTTTCGTACGTTGTCATTGCCTATATAGTCTACATATTGCTGAAAAATCAGGGCGGTCTTGTAAACACAATGATCGAAGCGCTCGGCGGCAAGAATATATCCTGGTACACAGAGCCGAAATTTTGGCCCGCAATATTGCTTACGGTTCAGGTTTGGTTCGGTGCAGGTATAAAGTCGATTTATTACTATGCGTCGCTTATGGGTATAGACGAATCGCTTTTTGAGGCAGCCGATCTGGACGGAGCGACGCGCTGGAACAAGATATGCAACATAATGCTGCCGTCTATCACCCCTGTAATTTCTATGTTCTTAATTACAGATTTGGGCAAGCTCTTAGAGTCAAACTTCTCTATGTTCTATTCCATACCGATGAATTCGTCCGCGCTATATAAAGCTACCGACGTATTATCGACGTACACATACAGAGGACTTGTTACGGGAAATATCGGTACCACAACCGCACTCGGACTGTTCACGGGAGTTGTTACGGCTCTCGGAACACTTGCGGTAAACGGTGTGGTAAGAAAAATAAGTCCCGAAAACGCACTGTTTTAAGGGGGTTGTGAAATGAAAAAAAACAAAAAAGTATCCTCGGCAGATATATTAAACTACATATTCTTTGCAATCGTGGCGTTTATTTCACTTTTCCCGATATATTTGATTGCGGCGAACGCTTTTTCTACCGAGGCTGACATTAAGAATATCGGATTTGCCGTTTTCCCTTTGCGCCCGACAATTAAGGCGTTTCAGTATATTCTTAAATCTCCTGCACAGCTTTTGTATTCGTTAAGAGGTTCGATAGTATACGCCGCAGGCGGTTCTTTTGTGGCTGTGCTTATACAGGCTATGCTTGGTTACGCTTTGACGCGCGACGAATTTCCGTTTAAAGGTATTTGCAAATATATGCTGCTGTTTACGATGTTCTTCTCAGCAGGACTTATACCGTCGTATATGGTAAACACCGAAATTTTCCATCTGAACGATTCCTGGCTTGTTTACCTGTTGCCGAACACGGTAAGCGCGTTCTCTGTGTTCATTTACAGAACGTTTTTCAGGCAGATTCCGCAGTCGCTCATTGAAAGCGCCGAGCTTGACGGAGCTTCAAATATGCAGCTGCTTATGAAAATAATAATACCGCTTTCAATGCCCGTTTTGGCGGCACAGTATTTTATGACGCTTTCGGGAAGATGGAAGGATTATTCACAGACCCTCTACTATATAACGGATATGAAAAAATACACATTGGAGTATTACATTCAGTATTTGTTAAACAACGCGGAGTCAATGAAGAATAACTTGTTGCTTATGGGTGTCCCGGCAGACAGTATACCGCTTGAAACAATGCGTTTTGCCGTGGTATTCTTCACGCTGGTGCCTATGGTTTGCATATTGCCGTTCTTCCAGAAAAAGTTTGCTAAGGGCGCTATGGTCGGCGCCGTTAAAGGATAATTGTAAGGAGTGTTTTATATGAAAAAAATTATCAGTTTATTAATTGCGATGGTTTTTATTGTCGGTGCTTTTGCGGGTTGCTCAGGTTCAAAAAGCAGCTATACCGATGATGACAGCAAAGCCGTAACCCTTAAAATAGCGTTGCCGCAAGCTATTCAAAAGGACACCCTCGAAGTCCAGGAGGAAATCAACAGAAAGCTCGAAAGCCTTTTGCCCAATACGAAGATCGAGTTGATGTTGGAAGAAGCAATGGCTGATAAATGGCCGCTTTGGATGTCAACCAAAAAGGAAATAGATATTGCCCATTCGGGATTTGTCACCGATATAGAGGACGAGGTACGTAAGGAATCGTATATTCAGCTCAACGATTTGGTTGATGAATATGCCCCGAATATCAAAAAATTGGTGGAGGACTATTGGTATTCTTACGATAACTCGGCAATAAACGGTAAATTGTATGCAATACCGAATATACAGTCTCACCTTAAAGAGACTCTTATACTTCGTGTATGGAACGAAGGCGCGCAGTATTTTGATATAGACGCGTTGGTTAAAGAGGCTTACGGCTCCGATAAAACGACCGCTCATTTTTACGAGCTTATAACTCAGTCGATGAAGAAGGCGGAAGCAAGCGGCGTTGATTGCAAGGAGTCTATCAATCTTACTTTGTACGAGGTTGCCAAGAAGGGATATACGTTCATAGGCGGCAGCAATTCAAATTTGTGTTACGACAATTTGGACGATAAGGGTAAGATTATCAACTTCTATGACACCGAAGAATACAAAAACTTCTGTGCCGCAATGAAGACCTGGGCAAACAACGGCTGGGTATCAAAGGACGTTTTGACAGGTCAGTGGAGCGATAAGCTGTATGCCTCCACAAATACGAGATACAATATGGATCCTGACACTAAGATCATAAAGCCCTTGACCTCGGATTCACAGGATACGCATAAAATATTCGATCTTATCAATCCCGAAACTCAGGTTTTAACAACAAACGTCGGCGAAAACTTAACGTATTATTCAATTCCCTTTACCTCTAAAAATCCTGCAAGAGCTATGAAATTCCTTGATCTGATAAACTCGGAAGAAGGAAAAGAAATAAACAATATGCTTGCATACGGTATTGAGGGTAAGCATTACGAATTTGTTGACAAGGAAAACGGCGATATTAAGGCGTTTGAATATAACGGTCAGGGCGGAGCTTCCGTAAGCTACGGCATACCCAACTGGGAATGCGGAAACATGATGTTGCAGTACAGCGTTTATCCCTATGACCACAATCATCAGAATTACGCAAAGGATTACTATCTTAACCGCCTGAACGGTATGAAGAAGAATATTCTTTACGGATACACCTTTGATATTGAAGGCATAAGAGACGATTTAAGCTCAATACTCAAAAACAACGAAGAATATGCGCCGTCAATTTATTCGGGAATAGTAGAAAACACCGATAAATTAATTTCGGAGCTTGCAGAGAAAAATAAGGCTGCCAACATAGACAAGGTAATTTCAGAGCTTCAAGCTCAGGCGGATAAGCATATTTCATCAAAATAAAGGAGCAAAAATGAAAAGATTTGTTTCGTTGACGGTTGCGGTGTTGATGTTGTGCGCGGTGTTTTTTGTTCAAACGAGCGCCGCCGCAATACCGACGCTCAGCGTCAGTATGAAGAAATACGATACCGTTAATAAGACCTATGCAGATGCGGATTCCGCATCTGCGGGCGACCTTATGGTTGCGGAAATAAGCGTAAAAAATCCGATTGCTTCCATTTCGGCTTTAAGGCTCAGCCTAAAATATGACGGCGACAGCTTTGAATACGCCGACGGATCTGCGGTTTTCGGCTTGACAGCAGGCTCGCCTACGGTATCGTCAAAAAATAATTCATCACCTGCATCACTGACCTTTTATTGGCTTCAGGAGTCACCTCAAAATCCTGTTATAGCGCAAAACTTTGAAGGTATGTTGGTACGGGTATTCTTTGCTTGTAAGGGCAGCAGTGATAAATCCTGCGATTTTACACTTGACGTCCTTGAAGGATTTGACAGAAATTATAAAAAAATAAAGTTTGCCTCAAACAGCGCGTCCGCAAGCGTTGCGGTAAAACGGCAACAGCTGTCGGCTGAGGACATAGCGGCTTTTTCAAAGCTGCTTAACATCAAATATCCCGATTCCAAAGGGGATATAGAAGAAGCGGATAAAATATTTGCAAAATACAACGCTTCTCAGCAGTCGGCATTTAAAAACAACTATTCGGATTTATTTTCGGCTTATAAAAATGCGTGGACCGAATACTACCGTTTGGCAAACGAGGCTTCGCTTGCGCAAATCAAGGCGGAAATAGAAAAGTTTAACCGAGAAAACAGCGATATTCTTCAAAATTTGAATAATCTTACCGCGGAAGACATCAACGAAGACAATTATGAGGATATTTTAAACCTGAAAAAATCCTACGATTCGCTTTCCGATCAGGCAAAGGTGCGTATAGACAGTTCCGTTAAGCAGAAGATAACAAGTCTTTCCGAAGCTGCGGAAAAGGTTCAAATTTTGATAGAAGACAGGCAGATAGCAGAAGAAGCGTTTTCAGATTTTGTTAAACTCTATGAAAATATCTGGGGACTGAACGACGAAACCGTAAAAAAATCTGCTACCGAAGAAGATTTTGTTCAGATGATAACCGACGCGCTTTCGGATTATAAGAATTTATCCTTAGACCTTCTGTCAGACGCTGCAAAGGCAACAGCCGCGGGATATGAAAAACAGTTGAACCGCTATTTTAAAATTATCAAGGAATACCTTGAACAGAGCGGTAAGGACAGCAAGGTTTTAGAGGAGGTTCTTGCCTTTAAGACAAAATGGAACGCGGCGCTTAAACTCAACGCCCTTACGGTAGGCATAGGCGATGAATCGCTGGTTAAGTATTGCCTTGCCGATTTTGATTCGCTTTCAAAAGAGGCAAAAGCACAGCTTTCGTCACAGGAAAACAACCTTAAACAAATGCTTACTTTAATAGCCTCGCTTAAAAGCGTAAAGGATACGAGCGGCGGCACAACGGTAGTGCCTCAGGGCAACACGTCTTCACAAACGCAAAGCCCGCAAAAAATAATCGAGGTCAAGGAAAATATCGTTGAAAAAATAAAAAACAACACGTTTGTGCGCGATATACCTATGATCGTCAAGATAATGGTAATACTCGCTTTAATAGGCGTTTTGTCAACCGCCGTTCCGATAGTGTGCTACTTGGTCTACATAAAAAGAAAGGAAGGGGTATCGCAGGATGAAAAAATTATTTAAAAACAAAAAGATTTTCATAACGTCGCTAACGTTTTTGTTGATAGTTTTGGCGGCGGTACCGCTTTCATTCGCGGTTTCGGCAAAGGAGCTTGTCGACGTTTACAACTATGAAAATCCCGAACTGACAATGGCGAATATAGCGAATAAAGACAGTCAGTGGACGCCGAGCGGAACCTTAAAAGAACAGTCGAACGGCAATTATGTTATGAGTACTAATTCCTGGGCTTTCTGGCTTGAAAACGATTCGCTTGATATGGCGTATTTGAAGACCCCGTTTAACACGGGCCGCGGTTCTATACTCACCGTTGAAACAACGTTGACCGAATGGAAAGGCTCGGGAAGCGCAAGCGCGGGTATTTGCATACGCAACAGCCTTGACGCAAATGCCGTAGGCATCTATCTCTGCCAACGCCCCGGCGAGATATACTTTATGTATAGAAAGTCCACGGGCGTTTCGGTAAATCAGGGTATCAAGGTAGAATTGAACGATACCTATCCCACCTCGTTCAGAATAACGGTAAACAAAACAAAGAATAATGCCACAGGATATTACAAACAGGGCGACGGCAAGTGGGTAACCGTTGGCAATATTCCGTTTACAACCGCAAACACACTGTATTCGGGCATAGCCGCACACAGCGTTGATAAATCAAACTTTATTGATATGAAGTGCAGCGGATTCAGCGCAAAGCTGCAAGCGCCCGAGGGATACACCGTTGACGATGATGATTCAAGCTCAGGTTCAGGTTCGAGCAGCGAGCCTGAAATAAAGCTGCCCGAGGATCTGCCCGTGACAGGCGACGTTCTTCTTCGCGAGACCTTTACAAGCGGAACGCTTTTCCCCGCCGAAGATAAGCAGGGTGTTGCCAATCCGCTTTGGACGGTCGAACAGGGCGAGCCTAAAATAGGAATTGACGATGCGCAGACAAACAGGTATCTTTCCTTGAATGCGGCGGATAATCCCTTGGTTATGATTGCGGGCGATATGAATTGGACCGATTATTCAACTCAGGTCGAGATAATGTTCCCGAGCGCCGATATAACCAAGTATGAAGAAAATATTTTCAGTCTGCTTGTAAGGCATAAGTCGGTGGTTATAGGCGGAAGTATGGATTATTCCGTAACGCTTATAAATAAGTTCAAATCAAACGATTTAATAGGACAGTATTTACAGCTTAATTACAGCCCTTCGAGAAAAACTTTCGCACCTGGCGCGGGATACGTAACCTTAAAAGAGGTTCAGCTTGCTAATGGCGATATGATAGCTCCCGACGTTACCCATACCATACGTGTGGACACGTTTGATAACAAAATTGACGTCTATTTCGACGGCGAGCATCTCATATCGTGGGACGATACCGACAGGCAAAACGTTAGCGCCGATTCTTCCGCGATATTTAAGGAAACACAGTATCCGAATTTGGTCGGATGCGTCGGCTTCTATACAAAATCAATTTCTGCTGTTGTCGATAATCTTGTCGTTACCAAACTAAACGACCCGATAGGCGGCGATTATGACAATCAGATAGGCGGAATGTTCGATGAACCTATCCCTGATTATATAAGGGAAAGATACGATAGGAAATAGGGAGGTGAATTGAGTGAAAAAAGTATTATCTATGAGTTTGGCGGTATTGACAGCGATAGGCGCCGTAACCTCGGCAATAATGCCGTTAAAACAAACGGTTTCGGCAGAAGGTTCAGGCTCAACTCCGACCTCCCGTCCCTCTTACGAGAATTATACCTTTACGGAAGACTTTGAAAACGGTCTTGATAAGTGGCAGGAAGTGTATATGAAGGACGGGTATAAGTGCGACTTTGAGACCGTCAACGACCCTGCCGATGAAACAAATAAGGTTTTGAGCTTTAAAAAACAGTCCGTATTCTTGGTGCCGCTTGATGAATATTGGCCCGAGGACGCTATGATAAAAAGCGTTTCCTTTAAAATGCGCTTTAAACATAACGATTTCGGACTTATGGGTTCATATCTGACCTCGGTTTATCAGGATAATTACAATATTATGGGTTGGACAATGACGGCGCTGTGGAACGACACTTACGGTCTTTGGGCAAAGTACAGGGGCCGACAGGACGGAGACAGCGTTTCAGCAGGCGGTGCGCCCGCTCCGACGACTTTCGACCCGACCGATTGGTTTACGGTGGATATGACGTACTCTGTAAACCAGATAGTAGTTATTTTTACCGATAAAAACAACAATGTTGTAACCGCTACGTCATCTGTTACATTCCCGTCGGGTAAATTCGCCGTAGGAATGAAAAACTATGCGACTTCAAACAACGAAAATGAAAAGGGCGCGTATTATATCGACGATATATCCGTGAGCTTTCAGAAGTCGCAGGTTGATACAGATGAAGTCCAAAAGGACGTAAACGTGTATTATTCGGGTAATACGTTTTATGAGCCCGGCGATACGCTTTCTGTAATCGGCGAACAGCTCTGCAATACGGTTGAGTCCGTGACCGCAATCAAATTGCCCGATACGGCGCTCAGTTCAAGCCTTTCTGACGCGCGTTATATTAACGAGTCGAATTATGAAAATAAGCGCGAATCAAATATAACGTGGGCGGAGCTGCTTGAAAAGGCGGTTTCAGGCTCCGAGCGCAGTCTTAAAATCGAGCAGAGAACCCAACTCGGCATAAAGGTTGTTTTGCCTGATGACGATATGTATTCAGCAAGAGGAATTACCGCGCTGCTTTTGAAATCAAAGAACGGCGGTAAAGACGGTATCGTAATCGTGAATAACCCCGAAATTTCTTTGCTTTCCTGCAATGACGGCGACTATGCAACCCCGAACGGTTCTTTAAAAATTGCGGGATATAATCTTTCGGTTCAGGACGACGCCTCAAAGGTAAGCGCAATCATTTCCGATAAAGACGGAAATAACAGAATTTTGCTTGATAATTCAAAGCTGCATATTGATACGGCTGAAAATCATAACGGTAAGGATAACGATTATTACCTGACTGTTGATTTGCCCGACCTGCCCGTTGGCAATTATAAAATAATGCTTCATAACGGGTACGGCGGCGATTTGGGTTGGAGTATGCCGAAGGATTTTGCGGTCGGCGCGGCTCCCGCCTATGAAAAGTGGGAGGCGCTTGGCTGGTTCGACGTAACGTCGGCAAAATACGGCGCTGCGGGCAACGGCAGAACCAACGATACCGCCGCAGTTATAGCAGCCCTTAACGACGCTTATAAAAACGGCGGCGGAACGGTGTATTTCCCTGCGGGATATTACAGAATTACCGATACGCTGTATATTCCCGAAAATGTCACGTTAAAGGGCAAAGGCACATATCAAAGCTGCCTGTTTTACGACGTCAGCGGACTTACCGAAATGCCCGAGGCATTCATAGAATATGAAGATAATTTCCGTATGACCGACCTTTATATCTACGGCAGTACAACACGTTCGCTCATAATGGAGAATTCCACACGCACAACGGGTAACGGAAAATGGTATTTTGATAATATCAAAACTATGTTTGATTGGAAAGAGTATTGCTCAAACGGCGTCGGCACCCTGCTTGAAGGCTATTCGGCGCTTGAAGCCCAGCTTTATTTGATAGCTCATTCCAACGGTAAAGGCTACAATATGTTTGACAGCGGCAAGGATAATAACGGCGGTAAATATCTTTCCTTCGACAACTGCGATTTTTACGTAAATACGTCTTTGCAAGGTAAGGGAAACATTTTTACAGCCTGGGCGGACAACGTTTCCGCAAATAAGACTAATTGGTACGGCTGGTCAAACTTAAAGGGCACAAACACCTGCTTCCTCACCGATTGTATTTGGCAGAACGGTTCATATAACTGGAACGGCAATACCGTTATAGTGGACTGCGAGGGCAAGAACGTTACGTCCAATAACCGTGAATTGCTTACTACCGACGGCGCCTCAAAGTATCAAAATCAGACCTTCCAATCGCTTAATAACAGCGAAACGGCGGCTGAGGTTTTGTCTGAGGAAAAAACAAAGCTCTCAGAAGCCGACTATTCGGCGCTTGAAAACTATTTGAACGACGTATCAAAGCAGGGCAGACTGTTCCGTTGCATTACAAGCAAGGTTTATTGGAATACCGATACCGTCTCCACTATGTACGTGAGCGACGGACAGGGAGCAGGACAGGCGCGTGTTATGGAAAATAACATTTTGATATGCGGCGATTACTCCTACGTAACGGTGGAAAAACCGTTTGCGGTCGACCCCAATCGAAATTCCAAAATTACAGTTTACGGCGACCGAACCCAATGGTTTGCTTTGAACTCAAAGTTCTCTAATGGACGGCACGTAGGTACATACGGAACAATGGTTGACGCAGTGTTCGACGGTCTTGAATTTGACCACGCAACCAGCGGTATTGAATTGCAGACAAATAACGGTCAGATCTGGTACGTCACCTCTAAGGACGTAAAAGCCGATAATATCATAACAGGCCATACCGACGTTGTTGAGGTAAAGGGCAGCGGACTTAAAAACTATTCCGCGTCAGGCTCTGCGCTGTCCTATTTCGGAATACAGTACCGCCGCAATTATGTCGGCGAGGGCGGATTTTACGGCTTTGACGCGGTAAGCGCCCGTAAAGGAACAAGCGAGATTATCTTCGAGGATAACACCTTTGTTTCGGAAGAAAAATGCGGTTTCAGAAATATGACAATGTCAGGCGACGGTATTTGGATAAAAGGCAATAAACAGTATGCCGACGCAGATCTCACAACCGAAGCTCAGCTTTACGATACGTTTACCGTAAATAAAATACGACAGTCCGAAGTAACCCGTTACGGCTCATACAGCGTCATTTGCGACGATTATCTGCCGTCGGGCTTGCAGGGCAGAATTTACGGCGACGTAAATAACGACGGCAAGGTGAGCATTAAGGACGTCACCGTGTTGCGTTACTATCTTGCTGGAATTACCGACGAAGAAACGCTCGTTGAAAGCTACGGAAAAGACGCTCTGAAATATGCGGACTGCGACGGAATCAGCGGTGTAGATTCAAGAGATATTTTTGAAATATATAAATATCTGCTTAATCCCGACGCTTATAAGGGCGCGGTCGGCAAGGCAAACGCTCCCGCCCCTGATCCCGAGCCTGTTGAGATTACCGTTTATAACGATAACGTAAGACTTGATTACAGCTCGGCGGAGGAAGAGGGAACCGACCCCGCAAATCCGAGAGTAAGCCTTGATTACTCAAATGCCGCGGAATGCGATTGACAGGAGGCAGAATAAATGAATAAAAACAAATTGATAAAAACGTGCGCTCTGTTTCTCGGCGCCGCGCTGGCGGCGGGAACCTTTGCCGCTATTCCGTCTTTCAAAACAAATGCTGTGCCTGCAACCGAACAGGTGACATATTTTGATTTTGAGGACGGTAAAAATCCGTTTTCAAAACCGACGGGTGAAGCTATCACAAACGACTACGTGGTTGAGGACGCCGACGGGAATAAAATATTAAAACCGACAAACGGCGGCGGCTTAAAGGGTGCTTACCCGTTTTCAACAGACTATTTTACTCTGGGTTCGGGAATTAAGGACGGTTGGAAAGAAACCGCACGCCCCACCCGCGTTCAGTTCAGGCTCAAACTTGCGGGACAGACCCAGTCTGATATATTCTGGTTCCACCCGCTGTGGTCAGCCGACGCGAAGCAGTATAACACCTTTAAATTCTCTATCAAGAATTTTCAAGACAAGATAGATATTAACGCCACTACGTATTGGAGCCAGAGACTCTTTTATGCAAGCGAGGACGGCAAGGCTGCCGCACGTACGGGCGGATACCCCGCGGGAAATTCCGCCGCGAGCCTGGCAGAGGGCAGCTGGTATGACTGCGAGTGCGTATACGATTGGAGCAAGTTCAATGCCGAAAACGGCTGGCAGGTATCATTTGAGTTTACCGTTACCGACGGCAGAAACACCCGTGTATACAGCGAAACCCTTAAAGAGCGTAAACCGACAAACGATAAGTTTACAGGCACCCTGCCCGAATATACGAATACCACGGGCTTTTCGATAGGATTTGAGGGAAACCCAAACGATACGGCGGCTACAAAATCCGCTATCGACGATCTTACCGTTTGGTCATACGATACCGAGAACACCTCGGCTGAATATATCCCTACCCCGAAGATAAAAGCCTTGGGCGCCGTTGTGGCAAGCACGGGCGATAACAACGGTCTTACCAACGTTAAGGCGGCTTTTGATTTCAGGATAGCAAAGAAGATAACAGAAGCAAACGGTGAGGAAATAAGCGGCTTCGGCGCGGTCATTTCTACCGACGCAAAAACCCCGGAGCAGATGTCGGAATTGCTTAATAAGGCAATTTCGGGTCAAACGCTTACTTCCGACTGTGCTTATGTTCATAATGATGTCAGCGCGATCATTCCTCTGCCTGACGTTTATACCGTAACGGTAGAAAATTCGGGCGAAAAGGAAAATATGGGCAAAAAAATGACTGCTATGGCATTTATAACTGTCGGCGATAAGGTCTACGTAAGTGATAATAACGGTTCAACGTTCGGCGTAACTGCCGGCACCGTTTCCTGTTCGTCAATGGGACTTTTAAAGGAGGTGTTCAGGACTAAATTCTTCAAAGCGGATTATGCCAATGCCTTAAATTCCGCAATTTCGGATTATAACAGCAATAATTCAACGTCGTATACAACAGCCGATATTAATGAAATTGCGAATAAAACAGGTCAGTCTTCTAAAAAGGATAAGGAAGTTATGGCTGCTTTGTATACCTCAATATTGGCAATATCAGGCGATGAAGAACCGAATATACCCTAAGTAAAAAAATAAAATTGGAGGTTTGCTAAAATGAAAAAAACATTTTTTAAGTCAATTGCGGCATTATTGACGGTTACTTTGGCATTAACAATGCTGTCTGTCACCGCATTTGCAGATGATGTGACCACTGAAACCGAACAGGTAACCTATTTTGATTTTGAAGACGGTAAAAATCCGTTTTCAAAACCGACAGGTGAAGCGATTAAGGACGATAATGTGGTTGAGGACGCCGACGGGAATAAAATATTAAAACCGACAAACGGCGGCGGTTTTAAGGGTGCTTACCCGTTTTCGACAGACTATTTTACTCTGGGTTCGGGAATTAAGAACGGTTGGAAAGAAACCGCACGCCCCACCCGTGTTCAGTTCAGGCTTAAATTTGCGGGAGCGGCTCAGTCGGATGTATTCTATTTCCACCCGTTGTGGTCAGCCGACGCAAAGCAGTATAACACCTTTAAATTCTCTATCAAAAATTATAATGGCACAATAGATATTAACGCTACTACAATTTGGGCTCAGAGACTTTTTTATGCAAGCGAAACCGGTAAAGCTACCGCACGAACAGGCGGATACCCCGCGGGTAATAACGCTACAAGTTTAGCTGACGGAAGCTGGTATTATTGTGATTGTACCTACGATTGGAGCAAGTTTAATGCCGATAACGGTTGGCAGGTCTCTTTCGTGTTTACCATAACCGACGGTCAAAAAACACGTGTATACAGTGAAACTCTTAAAGAGCGCGCACCTACAAATACGAATTTTACAGGCACTCTGCCCGAATATACAGATACCACGGGCTTCTCGATAGGATTTGAGGGTAACGCAACCGATACGGCAACTGTAAAATCCGCTATTGACGATCTCGCTATCTGGTCTTATGACACTTCCGATAATACGGTATACTCTCCAAATATAAACGCCGATGATTATTATAAAGATATTTATTTATATAAGAAATATTTTAAAAATAATCAATACAAATTGGATTTTGAAAACGGCGAGTTGCTGAAACGCGACACCGACAAAAGCGGTGTGTTTACGGCACAGAATGATCAAAGTTTTGTAAATACCAACGCAAACAATCCGTACAGCGATGATTACAACAGTTCGGCAAAAATAGCTAAATTTGCTACTCACCAGGAAAGCTGGACAGCGTTTAATAATGGTCAATTACAGTTCCTTACTCCCGATGTTTGGAGCATTGCAGACGATAAAAATTTGACGCTTACATCGGCAAATCTCGATATGGTAATCAATGCACCAGTGTCCTATCAGCACATAATAATCTATAAATACAAGGATAAGGAAAACTTTGCGTTTTGGTCACTCAGTGTCGGAAAGGGAACCGACGGAACTGATATGAGTCTCGGTATACGCAATTATGAGGTCACGTCTGACACTTTGACAAAAGTTAATAACGGTGAATTAACCCAGATTCCGTTTGTTCAATTCCTTAATAGCGATCAAGAAAACGATTCAAAAGGATTTTCCAAAACTGCTTGGTCGAATGTCGGAATTGCATACGAGGATGACGGAAACGTAAAGCTCACCGTTAAGCGTGTTGACGGAACCGAATTTACATTTGACAGCGCCTATGATTTGGATAGTATAAATGAGCGTTATCTGGCGTTATCTGATACTTCACACGCAACAACCTATGTGGATAACGTTTCGCTCAGCTTCGCAGAAAAGTCAGAATTCTATAAACCCCAAGCCGTTTCGGCTACAATAAGAGCAAACAGCTATGCTGACGGAAATACTCAGGGCTTACGTTTCAAATACCGTCTGCCTTATGAGATTCCCGAGGGCAACACGCTTGTTGAATACGGCGCGGTTGCCACAGCTTACAAGACGGGTATGGACATCGAGACAATTAAAGACGGTGCAGCAAATACCATAACCGCCAAGAATACCGCTCCCGCAAGCGACTGTCTTGGAAAAGAGTTTTATGCCACCGTTACGGGAATTACCGCTGATAACACCACAAAATGCTACATAGCGCGTTCGTATGTGGTTTATGAAGACGCAAGCGGAAACAGAACAACGGTTTACAGCGACAACACCACCGCTAACGGCGATTATTCAAAGAGAACGGGTTGCGTTGACGGCTGTATAGTAAGGTCTGTCGCTTCTATTGCAAAGGCTATGGTTAAGGCCGTATATGCCAATAAGGACAATCTTACAATAGAAGGCAACATAGATGGAATTTACGACGGAAGCAAGTTCTTATCGGCGGCTACTGCTGACAACGGAGCGGGCATAATCAATTTCATTGTAGCTAACAAAGCGGCTATTGAAGCCGTAAGCAAATAAGGAGGAATAAAAATGAAAAAATATACAACTCCTTTATTAGAAATTTACAGCAAAAATGTAAAGGAAACTTTTTGCACTTATGACGTATCTGCAAACGGAAACGGTATTCTTACCAATGAGGCTGATACGGATTCTTGGGAAGAAGAATAACAGGTAAACACAAACAATATCGCTGCGTTTTTCGCGGCGGTATTGTACTAAATCGGGAGAATTGAAATGAACTACGGCGAATTTATAAACGGCGGAAAGGAATTTCGAATAAACGGCGCAGACCTGCCTCGGAATTGGTATAACTATATGTATACCGACAGCTTTGTGTCCTTTACCTCACAAACCGCCTGCGGAGACGCATTTTTGCAGGATAATATGGGCAGGCGGATACAAATAGTAAGCGGCAGAGGCGCGTATTTATTTACAGAGGACGGTTCCTTTTGCATTACGGGTCTGCCGTCGGACGATGCTGGAGAAAACTATAACTGCATACACGGCTTGGGATATACGAAAATACATTCCGAGCATAACGCTGTCGGCACCGAGTATCTCACTTTTGTGCCGATGTGTGAAGATAAAAACAGCGGATACGAGGTACATAGAATTTCGGTTATAAATAACACCGCGGAAAAACAAAAAATCCGCGTTGTTATGTATATAGATACACTTCTTGACGAGCCCTATTCAAAACAGGGCTATAATTTGGGAAGTATTGATTTTAATAAAGAATTAAACGGCTTTGCAAAACAGATAAATGCCTGTTGGAACGGCAAGGAAACCGAGCTTTATGCGGGGTTGTTCGCCTGCAACGGCGTAACGGGCTATGACGCGGCAAGAAACGCATTTATCGGCCCATACGGCTCGCTTGAACACCCAAGGGCTTTAAAAAGAGGAAGCCTTACCGACACAGGCTGTATAGGCGAAAAATTCGGTTTTGCGCTTGAAAGCACAGTAGAGCTTGAACCGAAAGGAACGGGAACAGTGACCTTTATTGCGGGCGTTTTTGATACGGCGAAAAAAATAACCGATACGGTTAAATTCTTATCGGAGGGCGAAAACGCCGATAAACTGCTTGAAGAAGTAAAAATTCATCACGAAAGAGTCCGTAACGGTCTGCATATAGACACCCCCGACGAACAGCTTAACTGCCTGTTCAATTATTGGCTGCCGTATCAGACAAATATGGGCAGCCGTTGGGCAAGGGTAAGGCACAACGGGTTCAGGGATATGGTAAGCGATACCGAATGTCTTGCGTGCTTTAATCCCGAACTTGCCGAAAAACGAATAAAAAGAATAATGAAATATCAGTATTCAAACGGTTACTGCCCGAGAACCTTTATAAACGGCGAGATTAAGGACAATAATTTTTCGGACAACGCCGTTTGGCTCACCTTTGCGGTGTATACCATAGTCGGTGAGACGGGCAATACGTCCTTGCTTAACGAGACTGTCGAGTTTAACGACGGCACAAAGGCTACCGTATACGAGCATCTTAAAAGAGCGATAGATTTTCTGTATAACTTTAAGGGCGATAACGGGCTTATACAGATTTGGGGCGGTGATTGGAACGATTGTATGAACACCGCCGGCCTTGAACATAATGGAGTCAGCGTTTGGCTCTCGATAGCGTGGTACAGGGCGAACAAACAGTTTTCAGAGCTTGCAAAAATGCTCGGCAAAACAAAGGATGCGGAAGCGTCGGCTGAAAACGGCTTAAAAATGCGCGGACTTATAGAAAAATACGGCTGGGACGGCGATTACTATATATACGCGATAAACGATTGGGGAGAAAAACTCGGCTCAAAGGAATGTGACGAGGGCAAGGTCTATCTTAATCCTCAGACGTGGGCGGTGCTTTCGGGGGTCTGCGATAAAGAAAAAGCGGAAAAAGCGCTTATAAACGCCGAAAAGCTCCTTGCTTGTCCACTCGGGACAAGAGTGTCCGCACCTGCCTATACGCACAAAAATACACATATCGGCAATATGACCGAAAAGCCTGCGGGAGTTCACGAAAACGGCGGAGTATATCTTCACGCAGTTACCTGGAAGCTGGCGGCAGACGCAATGCTCGGGCGGAGTGAAAAGGTTGAACAGGATATAAATACAATACTCCCTTGGAAAAACCCGATAGTAAATGGCAGAGCAGAGCCATATACGCTTTGCAATTCGTACTTCGGCGAAGAAACGGGCTACCGCTACGGCACGCCCGGTCAAAGCTGGCGAACCGCCTCGGGTCAGTGGTTTTTAAAAGCGCTTGTGAACTTTGTGTTCGGAATAACCGTAAACGAAAACGGAATATCCGTAAAACCCTGTTTGCCGCCGTCTTGGAAACGCTGCGAGCTTACCAAAACGATCCGCGGAAAGAAAATTACATTTGCCTTTGATAACGCCGACAAGCCCGCCGTTACCGCAAACGGCAGGAGTGTTTCAGGCGGTTTAATTGATTGGGAAGAATTTGATTTACTGTAAAAATGTGAGATTCGCTCTGCATTTTTCAGAGAATGTCTTGACTGAAAAATAATTTTGGTATATAATTCATTTAATAAATCCGCCGATTTCGGCGAAAATATTAAATGGTGATTTATATGGAAATAAAAAGAGATGTATATTTGCAGCGGCTAATTGTTCGTAAACATAACGGTTTTATTAAGGTGATAACGGGAATTCGCAGGAGCGGAAAATCCTATCTGTTAAATACCTTGTTCTATAATTATTTGATAGGGGAGAATGTTGACAGCGAACATATTATTAAATTTGCTTTCGATTCTGCGGAGGATTTATTAAAAATCGGTGAAGACCCTATTGTGCTTGATAATGATAAAGAAGACAGAAAGGTTGACCCGAAAAAGTTTTTAAATTGGATTTTGCCGCAAATAAAGGATGACGATATTTACTATATTTTGCTCGACGAGGTTCAAAAGCTGGGCGCTTTTGAGTCGGTGTTGAATGGATTTCTTCGCAAGAGCAATACCGATGTGTTTGTAACGGGCAGTAATTCTAAGTTCCTTTCAAAGGATATTTTAACGGAATTTGAGGGCAGAGGTGACGAAGTTCATATTTTGCCGCTTTCGTTTTCGGAATATTATGCTTATAAGGGCGGGGATAAAAGCGAAGCATTCGACGATTATTCTGTTTACGGCGGACTTCCGGCAGTAGCGCTTATGCTGACTGAGGAACAAAAAGCATCGTATCTTACCTCGCAAATGAACAACCTATATCTTAAAGATATTATTATTCGTAACAATCTGCCCGAAAACACCCGTATAGGCGAGGTATTAGACGTTATAGCGTCAGGGATTTCTTCATTAACTAATCCGAAAAAAATTGCCGATACTTTTTTATCAGTTCTGCGGGAAAATATCAGCGATTATACAGTAAATAAGTATATCGGACATATGGAAGACGCGTTTATGATAACCCGTGTTAAGCGATACGATGTAAAGGGCAGGAAGTATATAGGTACTCCGTATAAAATTTATTTTGAAGATGTGGGGCTTCGTAATGCACGGCTGAATTTTCGGCAGATTGAGGGTACTCATATTATGGAAAATATTATCTTCAATGAATTAAGGTATCGAGGGTATCAAGTTGATGTCGGTATGGTGGAGTCGCGCGAAAAGGATAAAAACGGCAAAGAAGTTAAGGTTCAGCGGGAAATTGATTTTATTGCTTCAAGAGGCAGTAAAAAATATTATATTCAATCGGCATATTCTATTCCCGATCAGGAAAAATACAGGCAGGAAACGGTTTCTTTTGATAAGACATTTGACTCTTTTAAAAAAATAATTATCGTTGAAAAAAGTATGAAACCTCGGAGAGACGAAAAAGGCTATGTTATGATGGGAGTAAAAGAGTTTTTGTTGGACGGCGATAGCTTGGAAATTTGATGATTTTCTGATGTGTCCGGAAAATAAATAACAGACCTCAAAAATTTTGTTTTTGGGGTCTGTATTACTATACATTTAATTTGGTTCACTGTAAAATCGGCACATCGAAAAAAGACAATATCTAAAAAACAGGATATGATATTGCAATGATTTTTATGGGTTACTGTGGTATACTTTAATCAATAAAAGTTAAAGGGTGATCCGAAAATGGAACGGCTCAAAAGAATAGGCAAGATAAAATCGAAAAATTCATTGCAGATAAAGTCGTCCCGTCTCGGGGTCGGCTTTGAAAAATTGGACCGAGACGCATTTGACCCTGAAAAAGCCTATGATAAAATTGCAAATTTAGGTGTGAAATGGGTGCGCATACAGTCGGGCTGGGCAAAAACCGAGCAGAAGAAGGGCATTTATGATTTTCTCTGGCTTGATAAGGTCGTAGACAATCTTATCAAGCGCGGAATGAGACCCTGGATATGCCTTTGCTACGGTAACGGCCTTTACAGCGAAGAAGCAAAAAAGTACTTCGGTGCCACGGGCGTTGCTCCTACCGACGGCGATTATCTCTTAGCTTGGCAGAGGTATGTTACCGCTACCGTAAACCATTTCAAAGACCGTGTTCACGAGTGGGAAGTGTGGAACGAACCCGACGGTAATTGGTGCTGGAAGTCTGGACCCGACGGATACGAATACGGCACCTTTGTGGTAAATACCGCAAAGGCAATAAGGCAAGCGGATAAACACGCTTACATAATCGGCGGCTCGGTATGCCTGAAAACTATATCGTTCCTCAACTCTGCTTTTGTTGCGGGAATGGGTGACTTTATAGACGGCATTACGTTCCATGAATACACCCGTGACGAAATGGGCTCTTTTGAAACCGTCAGAGCATACAAGGCGGTTGCCGATATGTATAACGATAAAATAGAAATAATTCAGGGCGAATCGGGTTCACAGTCGAAAAGAAACGGCGAGGGAGCCATAAAAACGGGAAGCTGGACGCCCCGCAAGCAGGCAAAACAACTGCTCAGGCATACCATTGCCGATTTAATGAGCGACGTTAAGTTTACATCGTATTTTTCCGCAATGGATATGCACGAGGGCTTTGATTTTAAACCTGGTGAGAAAATTGGATCGTTCGGATATTTCGGTCTGCTCGGCGCCGAATTTGACGAAAACGGGTTTGCAACGGGCGAATACACCGAAAAGCCTTCTTATTACGCCTTGCAAAATCTTGCGGGAGTTTTTGGCGAGAATGTAAAGATTAAAAATCTGCCGATTATGGTAAAGCCTCAGCACAGTCTGCTCACATTCAGCGACGAGCCCCAGCATTTTCAGATAAACGCGGGCGGTTTCAAGGTCGGCGAAAATGAAATATATACGTTTTGGATGCCGTCAAATCTGATGACCACCGACTATGAGGGCACGTTTTCAATATCCACAGCCATACTCAAAAAGGCTCACCTTATAGATTTTATGGACGGGAGTATATATGAAATACCCGATTCTATGATAGCCGAGGGCGATTATCCGTTTGCCAGCGGCGATTCGACCGTTTGGGACGTGCCCCGCGGCAAATACGCCTACACGCACTCAAATTTGCCTATAAAGGATTATCCGATGGCGCTTATCTTCGGTGATATTAAAGACATAGTATTTGATATTGAAAAATAATATTTGAAATTATGTAAGCTCCCGTTTGCAGTTGCCGATATGACGGCAAACGGGAGCTTATTTTAGTCTGAATTCGGTTGGAGGTATTCCGACCGATTTTTTAAATGCAACTGTAAAAGATTTTGGTTGGGCATAGCCGCACAAGGCGGATATTTCCGATATTTTGTAATATCCGCTTTCCAGCAACCTTTTAGCGTTATCCATACGGATTTTTAACAGATAATCCGACGGGGAGATACCAAGGTTTTCATTAAATATTTTTCTTAGATACGAGCACGAAACCCCCAGCCTTTCGGCGACGGATGAGGTATACGTTTCGGGCGTCGAAAACTCATTTTTGAAAATTTGCAATGCATCTGATAAAATTTTAGGATATGAATTTTTGCGGGCGCTGTCAAAGCTGTTTTCTATTTGTTGCAGCAGCCTGTATAAAAGTGATATTTCTTCAAAGCAGTTTTCCGAGCGGTCGACAGACGCCGCTTTAAATATGAGTTCAAAATACTTTTCGGCTTGTTGTAGCTTAACGGGTGTAATTCGGTCAAAAATCGGGTAATTGCTTTTGAAATGAATTGCGGTGATCTCTT
Organism: uncultured Eubacteriales bacterium; assembly: GCA_934463035.1. Classification (GTDB taxonomy): domain Bacteria; phylum Bacillota; class Clostridia; order Oscillospirales; family Acutalibacteraceae; genus UBA737. The sequence goes on along the minus strand of CAKSIG010000001.1, from coordinate 73,767 downwards.
CGTGAACAGACGAACTTTGAGTGTATTCCGTGTTCGGAGGTACAAAAACAACGTCGCCGTCTTTAACGGTGGTAACGTTGCCGTTTTGGTTGAAACTTGTATTTCCTTTCGTCCTAAAACTCAGTACTGAAAAGTTGCGTTTTTCAGTACACATTTTTATTGGACTGCGTTCTATTTTAAAAATCCCTAAATATTTTGTTATGTAAAACGGCTTAGTAAACAACAAATTCTTTCACCCTCTGTTTTAATATATCATATTAAATCAAGTTTAGCAAGTTGCGATTTTGGTAAGTAATATGCTATTTTTATTCTTGTATAAAAATTTAGGTATTATATACTGAAAATGAAAACGTTTTCAATCGAAAGGAAGATTTGAATGGTCGAAAATACGGTAATTTATCAGCTTGCATTACGAACGTTTACGGATGAGGGAACTTTAAAATCAGCAACGGCGCATCTTGATGAGCTTAAAGAACTCGGAATAGATATTATTTATCTGACCGCGTGCTTTAAGACGGACAAAGATGACGACCGAAAAACGTGGAGCCCGAGGCAGATAGACTCAGGCTGCAATAACCCGAGCAACCCTTACAAGATGGCAGACTATTTCAGCGTCGATGAAGAATACGGGAATAATGATGATTTACACGAATTTATCAATCGTTCGCACGAGCTTGGCTTAAAGGTTATGCTTGACCTTGTTTATCTGCACTGCGGAAGAAACGCCGTGTTTTTAAAGGAACACCCAGATTATGTTATACAAAATGAGGACGGCACGCCGAAGGTTGGCGAGGAATGGCCTTTTGCAAGAATAAACTATGCGAATGAAAAGGCAAGAGAATACTTGTGTGAAAACGGCGAATTTCTTGTCAAGGAATTTAAAATTGACGGTTTTCGCTGTGATGTGGGCGATGGAGTTCCGCTTGATTTTTGGAGGGAATTTGCAGAAAGAACACGTGCAATCAATAAAAATCTTATTATGCTTAACGAGGGCACAAAAGAGGATTATCTTGAAGTGTTTGATTTCGATTACGGCGGCATAGGCTGCATTTTCAGCAGAGAATCGTTGTTTAACTGCCTGTTTTCCGATGATGAGAATAAGAAACACCTGTTTTTCAAATATGTTAACGGCGTTTCAGGGGAAAAAGGCAGGCATATCAATTTTATAGAAAATCACGATATAGCTACCGATAATGAACGCGCCGAAAAACGCTATAAAGAAAAAATGGAGCTGATGCTGTTTTTACTTTACGTAGCGCCCGGCATACCGTTTATATGGAACGGCAACGAATATGCCGACGACGGCGAGAACTGTATGTTTTCAAACAGGGAATACGGGAAAAGAAGCGCTATGAACAGAGGCCTTGCAAAAACTGAAAAAGGCAAAACAAGATTTGATTTTGTTAAGAAATTAAACGAAATTTATCACAGCCACCCTGTATTGGCAAACGGAAAACATAACATAACCGAGCAAAACGGCGCATTATTCATAGATTGCGAAAACGGTGAAGAAAAAATGACGGCGGTATTTAATCCGATTGCGGCGGACGTAGCCTTTGACGGCATATCTGGTAAACCGCTCATATCCCGCTCGGCAAAAATCAAAAACGGTACTGTAAGTCTCAGTCCCTACGGTTTCGCCATTTTTCTTTCTTAACTTTGCAGTTTTCAATTTTTTAAAATAAATGTAATAAAGATAGCAGTAGTTTTAAAATTAACCCCGTCTGACTGTCAGCAAGCTGATAAACAGACGGGGGTTAATTTTTGGAAAAATTTAGGCTGCCGAGAGTTTAACCCTCGGCAGCCTAACCTAATCACGAATAATATACAAGCCGTTATACATATGTTCAAATAGGCTGAAAGGTGGTATAGCAATGAAATTTTTTATAATAACCAAAAAGCAGATAATGCTGTGTCTGGCGCTTGTGTTGGCAATAACGGCGACAGTCGTCGGCTCTGCGGTCACGTTTGCGGGCAACGACCGCAAACTGCCGATATACTGTGTGGAAACCGATAAAAAGCAGATAGCCATATCCTTCGACGCCGCGTGGGGGAATGACGATACCGAGACGCTTATTAACATCTTAAAGGAATATGATGTTCCTGCAACTTTTTTTGTTGTCGGCGCGTGGGTGGATAAGTATCCCGAATCGGTAAAACAGTTATGCGACGCGGGTCATCAGGTGCAAAATCATTCTAACACGCACCCGCATATGCCGCAGCTTTCAAAGGAGCAGATGCGCAACGAGATAGAAAGCTGTAACAAAAAAATAGAGAGTATCACAGGCGTATGCCCGACATTGCTTCGTCCTCCTTACGGGGACTACGATAACTGCGTTATCGAATCGGTCGAGGGTCTTAATATGCATACGATCCAATGGTCGGTTGACAGCCTTGACTGGAAGGACAATGCCACCGCCGAAAGTATTTGCAACAGGGTCACAAGCAAGGTTACGAACGGCAGTATCGTCCTTTTTCACAATGACGCCGAGCATACGCCCGAGGCGCTGCCGACAATTTTGAAGTGCTTAAAGGAACAAGGCTATGAATTTGTGTTTATTAGCGACCTGATTTTAAAGGACAATTACACAATAGACCACACGGGCAAGCAATGCAAACTTAAAGACGGCGCCGAATAGCGCCGCCTTTTTTTATAATCGGTAATATGTAAAAGTGAAAAGATTGCCTTTAAGTTTTTCGGCAAATAATTAACAGCAGTTTGTAGAAAATGCAAACTGCTGTTAATTATTTGCGTTTAGGGGAATTGAAGTCGGGGCGACGGTTGAATAAACCCTTCAAGCCTTTTTCTAAAAGCGCCAAAAAGAAGTCCACCATTTCCAATCCGGCATACCTTTGTTGCTTATTAAGTGTCTTCATTTAAAATACTATATCACACTATTATACAATATCGTATTTGATACCATACTTCAAGTATCGGTGCATATCTCAAAAAATTATATTTAATTGTCTAAACGGGTTGCAAAGAAAAATCCCAACAACTTTATATGTTTTGACTTTTTTGAAAACGCAATATAAAAGTCCTGTTTTTCCCCTTTTTATTTGCATTTCTGAACACATTGAATAAAATTATATTTTTCAGAAAAAAACTTATATTTATATTGCATACCTTGTGCTAAAATTATATGTGAAAAATGACAATAGATTTAATCAGATGAGTCAATAATTGATAACATATTTACATATTCCGTGTCGGTTGTTGGCTTTTTTGTATTTTTGGGTTTGTATATAAAGCACAAAAATTTTTATATGCTGCGCTGTAATGCAAGGCTGACTTTAAATAATGAAAAAGGCATAAAGGGAACTACATAATGAAAAAGATAGCTTTTGTTTTGTTGATTTGCAGTTTCGTTACAATTTTTTTAGTAGGTTGCGGCAGTAAGAAAATATCTAACGAATTTATTACGGTTAATAAATACAAAGGTCTTGAAGTTGATAAATCCGCGTATAAAGACGGTAAGCAAAACGAAGACGAAATTAATGATGAAATTTGGGATAAATTGCTTGATGAGTGCGTTGTAAAAAAATATGACGCCGAAGAATTGAAAAGCTATATTGAAGAGTTGGAATTACAATACAGTTATGTGGTTTCCGATAAAAGCACACCCTCTGAACTTGCGTCTAAAATTCACGGAATGAATATTGAAGAACTTGCAAAAGAGCAATTGAAGAAAAAATATGCGGTAGCGCTTATTGCGGAAAAAGAGGGATTGCGGTTAACTGATTCCGAATATGAAAAAGAGCTTAAAAAACAGGCGGAAATCAACGGTATCGGAAGTACTGAATATGAAAAAATGTTCGGGTATGAAAAATTGTATCAAAGGTTTCAGGAAGAACGCGTAATGCAATTTTTGAAAGATAATTTAAAATAAAATCAATATTGAAGATGACCGCAGAAAAAGAGGCAGTTATGAGAAATTATTGTGTAATCTCCCATACGCATTGGGATCGTGAATGGTATCAGACGCAGGAAGAATTTCGCCTGAGATTAGTCGACTTGATAGATCATTTGTTGGAAATTTTGGACGCAGATCCGGAGTACGTTTTCCATATGGATGCGCAGATGATTGTCTTTGAAGATTATTTAGAGATAAAGCCGGAAATGAGAGAAAAATGTTGCCGTTATATAAAGGAAGGGAGAATTTTAGCAGGGCCTTGGTACGTGCAAAATGACTTTTTCCTGACAAGCGGAGAGGCAACGGTACGCAATTTGTTAATAGGAACGAAACAGGCAAATGAAATGGGCGGTTGCGCTAATACGGGATATACGCCTGATCAATTCGGTTTAATCTCACAGCTTCCGCAGATTTTTCGCGGATTTGATTTAGATCATTGCATAATGGGACGCGGATATGCAAGCGTCAAGGAATTGGGAGACAGCGAAGATGTAATAGAATTAAAGCCTTCCGAATTTATTTGGCAAAGTCCCGATGGGTCGGAGGTGCTTGGAATTCATATGTCGCACTGGTATAACAACGCTCAACGCTTTTCGGAAAATATTGATAAGGCTTGCCGATTGGTTCGAAATGTTAAAAAGTCGTTTGAGGGCATAGCCGAAACACCGTATTTGCTGCTTATGAACGGCGTGGATCATCTGGAACCTCAACCTAATCTTATTCCTATTCTTAGAGAAATCCAAAAAAGACTCCCGGATGATGAAAAAATCTATCAAACTACTATGGAACACTATGCGGATTTGGTACGTAATTTTTTAAACAGGGACGATATGCCTGTTGAAGTCGGCGAGTTAATGCACGGCAGAAATACGGAATTGTTAAAGGATACGGCATCTTCCCGTGTTTATTTAAAGCGTACAAATTCAAAGCTGCAAAATATGTTAGAGCATTGTCTGGAACCCCTATATGCGTTGCTTGAACTTTCCGGTATGAAAGGCGTATATCCGGCAGATTATTTGGATTACCTTTGGAAAATGCTGATACGAAACCACGCTCATGACAGCATTTGCGGATGCAGTAAAGACGCGGTTCACAGTCATATGGAGGATAGATTTGCGGCAATTCGCGAAATTGCCGATGAACTGATAAGGCGGGGTATGAAGCAGCTTGCGTCACATATCAGCGAGGGGATTAACCAAGACGATTACCAAATTGTTGTTTTTAACGGCTTAGAGCATAACAGAACCGAAACGGTTGATGTAATTGTAGATATTGTAGATTCTGATTGCCCGAAAGGTTTAAAAATTACCTCATCGGACGGGCGGGAGATACCTTTCAAGGTGCTTAATGAATACAAATTGGGTAAATCTGTATTTTCCGCAATAAATCTTCCGGGTACAAAGGAAACAAGACGTTATGAGGTGCGAATGTCGGCAGAGAATGTTCCGGCATTCGGTTATGCTGTTTATCGGGTTCAAACAGACGAGAAAACTCCGATATGCGATGGCAGCCCGATAGCGTATATTGACGGGGAAAATCATTGTCTTGAAAACGATGATATAAAGGCGGTAATTATGCCGTCCGGGAGAGTCGATTTATATTATAAAAAGAAAAACCGTTGTTACCGAAATATTTTCACGGTGAAAGATGTTGCCGATGTCGGCAATACATACATATTTGAAGCCGCACAAGACGATGTTCCGATAAGCATTTCGGATTTTGATGCTGAAATTTCAGTTGTTCAGTCTGACATTTTCTCAGGAACAATATGTTTGCATTATGACATTCCGCTTCCGTTATATTATGACTTCGCGAATAATAAAAGAAGCGGCGAAACGGTAAATGTTCCGATAAATATTTTTGTCGGGTTAAAAAAAGATTCAAAATCCTTGGATGTTCGATTTGAGCTTGAAAACCGCGCAAAGGATCACAGAATGAGCATATTTGTTCAAACGGGTCTGAACAGCGACGAGGTGTTTTCTACTTCTCCGTATGACATTGTAAAACGCAGCAAATGGGATATTGATGTTAACGTATGCAATGAAACCGAGCATACCGACGGTATGGTTTTGATTAATGAAAATGATGAAGGCATTGCCGTTTTAAACCGCGGGATTTATGCTTATGAGCATTTGCAGGGTGAAAGAGGAACCTTGTGTTTTCCCGTTGTAAGGGCAACAGGGGCGATAAGCGCAGGCGTTGATTCCGACGATGACGCTTGGAAAACACCCGAAAATCAATGTTTGAGAAAAATTGAATGTGAGATTTCAATTATGCCGCAATGCGGCAGCAACCTTGCCGAAAAATCCGCATTTGCCGCAAAGGCGTTTCAAAATCCGCTTATAGTGCAGTGCGAACCCGCGGATACGAGAAAGTTCTTGGGAGGACGTCCTGCGGTACAGGACACAACCGTTGCCGAACTGTTTTATCAAGCCGTTCCTTATCCCGATATTCAGCTTAGACGCACGGGATTCGGAATAAATTCAGAGGGTTGCGCAATTCAGGTTACAGCTTTAAAAAAATCTTTTGACAGAACAGGGTATATTCTTCGTTTTTACAATTCAAGTGATGAATCGCAACAGGCTGTATTAGATTTCGGAGAATTAAAAGTAAATAAGGTCTGGAAGACAAATTTAAAGGAGACTTTAAGAGAAGAAATTTCAGCCGTGGACAATAAAATACAAATTCCCGTAAATGCCAAAGAAATTGTCACATTATTTTTTATATGAGCACAGTAAAAAATTTTTAAAATATGAAATACAGAGGGTGAAATCAACAATGAAGATAGCAAATAAGAAAAAGTACATCATAGCAGGTGCGGTTGTTCTGTCGGCAGTGGTTATATGCGTTGGCATCTGTTTTGCGGCATTTACAAAACGAAAGCCCAAAACGCCGCCAAAAGCAGACAACAGTCAGGTTTCTAAAACCGTAGATGCCGATATTGAACAGGATAAAACCGCCGAGAGTGAGAAAAAGGACGAAAGCAAAACTTCAAGCGGTAATTCTGCTCCGAAAAGCGGAACGCAGTCAAATACGAGCAGCGGTTTAAATCGCGGCTCGTCATCTGAAAACAACAGTGTTTCTTATGAAGAATTATCGCCTGATAGTAATAACGGGGAACAGGGTAAGACCGATAATACCGAAAGTAATGTCAGTCAGGACAGTTCAGATAAAACCGATAATTCTCCTAATATGGAAACGTCGCAAGATATAAAGAATCCAAACAAAAAATGGAGCATGTTATATTAAAAATATATCAGTGCTAAATGATTATATTTTTCGTTATTGCTTTAATGCAACAGATATATGTCACACTAAGGAGGAAAACGATAAATGTTGAAAAAAATTCTGTCCCTGTTTTTAAGTGTAATGTTTGTGTTTACACTTGTTTCGTGCGGAAAAACCGACAAGGCTGCGGTTGACTCCTCAAAAACCAACAAAGTAAAATTGCAGAAAGAGCTTGTTGACCCGAGGGGTAAAACATTAGAGGATACATCTGACGGAAAAGCGAGCCCGCAAATGGTAGAAACGCTTTATGAAACAAAAGATGTTGTGATAGCCGATTATATTCCTACAAAAATGGGATATGCGGTAGATCCTACCGGTGCTACCGACAGCACAGCAGGTATCCAGAAAGCCTTGAATGATTGCCACGATGCCGGCGGCGGCACGGTATATCTTCCTGCCGGAAATTATGCAATTTCCGACACGATAGAAATACCTCCCTTTGTTACCCTGCGCGGCGATTGGCAGGACCCTGATGAGGGAACGGAATACGGAACCATTATCAGCGTGTGGATGGAATCGGACGATTGTGATACAACCGGAATATTCCGTTTGGGCAGCTGCGGCGGAGTTTTAGGACTTACCGTATATTATCCGCTTCAAACGCTCGATTTAATTCTGCCTTATCCTTATACATTTTATGTTCCCGGCGACGGCGCTAACCATACCCTAAGCACCGTAGAAAATGTTACGATTATTAACGGATTTCGCGGCATAGGTACAGCCTCTATTACCAGTCAGGAGTGCCTGCACGTTGAAAACTTAAAAGGAACATTTTTGCTGACAGGTTATGCCTGTTATAAGTCTACCGACGTCGGTCTTGCAAAAAGGGTTAAGGTAAGCAATAAGTATTGGAAGGAAGCGGCGGCAGACTGTATGAACGCCGTGGACTCGGAGGCTATCGACGCATATACAAAAGAGCATACAACAGGTCTTATGATAGGAGATTTGGATTGGACGTTTTACAGCGATATTTCCGTTGACGGCTGTGCATACGGAATTCGTATTGTTGAAGGACAGCGCGCATATCACGGCTGCCTGACTGATGTTAATATTACTAATTGCGCCAAGGGTATAGTTATAGATAAAATGAACGGAGTTTTCCCGTCTTCACTGTCAAAAAGTTATATAGAAGGCGGAATTGTAAATAACACAGAGTCGATTATGAAGCTCTGCGGTGTTGAAGTTAAGGGAAAGATTAAAGAATTAAAAGATGACACAATAATGGTTGATGACACCGATTTAAGTAAATATGTCATTGATTATAAGGCTTCTTATGTTAAACCCGCAAGTAAGGTTACCGTATTGGATTTGCCGAACGGTGTTTTTAACGATGTGGCACCCAAGGTTCAGCAAGCCTTAAATAAGGCGGCAAGCGAAGGCGGCGGAGTAGTTTATATCCCTGCGGGCGTATATTGCTTTAATACTCCTATTACGATTCCTGCGGGAGTGGAGCTTCGCGGCGCAACCTCCGTGGCTCAAAGAGAAATATATTATGATAACGGCGGTACATTATTCCTTTGCTATTACGGCGACGATCCTACAAACAGCGTTGAAGACACGGCTTTTATTACTCTGGGAGGCGATAACGCAGGACTGAACGGAGTAATGATCACATATCCTGAGAACAATCCTATTGCAGATGATACGGATTTAAGAAATATGTACAGCACGTATACCGTAAGAGGCAAGGGCACAGGCGTGTATGTGGTGAACAGTATGATTTCAGGCTCGGGTTACGGAATTGATTTCCGAAATTGCGACAATCATTTCATACAGAATGTAACAACCTGCTGCTATTTCAATGCTTATAGGTTGGGCGGCAAAAACGGTATTTTAAACGGCTGTCTTCAAAACGGTTCTGTTTTGGCAAGAACATTTACCCCGTATCGTATAAATGCAACGGGCAGGGATAATACGGGTCTTGGCTTAGTTAACGACACTTTAAAGGTGAATTGCAGTTACATTATTATAGATAATGCCGTTAATCAGACCGTATACAACACCTTTTCGTACGGCTCCAAAACATTCTCCATAAATAATAATTCGGAGAATACGTTTATAAACAATTCGGGCTCCGACGCTTTTTCCTATGACGGAGTGCTTATTGATATGAACGGCGGAAGCCTAACCGCTATCGGCGTTATGCGCCTCGGCGGAAACTCCTATAAGTATAATAGCGGTGTTATGAGACTTTACAACCGTTCTTCTCATAAGGAACAGCTGGAAAGAACGCTTATTAAAGGCGAGTAAGAGGAGGAAAGAATATGATAAAAATTGCAAAAAAATATAAGATTGCGATAATTATAACAACTGTCGTATTGGTACTTGCAACTGCCGTTACCCTATTCTTTGTACTCCGCGGCAATTTTAAATCTACAAAGCATAAGGGAAACCCTGCAAACGCCAAATTCAATTTTGAAGTTTATAAATGTGATTATCAGCGTTTGGCAGACCCTTCCGATGTCGGCGTAATGATTTTGGACTGTGATGAAAAAGATTCTTTCGGAAATCTTACAAACGGCTATATTACGAGGAAAAACGGTTCGTATGTGCAGGGAACAGGCGCTCTTGCAATAGGAAGTTTGAGAAAAGACTCGTATGCAAGCGCCATTTTCCGCGGAACTGATATTTCCGCTTATGCCAACGGAAGCATACATATATCTCTTTATGTAAATGATCCGATAAATGTCGGAAGCGCCATAACACTTGAAATGAGCAGTTCGGGAACATACGACAAATCGGAACTTTCGTGGGATATATCTTCTACAATGCTAAAATCAGGCTGGAATGATTTGTATCTCGGAATCAGCGATGCAAAAGTGACCGGCGAAGTAGAGTTTAAAAAGCTAAACTACTTCCGTATTCGTGCCACTGAAAGCAAAGTGGCACTGAAACTTATATTTGATAATATATATGCTACAAACACTAAGGCAACGAAATTAGATAGAAAAGGCTTACTTGAAAAAGCCTCAACCAAAAAGGGCTATCTGATGGATTGCGATACTTTGTCGGGAATTACGCCCAACAACAACTGTGTTTTGGCAATAAATGAATCGGAACATAAGGAAGGAACCGCTTCAATAGCTATAAGCAACCTGCAAGCAATGGCTGCGTATTTAAAAGAGACGGATATTTCGGAATATAAAGAAGGAAACCTTACCTTCTGGCTGTATGTCAACAACGCGTCTTATATACAGGATACGCGTTTGTATGTTGAACTCACAAGCAGCGGAATATGCGATGTTAATGAATTGGGATGGACAATCCAGGGTTCTTCGCTGAAAACCGGTTGGAATGCAATCACGCTGAATATGTTAGGCGGCAAGAAAACGGGCGGCAACATTGATTTAACAAAGGTTAATTATTTCAGAATTTGGAGTAACAATACACCGAAAAATGTACTTTTGTTCTTAGACGCCGTTCGTATGGAACCTGCAAAAACAAGGGTTTCGCCCGATGGTATGATTCTTAATTGCGACTCATTATCCGATATGAGCGTCGGCGGAACAACTTCATTCTCCATTACAACCGCAGCGGAGGAGCATAAAGAGGGAACAGGCGCCTTAAAGGGAAAATTCAACAAGGACAATACAATTCAAATTGCGATAAATCCCTATGAGCGTATTGATATTTCAAATTGGTCTAAGGAGGCGCTTCATTTCTGGCTTTATGTAAGCGATGCGTCTAAGCTCGGCGGACCGCTGAGAATTGAACTTGGAAGCGCAGGAACGTACGATGTTAATGAACATCAGTGGACGCTTGCTGCCGGCGCGCTGAAAAACGGTTGGAATGATATAACATTGAGTTTTTCGAGCGCTAAGAAATCCAAGGACGGCGGAGCAGATTTTTCAAGAATTTGCTGGCTGCGTATCTTTAACATTGAGAAGAATACGGGAGATGTAACCATAATATTAGACGATGTACGTGCAGTACAGCGTATTCCGGTAGTAAGGGCGCCCGGTGTTATAGCAGACTGTGACAGCTCCGATGGACTTGCGTCTGCAAAATATGATTCCATTACAAACAAGAAAGGTGAATTCAAAGAAGGAACGGGAGCGTTCAAAATCAATAATTTGAGCAAAGACTGGTTCAAGTTTGTAATTGAAGATCCCGTAGATATTTCCGAGTATGAATACGGAGCGCTTCATTTCTGGCTGTATATTAACGACGCAAGCAAGCTGACCGACGACATCAGAGTTGAACTCGGAAGCGGCGGAAAGGAAGACGTAGAGGAATTGCAGTGGGGCATTTCGCCTTCTAAATTTAAAACAGGCTGGAATGAAATTACATTAGAATTATCAAATGCAAGAGTCTCTAAGGACGGCGGAGCCGATTTAACCCGTATCAACTGGTTCAGAATTTATTGGAATATAAATATCAAGGCAGAATATGCAATACTTGATGACGTAAGAGCAGTCAAACTTCCTGCCAAAGAAAGGATAGCAGGAACAATAATTGATTGTGATAACAAATACAATCTTGCTATGGCCGATTATGACAGCATTGTAACAGGCGACAACGAGCATAAGGAAGGAACAGGCGCATTCAAAACCAATAATCTGAGTAAGGATTGGTTCAAGTTTGTGCTTAAAGAACCCGTAGATATTTCCGAATTTGAGAACGGAGCCCTTCATTTCTGGCTGTATATTAACGACGCAAGCAAGCTGACCGACGACATCAGAGTTGAGCTTGGCAGCGCAGGAAAAGCCGATGTTGAAGAATTGCAGTGGGGCATTTCACCTTCTAAATTAAAAACGGGCTGGAATGATGTTACATTAGATTTGTCGACAGCAAGAGTCTCTAAGGACGGCGGTGCTGTTCTTAGCCGCATTAACTGGTTTAGAATTTATTGGAATATAAATATCAAAGCAGAATATGCAATACTTGATGATGTAAGAGCAGTTAAACTTCCTCCCAAAGAAAAGATAGCAGGAACTATAATTGATTGCGATAACAAAAATGAGCTTGCGGTGGCTGATTATGACAGCATTGTAACAGGCGACAACGAGCATAAGGAAGGAACGGGAGCGTTTAAGACAAACAATTTGAGCAACGATTGGTTCAAGTTTGTGCTTAAAGAACCTGTTGACATTTCCAAGTATGAGAACGGAGCCCTCCATTTCTGGCTGTATATTAATGACGCAAGCAAGCTGACCGACGACATCAGAGTTGAGCTTGGCAGCGCTGGAAAAGCCGACGTAGAGGAATTGCAGTGGGGCGTTCCGAAAACAAACCTTAAAACAGGTTGGAACGATATTACATTGTACTTCTCCGATATTACAAAGACCACAAACAGGGCGGATTTAAGCCGTGTTAATTGGTTCAGAATTTGGTGGAACAAGAATGTCAACGGCGAATATGCAATTATTGATGATATCAGAGCCGTTGAGAAAGGATTTATTCTGAATTGCGACAGTATCGACGATGTTACCGCAGGCGGCAATGTGAGCGTTACAACAAAAGCGGAAGAACGCAAGCAGGGCATAGGAGCGTTTAAGGTTGAAAAACCCGGTATTGAATGGTTTAAATTCGTGCTTAATAAGCCCGTAGATATCTCTGCTTACAGTGAGGGATCACTCCACTTCTGGCTGTATGTTGATGACGTAAGCAAGTTATCCGACGATATAAGCGTCGAACTCGGAAGCGGCGGCGATACCGATGCTAACAAGTATAAATGGTTGATTGCCAAGGGAAGTCTTGTCAACGGTTGGAACGAGCTGGCGCTCAGATTTGCAAGCGCTCAAAAAACCAATGACGGCGGAACAGATTTGGCTGCCGTAAACTTCTTAAAGATTTATACACAGCCGAGTAACGTACTTACAGTAATAATAGATGATGTTCGTGCTGTTGAGGGTGAAAAGCAACCTGAACAAGAATTGGTTTCTAAATCAATTTTGAATTGCGATACCGACGAAGGTCTTACCTTAAAGGATTACGACAGTATCGTAACAAAGGACGGAGAGCATAAGGAAGGAACAGGCGCATTTAAAACCAATAATCTGAGTAAGGATTGGTTCAAGTTTGTACTTAAAGACCCTGTTGATATTTCCGAGTTTGAGAACGGAGCACTTCATTTCTGGCTGTATATTAACGACGCAAGCAAGCTGACCGACGATATTAGGGTTGAGCTTGGCAGCGCGGGTAAAGCCGATGTTGAAGAATTGCAATGGGGAGTTAAGAGAACCGAACTTAAAACAGGTTGGAATGAGATAACCTTACGTTTCTCCGACATTACAAAGACCACAAACAGAGCAGATTTAAGCCGTGTTAATTGGTTTAGAATTTGGTGGAACAAGAATATCGAGGGCGAATATGCAATTATCGACGATATTTCCGCTATTAAGTATGAGGAGCAAAAGTCCGCATCAAAATCCATACTGAATTGCGATACTGACGAAGGTCTTACCTTAAAGGATTACGACAGTATCGTAACAAAGGACGGAGAGCATAAGGAAGGAACAGGCGCATTTAAGACCAATAATTTAAGTAAGGATTGGTTCAAGTTTGTGCTTAAAGACCCTGTTGACATATCCGAGTATGAGAACGGAGCACTTCATTTCTGGCTGTATATTAACGACGCAAGCAAGCTGACCGATGACATCAGGGTTGAGCTTGGCAGCGCGGGTAAAGCCGATGTTGAAGAATTGCAATGGGGAGTTAAAAGAACCGAACTTAAAACAGGTTGGAATGAGATAACCTTACGTTTCTCTGATATTACAAAGACCACAAACAGAGCGGATTTAAGCCGTGTTAATTGGTTTAGAATTTGGTGGAACAAAAATATCGAGGGCGAATATGCAATTATCGACGATATTTCCGCTATTAAGTATGAGGAGCAAAAGTCCGCATCAAAATCCATACTGAATTGCGATACTGACGAAGGTCTTACCTTAAAGGATTACGACAGTATCGTAACAAAGGACGGAGAGCATAAGGAAGGAACAGGCGCATTTAAGACCAATAATTTAAGTAAGGATTGGTTCAAGTTTGTGCTTAAAGACCCTGTTGACATATCCGAGTATGAGAACGGAGCACTTCATTTCTGGCTGTATATTAACGACGCAAGCAAGCTGACCGACGACATCAGAGTTGAGCTTGGCAGCGCAGGTAAAGCCGATGTTGAAGAATTGCAATGGGGAGTTAAAAGAACCGACCTTAAAACAGGCTGGAATGAGATAACCTTACGTTTCTCCGATATTACAAAGACCACGAACAGAGCAGATTTAAGCCGTGTTAATTGGTTTAGAATTTGGTGGAACAAGAATATCGAGGGCGAATATGCAATTATCGACGATATCTGTGCAAAAGGATAATGTTTATGGTTTTTGAAGGTTATAAAAAAATAATAATTTTTGTAATGGTTGTTGCAATGACCGTCACAGGCCTTTCGGCCTGTGGCAGTCGGGCAACCGGCTCTGACGTCAGCGCAGATGTTGTTTCTTCACAAGTTGTATCCGAACCTATTCAAAATATACCCGGAATGTTGGTTAATTGCGACAGCACAGCGGGAATGTCCGTTGACAGTTATAATGACGATTTCGGCGTCACAGATGAGCAGGATACATATAAGGAGGGAACGGGCGCTTTTCAAACCATCGGCAGAGAAGCTGTTTGGTGGCAAATTGTGCTTGATAATCCGATAGATATTTCCGCGTATGCCGACGGCGGTCTTCACCTTTGGCTCTATATCAGCGAATTGACTAAACTGAATGCCGATGTCAAGATTGAACTCGGAAGCGCGGGCAAAGGCGGTGTTAATAATTTAAAGTGGATAATGGCAAGCGAGAAGCTCACTGATGGTTGGAATGAACTTGTTGTAAAGTTTGCCAACGCAGAAAAAAGTGAGGACGGCGGGGCAGATCTAAGTCATATTAACTATCTGAGAATTTATAACAGCACCAATGAAGGCGTTACGGTCAGATTAGATGATGTACGGGCAGTTGAGGTTGAGCATAAAACGGTGAGCATATTGAATTGCGACAGCGCTGATTCAATTACCGTTACAAACGATCAAAAGGATTTTTCCGTGACAACGGCGGCAGGTGAGCATAAAGAGGGAAAGGGCGCTTTCAAGATCGTACAGAAAGATAAGGTTATGATGGCAATAAGGCTTGAAAAACCTGTGGACGCTTCGGACTGTGAAGACGGCTATGTTCATTTCTGGCTCTGGTTCAGCGATGTATCTTTATTGAACGAATCGGTCAGAATTGAACTTGCAAGCGGCGGTATTTACGATAAAGAAGAATGTCAATGGACATTGGAAAAGGAGAAATTCGTAAACGGCTGGAACGAAATCAACTTACAGTTATCAAAGGCTTCCAGATCAGGCGACGGCGGACTTGACGCGTCACGCATAAATTGGTTCCGTATTTACAGTCTTAAAAGCGGATCCATTACCACCATTGTAGACGATGTTTGTTTGGCAAACTGAAAAATTATCAGCATATTCTGAAAAGGAGAAATTTTTATATGAAGTGGAATAAAATAATCGCAGTTTTGACTTCTGTATTGCTAATGTTTTGTATGACTGCCTGTGGAAGCAGCACAAACGGCAATAACGGTAAAGGAAAAAGTAACAAAGGCACTAACGCCTCAAATTTGGATTGGAGCGCAGGTGCCGATGCTTCGGGCGGCAAAGTAACCATTAAGGTTGCTTCTTGGCGCCACAACGACAGAGAATATTATGAAGAAATTGTAAGAAGATTTGAAGAAAAATATAATTGGATTGAAGTTGATTTATCTTTAACAGCCGACAGTTCTTCTTATTACACAAACTTGCAGGCAGACTTAGCGTTCGGCGAGGGCGTTGACGTATTCGATTGCCATCCGGGCAGACTTTCATCGTTTGCAAGTGACGGAATTGCGGCGCCGCAGACAGACTTTGATTATATTGAAAATCTGACAGATGCCGCAAAGCAGATAGCGTTTATTGACGGCGATTGTTACGGTTATCCCAATGCTTACAATTATCTGGGATTTATGTATAATGTAGACGTTTTCAAGCAGTACGGTTTAGAGCCTCCTCAGACGCCCGAAGAATTGGTCAATGTTGTTAATAAGTTAAAGGCGGCCGGATACGGCGGAATTTCTTATGCAGGCGGTCACAAGGGCGATTCACTTGCAAAAAATGTTTTGTATAACACTATGGGACTTGACGGATATGAAGCCTTGGCGGAAAAAATAGACGACGGCTCTTTGTTGGATATTTCGACAAACGAAGAAGTTAAGAGCACATTGGATACTTTGACATATTATGCTGACAAAGATATTTACTATAACGCGTATGAGGCAATTTCGTTTGACGCAGGAATGTCGCTCTTTGCTCAGAAAAAGACGGCCATTATATACGAAGGCTCTTGGGCAATAGGTGAGAAGGATCATTATTTCCCAGGCATAAACGTTGCGTTCTTCCCCGTACCTACCTTTGCAAATACGGGCAGATCTTTCTGTGATTCTGCACAGATCAGTATTATAAATTCAAACAGCAAAGCGCTCGGCGCGGCGAAATTATGGGTTGAGTTTTTGGCTACTCCCGAAATATCGGAATATTACTGCAACAACGCAAATATGAACTCCAACATAAAGGGCGTTAAAATTACGCATGATTGGGAACCCTCGTTCTTCAACGGCGATTATGTTCTGGAATCCAACCACGCAACGCTTAAATATTACGATTATTGGAGCAACAGTTTTTCAAAGGTATTTGAAAAAGCCCTGTTCGGCGGCGGAGATTGGAAACCGTATGTTTCATCTTTTGAAGATGAGTTGAACACGTTGAATTTGAAAGGCAAACAATAACAGTTATCATACGGATGGGGAGAATAAAATCCTATTTCCGTTCCAGGTGGGTGAATATAAATGAAAAATACAACATTGCGAAATATAAAACGCTCATATAACAGCAAATGGAAATATGTTTTATATATGTCTCCTATGTTATTCCTTTATATCTTGTTTGTTTATTATCCGAGAATTTCTATTATTCCGTTGTCTTTATATAAGTGGGGACCTTATACATCAGTAAAAGAATTTGTGGGATTTTTTAACTATGAGCTTTTATTCTCAATAAGATTAAAAGAAACATTAGGTTATATCGCGAATTCCTTAATGTACGTGGCGGGACTGTTTTGTATTCAAACCGTGCTTGCCTTGGTTTTGGCGATTGCATTGCAGAAAAACACAATGATAAACAAGTTTTTCCGTACATACTTTTTCTTTCCGATGGTTTTGTCCTCCACAATCGTAAGTCTTACTTGGGCATATATGTACGATCCCAATTTAGGCGTTATAAATTCTATGTTGGGCTCTCTTGGCTTTAAGGGCTTCCCGGGTTATGACTTTTTCGGTCAAAATTGGAGAGCAGTTCTGCTTATCGTGTGCGTTCATATCTGGGCTAAGATCGGATACCCGATGATGATTATATACTCAGGCTTAAACAGTATATCGGAGGATTTGGGCGAGGCCGCCAAAATTGACGGAGCAAACCGCTGGCAGACCTTTTGGAAGGTTACGCTGCCCCTGATGTTACCTACGCTTCTCAGGCTCTCTCTTATGACCATTTCAACAGGATTTATGGCTTCGGACTATGTGGTTATGTTGGGCAGCAGAAGCAGTATAAAGGCATTTGATACCTTATCGGCGTATGTATACAAAAAGACCTTAATGTCTTCAACCTACGGCGAGGTTTCGGCAGTCTCCGTTATTATGCTTTTATTCCTGGGAACGGTAAGTATTATACAGTTCTTGGCTATGCGAAAAGTGGAAAATCAGATATTGGGAGAGTAGTTAAAATGAGCAAAATAGGTATCAAAAAATTGAATAGATTATCCCCTATGAGCATTATCGGCAAAGTTATTGTGCTTATTTACGCATTGGTTTTAACTGTTCCCTTTTGCTTTATAATAATAACTTCGTTTAAGACGCGGCAGGAGCGAATACTCAATCCTATCGGTTTCCCCGAAAATGCAACCTTTCAGAATTATTCAACGGCGTGGACTGACGGAAATTTACTGTCGGCGGCTAAGAACAGTATTATTATCACTGTTGGCAGTACATTTTTGTTTTTGGTGTGGGTATTGTTGGTATCCTATTGCATAAACCGTATCCGCAATACCAAAGTCGGCGTTGCAATATATATGTTCTTTCTTGTCACAATGTTCATTCCGAATGTAAGTACGGTTACAACGTTGGTGCTGCGCCGTAATTTGGGGTTATATAATAACCTGTTCGGCGAAATATTTTGCGGCTCTATCGGAATTACAACCGCATTGTTTATAGTTACAGGATTTCTCAGAACAATACCAAAGGAATTTGAGGAAGCCGCTATGCTGGACGGCGCTAACGATTTTCAGATATGCACAAAGGTTATTTTACCGCTTATACTGCCGTCGCTTTCGGCAGTAGGAATTCTGCATTTCACAGATTCTTGGAACAGCGCCCTCGGTCCTATGCTGACCCTGCGCGATCCAAAATTATATACTATTCCGATGGCGCTTTTAATCAATTTCAGCAGTGAGTTTTCCGTGGAATATACAGTTGTATTTGCGGCGGCAATTATAACGTGTATACCGGTCCTGGTAGTATTCCTTTTGGGACAAAAGCGATTTGTTTCGGCTTTGGCAGGAGGTGTAAAGGGGTGATAAATCTAATCCCGACCTTTCACCACGATATTGCATACTTGAAGCCTGAAAAATGGTATACACAAAGGGCAGTATCAATTTTGGACGAAGCCGTTAAATTGCTTGAACAAAATGAAAACTATACATATTCGGTAGAGCAGACATATTTTTTCAAGGAATATTGGGAGACGCATCCTGAAAAGCAGGAATCTTTGAAGAAATTTATTCAGGAAAAACGATTGGTTTTGGCTCCCGGATTTTGGTCGGTTCCCGATATGTGTATGCCCTCGGGAGAGAGTATTTTTCAAAATGCCACATACGGCAGAAGATTTTTAAAGAAAATTGTCGATGTTATGCCCCGAACAGTCGTAATTGCCGACTGTTGGGGACACCACGCACAGCTTCCGCAGATATTAAAGAGCTGCGGCTACGATTACTATCTTTTCAGCAGATGTATGGAATATGATTTTGAAAAAGAAAACTTCCGTTGGCAGGGCTTGGACGGAACGATAATTCCGACGCATTGGCTTTCTAAGGGATATGCGGGGGTTTTGTTTCCGAGTAATGCCGAATTGGTAAACGCAGAGGAGCTTCATTGGGAGGCAGCCTGCAAGGAGGGCGTTCTTAACCTCTATAATTATATGCGCAAGTATTGCGGAGACGATCCCCAAATCGTCCCCGCGGGCGGCGATATGACTATGCCTGCCGTTTCGGCTTTAAAGTCCGTTGCGGAATGGCAAGATGATTCTGAAATGCCCGATATTAATTTTTCAACCTTTGATGCCGCTTTGGATTCAGTAGATTTTGACAATAAGGAGTTATATACCAAAGAATTTGTCAGTTGCTTAAAAGGCAGTTTTTCTACAAATATACGTATAAAGCAGGCAAACAGAAGATTGGAACAGGATCTTTACGGTTTGGAGGTTCTGTCCGTATTGAAGAAAAAGGACATTGACTTCACTTCACTGTGGGAGACGGCATTAAAAAATCAGTTCCACGATATTATCTGCGGTACGATCTGCGACGAGGCTTTGGTACAGGCTTATGAAGAATATGCCGACGCGTTCGATACGGTAGAGGAAAAGCGTAAGGCTCTTTCAGAAAAAGGCGAATCCGCTAAATTTAATTCCTTGCCGTTTGCCGTTACCGAGCTTTGCGGGAATACACTATATAATGCAAATGCTTTTGGTTATGCCGAGCCGAATACGTTGACGTCCCGGCCCGCAGCTCTGCCGTTGACATTTGAAAACGAATGGTATCGTGCGGAAGTAAACAGTAAGGGCTTTATTTCAAGGCTTACCGAAAAAGAAAGCAAGGAAATAATTTTTGAAGAAAAAGATATTCCTTTTGGAAGTTTGCTTATGGAGGCTGACAGCGGCGACAACTGGGTAGAGTTTGAGTATCCTTGGGAGCTTGATTCACAGCATACCACAAACGTTCCCGATCCTTATGACCGCTCTAAGCTGTCGGTACACCCGAAAACCAAGCTCAGAAGCGTCGGAGTTCAGTCTGCTTCCGCTGAGATGCTGTCTGACGGCAGTATAAAGGTTACACAGAAAGGCAGTTTGGATTATTGGCAGACAAAAGTACCGTTTACGGTATCCTTTACCCTTTCAAAAAGTATACAGCGAATAGATTATCATACCGAGTTCGACTGTAACTACAACAGAATTCGATTGAGAGTTGCTTTCCCGACGGAATTAAGCGGCGGCACGGTCCGTCACCAAATTCCATACGGAACGGTAGAGCGCGGCGAGGGAACGCAGCCGCTTGAATACTTTATGGATCAAGAGAATTCAAATGTCGGCTTGACGCTGGTAAACCGCGGATTGCCCGCCAATAATACGGAAGACGGTATTATGATGCTCACAATTTTCCGAAGCGTTGCAATGGAGTATAAGTGCCCCAGCAAGCTGTCGTATAATTTGGGTGAACATATCGCGTGCGATTATGCCGTTATACCGCATAAAACCGACAGCGACAAACAGCTTTGGGAGTTGGCTCTGTCATTCCAGAGACCTCTTATTGATACCACCAAGGAGGAATTACTTCCGATTTCCGTTTGCGGCGCTCAGATTTCCGCAATGCGAACCGACGGCGGCGCTGTTTTCATTCGTCTTTATAACGGATTATCTCATAAGGAAACGGCAGTTATTACACTTTCTGATGAGTTTTCTTCATATTCGCTGACAGACGGTTGTATGGATGCGGTTACAGAACCGTCAGCAATAAATAACGGGCGCATTGCTATCCCGCTTGAAGCCTTTAAAATTCAGGGAATAAAGTTATACCGATAGTATTATAAATTTTAAATTCTAATAATAATTGAGGTTTAAAGTTATGAAATACAAGCAAAAATGGCAAGGCCGTATATTCGGCGGCAACGGGTCCGACGAGTGGTTTGCCGCAAATGTTCCCGGTAATATTCAGTATGATTACGGAGTGGCGCATAATTTCGGCGACGCTAATTATATGGATAATTACCTGAAATATCGGCCTCTTGAAGATTTGACTTGGGAGTATAGAACTAAGCTGTCGTTTGAGCGCGAGTCGGATGAAACCGTATGGTTTGTCAGTCTTGGTATCGACTATCGTTTTGACATTCTTCTAAACGGGGAAAAAATATATTCCTATGAGGGTATGTATAAAAAGATAGAATTAGAGCTTACCGACAGGCTGACCGGCGAAGATGAAATTTCCGTTATTATTTATCCTCATCCTAAGAGAAAGGGCTCCGCGGTCGGAACCAGACAGGAGGCTTCTGCAAGTTTTAAGCCGCCTGTTTGCTACGGCTGGGATTGGCAGCCGAGGCTGCTTATCTCCGGAATGTGGCAGGAGGCATATATTGAGACAAGAAAGTCGGATTATATTTACAACTGCGAACCCTTTACCGATTTGAATGAGGATATGTCGCAAGGCTCGGTCGATTTTGAAATTGACTGTAACGGCGAATATCTTATAACAATTACCGACGGCGAAGGCAAGCCTGTTTACAGCGGCAGCGATACGCATATTGAAATTGAGAACCCTTCGCTTTGGTGGTGCAACGGTCAGGGAACACCGTATCTTTATCATTGGACGGTAAAAAGCTCCTCTGACGAAAAGAGCGGAACGTTGGCATTTAAACGGCTGCGCCTTGTCCGCAATACCGACGCGTATGAACCGTTAGGGTTCCCGAAATCGAGATATGACGCGCCTATAACGGTGGAACTGAATGGAAGGCGTATTCTTGCAAAGGGTTCTAATTGGGTAAATCCCGAGCTTTTCTTCGGGAAGATAGATAAAAAATGCTATGAACCGCTGCTTTTGGCGGCAAAAGACGCAAATATGAACTTGCTTCGTATATGGGGCGGTTCGGGCGTCAACAAAGAGGTGTTCTACGATATTTGCGACCGTATGGGAATTATGGTATGGCAGGAATTTCCGCTTGCCTGTAACAAATATCCCGATACGCCTGAGTATTTGTCGGTGCTTAAAAGCGAGGCAACCGCTATCATAAAGCTACTGCGCCGCCACGCTTGCCTTGCTCTTTGGTGCGGAGGAAACGAGCTGTTTAACGGCTGGTCAGGTATGGACGACCAATCGTTACCGCTCAGGCTTTTAGATTCACTTTGTTATGAATACGATTACGGACGTCCATTCCTTAAAACGTCTCCCCTTATGGGTATGGCACACGGCGGTTACACCTTTAAACATGCGCAGATAGATATTGACGTTATACATACTATTCGCCATTCTAACCGCACGGCATATACAGAGTTTGGCGTGCCGTCGATGACCGACATTGAAACTCTGAAAAAGATTATACCTGCGGAGGAATTGCATATTTGCGGTGAAACACGCGCATGGGTAGACCGCCACGCAGATAAGGCTTGGGGACCTGACGCTTGGGCGTGCAAGTCGATAATTGAAAGTTATTACGGAAAAGCAGAAACATTAGAACAATTTATTGAGCAATCCGAAGAAATGCAATGTATAGGATATCAGTGTGCGTTTGAGGCAATGCGCCAGCAATGGCCCCATTGCAGTATGATGCTTAATTGGTGCTATAACGAACCGTGGAGCAATGCGGCGCACCATTGTATTGTAAGCTATCCCGCAAGACTGAAAAAATCATACTATTCCGTAAAGAACGCTTTGCGCCCTGTTATGTTCTCCGCCGGGATAGACCGATATGATTGGAAGGAGGGAGAAAAATTCAGTGCGGACGTCTGGTTCCTTAATGACCTGCCAAAAGAAGCGACAGGAAGCGTAACGGTTGAACTTGTTACGGCAGAGCAGACCGTTCAGCTGTTAGAATGGACCACAAAAGCAGGAGCCAACAGCAATGTGCAGGGACCGACGGTTCACGTAACATTGCCTATAAGCGAGGACGATTTCTTTATTTTACGTTTTAAAGCGGATAACGGTATGGAAAATGAATATAAATTGTTGCTCCGTCATCTTCCGCGTAAAACAAAGCAAATTAAGACTATGAATGAGTAGAGAGAAAGAAAGGTTGATATTATGAAAACATTTTACAAGCGTTTAATTGCTGCTTTGTGTATTGCAGCTATTGTAATAAGTTTAGGTTCGGCATATCATAATCCTGTTACTGCGGTAGAAACAGAAGCTACAAAAATTGTAGCCTATACCGCGGCAACCCCGGGAACAGCGCCGAGCGATGTACCGGAAGGATATGTTTTCTCGGGCTGGTATACGGACGGCGATTGCACAACGGCATTGACAGAACCCGTAACCGACGGAAATGTTTATGCTAAATTTGTGCTTGCGGACGTATTGGGCTTAAAAGCACAGTATGCTGCAAACGACGGAACTATTTATCAGGATGAAACCGATAATTTTGAAAAAAATTCAACAGACGCGGAACGCGCAAACATAGAGCTGACCGATCCGATAGATATTTACGCATACAGAAAAGGCAAGATTCAATTCGATTTTTACATAGATTATGAAAATAAGTTGGAGAAGAACTTTATAATATCTCTGAAAGACGGAAACGGTAACACAATATCGTGGACGCTTTGGTACGCCCGATTTGAAAACAAGGCTTGGACTACGGTAAATGCCAATTTCAGCGACGGCACTTTAACAGGCAAAACTTTCGATTACCAAAATGTTAAAGCGTTTAATATATCGCTTACAGACGCAGTTGATGCAACATATACAACTAAAATAAACAATGTCCGCGTAATCAAGGCGTTGCCCGGCGTAATATTGCAAGAATGTGAAAACACAAAGGAATTTGGCAGCGATAACCCGCTTCCGAGTTATTGCAACGTTTCGTATGATAACAAATATGTAAAAACAGGAATGGGAGCATTCTATTCTTCAACCAGCAGTGCTGAAAGATTTAATATGAAGTTTAAAGACACGAAGGATCTTTCAGCGTATGCATCCAACGGCATCCTGCATTTTTGGCTTTATGTAGAATCGGTAGACGCTTGGCAAAATTTCACTAAGAGTGATGGTACTAAGGAAACATTGAGAGTTCAGTTGTCTAGTGATAACGGTAAGAATTATAAGCAGTTGACTGTAAGCCTGGATGATTTGAATTCGGGATGGAATAAAATCGAGTTGCCTTTGTCTAATTATGCGAGCGGATTGGATTGGACTTCAATAACTACGCTTAGAATGCATACAAACTCTTTTACAGGCGCGTTAAAGACATCAATAGACGATATTCGTATTATTGTGCCGAACTCAACAACCGAACAAAAATCTCTTGTAAATACCGAGGATACAACATCGTTTACGATAAATAATTCTGCCGCTAAGATAACAAGCGACAGTGAGTTTGTAAAAGACGGTACGAATGCAATTTACAGTAATTCAGCCAGCGAGGTAAGATTTGAAATTACCTTCGGCGAGCCCAAAGACCTTTCAACTTACAGCTCTGACGGCAGCCTGCATTTTTGGCTTTATGTAAGATCCGTAGACGATTGGAAAGCAAGCGAAAATGATTTGAGAGTTCAGCTGTATAATGGTGATAAAGTTCAGCAAAATACTGCAGGTTATTCTGTTTTGGAGAATGGATGGAATGAAATCGAGTTGCCTTTGTCTGCTTATGCGAACAAAGGACTTGATTTGACTTCAATAACTAAAATTAGAATGCATACAGGCAACTTTAAAACAAACTGTGTAATGTCCATAGACGACATCTGTGTAACAAATGAAATTCCTGAGGATGATTATTTAAGAAATACGGCTGCAATTCGCTTTGTTACAACGGTAGATTCTTTACAGTATCAGAATGTCGGTTTTAAAATAAAACTGAATAACACTGTTAGGGAGACTTCATCTGATACGGTTTACAGCGGAATATACGGCTGGGTTAACGACGAAGCAAATCTTATTAAGCCTGACGAGGCATTTTGCAGTATTTCAAAATATTTCAGCACAAGCGTGTTATACAATATTCCCCGTTCGGCATTTAGAACCGATATCGAGGTAACGCCTTATTGGGTGACTTTGGACGGTACAAAGGTATACGGAACCGCTAAGAATTACAGCGTTGCAGGTTTAGAAAAAGTAAGTAATCAAGGAGCGTAGTTTTATGATGAAATATGAAAAGCCTATTATCGAAATAACCAAACTTAATCATATAGAATCCATAGCGTTAAATGACGGTGGCGTTATCGGCGGTTACGATCCCAAGAGCGGAAACGGGAATGACCTTGATTTCGGAGAAATGGAGTAATAGTGAAATCAGGAATTAGTTTAAAAAAAGAAAACAATCTGTTTTTGCCGCAGTGGGGACCGTATAACAAGAGCTATTTAGGCGCTTCCCATATTGCAGATAAGGATCGCGGTTTCAGGTTTGACTTAAATCTTTTCCCGGGATTTTACAGCAAAACTGTTTTGCTCCCAAAGGACAATGCGGACGGAGGAGTAAAAATGCTTCACTCCTCCGCCGATGTTTCGCATTACTTGTATAGATATGAACTGCGTTGGCAGGATAAAATTTATATGGACGCCGAGTTTGTTTCAGACAATGAAAAGCTGACGGTCGTTTGTAATTTTGTCAACGATACAGAATATCCTGAAAGTCTTGCGTTAGACGCAGTAATGAGTATGCGTTGCTGTTCTCAAAACAGGAGGGACCAAAGAGGAATCAGCATTAGCAAGGAAAGCGGTACTGTTTGGGTAGACGCAATAGACTATACTGATATAAATTTAAATCAGAAAATTGCATACGACGGGCTTCTTTTGGGGGAAGCCCGCGGAAATGAATTTACATCGGCAAGCTATCTAAGCTCCGAACACTTCGGTGCGGAAGGGAATTTTGCCGAATATAAATTTGAACCTGTATTAACAGACAAATTTTTTATCAGATACAAAGGGCACGGCAGCGTTACGCTCAAAACAAAGCGTTTCTGTTATGAGCTTGATCTTCCGCAGCACGATTGCGTTGAAACCTTTAAAGCAGATATTTCAAAGGAAATGCTGTCCGAGTTTAAAATTTATCCGCATAATGCGAAGTTGGAACTGGACGGTTTCTTAATCGGAGGGAACGCGGAGTTTTATGATGATATAACGCCGTTTATACCTAAGGTGTCCGATAACGGTGAAAACCTTGAAGTATGCTTTTCAAACTATAATTATCAGGTGCTTTGCGATACGCAGAGCTATTCTGTCCGCAGATTGCATACGAATGATCCCGGTATGCTGTTGCTTGACCGCGTTCATAGCAATTTAGCCGAAATGTTCAGCGAGGGCGAAAATTTAAGGCAGTACGTAGATGTATTTATAAGACCGATATTTTTGGACGCTAAGTCGTCTAAGAAAATTACAATCACTATTTGTGCAAACAAAAGTGAAAATTACAATGCCTGTCACGAATTTTATGAGCCGCCGCATAATGCCGAGGGTAATAAATATATGCTTTCTCAGAAGATTATGTCGGCAGTTACCCTTACAAACGTGGTATGGCCCGTATATTACCGCAGAAAATTTATTCTGCATAATACCCCCGGGAGAAATTGGGATTCGCTGTATACTTGGGACTCTGGCTTTATCGGAATGGGACTTGCTGAAATGAGTACCCAACGGGCTGTTGAATGTTTAAATATGTATATGACCGATGTGGCAGACAGACATTCTCCGTATATTTTCCACGGTTCGCCCGTACCCACACAAATTCTTTTATATGCACATCTGTATGCAAAGAACGGCGATAAGGAGTTTTTGAAAGAATTTTATCCGCGTATAAGGCAGCAGTATCGTTTTTTTGCCGATATGCGTAAAGATAAAAAAATAAAAGAAAACGGTCTTTTCGCTTTGTGGGACATATTTTACAATTCAGGAGGGTGGGACGATTATCCCACTCAGGTATACGTTCACAAGCATCATTTGGAAGAAACGGTATGCCCCGTAGTCAATACTGCTTTTACCGTTTTATGCGGTAAAATCCTGAAAAATCTTGCCGCCGAAATAGGCGAGGACACGGTGGAATATGATGAAGATATAAGATTTTATTCCGATGCTGTTAACAAATATGCTTGGGATGAAAAATCAGGATATTACGGTTATGTTTCGTATGATAACGGTCCCCGTATCCTTATGGTAGACGGCGTAAACGGAAATATGGGAATGGACGGGGTTTATCCTTATATTGCCGGAATTTCCGATTCAAAACAGAGCAGGGCGATTATTAAAAACATAAAATCCGGTTTAATGACGGAATTAGGTGTAGGCACCGTTGATATAAGGGCGCCCTATTACAAAATAGACGGCGGTTGGAACGGCTCCATCTGGATGCCGCATCAATGGATTTTGTGGAAGGCTTTGCTTGACAACGGCGAAATTGATCTGGCAACGGAGGTTGCCGAAAAAGCCTTGAAATTATGGGAAAAGGAAGTATCTTTAACCTATGACTGCTACGAATGTTTTTCTCTTATAAACGGACGCGGCAAAGGCTTTCATCAATTCTCAGGGCTTTCTACCCCGGTACTGATGTGGTTTTCAGCATTGTATCGGCCGTATACGGTTACGACGGGTCACCTGAGCATTGTTAAGAATCAGAAGAAGGAGTCCAATCTTTACTCATTTGATGTTAAACTTGGTGGTTCTGATCCGTGTATATTGGTGTGCTTAGAGGAAGATAAAGATTATACCTTTACAACTTCCGGAAAAGTTAAAAAAATCAATAACGGAACGTATGTTATCGGCAATTTTGGGAAAAGGGACGACTCGGTTAAAATATCCTATTAGATAAAAATAACTGGGTTTGACCTTATGATATGTCAAACTCAGTTATTTTTTGATTTTTAATCCGTTAATTATTTGCGCCGACATCGCTTGTTTTTTTGTATTTCAGCGGCGTCATACCGGTGTGCTGTTTAAAGATTTTAATAAAATAAGCGCAATCGTGAAAGCCGCTTTCATAACAGGCTTCCGTAACGGACTTGCCCTCCCAAAGCATTGTTTTAGCGTAAGCAATTCTTCTGGTCTGAATGTATTTTATGACCGATGTTCCTATGGCGCTTTTAAATGTTGTGGATAGGTAAGGTCCGCTTAAATTAAAATGTGTTGCGATTTCTTCTACCGATTCAATCTGCGTTAAATTGGCGTCGATATATTTTAATATATCCCATATAATTTGGGGCAGAACGCCTGTACGCGCAGATGCGGTTTCAAAAGCGCTGTTGCTTATCATGGTAATGAATTGCAGAAACATTCCGTATGCCAGCATTTGACCGGACTCTCTGCAATCGTTCGTTAAAACATCAACCATTTGGTACAACAGATCAACAATTCTTTTTTTGACGTCTTTATCCAAAGAAATCAGGTGCTTTTTTTGAAATGTGTTTGAAATGATTTTTTCTAACGGATCAAAAACAAACTCACTGAACGTCTTTGTCGGAACCAAAAAATAGAATCTTTCATATAAATCATCACTCTTTAAAACAGCCTTATGGACTTCATAGGGATTTACGATGATTATATCGCCGTATTTTAACGGGAAATAGGAATCCCTTACGATATAGTCGGTATCTCCGCGAATATAGATATATATTTCGTAGAATTGATTTATGTGAAGAACATGATCTTTGGGTGATTCGCTGCTTTTTGAGTAGCAAAAGGTAATCGGCTGTAATTTTTTTGATACATCAATCGAATAACTTAGTTTTTTGTAATCCGATTGTTCGATACTATTTTGGCTCATAGATATCCCCCTTTGAACGTATTAAAAAAATTATATTTTTATAAAAACGACTTACATTTATATTACAAAATTTATGATAACATAATATATAGCAAAAGTCAAATACCAATTATATGAAATTATAAAACAAGGAGAGAATTTAAGTGTTTATTTCTTTATTTACAGATGAATTCGGCGAGGACGTCAGCAAAGTATTGCCGGTTGTAGCGGATTGGGGTATGAAATATGTTGATTTCCGCGGACTTATAAACGGCAAGGGCATTGAACAGCAAACTGACGAGGAATTGAAGGAACTGAAAAGACAGTTAGACTTTTACGGTTTAAAAACAGGCGTGCTTCAATCATCAATATGCAAAGTACATATGCCTGACAAAGAACGCGTACAGCAGGAAATGGATAAATTAGACGGCCTTATAAGGGCGAGCGAAGTTTTGGATTGTAATTTGGTTCGCTCCTTCAATTTCTGGCAGCACGATCAATACGACCCGAAATGCGGTGAATTGGCAATGCGCCCCGACGCTTTAATGCGCGTGGTTGAGATGTTTGAACCGTTCAAAAAGAAAGCGCTTGAAGCAGGTCTGATTTTAGGATTTGAAAACTGCGGACAGACGCCCGACGAGGTTATAGCATTCTTAAAAGCCATTAACGAACCGAAGTGGGGTATGGCTTGGGACGTTTCAAATATGTTTGAGATCTTAGCCGAGGCAAAGGGAGATTGTGTAGAATACTTTACCAAAGCGTTGCAGTGGGCAAATATGATACACGTTAAATCAAGGGGCGTAAGCGCTATCCCCGAGCTTGATTTCAAGAAAGTGCCTTGGGATAGGGTTTTGGCAGGCGCCGCAACATTGTCTAAGGAAATTCCCGTAAGTATTGAAACGCATGTGCCGGCGAATTGTTCTTTGACAGGGAAAAATATTGAGGTTACAAAGCGTGTTTACGATTACATTAAGAAAGTTTGGCCTGCGGCGGCACCGTCGGATTTAAAGACAGCCCTTACGCCGAAGCTGTCGTTTAAACGCCCTTATGCCGATAATCCCGTAAATATGGTTGTTGTCGGCTTGGGTATGGGTAAAAACCGCTGTAAGCAGATTGTTGATACAAACGGAGTTAAGCTTTACGGTGTTTGCGATATTATACCCGAAAAAGCAAAAGAAGTCGGCGAACAGTTTGGTGTTCCTTACAGCACGGATATTAACACCTTCTTGAACGACCCTGCGGTAGAGGTTATGTATATTGTCACTCCGACGGGTACGCATTGCGAGATTGGTATGCAGTGCCTTGAAGCCGGGAAAAATGTGCTTTTAACCAAACCGATGGATGCCACAACCGAAGCGTGCGATAAGATTATTGCTATGGCAAAAGAAAAGGGCTTGCTTTTAGGAGTTGACTTTGACCTGCATTTCCGAGGACCTCTTACAGAATTGAAGTATGCTGTGGACAACAAATTCTTCGGCAAAATCAAGGCCGCAAATGTGATTTTAAACATACGCAGAAATCAGGAATATTACGATGAAAACGGTCATTGGAGAGGAACCTGGAAGTTGGACGGCGGCGGAGCGCTGAGCAATCAGGGTATTCACGAAATTGACAGAATGATTACGCTTTTCGGTATACCTGACAGGGTGAAAGCAATTACCAGAAGACAGACCTATAAAATCGAGGCGGAAGATTTTGGTATTGCAGAGTGGGAATATGATAACGGTATTGTGGTAAGATTGTCTTCCACAACATCTTATCCTGCTTCCAGCTGGTATACGCGTATTGAGGTTTACGGCGACGAGGGTGCATATTTACTTACCTCGGGCGGACCCGAAGGCAACCATACTTATTGGTGGAAGAATGACGCTTGGTCTGAGGAAACGCCGTATGCGTATGAAAGAGAATGGATGCAGGGCAGCGATAACTTTGCCTACTGTTTGAGAACGGGCGAAGAATTAGTTGTGGGACCCGAGGCTGGACGTAATTCCAGATATGTTTTGGATAAGATGTACGAAAGTGCGAAAAACGGCGGTACTTGGGTTACTATTGACGAATAACGAAAGTCGGGGGAAACGGCTGTGACAGGTAAAATAACAGATATACAGAGATTTTCTTTAAATGACGGACCCGGTATACGGACAACGGTGTTCTTAAAGGGTTGTAATATGGCGTGTAAATGGTGCCACAACCCCGAAACAATAAGTTTGAAAAACCAACTTATGTTTTATGAAAACCAGTGTATCGGCTGCGGTAAATGCTTTACCGTATGCCCGCGCAACGTACACCGCATAGAAAACGGAAAGCACATAATTGATTTTGAAAAATGCGTCGCTTGCGGCAAGTGTGTTGAATCCTGCTATGCACAGGCACTTCGTTTTCCAAGCCGAGAGGCGACCGTAGAAGAAGTCGGAAAAGAAATAATTCAAGATAAACTCTATTATGATTTATCGGGCGGCGGAGTTACGCTTTCGGGCGGCGAGGTTTTCTCGCAACGGGACTTTGCCGATAAAATTGTGGATTTTTGCAAGGATAAAAACATTTCTGTTGCAGTTGAATCAAATCTTTGCCATAGCTTTGAATTGATAGAGCCTATTTTGAAAAAACTCGATTTGGTTATGTGCGATTTAAAAATCTGGGACGGCGAAAAGCACAGGTTTTATACGGGTGTGGACAATCGCTTGATTAAGGAGAATATAGAGAAGCTCGACAAATTGGGTATTCCGTTAGTCGTGCGTACCCCGTTAATACCCGGAGCAACAGATGACGAGGAAAATTTGATTTCCATTGCAGAATTTGTAAAAGGCCTTAAAAACGCAAAGTATTATGAACTTTTGAATTTCAATCCTCTTGGCGGTTCAAAGTATAAAGCGCTTAATTTTAATTATGAATATGCGAATTTAAAACCGTTTTCACAACAGAAGCTGGATGAAATTAAAGAGCTTTTGAAAGATTACAATGTAAAGGTCAGTTGAGACTATAAAGGAGCAGTTTATGATACAGTTTATTAATCAATTCACTGATGACCGAACATTTACGTATGATGAACGAATTCGGATGCTGCGTGCGAAAAAAGTAGCACAAACCGAGGAAAAGGCCCGTAACGGCGGAGCAGATGAAGATGATTACGGCTTAATTGAACAGGATGAATTTAAGTTTAAATTAAAGCCTAATCATCCTAACGGTTCTATTTACGGCTATAAAGCGTGGCAGGAAAACTATTGCAGGTTGCTTGCCGAGCATCCTATTTATTGCGATCCGTTAGACGCTTTTGTAGGCAAGGGATTTCTCTTTATGGAAAGGCTTCGTCCGCCTGAGTGCAAATGGAATCCTGCATATCCGTATGATGATTTGCAGAAGCTCTTTGATAAATATGATGTTATTTCAGGCATTGATAATTGCCATCATTTTACGCCTGATTTGCAGATCGGTTTGGACTTGGGCTGGGGCGGAATTTTGAGAAAACTAAAAGAATGCAGAGCAAAACACGATGAAACGCATTATGAATTTTATGATGCGGAAATTGCGGTTGTTACTTCTATTATAGAGTTCTTAAACAGAGCCGCCGACGAGCTTATGTCACTTTCGGAAAAAGAGAATAATATTCAGCTGAAACAAAACCTGAAAGAAATGAGCGAATTAAACAGGAGAATTGTCTCAGAGCCTCCCAAAACGTTCAAAGAGGTTATTCAATGGATGTGCTGGTTCAGTATGCTGTCGCGTACATATAACAGAGGCAGCGCGGGCGGTCAATTAGATGAAATGCTGCGCCCATACTATGAGCGTGATACCAAAGAGGGAATTCTGACAGATGAAGAAGCGGTATTCTATATGGCTTGCCTGTTCTTGCAAGACAGTCGGTATTTCCAATTGGGCGGACCCGACGTAAACGGAAAGGATATGGTTTCCAAGGTCTCGTGGCTGGCATTGGAGGCTGCCGATAAAATCAATATTGCCTGCAATCTTACTATCCGTGTGCACGACGGTTTAAACAAGGCGTTTTTGGAAAAGTCGGTAGAATATCTGATTAAGAATAAGCAAGGCTGGCCGAGATACAGTTCGGATACGGCGCTTGTTGAGGGCTTTATGCGTTGCGGTTATCCTAAGGAGCTGGCAAGACGGCGTGTAGCCGCCGGCTGCCATTGGATGTGTATTCCGGGTATGGAATACACTATGAACGATACCGTCAAGATCAACCTCGCCAAGGTATTTGAAGTCGCTTATAATGAAATGATGAACGATGCTAATACAGAAAAGTCAACCGAAAATTTGTTTGAACGTTTCAAAAAACATCTAAAAGCAGCGGTTGACGCAACAGGAAACGGCATTATGCACCATTTAAAATATCAGACCAAATCCCAGCCGGAGTTGATTTTAAATCTCTTTCAGCACGGTTTGATCGAAAAGGGCGTAAATATCACCGATGGCGGTGCAAATTATTATAATATGTGTGTTGACGGCAGTGGCATTGCCGTTGTTGCAGATAGCTTCGCCGCGTTAAATCAAAGAGTTGAAATGGAAAAGAAAATTACATTTGAAAAACTCGATGAGCATATCAAGGCAAACTATGAGGATCAGGACGGCGAATATATCCGCCAACTGATGTATCATAGCGAGAGATACGGCGGCGGTGATACGCTTGGAGATAAATGGGCGATAAGGGTTTCAAAGCTATATACGGAATTGGTACGCGATTTAGTAAATCAACACCCGGGTATTCAATTCATTCCCGGCTTTTTCTCGTGGTCTAATACAATCCTGCTCGGAAGCCACGTAGGCGCTACGCCTAACGGAAGAAAGGCAGGAACCCCCATTAATCACGGCGCTAATCCCAACGGCGGTTTCCGAAAAGACGGGGCTGTTACCGCAATGTGCAACAGTATTGCCGCAGTTCAGCCCGGTTACGGCAATACCGCTCCTGTTCAGTTAGAGGTGGATCCTCAGATTGCAGGGGACAAAGAAGGCGTGCAGAAGATGGTTGCTATGATAAAGGGAATTTTGGACTCAGGCAACACATTGCTTAACATTAATATAATCGACAAAGATAAAATTTTGGAAGCAAATAAGGATCCGTATAAGTATCCGGATTTAGTAGTGCGGGTAACAGGCTTTACCGCATATTTTGCAATGCTAAGTCCGGAGTTCAGACAGTTGGTGATTGACAGAGTTACTGCTGTAAATCCAGATTAAAAAGGAGAAATATATATGAAAACATCGGTTGTTATGGAAAAAATCAATACTGAAATCAGCGAAAACAATTCTATTGAGTTATGCAAAGGCGAAATTCCTGGTACAAGAGCAATTCATCACATTCTCAC
This sequence comes from uncultured Eubacteriales bacterium, assembly GCA_934463035.1. Taxonomy (GTDB): domain Bacteria; phylum Bacillota; class Clostridia; order Oscillospirales; family Acutalibacteraceae; genus UBA737. The sequence continues at coordinate 39,482 of CAKSIG010000001.1, read as the reverse complement.
CGAGGGTTCGTCAATGGTATTACCCGCAAATGCAGGCTGTTATCATATCTTGATATTGGTTGCCGGCAAGGCGGATTTTACAACGGACGGAAAGAGCTATTCTTTTGACGAAAGAGTGACGTTTGTGCCCGCACTTGACAAAGAGCTGACCATAGCCGCAAAGGAAAAGGTACATTTATTGGAAATTCAGTGGGACTATGCAAATGAAGACGAAGCTCTTTTAAAGGAATATAACACAGAATTTCCTTATATCCAATTATACAAGACTTCTATTCAGTATACCGACCCCAATAAGAGCGAAAAGACTATAAGCAGAATGGTTATTCCGCACAGAATTATTCCGCGCTTCACTATGGGAAGTGTAGAAACATACGGTGTTGATTCAGTAAGATCGCATGCACATCCTATGTTGGACCAGTTCTTTTTCAGTTTCCCGGAAAACGATATGAATGTTTTGATAAACGGCGAACCGATACCTATGAAGGGCGACATTTTGATGCATATACCGCTTGGGGCGGATCACGGTGTTGACATTCCCGAGGGAAAACACTGCCATTATATGTGGATTGACTTTTTACCTGATAACGAAAAAGGCTTGAACAGGCTTGACAGCAGTCATAAGGTGACGGGAACGATGCGTTCCTTTGATGAGGAAAGCAAATAGTATGCAACCTATAAAACTGTCTGCGGCAAGAGCGTGGCGAACATATTTAGGCGGAAGTCTGTTGGATCAACTGCACGGCGTTAAAGGTGACGGCGACACACATTTCCCCGAGGAATGGATTATGTCTACTACTGCGGCGAGAAACGCAGGGCGTGAGCATATTAAAAATGAGGGAATGAGCATTGTTGAGGACAGCGGAAAATATTTAAAAGACTTAATTGAGCAGAGCCCATCAGAAATGTTGGGCAAGCTCCATTTTAAGAAATACGGTGCAAACACAGGCGTATTGATTAAGTTGATAGATTCGGCTGAAAGGCTTTCCATTCAGGTACATCCCGATAAAGCAATGGCAAAAAAATGGTTTCACTCTGATTATGGGAAAACGGAATGCTGGCATATTTTAGGCGGCAGAGAAATAAACGGCGAAAAACCTTGCATTTATTTCGGCTTTAAGAAAGGTATCACGAAAGAGTATTGGAAAGAATTATTCTATGAACAGAATATACCGAAAATGCTGGATTGCCTGCATAAAATAGAGGTTACCGGCGGAGAAACTTGGTTGATCAAGGGCGGAGTTCCCCATGCTATCGGGGCGGGTTGTTTCCTTATGGAAATACAAGAACCTACCGATTATACAATCAGAACGGAACGAAGCACGCCGTCAGGACTCCGAATTGCCGACTCTATGTGCCATCAGGGCATTGGATTTGAAAATATGTTTGAGTGCTTTTCTTACGACGGAACGACTGAGGAAGAAATCAGAAAAGAATTTTGTATTCCGAAGCAGGGAAATGTTTTAGTAGGGTACAATGATACCCAATGTTTTCAGCTTGAAGAATTAAATGTCTGCGATTGCGTTACGGTTGAACCGGAGGCGGTTTTCAGCGGTATTTATGTTTTGGAGGGCAAGGGAATTCTCGAAAGCAACGGAAAAATTCAAAGCATAAAAAAAGGCGATCAGTTCTTTTTGCCTGCTAAAACGGGTTACACTTTAAAATCCGATGAAAAAATCAGAGTTGCAAGATTTTTCGGTCCGTCGCCGCAATAATTAATGTAATTTTATTTCAGGATGTGATAAATGTGAATTCAGAAAAATTATCTCCTAAATATAATGATTCATACGATGTTATTGTAGTCGGCGGCGGTGTTGCGGGAATTGCCGCTGCCGTGGCGTCATCAAGAGCCGGCGCAAAGACACTTCTCATAGAAAAAAGCGTTAATCTCGGCGGGCTGGCTACTATGGGTCTTATTTCCCTGTATGAGCCGCTGTGCGACGGGGAAGGCAATCAGATGATATACGGCATCGCCGAAGAAATGATTAAACTTTCTGCTAAGTATGGTTTTGATAATCTTCATACCGTTTGGGGAGGCAGCGGCCATAACAAGCCGAAAAACGAGAGATACACAACCCGTTTTTCGCCTTGGGCATTTTCGGCGTCCTTAGACGATTATGTATTGAGCAACGGTGTAGAATTAAAATTTGATACGCTTGCTACTTATCCTATAATGGACGGGAAAAAATGCGAGGGTGTTATGGTTGAAAATTTGAACGGCAGGGAGTATTATAAAGGCGGTGCCGTTGTGGACGCTACGGGCAATGCCTGCGTTATGCACAGAGCCGGCGTTCCTACCGTATTGGGGCGCAACTTTATGACATACCTTGTTCAACTTTATGAGATGGATGACGCGGCTTCACTCGCAGAAAACAGAGACGGCAACGCTTTTCGTAAATGGGTCGGATACGGCGCAAATTGGGCCGGCGAAGGTCACCCGTCAGGTATGAAAGTATTTGAAAAGGGCACAGCCGAGGAATTAAATGAATATATGATTATCGGCAAAAAGAGCCTTTTAAACAGAATGGAAAAGCTCGGTAAAGATAATTTTGATATTATGTCAATTCCTAATATGCCGCAGATGCGGACAATCCGCCGTATAGTCGGTAAGGTTGATTTTAATGCCGTGGACGGAGAAACATATGAGGACGCTATCGGTCGGTGCGGTGATTTTAGACCGTTCGGCATAGGCAAGCATTATCAGGTGCCTTTTGGGTCGCTGTATAATGAAGATTTCCCGAATTTAGCAGCCGCCGGCAGAATTATTTCAGCCCCGCAAGGCGATGGTTGGGAAGTCAGCCGCGTGATCCCCGTATGCGCACAAACGGGCGAGGCGGCAGGAAAGGCAGCGGCTCTGTGCGCTATGAAAAATGTCAGTATGGATGATATCAGAAATCATTATATGGAGCATATAAAAATAAGCGAGGAAAAAATATGAAATTCTGTAAATTTGTCGATAGCGGGAAGGCACTTGAAATTTATACTCCGTATACCCCTACAACTTGGGCAAACAGGTTATTTAACGATGAATTCAGCATAAACGTAAGCCAAAGGTTAGAAGGAAACAGCAGCACGGTTTCCGAAAATTTTGAACATACGCCGTTTATGTGTCAGGATACAAGGTTCTATTTAAGGGTAAACGGAACTCCGTATTCTATGTGTCGGGGAGACGGAGAAAATTTCGTTTGCACGCACAGCATCAGTCACTCAAAAGTGAATGAAGTCTTTGACGGCATATATACAGAATTACGCGTTTTTGTTCCCAAAAGCGGGAAAAAGGTAATATGGACGGGCAGCTTTCAAAATGACAGTTCAGAAGAAAAAGAGATAGATTTTTTCTCTCTTTTCCATTTTGAGATAACCAATCTTATGTCCTATTATACTAAATATGACGAAGCCGAAAACTTCATTTATTGCAGCGGCTTCCCGTATTATGTGCGATATGAGGATTTTGATAAGTATAAAGAACAGGTATGTTTTAAATATGTAATTTCAGATGAAAAGGTATATTCGTTTGATGGCAATGCCCAACGCTTTTATGGTTGCGATGATTATTCGGTTATGCCGTTCGCTGTAAAAGAGGGAAAGTGCGCAAATAAAAATTGCGAGGCAGAACCCTGCTTTTCAATTATGCATCATAAATTCCTGTTAAAGCCGAATGAGAAAAAAACGATTAATTTCGTAATCGGTTCGGTTAAGAATTATGAAGATATTTTATCGCAAAAAGAATACTTAAATAATGTTGATAAAATATATCGGGAAACCTGCGAGCATTGGGAAAATGCGGTTTCAAGTTACCGCATAAAAACGCCCGATGAAAATTTGAATAATTTGGTGAGTTTCTGGCTTAAAAAGCAGTTAATTCATTTTGTTCGTTTAAACAGAGGCGGAACATACTGTCCCGTGAGAAATCAGTTGCAGGATCTGCTGGGATACTCGTTAATAGACTATAAAGCCGCGTTCTCCTATTTATTAAATATTTTAAAATTACAAAGACACGACGGATATTTAAAACAATACTATCATACAAACGGCGCGCCCGACACTATGCTTGCTTTGTTGAAGCACAGCGACTCATACGTATGGCTTATAATATGCGCTGTCGAGATTATTGAAAACAGCGGCGATGCTTCCTTATACGATTACAGAATTGAATATTCAGACAGCCCTATTAAGGAAACTGTGCTTATGCATTTATATAAAGCGGCTGATTATATGTTTACGCAAATAGGTGAACACGGGCTTTGCCTTATGCTGGACGGCGACTGGAACGACCCTGTGAACGGTCCGGGTCATTTGGGCAAGGGCGAATCTACTTGGAACAGTATGGCGCTTGCGTATGCGGTTGACAGACTTAATCAGGTGCGCCATTGCGAATCCCTTTGTGAAAAAAACGAAAAATTGAAGCAAAACATCAATAAATATTGCTGGGACGGCGAATGGTATTTAGCAGGCATAAATGACGACGGTATTCCCTACGGAAGCCATAATGACGAAGAAGGACAAAAGTTCCTTAATGCTCAAACCTGGGCGATTATTTCCGGTGTTGCAAAGGGCGACCGACTTGAAAAAACGCTGAAAACCATTGAAAGTTTAAAAAATGATTACGGCTATGTATTAATAGATCCCGCTTTTTCAAAATATAACCCGGTGTGGGGCAGAGTGAGCCTGAAAACAAAAGGAACAACCGAAAACGGTTCTGTTTATAATCACGCAGTTATGTTTAAGGCTTACGCCGATATTTTAAACGGAAATCCTGACGGCGCTGTTGATACCATTAAGCTCACATTGCCTACCGAAATGGATAAGTTTCAGGACAACTGCTACGGTATGCCGCTTTTTTACAGTAATTTTTATTTCGGTCAAAAAGGCGATAACTACGGCAGAACGAGCCAACATTACCGTACAGGTACGGTTGCGTGGTGCCTGTGGTTGATTGTAAGGCATATTTTCGGTATACAAATAGGCACCGCCGGAGTAAATATTAAGCCGTCGTTCCCTAAACAATGGAAAGACGCCGAAATATCATTTTGCCATAACGGCAATACGTACGAAGTAAAGAAATCGGGAGCAAACGTAGATATATATAAGAATAAAATCAAAGTTTCTGATTAAGCCTTTTTACGAAAAAATAAAAAAACATATTCGGAGGATTTTATGTATAAAAATACTGTTTATCAATCGAGCCTTTCTAAAAATATGGAAAAATCACAGATAGATTTTTGTCTTGACAGCGAAGCTGAGGATAGGGTTCTTAATATCTATCCGCAGCTTAAATACCAAAAAGTATTGGGCTTTGGCAGCGCATTTACAGATTCTTCTGCCCTTAATTTTGCCGCAATGAGCGATAAAAACAAAGACGAGTTCATAAGACTGTACTTTGATAAAGAACAAGGATTAGGATTAAATTTCTGCCGTACCCATATAAATTCCTGCGATTTTTCGGGCGGGCAATACTGCTATGTTGAACAGGGCGATAAAGACCTTACGACATTTTCAATAAAACACGACGAGGAGAACATTATTCCGTTAATAAAGCGTGCAAAAGAGAAGTGCAACGGTGAATTAGTGCTTTTTTGCTCTCCTTGGTCGCCGCCCGCTTTTATGAAAACTAACGGCAGTATGCTGAAAGGCGGAAAGCTCAAACCCGAGTTTTATGAGAGCTACGCAAATTATTTTGTAAAATACATAAAATCATACAAAGAACACGGGATAAACTTTTGGGCGCTTACCGTACAGAATGAGCCGATGGCGACTCAGACTTGGGAAAGCTGTAAATACACGGCAATCGAAACGGCGGAATTTGTAAAAGAGTATCTTTATCCCGCACTTAAAGCTGCAAAGCTCGATACAAAAATATTTATTTGGGATCATAACAAAGAACATATTGTTGATTGGGCAGATGATATTCACAAGGTAGACGGCGCCGCCGAACGTATAGAAGGTCTTGCTTTTCATTGGTATTCAGGAGATCATTTCGACGCGCTGCGAATGGCGCACGAATTAAATCCTGAAAAATGGATCATAGAAACAGAATTTTGCGTGGTTTTTGATAAAGATCCGCAAAAGGATTGGGAAAGCGCCTTGAAATATGCTCATGATATGATAGGAAATTTCAACAATTACACCTCGGCAATAACCGACTGGAATATGCTGCTTGATGAAAACGGCGGTCCGTTTCACGATAGAAGAGTGGGTTGCGAGGCAATGCTCCACTACAATCCCGAAACTGACGAATTGAGAACCACACGCCTTTATAACGCTATGGCACATTTCAGCAAATATATCAATAGAAATGCTGTTAGGATAGGTGTAAGCAGTTTTGACCGCAATATTTATCTGACAGCGTTTGAAAATCCCGACAATACGATTACAGCTGTTATTCTTAACTACGGCAAGGCAAAGCAATGCACAGTAAGAATAAACAACTATGCGGCAAAAATCGATCTTGATGATCAATCAATTACTACGGTCATATTAGATAATTAAGATGGGGATAACATTCCCGTAAAGTTTATGAGGCAATTTCGTATGAATACCTACGGGAATAAAGGAGTGAAAAACTATGTCTGCAAATTGGTCGCAGCCCGATGTAAAAAAGAGAACGGTGAAATCTTTTGTGGATAAGGCCGGCGCTCTGCGGCCCGTTTTAAATCATAAGCCGGTGTATCCTAAAAAGGTATATTGCGCAAAAGAAATGCCTTTAAAGGAATTCGGCAATTACGGATTTGGACGCGGCGATTCGGCAGTCTTGGATTTTGGTAACCATTATGTCGGTTATCTGACGCTGCATCTTGATGTGCAGGGAGGACCTGCCGACGCTCCTGCATTTTTAAAACTCAAAATGTGTGAATATCACAGAGAGCTTGAAGAAGACAGCGCTGATTATAACGGTTGGTTAGGAAAGGGCTGGATACAGGAGGAATGGCTTCATATTGACGAGTTCCCTGCGGTATTACAGCTCCCGCGCCGATATGCTTTGAGGTATTTGAAGATAGAGGCGTTGGATACCTCGCCTAACTACCGAGTGCAAATAAAGCAGGTAGTATTAGATTCGGTAACCGCCGCTCCTGAAAAGAAGATAAATCCGCTGACCGCGAATGACGCGCTTCTGCAACAAATTGATGAAATATGTATTCGGACGCTTAGGGACTGTATGCAGGATGTATTTGAGGACGGACCGAAGCGGGATCGCAGGCTGTGGCTCGGGGATCTTCGCCTGCAAGCTATGGTGAACGGGGTTACATTTCAAAATTTTGACCTCGTTAAGCGGTGCCTGTATTTATTTGCCGGAATGACCCGTCAGGACGGCGTAGTAGGCTCCTGCTTATATGCAGAGCCCAGAATGGTTGTAGACAATATTTTTCTGTTGGACTATTCTCTGTTTTTTGTATCTACGCTTTTGGATTACTATAATGTATCAGGCGATATAGAAACGCTGAGGGAATTGGCACCCACCGCTATTCGGCAATTAGACGCCGCAAAGGAGTATTTACAGCCGAATGGAATCATAGAACCGGAGGGCAGGTACAACTGCTTTATTGATTGGAAGGACGGTTTAAATAAGCAGACAGCTATGCATGGCGTATGGCTTTACAGCCTTCAATGCGGCGCAGAGCTTTGCCGTAAGTTAGGCGAAAATCAACTTGCCAAGCAGTATGAAGCAGATTATGAGCAAGGGAAAAGCGCCGCGCTTCAAGTGCTGTGGAGCGAGGATAAGCAGTTTTTTGTGAGCGGTGAAGACCGGCAAATCTCTTGGGCAAGCCAGATTTGGATGTGTATTGCAGGTGTATTGGAAGACCACCAAGCTGCGGAACTGCTGCGGCGAACCGGACAAGCGGAAAATGTCTGCGGTATGGTGACTCCCTATTTGTATCATCACTATATACAAGCGCTGATTGAGTGCGGCGAACAGGAACGGGCTGTTCAAGAAATCAAGGAGTATTGGGGCGGTATGGTTGATGCAGGCGCTGATACTTTTTGGGAACTTTACAATCCGCAAAACCCATTTGAGTCCCCTTATGGTTCCGGCATAGTCAACAGCTATTGTCACGCTTGGAGTTGCACACCGGCGTATCTCTTGCGAAAAATTCAGAAGTAAGTTAAAAAGACGGCGCCGAACAGCGCCGCCTTTTTTTATAATCGGTAATATGTAAAAGTGAAGAAATAATATAAAAGGTTCGGTTTTATTACCGCTTGCCTACTTTATCTTTCTTGCTTCGATATAATAGCGTTTATCGTTTGCGTGACCCATTGAGAATGTTTTTCTCGGCAGGGAACCGTCGCTTTTTACCGCGTCAAAGAGGTCGTCTTTTTCCATACCGTCAAAAATTATTCCCACGGCATTTTCTCTTTTTGCAATTGTTCTTAATGAATCCGCGCCGTGAATGTAGTCTATCTTTATTTCGGGGTTTTCTTTTATGTATCGGTCAAGGAACGGTTGCAGGGTCGCAACGCTCAATTTTGCTTTCGGGGCTACCGCAACGGTAGTTTCGCCGTCCGAAGTTACAAAGGTGAATTTTTGCGCGTTTCCGCCGACTGCCTGCCCGCCGCAGTATGCTGCGAATGAGTTAATTATTCTTTCGGGATCAGCGCCGAACAGAACGCGGTATATCGGCTCAAATTTAAGCGAATCGTCGTGCAGGTTGACAAGCTCAACCAGCGCATAACGGGCGAGGAGACTTCCGGATTGTTTATAACACTCCTTTGCGGTGGCTAATGAGTGGTTGCCGTCACCCACGACAAACAGCGGTCCGTCAGCCGAGGCCCTCGCAAGGCGCGCAACGCTTGCTTTTACTTCCTGCGCTGCTTCTTCGTCTAAAAGATAGCCCGAAATGCTGCCGCCGTCCTGCATCAACTCAAAATCATACAGCTTTTTAAAGGATTGCTTTTTCTTTTGCAAAGGCTCAACGACCGTCTTTTCCTTATCGTCCGCAAGCAGCAGAATATGCGGCAGTTCGACGCTCGCATTGCGGCGGATATTAACGCGCGGCGGTATTCGCTCTATAACGGTCTCCTCGGTTGCTCTTATAGGCGCGGTTGATTTAGGCGTGTAATCGTAATCTTCAAGGTCGATAACACCGATTATACCGCGACGGACGGCGCCTTTTTTAAGTTTGCGTTCTACGTAGATATATGAGTTTTTATATTCTTCAAATATGCCCGAAGACAGATATTCAAGCATAGTTTTATTGATTTTTGATATTCTTTGCGAATTATCGTCCTTTAAATATATTTCGGGCAAAATCAGATTAAATGCCGATTTTGAATTGCCGACGGTTTCGGCGGTCTTTTGCCAATACTCAGGCTCCGACGTGTACTGGTCGCAGGCAATAACAGCCCACTTTTCAAAGTCGGTTTTCGGCAACAGTATATCGGCGGGTTTAAAAAAATCTTTATTTTCCATTGTTACCCCTCTTTCAACAATTAATTACGGCTGTTCCGTTTGTCGGGACAGCCGTTTTAGTTTTTTAGGTTTTATTTATAATATGAAAACTCTACGGCAACTATCGAATCGTCCGCAATGCTCACGTAAACTGTTATGCCGTTGCGGCGGTCGTCCTTAGAGACAAAGTAATCGAGATAATAAATATCTTCCGAATCGGCATAAAAATGCGACGGCGAACCGAGCGTGTCGATAACATCGGTTATAGCCATATTGTTTGTAACGCCGTTAATGTTAAAGTCGTGATTTACTTCATCGCCCTCGTAAAGGAACTGATTTTCAATCCTGAATTTTACGATGTTGCAACGGCTCAGCTTTACCGAGGAATTTGACGAGTTGTAGAAGTATGCGGTTATGATAACGCCCTTATCGTTTGTAAAGTGAGTCTCAACCGTTTCGCAGGCGAGTATCATAGAATCGGCGTCATACTTGCCCTCGTCCATAAGGTTCCAACCGTTTCGGGTCATATTCTTATACGTTGTCGGCACAGTGAAAGGACTTGACGAGAAAGAAACGTCAAACTTGAATTTTTTGCCTAAGTATATGTCGGAATAGTTTTCCTCGTCATACATACTTATGTCGATAAATTTAGACATAACGGTGTCGGAGGATTTAATCTCGGGATATTTAAAATCCTTATCCTTGTGCGCCGCAGGCTCGGTTGATGAAACGTCACTGCTTGAATTGTAATTTTTGTCCACAGGGTCGCAGGCAGAAAGAGAAAAAATAATTGCAATAATCCCGATCACTGCGACAAATTTTAAGTAATTTTTCATTGCAACACGCCCAATCAACTCTTATTATATATATTGTATTCGCAAAGGGGGCAAAAGTCAATAAAAGATTAAGCAGATTGACAAGAATTAATAAATTCGTAAACTTTTCCGACAACCCCTTTTGTATCGGCAAGAAAACTCATTCCGTGATCGGCGCCGTCAACAAGATAGAGCTGTTTTTTACCCCTCGCGGCGCCGTAGTTTTGCTTGCTCATCTCGCACGGCACAAAGTTGTCCGCTGTGCCGTGAATCAGCAGAATGGGAACATCGCTTTTTTTCAATGCCTTTTCGGCGGATATGCCGCTTATACTGAATTTCCCGAATATACGGCACAAAATATCCATTATCGGTATAACAATTATTCCGCTTATAAAAAATTTCTGCTTGGCAACCTTTTTTATTATTGCTTTCGGCGAGGTAAAGCCGCAGTCGGCTATAATTCCCTTAACTTGGTTCGGCAATGTAAAGCGCGTTGACAGCAAAACCGTTGTAGCGCCCATTGACATACCGCCTAAAAATATGCTGTCGGTCTCGGGGTGCTCTTTTATCAAAAAATCCAGCCACGAAATGACATCGCGGCTTTCGTTCACGCCGAATGTGATATATTTACCATCGCTTTTGCCGTGGCTTCGTTGGTCAACAAGCAAAACGTTAAGACCTAAATCGCAGTACATCTTTACCGCGCAGGAAAAATCGCGCTTTGCCGACGAGCGATAGCCGTGAAAAAGTATTATACATCTGTCTGAACCTGTGTCATAGTAGCGCGCGGCGAGTTTAAGTCCGTCAAAGCTCGTTGTATATACCCATTTATGCGGACTGCTATCTATATAATCCATTCCTGTCGTGATTATTTGTTTATGACGGCTTAAAAACAGATTTTGTTGGGAATTTATATCGTCTATGCCGTCTTCGCTGTGACGAACGAACGCCACATTGAAAAAATACAGCATAAGCAGGAAAAACAAAACCAAAACTGAAATTGTTATAATAAAAAAAGTCATACTCTCACCACACTAAGTATAGTCCGCAATAATTACGAAATTATTAACGGTTGTTGTTGATATTACATTTCATTGATGATATAATTGAACGGCAATCTGTAAAAAGGGGACATTGCGAATGGAATTTAAAAAACATAAAAAAATCGAATACATAGAAAGCAAGCCGAATAATGCACAGGGCAAAATGCCGACGCTTATTTATCTTCACGGCGCAGGAACAAGGCAATCCAACCTCGAAGCTCTGTCAAAAAATCAGTTTTATGAAGATTATTCTGTTTTTCCGACCGAAAATTCGGATTTCCTTTGTTTCACGCCGCTTTGCTACGCAAACTCTTGGTTTGATATATTTGAGCAGTTGCAGGATTTTGTTAATATGATAGCTGCCCGCGACGACGTGGACAGCGAAAGACTGTATCTTATGGGTGCAAGTATGGGCGGATACGGTACGTGGCAGCTTGCTATGACAATGCCCGACACCTTTGCCGCTATCGTTCCTATCTGCGGCGGCGGTATGTATTGGAACGTTTGGGAACTGCACAAAACCTATGTATGGGCGTTCCACGGAATTGAAGACGACTGCGTTTCCTGCGAGGAAAGCAAGAAAATGGTCAACGCCATAAATTCTCAGGAAAACAACCTGAAAGCAAAACTGACGCTGCTTGAAAACGTAAAGCACGATTCGTGGATAACCGCGCTTTCTTCGCGCGAGGTTTATGATTGGCTTTTAAGCAAGAAAAAAATAAGGGGCGAAGCAGACGAGTCCGAAAAAGTTTCTTTTGCCGACGTTAAAAAATACGGCTAACAGCTTAATTGAAAAAGTTTTTCATAATTTGCATTTGAAAATTTTTTGGTTTTGTGATATAATCGCTTTAAACGAGTAGCAGAAATGCGTAAGTCCGGTTTGGATTTACGCATTATTTTTTGCGCTTTTTTAGGCAAGCGGTAATAAATCCGAACCCGTTTTACGTGAGCGGATTTTCCGCATTGCATTGTTAAAATACTCGTTAATCCGAAAGGATTAACTGCGTTTTGTGCCTCGCCCTGCAAAAAATCTGCTACACGTAAAATCTACGACCTAAAAAGAGCGTATTTTAGAGTGGATTTTTATGCGGAGGAGGCAGCAAGGCTGTCGCCTTGCAACGACGACAAGTGAAAATACGCCGAAAAGACGCCGTTTTAGGCAGATTCGGATTATTACCACTTGCCTAGATTTACAGGACTCGAACCTGTCACACTAATCGGAGGTAAAATAAAATGAACGAACAAAATCAACCAAACCTTGCCGAAGCAAATGTGGGAAAACTTATGAGCAGATATGCCGTGCCCTGCATTATTTCGCTCTTAGTCGGCGCGCTTTATAATATTGTTGACCAAATATTTATTGCCAATGCGTCGTACCTCGGCTCATACGGCAATGCGGCGAACACCGTTGTTTTTCCGCTTACGGTCATAGCGCTCGGAATAGCGGTTATGATAGGGGACGGCTGCTGCGCTTTTGTCAGCATTTGTCTCGGGAGCCAAAAGGCGAAAAATGCAAAACGCAGCGTCGGAAATTCAATTTTGATGTGCGTTGTCGGCAGTATCGTTTTAACGGCGGTATATCTGATCTTTTCAAAACATATCATAAACGCTTTCGGAGGAAACGTAAACTCCGAAACGTTCAGGCTGTCAGAAGAGTACTTCTTTTGGATAACCCTCGGAATACCGTTTTATATGTTCGGTCAGGCAATGAATCCGATTATAAGAGCTGACGGAAGCCCTGCCTTTGCAATGGTTTCGACCCTTATAGGCGCGGTGCTTAACATCATACTTGACCCTATATTTATTTTTGTATTCAAGTGGGGTATGATGGGCGCGGCGGTAGCTACTGTAATCGGTCAAATAGCAACGGCGGTTGCGGCAATTTGGTACCTTTGCAGGGCAAAAATCATAAAACCGAGCATAGGCGATTTAAAATTAGATACAAAAACGGTGGGCAGGACCCTGTCGCTCGGACTTTGCAGTCTCCTTGCGCAGATTTCGCTGGTGGCGGCAATGGCGGCAATCAACAATATGATACGTAAATACGGAGCCGCTGACCCTGTCTTCGGTCAGGAGCAGTATGCCCAGATACCTATGGCGGTCGTCGGCATTGTTATGAAATTTTTTCAGATAATCATTTCTGTCGTGATAGGTATGGCGGCAGGCTGTATTCCTATCGTAGGCTACAACATCGGCGCAGGACTTAAAGACAGGGTAAAGCAACTGCTGACACGGCTTTTAATTGCGGAGTCAGCCGTAGGCGCGGTTGCGCTTATAATAGTTGAGGCTTTTCCGAGTTCGCTCATAAAAATATTCGGCGCCGCCAACGAAAGCGTTTATTACACCGAATTTGCGGTAAAAGCATTCCGCATTTATCTTTGTATGATAGTATTGGCGTGTATCAACAAAGCGGCGTTTATTTTTCTTCAAGCTATGGGCAAAGCGGTGCAGTCCACTATGCTTTCTATGATTCGGGAAATAGTTTTCGGAGTGGGGTTCGCACTCCTGCTCCCTCTGTTTTTCGGACTTGACGGCGTTCTTTATTCTATGCCCGTATCCGATATTCTTACCGCAATAATTTCCGCGGTTATAATCATTAAAACTTATAAGCAATTAGATGCGTAAATTGCCTATAAAAACCTCCGCTGTGTACCGTTTTTCACAGCGGAGGTTTTAGTTACATACTTTCTTTCAGTATTTCTTTTATCTCGTCTTTGGAAAGGACTTTGTAGCCGCCGTCCCTTATAAACGTGCTGTCGGCTATTCCGTCGAGCATATCCTCGGTAACGCCGAGGTCGCTTATCTTCATAACAAGACCGAGCGAACGCATCCATTCTTCCATACGGCTGAGTCCCTCGTCGGCGATTTCGCGGTCGGTCTTGCCCGTTTTATCAACGTTCCAGACGTTTTCCGCAAAGCGAACAAATTTTTTAAGACCGTATCCGCTTATATAGCGGTAATATGCCATAGAAACCGCGGCAAGCGTCATTCCGTGCGTTGCGTCGGTGTGAGCGCCTATCGCCTGACCTAACATATGAACCATCCAGTCGGTTGATTTGCCCTTTGCGATAAGGGTGTTCAGCGCCCAGGTCGCCGTCCACATAATATTGCTGCGAGCCTCGTAATCGGTGGGATTTTCAACCGCAATTTTGCTTGAATGAACTACCGATCTCATAAGTCCCTCGGCTATATAGTCCGAGGTGTTGTCGTCCTCGCCCGAAAAATACTGTTCGCAAATGTGATTGAAAATATCGTAAATACCTGCTATCATCTGATATTTCGGCACCGTGAATGTAAATTCGGGGTTTAAAACGGTGAATTTCGGGAAAACGTTATCGCCGAACACGTGACCTACCTTTAATTTCAGCTTGTGGTTGGTAATAACGGCGCCGCCGTTCATTTCGGAGCCTGTGCCGACCATTGTCAGCACACAGCCGACGGGGATTATTTTATTGTTGATATCTTCAAAACGGTTATAGTATCTGTCCCAAGGGTCTTCTTCGCAGTATGCCGAGGCAGAGACCGCCTTTGAATAGTCGCACACCGAGCCGCCGCCAACCGCAAGAATAAGGTCAACATTGTTTTCCTTTGCGATTTTGCAGCCCTCGTACAGCTTTTCAACGGTGGGATTTGGCATAACGCCGCCGTCCTCGAATACGGTTTTGCCGCAGGATTTTAAAATATAGGTAACCGCGTCGTAAATGCCGTTCTTTTTAATTGAACCGCCGCCGTAGCAGAGCATAACATTTTTGCCGTATTTTTCAAGCTCGCCCTTTAAAAAATCAAGAGAATCCTTGCCGAAATACAGCCTTGTCGGGTTACAGTAGTTGAAATTTCCTAACATAAACATACCTCCGTTTGATTTTCTTTATTCTTTAATTATAATAAACCATAAATCGGTTTTTCGGTCAAGGAATTATTTTACTGTTTTTGTATGGGTTTTTACTGACCGCCTAAAACAAAATTTTCAATTTTTCATTTTCAATTTTCAATTGCTATAAGTCTTCCTGTGCAAAACTCGTCTGACGCGTCTGTGATTTTAACCTTTAATATCTCGCCTGTGTACGATTTATCAGACTTGACCTTTACGCGTATGTAATTTTTTGTATACCCCTCCGCAAAACCGTTTTCGGCGGTTTCAAACAAAACGTCGGTCACCGTGCCTATATGCGCTCTGAGAAATGCGCGCTCGCTCTCTGCACAGGCGGCTATCATAAGTCCGCTCCGCCGAGTCTTTTCGGCGCCCGACACCTGACAGGGAAGACCGTAAGCAACCGTTCCTGCCCGCCTTGAATAGGCAAAGACGTGGGTTTTTGCAAAGCCTGTTTCTTTCACAAAGTCAAGGCTTTTCTTAAATTCTTCGTCGGTCTCGCCCGCAAAGCCAACCATCACGTCGGTTGTAATCGCGGCGTCGTCAAAAATATCTCTTATCCGTTTTACAAGGTCGGAGTAGAACGCCGTGTCATAGTGGCGGTTCATTCTTTTAAGCGTTTCATCGCACCCCGATTGCAGGGATAAGTGGAATTGCGGGCAGAACTTATCCTGTTTTTTTAAGCGGCAGAGCATTTCGTCGGTGATATAGTCGGGTTCAAGGGAACCGAGCCTGACTCGCTTTACATTGGGAATATTGCAAACTGCGTCAACCGCGTCGCACAAATCAAAGTCCTCATTTTTGCCGTAGGACGATAGATTTATGCCGACAAGAACTATCTCAGAAAAGCCGTTTGCCGCAAGGCTTTCGGCTTCCGAGGATATTTCGCTTAACGGCTTTGAACGCACCCGTCCTCTCGCCGTCGGTATTATGCAGTAGGAGCAAAAACGGTCGCAGCCGTCTTCGATTTTCATATAAGCGCGCGTCCGTTCGTCAAACCGCATTATCGGCGGTGTGTTAAAACGCTCCTTCGGCTTGTGGGACGAAATTTCCACCACCCGCTCGCCGTCGCGCAAAAAGCGGTCCACAAGCTCGGTCAGGTGGGATATATCGGTGTTGCCCGTGATTATATCCGCTTCGGGCAGTATATCGGCATTCTCGGGGAACGCCTGCACCATACAGCCCGTGAGGATTATTATACTGTCGGGACGTTCCCTGCGGAAACGCCTTACCGACTGACGCGTCTTTCTGTCACTCTCCGCCGTGACCGTACATGAATTTACTATTATAACGTCAAAACCGCCGTTATGCGACACGGTATTGTAGCCTGCGTTGGCGAATGCCTCGCGCATAACCTGCGTTTCATATTGATTGACCTTGCAGCCGAGTGTGTAAAAAGCTATATTCATTAAATTTCTCCAACATATTGATACTCACATTATACACGCCTTTCGATATTTTTTCAACGGAAATAAAATTTCCGAAATTTTTACTTGACTGCTTGCATTTTTTAGTATATAATTATGAATTACCAATGATGATGGGGTATTGTGCGCCTATTATATATTATTAGTTGTAGCAATGATTAATTACATTTGTGCAAAACTCTACGCATCACAGCGCAAAACAAATGGAGGAGTGATTGTAAACCTATGGAGTCAACTTCAATGGTTAAACCTGTCCGTATGGGCAAAAACACTCGTATGACCTTCTCGAAAATCAATGAAGTCATCGATATGCCTAACCTTATTGAGATCCAAAAGGATTCTTACAAATGGTTTGTTGAGGAGGGGCTTAAAGAAGTATTCAGAGATATGCCCCCTATTACCGATTACAGCGGCAACCTTCAACTGAGCTTTATTGATTACCGTCTGGACGAGACACCCAAATACGATGTTACCGAGTGCAAGGCACGTGACACCACGTATGCCGCACCGATTCGCGTTACCGCAAGGCTTGTAAACACCGAAACGGGTGAGATTAAAGAGAGCGAGGTCTCTATGGGCGATTTCCCGATAATGACCGAATCGGGAACATTCGTTATAAACGGTGCCGAACGCGCTATTGTTTCACAGCTTGTTCGTTCGCCCGGCGTCTATTTCGCCGAGAAGACGGAGGAAAAGACAGGTAAGCGCCTTTTCTCCTCTACCATCATACCTAACAGGGGTGCTTGGCTTGAATACGAGACGTCTGTAAACGACGTTTTATATGTCCGTATAGACAAGAACAGAAAACTTCCGATAACTATGTTTATCCGTGCTTTGGGCGTGCCGACAAATGACGCTATAAGAGAGCTTTTCGGCGATGATGAGCGTCTTGCCGCCACTCTTGAAAACGACGATACAAAATCACGCGAGGACGCGCTTGTTGAGGTTTACAAAAAACTCCGTCCGAGCGAACCTGTAACGATAGAGGGCGCGCAGAGCTATCTTGAACAGCTTTTCTTTGACGCGCACCGTTACGACCTTTCAAGGGTAGGACGTTATAAATATAATAAGAAGCTGGCTATCGGCGCACGTCTGCGCGGCAAGGTTCTTTCGCGCCCTGTTGTCGATCCCTCTACGGGTGAAATAATAGCCGAGGCGGATACCACGGTATCAAAGGAACTTGCGGCTGAAATTGAAGCTAAGGGCGTAAACTCCGCTTACGTAAACGTAATGGATTTTGAGGGTAACGTTACCGAGGTCAAGATCCTTTCCAACGGTATGGTCGACCTTAAAGATTATGTTGATTTCAGCGAGGAAGAGCTTAACGAGCTTGACGAACTCGGAATAAACGAAAAGGTTTCCTTTGCCGTAATCAAAGATATTGTTGAGAACAATGAGGGCAAGGAGGCTGTGCGCGCCGCTATTTTGGAACGCGCTGACGAGCTTATCCCCAAGCACATAACGGTAGACGATATATTTGCGACTATCAGCTATTTCCTCGGCCTGCCGCACGACGTCGGCAATGTTGACGATATTGACCATTTGGGCAACCGCCGTATACGTTCTGTCGGCGAACTGCTTCAAAATCAGTTCAGAATAGGTCTTTCACGTATGGAGAGAGTTGTCCGCGAGAAGATGACCTTGCAGTCTCAGGATCCCGACAGCATTACTCCCCAATCGCTTATAAATATACGCCCTGTGGTTGCGGCTATAAAGGAATTTTTCGGTTCCTCTCCGCTTTCACAGTTTATGGATCAGACCAACCCGCTTTCGGAGCTTACTCATAAGCGCCGTCTGTCTGCGTTGGGACCCGGCGGTCTTTCGCGTGACCGCGCTTCGTTCGAGGTTCGTGACGTTCACTACACCCATTACGGACGTATGTGTCCTATCGAGACACCAGAAGGTCCTAACATCGGTCTTATATCCTACCTCGCAACCTTTGCGAAGATAAATAAATACGGCTTTATAGAGGCTCCTTTCCGTCCGATAGACAAGGAAACAGGCCGCGTGCTTGACCGCGTTGAATATATGACTGCGGACGAGGAGGACGATTACTATGTAGCTCAGGCAAACGAACCGCTCGACAGCGAGGGTCACTTTGTCAACCGCAAGGTCAACGTCCGTTACCGTGACGGATTCCAAGAGGTTGAGGCTTCGCGCGCCGACTATATGGACGTTTCGCCTAAGATGGTAGTATCTGTTGCTACCGCTATGATACCGTTCCTTGAAAACGACGATACAAACCGTGCGCTTATGGGTTCAAACATGCAGAAGCAGGCAGTTCCGCTTCTTAAACCTGAAAATCCGATAGTCGCTACGGGTATGGAATACAAGGCGGCGGTCGATTCGGGCGTTGTCGTACTCGCAAAACGTGCGGGCACCGTAACCTACGTCAGCGCGTCAATTATCAAAATCCGCGCTAAAAACGGCGAAATTGATGAATATGAGCTTATCAAATTCCTGCGTTCCAACCACGGAACCTGTATCAATCAGAAGCCTATCGTGGCTGTCGGACAGCAGGTAGAGGAAAATGAAGTAATTGCCGACGGTCCTGCTACGAGCAACGGCGAAATTTCACTCGGACGCAATGCTTTAATAGGCTTTATGACCTGGGAGGGTTACAACTACGAGGACGCTGTTCTTATTAATGAAAGACTTGTCCGCGACGATGTTTACACCTCCATTCATATAGAGGAATACGAGCTTGAAGCACGTGACACCAAGCTCGGACCCGAAGAAATAACACGCGATATTCCGAACGTCGGCGAGGACGCTCTTAAAGACCTTGACGAGCGCGGAATTATCAGAGTCGGCGCCGAGGTTACCGCCGGCGATATACTTGTCGGCAAGGTAACTCCTAAGGGCGAGACCGAGCTTACGGCAGAGGAAAGACTGCTCCGAGCTATATTCGGCGAAAAGGCGCGCGAGGTAAGGGATACCTCTTTGCGCGTTCCTCACGGCGAATACGGCACAATAGTTGACGTAAAGGTATTTACAAGGGAAAATTCTTCCGAATTAAGCCCGGGCGTAAATGTCGTAGTACGTTGTTATATCGCCCAAAAACGTAAGATCTCCGTCGGTGATAAAATGGCAGGACGTCACGGAAACAAGGGTGTCGTTTCACGTATTCTTCCGAGCGAGGATATGCCGTTCTTACCTGACGGTACTCCGCTTGATATAGTTCTCAACCCGTTGGGCGTTCCTTCGCGTATGAATATCGGTCAGGTGCTTGAAGTGCATTTGGGATATGCCGCAAAGGCGCTTGGCTGGAATATATGCACGCCTGTATTTGACGGTGCGCACGAGGACGATATACGCAAGTGCTTTGAAATGGCGGAAGAAACCACAAAGAACGGCGATTATGCGGACAGAAACACCGCAAAACTCGATTTCTCACGTATTCCGCTCACAAGAGACGCTAAAACGCAGCTTTACGACGGACGTACGGGTGAACCGTTCGACAATCTCGTAACGGTAGGATATATGTACTACCTTAAACTGCATCACCTTGTTGACGATAAGATACACGCACGTTCTACGGGACCGTATTCGCTCGTTACTCAGCAGCCGCTCGGCGGTAAGGCTCAGTTCGGCGGACAGCGTTTCGGAGAAATGGAAGTTTGGGCGCTTGAAGCCTACGGCGCCGCTTATACACTTCAAGAAATACTCACCGTTAAGTCGGACGATGTTGTGGGACGTGTCAAGGCTTATGAGGCTATCGTTAAGGGTCAGAACATTCCGAAACCGGGTGTTCCCGAATCATTTAAGGTTCTTATTAAAGAACTTCAATCTTTGGGACTTGACGTAAAGGTTCTTGACAAGGATAACGAGGAAATAGACCTTAAACAGACCTTTGACGATGATGATGACATCGGTCTCGGTTCGCCGTCTATCCCTGAGGATTTCAAGGAAGAAACGGTTGCCGACAATCTTGACGGCTTCGGTCTTGAAGACGAAAACGGCGATGCTATTACAGAGACAAATGATGATGACGACATTGGTATACCGGACGACAGCTTCGGCGACGATATGTCGGAAAAAATGTAACGGAGGGCAGTTATGGCAGAAATTGAATTTGAATCAATAAAGATCGGACTTGCATCTCCCGAACAGATCAGAAGCTGGTCTCACGGTGAGGTAACCAAGCCTGAAACAATCAATTACCGCACATTGAAACCCGAGCAGGGCGGTTTGTTCTGCGAGCGCATTTTCGGGCCTCAGAAGGACTGGGAGTGCCACTGCGGTAAGTATAAACGTATTCGCTACAAAGGCAAAGTCTGCGAGCGCTGCGGCGTTGAAGTAACACGTTCAAAGGTTCGCCGCGAGCGTATGGGCTCTATCGAGCTTGCCGCTCCCGTTTCTCACATTTGGTATTTCAAAACAATACCGTCAAGAATGGGATTGGCTCTCGACGTATCTCCCAAGGCTCTTGAACAGGTTTTGTATTTCTCGCAGTATATAGTAACCGATCCCGGTACTACTCCGCTTGAAAAGAAACAGCTTTTAAGCGAAAAGCAGTACCGCGATATGCGTGAAAAGTATGAAAACGATTTCGAGGCGGGTATGGGCGCCGAAGCGATTAAAAAACTGCTTTGCGAGATCGACCTTGACGAGTCCTGCAAGGAACTCAGGGATGAGCTTGAAAACACTACGGGACAGAAAAGGGTTCGCATTTTAAAGCGCCTTGAAGTTCTCGAAGCGTTCAGACAGTCGGGCAACCGCCCCGAGTGGATGATTCTTGACGTTATTCCCGTAATACCGCCGGATCTTCGTCCTATGGTACAGCTGGACGGCGGACGTTTCGCAACCAGCGACCTCAACGACCTTTACAGACGTGTTATCAACCGTAACAACCGCCTTAAAAGGTTGCTTGAACTCCGCGCTCCCGATATTATTGTACGCAACGAAAAGCGTATGCTTCAAGAGGCTGTTGACGCGCTTATCGACAACGGCAGACGCGGCAAGCCCGTAACAGGACCGAATAACCGCGCTCTTAAATCGCTTTCCGATATGCTTAAAGGTAAGCAGGGACGTTTCCGTCAGAACCTTCTCGGTAAACGTGTTGACTATTCGGGACGTTCGGTTATAGTTGTCGGACCCGAGCTTAAAATGTATCAGTGCGGTCTTCCTAAGGAAATGGCGCTTGAACTGTTCAAGCCTTTCGTTATGAAGCGCCTTGTTGAAACAAAGGCGGTTACAAACATTAAATCCGCCCGCAAAATGGTTGAGCGTGCCTCGACCGAGATATGGGACGCATTGGAGCTTGTTATAAAGGAACATCCCGTTCTTCTCAACCGCGCTCCTACGCTTCACAGGCTCGGTATTCAGGCGTTTGAACCCGTCCTTGTCGAAGGTAAAGCGTTAAAGTTGCATCCGTTGGTATGTACCGCGTACAACGCCGACTTTGACGGCGACCAGATGGCGGTTCACGTTCCGCTTTCAGCCGAGGCTCAGGCAGAGGCTCGTTTCCTGATGCTCGCCGCTAACAACCTCTTAAAACCGTCTGACGGTAAGCCTGTTGCGGTTCCTACTCAGGATATGGTACTCGGTTCCTATTACCTTACGCTTGTTAAGGCTGACGAAAAGGGTACTAACAAGGTATTCAGAGATAAAAACGAAGCCATTATGGCATACAGCGACGGCATTATCGGTCTTCACGCTCCTATCCGTGTGCGTATGACCGATGACAGCGGCAATTCAAAGCTAGTTTGGTGTACTGTCGGATTTATTATATTCAATGAATCCATTCCGCAGGACCTCGGTTTTGTAGACCGTACCGATCCCGATCATACATTTGATCTTGAATGGACCTATTCGCTTAAAGATCCGTCCAAGAATTTCATTGAAAGCAATGACGATGTTATTCAGAACAAGGTCGGCAAAAAACAGCTCGGTAAAATTATTGACAAATGTATAGATATTCACGGAACAAGCGAATCCTCTATCGTTCTTGATAAGATAAAAGCCACGGGCTTTAAGTATTCGACCAAGGGCGCAATAACCGTTGCCGTTATCGACGCGGTAATACCGCCCGCCAAGAAGGAGATACTTGCAGCCGCCGAGGCTGAAATAGACAGCGTATCCAAGGATTACCGCCGCGGTCTTATCAGTAACGACGAGCGCAGCCGTCACGTTATCGAAATATGGAACAAGGCGACCGAAGATGTTGCCGACGCGTTGAAGGGCAACCTTGATGAGTTCAACCCGATATTTATGATGGCTGACTCGGGCGCGCGTGGTTCTATGAGCCAGATACGTCAGCTTGCAGGTATGCGCGGACTTATCGCAAATACCGCAGGTAAGGTTATCGAAGTACCGATTCGTGCTAACTACCGTGAGGGTCTTAACGTTCTTGAATACTTCATTTCCTCGCGCGGTGCGCGTAAAGGACTTGCCGATACCGCGTTACGTACTGCCGACTCGGGTTATCTTACCCGCCGTCTTGTTGACGTTGCGCAGGACGTTATAGTCCGCGAGGACGACTGCCATACCGAAGACGGTCTTACCGTATTCGATATTAAGGACGGTAATCACGTCCTTGAAACTCTTGAAGAACGCCTTATCGGACGTTATCTGCTCCACCCGGCAGTCAACCCCGAAACAGGCGAGGTCATCTGCGATAATGAGCATATGATGACCAAGGAGGACGCAAAGCGTATAGTTGACGCAGGTATTGAAAGAATTGAAATCCGTTCAATCCTCACCTGTCACAGCCATCACGGCGTCTGCAAGAAGTGCTACGGTTCCAACCTTGCCACCAACAAGCCTGTTACAACGGGCGAGGCGGTCGGAATAGTTGCCGCTCAGTCTATCGGCGAGCCCGGCACACAGCTTACAATGCGTACCTTCCACACGGGCGGTATCGCAAGCACCGAGGATATTACACAGGGTCTTCCGCGTGTTGAGGAACTGTTTGAGGCACGCCGCCCGAAGCACTGCGGTCTTATCGCTAAAATTGACGGTAGGGTACGCATTGCCGAGGAGAAAAAGAGCAATGTCGTTATAATCACAAACGACGAGCTAGGAACCGAGGAAAAGATAGTCATTCCTTACGGAATCAGATGTCTTGTAAGTGAGGGCGACTATGTAAAAGCAGGCGATCTCATAATCCCGGGCGCTAAATATCCGCAGGATATTCTTGAAGCTCAGGGACCCGAGGCTGTTGAAGAATATATTATAGCCGAAATTCAGAATGCATACCGCACGCAGGGTGTTGACATCAACGATAAGCACATTGAGGTCATTATCCGTCAGATGATGAGAAAACTCAAAATCGTTGATTCGGGCTCTACCGATCTGTTGCAGAATGTAAGCTATGAATATAAAGAAATAGCAACCGAAAACGCCAAGATAGACGAGCGTATCGCGGCTGGCGAGGAAGGTCTTAAAAAGGCGACCTATGTTGCAACGCTTCTCGGTATCACAAAGGCGTCGCTTGCTACCGAATCGTTCCTGTCGGCGGCGTCCTTCCAAGAAACGACCCGTGTTCTTACCGAAGCCGCTATTAAGGGTAAGGTAGACCCGCTGTTCGGACTTAAAGAGAATGTTATCATCGGTAAGCTCGTGCCCGCAGGTACGGGTATGAAGTGTGAGGAGATTAATCCCACCGAGCCCGAGGAAGACATTGACGGCGGAATTGCCGATTTTGAAGAAGACAAACAGACCGTCAGCGTCTGAGTAAACTGACATAAAACCTACGTTTGCAAGTTAAAATACTTGACAAGCGTAGGTTTTTGTGCTATGCTAATTTAGTATGTGGGATTATGTCCCGTTTTTTTGGTATAACCGCGCTGTAAGTGCGTTTGTTATATAAAATTGAATTTGGGGAGGTGTAATAGTGCCTACGTTTAACCAATTGGTTCGCAGCGGTCGTGAAGTTGTTGAGAAAAAGGCTAAGGCTCCTGCACTTTTAAAGGGTTATAACTCTATGAAGCGTCAGCCTACCGATAATAATTCTCCGCAAAAGCGCGGCGTGTGCACAGCCGTTAAGACTTCTACTCCTAAGAAGCCGAACTCTGCTCTCCGTAAAATTGCGAGAGTACGTCTGTCAAACGGAATTGAGGTTTCTGCCTACATTCCCGGCATCGGTCATAATCTTCAGGAGCACAGCGTTGTTCTTATTCGTGGCGGACGTGTTAAGGATCTTCCTGGTGTGCGTTACCACATCGTCAGAGGAACCCTTGATACACAAGGCGTTGCCAAGAGGATGCAGAGCCGTTCAAAATACGGTGCGAAGCGTCCGAAAGCAGGTGCAAAATAATTTGACGAAATCTCTGCTGCATCGTACAAGCAGCGGCGTTTATATATATTATACACGCCTTGCTTGGTGCTACGGGAAATTGTCACTCGAGTACCTATGATATCATCATTATGAAGGAGGGAAGTAAAGTGCCAAGAAGAGGCTTTATTGCAAAACGTGATGTATTGCCGGATCCGGTATACAATTCAAAGACAGTAACCCGTCTTATCAACAACATTATGCTTGACGGTAAGAAGGGCGTTGCTCAGAAGATTGTTTATGGTGCTTTCGACATTATAAGTGAAAAAACAGGGAAGGATCCCATTGAGGTTTTCGATCAGGCTATGGAAAATGTTATGCCGCAGCTTGAAGTTAAGGCTGTCCGTAAGGGCGGTGCTACCTATCAGGTACCTTTTGAGGTTCGCCCCGAAAGAAAGCAGACACTCGGTCTGCGTTGGTTAACAACATACAGCCGTACCCGTTCCGAAAGAACAATGAAGGAACGTCTGGCTGCCGAGATTCTTGATGCCGTTAACGGTATGGGCGGCGCTGCCAAGAAGCGTGACGATACTCACAAGATGGCAGAGGCGAACAAGGCTTTCGCCCATTACAGATGGTAGTTTAAAACAACTGTTATTATCAATTATCGCTTTATTGCGAACTGGAGGTTTATATGCCAAGAAAGGTATCTCTTGAAATGACAAGAAATATTGGTATTATGGCACATATTGACGCAGGTAAAACTACCACAACTGAGCGTATCCTTTTCTATACGGGTATTAACCGTAAGATGGGTGAAACTCACGACGGTGCGTCAACTATGGACTGGATGGAGCAGGAGCAGGAGCGCGGTATTACAATTACCTCCGCTGCTACGACCTGTTTCTGGAAAGACCATCGTATCAATATTATCGACACTCCCGGACACGTTGACTTCACTGTTGAAGTTCAGCGTTCACTCCGCGTACTTGACGGTTCTGTTACCGTTCTCTGCGCTAAGGGCGGTGTTGAGCCTCAGTCTGAAACCGTTTGGCGTCAGGCTGACGAATATCATGTTCCGCGTATGATATACGTTAATAAAATGGATATTATGGGCGCGGACTTCTATCACGTTCTCGATATGATCAAGGACCGTTTCAACTGCAACGGTGTTCCGATTCAGCTGCCGATAGGCTCTGAGGACACGTTCAAGGGAATCGTTGACCTTGTTAATATGGACGCTGAGATCTACTATGACGATCTCGGTAAGGACGTAAGACACGAGCCTATCCCCGAGGATATGGTTGAGCTTGCCAACAAATATCACACCGAGCTTATCGAGCATATTGTTGAGCAGGACGAAGAACTTATGGAAAAATACTTCGAAGGCGAGGAGCCGTCTGTTGAACAGATAAAGAAGATAATCCGTGAGTCTACTATCGCTAATAATATGGTACCGATTACTTGCGGTACTTCTTACAGAAACAAGGGCGTTCAGCCGCTTTTGGACGCAATAGTTGATTATATGCCCGCTCCTACCGACATTGAAGCTATTAAGGGTGTAAACCCCGAAACAGGCGAGGAGGAGCAGAGACATTCTTCCGATACTGAGCCTTTTGCGGCTCTTGCGTTCAAGATCGCTACCGACCCGTTCGTCGGTAAGATCTGTTTCTTCCGTGTTTACTCAGGTACCGTTGACGCGGGATCCGGTGTTTACAACTCGGTAAAAGACAATAAGGAACGTCTCGGACGTATACTTCAAATGCACGCTAACCACCGTGAGGATATTGAGACCTGCTACGCGGGCGACATTGCCGCCGCTGTCGGTCTTAAAAACACCACCACAGGTGATACGCTGTGCGATGAAAAGCATCCTATAATACTTGAATCAATGAACTTCCCCGAGCCTGTTATTCGTGTCGCTATCGAACCGAAGACAAAGGCAGGTCAGGAGAAGATGGGTCTTGCTCTTGCAAAACTTGCGGAAGAAGATCCTACCTTCAAGTGCTATACCGATGAAGAAACGGGACAGACTATTATTGCAGGAATGGGTGAATTACACCTTGAAATCATAGTTGACCGTTTGCTTCGTGAATTTAAGGTTGAGGCTAACGTAGGCGCTCCGCAGGTTGCATATAAGGAAAGCATACGCAAAAAGGTTGACCACGAAACTAAGTATAAGCGTCAGTCAGGCGGTTCAGGTCAGTACGGTCACGTTAAGATCATTGTTGAGCCTAACGAGACCGGTAAGGGCTATGAATTTATTAACGCAGTAACAGGCGGCAGCATTCCGAAGGAATTTATTCCTGCTGTTGATACAGGTATCAGGGGTGCTTTGCAGGCAGGCGTTCTCGCAGGCTATCCTGTTGTTGACGTTAAGGTTACTCTTTATGACGGTTCTTATCACGAGGTTGACTCGTCCGAAATGGCATTTAAAATTGCCGGTTCGATGGCGTTTAAAGAGGCTTGCCGCATAGCCGATCCGGTTCTTCTTGAACCCATAATGAAGGTTACTGTTATAGTTCCTGAGGAGTATATGGGCGACGTTATCGGCGACCTTAACTCACGCCGCGGCGAGATACAGGGCTTTGAAGACAGATCGGGCGTTAAGCAGATCAACGCGAGAGTACCTCTCGGCGATATGTTCGGTTACGCTACCGACCTTCGTTCAAAGACTCAGGGACGCGGACAGTATGTAATGGAACCCGACGGTTATAAAGAAGTTCCGAAGAGCATTGCCGAGAAAATTATTTCGACACGTGCTAAGAAAGACTGATATGCAGGCGTTAAACGCTTGAAATCATAGAAGAAATTATTTCAGATAAACCAAGGAGGAAACAATAATGGCAAAGGCTAAATTTGAAAGAAATAAGCCGCACGTAAATATCGGAACCATCGGTCACGTAGACCACGGTAAGACGACACTTACGGCAGCAATCACAAAGTACCTTTCATTGAAGGGACAGGCGCAGTTTGAGGACTATGCAAACATAGACAAGGCGCCTGAGGAAAGAGAGCGCGGAATTACAATCAACACCGCACACGTAGAGTACGAGACAGATAAGCGTCACTATGCACACGTTGACTGCCCCGGACACGCAGACTATGTAAAGAACATGATTACAGGTGCGGCACAGATGGACGGCGCAATCCTCGTAATCGCAGCGACAGACGGACCTATGGCACAGACAAGAGAGCATCTTCTCCTTGCCCGTCAGGTTGGCGTTCCGTATATCGTAGTATTTATGAATAAGTGCGATCAGGTAGACGACGAAGAGCTTCTCGAACTCGTTGAGATGGAAATTCGCGAGACACTCGACAAGTATGAGTTCCCCGGCGACGATACACCTATCATCAAGGGTTCAGCGCTTGTAGCACTTGAATGTACTTCAACCGATCCCGACGCACCTGAGTATGCGCCGATCAAAGAGCTTATGGAAGCAGTAGACGATTATATTCCTACACCTGAGCGTAAAGCAGATCTTCCGTTCCTTATGCCTATCGAGGACGTAATGACCATTTCAGGCCGCGGTACGGTTGTAACAGGCCGTGTAGAGCGCGGACAGCTCAATGCAGGCGACGAAGTAGAGATCATCGGACTTACCGAGGAACGCAAGAAGACCGTTGTAACATCAATGGAAATGTTCCGCAAGACCCTTGACTTCTGCGAAGCAGGCGATAACGTAGGTGCGCTTCTCCGCGGCGTAGGCCGTGAGGAAGTAGAGCGCGGACAGGTACTCTGCAAACCGGGTTCAATCAATCCTCATACAAAGTTCCACGGACAGGTATACGTACTGACCAAGGACGAAGGCGGACGTCATACACCGTTCTTCAATAATTACCGTCCTCAGTTCTATTTCAGAACGACCGACGTAACAGGCGTGGTATCACTTCCGGCAGGAACCGAGATGTGTATGCCCGGCGATAACGTAGAGATGGACGTAGAGCTCATCACCCCGATCGCAATTGAAGAGGGACTTCGTTTCGCAATCCGTGAAGGCGGACGTACAGTAGGTTCGGGCGTTGTTACAGCTATCAACGGCTAATCAGAATCAGGCGTTAGAACTTAAAATTCAGAAAATCGGAGTTTATTTCATATAAACTCCGATTTTTTACGTAATAATATGTTAATAAATTAACTATTGATTGAACACAAAATTTATTGTATAATATATACAGCTTATAAAGCTATACAATAGGGGAAACCCAATGATTAGGTATGACGGGAGCGATTTCCGTCAGCCAAAAGAAAGGTGAGTATATCTATGAACAAATTTATGCTTAACGAAACTTCCTATCACGGTGCAGGCGCAATCAACGCCATTCCTGACGAAATCAAGGGTCACGGCTTTAAAAAGGCCTTCGTTACTTCCGACCCCGATCTTGTAAAGTTCGGTATTTCAAAAAAGGTTACAGACCTGCTTGAAAAGAACGGAATAGAATACACTCTGTATTCGGATATTAAACCGAACCCGACCATTGAAAATGTTCAGCACGGTGTTGCCGCTATCAAGGAAAGCGGAGCAGACTGTATTGTTGCTATCGGCGGCGGTTCTTCAATGGATACCGCTAAGGCTATCGGTATAATCGTTGCCAATCCCGAGTTTGCCGATGTACGTTCGCTTGAAGGCGTTGCACCTACAAAGAAACCCTGTGTTCCGATAATCGCTGTTCCGACTACCGCAGGTACTGCCGCAGAGGTTACTATCAACTACGTTATAACCGATGTTGAAAAGAAACGTAAATTTGTTTGTGTTGACGCTCACGATATTCCGATTATAGCGGTTGTTGACCCTGAGATGATGAGCACAATGCCTAAGGCTCTTACCGCCGCTACGGGTATGGATGCACTTACCCACGCTATTGAAGGTTACATAACAAAAGCTGCTTGGGAGCTTTCGGATATGTTCCACCTCAAAGCTATTGAAATAATTTCACGTTCGCTCCGCAGCGCTGTTGCCAATGAAAAAGAGGGCAGAGAGGGTATGGCTCTCGGTCAGTACGTTGCGGGAATGGGCTTCTCAAACGTAGGTCTTGGTGTTGACCACTCTATGGCACACACGCTTTCAGCTTATTATGATACTCCTCACGGTAAGGCTTGCGCTATACTTCTGCCGACCGTTATGGCATACAACGCAGAGTATACGGGTGAAAAATACCGCGAGATTGCCCGTGTTATGGGTGTTGAGGGTGTTGACGATATGACTCAGGACGAGTACCGCGCCGCCGCTGTTGAAGCTGTTCGCAAGCTCGCCGAGGATGTAGGTATTCCGACCACTCTTAAAGGCATCGTTAAAGAGGAGGATATACCTGCTCTTGCCGAGTCCGCTTATGCAGACGCTTGCCGTCCGGGTAACCCGAGAGAAACAAGTGTTGAAGAAATAGCAGAGCTTTACAGAAGCCTTTTGAAATAATCAGCAAATAAAAAAAAGCAGGGGTTGTTCCGTGACAACCCCTGTATTTTGCTTATCTTTTATTGGTCGCTTTTTCAAGGTCAATGCCGCGCGGCGGCTGAGGCTCGGAAAAGGCAATTTGCGTTTCGGTGTGACCGAAGGCGTTAAGCTCGCCTACAAACCCGTCAAGCGCTTCCGTGCTTTCAAAAGCCACCTTTATAAGCTGGGAATAGTGACCTGTAACGCAGTTACATTCAAGTACGTTCGGGTGCGAGCGTATAAATGGGTAAAATGTCGGCTTTTCATTCGGTTCAAGGTCAAGATTTATAAACGCTATTATTGGATAGCCTGCTTTTTTCAGGTCTATTTGCGCGCTGTATGACGATATTATGCCGTCCTTTTCGAGCTTCTCTATCCTTGCCGCCGTGGCAGGTGAGGATAAATAAACCTGTTCGGCAAGATTTTTAAGCGGCGTTCTCGCATTTTGCTGTAACAGTGTAATAAGTTTTAAATCAATACTGTCCATACCCAACCTCCTGTTGCGATACTATCGTTGATTCTGTTAAGGTCAACAATAATATAATAATAGAAAATCCCCTTTAAGTCAAGAATTTAGGAATGATTAAGTATGACCGAAAAATTTAAAAGTTGTTGTTTTACGGGATACCGACCGTCAAAATTTCCGTTTGCGCTTGACGGATCCGATTTTCAATATACGCGCTTTGAAAATAAGCTGATCGACGCAGTTTTTTCTCTGCCCGACGAAGGCTGCTACACGTTTTACAGCGGTATGGCAATGGGCTTTGATATTATTGCCGCCGAAATAGTCCTGCTCCTGCGGGAAACATACAAAAAAGCGGTTATAAAGCTGATTTGCGCCGTTCCCTTTGTGGGACAGGCGGAAAAGTTCCGCGACGGATGGCGGGAGCGGTATGACCGCATTATAAAGAATGCCGATGAAGTGATACTTGTTTCGGACAGGTATTTTCCGGGCTGTTATCAAAGGCGCAACGAATTTATGGTTGATAACAGCGATTTCGTTATTACGTGGTTTGACGGTAAGGCGGGCGGCACCGCCAACACACTCAATTATGCCGCAAAAAATAACCGCCGTATAGTCAACCTTAACGAATACGGCGTTCACGAATACGAAATCACAGAATTTTACGAGATATATGAGGAAGATTACTGATTAGATTTTAGATATAGGCTCCCGTCTTTTTTAAGACGGGAGCCTGCTAACATCTATATTCTAATATCTAATGTCTAATGTCTAATTCAGTGTTTTGCTTTGCTGATCGAGGGACGGACAAACAATCCCGCGAATGATTTTAAATCAAACGGAACTATCGGGTAAAGGTAGTTTCTGCCCGAAAGGGTCTTCATACAAAGCAGACCTATAATAAACAGGACAGTACCGCCTATGAGTCCGAAAAGTCCAAAAAGCTGAACCAATACAAGCAACGCCATTCGTTGGAATTTCATAGCGTAACCCATTTCAAAGCTCGGCTGGGCATAACCTGAAATTGCGACAAACGCCATAAAGAGTATGGCTTCGATAATGAACCAACCTGCGTCTATCGCAAAGTCAGAAAGCAGAAGACCGCCGACTATTCCGAGGGCGCTTGAAAGCGTATCGGGAGTGTTGAGGGACGCGAGTTTAAGACCGTCAATTATAAATTCAAGCAATATAAACTGTATAAACAGCGGAATTGATCCGCTGACAGTAGGCTTTATAAAGCTGAGACATTTCGGAACATATTCTGGATTGTTTACAAGCAAAAGATATACCGGGGTGCAGAATACCGTAAATATACTTACAATCATTCGCACTATTCGCGTAAAGCTCGCTACCAACGGAAGGAAGTAATAATCGTCCGTTTCTCTGAAAAAGTCGGGGAACGACATCGGCAGGATCATAACCGTCGGGCAGTTGTCCATTATAAGGACTATTCTGCCGTCAAGAATACAGGCGCTCGCGTAGTCGGGACGTTCGGTAAACTTGAACTTCGGGAAGGGATTGAAAAATGCCGTATGCACCAGCTTTTCCGAAATTGCCTGTTGCGTCATTGAAATTCCCTCAATATCAAGGTTTTTAAGTTTGTCTCTTAATTTTTTTAGTATTTGTCCGTTGCAAACGCCGTCAATATAGCAGATAGTTGCGTCCAGCTTTGTCACCTTTCCTATCTGGATATATTCCATACGCAATCTTTCGTCGCGGATACGGCGCCTTATCATTGCCGTGTTGAATATCAGGGTTTCTACAAATCCGTCGCGCGAACCGCGGAGCGATTTGTCCTTTTGCGGCTCTCCGATACCCCTTACGGGATAGGTTCTGGTGTCTATCAGTAGAACGCCGTCTATGCCGTCTATAACAAATATGGCAGGACCAGAAAGCACTGCGGTTACAGCCTGCTTAATGTCGTGCGTTGCGTCTACCTCAACGTATGGCATTTTGTCCTTGCCGAACCGCTCCATATCGTGAATGTCAGCTAAATCCTCGGGCTTTTGCTTGAACCAAAATTCAAGCATTTTCTCAAAAACTTCGTCCTTTATAAAGCCGTCTACAAAGTACAAAACGGCTTCGCGCTCGGCTACTATGAGCTTGCGTTTAATTATATCGAAGCTCTCGTCAGGGCACAGAGCTTCATCAATAAGTCTTACTTTATCTGCAAAATTATCCGTAAAAATCGCCTTCCTTTTGGAAATATTATTACCAAGAGAAAGGCGGTTTATTACTGTGCAGTTTATATAATTCTTTTTAATTCGCTGAGTTTTGAAATTTCGTATTTTGGCTTATAAAGTTCCTTTTTACCGTTTGGATTAAACCAACAGGTGTCTATCTCTGCGTTTATGCCGCCGAGTATGTCGGAACTTTGGCTGTCGCCCACTATCATCATACGGCGGCGGTCTTTTTCTTCGCCGTTGCTTAAAATAAAATCGAAAAATCCCTTTTCGGGCTTTTTATATCCCGTATCCTCCGAAACAAACACCCTGTCGAAATATCCTGCAACGCCCGACTCGGCAATGCGCCTGTGCTGTGTAGAGGACAGACCGTTTGATGCAATATATATGCGGTAACCTCTTTTTTTGCAGTAGCTAAGTATATCTTCGGCGCCGTCTACAAGCTGATGCTGCGTTGATAAAAGTACGCCGTATTCTGAGGAGAGCTTGTTTGCGTCGCCTTTTATTCCGAATGTGTCCAAAAGGGTGAAAAACCGCTCTGTGAAGATCTGCTCGCGCTCAATTTCGCCGCTTTCAAAAAGCTGCCAATAATGCAGATTGATTGCGGAGTAGGTTTTTACTGCTTTATCGTCTGACGGAAGGCCGTTATTTTTCAGCACCTGCCTTACGGCTGACGCCTCGGCGGCGCCGAAGTCGAAAAGTGTATCGTCTAAATCAAAAAGAACGGTAGAATAGGGAAGACTCATAGCGTTTTTGCAAGTTCCTTTATATATTCGCGGAGCTGACTGCCTACTTCGGGGTGGTTGAGTCCCACCTCAATACCTGCCTTGATAATTCCGAACTTGTTTCCCATATCATAACGGGTTCCGCTGAAATCCACACCCGTCATACCGTATTTTACGGCAAGCTCGCGCATAGCGTCGGTCAGTTGAAGCTCACCGCCCACGCCGAGCGGAGTCCTTTCGAGAATATCAAAAATCTCACTGTCGAGAACGCAGCGCCCGAGTATCGAGTAGTTTGAAAATTTTGTTTCAAGCGAAGGCTTTTCGATCATATCGGTTACCGAATAGATCTTATCCGCTATTTTTTCGGTTTTAAGGGAGCTGTATTTGACTATAAATTCATCAGAAACCTCCTTTATGCCGACAACGCTCTTTCCGTATTTTTCGTATGCGTCGCAAAGCTCGCCGATTGCGGGAATATCGCCGATGATAACATCGTCGCCGTAGAGTACGGCAAACGGCTCGTTACCCACAAATTCTCTCGCTTTTAAAACAGCGTCGCCCAGCCCGCGCGTTTCTTTTTGTCTTATAAAATATATGTTGGCAAGGTTTGCCAAACGGTCAAGCGATTCAAGCATTTCGGTATTTCCGCGCTTTTCAAGCATATTTTCAAGCTCTACTGAGTGGTCGAAATGATCCTCTATAATGCCTTTGCCGCGGTTGGTAATTATTAAAATATCGGTAATTCCCGCCTTTACCGCTTCTTCAACTATGTACTGTATTGCAGGCTTGTCCACTATCGGAAGCATTTCTTTCGGCATTGATTTTGAAGCAGGCAAGACCCTTGTTCCGAGACCTGCCGCAGGAATAATAGCCTTTTTAATTTTCATTGCAATAACTCCAATCGTTTATATTAATTTTATGAATACGCTTATAATCGCTGTAACCGCGAATATTGCAAGTACGCCGAGCGCCGCCATACCGCCTGACGTTCCGCCGATAGCCGAAAGACCGATCTTATAGTATCTCGGGTCGCAGGCGAAAGCGCAGTAACTGCGTATTTTTTTAACGGCGTGCTGCAAATAGATATGATAACCGAAAAGCCCCGTGACAAGGCAAAACGTTATTCTTATAATCTGCAAAAAGCCTGTTTTTGAAACAAGCACGAAATCTTGCGCGATTCCGATATTAATAAGCCACTCAGGTATAAGCTCGGCGGCGCACAGGAGCGCCGCACCGAAAATCAGCAACAGCCCCGCTGCCTTATACATTTTTCGGTATAAAAACCACAGCGCTGAACCGAGAGGTCCTATCAAAAATCCCAAAACAGCCGCAGGCCAGCACCACGAAATACGGGTCTGCTCCGCCTCCATTTTGGCAAATTTGGGGATGATTTCATTTGCCTTTATTCCAACAAAATAAGCCATATCCTCGGTTGAAACACCGCATATATTTTCAGGCACCGCATAGGCGTATGCGTCGGTACGGCGGTTTTCCTCATTATGCGAAAAGTTTGAATTGCCGCCGCCGTAAAAAGATGACGCACCGTGCGAAAAATTGGGGTTTTCGGCATTGTCGTCGGGGTTGTCTGTTGTCCCGTGTGAGAAATTCGGATTTTCCGAATTGTTTTCAAAAACGGTATTTTTTTGTTTCTTCCGATGCCTAAAATTGTTCAACCTTTCGGTCTGTGCTTTTTCAGCGTTTAACGGCGCACCGCAATTCTTGCAGTAAATGTAACATTCCTCATTTTCCGTTCCGCATTCTTTGCATATATTTATCTTATCCATAATTTTTCTCCGCATTAAATAAGCATATATATTATGTTGGGCAGATATTCCACCGCCATAATACCGAGCATTAGGGCAACTACGCTTATGCCGCCTTTTTTTCGGTAATCATAATCAATGTCGTCGCTTTCGGTCTTTATCTTGTTTATACAGGAAATGCAGTAATTCTTGTATGTGTTGTCCGCAAATATTCCGCACAGAATACGTATAACAAGGTTGAGCAATCCCCCTGCCGCCGCAAGAAGAACGGTTGCGGTATTGACTTCGGACAGATAGCTGTAAATGTTCTGAGCCGCAGTTGCATAATTGTTCGTCTGCATAACCCCTGAATTGTAAAGTATCTTCAAAAGCGGTATAGAAAGAATTGCCGCGGTTATGCTCAGTATGCCGATAAGTATACCGTTTTTATACATTTTTCTGCCTAAATTCCAGCCGCAAGGGAAAAGGAACGCCGCCCAATTCCACGAAGCCTTATGCTTGACGGTAAGAGACGCAAATTTCGGTACATAACGAGTAGTATTGGTCGCCACAAACCGTTTGGCTTCGTCCGCCGTAACGCCTGCGCCTATATTGTAATCAGTGGGAACGCCGCCTAAAAAGTCAAAACCTGCAAAACTCGGCGAGATACGCGATATATTCGGCGTGCCGCACTTCGGGCAGGCGGGAAGGTCAAAACTGTAAACATTTCCGCACATCGAGCATTTGACCTCGCCCTGTCTGAGCGTTGTTTTTTCTTCGGTTTCTTCCTTTTCGTGCTCGGCTTCCTTTGCGACAAATTTGTCGCGATCATACTGTTCCGATGTCCCGTGCAGTTCTTCAAGTCCGCAGTGACCTACTGAATTGTAACAGTCCCGATGGTGCGGAGCGCCGCAGATCGGACAATATACTATGTCGTCGTCATCAAAAAGATAGGCGTGACATATAGGACAGCTCTGTCCCTCTACTTTTAAGCTCATATAACGGCTCTCCTTGATTCCTCGATTTTTTCAAATACACGGTCAAAATATTCTTTGCCATAGTTATGGAATTGCTCTTGCTTTATCATATCGCAAAGTTCTTCTTTGGTTATCCATTTGGCTTCGGATACTTCGCTTTTTTGAAGCGTAAGCTCCTTTGCGGGAATGTCAACCGTTATCATCCATATATCAAGCAGGGAGTTGCGCCTTTTTATACGCAACAGTTTTTTAAGTGTTTTGCGGTCGGACGGTATTCCCATTTCCTCAAAAAGCTCGCGCCTTGCGGCTGAAAAGGAATCCTCGCCCGAAACGGCGGCCCCGCCTGTTGCCGCCCATTCTCCGGGCATAAGCTGTTTTGTGTCCGAGCGGCGCTGTATAAGAAATTTCCCGTCGCTTGAAAGTATCCATATATGGACGACAAGATGATATTCGCCGTTTTTTAAAATACAGCGGCCCCTGAGCGTTGTTCTGCCCGTGGGCTTGCCGTCCCTGTCAAGTATGTCCCATTTCTCAATATTCATTATCGTTTTTCTACAACCTCGCCGGCACGCTTATAAATGCTGTTTGCGGGCACAAATCCTCTGACTGATGACAGCGGATATATATTTGTGTTCCTGCCGATTATTGTTCCGGGGTTCAGCACCGAGCCGCACCCGACCTCAACACAGTCGCCCAATATCGCACCGAATTTTTTAAGCCCCGTCTTGATTATGCCTTCATCGGTCTTTACAGTTACAAGCGTTTTGTCCGATTTGACATTTGAGGTTATCGAACCCGCGCCCATATGGGAGCCGTATCCCAATACGGAATCGCCTACATAGTTATAATGCGGAACCTGCACCTTGCCGATAAGCACAACGTTTTTAAGCTCGGTCGAGTTTCCGACAACGCAGTTGTCTCCTATAAGCGCATTGCCGCGGATAAAGGCGCAATGGCGAACCTCGGTGTTTTCGCCGATTATACACGGACCTGTTATGCTTGCCGTCGGCGCTACACAAGCGCTTTTGGCTATCCAAATATTCTCGCCCTTTGCCTCGTAAACACTGCTGTCAAGCCCTTTGCCGAGTTCCTTTATAAAATCGCCTATTTTGGGAAGAATTTCAAACGGAAGCTCCGCACCCTCAAAAAGCGGGGCAAACAGCATACCGTCAAGCTGGAATAAATCTTTAATTTTATACCCTGACATAAACCGCACACCTTTCATTACCTAATAATACAATATAATTATATCAAATTTATGAATTTATTTCAACATTTTATCTCTTTACAAAACGGTTGACTTATATTATAATATACAGGTGGAAATTACATTCCGTTTGTTTTGCGTATCGGAGTGTGCGAATGGGCGGGTCCTGTGCGACGGGATGCTACGAACCATGTCAGGCGGGGAACCGAGCAGCATTAAGTGGTCTTTCCTGTGCGCCGCAGTAAATCGGTTCATTCGTACACTCGGATACGCAAGTTTTATTTAGTGTGTCAGGTCTTATTTAAAAAGGGGTGAAAGTCTGTGGCTTACAGAGCGCTTTACAGAAAATACCGTCCGCAGACCTTTTCGGAGGTTGTCGGGCAGGAACACATAACCGAAACGCTGAAAAATGAGCTAAGCTCGGGCAAAATATCCCACGCCTACCTTTTTACGGGCACAAGGGGAACGGGTAAGACAAGCTGTGCTAAAATACTTGCAAAAGCGGTGAACTGCCTTAATATTAAGAACGGCGACCCTTGCCTTGAATGTGAAATGTGCCGTATGACCGCCGAGGGTGAGAATACCGATATTGTTGAGATAGACGCGGCTTCAAATAACAGTGTTGACAGCATACGCGAGCTGCGCGAGCAGGTAGCCTTTGCGCCTGCGTCGTCAAAATACCGCGTTTATATTATAGACGAGGTACATATGCTTACAATAAGCGCGTTCAACGCGTTGCTAAAAACCTTGGAGGAACCGCCCGAACACGTTGTGTTCATTCTTGCAACGACCGAGGTGCATAAGCTCCCCGCGACCATACTTTCACGCTGTCAGCGCTTTGATTTCAAGAGGATAGACAGCGAAAAGATATGCGAAAGAATACAGTATATCGCCGAAAAGGAAGGACTTACGGTGACGAAGGACGCCGCTTCGCTTATAGCTGCATCGGCTGACGGCGGTATGCGCGACGCACTTTCGATTTTGGATTTGTGCGCGTCGAACGGCAAAGAAATAGATGAGGACACCGTAGCGCAGGTATGCTCAATGGCGGGCAACGAATATCTGCTTAAAATGTCGGGGTATATAAAAAAAGGCGAATGTGAAAACGCCCTGATGTTAATTGACGAACTTCATACGTCCTCGGTTGATATGACCCGTCTTTTGGGCGAACTGATAAATCATTACAGAAATTTAATGATATTAAAAACTGTAAGGAACGGGAAACCGCCTATCGTATGCTCGGCGTCACAGCTTAAAGCAATGACCGCGCTTGCCGCCGACTATGATATTAAGGATATTATGAGGACTCTTTCTGTTTTGCAGAACGCCACAGCCGCCATGCAGACGGGAAACAGGCGCTGTGAAATGGAAATGACGGTGATAAACCTGTGCAACCCCGCGCTTTCGGGTGATTTGGTATCGCTTGAAAGGCGCGTTGCGGCTCTTGAAAATGGCGCCGCGGTTCATTCGGCGGCTAAGGTACATTCACAGGTAAATCCGCAGCCGACTCCAATGGAGGAACCGCGCAAAGAGGAGCCTGAGGAAATACCTATGCCTACCGAGAGCGACGGCGGTATTCCGCCGTACAGCGAGCCTCAAATTACGTCAAGCGATGAAACACGCGTTGCAAAGTGGTCGGAGATACTTAAAATACTCCGCACATCGTGTCCGCTTATCGCAGGCGTTCTCGAAGGTTCAAGCGCATACACAAAGGGCAGTTATTTGCTGATAGACGCGCCAAACAGCCAGTTCCGCTCGCTTATCAACAGCAGTAACAGCTCATATAAGGACAGTATAAGGAAAGCGGCGCAGTCGGTACTCGGTGTGACTTATAAGTTAGGACCTTATAAGTCGGCAAAAAAGCAGGCTGAAAGCGATCCGTTGGAGGCTTTTGCCGAAAAATTAAAAAAATTTGATATATAGGAGGCATGATAAAAAGTTAAGTGGTAATAAATCCGAGGACTCTGTTATGTGTTAAGATAAAGATAACAGGAAGA